>JAFLEH010000037.1 GCA_017301995.1 Verrucomicrobiota bacterium | reverse complement strand
AAGACTACGATTCCGACTCCGAAACCGTCTCCATCCGGGTGCCGGCCGCGGTATCCGGCGAAGTTCCGGTGATCGCCTACGATCCCGCCCACTTCGCCGACGTCCTGGCGATCGGCTCCGCGCTGCGGTTCACCGACGGCATGAGCGCCACGCTCCTGACCGCCCCGGACGGAACCCTCTGTGTCCTGATGCCCACCCGCTGCCACGCCTCATCCGCCATCCACCACGCCACCGCTTCCCCCACCACCCAACCGGCCGCCGCCTGATTTTCCATCAGGCCCGCGCGTCCGGCAAACACCCTCCCGCCAGTCCATCACCGGGCTGGCGGGAGGCGGGGAAAATGGATGGATGCCGTTTTTTTAGCATCTACTCCTGGATGACGGCAATTCTGTAAAAGACGCATGGAGCCGAACCGGGATTTGCGTCGGTGAATGTCTTTGATGTGCCGTCGCCCTGGATGTTGATCTGAAGAGGGGTCCATTGGTCCGGGGCGAGACTGGTGGCGCGTTCAATGCGGTAGGTCTTGCCGGTGACGGTATCCCAGGTGAGGGTGAAACCTCCGCCGGGAGCCGGGGCAAAGTTCTTTACCAGAAACCGCGAGGAGGCGTCCTGGGGGTTGGTGCCGGCGAGGTATTCGTCGTGGTTGCCGCGGCCGTCGCCGTCGGCATCGGCGGAGCCTGAGACGAGGTTGCCGAAGATGCGCTGGCTCCATTGCTCGTAGGTCTCGCCGCCGAGGGTGAGGTCGATGCGATCAATCAGGCCGTGGCGCTGGGCGCTGTAGAGGAGCGTGGTCTTGCCGGCAGGAAGTGTGGCGGTCTGCGCGCCGACCTGGGCGGAGAGGGTGTAGGGGGTGTCGGAGGTCGTTAGAGCGAGCGTGCCCGGTGTCGGCGTCCGGGGCGATCCACCTTGCACGACACGGGTTTCGAAGGGGATCCTCACCAGGAAGAAGCCCTGGCCGTTCACCGTGACAACTTGGGCGGGTGCGGTCGTGGTGAGCGTCTCGCTGTTGCCGGTCAGGGTGAAGGAGACGGTGGATAAATCGGCTGTGGGCGATGCCGGGGAAACCTGGCCGTAGAGGATGACGGGAGGCTCGGGGAGAGCCGATTGGGCCGGGGCCATGGGGGCCAGCAAAAAGCACACGCACAGCGGGTGGAAATAAGGAAGCTTCATGGCGATAATGGAATCTCAGGGCGAGGGAGGAAATTCGTTGAGCCAGCCATACATGGTCAGCAACTCACGCCGGAGCTTGATGATCTCATCGGGGCTGGCAGCGGGAGGAATCAGACACATTGCCCCGCCCATCATCCATTGCTTGCCATTCCAGAGCCGCCACTTGTCGCAATAGAGGTAGCGCTCGACATGGATGCCGTCGTGCGAGATTTCGAGAACTTCGCCGGGAACGAGGTCCGTCGGCATGCCGTCCGGAGCGGCAATGGTGCCGGTCTTCTCGCCGAATGGGGTGATGATGGTGAGGTGGGTCATGATTGGATGGCTTTTCTGGGGAGACAAGGCAAAAATGTTGCCCGGCGCGCACCGAGCCCATAAATGTCTTAGTTCATTTACTTAGCATTAAGAATGGACCTCGCTGTGGAGGCGAACCAAGTGACGATCCTACCGGCGGAGATTCGCTGGAGATTGGGTCTAAACACATAAGCCTGCCTTCGCTGGAAAGCTCACTCGGCTTTTCGCCAGGGTGGAGGAAGTCAACCGGAGCACACACAGTCCTTCTAGTAATATTCGCAAAGCCTTGAACCGTTGCCACTCCCCATTCTCCCCTGCCCACGGTGCACCCCATAAGATATATGATCGCATCACCACATGTTGCGTTGTCGATGGCTTGAGCGATCTTACTTTGAGTCTTCGCCGCACCCGATATATCATTCCGCAAGTTGATTCCGACTAATATGTGACTTAGATCGTTGTCATTTGATGGATTATGATTGCTAACCGCGAGCCTTCCCGGTTCCCCATGTCCCCATATTTCAATCGCTTTCAAACAGCGGTCCTTGGAAGCTTGTAGAATCTTCGCAGCTAGATCAGTCGCGTCAGCATGGGTGGTATCTGTGTACGATCTCTGAACTTGGGATGCCGTATCTTCAGGCGGGGCTTCGGCGACGGAGGAAAACGAAGATTTTTCTGTCGAGTGACCGTTTGGATCAGTGCAGACAACAGGCCTATTGGTGCACCAAGCATAACTATTGTATTCTTGTGGCTTTGCTCGAGTAACTGAAGGTCGAGCAGCTTCCGGATCAACGGTGACAAACCGGCCAATCCCGGTCGATAAATACCTTGCCTCAAAATAACTCAACCCGCTCTCCCCATCCCGCTCCTTCTGCGTGAATCCATACACCTCCTTCATGCCATGCGGTTCGTGTTCCTGGCGGGGATTGCCGAAGGGGTAGAAGGCGGTTTCGCTGACGAGCTGGCCGCTTGCGTCGGACATCACGCTGGAAGAGCCAAGGTGGTCCTGGTGGTAGTAGCGGACCTCCAGCGTCGGATCGGCGGGGGCGAGGGTGAAGGGTGCGTTGTGAACGGCGAGGAGGGCTTCGCCCGGTTGGAGTTTGGCCGGGGTGCTGGCGAGCGGTGCGAGTTCGCCGGACGGGCGGATGCGCCATGCTTGAGTGGCGGCATCGAAGAACCAGAGTGAGGCGGCGGCGGGGACTTGGGCGGCGAGGTCGAGCGGTTGGAAGGCGGTATTGGCGAGCCAGTTGCGGCCGACAGGATAATTGACGGATGAACTTGCCAGTGGGATGCCGCGCAACGCCAACTCGCCTGCAGCACTGGCGCGGAGGCGCAGCAGGGTGCCAGCGGGGAGGGATTCGTTGGCGCCGACCGGGTGATAGGTGTTCGCGACAGGATCGTGGCGGAGGGCTTCGGCGAGGATGGGAGAGGTGAGTTGGGTCCCGGCGTTGGTGAGGCTCACGGCGAGGGCGCAGATGTTCCAACCGGGTTGGAGGGCGAAGCGCTGGATGCGTTCGGTGGAGTTGAGGTTGCGGGTGACGCGGGCCACGCGGGTTTCACCGTTCCAGACGTATTTGACGGGGGAGCCGTCTTCACGGAGTTCATAGGTGCGGTCGATGTAGAGAGTAAATGCGGGCGGGACGCCCGCGCTCCCCTTTTGAGAGACCTTCTTGGTGATGCGGCGGTCGGTGTAGTCGTAGGTGTATTCGGCGCGCATCTGGGCGTTTTCGGTGGCGACGAGACGGTCCTTGAAGTCCCAGGTGCAGGCGAGGCCGTCGATGGACTGCATGTTTCCGTTATCATCATACGGGTTGCTGCGCGAACCGCCGGAGACTGCGGTGAGAGCGTGGGGGCCGGGTTGGTTGCCATTACGACCCATACGACCTATGGGACCCATGGTTCCGCCGTAGGACATGGTTCCCAGATTCGTTAGAGGCAGGCCGTTCTCCGTGGCGGTGATGTTGCTGGTCTGGCTGAGCATGTTGCCGATGCGGTCGTAGGAGTAGCTGATGCTGCCGGGGCTGCCGGTGAGCAGCGTGGGATACTGCACGCTGGTGAGGCGGTAGAGGTCGTCGTAGCCGAAGACCTGGGTGTTTCTCCGCTCGCCGGTGATGTTGCGGAGGTCGTCGATGCGGGTGATATTGGAGGCTCCGTCGAACTCGTAAGTGAAATCGATGAGCGGAGTTGGAAGTGTCGGGTTTTCGGTTTTCAGTTTGCGCAAGCGCAGGCGCGGGTCGTAGGCGTAGTCGGTTTCGACGCCGTTGCCGTAGGTGGTGGTGTCGAGCTGGCCACTGGCGAGGTAGGCCATGTTGGAGATAATGAAACCACCGGGACCACCGGTGATGTTGAGCGGGAGGTTGCGGGCGTTGTAGCCGTAACCCACATGATCGCCGTCCGGGTAGTCGAGGCGGATCACGCGGTCGAGCGAGTCGTATTGGAACTTTGATTGATAGCTCGCCAATACGCCGTTGCGCGGGTCGGGCACGCGCTTGATCTTCCAGGCGGTGCGGCCGCGGGAATCATAGGACAGGTGTTCCTCGCCGGAGAGGTCGGCCACCTTCACGAGCTTGCCTAACGGATTCGCCGCCGTGACGGTGCTGCCATCGCCGGCAGGGACCGCCGAGGCGGCATCGTAGTAGTAGGTGACATCCGGGGTGCGTCCGGCGGCATCGTGGTAGTCTTCGGTCTTGATCCGGTTGGCACCGTCGTAGGTCATGGTGATGCGCTGGTTCTTGGCATCCAGCGTCTCCTCCAGGTTCGAGGCATCGTCGTAGGTGTAATGCATCACGCCCCGGTCGGGGTCGTGCATGAAGGTCATGCGCTTGAGCCCGTCGTATTCCATCCACTTCTGGTTGTCCTGGGAATCGATGATGCGGGTGAGGTTGTCGTTGAGGTCGTATTGGTAGCGGGTCGGATAGGTGGTGATGCCACCACCGTTTTCCCGGTTCTTCTCGTCCACGCCGACAAGCCGGCCGAGGCCATCCTGATATTGGACATGCGGGGTGTTGGCGTGTTGGGAAGCCGGGTCGTTGTCCTCCTCATCGTAAAGCACGGTGACGAGCGGCAGGAAGTCGGTGCGCGAGGCCTTGCGGGGACCGCCGGGGTTCTCGGGCGGGTTGAGGCAGGAGATCTTGCGCCCCATGGCGTCCATGAAGCAGGTCACGCGGTTTCCATCCGGCGGCGGACTGCGGAAATCGGGACTCCCCGCGAAGAAGGGCAGGTAGCTATCCCGCTCCGCGCCGCGCGAGGTGTAGCGTTTCACATCCTTGTAAACGAACTGCCCGGCGGTGGCTCCCTCCTCGATGGTGCCGAGCTTGTGGCCCGCTCCGTCGGTGATCTGGACGATGTCGAAGGTGCCGCCACCGGCGGTTTCGCGGGATTTCACGCTCACCCGGCTCACCACCGGGGAAGCGCCTGAAACGGTCAGGGTGAGATCGCCCGCGGGGGAATAGCCGTAAACCAGCGAGCGAACCGGATCGCCGGGCTGGTATTCGAAGACCTGGGTGGGTTTGGCCGTGGTGTCGCCGGGCTTCACGATGCCGGTCAGGCGGAAGAAGCTGTCGTAAAGGTAGGAGGAAGGATTGCCGTTGAAGTCGGCGGACGAGGTGATCACGCCCCCGCCCTTGTCGTAAGTGGCGGTAGCAGTTAGGGTGGTGGCGCCGGTTTCGATCTCCTCCTTTTCCACATAGGAATGGAAGGTGGAGTCATAGGTGTAGACCCGCTGGTGGCCGGGCTGGCTTCCGTAAAGCGGATCGCGCACATGGGTTGGGTTGCCGTAGGCATCGTAAAGGGTGGTCGAGGCGAGCGGCGTGGCGGCATCCACGAAATTCTCGCTGCGGGTGGCGAGGCCCCGGCCGCCGACCTGGCCGAAGCCGAGGTTGTCGTAGTAGGCGCGGGTGCGGGCGACAAAGGCGCCGTTCTCATCGGTTACCGACTCCTGCACGGGCAGGCCGACGACCCATGCGGTCAGGTTAAACCCGTATTGGGTGGCGGTGAAGCGTTCGTCGTCATAAGGGGCAAGCGGACCGCCGGAGATCACGCCGAAGTCGCGTTTCTGGGTGGGGTTGCCGAAGAAATCGACATCGGTCTCCGTGCGTTGCGTGACCGGCGCGGACGGATAGGCGCTGCCCCCGTGCAAGGTTCCCACCGCCTCGATGATTTCCTTCTCGGTGCGGGCGGCAAAGGGAAAGGTCACCTTCTGGCCGTTGAGCGTGGGATAGGGTTGTTGCGGGTGACCAGCGGTGGCGGTGTGGATCGGCTTGAGTTGCCAAGTGTTCCACTCGCGGGTGAAGACCCCGGCATTGGACGCCAGATTGCCGCTGCCCGGCCCCTCGTCGCTTTCATCCACGAAACCGTCGCCATCGCTGTCAAAGCCGTCGAACTCGGCGGTGAGCAGGGTGGTTTCCGTCCAGAGCGGCTTGCCCTTCATCGCCTCCTCCTCGTAGCCGGCGGTTTCGTCGAACTCGTCAATGATCGTGTCACCATTGTTGTCGAGTCCATCGGGCAGGCCGGTGTGGAAGGCGATGCGGGTGATGGTCGAGGGCGAATTGGTCTCGCCAGAGGCCGCACCGGCGGGCGAGCCGCGGTCGTCGCCGCGGTCCACCTTGCGGGCGAAGGCAAAGCCGCGGAACTCCTTTTCGAAGGTGTCATAGTAGCCGTCGAAGTAGGAAAACTCGCTGACATAACTGTCCTCGCCGGGAACGGAATCGAGGTCGAGTCCGAAGCGTTTGGTGATCCGCGACACGCACCACGAGGGGAATGGCACGCGGGTGTGCCACGGGTTGCCGCCGCGCAGCGCCTCAACATAGAAATCGCTGCTCGGGCGGTAGCTGATTTCCGTGCGCAGGCCGATGCCGTTGTCGATCACCGCGAGCAGGTTCGGCTTGGCGGCGCCCACGAAGTCCACATAGCCGATCCGCCACGCGCCGGCGGCGGGGTCCCAGTTTTCCCACAGGAAGTCGGTGGTGCCGTTGCCATTGATGTCGGCCTGCTGGAGCACGGTGGTGCCCTTGATGTATTCCGGGGTGTCGGATACCTCGAAACGGCGCGAGAACGCGTCGTTGCCGAGGTTGAGCCAGTAGGAAACATGGTCGTAGGCCACCGCGACCACATCGGCGAGTCCGTCGCCGTTGACATCGCGGACGAACACATCCTCGATAGGCACGGTGCCGACATCAATCGTGCCGGACATCGGCTGGCGGACACCCCACGAGCCGCGCCCCTTGTTCGGCCAGTAGAGGATCTCCAACTGGTTTTGAAAAAGATGCACGCGCGCCAGGTCGAGCAGGCGGTCGCCGTTCATGTCGGCGAGTTCCACATGGGCTCCATCGGTGAAATCGAGGGCATCCGCATAAGTGATATCTCCCATTTGGGGCTCACCGAAGAGATAGATCCCGTCCTCCTCCCAGAAGGTGCCGCGGTTGTAGAAATAGACAAAGCCGCCGGCCGTGGTGCGCATGAAATCAATGCGCTTGTCGCCGTTGAGATCGAGGGTGCGGACCGACGGATCATCGAGATCAAAGGGCGGATAGGGTGTGGCAAAAGTCCGCTCGGCGCCCCAGGACGGATGGGTTTCGTCGTTGGCGACCGGGCGTGTGGTGTTCGGGAAAAACACGAACTGCGAGGTGCTGCCGCCCGCCTTCTGCACGAGGTCGATGCGGCCGTCGCCATCGTAGTCGGCTAGATCGGCGCCCGGTTGGTCGAGGGTCACGCCGGTCGGCTGCGCGACAAACCCGACCGGTGCCGAAAAGCGGCCGAGGCCGTGGTTGTAGATCACCTGATGCGCGCCGGTGAGCGGGTCGGTGAAGAGAAAATCGGGGAGGCCGTCGGCGTTGAAGTCGGTGAGCGCCTGGTTCGGGTTGCCCAGCGAGTAAGGAGACGGGCTGACAAAGCTGCCGCGGTGGAAATCGGAAGCGTTGAAGCGGGTGTAGCCCAAGCGCAGTGGCGGGAGGAAGTTGCTGTTGTCCGCGCTCCGGTCGAACTGGGTCACCTGCCGGAGCAGGGAAAAGAGCTGGCCGGCGTCATTGCCGCCGACCGGTTCGATGGGATCGTCCGATGACAGCGTGTAGGAAAGGCCGTATCGGCGGACGAGCGCGCCGGACGAAACCACGCGGATCTGATGGCAGCGGCGGCCGGTTTTCACCTCGAAGCCGGATAGAAACGACGAGAAGGCGTCGGGCCGCATTTCGTAGTCGAGTGTGATCGCGTGATGGTTCGCGCCGAAGATGCTGTAGCGGATCTCGGTGCAGTAGATTTGGCCGGGGGAATCGGGAAAGGTGCTGTGGAGGTATTCCATCCGGTTGCCGTGCACATCCACCACCTCGTCCACGCACCAGAGGAACGTGTCGTCGAAGGTTTCCCCGCCGCCGGGGCGGACGACGCGCGACGGGTTGCTAGAAAGCGCCTTGGATCCCAGGAAACGCCGCGTGCCGTTCTTTTCGTAGATCACCCAACCGCTGCCCTGCCGGATGACGCGCTGGAAGGCGGATTCGTTTTCCGTGCGGAATGATCCGTCGGCCAGCGGGACGAGTTCCTCCCCGCCGAGTGTGAAGCGGTCGCCCGGTCCGTAGGTGGGGAGTCCCTTTTCGGTCTGGCGCTGGATGCACAGGAAGCCGGCCGACCACGCGATGCCGAAGGGACCGTTGCCGCCGCCGGAATTGTAGCGGAGCACGATATCCGGTTGCAAACCGGCCACTCCGGGCGGGGCCGCGATCTTCACCGAGTAGGACGAGGTGCCGGAGTTCAGTTGCGGCTCGAAGGAATCGCCGAGGCCCTCGATGGATCCGGGGCCGGAAGGGAGGGAGATCTTGTTCAGGCCGACTCCGGTCTTGGGCTCGGCGGAGGCGTTG
This sequence comes from Verrucomicrobiota bacterium, assembly GCA_017301995.1. GTDB lineage: Bacteria > Verrucomicrobiota > Verrucomicrobiia > Verrucomicrobiales > Akkermansiaceae > Luteolibacter. The sequence continues at coordinate 65,405 of JAFLEH010000037.1, read as the reverse complement.
GTTGTTAGAACAGCCAAACAGGCGCACAGGGAGACGGCCTTGAGGCGTTGGGCGAGGCGCGGCGAAAGGAGGCACACAGGATGTGTGCATTCTCCTCCGGATGATGGCTGACCGCTACGGATCATGGGCTATTTCTTTGGCAGGCTGACCGGTCCCATGGGCGGGCCGTCGGATGGCTTTTGGCCGGCGGTGGCGGCTTCGCGGACCTTGTCGGGGAAGGTCTCGACCTTGGTCGCCTTGCCCAGGGTTTCGACAAAGCGGTTGTAGGAATCGAGTCGCTTCGAGCGCTGCATTTGTTGGGCGATGCGGCCTTTCGCCTGTTCGTAGGCGGTGGCGGCTCCATCTCGGCGTTCGTGCAGTTTCACGAAATACACCCAGTCATTGTGTTCGATGGGACCGGCGATGGCGGTGGTATCCTTGGCGGCGAAGACCGCCTCCAGCACGGCGGGCGGGTAGAGTTTGTTTTCCTCACCCGACACGATCCAATTGGTGACGCCGGCATATTGTTTCGCGGCCGGATCGTCGGAGAGTCGGTTCACCAATTCACCGAAGGGCAGTTCCTTGGCGGCGATGGCGTTTTTCACCGCTTCCAGCTTTTGCGCGAACTCGGTTTCCTGACCCTTGCGCTTGAGCAAGGCGAGAATCTGGCCGCGGGCCAGGGTCGGCGGCGTGAATTCCTTCTTGTGCGACTCGAAGTAGGCGCGCAGTTCGTCCTCGGTCGGCGGAGCGGGAGCCGTCTCCTTGGAGTCCACGGTTTCCAACAGCAGCTTCTGGACCGCCTGGGTGCGCACATAGTGGCGGATCTCGGGATCCTGATCGTAACCCCGCGCAAGGGCCTCTTTGGCGAGGGTCTCGAAGTTCACGGCATCGCGCAGGGCGAGTTCCGCCTGTTTCGGGTCGGCCAGATCGTAGGCGTTCTGGGCGGCGATGCGCTGGAGATTGCGGTAAGTCACGGCCACATCACCCACAGTGGCCACCACGGGGGTCTTGTCGTCCGGAAAAATGGCCTTCGGTGGCGGCCCGGCGGGTTTGTCGCAAGAGGTTGCCGCCAGGACCGCGGCCGCACCGGGAAGGGCAAAACGGAGCGCCGACTTCAGTCCGCTCGTTAGTCCGCTCGGAACCCCCCTTAGGGCATGGCGGCTCGCCGTGCAGTGGCTCCCGCCATGCGGCGGACAAGTCGGACGACCGGGGCCGGTCGTCCCTACCTGAAAGGAGGAGGATGATGGGATGTCAGAATCCGGGGAATTCGGGGGCATTGCCGTAGGTGTAGGTGAAGCGCAGGACGATGTCCTTGAGCTTGGTGAAGTCGATGTTCCGGTTGGCCGGGTTTTCGGTGTTGATGCGGAGGATCCATTCGGTGGTGCCGACGGGCCGTCCAGCGAGGCCGGCGTTGTCGAACTCGGTGAGCGGTCGGCCGCCCGTGGCACCGTTGATTTTCGCCGGGAAGGCGGTGGCGAAGACGGTGCGGTCGAGGTTGTCCACGTTGAAGCTCAGCTTCATCAGATCGTCCGAAGCGGGTGGATTCGCCCAGTAGCGGCGCAGTGTGACCATGCCGCTCTGGATGAAGTCAATCTCCGCCACCTGCTGGTCGCTGAACCCGGACTCCGCATACAGATCGGCGGCGATGCTGGCGAGGCGCATGTTCCAGCGGCTGCCGGTGGCGGGGAAGTAGGTGTTGTCCTCGATCCCGAGCGGGAAACGGATCTCCAAGGTGGGGTTGGCGCTGTTGTAGAAATTCGCCACCCGGTTGTTCTCCAGGTAGTTCCGGAAGTCGGAGATGCTTTGTTCCAGCGTGTAGCCGGTCCGGGGCTTCAGGCCGAGCACATGCTCGCGCAGGGAAATGGGAACGGCGGAGATCGGCGCGCTGCGGTTCGGGCCGCGGACGCTGGTCACATTCACCCGGCGCAGCTTGCTGTCCCATTCCTTGAGCGCGTCGAGGTAATCCTTCGCCTCATCCGCGCTGCGCACGATGAAGAGACTGTCGAGCTTGGTGAACTTATCGAACAGCGTATTGGTGAGGGCCGGCGGTTCCTGGCTGGTCGCCGGAATGACTAGCGGATTGCGGTATGGCTCCGTCCATTCGTATTCGAGCGTCTTGGCTAGGCGGTAGAGCTTGTCGATGGCGTAATCCAGTTCCGCCACGGCTCTTTTCTCGGCTTGGGATGCGGAAATCCGGAACGAAGGATCCATGAAATACAGACTCGCCGCCGTGTCCCGGGCATGGGCGAGATCCTCGATGTAGCGGTCCATTTGCGACTCAAGGCTGTCCAGACGAAGCTCCGCCTCGGTCAATTGGTTTTCGGCCCGGCGGATGGCGATGGAGAAGTTCGCGACTTGCAGCAGGCTCTTGCGGATCTCCGCCTCCAATTGGATGTCGGCGATGCGGGCGTTTTGGAGCATGTTGATTAGGCGCTCGACGGCGGAGAGCGCGCCTTGAGTTGGAGAACCGTAAAGCGGCACGGCACCGGCGACCCCTTTTGCCACGTCCAAAGTCAGAAAAGGAATGGCACTTGATTGACTGTTAAGTCCGGCTTTGAGCAATTGCTGCGCCAGCACTCCGTTCACATTGCCAAACACGGCGGCAATTGCGGTTGCCGTGTCCGAGTTCATGGCTTGCTGTGCATTTTTCGCAAAAGCCCCGCCATTCACGATCTGGATCTCTTGGTTCGCCCATCGCGAGTATTCGATCGAGGCGTAAAGATTGCCCAGGTTTGTGCGGGCCTCCTCGATATTGAGTTTGGCATCGAGGATGGCAGCCACCTGGGCGCCATACTCGCCGAGGCCGGTTGGATCGGCATTGGGATAGTTTTGCAGCAGATTGTTGAGGCGGCTGTTGAAGGTGTTGCGGAAGTCCTTCTGGTCGGTGACGGTGGCCAGGTTGTTGTATTGGGCCGGATCGATACCGGTGAGGAGTTTCAAGGGAGTGATGAAGGCGGCGCGCTGGTTCTGGAGTTCATTGCGTAGATCAGCCTGGTTGCGGTCGAAGAGGCGCTGCTCCTCGCGCGCCTGGATCTCGGCCGAACGGGCGTCGTCCACCGCCTCCGTGGCATCCTGATAGATCGCGGCGAAGCTTTCGTTGGGAATGAACGAACCGTCGTTGCCGAGCGGATTGACTCCCGCGTTGATCTTGTCGAACAGGTCGGTGGCCGTCTTGACATGGGCCATCAGGCTGCCGCCTTCGTTCTGGGCAAACTGGGTTTCAGTTTGTCCATTGGCCATGAGGGCCATGGTCAGGTAACTCTGGGTGGCCACCGTCTTGCATTCCTCTTTCGCTTCGCCGAGAGCGGTATCGTCCTGGAGCGAGTGCTTCCAAAGGAGCTTGGCCTTCTCTACCCGCGCTTGCGCCTGGCCGTCGGCGGCGGCGGAGAGTTGCCAATACTCGTTTTTGATCGGGATCGGGGCACCGGCCAGCGTGCTGTCCTGGAAAGTGACATATTGGGGGAACTGCGGATAGGGAATGGGTTTCGCCGGATCGGGCCCAGCCCGCAGGATGCCGGGCCCGAAGGCACGCACGGCGAACGAGGCGAACTGCACGCTCTGCCCCATGTCGAGGGCCGCCGTTTCCAAGGCGGCGGTCTCCTCGCGGGTGCCTGCCGGGGCGGGCAGCCGCGCCGGGATTGTCGCCGGATCGACCAGGCGCGGGTAGCGGATGCGCAGGGCGTTGATCATGCCCTGGCTGCCGCGCAGGGTTTGCCCTTGCAGCAGCTCGTTCACCGCTTCGGCCATGTTGCGGGCCTCGTCGTGGAGGAACGGGTTCACATGGGTGGGCTGCACCTGCAAGGCGGCATACTGGTCGTCAAAGGCCTTCTCCAGATAACCGAAATACACATGGTTGCCGTTCGCGCCGGGAGAGGAATAGGTTTTCACGATGTCATCCCAATCGTAGCGCTCCGGGAAGCCCTGGCGATAGGCGCGACCCAGCGAGAGATTCACCGGCACATCCTCGATCACCAGAAAGTCGAGCTGCTTGAACGGCTGGCTCCAGACGGGAGTGCCGCCGTCCACCGAGTAGCGGACTTTCAGGGCGACATGGTAGCGGCTGCGCCCGCCGTCCGGAGGCTTCGGATAGATGTAGTCCGCGCCGCTGGAATCCGGGCTGATCCGGGCCACCACGCTGTCCTTTGGCTGGTCCTGAACCTCGTAACCACCGTCGCCGGTTTCCGGGGCATCGAAGTCCCAGGAATAACCGAGAATCTGGCCGGTGATCCCGCGCTTGAAACTCACCTCGGCGAACAGCTTGATTTCCTGTGTGCGGTCGGGGTGCGTGGGATTCGCGTTGATCGAGCGGGCCAGGCGCGGATTGCCATAGAAGTTGATGGTCACGGTGTCGTCCGTGCTGCCCGCCTTGCGCACGGTGATTGTAGGGTCCGCCACGCCGTCAAGGCCGGTGACATCCTCGGTGACACCGGGCGTGGTGTTGGCCACCCCGACATTGGCGGTCGTCGTGATGTGGAGCTTGGGCGTGTAGCGCCGCAGCGTGGGGTCGCCCGTGCCCTTGGCCGCGTTGAACACCGCGGTCCAAGTGGTGTTGATCTGGTCGGCCGTGACGCTGCCGCCGACTGTCTTTTTCTGATCCCAACCCGGATCGCTGGCGTTGTTCACATCCACCACATCGCCGTCAAAGTCCCAGCGCCAGGCCTTGATGGATGACAAGGGAACCGTTGACTGCTCGGGGAGGTAGGAGAACACCACGGCCTCGCCTTCCTGGACATCGTAGGGGCGGGCGAGGAAGCGGAGGGATTGGGCAGACAAGGATACCGCGGACATCGCCAGAATACCGGATAACACCGCGAGAACAGATGGTGACTTATCGTGCATGACCATTGCCGCGCGATTGTTAGGGGTTGATTTGGTCGATGGTGACTGCGCCGTTACCACCCGCAGAACCTCTGCCGCCAATGTTCCTTCCTTGCGCCGATACAATGCCATCTCCCGTTTTAGTGCCCGCATGAAGAATGAGGATTCGCCCCCCACCTGAACCGCCGCCGCCACCACCACCCTGACCGGGAAGACCACCGGCAGCACCAAATGAACCTTCCGACTTAACTGAACCAGCAGATCCAATTATCAGATTTCCTTTAACTAAGAGCAGGAGTAATCCTCCCGTGCCATTTTCCCCGCTTGCGGCTCCACCGCCGCCAGGATTTCCTGCTCCGCCGCCCGAACCTACCGAGCCACTTCCACCAGCACCTCCAAAACTACCCCCGTGCTGGGCACCTCCATTACCGTTATCGCAACCTCCACCTCCAGCGCCGCCAGAATAGCATGTTCCAGCAGCACCATTTCCTCCTGTTCCACTATTGTCAACGCCTCCAGCCCCTCCCCCACCGGTCCCGTCAGCGACTGATAAGCCAGGATCACCTGCGTTTAGGCGCGTAAGCCCCATGGCCCCAGCCCCGCCTTCTCTCAAAATAGTGTAGATTCTCCCATTGCCACTAATTCCCCCCTGAAACGCCTCGGTTGCCCGCCACGAGGCACCGACTCCGCCAGCCCCGGATCCGCCCAAATCCGATGCCGAAAGAGTATCCGTTCCTCCTGCCTTCCTTCTAATAATTTGAATTCCTGTTGGATTGATCGAGTTTGCTTGTGACGGATTCACATTCGCCCCCCTTGCCGTCATGCTCAGCGTGCCGTTGATCGTGCAATCGCCGCTCACGTAAATCACGAGTCCTCGGCAGCGCGTCTGGGTGGTGACGGTATGCCCCGCATTGATAGTGAGATTGGTGAATTGTTTAACCACCACATCACCATCCAGCACACTTGCGAAATCCACATTACCAGTTGTGCTGAGGGCCCCATCCGAACCATTTCCCCAGTAATTGGAGGTTCCCCACCTGCGGCTGATGCCGAACGCGTCGGCGAAAAGAACGGTATTGGAAAACGCATGGCCGGTGTAGATCGGAGCCACGCCACCGGAAGTGGAAATCGTGCCGCTGGTGGTGCCGACGTAGTAGGACTGTCCGGTGGTAAGGCCGGTGAAACCGCCAAGCGGGCCGTATTGGTGCACCAGAACCGGTTGGCCTGCTGCCGCGCCGACCTTGGCGAAGCCATAAAAGGCGGTGCGCGAGCCTTCATTGGCATTGGCCTTGACCACGCGGGCATTGCCAGCCCCATCGGTTGTAACCGCCACCGCCTCGAGAGCGTTGATCGGTTCCATCGCTGTGAAGCTGGCGACCGGGGCCGATTGCACGAGGGTGCCGCTCAAGGCATCCACCGCGGAAGTGTCCAAGCGGTCCGCGGAGATCGTCCCAACCTTGATCTTGTCCCCGCGCAGGAAACCGGTGAGCGGGTTGTTCGACCCATCTGCCAGCAGGGGCGACCAGTCATAGCCCGCGAGTTTGTTGGAGTTCATCGAGTGGAAGGATGGCAGGATCAGCGACCTTGGCACCATCTCCGGGTCGGCGGTGGTGGCGAGGTTGTCGGTGTCAACGGTGATGCCGAGGTATTTGGTCTGGGAGAAATCGATGCTAGTGAGCGGGGCGATCGAACCGAGGAAGACATTGACCATGCCGCGGGTGACGCCGATCTTGGTATGGCGTTCCGACCAGACCGGTTGGCCTCCGACAGGCTGGTCGTAGAGGTTGAAGATGACCGAGTATTGGCCGTCGGTGACGATGGCACCCTGCTGGTTGGTGACCTGGCCCTGGAACGGGATGTAGAGCGGGGCCTCAGCGGCGAATGACGAATGTCGAATGACGAATGACGAGAGGGTCACGAGCAGGCAGGTGCGGAGCCAGCGGGTGGATTGGAAACGATGGGACGGCTTCATGGTCGGTGATTGGATGGGATGAGGCGGCGGGTGGTTGGTTAGGTGAGCTTGATCTTGTCAGTTCTTCCGTCTTGAGTCTTGTAGTCTTGCGTCTTGGGTCTGAGGCGAAGCCTCGTCACGGCAGAGTCCTCCCGGGATGGATTTTGATCGCGCCCACGGCGGACGGTTCTGTCGAGAACACCGCGCCGCCGAGGGCGGTGACGATGCGGAAGCGGTTCGGCTTGGTGGTGCCGGCGGGGGGCGTGTAGGTGGTGATGCCGGCGGTGTTGTTGGATTCCACACTCCGGCTGCCGGTGGGCGTGGCGGAATAGGTGAGCGCCTCGTATTTGGTCACCGGGCTGAGCGTGCTGTTCTGGTTGAAACGAAGGTAGCGCAGGGCCGGGTGATTGGGCGTGAGGTCGAGGTCCTCCTGGCCGGGGAATGAAGCGCCCGGAGCAAGCGGAATGCGGTCGGCATCGAAGGCGGAGGGATCATTGATGCTCTCCTGATAGACGGAGCCGGACTGGAGGTTGACGGTGGCCGGGCCAAGGTAGGTCACCGGATCCGTCGCGGAATCCTGGACGGTGACTTGTGGTTCGGTGGCGTTATTCGCAGTGGCATCCGAACGGGCGGCGAGCGAGCCAACGAAGGTGTTGACGAGGATTTGCTGGTTGCCACCGCCAGGATCCGCGATACCACGATGGACGTGGATGGCGACATCCTTGGTGATGGCGAAAGGCAGTGTGCCACCGCTCAGGGTGACCTTGGCGGTGTAGTAGCCCGGTTGCCCGTAGTCGTGGCTGACTTCAGAAAGTTCGGCCACCGGTCCGCTTTGGTCAGGCGTGTTGTCGCCATTGAAGTCCCAGGCGATGGTGGTTCCACCAAAGCCCAGCGGGGTATCCACGGTGAACTCGACATGCAGCGGTTGGTTGCCGGCATAGCCGACCGGCGGCGCGGCGGTCAGGCGCGGCTCGGTGATGGCCAGCGGCACGAGCGGCAGATCGCCGAGAGCCTGATCGGCATCGCTAACGAAAAAAGCGACGCTGGCGGTCTCGTAGCCGGGTTTCGAGATGAAGAGAGTGTAGTCATTCTCGGTGAGTTCCGGGATGGTGAAAGTCCCGTCCGGGCCGCTGGTGAAGGTGGCGGTGGTCACCCCGCCTTCGAGGCGGATGGCGGCTCCGGCGATGGTTTCAATCGGAGTGTGGATGGGGATCTCCGGATTCCCAGTGCCGCGGACCATACGGCCGGTGGCGATCTGGGTGGCCTTGCCCTCGATGTCGAGACCCCAGGATTCGAGCACGCCGCGTTCGCCGGTGCTGCCGTCCCACTCGATCTGGAGCGTCCACTCGCCGGCGGCGTTCATATTGTCGAACACCTCGTCCGGGATGGTGATGGAGGCCGGGGGGGCGCCGGCATTGCCATACTCGTGAACGATGAAATCCCTGCCATCCGGCGCAATGAGGCGGATCTGGATCAGCTCCGGAGACGGAAAGGTGAGTCCGAGCGACAAAGTGACCCGCTTCACATTCACCCCGCTGGCGACATTGAAGGTGGCGGTGCGGGTGGTGGTTTCCGAGCCACCCAGCGAGAGCCCGACCTCGGCGCGTTCATTGAAGATGCTGCGCTTGGTCGGGGCGAAACTCTGGCGGTCGAGCACGAAGGTGCCTTCGATGAACACCGGCTGGCTGCGGGTGAGGAAGGCATCGCTCTTGAACTGGGTTTCGTTGGTGGCCAGGTTGTTCCCCTCGGTGGGCGGCAGCATCCCGCGGATGGATTCGATGTAGGTGCCCTCCAGGCGGTCGGGCGAGACGCGGGTTCCTAACAATGTAACCTCCCGGCGGATGCCAAAGGGGAACGGATTCGCCAGGTCCACCTTGCCGTTGTTGTTGAAATCGCGGTCCTTGGGATCTCCGGGGAAGGTGTCGTAGGGCGGCGCGTTTCGGTCGCCGGCCTTCATCTCGAAATTGGTGGTGAGCTTGAACTGGTTGCCGGTGAAAAACACGCCGTCCATGTAGACATCGCGAGGAAACAGGATCGACTGCTCGCGGTTGAGCACGGCGCGGAAGCCGCTGGATTCGCCGCCGTCGTTGGTCGAGCTGTTGAGCACCAGGCGCACCTCGCCGAGGGACACATTGCGCCCGCCCACACGGGTGGTGGTGGCGAAGCCGCGCCAGTCGCCGTCAATGGACGCGACATCCAGCAGGACATGAATGGGAAACGCCTGGCCGCCGACCCAGAGCGTTAGGTCGCCGGTCATGCGCTCCGGGGACATGCCCGCGCGATCCACATAGAGCGTGAATGCGTCTTTCTCGGAGGAAACGCTGCCCGAGGCTCCTTTCGGGCGGGAGGTGGCTCCGTCCGGCCAGGTGCGGCGGTCCGCCGGGGCGGTGTAAAGCCATCCGACGCCATTTTCCAAGGACCATGGCAGCACGCCGCCGCCGAGGTTGCCGACTGTGACGGTCACCGAGTCGGAGGTTTTCTCAAAGAGGATGGTGTCCTGCGTGTCGGCAGCGTCGAGGATGCCGTTGCCGTTGAGATCATAAGTATCATCCGAGCCGTCCGGATTCTTCAGGCGGACTTGCTTGCCAACATATTTGGGGTTGGTGCCGACATAGGCTGCGGAGGGCTGCGGCGGCGAAGCGTCGGAGTCGGCGGGCAAGGCGACCCACGGCTGGCCTTGCAGGGCGATCGGCCCGGGGGCGATGGAATAAACCCAGTAGGCGCGGCCGGGTTGCACTCCCGTGACCTGCCTGAGCTGCGGGATGGCGGTGAGATCGTAGCCGGAGAAAAGCTTGCTGGCGTTGTCGTGAGTCCAAACCTGCTGGATGCGGTCGAAGGATGAGCCAAAGACGGAGGCGAGTTCCTGTTGTTCGGAGCCGCCGAGATCCAGGCCGGGAAAACCGACCAAATTCCAGCCGGGCACGATGCTCACCGGACCACTCCATGCCGGCCCGGTGAGGTCGAGGGTGGTGGCCTGGCTGACGCGCACCCAATAGCCCCTGCCTGGAACGATCTGGGTGACATCGGAGGGGAACTCAGGCGGCTGCAAGAGCTGGAAGGTGTTCCATTGGCCCGGTGTGCCAGGGTTGCCGGTCGGGTTGTATTCCCAGATCTGCTGGAGGCGGTCCGGATGGCTGAGTTCGGCGGCGAAGGCCGCCGGCGTGAGCGGGCCTCCGACTTGGATCGAGATCAGGTTCCAACCGGAGGCGAGGGAAATGACCTGTTGGGCATCCGGCGCGGCGGAAAGGGTGGGAACTCCCAGAAAGATCACCGCGAGCAAGCCAAGGAGCGCGGACTTCAGTCCGCTCCGGAACGATCTTAGGGCGTGGCGGCTCGCCCTGCGGTGGCTCCCGCCATTCGGCGGACAAGTCGGACGACCGGGGCCGGTCGTCCCTACCTCAAGGGATGCGGACTGAAGTCCGCGCTCCAACAACGATGGAATCCTGTCAGGGTGCATGGACTTCGAGGCGGTAGAACACATTGGGGGACGCGGGCGTGGGGTGGCCGAAGAGGAAGTAGTCGCCATCGGTGCCGGGCGTCAGGCTTCCCACGCTGGACCAGGAGTCCTGGCCGAGGCTGGGGGAGCACCAAATCGTGTATTGGCGGGTCGAACGGATCGGTCCGAATTTGACGAAGTTGTTACCGGCCATGCGCGTGACTTCCATGATGCGGAATTTCTTCGTGGGATCGAGCGGATCGGTATCCGCAGCGAATTCGGCTCCGTTCTCGGTGCCATCGCCATCGGCATCGGCGGAGGTCGCATCGGGGGCCAGTCCGTAGGCCATCAGCCACTGCGCCATGGGGGAGGCTCCCGCGCTTCCGAAATCCGCCGCAACCGAGAGCGTGGACGCGGGTTTCACGGCTTCGTCTTTTCCGGCAGCCACCAAAAGCCCGTCTGAGGACACCGACTCCATCGCCTCATATTCCTCGCCCAGAACATTGCTGCGAACGAAAATCCGCACCCGCTCGTTGAAGCGCGAGGTGCCGGGCAGGCGGGGGTTGATGCCGTCGTCCATCGGCACCTTCAGTTTGAATGCGGAGGACCCAGGGGCTATCTCCGCCGTGGCGATGGTGACCCCGTTGAGCCGGGCCATCACCTGGATCTGGGCACCCGCGAGGGGCACCAGCGGCTGGTTCGTCTTGTGGCGCACCTGGCCCCAGAAGACCGTGTCCAGTTCCGGCAGCTTGCCGATAACCGGCGCGCAGGAAGCCAGCATGAGTATGACGACGCGTTTCATGGAATGATTCGGTTGGTTGTTAAAAATTGGGGAACTCCTCCGGATTGCCGAAGGTGTAGGTGTAGCGGATCACGATGTCCTTGATCTTGGTGAAGTCGATGTTGCGGTTGGTGGGGCCTCCGGTGTTGATGCGGAGGATCCAGTTGGTGGCGGCCACCGGGCGGTTCTTCAGGCCGAGGTTGTCGAACTCGGTGACCGGCCGCCCGCCGGTCGCGCCGTTGATTCGGGCGGGGAAGGCGACGGCAAAGGCGGTGCGGTCGATGTCGTCCACATTGAAGGTGAGCTTGCGCAGGTCGTCGGCCGTCGGAGGATTGGCGAAGAAGCGCCGCAGGCTGACTACTCCGCTCTGGATCAGGTCGATCTCCGTCACCTGTTTGTCGGAGAAGCCGCTTTCGGCATAGACATCCACCGCGATGGAATGGACACGCATGTTCCAGCGGCTGCCGGTGGCCGGGAAATAGCGGTTGTCCTCGATGGTGGTGGCAAAGGGGATTTCCAGAGACTTGTTGACGGTGTTGTAGTAGTTATCTTGGCGCCGACCTTCGAGATAGTTGCGAAAATCGCGGATGCTGTGGTCGAGCGTGTAGCCACGGGTGGAGTCCGGCTTGAGGTTGAGGATCGTCTCGCGCATCGAGATCGGCTCGGCGGTGATCGGCCCGCTGTGGTTCGGTCCGCGCACGCTCACGATGTTGATCCGGCGCAGCTTGCTGTCCCAGGCCTTCAAGGCGTCCAGGTAGTCCTTGGCCTCGTCCGCGCCGCGGATGAAGAACAGGGAATCGGTCTGGGTGAATTGGTCGAACAAGGGGTTCTCCAAACTCGCCGGCTCCTGGCTGTTGACCGGGACGATGATCGGATTCTGATAGGCCTCAGTCCATTCGTATTCCAGCGTCTTCGCCAGGCGGTAAAGTCGGTCGATCGCGAAATCCATCTCCGCCTCCGCCCGCCGCATCGCCTGCGAGACGACGACGCGGAAACTCGGGTCCTGGAAGTAGAGGTCGGCCGCCGTCTCACGCGTGTGCGCCAGGTCCTCGATCATCCGGTCCATCCGGGCGAGCTGGTTGTCGAGGGCGAGCTGGGATTGGCGGAGATTGTTCACCGCCCGGTCGATAGCGATGCCTAGATTGCCGACTTCCAGCAGAAGCCCGCGGATTTCCCTTTCGTTTGTTAAGTCATTTATCTCAACCTGCTGGATGGTTTGGATAACGGTTCGTTGAGCGGAAATAAGGCCCCGCGTCACCCCGCCAGATAGCGCTATTCCAACCTGCGCTGGAGCAGCAGGACCAGGTTGGACTTGTGCAGCAGTCAACAAACCGTCAACAATTCCCTGCAAAATATCAATATTCTGAAGTTGTTTCGAACTTGATTGGATTATTGCCGTCATCCTCGAGTTCCCCCACTTTGCCAGATCGACTCTAGCGTAGAGATTCCCGAGATCATTTTTTGCCTGCTCTACTCCTTTTGCCGCATCCAACACCGAAATCACGTTACTCCCGAGTTCCCCAAGGATTTTAGCATCCGCATTCGGATAGTCCTTCAGCAAAGCCTCCACCCGGCTTTGCACAACTGCGCGGTAGTCCCGTTGGTCATCGACGGTCCGCAGGTCGTTGTAAAGCGTCGGATCGATGCTGGTGAGGTTCTTGAGCGGCGTGAGGTAGTTGTTGCGCTGGGCGAGATGTTCGCTGCGGAGTTCGGATTGGTAGTGCTCGTAAGTCCGGGTTTCCTGACGGGCGTTGATTTCCGCCTCCCGCGCGTCGGCCACCGCCTCCTGGGCGTCCTGATAGATCGCGGCGAAACTTTCGTTCGGAATGAAGCTGCCGTCGTTGCCCAGCGGGTTGATGCCGGCGTTGATCCGCTCGAAGAGATCGCGGGCGTTCTTCTGGTGGGCGAGCAGGTTGTTGCCCTCGTTGAGCTGGTAGTTTTGCTCGGTCTGGCCGGAGGCGAGCAGGGCCATGCCGAGGTAACTGTGAAGGCCGGTCACCTTGGCCTCGTCCTTCGCCTCGGCCAGGGCGGTGTTGTCCTGGGCGCTGAGGCGGTAGAGTTTTTTCGCCTTTTCCATCCGGCCGAGGCACATGCGCTCGAAGGTGGTGGTAAGCTGCCAATACTCGTTCTTGATCGGAATGGGTGCCTGGCTGAGCGTGGGGTCCTCAACAGTCAGGTATTGAGGGAACTGTGGGTAGGCTTCGGCACCTTCCGGGGCCTTGTTACGCAGGATGTCCGCGCCGTAGAGTTGAATGGCAGTGGCCGCGTAGTAGAGCGGAAGTTGGTAATCGAGCAATGCCTGGTCGATAGCGGCCGTCTCGGCGCGGGTTCCCGCCGGCGGGTTGAGACGATCGCCCCGCTCGGGGTCAATGTTGGTTGCAAGACGCGGGTATTTAACGCGCAGTGCCTCGACCAACCGCTGGTTGGCGACGAGTTGTTGCCCTTGCAGGCTCTCGTTGACGATCTCGGCCATCTCCTTGCGTTTGTCGGGATCGGCTTTTTCGGCATCGGTCAGCATTTTGCCCTGCTGCTGGAAGAAGGCGTCCTCGAAGTGGTTGAAATAGACATAGCGGTTGTTGTTCGGCCCGAGTGCCTGATACGCCTGCATGATGTCCTCCCAGCCGAAGGTTTCCGGAAATCCACGGCGGTAGGCGCGGCCCTTCTTCAAGGACTCCGGCACCGTGACCACCCGGAACGCGTCCCGCTTGGTCTCGGTGACGCCTGCGGAATTGGTTGTCTGCACCGTCTGGCCCTGCTTGTCCGGATAGCTCACGGTGTAGGTGGCCTTGAGCGTGACATCATAACTGCCGACGGCGAGTCCGCTGAGATTAGGGTTCGCTTCGCTGCGGATGATCGCCTGCCCGCCGCCAGCGGGATTGATCGTCCACAGGTAGCCCACCCCGCTCAGCGTCCGGTTGCCCACCGGTTTGACTTGGGAATAGAGGCGCACCGGCGCACCTTGCGCCACGGGGTAGTCGGTCAAACGCGGATTGACACTGAAGTTCACCGTCACATCCGCATTGCCCACGGAACGGCGCTTGATGAAAACTTCCCTGTCCGGATCCGGGGCGACTCCGGTTGGGCCGAGTGTGTTCTCGGTAACGCCGACCTGAGGGAGAGTCACCGACCCCGTTCCGGCATCGTAGGTGACTTCCAAAACGGGAGTCACCGCATGCACCCCATCGGGCGTTTCGGATTCCACATAGGTCGCATACCAGGTCGTATTGATGTCCACGGCTTGGGTGACTGCACCCGTGAATCCATCGACCTCACCGACCGTCTTTTCCTCGTCCCATTGCCCGTCGCCGTTGAAATCCCACTTCCATGACCGGATCTGCGATAGCGGCACCGTGCCCGGCTTGTCGCCGATGTAGGTGAACACTACGGCATCCCCCTCGAAAGCCTCCGCCGGACGGGCGAAGAAGCGGAGGGATTGGGCGTGGACGGCTCCTGCAATAAGCAAAAGCGCAGCGAGGGGAATAAATCGCCACGGGAAGGCGGTGTGATTCGGGTAGGGCATGGAAGGGATAGTTAAGGATTGATTTTCTCAACAGTGACGGAACCATCCCCGCCCGCGCCGCCATTGCCCGTTCTTGAGCCGCCTACCGCCGTAGGTTGATTTGCAGCCGAATATGTTCCGCCATGCAGGACCAAAATCCTGCCACCTCCGGAAGAACCTCCTGCGCGACCACCATCACCACCTGGCGAACCACGGGACTCAATCATTCCACTAGCGCCTATAGTAAGGTTACCCTTCACGAGCAGGATCAGGAGCCCACCAGTGCCATCCGCGCCCTTATATCCTACACCGTTGCCATTAGCCCCTGCCCCCCCGAGATTTCCTGCTCCTCCCCCGGCAGATGCCCATTGGATACCGTTGTAGGGTGTCTGGACACCGTTTCCACCAGCACCACCAGTGTCTGATCCGCTACCCGCAACGCCCCCATTATCAGTGCCCGCTGAAAACCCTCCCCCTCCAGCACCGCCAGAGTAACAAGTCCCCGCACCGCCCCTACCAGAAGTCCCCCCAGTTGCGGTTCCCGATCCTCCTCCTCCAGATCCATCCTGTTTGGACAAACCGTTGTTTCCAAGAGTTCCATTATAATTCTGAGAATAGAAACTAATGGCTGCCCCCCCTGCTCCACCAGTTTTCGCAATCGTGTAGATCTTGCCATTACCTACGGCACCTCGCTGATAAAGTTCGATACTTTTCCAGGCGTCACCTACCTCACCCACCCCTGTTGATCCCAAATCTGACGCTGCTAAAGATTGCCCTGGCCCATCGGATTTGATACGCACCAAACGAATCCCCGTATCGGGTATGGCAACAGGATTCACACTTGCCCCTCTGGCGGTCATACTCAGTGTTCCGTCAATCGTGCAATCGCCGTTGACATAGACCACAAGACCTTTGCAGCGGCTTTGTGTTGTAACCGTGTGCCCGGCACGGATTCTCAAGCTGGAAAACTGCTTGACGACAACGGGACCATCCAGGGTATTTCCGAAATTTTGGCTCCCAGCGATTGCTGTGTCCAACTCCCCATCCGAACCATTTCCCCAATAATTGGAACCTCCCCATGATCGTGTTGCTCCAAATGAGTCCACAAAGAGAACGGAAGAAGACATCGCATGACCAACGTAAACCGGAACTGAACCACCAGTGGCAGTGATCTGTCCGTTGACTGAGCCAAGATAATGAGACATGCCCGTCACAAGATTGGAGAATCCTGATAAAGGTCCATACTGTTGAACGGTCACGGGATCACCGGCTGAGGCCGCTGCCTTTGCAAAGCCATAGAATGCGCTCCGCGAACCATCAGCAGTGCTCGCCTTCACGATTTTGGAGATTCCCAAATTGTCTGTTTGCACGGCCACCGCATCCAGAGCCGCAATATCTTCCAGAGCGGTGAAACTCGGCACGGGCGCCGACTGAACCAATGACCCGCTAAGTGAATCGACAATTCCCGGCTGCAGATCAGCGAAAGTTATCGTCCCATCCACGATCCGATCCGAAGTGATGGACCCCAGTGAAATCCGGTCGCCGCGGATAAACGCATTCTGGGGGTTGTTTGATCCTCCCTCGAGAATGGCCGACCAATCGAACCCTGCGAGCGTGTCGGAGTTCTTGGCATGGAAGGCCGGAATAATCATGGTGCGAGGCACCATTTCGGGATCGGGGGTGGCGGGGTTGTCATCGGCATCGACGGTGATGCCGAGATATTTGGTGGTGGCGAAGTTAACATTGCCGATGCCGGCGACCGAGCCGAGGAAGACATTGACCATGCCGTTGATGACCGAGACCTTCTCGTGGCGCTCGGTCCATACGGTGTTGCCGCCGATGGCCTGGTCGTAGAGGTTGAAGGTGAGGGTGTATTGGTTGTTCGCGTAGCTTCCCCCGTCCTGTTTGGTGAGGCGTCCCTGAAAAGGAATGAGCTTGGGAGAAGCGGTCTGGGCGACAGCGACCGGGGCGAAAAGCGCCCAAAGCAACGACAGGATGGCGAGGTGGCGGAATGGTTGGATCATGGCATGAGTTGGTGGGAGATGAATGGATGGGGTTGAATCAAGGTTCGACCCGGCCGACCTGAAGCTTGAAGTCGCCGGACTGAAGGGCGCGGGAGGCGAACACGCCGCCGCCAAGAGTGACAAAACAGCGGAATCGCTCGGGGATCGGCTCTCCTCCGACCGTCGGGGGCTGATAGGAGCCGAAGGTCCCGGGCGAGGAATCGGACGCCGGATCATCCAGCGGATCGAACGGACGGAACCCGAAGGGGAAGGTCGCCGTGCCATCGCCACTCACATACCATTGGCCGGTGAAGTCCGAGTCCTCAGCGCCAGGGCGGAAGTCGGTGGCGTTCGATTCGGCGATGAGCGGTTCCCGGTCGATGTCAAAAGAGGCGGTATCGCGTTTCGATTCCTGCCAGACGGTGCCGCGATGGATTCCAGTGAGCGTGACGGACACCGGGTGGCCATCGCTTTGACGGACCAGAATCGTCTGGTCGGTCGTTCCCGCCCCCGGGGCGACTTCGACCACATTCGGGTTGTCCAAGGGAGCGGCAAACCCACCCACAAAGCCGGCAACGAGCACTTGGGGGGGCGGGACTGAACCCTCCGCGGTCTGCGAGGGAGGCATGAGGGGATCGGGAGTCGCGCGTTGCACATGAACCACGCGGGACATGGTTGGGAGCGAACCTGATGGACCCGAAACCTGCACGGTGACGGTATAGGTGTCCGGGGTCGTGAAGGTATGGGTGGCGGCGGTGTCTCCCGCCGCGTCGTCGGGCGAATCGGTCGAGACGACCAGCGGCGAGCCGTCACCGAAATTCCAGGTCGAGGAGGTGATGCTGCCACCGATCTGGTTGAGGCTTGACTGCGAAAGCAGCGCGCTGAGGCGCACGAACAAATCCTCCTGCCCGATCCAAGGCGAGGCGCGCAATTCGGGTCCGTTCGCCAAGACAAGAGGAGTGAGAACCACCGGATCGGTCGTCAGGACCGAGGAATTTGTCGACGCGCCGCCGCCATTCCGGGCACGTTCCAGCTCCGTTCCATGGTAAAGGTAAAGGTTGGCGTTGTTGAGGAAGAACGAAATCAAGCGATCCTCGAAACCCGCACGTGAAATTGAAAGGGTGTAGGTGTTTTCCGTGAGACCCGGGATGGTGAACGTGCCATCCGCCTCGGTTTGAAGTTGCTGGATCACGTTCGAGCCCGATAACACCAGCTGCGCGCCGGCGAGAGGTTCATTGGTGCTGTCGCCATTCGTGTCACCCACGATTTTCCCCGCCACCGCAAAGGTGGCGAGCCCTTGGATATTGATCCCCCATGAGTTGAAGTAGCCGCGCTCCGCGGTGGATGACCAGGCAACCCGGATCTTCCACGTTCCCTGCCCCAGCTGGCCGTTGTAATCGCTGAGGTTGATCGATGTGGGCAAAGTGGATCCGCCCTGGTGAAGCACGACGGTCTTGCCGGGGCCGATCAGCGTGATGGTCAGCTTGGTCGGATCCGGGAAGGTCATGCCGAGGGTGAGGCTCAGTCCTTGGATGGAGACGGCGCTGCCGACATTGATGGAGCTTTCGCGGTAAAAGGTGCCGCTGGTGCCGCCGATCAGAATCGGAGCGTGCGTGGTGGCTTGGTTGAAAATGCTGCGTTTCGTGGGTGCGAAGTTCTGGCGCTCCAACGAAAAGGTGCCCTCCACGAGGATCGGCTGGCCATTGGGCAGCAGCCCGGTGATCGACTCGATGTAGGTGCCATCGCAGAAGTCCGGGGACCTCCGCTGGCCGAGCAGGGTGATCTGGCGACGCAACGGGAAGGGGAATGGGTTGGAGGGATCGAGAACCCCGTCGCCATTGTGATCGTAGTCCGCTCCCGCTTGATACAAAGGTGTCGCGGCATTGGTTGCCCGTTTGGCAGGGAAGGTATTGAAAGGTGGAACATTGCGGTCGCCCGGCGGCATTTCGAAGTTGGTCGTTAGGCTGAACTGGTTACCGGAGTAAAAAACACCGTTCATGAACACATCGCGGGGAAAGAGCAACGAAGTGTCCTTATTGAGGATGGCCCGGAAGCCGCTTTCCGACGGACTCTCCGAGTTCATGAACAGGTTGATGCCGAGATCCACGGCACCGATCGGGATCTCCCGGCCGTTCACACGCTTGGTGGTCGCCAACCCGCGCCAGTCACCATTGGCAGTGGGGACCTCGACCCGAAGGTGGATCGTTTTCACCAAACTACCCACATAAGCGGTGATCTGCCCATGACTGCTGCCGGGGGGCAACTGAGTGCGATCCACGAACAAAGTCACCACGTCCCTGTCCGCGGAGACCACGCCGGAGGCGGTCTTTGGCCGGCCTTTGTTTCCGGGCCACTTTTTCTCATCCGGCGCGGCGGTGAAGAGCCAGTGGATGTCGTTGGCGATCACCCAGTTGGCGATGCCGGTGCCGCGGTTGCCGAGGGTGATGACCTTGCGGTCCACGCCGACCTCGAACTTGAGGTGGGATTGGGTGAAGAGGGTGTCGATGATGCCGTTGCCGTTGAGGTCGAACTCCGCATCCTCGCTGCCAGGGCGGACCTTGCGGATCATCGTGCCGGCGTAGTCGGCGGGATTCGGGAGGGATGGAAACTGGGCGGCATTGAACTCCACCTCGGTTTCGAGCGGCGAGGCGTCGGCATCGCCGGGGAGGATCACATAGGGGCCCGGCTGGACGGAAACCGCCTCCAGCGCATAGACCCAGTAGGCTTGGCCCGGGCGGATCTGGTTGAGTTCGCGCAAGGCGGGCACGGCAGTGAGGTCGTAGCCGGAGAAGCGTTTGCTGGCGTTATCGTGGGTCCAGACCTGTTGCAACCTCGCCAGCCCGCTGCCAAACACCGAATTGAGGTCCTGGGTTTCATCCTCGCCGAGATCGAGGCCGGCAAAGCCAACGAGGTTCCATCCCGGCACCAGCGAGACCCCGCCATCCCAGCGGGGGCCGGTAATGGTCACGGTGGTGTCCATGCTCACCTTCACCCAGTAGCCCTTGCCGGGCCGGATCTCAGTGACATCCGATGGAAAGTCCGGAGGTTGCAGCGGCTGGAAAGTCTCCCACGAACCGGGAACGGAGGGATTGCCGGTGGGCTGATAGCCCCAGATTTGCTGCAATCGCACCGGCTGAGCCATCGCCGCCTGGAACTGCGCGGGCGTGAACGAGGTTCCGACCTGAACCGACACCAGATTCCATCCGCTCGTCAAACGGATCGTTTGAGAGGCGGATTCGGTGGCGCGGACTCGCGGCGCGGCGAGCAATGACAATGCCAAGCTCCAAATCCCGATCATCCGGGCCGATAGCAGCCATGACGATCCTCCTGCCAAGCCACCGCCAGCGGGAACGATCTCTCTTCCGGCTAACAGCAATACCACTCGCGATAACATACGGGCTATCATGATCTAGGCTCAGGGTCAAGACGATTGGAGCAAACGCTGCTTGCCCGGGGACAAGTAGGGATCGAAGCAGCCAAGGGCAAAAGTCCGCCAAAAGGGCCAACACCTCCCACTCCCCCATGGCTGAGATGGCGGCGCAACATGAGTGAAAATCGGATCTGAAATGAGTTCATACCATGAGCTATCGGATTTCCGGGAAATTGTGACAGTTGGGGAGGATGATTGTTCCGAAATAGCAGGGAAACGTGGCGAACGACCGGACTTCAAAATCGGCAGTAGCTTCCGACAACTGCGCAAAAACCGCGCCGATGTCAAAGAAAAAACGGTCAAAATTTAATAATTTATGCGCGCTCCGGACTCGCTGCCGGATCTGGTCGTCACAAAAAACCGGAAACGGAAATCCACTTGCGGAACCATCCTGCCGTTCCGCCATGTGCCCGAGGATCTCCGGAAAGCCGGAATGCGAGATCACGTCCGCCGTCGCCGTATGGGGCAAGGAACCATGCCCCTCATCGCCCTGCTTCCGGATATCCACGCGAACCTCGCCGCGCTGACGGCGGTGGTGGGCGAGGTGGAGCGTTTGGGCGTGGACCGGATCGTTTGCTGTGGCGACATCGTGGGTTACGGCATGGAACCCGCCGCCTGCGTGCGGATGCTTCGCGAACGCGGCGCCACCTCCGTGCTCGGGAACCACGAGGCCATGATGCTGCTGGCCATGCGCCAGCCGTCACAAGTCCCCTCGCGGGAGGCGTCGCGGAACAACCCGGTGTGGAACGGCATCCACCGGGCGCTGGAGGAACTGGACGAGGGTGATGTCTCGTGGCTCGCGTCGCTGCCCCGCGTGTTGGAAATACCCGGAGCCATCGTCGCCCATGCGGCGCTGCACGGCGGCGAGGGCTGGCCCTATCTGTTGGATTCGAAACACGCCCGCCTGACGCTCGATCTGATGAAGCGACATGGGCATGCCATCGGCTTCTTCGGACACACCCACCGGCAGGAATGGTTTTCTCTGCCAGGGGATCCTGCCAACGAACCGAGGGAAACCAGCGGGTTCCGGCTTGATGAGGGGGTGGCCTACGCCGTCACCACGGGATCGGTGGGGAGACCGAGAGGCTCAAACCCCAACCCGACCTGGACGCTGTGGGACAGCGAAAGAAAGGTCTTTGAGTTCAGGTCAGAGCCGGTTGGTAACTCAATTCGTCCTATGTCGGTTTCCGATTGATACTTGAATCGGCCACAACACCCAATCCCTTGAATATCTCGTGATGATATTCGCTAGGGTAGCCTGTGGATGGATGGTGGGCTCCGATTAACCGGATGGTCTCATTTCCGAACGGATAGTCCATGTAGCTGCCAAAAGGCGGGTCCAAAGCCAATGGTTCCCCCCATTTGGCCATTCCATATCCCCATTCATTTGGCAAAGCATCCCAAACCTTGTCTCCCCACGAAATGACTATTTCTGGCTTGGTGTTTTCAACCACATGGAGAAACGCTTCGCAGTGTATCTCCGCGGTGTAGTCGTAGTTATCCGCCGAGTAGGGGTTCTCTCCGGCAGGCACCTGTAAATAGTTGTAGAAGACAACCGAATCAAAGAACGACTCCCGTTCGTCAATGGAGGTCGCGTGGCCAAAAATGCTGTTGATGAACGTTGAATAGGTCTTTTTCCATGGCGCCGAGAAATCCGGATCAAGATACATACCTATGATATCGAGACCGAAATCCGCGCCTTCGGCATTGCTCATTACGAAGCCTTCGTCGCAGGCGCCCTCCAAGTAGAACGAGCTACCAAGGATGAGTAGTCTCTTCGGAAAAATGCTGTCGGGCGTCCCATAGGATTTGCCTATTACTGGTGCAAACGTCGGTGTCATGGAATAATGGCGTTTTGGGTTGGTTGAAGGCCAGCAGAATCGCACCCGATTCTCCGGGATGCATCGCGCTGGTGACGTTTTGAGATTGATGGAATTCCCCAAAACTCGTCAAGGTGTTTTGGAGTCTGGCAACAGAATTGGAGAGTTCGTCGCAAATCGTTGCATATTCCCAAGCACAATCCTGATAGAAGCGCCTGACACCGGGGTTCTGGTCTGGTCCACGAGTTCGTCGGTCTGGAGTTCACGGATTTTCGGATAGTCCAGATGGCCGAAGCGGAGTT
Organism: Verrucomicrobiota bacterium; assembly: GCA_017301995.1. GTDB lineage: Bacteria > Verrucomicrobiota > Verrucomicrobiia > Verrucomicrobiales > Akkermansiaceae > Luteolibacter. Next base: position 43,386 of record JAFLEH010000037.1, on the reverse strand, counting down.
CGACGAGGGCGTCGCCGCGGTAGAGGAGGCCGGCCGAGATCTCGCGGATCTGGTTGGCGCGCTGTTCCCGTTCAACGGATGCCTCTTGCTTGGAAAGGGGGGGCAGATGCTTGAGTTCGGATTTCGCCAGATTGTTGGATAGGATGGCGGGGCACTCGCGGAGGATCGTCTCGGGCGGGGCGTCCAGGTCGCATTGGTCCGGCGGGATGGTCAGCACCGCGCGCGGTTTCAGGGTGGGGTATTTCCGTTTGATGGCGGCAAGAAGCTCTGCGGCGCGGGTTTTGGCGCAGGTGAATTCGGCGGCGTTGAGGGTGGTCGGTTGGTTCTTGGACATGCCGCAAGTGTGCCACGGATATGCGACAGGATAAGACGCATGGAAATCCCATCACACGGTGGTCCGTTTTCACCGGGCAACCCCGGCTCCGTCTAACGGTAGCCGGCGGCCGCGGCCTCCAGATCGGCGCGGATGCGTTTCCTCAGTTGGACCGGTGAGGTGACGGTGATGCGCGGGCCTTGGGAGAGAATCCAGAAAACCAGTTGCCAGGAGTCGGGGACGGTGGCCGTGAGGAGGCATTCGCCGCCGCGCCAGGTGATCCGCTGGTCGTCGCTCAGCGGGGTTTCATCCAGGATCCGGGCGAGTTCGTCATTGATTCGGGCCTTCAGTTTGATCGATTTCTCCGCGCCGAAGGCCATGCCTCCTTCGGCCAGAAACCGGTCGAGTGAGAATCCGGACGGGGGTTCGGCCGGTTGGTCCGTGACTTCCGCGCGGACGATCCGCTGCATGGCATAAAGCGCCGGGTGCCCGTGGGCCGACGCCGCCAGCAGATAGGGCCGGGTGCCCTGTTGGATGAACGCGATGGGGTCCAGCGTGTGGGACTTCGTCTCATCGGAACCGAAGCGGGTGTATCGGATCACGGTTTTCCGGCGCTCCAGCAATGCCTGATAGATCGCCGCACTGACCCGTTTGTCGGTCGCCGGCGGAAGGAAAGCGGGGCCGGGTGGAATGTAGCGGACGAGATCCCGCCACCGGGCGAGCCGGTTTCCCGGCAGCGAGCGGAGTTTGGACTGCGCCAGTTCGAACCTCCTGGCGAGCGTGCCGAGCAGTCTGGGAGGCGCCACCGCGCGCAGGATGTCCTCCACCAATCCCAGCGCGAAGGCCTCCGCGAAGGTCATTCCGGGAAACTCCCATTTGGCATTGGGCAACCAGTGCCATCCATAGGGCTTGGATTTCGTGTTGGAACACAGGGGAAGCACCATGGACAGGTCGGACAGATCCCTTTCCACGGTCCGTTTGGTCACCTCGATGCCGGAGCCCGCCAGCAGGCGTTCGCGGATGGCGGACACGGTGAGTCCCGGCGGTTCGGAAGGCAGGAGCTTGAGGATCTCCCATTGGCGGACGACGGCGGATTCCGAGGAGGCTTTCGGCATATAACAGGGGGCTGTTTCGCGGGAGACGGTAGGCATCCGGCGGGCACTCCGCAAGGGTGGTGCCGGAAATCCGGGATAATTCGCCCGAACGCGTCGTATTCTGTCGCGAGTGGGAGTTAGCCAGGTTCCGACCGCCCCCCAAATTCCGTCCATGCGCAATCTTTCCAAATCCAAGTTCCTCGCCTATCGCCAGTGTCCGAAACGCCTCTGGCTGGAAATCCACAAGCCCGAACTCCGTGACGACTCCGGTTCGGAAGTCGCGTTCGCCATCGGCTACCAGGTGGGCGACGTGGCCCGGAGGGTCCACGATCCCGATGGGTGCGGCGTGAAGGTGGACATCGAAGGTCTGGGCCACGGTCCGGCGCTCGCGCTGAGCGCCGCGCTGCTGGCGGAGGGCACCGGTCCGGTGTTCGGGGCCGGCGTCACCATTCCGGGCGCCCTTGCCTACGCGGATGTGATGCTGCCCGACCGGTCGGAAGGCGCGTTGCGCTGGCGGATGCCGAAGGGAGGCTATACGGCAGTCGCACCTTGTCGGACAACCGACAGCGCGCGAGACAAAGGCACGCCTGCCAACAGGTCGCCCGTTTCGCACTTGAGCACCGATGCGAGCACCACGATCTCGCCGTCGTTCACGGCCCTCACACCGGTCTCGATCTTGGTGAGAGTGACCCGAGAAATGTCCCAACCGGCACGCTGGCAGGCCCCGGCCAATTGGTCCTGGGTCATGCTTCTGGCCTCCCGTTGCTTGCGCACACGGTCGCCGATCAGATTGAGGTTGGGCATCGCGGGGTGAAGTTCGGCCTTGACATTACCCGGCCGCCCGTGCTCCGGATGTTCCGCCAACGTTACATCAGAACGAACCAGAACGTATTCCCGCCATGAACCGATTCGCGCGAATTTTGCCAGGGGTCCTTGCAGTAGGGTTGTCATTTTTCCAGGTCTCTTGTTCGCGATCACCCGCAGACGCGATCACCGAGGTGCTGGAGGCATCTGCCAACGTTTCCAAAAAGGCCAGTGCCTTCGGAACATACGGGGAACAGGCGAAGTTTGTGGCTGATTCATTCCAGACCATTGACGTTACCGATTGTCCGGCGGATTTCCGTATAGCCTATCAGGAGCACATTGTCGCATGGAGGGCGGCCATACCCGCGTTCGAGGCCAACACAGGCACCGCCGCGTTCGGAGAGGGTGTGGTGGCGGGCTTTACCGGTGATCCGCAATACCTGGGACAGGCGCAGGCACAGGCCGAGTCGGCTGGTCAGCGAATCAACGGAACCTACGCCACTCTGGCATCCATAGCGGCCAAATACGGTGCCAGAATCCCGATCTCCGTGGTGGCGGACCCAAAGTCCAATCCCGGGTTGGGAAGTGGCTTCGAAAAAGTGTTCCCGCCAAAACCTTGGTATTCGAAGTTGTTCGGCAACTGGTTCGTGAGAATCATGCTGCTGGCGTGCGTCATCGCCATCGTGAAAAAAGTGGTTGCGGGGATGTCATCATCGGGCCGGGTGATAGCGGTGGGGTGCTCGCAGGACGCACAAGGCGGGATGCCCGCGGTTCCTGCTGGCAAGACGCCACCCGCCTTGCCACGGACTCAGGAACCGCAAGTTGTCCGGGTCGGGGAGCATCAACCCGAGGCTCGGAGTGTTTCGGCAATCGGAGGGGAGTGGTTCTATCAGGATAACGGGCGTGAATACGGACCGTTTGATGAGGCGGCGATCAAGCAGTTGAGAGCTGGGGGAGTGATCGGAGCGAGCACACGGATCAAGCGCCAAGGCGCGGCCAACTGGCTCGCCCTTGAGGATGTTTTCGGCACGGTCTGATGGACCGGTGGGGGCTAATGACGGAACAACCACGAGACAGCAGACCGGTATGGACGGACAATGGTATTACAGGGACGGAACGGAGCGCAGAGGGCCGTTTGACACCAACACGATGCGCCAATTGTGGGATGCGGGGGCCATCGGTCCTGACACTCCCGTATCCTGTGGTGAGACTGGCGCATGGCAGCCGGTATCTTCGCTGAAGGTTTCTTGGCTGGGTTCGTCTTCGGATGGCTCGGGCAATGTTTCCGCCAATCCCCATGTCGACATCAGTGCTAACAAACCCGCCGGTGCCTGGAAATTGCTGGCGCTTTCGTTCCTTCCGCTGGCGGCTTACCATGCCGCGCTTTTGCTGGGAAAGGGGTCATTGTTCACGTTGTTGGCTCAGGGAGTGCCGGATCGGCCCTTCAATTGGATTGGCATGGCTACCCGGATGTTGCCGGTTTTCGGCTGGTGTGCGTTACTGGCCTGCGTGATCGCGCTATTGCGGTTTGCCGGAGGCAGACAGAGGGGGGCAGGAAAAAAAGCGGTCATTTCCATAGTCGCCGCACTTACGTGGATTCTGGTGGTTCTGACCTGCATATGGATTCCGGTTGCCGAGAATCAAATTGCGATGCACGGAATGGTATGGAAGGGGGGCGAGGGCGGAATGGTGGTGATGATCCTTCTTTTGGGGTTCGTCGCGGCAATAGGTTGGTTCGCGGTGTGGTTGGCAAGTATAGTGAGCCGGAGGGCACAGGCGGGTGCCACCGGCGTTTCCAGTCTGGTGGCGGGTTACGCTTTATCCATGGCCATTTCCTTGGCCGTATCGACAATCGCCATCACGGTCATTTGGGTATCCATCTGTCCGAGCAATCCGGAGCGCGTCTCGGACGTTAGAACAGCCGATGAGATCCTGAGAGGGTTGGACGCATGCCTGCGCACCGAGGGTGTCGTAATTCCGGGAGAGACCACCTTTGTGGTTGATGCCGGAATGATAGAGGAATTCAACAGACGCATGCCTGGGGGATCCCGATTGAAGGGGGATCCCTCAGACGCTTACGGACAACCGTTTGTCATTCGCACCTGTGACAGCCGAGGGATGGTAAAACTCGGAAGCCGGTCCTACCGCGCAAGAGCCGTCGTTTGCTCGTTAGGAAGGAACATGGAGGATGACCAAGGAGACGGTGATGATTTACTGAGATTCCTGAAGTAGCACCTGGCCGAATGCCTTGGACAACAATGCCAACCAACCAAACTGAGAGCATATGAAATTCGAATGTCCGGAATGTGCGGGTCGAATCGCCGCGGATCCATCGTTCTCCGGAAAATCCGTTTCCTGCCCGCATTGCGGCGGGACTCTGACGGTCCCGGGAAATAGTGAAGAACCGCAGGCTGCTCTATCGGAAGCGTCCGGGTTGCGGCCAAGACCGGCGAATAAAGGCAAATGGCATTATGCGACACTTGCGGTCTCTGCCTGCATCACAGCAACCGGCCTATACGTTGCTCTCGCCGGAATGAAGTCACTCCCCCCCTCAAACAACCGGCCAACCGCGCCGACTCCGTCGCAGAGCGCTGTGAAATCGTTTTGGGAATCTTCAAGGGATTCAACGTCAGAACCCAAACTGGCTGCGGAGCTATTCGGGACTTGGGAGGGAATTGACGGCAGCCACGACACCATCATATTCCGGGATCAATGTGACTTTGAAGCCATTTGCAGGGGGGTGGATCTTTCCGGGGCCCTGCTGGAATTGCCAACAAAAGGCGCCTGGTGGCTTGTCGATGAAGCCGGAGGGTTTGCTTTCCGCGAAGGTGGTGTGGTGAAAGCGGGAATCTTGAGCGGTGGGGAGATCATTCTTCTAACGCCCGTTTCAACCTCGTCCAGATTCAAAAAGGTAGGGTCCGCAATAAACGGGACACCGATTGCTCCGGAGGAGTTGGCCGCGTTGCGCGCACGGGCGGAGTCGGGCGACCCGGAGGTCCAGAACGTGCTGGGGGCCATGTATCTCTACGGCTCGGGAGTGATGAAGGATCCGCCCGAGGGGGTGAAATGGCTGAAACTGGCGGTTTCCGGAGGAAACCTGCAAGCGCATAGAACGCTGGGAACGTGCTATGATTCGGGCGTCGGAACCGAGCGCGACGGAGCGGCCGCACTGAAGCTGTATAAGAAGGCGGCGGCAGCCAACTTGCCGATGTCCGAATATCTTGTGGGTCGTTGCTATGACGACGCCATCGGATGTGTGCGAAATCCCAAGGAGGCGATAAGGTGGTATCGAATGGCGGCGGAACATGGAGACTCCATGGGCCAGTTGGCTCTGGCCAACTGCTTGGCAATGGGTGACATCATCGAGAAAAACGAAAGCGAGGCAGTATTCTGGTGGAGCAAATCGGCCGAGCAGGGATGCCCGGCTGCTCAGTTCTCACTCGCCGAAAGTTATGGTTCGGGCAAGGGTGTTTCGCGCGACCCCGTATTGGCGTGCAAATGGATGTTTCTGGCTGCGGGTGGGGGATATGCACCGGCTAATGCGATACTGGACGTATTTTCCGCGAACATGACGCTTGAGCAGTTATCGGAAGGAGACCGACTTGCAGTCGAGTGGAAACAGCGGGCGCAGCCTACCGCGGCGGCACCCTCCGAACAGACGATGCCCGCAAAGGGTCAGGAGGCACCGATTGCGACACTTCCGGAATCGAAGACGGGACCGGGTGCCATGCCCGCTGCCGAGCCCATCGGGGGGGGCGTTTTGACCGGTGATCCCGGATCCCGGCTCAAAGCCATCACAGGAGCGATAAACCAATACCAGGCAACGCATAACGGCACTCTTCCGAAAGACTGGCAAAGCAGTCGTCCGGAATTGCAGATAGGCGGCTTTTACCTACACAATGCGAACCCCTTTACTCCTCCTCCCCGCTATTGGTTCTATAACGGGGATCTGAGCGGTCCCCTATTGCCCGAGTTGAATGGGATCCTATCCAGAGACAGACTTGCCGCAGACATGATCCTCGCAGCCCCCGGCGACGAAGAGGTTTTTGTCATGCTCGATGCCAACGGAAATGGGGAGGTTAGATTGCTGGGGGTTCCCATCAAAGCCCGCGCTGTTGTATGGTCATGCGGGAAGAACCAAGTGAACGAGGGTGGCGGTGGCGATGACCACGTCCGCATTCTCAGATAACATTCCAACTCCGCAACATTTTATGCAAAATATCCTTGGACATGGGTTACGCGCGCTTCTGACAATGGCGGCCATGGCGCAGGCGTGCCTCGCGCAACCGGTCGGCATCTGCCTGAAGTCATACAGCCCGCTGGCACCGCCTGATAAAATGGAATGCTTCGAGTTCGAAAGGCACGAACCGGCTGGGTCGAATACGAGATTCTTCATCGACGGCAGCTTCAGCGTTTTGGTCCGGGGGGTGGAACTCAGGGGGATTCTTTTCTACCCCAAGGATGCCGAAATGATCCCGGACTACTGCGCGAGGCGGTTGCCGGAGTTCGAAACCAGGGCAAGAGAAAGCCCGGCCACCAGACGGTATCTAAACCCTTGGATCATCCGCATGCGGAATGTGACATCGAATGCCGCAAATGTTGCCGAGGCCAAGTCGGGCTTGCCGGACATCACGCTGCGGGACGGCACCGTCCTGCAGCACTGCAAGGTTCTGAAGCGAGAGACGGCGAAAGTGTCTATATCCCATGACGGGGGCGTCAGGGGGGTGCCAGTCGGCGACCTCGACGCAGGTGCGTTGAAGGCACTCGCTATTGATACCATTCCCGTGACAACGCCCGAGCGGGTGTCGGAGGAAAACGTGGTTCAAACGCCCGCGTCTTCGACGTCCGGAATGGTGGCCGGACAGTCTCCGATTGGAGACTCGGGGAATAATGCTCCAGCATTGGACTTTCTGACCAACAGCGCCAACAGGGCGGTGCCCAAGCTCGATGTTGCATCGGACGCCCCCGATGCCATCGCCCGCGCGCAGTTGCTTATGAAGCTGGCAGCGATGGGTGATGCGCAGTCGCAGCGGTTGCTTGCGTTCTGCTACGATTACGGACATGGTGTGCCGATGGATAAGGAGGCCGCTACCAAATGGTTCAAGAGGGCGGCGGATCAGGGAGACCCGATTTCCCAGGCCTCGTATGGATTGAGATCCGACCTTGGCGTGGACTCCCTGATGTGGCTTGAGTTGGCAAAGAACGGTGGGGTTACGACGGCCGAACCCTGCGCCCGGATGGTCCGGACCAATCTCCCTGAGGAGGATCTCCAGAAAGTGGAAGTGATGGTTAGGGCATGGAGACCGAGGATCGAACCGATTGAGTGAACGGGGGACGGAACTCGATCCGTGGTCCCAGAACCGCGGTCGAATTCACCTTCCCGTCCGCTATTGGCAGGGTCTATCGCATTGAGGATTCCCAGGACATGAAGACATGGACAACCGTGGAAAGCTCGATTGTGGGCAATGGCGAGGAAATCCGACGGTTCTATTCCACTCGGGGTGTTGACAGGCGATTCTTCCGAGTCGAGGACGAAACTCCATGAATTTTTGGACCTGGCTTTGAGCGGAACGGGTTGGGTCGCATGACAGAGATCGGCTTTCGATAGCCGATTGGCTCACTTCCCGCAACCACATGGGTGCGAATGTCTGGTTTGTTGCTTGGTTGCCTTGCTCACTGGTTCGGGCCGCCAAATTTGCTTCATCCGGAAGCAGCTTCCCCGGGAATAGCTGCAATCTATTGTCCCTTAAATATATGAAGAATGATCTTGACCCATGACTTGGATTTGATCTAGCATGTCAGTCGATATTGAAATCGAAATATAAATATGAAACGAAACAGGTCTGCCGCGCACGCGGCAAAAATGGTAGAACGGAACGGATTCACAAGCATCAAGGACGCCACCCGGCAGACGGTAGAAAAGATGGATAAGGATGATCCCGAATGCATTATCCTGAAATATCTGCTGGAGAACGCGGTCGGAAGGGCTAACTCCAAGTCATGGAGGGTGATAGGCACCGAGCTTGCGAAGATGGGGATCAGGATGAGCAAGAAGAAATTCCAGACAACCGTTCTCAAGAATTCCAGAAAGGGTCCGCACTTTCTCGGTTCGTGGCGGAAGGGATACTTCGTCATTGACAGTTATGAGGACTTCCAGGAGATGGTTAGGTTCTACAAATCGCGCATGAGGCAGGAAGAATCGAACCTCAACAAACTTCTGGAACTCTGGCGTGTTACGGGCGTGAATCCGGAAGGCGCTATGCTTTCGTTTCCGGATCACATGAACAACCTACGGTGCTGTGACTCATGCCGCAGCCGCCATTCCCTGGCGGCGCAGCCGGAGCCTGATTCCGGGGATCCCGCTCGGCCCAACCGGAGGCGGATTCCGAGGGTCCCACTCGGACCAACCGGAGGCGGAGTTGCGCGCCGAGGCTTCACCCGCGTCCGCAATACCCGGGAGGAATTCCGTCACCCGTGACGGATTTGGGAATCTGACGGTTGGATGCGGCTGGTATCGGCTAGGTGGTCTGTGTGTGGCTGGCTGGAGCTGACGGCAATACTCACACATCCTCTTCCAGAATCTGGCCGTGTTCCTTGAGCCAGGTTCTGGCCTTTTCCGTGTGGGGGACTTTCGCGCGGACGATATTCCAGAAACGGGGCGTGTGGTTGGTTTCCATCAGGTGGGCGAGTTCATGCACGATGATATAGTCTATCACGAACATGGGAGCCTTGATCAGACGCCAGTTGAAATGGACGTTGTCCTTTACGGTGCATGAACCCCAGCGATAGCGGTTGTCCACGATCCTGGCTTCACCGTATTCCACTCCGAGATCGGCCGCATACCGGCGCACACGCGGCAGAATGGTTTCCGTGGCGCGGCTCACATACCAGTCCCTGAGAACCTCGCGCCGTTTCACCTGTTGGGCCGCAGGAACCAGAAACCGCCGTGAAAACTCCACACCTCCGCTTTCCGTCTCCGCGATTTCGATGGGATAATCCCTGCCGAGATAGGAAACGGATTCGCCATTGACCACTTCCTTGCCGGGGGCGTGGGGTAGGGATTGGTATTTCTGGGAGTGGGTGGTCTTCCCGAACAGCCATTGCCGTTTGGTGTCAACTATCCGCCGTATCGCCTCATCGGTGGCGGTCAGCGGAGCATGGACGACCACGGACCGGTCGCGCTCCACCGTGATGGTGAGCTGCTTGCGGCGCGGCGAACGCACGATGCGGTAGTCCAGGTCCATCAGTCTGCGTATAGGATCGTGTCGTGGTTTTTCTCGGCGATTTCCATCAGGCGGCTGATGATGTGCTTGCGCTTGGTCACGATGCCGGGCATGCGCGCGAATTCGGGTTGCAGGATGGCCCGCTGGAGGTCCGCCACGAGTTTGTTGCGTGCGGGGATGCTTCCCCAGAAGCCCACGAGTTTCAACTCGCGCTCGATCTCTCCGTAGAGTTCCTGCGTTAGCGCGACGAGCTTGGCGATCTTTTCCTCCTCATCCATCGTTGGATAGAGCGGATGCGGTTCGGCGGCCATGTTGGACACTCCCGGATCCGCGGCGGAATCGTCGCCGAAGATCTCGCGCTTCAGCATGCGGAAAATCGGCATCTGCTTTTTGCGGTGCAGACCATAGGTGGGTTCCTTGCCCGCATTCACGATGCGCTGGCGCAGCTTTTCCAGTTCGTCGTGGATTTTCTTCCAGTTGTTCGCGAACTCCTCGAAAATTCTTCTCAACGCCTCGGCGAAGGACGCCTGCAATTCAGGGTCGTCGTTCATGTTCACATCGAGGTGGTGCCGGATTGCGTGTTCGATCTCCGCCGCCTTGGTCTTGTTGCGGCCATGCCTTTTGACCTCCTTCTGGAAATCCTCATCAAGAATGGAAATCGGTTCCACCTTCGTGTCGATGCCGCGCGACTTCAGATAGGCATCCGTGATGCCGCGCAACTTGGCGGGGATGCCTTTCATGCTCAGCCTGCCGTCCCGGAAATGCTTGGCCGCCATTTCGTTGATCGCCACCAGGGACTGATAGTCGCCCATGTAATCGAGGGCCTCCTTCGCGGGGAAAACGAGGTTCAGATTCCTGGTAAATGTCCTGAACAGGCTCATGAATCCGAAGCGCAGGTCTTCGTCATAGAACACATCGAAAAACGCGTCCGCATCGTTCAGATCGGTGAGACCGTGTTTTTTCAGCAGAGCGAGGATCGCATCATGGCTGGCCTTCAGTTCGCGCAGTTCCTCCTCGGGGAAACTCAGTGCGTCACACGCTTCCTTCAGTCCGCGTTCGTCGTAATTATCGAGGGCCTTTTTCAGATGGTGGCCGATGCCGACGTAATCCACGACAAAGCCCTTGTCCTTGGAGTCGCCGCCCACCCGGTTCACACGGGCGATGGCCTGCAGCAGGCCGTGTGCGACGATGATCTTGTCCAGATACATCACCTGCTCCACGGGAGCGTCGAAGCCGGTCAGCAGCATGTTGTTCACGATGACGATACCCACATCCCCGGTCACGCCCTCGTCCTCCTTGCCGAAGGGCAGTTTGAAGCTCTTGATGGTGGTCTCGTGCTTGGACGGGTTCGTGTAGGGCGTGAGATGCCGTTCGTCGTTCTGCTTGCCGGAAATCACCACATCGCTCCCGAGCGTCTTCAGAGTGGCTAGGTCGAGGTTCATCGGGTTCGACTTTTCCAGCGCGGCGATTTCTTCGGCTATTGCCGCATCCACATGTTTCTTGTAGCGCACGGCGGCTTCGCGTGAGGTGGCCACGATCTGCGCCTTGTAGCCGTTGGGGAATACGTGGGTCAGGTAATGCCTAACCATATCGGCGGCTTTGGCGCGGATGGTGGCGTCGGCTTCCAGATAGGCGGTGCGTGAACCGTAGCCGAGGATCTCCATCCGTTCCCTCAGGTTGTGGTCGCTGAAAACGTCCGCGAATTTCGCGTCCATGCCGGGTTTGTCCGGCACTTCGGCGTTGTGTGTTCTGCCCTCATAAACGATCTCCAGCGTCACCCCGTCCGATATGGCCTCGCGCATCGTGTATTTGTCGATGTATTCGCCGAAGACCCGTTCCGTCTTGTCGATGGGCGTGCCGGTGTAGCCGATGCGCGTGGCCAGCGGAACCCCCTTGTCCAGATTGGCCGCCAGTCGCGAATACTGCGAACGATGAGCTTCATCCGTCATTATCAGGATGAACGGGCTGTTGTTGAGTTCCGGGAAAGTTTCCGTTAGGTCCGTCTCGCGGAACTTGTGGATCATCGCCATCACCAGGTCCGAGGCGTCGCTGCGGAGCAAATCCTTCAGCGCCTTGATGCTGTCGGCGGGCTTCACGGTGAAGCCGATGCTCTGGCTGGTTTCCGCGAGCTGTTGCTCCAACTGCGTGCGGTCGGTGACGAAAACGACCTTCCACTTCGAGAGCGAGGGATGGCGATACATCTCCCGCACCATGAACATCATGGTCAGGGATTTCCCGGACCCCTGCGTGTGCCAGATGATGCCGCTGCGTTCGCGGGGATTTTTGCCGGAAAGCAAGCGCTTCACGGCCAGCTTCACGGCTCGGAACTGTTGGTAGCGGGCCACCACCTTGATCATTTCTCCCTTGGAGTTGATGCCGTAGATCGTGAAGGTGCGGATGAGATCCAGCAGATTGTCCCGGTCCAACATTCCTGCAACGAGCCGCTGTTGGTCGTTCGGGCCGCTGCTTCCATGGTCCAGATCGTTCAGCGTCCGCGGATAGGGATCGGACCACCGGTAAAAGTGTTTTTCCCCGTGGGTGGTGATGGTGCCGAATTTCGCTTCCTGACGGCAGGTGGTGACCACAAACTGGTTGTAGAAGAACAACGGCGGGCTGCCTTCGCCCTTGGCTCCGCGCTGCTCGCTGTAGCGCAGCAGTTGGTCGATGGCCTCTGGAATCGGTTCCTTCACCTTGGGTGACTTGCATTCGATCACCACCACCGGCAGGCCATTGAGAAACAGCACGATGTCCGGGATGATGTGATGCTCGCTGCCAAGGATGCGCACCTTGAACTGGCAGACGGCGATGAACCGGTTGTTGTCCCGGCTCTTGAAGTCGATGAACTTCACCGTCGGACTCTTCTCGCCCGTCTTGCGGTTTTCGCTGACGCTGGTGTTTTCCAGCAACTGGTTGAACACATGCCGGTTGTTTTGCAGCAGGTTGGTGCCGGGGAAATTCGCCGTGAGCTGCTTCACCACCTCGTCCACCTGATCCTCCTCCAGCCATGGGTTGATCACCTTCAACTGTTCCCTCAGTATGGGCAGCATCACCACCTCGGTGAAACTGGCACGATGACTGTCACAGGGATGCTGCTTGGCATCCAAATCGATGATTTCCCATCCCAGGCCCGCGAGTTGATCCAGCAGCGGCTTCTCGACGTGCTGCCGCTCGTCGAGGCGGATCTGTGCGGCATTGTCCTTGGTGTTCATGATGGATTGTTACGAACTGGGAATTTTCGGTTCAGCTTGGAGGTCATGGCCGATTCTAGCTTTCATGGTCTTCCAGCATGCGGACGCCCAATGCCGTAAGGCGATACTTTTGCAGGCGGCTGTTGGGCTTTTCTGGAATCGTCATCTCAACCACCCCGGAGGCGATGGCGGGCTGTTGGTAATGCTCGCGAAAATGCTTTTCGTCGCGCAACCCAAGTCGAGACATGATTTCCTGCCTAGCCATCTCCCCGTCAAACACGCGAAGCATCTTGCCGACTTCGGGGGTGACTTCGGGGGTGACTTCGGGGGTGACTTCGGCGGTGACTTCGGGGGTGACTTCGGGGGTGACTTCGGGGCCATCCTCCCCCCACGCCGCCTTCTCATGCACCGGCAGCCGGATCAGGAAATAGCTGCGATCCTCGTCGGTCTCAAATTCAGGGGCGGGGGAGCCATTTTTCGCCATGGCTTTGATGATCTTGGAAATCCCGGTCGAGCGGCCTTCGGTGAGGTCCAGCTCCTTGAGGAATTCCCCGATGCGGCGGTTGCGGTAGCGGCGAGACACGGCCTTGCCCTTTTTCAGATCCTCCAGCCGGATCGAGCGATCCGGGCCGGGAAAGCTCAGGACGACCAGATCCTCGCGGGAAATGCGGATCTCGACCGGCTCGCGGATCTCATAGGACCGGTGGTAGATCGCATTGACCACCGCTTCCTCGATGGCGGCCTGGGGGAAGTTCCAGAACCGCTCCGCCTCCGCGCGTTGCGGATGTTTGATAACCGTTTCCTTGAGGTAGTTCCGCTGGATGAAACTGATGGCATCGCGGGTGATCCGACCCAGCGGCCCTTGGAAAATTTTCTCTTCAAACCGATCCCCGCCCGCGCCTTCGGGAAACCACACCACGTCGATCTGGGTGACCGGGAAAAAGCGCTCGGGATGCTCGTTGAAAAACAGCAGGCCCACATTCTGCGGCAGCGGTGCTTCACTCGGGCCGGCCACGACTCTCATTTGGCGGCCCAGCGCCTCCACCGGCAAGGTGGCCACCTCGCTCGCCAGACCACTGCCCACCTCGCGCAGGAACTCCTCCATCAGCCGTGGCGAAAGATCCGCCGTCGTGGCGTTCTGGTTCACGCGATCATCGTAGGGCACTTGCGCCGTGAGGCTGATCAACTCGCGCTCGTCCTCGCCCTTGGCCTCGATGGTGCTGGAATAGCGGCGGAGGTAGTATCGGTATTCCTTGGTCTTGGCCGTCACCGATTTCGGAACCTTGTAGGGTCTGGACAAGCCGCCCGGTGCCCACAGCACCAGCAGGTTCCGGTCCGCAAACCGCTCCACGCTCAACAGCGGGAAATACGGCGGCTGGATGAGGTTGCAGAAACCCAGCAGCTCATTCTGGATCTTATCGAGCTGATTCTCCTCCAAGCCCACCGGCGGAAACACCGGCATGCCGTTCGCATCGCAATCCTGGCCGACCACCACATAGCCGCCGCCCAGATTCTCGAAGTCGTTCGCAAACGCGCACAGCGTCCGCAGGATCGCATCCGGGTTCCACCCCGCCTTGTATTCAATACGCTCGCCTTCCACCTGCCGCTGGCGGAGGAGGTTTTCGAGGTTGATGGGGAGTTTGGAGGTCATACAGCGGTCATTTTGCAGGGTTCTCTAAGATGAGAAGTGATCTATGGCGCCTTGGGACTATCGATGACGGGCGGTGTTGGGTTTGGTGTATTCGTCTGTCGGGAATCCTTAGCGGAATCAATTTTTGTTTTAGAGGTATCGTCCGGCAAAGTGGCTTGAGCTGGAACAGGTGAAGGTGCTAAAGGTGCGGGTTTGCAGGCGAAGAGAATAACCGTGAGCGCAATCAAGACAGCAGCGATTGATACGATAAAACTAAGAGGAATCATATCACGGAGGAGTCGGAACTTTTTCTGTTCGTCGATCCAGCCAATCTGATGCTGCCAGAAGAACTTGTAGTGGGCATACCAATCACTAAATAGGATTTGCTCGCTGATACTGAGATCGTCGCACTCTTTCTTTATTCTTCGCAGCTCCTCTTGGTATAACGCAAAATCTTGTTCCTCACGGGCCTTGACCTCGAAATACATCTCCTTCAATCGGTCATACCGCTTGGTCAGTTCCTTTCCTACCTCATCGTAAGCCTGCTTCTTATGGTCGCGGTAGCTGATGTAGAGGCCCATAACACCAAGAACAATAAAGGCCGCAGAAAGCGTTTTCGTGGAAAGGCAATCTATGACAAGACCGAATATGCCAACAGCAGTTGAGACAAATCCAATAACGCCTGGAACCTTTGCCACGATGTCAAAAGTGGCGAAATGCTTCTTGGCTCCGAAACCCACATTATATCCGGTTTCGGCGATGAGCTTGAGAAGATCTTTTTGAGTCATTGCTTCATGAGTTAGAGCTAATTGGCACGTGAATTCTATCCTTGGCGACCACGACGCCGTCTTTGACCGCGTAGCATTCGACAATGTGATCACCCCTAAAGTTAGTCGATTCAATTTTATCTTCGTTTCCATTATCCGCAACAATCTGGCCGCGAATGCAATTCTTTCGTTCGGCGATCTCGCCCCGGTTCAAAACTTTCCATTCTATTGTATAAGGCATCGGAACCGTGATTCTGGAAATACTGAATCTAAGACTTTTGTTTGGCAGTAGCGGGATTCGGCGAAGTAACATGTGACTCAAGAGATACTCTCGGAATCCGTTTTGTTTAACCTCACAGTCGATTTTCAGCGTGTAACGAATGTCCACCGGGTATTGGTTCTCAATAAACTGTTCCGTATTACTCCAAGTTCTGGCAGCATTCGCCGCGAGGCTTTCATTTACGGCATCTTGGTTAGCAGGAAACGGACGGCCATAGATCTTTTTCCATTTATCGTTTGCGCCTTTAGTCTCTGCGGCATCAATAGCCTCTATGCAGAGCTTGTGCGCCTTCTTTGCCCGCCGCTGAAATTTTTTGCGCACTTTTACCCGTTGTCCGCTACCCGGTGCTGCATAGTAATCCTGCTCTTGGAGTTCTGACAAATAACTGAAAAAGTCCCGACTCATCCGATCATAGTAACCGTAGCTCTTTGTGTCGTAGTCATCGGTGGATTTCAGGAAATTGTAGGCAAGAGTATCAATGAGAAGCCCCCCCATGCCCACACCATGTTTGTTTTTCCAAGCGCGAGCCATTTTGCATAGCCGCCGGAGGTTTGCATTTTTCTTACCATCCATGTTCGCAATCTCCGCCATCTCAGGGCGCGGCTTAGTTATTGGCCAACTGCCGATTCCCTTGGTATCTGGATATTTGAAACTGCCGTCATCCTGTTCAAACACCGGTTGAACTTCGACGTGGAAATCAGTGTAAGTCACGGTTACGACAAGACGGTCAACTCTAACGTCAGACCTCGGATACCGATCTAGGATTGCCGCCTTCACATCTTGGAGAAGGCGGAGCTGCTTTGAATCCTTATAAGTGTCCCACTTCGTTTTGGGCATAATGTAAAGCATGTCCAAGTCTGAGATACCATCGATCCCTGTTTTCCTTCCGAACGATCCAACCTGAAGCGTATTGGCCGTCTTGGATTCGGTGTCACGGAACTTTTTGTTAAGGGCGGAGGTAAGCTCGCCATACCGCATACTGATCGTTTCGGCGTTCGAAATCGCCAAATTATCAATAAAAGAACTGAACATGTCGGAAACGGTCATGGGCGTTTTTTCGTTTGCTCGTGGGTTTCGAAAAGGAAAACCACCAGGGTTGCTGCCGCTCCCACAGCGAGCTTCGCGTGGCGTGCAGTGAGGCCTGATGTGTTTCCATGTTTTCCGTGGCCTGTGCCGTAAAGACCGCGCAGTTCGGCGAGGCCGTTGCCGATGGTTCCGAGGTTGCTGAGGAGGCGTTTGATGACATCGGCACCGCGGGTGCTATCGTGAATACCCTCCGGGACGAGATCCAGTTCCTTGAGTGTGGTCTTGGTCAGGGTCGGCACATCGGGCGTGCCCGAGATGGCTACGCTGCGTGCGGCGAGGATGGTTTTGCAGCAGGTTTCGATGAGTTCCTTCGCCGTGCCAATCGCCAAACTTGGGTCAGACTCGACGGATGCCTCAAGCCGACGAATCTGTTCAGCGAGGTGCTTCGCATCCAATACCTGGGCGTGCTTTTTGAGCGGACCAAGGCGGGGCGTTCCGGCCAGAAGCCTTGTCGCGATCTGCCTGCATTTATTGGTGCGAGCCACGTTTTCCTCGTCCCGGTGACTGTGGATGGTTTCATCGTAGTCGATCAAATCCGTGAGGAGTTTTCCGACAAGATGATCAGGCTCAAGTTTCCATAAAGTTCTGAGCTTGTTGGCTTTCGAGGTTCCGTTGGCTGTGAATCGCTGGTCGTGAACATCCAAACACACGGATTCAAAAACAAACTCGCCAAATGTTCGGTCACTGAAATTCAGGACGTAACCTCCCGACATGTTGAAAAACTTCTCAAGCACATGTCGGTCGGCGGCTGTGAGAGAACTCATGTGCCACTCTCCTTTCCATCTAGCAAAGCCGTGACTCGCTTCCGCCCGGACAGCAGGTCTTGCATTAGGGCGGTTTTGAGAGAGCGGAGTTTGGCGAGACTGTTTTCTAAGTCTTTCGTTACTTTCGCTTGTTTCAGGAGAGTGCGTTCAATTTGCTCCTGTTCGCTTACTGGCGGCATCTTCACCAGCAATGTCTTCATTTCACCCACATTGAAATGCTGCTGTGCCACACCTCCTTGCCCTTCGAGAACTTGGCGCTTCCCGTGATCGCTGTTAATCCAGATGGAGAGAAACTCTGAGCGGACCTGTGTCGAATCCGGCCTGGAAATCACAATATCGATACAGTTGCACCCATCGAACTCCGGCGGCACTACCGCCGTAGTTCCCGGGTAACCTGTGCGAACTGTCACAAGATCGCCACTCATGACTTGGCTCTTTGACATCTTGTCGTTATCCTTCATGTCCATGAAAACCAAGTTTCGCGGATCAATCCGGTTTTCTCTAACATTGGCAGATCGCAGCATCGGCACCCCGTCGGGGCGATAATACTGAACCGGCCGAATCACGATCCCAACAACGATGTGTTTGCAAATACTTGCGCACTCTTTCACCTCCCACGCCACCGGAATCCTACCCAGCGGGGAGTCTTTGAATGGGTGGGTTTGTTCGGAGCGGAGGTTGCCGTGTTCGTCGATGCCGCGGGTGAGGAGGTCCTGCATCAGGCCGGTTTTGAGGCGCTGCTGTTTGGCGATCAAGGCCTCCGTCTGTTCAATGGCCCGGTCCACCGTCGAGAGAATCTCGGCGATTTTGGTTTGCTCGGGGACGGGAGGAGTGGGGATCTCGATCTTGTAGAGCAAGTCACGCGACAGACTTGGAACACCAGTCGCCTCGTTCATCTGGCGCAGGTCTAGCGTTTGAAAGAAATAGTAAAGCCACCGTGGAAGATTGTCTTCGAAGTCGCTCAGGTAATAAGCCGTGTCGATGGTCCAGAACCTACCAGTGGCGTAATGCACGCGATCAATGGTTCCCTTTCTTCCAAGAATGATAGAGTCACCATCATGAAGAAAGTCTGTGCCCTTACGATCAGATCCTCCGGTGCCGACTACCGGATAATCGCCATCGTCTGCTAAGATTCCGGCCGGGGAACGACCATAGTTGATCGTTGCCAAATCCCGAAGCAACTTAGTTTGCCAGTCTGCACTCATTTCAAATACCCCAATCCGGTGAGAAACCCATCCAGCGCCGCTAGGGTTTCGATTCGTTCGGTTTCCAGGGCGCGGCTGGAGACGGCGTATTTGTCCCAGAGGGTTTCGACCGACTGGATGAGCTGGCGTTTGGCGGCGTTGAGGTAGCGGTTGAGTTCGTGGGTGGCGAGGTCGTGGAGTTTTTTCAGGATCAGGGTCTTGGCTTCCTCGTCGGTGAGCTTGCCGCCGATATGGGTGAAGAGGGTGTCGGTTTTGGCGAGGCGGGCGGTGAGGGCGGCGGCGTCTTTTTGCAGGGCGTTGAATTCCTTCTTGGCGGCTTTAGCGAGGTTTTGTGCCGCCCCTTCAGGGCTCAATGTGAATGGATCGTCAGACCCAGGGCGTTGCCCTGGGCTGGTATGGGACAGGCCTTCGGCCTTGAAGATGTCGGAGATGCGGGAGTGGACTTGTTGGAGGAGTAACTGGTTCTCCGCTTTGAAATCGGCATCGCCCAGGCGTTTGAGTTGGAGCTTGAGGTCGAGTTCGTCGGTGAGGACTTTCAATGCAACCTTGCTGTCCTTGATGCGCTTTTCGAGGGCGGTGATGGCTTTTTCCTGCGCTTGCAGGGTTTTGAGTTCCTTTTTGGCGGATTCTCCGGGGCTGTCCTTGAGGTCGTCGATGAGCGCCTTGAGCGCGGCCTTGATGGTGGCGGCGGTGATGGATTCGTCCTCCTCGGGTTCGTAGGCGGCGAGTTCCTGCCCGGCTTCCACGGCTTCGGCGAGTTCGCTCTGGGCCTCGCTGATAGAGGCTTCCATCGCCTCAATGGCATCGGCCTCCGCTTGGAAGAAGGCGGCGATGAGATAGTTGTCCGGGATGAGCGTGTGATGCCAGCCGGTGGAGATGATGGTTTTGAGATCGTAACGGATCTGCTGCCACCAGTTCACAAACACGCCCGCGCTCTGGAACTCGTCCAGCACCCCGAGCGGGATGAAGCGGTCTTTCAGCGTGGTGAGCAGCTCCTGCCGGACTTCCGGCATCTTCTTGCCCTCACGGAGCTGGGCGAAGTCGTGACGGGCGACTTCCCACCAGCTTTGCAGGGCATCGCGGTGGCGGGTGAGGGTTTCCTGCAAGGCGGCATCCACCTCCAAGGTGGCCTTGATGGCGGGTTTGCCGGTGATGGCGGACTGGAATGACAGGTAGCCGGGGCGCTCCGCTTGGAACAGGGCATCCGTAGCGACGCCAAATTTGGCGAAATCCGCCTGCCGCGCTTCCACCTCCGCCACGGGCACGCCGCCGATCAAGTGGGCCTGCACGTCCTCCGGCTCGGGGTCGGGCGTGTTGTCCACATAGCGGCGGATGTTCAGGTTGAAGTCGTGTTTTTCCACGATCTCCTGCTTGGTGACGAGGCGGCTGTATTTCGGCAGCGTGCGCTTGTGGGTGAAGACGAAGTCGATTTTCTCGATGTCCTCGGGGCGGAGCTTGTTCTGGTTCTTGCCCTCGGCGTATTCGCGGTCGGCATTGATGAAGAGGACTTGGTCGCGCAGCTCGTCCGGCTTGTTTTTGTTGAGCACCAGCACGCAGGCGGGAATGCCGGTGCCGTAGAACAGGCCGGGCGGCAGGCTGATGATGGCCTCGATGACGTCGTCGTTGATGAGCAGCTCGCGGATGAGCTTTTCCTTGCCGCCCCGGAACAACACGCCGTGGGGCATGACGGTGGCGGCGATGCCGTCGGCCTTGAGCGTGGCGAGCATGTGCTGGACGAACATGAGGTCCGCCTTTTTCCCGGTCTCCGGGCACCACTCGCGGAAGCGGGAGGGAAACTTGAGGGTGGCGCGGCTGTAGTTCTGGGAGAACGGAGGATTGGCGAGGATGCGGTCGAACTTGCGCGGCACGCCGCCGTCGAGGATGAGCGGGTCTTCCAACGTATCGCCATTCTCGATGGTGAAGCGGGTGATGTTGTGGAGGATCATGTTCATCACGCAGATCGACCAGACGGTGCCGTTGGAATCCTGGCCGAAGAGGGCGAGGTCGTTCGGGTTTTCGCCCTGTTCCTCGACGTATTGGTGGCTCTGGATCAGAAAGCCGCCGGAACCCATGGTGGGATCGTCCACCTCGTGGCCGGCCCGGGGTTTCACGATCTGCACCAGCAGGCGCACCACTTCGGCGGGGGTGTAAAACTCGCCGCCCTTTTTCCCGGCGCTGTCGGCGAAGAACTTGATCAGGTATTCGTAGGCCGCGCCGAGCAGGTCGGGGAACTCGAAGTTGTCATTCACCAGCACGAAGCCGGGCTGGTTGAAGTGATCGAGGAGGTCCTTCCACTTTTCGTTGGGGATCTTGGTCTTCCCTTTGACGGCGTTGAAGTCGATGTTGTTCTTGAGCACCCCGGCGAGCGCGTCGTTTTCGTCCTCAATGGCGGCGATGGCCTTGTTGAGCATGCTGCCGATGTCGTGCTTGAGATCCTTGAGCGCCGGAACGACATCGCCATTATCATCGATCCAGGATTCATGCCAGCGGGCGCGGACGGGCACGAAAAAGGTCTCGCCGTAGGTGGCCTTGTCTTCGAGCAGTTCGGCCAGCAGCTCGGGGCTGAGGTGGGCGTAGTCCTTTTTGATGGCCTCGCGCTTCAGGTCGAACTCGTCCGACAGGCGCTTGAGGAAGAGCATGCCGAAGATAAATTCCTTGAACTCCGAAGCATCCATCTTCCCGCGCAGGATGTCGGCGGACTTGAAGAGGAAGGATTCGAGCTGGGAGAGGGTGATTTTGTCGCGGGTCATCTGGGTGCGATTGGTGCGGGACGGCGGCCGGGGCCGGAATTTTCCCGGTGGCAGCCATTCAAACAACCGGACCGAATTTTGCAATCACGGACTTTTGCTAGTCGCAGAAAACGCGGTCACGCGCTCCGAATCAAACGACCGGACGGGACCAGGCGCAATTCGGACGGGAAACCGGGTATATGGAACCGGAGCCGGTCCCCTATCAGGAATGGGCGGGGCTGGATCGCCCGATTCATCCACACCGGCAACCGACCATGAACCCACAATACCCGCATCCGGCGGATGCCGGAGGACAACCGCGGCCAGCCTATTTCGACCGCCTGCCCTCCGGAATGACCGCCCCCGCGGCCCCAACCTGACGGACGGAGCCGCCTTTTTTACCACCCGCCTGGCGGTGGTGCCCGAATTGCCCGAATTGCCCGAATTCAATCATCCGCTGATCCCCGGCCCAACCGAGCCACGATCCGGGCGGCTTCAAGCACCCCCTCGGCATAGTGCGCGCGTTCCTCGGGAGATCCCAGGGCTTGCAGATTCGCCGCGTGGGCATCCATTTGGCGTTTGATCTCAGTGAGTTCCGCCAATGTGACGGAATCCGGGTTGATGGCCGGAGTTCGCGCGAATCCGACCCCGAGCATGGTCTTCAGGGCAAGAGAGACCAACTCCACTTCCCGGCCTTCGCCGTGCCGGTTCATATCGAGCGCCGCGTCAACCGCGCTCTTTGAGAACCGGACGGTCCTGCCCACGCGCATGGCCTCCGGGATGATCCCCGCTTTTCCCCAATTGAGCACGGTGTGCGGGTCGACCTTCAGATAAGCGCCGAGTTCCTCGGCGGTCATGAGGTCGGCGGGGGGGCGCGGCTCTGTGGATGGGGAAGGAGACGGGGGCATGGGGTCGGTGATGCGGACCGAATTTAGCGCCAGTCCGCGGTTCCCGCAATCCTCCGAGCGCCAATTTTGCCGCGCGATTCGGGCACTATTCGGGCACCGGGGGGAATCGCCTATCAAAGGCAAAGGCCCGAATCCGTTGGGATTCGGGCCTTTATGAAGATACCCCGGCTTGGACTCGAACCAAGGACCAATTGATTAAGAGTCAACTGCTCTACCAACTGAGCTACCGAGGCATTTTGATAGCGGACGACCGGGTTGGCGGTGGAGCACCGTTGTGCCGGGCGTGTGGCGAGGGGATTTGTAGCGGCGATTTCGGGAAACGCAACACAAAATTTGGCAAAAATTTCGGCGGGATCCGGAGGTCCGCGGATTTTTCCGATCGGCGCGGGGTGGAGGCGCGGGTTTGGAAAAAACCGTTTGCCGGATGGCCGGGAGCGAGTAGGTTCCGTGCCCTATGACCATGATTTCACGACGCCATTTCCTCCGCATGGGAGCCGCCACCGCCGCATTCGCCGGATTCGCCCGTGGGGCGGACGCGCCCGCGGGTCCGCACTCGCTCGCGCCGCTGCCCTACGCGCCGGACGCGCTGGAACCGCACATCGACGCCGCCACGATGGGCATCCACCACGGCAAGCACCACGCCGCCTATGTGGCCAAGCTCAACGAGGCGCTTCAGAAACAATCCGCCCTGGCCGGCAAGACGCTCGACGCGCTGATGCCACAGATCGCCGGGGTGGAGGACGCGGCGCTCCGGACGGCTTTGCGCAACAACGGCGGCGGCCACTGGAACCACACGATGTTCTGGAACATCATGGGGCCCGCGGCGAAAGCCGGCCAGCCGTCCGCCCGGTTGCTGGCGAAGATCAACGGGGCCTTCGGTTCGCTGGACGCGTTCAAGAAGGCCTTCGCCGATGCCGCGGTGAAACGGTTCGGTTCCGGATGGGCGTGGTTGATCGTCCGCGACGGCGACCTCAAGATCGTTTCCACGCCCAATCAGGACAATCCGCTGATGAAGGGCCTGGTGCCGGACGAGGACGCCGGCACGCCGCTGCTGTGCCTCGACGTGTGGGAGCACGCCTACTACCTGCATTACCAGAACCGCCGCGCGGATTATATTTCCGCGTGGTGGAACGTGGTCAATTGGGAGGCGGTGGACCGCCGGTTGGGTTGATCGGTCAGATCTTGGGCGCCCAGCCTTCGCGGTAGTCGCGTTTCACCAGCGCGGTTGCGGCGGCGAGGTTGGGCGACTTCATGTTGGGGCCGTCCCAATCGAACGGTTGGCCCTTGCCGATCTTCTGGGCCGTGCAGCCCAGCAGAATGATCTCGTTGAGGTAGGCCGCGATCTCGAAGTTCGAGTAGGCGGGCGCTCCGCCTTTGATCATGTTCGCCCATTCCTGCTGGTGTCCGGGCGAGCGCGGGATGGACTCGGCCACGCCCTTGCAGGCATCGTGTCTTTCCGCGGGGGTGAAGGTTTTCTCGCCCTGCAGCATGATGTGCGAGCTGGCGCCGTAGTCGTCGGCGGAAAACAGTTTGCCCTTGTCGCCGATGATGATGCATCCGCTGGCGGGGAGTTTCTTGCGCCACTCGACCAGTTCGCGGGTGATATCCTCGTTCGGGCGCAGCGGGGCGACGGCGCCGTCGGGCGCGCCGTCATACCACCAGAATTTGAGGGCCGGCCAACCTTCGCGTGCGGGGAATTCGAAGCGGACGCGCGAGGTGAGCGGATAGGTTTCGGCGAAGGCCTGGGAGGTTTCCTCGCATTCGATACGGGTGGGGTAGCCGAGTTTGAGGGCGCGGAACGGCATATTGACGCCGTGGCAGGCCATGTCGCCGAGGGCACCCGTGCCGAAGTCTTTCCATCCGCGCCATTTGAACGTGTGATAGACATCTTTTTTGAACGGGCGGGCCGTCGCGGGCCCGAGCCACAGGTCCCAATCGAGTTCGGTGGGCACCGGATCGGAGCCTTCCGGGCGGTTGAGTCCTTGCGGCCAGATCGGGCGGTTGCTCCAGACGTGGAGTTCCAGCGGCTTTCCGATGACACCGGCGTGGACGATTTCGACCGCGCGGCGCAGTCCGGACGCGGCGCTGCCCTGATTGCCCATCTGGGTGGCGAGTTTCTTCTCGCGGGCCAGGTTGCGCATCATGCGGGACTCCCACATGGTCTGGGTGAGGGGTTTCTGGCAGTAGATGTGCTTGCCCATGTTCATCGCCATGATGCTGGCCACGCCGTGGACATGGTCGGGCGTGGAAACGGTGACGGCATCGATGCTCTTGCCCAATTCATCCAGCATTTTGCGGAAGTCCTTGTAGGTTTTCGCACCGGGAAAACGTTCGGCCATTTTGCGGAGCGGATTGTCGTCCACGTCGCAGAGGCCGACGACGTCCATGCCGCAGCCGGAGTTTTCCATCACATCGCTTTCGCCCTTTCCTCCCACTCCGATGCAGGCGAGGTGGATTCTGCTGTTGAGATTCTGGCCGCGGAGGATCGCGGGGCCGGCAAACAGGGCCGATGTCAGACCGATGCCGGTCTTGCCGATGAACGAACGACGGGTGAGCTGGGTCATGGGATTGATTTTTTTGTTAGGATGGAAAACGGCCGCGCTGAGCGGCACGGCTAACCACTACAACAGGGCGGGGGCCGGTCTTTCAATCCACCCGTTCGGGGTGGCGGAAAATTCGCGGATTTTTTATCGGACCACGACTTCGCCTTTCAGCTCGGACCAGATCCAGATCGACTCGCCGCCGCGTTCCTTGCGGCCTTCCCAGGTGAACCAGCCGTATTCCGCGGTCCAGTGGAACTCGCGGCAGGTCATCCGGCGGACCTTGGCACCGTCCTCGATCAGCGATTCCACGCTGGTCACGCGGCGGACGTGGGTCAGCTCGAACTGCCCCTCGCGGCTGGTTCCCTGCTGAATCATGGCGATCCGCACATCGGGCGCGGTGATCCGCGATTCCGGGGGCATGCTTTTGGCCTGCATGGTGATGATCTTCAACGCCAGCGCGGCATCGAGGTCGGCGGGAGGGGCGGATTCGGCGAACACCGGGGCGATCGCCAGCCATAACAGCATGAGGATGGAACGGAACATTCCCGTTCGACGGAAACCGCGCGGATTTCTTCAAAATATTTCCCTCCGCGCAATCGGTGCCGCGTTTTCCGAGGGAATCCGGAAAATTCCTTCTTCATCCCCAAGTCCGGGGTTGACGAACGCCCGCCGGTGGGGGAAATCAGTCGCGCCGGACGGTTCGTGCGGCCAAGCAAACGATTCCAGCCACATGACCCAGGCCCCCACCCAACATCCCAGCGGACGCCCGCCCATGGCAGCGGGCTACGATTTCAACGAACGGCCGTTTCTGGTGTTCTGGGAAATCACCCGCGCCTGCGCCCTCGCTTGCACCCACTGCCGCGCCGAGGCCATCCCGAAGCGCAATCCCGACGAGCTGGATACCGAGGAGTCCAAGCGCCTCATCGACCAGCTCATCGAACTCGCGCCGCCGATGCTCATCCTGACCGGCGGCGACCCGCTGATGCGGCGCGACCACCTCGACCTGGTCCGCTACGCCACCGAACGGGGTCAGCATGTGGGCCTCAGTCCGTCGGCGACGGAGTTGCTGTTGCGCGCGGATTTCGCCGAACTCAAGGCGGCCGGCGTCCAGCGGATGTCGCTCTCGCTCGACGGAGCCACCCGCGAGACCCACGATGCGTTCCGCGGCGTGACCGGCACTTATGATCGCACCATTGAGGCGGTCCGCCGTGCCCACGCGGTGGGGCTGGACCTACAGATGAACACCACGCTCACCCGGTCCAATCTCCACGAATACGAGGCGTTCAAACAACTCATGTTCGAGCTGAAACCGGCAATGTGGAGCGTGTTCCTGCTGGTTCCCACCGGCCGCGCTGGCCTGGCGGAACTGCCGGACGCCGCGGACCTCGAACGGATTTTCGAAGACATGGCCGGGTTGGTCGGCAACGCGCCGTTCGCCGTGAAAACCACCGAAGGCCACCATTTCCGCCGCGTGCTGATGCAGAAAATGGGCGCGAAAGGCCGCGCCATGCAAGGCATGCGTTCGCCCCAGGGCATCCGCGACGGCCGCGGCGTGATGTTCATTTCCCACACCGGCGTGGTTTCGCCGTCGGGCTTCCTGCCCATCGACTGCGGAAACGTCCGCGAAAAACATCCCGCGGAAATCTATCGGCACAACCCGCTCTTCGTTTCCCTGCGCGACAACGACGCGCTCCAGGGGAAATGCGGACTCTGCGAGTTCCGCAGCGCCTGTGGCGGCTCCCGGTCCCGCGCCTACGGCGTCTATGGCGACCCCTTCGCCGCCGACCCCGCCTGCCCCTACATCCCGCGCGCCTGCCGCCCCGAGGAGGACTGCCGCACCCCGCTCTAACAAACGACCGATAACAAATAACCACTAACATCTTCCCCCATGATCAATCTCACCAAACTCTGGACTGGCGCCGCACAACCCGCTGATGGACTCCGCTACGGACACGGCGTCTGCGCCGAAGCCGACGCCCGCGCCCGCAAGCCGATCGTCGTCTGGAACATCACCCGCACCTGCAATCTCCGCTGTGTCCACTGTTACTCGGACTCCGCGGCCGTCCAATACCCCGGCGAACTCGATTGGGACCAGATGCGGACCGTGGTGGCCGACCTAGCGGCCTATCAGGTGCCCTCGCTGCTCCTTTCCGGCGGCGAACCGATGATCCACCCGCGTTTCAACGACCTCGTGGACCTCGCCACCCAGTCGGGCCTCAAGCTGACCATCTCCACCAACGGCACCCTCATCACCCCGGAGCGCGCCGCGTTTCTCAAACAAAACAAGGTGGCTTACGTCGGCATCTCGCTGGACGGTATCGGCCCGATCCACGATGAATTCCGCCGCAAGGAAGGCGCGTTCGACTCCGCGGTCCGCGGCTTCCGCTACTGCCACGAGGTGGGCCAGAAAACCGGCCTGCGCCTCACCCTCACCCGCCACAATGTGGAAAACATCCAGCAGATTCTCGACTTCATCGAGCAGGAAAACATCCAGCGCGTCTGCTTCTATCACCTCGTCCCCGCCGGCCGCGGCTCCGAACTCCAGGTGCTCGAACCGGAGGAAGCCCGCCATGCCATCGATACCCTGATCGCGCGCGTCGAACAATGGCACGCCGCCGGCATCGACCGCGAGCTGCTCACCGTCACCCAGCCGGCCGATGGCGCCTATCTGTTGGTCAGGATGGAGCGGGAAAACCATCCGAATCTTGAGGAAGCCCGACGTTTGTTAGCCTGGAACGGCGGTGGCGCCAACAGCTCCGGCCGCGGCATCGCCAACATCGACACCCGCGGCGACGTCCACCCCGACCAGTTCTGGCAGGATATGTTCCTCGGCAACGTCAAGAAGATGCCGTTCTCGCAAATCTGGGATGGCGGCAACCCGGAATCCGCCGAGGTGCTCGAATCCATCCGCTCGGTGGGCCTGCTTTCGCTGGAAGAACGCCAGGCCCGCATGACCGGCCCCTGCGCCACCTGCAAGTGGTTCAAGATCTGCGGCGGCGGCTTCCGCACCCGCGCCGCCTTCGCCAACTACGGCTCCCTCTGGGGCTCCGACCCCGGCTGCTACCTCCACGAGAGCGAGATCAAGGCCTAACCGCCGGATGTTTCACCGCCAAGACGCCAAGGCCGCGAAGGAGATCGTCTCAAGGAGCGTGGACGTCCCGTCCACATCACCGCAAAGCCCGCCGGGGATTGTTGATAGAGGATCGTGGATCGTCTGAAAAGCAGATCCCGGAAAACACCGCCGCGTTCCGGGCCGGCGTTGATCCATCCGGAAACAGCCGCCCATTTTCCCCTCCCGAGTCCGCCCCGGCCGCGCCGATCCGGTCGCTCGGATCCGCGGGCTTTGATTCGCGCCCCCTTCCGGCTTGTCAAACGGGCTTGGTGCGACTATCTTCCGCCCATGACCGCGCTGCCGCATCCACAGCAGATCACCATTGCCGAGTACCTCCAAGGCGAGGAGCACAGCCCCGTGAAACACGAGTATCTCGGTGGGGCCGTCCACGCCATGTCCGGCGGCACCAACCGTCATGGGATCATTTCGGGAAACGCGTTCGGTTCGTTTTTCAACCAGCTCCGCGGCAAACCTTGCCAGCCTTTCAACAGCGACACCAAGGTGCGCATCGAGCTGCCGGACCACATCCGCTTTTACTATCCGGACGCCATGGTGGTGTGCCATCCGAACCCGCTGACCGATACCTATCAGGAACATCCGGTGGTGGTGGTCGAGGTGCTGAGCGAGTCCACCCGCCGCACCGACACCGGTGAGAAACGCGACGCCTACCTCGCCATTCCGTCGCTGAAGGCGCTGCTGCTGGTGGAGCCTGACGTGCCGTCGGTCACCGTTTTGCGGCGCAGAACGGAGGGTGGCTTTGCCACCGAACTTCATTCCGGCATGGACGCGGTGATCCCGTTGCCGGAAATCGGCGCCGAACTGGAATTGGCCGCGCTTTACGACCGCGCGGGCATCCCGGTATAGGCCGGATTTCTCACGCCTTTTTGGCGTTCCGGCAAAACGGCAAAAACGGACTGTGTTTCGGCAACAGAGATCGACAGGGAAATCAAGGAGCGTGGGCGTCTCGCCCGATGCTGTCAGTTCGAACCGAAGTCGGACCATTTGACAGGTGCGGGGATGATGAACCACTGATTAACTGAAATCCGCTGAATGCACTGTAAATATCTGAAAATCAGTGTCCTCAGCGGTATCGGTGTCCTCAGTGGAAGTCTTGCTCCGATGAGCCTGGCCCACCCGGATTTTCCTAAAATTGACAGTATCGGGCGTCTCGCCCACCAACACGTCGAAAGGATGTGGGCGGGACGCCCACGCTCCTTGAGAGTGAGAAATCCGGGTTAGGATCTCCGGTCTTTGGATTATTGATACAGTGAATTTGATGATGTTAGGTCAAGTCTTCTCAGTCTTGCGTCTTGGGTCTTGCCGTCTTGGGTCTGAGGCGGAGCCTCGCTAGATCGTGTACGGCGCCCGGCGTTCGCGGGAGCGCATGCGATCGGCTTCCGGGTCGTCGATGAACGATGCCGTGGCGGGATTGAAGCGCATTTTGCGGCCGAGTTTCCACGCGATGGCGGCGGCGTGGCAGGCGACGTGGCCGTAGCGTGCGACGGTCGAGTTGCAGGCCGGCTTGCCGCGGGACTTGATGCAGTTGAGGAAATCCCGGACGTTTTTGCTAGGGTCGGTGCCGGCCATTTCGGACGGTTTGCCGGCGGCGAGGAAGTCGGGATTGCTGACGGCGATCTTCCCGTGGTCGCCCACTTCCACCCATCCTTGGTCGCCCTCGAATCGGACCGGGCAGGTGCCGAGACCAAGCCAGTTGCCTTCGTTGCTGAAACCGGCGAGCCGCATGACCAGTTTGATGCCGTTGGCGTAGCGGGCGTTGATTGTGCCGCCCTGCGCCTCGTATTCGACCGGCGCGGTGCCGTCCGCGTCCGCGGCCCATTGGCAGAGGTCCACGGTGTGGGATCCCCATTCCAGAATCTTGTAGCCGGCGGCAAGCCCGTCGTGCCCGCGCCACTGGCCTTCCACGTAGCGGTGGTTGTAGGGACGGGCGGGCGAGGGGCCCAACCAGCGGTCCCAGTCGATTTCCTCCGGATCCGGTTCGGTTTCGGCGGGGAGTGGCGGTTGGTCGTTTTCCGGGTTGATGATTCCGGCGTGGACGGTATGGATTTTTCCGAGCTTGCCGGCCTTCACGAGGTCGTAAGCGAAGCGGAAATTGTCCACGTTTCGCCGCTGGGTGCCGGCTTGATAGACGCGGCCATGCTTGAGAATTTCCTCGTCCAGCTCGCGGCATTCCGCGATGTTCATGGCGCACGGTTTCTCCGAATAGACATCCTTGCCGGCACGGGCGGCGAGGATCGAGCCGGTGGCGTGCCAGCGGTCGCCGGTGGCGATGAGAACGGCGTCGATGTCTTTGCGATCGAGGATCTCGCGCATGTCGCGGTAGCCCTTGCAGTCTTGGTTTCCGTAGTGGCGGTCGGCGGTTTTCCTGACGATCTCGCGGCGGGATTTCTGCACGTCGGCGATGGCGACGAATTGCACATCGGCTTGGGACAGGAACGATTTCAGCACCTCGCGGCCTCGGGGGCCGAGGCCGATGCCACCCACCACGATGCGGTTGCTGGGAGCGACATTGCCGTTTTGTCCAAGCACCGAGGCCGGGATAATGGCCGGCATGCCGGCGAGGAGGGCGGTTTGCTTGATGAAACTGCGGCGAGTGGTGGTTGTACTCATGGGAAGATGGCTCCCGGTTGGATGGAGCATGCGCGAAAATACGCGGTGGCAGCGGAACTTGTTTCGTCGGATGCCGGAAGTTCGCGCCGGACTGCCAAGGCCGAGGCATGCGGATGCCGGAATCCCCGGCGTGCCAGGGCACGATACGTGTTACCTCTGCCGGAAGCGCGGAACGGAAAGAAACCGGGCTCGGATTGTCGGCTGTGGGTAAACCAGGCGAATTTAGGAGGAATCCGGCGAGGCATTTCACAAGTTATTCACATCCCGCCTCCGGATCAAAACCGATGCGTAGAACACGATTGGATCTGCAAAATGCCGCAGGCGGAGAAGCTCGCCGAAACCAATCCGGACGGCTTGTGAACAACCTGTGAATAGCTTGGAACTAACCTTCGAACAGGTTTTCAATCATCTGGAAACCAACAACTTAGAACCAACGAAATCGAATCGGGGCGAATTCCGCGCGAGAACATTTGTTTGAAGCCATCTATTAAACCTTCCGTTCGCGGCGGATGTCGGAGGCCCCCAAAAAACGCGGGTCGCCCGCTGTCGCGCGTTGCAATGGCGCGGAAAAATCAACTTTTGCCCAAGTTATTAACACCCGGTCCGGAAGTGTGCGGATTCCGGCAAATCCGCTCTGGACATTGGCGGACCGATGAGCGAGCATCCGGCTCGCGATGAAACGTCCGGGCATTTTGTTGATGATAGCGCTTTTGTGTGTGCAACCGCTGGTCGGCCAGACTCGGTTTGCCGTGGTGCGATTTGACGCGATTGCGAAAGAACTGACGGCGCTCAACACGGTGGATAAGCGGCTGGAGGCCGCCATCATCGGTACCGAAAAGGACCCGCGGTTCGTGCAGATGCAGAAAACGAGTGTCGAGTTGGACGAGATCCTCAAGCGTTGGAAGGAACTGAAACCGGAAGCTGACAAGAAGGTTCGCGTGGAGTTGGCGACCAAGGCCGAGGCCTTGCGGAAGGAGCTGCAGGCGCTACAGGGTGACTACGAGCAGTTCAAGACTGAGGAAGTCGTGCGGATCAAGCGGTCCATGCTGAAGGGCGTCAGGGCCACCCAAGCGCGGTTCCGCGAGGTGGTGGCCAAAGTGGCCGAAGAAAGGGGATTCGATGGCGTTTTCGAAATAACGGGTGACTCCAACACGTCGAAGCCCGTGTTGGTGTACGCGAAGAATCCGACGGACATCACCGGCGACGTTTTGGCCATTCTCAAGGCCGAGGAAGCCGCGGCCACACCGAAACCGGATGCGCCGTCCGGCGACAAACCGGCTCCGACGCAGAAGCCTTCGCCGAAACCCTGATTCCCCCCCCATCCGCCAATCCCCATGGAATTTCTCCAATCCGCCATCCAAAACCCCTTCGTCTGGGGGCTGCTGCTCGGCCTGCTGATCGCCGGGTTCATCTGGAAATCCGGTTTCACCGCGCGGCGTCACGCGCTGGCCGAGGTCAAACGCCTCCAGGCGGAAATGAAAGACCTTCAGGGGCATCTCAACACGCAGTTGAAGATCAATGCCGACGGCAACAAATCGATCCAGGCGGAGCTCGAATCGCTGCGCCAGCAGAACGAAAACCTGCGGGTCAATCTGGCCGCTCTCCAACAAAAACCCGGCAAGGCCGAAATGCGCCAGCTTCAGATGTTCGAAACCGCGCTGCGAACCATGCGCGAACAGGCGCCCGGATTCGCGCCGGCCTGGGAAAAGGCCCTGCGTCAGGCGGAAACCGAGATGGAGGCTGCCGACAAAGGCCTGCTGAAACTCGTGCGGCGGGTGATTCCCGGGCTGGGATCCCAGATGTCCGGATCTTCCGCTCCCGCTCTATCCGTTTCGCAGGACGCGGAATAACCCCGCCATGGATCCCGACCCCGATCCGCCCGCCAAGGGCTACCGCAGCTACGGCACCTGGCTGCGCGCGAAGTTCGGCGGCAAGCGCGTTTTCAAGGTGATCGTCGATGCCGGATTCACCTGCCCCAACCGCGACGGCACCAAGGGCTTCGGCGGATGTACCTATTGCAACGTCGATTCGTTCACGCCCGTTCTGCCGCGTTCGTTGGACGCCATCCGCGCCCAGATCGAGCAGGGGATCGCCAGGGCCAGGGAAAACTACGACGCCGAGCGGTTCATCATCTACTTCCAGCCTAACACCAATACCTACGCGCCGGTGGATCGGCTTCGCGCGCTGTTCGACGAGGCGCTTTCCATCTGCCCCGACGAAGTGGTGGGCCTGGCGGTCGGGACCCGGCCCGATTGCCTCGACGCGGAGAAAATCGCGCTGTTGGAAAGCTACTGCGGCCGCCTGGTGGTGGATTTGGAAATGGGGATGGAGTCGATCTACGACACCACCCTCGCCACCCTCAACCGCGGCTGTACCCACGGCGATCTGGTGGCGGTGCTCGATTCGCTGGCAGGCAGTCCGCTCAACCTCTGCGTCCACACGGTTTTCGGGTTTCCCGGCGAGACTCGCGACATGATGCTGGCCTACGCGGACGAGATCAACCGCTTCCCGCAGATCCGTTTCGTCAAGCTCCACCACCTCCACATCGTTTCCGGTTCGATCCTCGGGGTCCGTTACAAGCGCGAACCGTTCAAGCTGTTTTCGTTGGAGGAATACACGGACTTTCTCTGCGATTTCCTGCCTTTGCTGCGGCCCGACATCGTGGTCCAGCGGTTGTTCGGCATCGCGGATTGGGATTTGCTGATCGCGCCCAACTGGGGCATGAAAAAAGTGCGCATCCAGGCCCACATCGACGGTGAGATCGCCCGGCGCGGCATCGTACAAGGCAGCCTCTATCAGGGCTGATCCGCGGATCCCGAATCACTCGCCGCCTTTCGCGCCCCGGATCATGCGGAACAGCCACACGAGGGGCAGAAACACGGATTCCACCAGCAGCGCGAACCCGCGCATCAGCGGTTTGGAAAGTTTCACCAGCGGTCTTAGCACCCGATAGACGATTCCCTCCCCCGAGTAAAACATCGCCAGCGCGATCACGCCGATGATGATCCCGAACTTGTAATGCGGCGGGATGTGGATCGTCGCGTGGCGGACGAGCAGATAGGTTTCCTCGTAGATCAGGACGCCTCCGACGAGGCCGATGAGGATGAACGCGGTGGGCTCCAGCACCGGGTACTTGGTCAGGAGCTTCATCGCGTGCGGAGCGATGGCTTGCAACGCCAGAATCGCGATGAAAACCCCGGTGTAGATGGGCCACATCACGAGCGATCCGTCGGGCAGCTTGGGAGCCAATCCCACGGCGGCGATCACGTTGTCGATGCTCAGGCTCAGATCCATCAGGCCGATCTGGAGCAGCGCTCCGGCCAGCGTGGCGGCCACCGCCTTTGCCGCGCCAGTCCCCCCTTCCTCCTCGCCGTCATGCCGGGTGAGGTGGGAACACATCAACCAGAGCAAATACCCCGCCCCAAACCAGCGGATCCAGGTGTTGGAACTCAGCCAAGCGACGACGAGCAAGGCCAGCACGCGGAACACGTAGGCACCGGCCAGTCCCAAGCGGATCGCGGATTTCTGCTGACGCTCGGGCAACTCCTTCGCCAGCGCGGCGATGCCGAGCACGTTGTCAACGGACAACAAGCCCTCGATGATCACGAGGCTGGCGATCACGGAGGCTCCTTGGAGCAGTTCTTGGGTGGTCATGGAAAATAAGGCGCCAATCGGGCGGGCGCGGATCATGGCGGGCGGTTTGGTTCCTGCCAAGCAGGAACCGGGAGTTTCGGTGTCAGATACGGGAGGATGCGCCCCGGAAACGCGCGCTCACCGTGTTTAAGGCGCGCTTCACGGGGCGTTGCTCGGATTTTCT
The DNA here is from genome assembly GCA_017301995.1 of Verrucomicrobiota bacterium. Taxonomy (GTDB): domain Bacteria; phylum Verrucomicrobiota; class Verrucomicrobiia; order Verrucomicrobiales; family Akkermansiaceae; genus Luteolibacter. The sequence goes on along the minus strand of JAFLEH010000037.1, from coordinate 9,295 downwards.
CGGGGTATTCCGGCCTTTCCACCTTTTGGGAGTGAACAACTTAACTTGACGTTGTCCGGATTTGGCGGAACTGTGGTCGTTCAATAGCAAAAACACCCACCATGCCAAACGTTGTCGAACTGGCCCATCTTTGCGCCGCCTCCTACGAGGATATCACCGAAGTTCTCGTGCCCGTCCTTCCTGGGGCTGGCGCCGCCGCCGGATCATCTTCGGCCCCTCCGCCGATTTTCCGCCCGTCCGGAATTTGTAGCCCGCCTCCTGTGGATCGGGATTCCGTCTGGCGGCGTGCGGGAGTCCACTCGAACCGGGCCGGTTATCACGCTTCCTTATATGTGAAGGGTGACCAGCGCGTGATCGCCTTTCGCGGAACGGACGATCTGATGGACACCTTGGTCGATGATGTGTCCATAACCGCCGGACTTATCCCTCCGCAGGCGATTGCGGCGGCCCGAACCGTCGGGACGTGGGTAGGGACCGGCAATACCTATCTCACCGGGCACTCGCTTGGCGGTGCCCTCGCGATTCTCTCCACCACCTACTTCAACCGGCCTTGCGTGAGTTTCAATGCTCCCGGGGTGCGCGATCTTTGCGTGCGGATGTCGTCCCATCAAAGCGCACTCGACCGGACCATGTCCGCTGTCAGCCGCTGTGTGAACAATCCCCGCGTCCTGAACATCCGTGTGGATGGTGATCCGGTGAGCAGCTTCTTCACCACCGGTTTCCAAGCCGGGGGAGACGCCAGAAGCTATAGTGGCGCCTCATGCGGGCTTGACGCGCTATGCCGTCACGGGATCCGGACTTGCATCAACGCGGTATCCGGCGATCCGAGAAACTATCAGGAGCTGCGTCTTTGATAGGGCTCGGCCAATCGGTGGCCGCGTCTCGCGGTTGGGGGATTCCATCCGTCACGCGAGCGCCAGAAACGGCTCCGGATCGAGGAAGTCCTGGCCGTAGATCAGGTGGGCGAGGAGGGGCACGCCGGCGAGGGCTTCGATGACACCCTTGTTGGTGACCATCGCGGTGTCCATTTCGTCTTCCAACTGGTTGAGCACGATGCCCGCGCAGCGCAGGCCGCGGGCTTGGATCGCGCGGACGGTTAGGAGGGTGTGATTGATGCAACCGAGCCGGTTTGCGGCCACCACGATCACCGGCAGGCCCAGGGCCACGGCGAGGTCGGAAACATGGAAACCTTCCGCCAGCGGGACCTCCCAGCCACCGGCGCCCTCCACCACCACCGTGGGGTGGGCCGCGGCGAGCGCTTGATAGCCGGCCGCCAATTCCTCGCGGGTGATCGTCCGGTTTTCCAACATGCCCGCCACCATCGGGGCGAGGGCGGGTTTCAGAAACACCGGATTGATGAGATCCCGCGGCAGGTTTCCCGAGGCGGCGGCGAGAATCGTGGCATCGGCACGGTCGCCGCTGGCGACCGGTTTGTATCCCACCGCGTCCACGCCTTCGGCGCGCAGGGTTTCAACGATGAGTCGGGTCACGTAGGTCTTGCCCACGCCCGTGTCGGTGCCGGTGATGAAAACGCTCACGGGCAGGTGTGTGCCGCAGTTCGGGGCTGGGGTCAAGCGGTGTTTCCCGGAAGGTTTTTGCTTTCCAAACCCTCCGCGCGGTCCAGACTCCGGCCAGATGAGCACGGATTTTCTCGTCATAGGCGCCGGGGTGGCCGGTCTGTCGTTCGCCCTGCGCGCCGCGCGGCATGGCACGGTCACGGTGTTGTCGAAGGGCACGCTCTATCAATCCAACACCGCTTGGGCGCAGGGAGGCATCGCCATCGTCCTGCCGGAACCGGAACGCGACGCCGGCGACTCGGTGGAATCCCACGTGGCCGACACGCTCGACGCCGGCGCGGGGCTGTGCCAGGAGCAGGTCGTGCGCGAGATCGTCGCCCAAGGCAGCGCGACCATCGACGATCTAACGTCCTACGGGGTGGGGTTCGACCGCGTGGACGGGCATTTCCAGTTGGGAAAAGAGGGCGGGCACAGCCACCGGCGGGTGCTCCACACCCGCGACACCACCGGACTGGAGGTGGCGCGCGGCCTGATCGAGACGGCCAAACAACACCCGAACATCACGCTGTTGGAGAACCATTTCGCGATCGATCTGATCACCACGTCCCGGTTGGGCGCGGTGGCGGATGATAGGGTGTTGGGGGCCTATGTGCTGGACGCCACGGCGAACGAGGTGCGGGTGCTCCGCAGCGACCGGGTGGTGCTGGCCACCGGCGGATGCGGAAAGGTCTATCTCTACACCACCAATCCGGACTCGGCCACCGGCGATGGCGTGGCCATGGCGTGGCGGGCGGGGGCTGCCATCGCCAACATGGAGTTCATCCAGTTTCATCCCACCTGTTTTTACAACCCGGGGGCCACCGGTCCGGAGGCGCGGTCGTTCCTTGTTAGCGAGGCGGTGCGCGGCGAAGGCGGCGTGCTGATCAACGCCAGGGGCGAGGATTTCACCCTGAAAAGCGATCCGCGCGGTTCGCTGGCACCGCGCGACATCGTCGCCCGGGCGATCGACCGCGAGCTGAAGAAGACCGGCGCGCCGTGCGTCTTTCTGGACGTCACCCATCGGCCCAAGGGGTTCATGAAAGAGCGGTTCCCGTATATCTATCAAAATCTGCTGGATTTCGGGCTGGATTGTGAGAAACAGCCGATCCCGGTGGTTCCCGCGGCGCATTACCAATGCGGCGGGGTGGTGGCGCGGGTCAACGGCCGCACCGCGATTTCCGGACTCTACGCGATCGGCGAGGTCGCCTGCACCGGTCTCCACGGCGCCAACCGGCTGGCCTCGAATTCCTTGTTGGAAGGCAACGTCATGGCCCGCCTGGCGGTGGAGGACATGATGCGCCGGTTTCCTCCCGGAAAACGTCCGCCCGAACCGCCGCCGGTGCCGCCGTGGGAAGCCGGAAACGCCGCGGTCCCCGACGAATTGGTCGTCATCTATCACAACTGGGACGAGATCCGCCGCCTGATGTGGGACTATGTTTCCATCGTCCGCACCGACAACCGCCTGCGCCGCGCCGCCGCGCGCCTGCGGAATCTGGAAAAGGAAGTGCGCGAGTTCTACTGGGGTCACCGGGTCAACACCGACATCCTCGAACTGCGCAACCTGGTGGACACCGCCAGCCTCGTCGTCGAGTGCGCGGTGCGCCGCAAGGAATCCCGCGGCCTGCACTTCACCCTCGACCACCCCTCCGCGTCCGACCGGTTTCTGGTGGATACGGTGGTTAGGAAGTTCTGATCCGTCACAGGTCCGTGAACGTCACCGACCGGATGTCGAGCCGGGCGAGGGTGTTGAGCACGTCCACGACCCGTTGTTGGTGGGCGGTGTCGTCGGCGTACACCTGGACCAGCGGTTGGTTGCCGGCGCTGCGGGCGGCGGCGGCGTAGAGGTCCAGCCACTGGCTGAGGAGCGGAAGTTCCCGGACGGCGGGGTCGGAGTCGAGCGGCTCGGGGTGGACGGCGTTGCCGGCGGAGACGAGCCCGGAGCCGTCCACCCGGATGAAAACGGGATCGATGTGCGGGGTTTCTCCGGATGGGACACCGGCGAGCCGCAGGCCCAGATCCGTCTCCCGGACCTGGATCGCCGAGGTGACCAGAAAATAGATCAGCAGCAGGAAGGTGACGTCGATCAGCGAGGAGATGTCGAGCGTGGCCTGTTCGTTTTCGACGGCTTGGTGGTGTTTGTGGCGGGCCATGGGGCGGGGTGGTTCGGGGTTCCGGCGGAGGGAAAATGTTCCGCCCGCCTTAGGAAAAACCGGGTGGGGGAGGGGAATCTTAGGGCGAAAATCGGTGCGGATTGGGCTTGCTCGTTGTCTCCGGGCATGTTTTTAGACAGAAAATCCGCGCGGCGACGCTGCCCGCGAGGTTTTCCGACCTTTTCAAGCCAATCCATCCACCCTATGATCGAAGTTGACAGTCTAACCAAACAATTCGGCTCCAAGACCGCCGTGGACAAGCTCTCGTTCTCCGTAAAGAAGGGCGAGGTGCTCGGGTTCCTCGGGCCCAATGGCGCCGGCAAATCCACCACCATGCGGATGATCACCGGGTTTTTCCCGCCGACATCCGGCGACGCCAAGGTCTGCGGCATCTCCATCGTGGACCGGCCCACCGAGGCCAAGAAAAAGATCGGCTACCTGCCGGAGTCCGCGCCGCTCTACCGCGACATGACGGTGATCGGTTTCCTCAATTTCTGCGCGTCCGTCCGCGGGCTCTCCGGAGCGTTCAAGAAAAACGCGGTGGAACGCGCCATCGACACCTGCTTCCTGGAATCGGTGGCCCATCAGTCGATCGACACGCTTTCCAAGGGCTACCGGCACCGCACCTGTCTGGCCCAGGCGTTGCTGCACGACCCCGAGGTGTTGATTCTCGACGAGCCGACCGACGGTCTCGACCCGAACCAGAAATTCGAGGTGCGCCAGCTCATCAAGCGGCTCGGGAAATCCAAGGCGATCCTGTTTTCGACCCACATCCTCGAGGAGGTGGAGGCCGCCTGCACCCGCGCGGTGATCGTGGACCGCGGCGCCATCGTGGCCGACGGTACGCCGGACGAACTCATCGCCCGCTCGGGCACGGGCTCGCTAACCGACCTGTTCCGCAACCTGACCACCCGCGACACCGGGGTGAAAAAGGAAATCGCCAAACCCGCCCCGGAAAAAGCCTGATCCACCCGATTTCAGCATTCCAGTTTTCAGCCTTTTAGCATTTACCCCAAAAATGTCCGCACTAACCATCTACAAACGCGAACTCACCAGTTACTTCGCCCAGCCCACGGCTTACGCGATCATCGTCATCTTCCTGCTCGTGGTGATGGGGCTCACGTTCACCTTCGGCGGTTTCATCCCGGCGGGTGACGCGTCCCTATCCAGCCAGTTCTTCGCCTGGCATCCGTGGATTTTCATGTTCCTCGCTCCGGCTGTCGGCATGCGGCTGTGGTCGGACGAGCAACGCAACGGAACGATCGAGCTGTTGGGAACCTTCCCGCTCTCCACCTGGAGCGCGATCATCGGCAAGTTCCTCGCCGCGGCCACCGTTTGGCTGGTGGCGCTGCTGCTGACCTTCCCGATCGTCATCACGGTGAATTACCTTGGCGATCCGGATAACGGTACGATTCTATCCGGCTATCTGGGGAGCTTTCTTGTCTGCACCACGTTTCTCGCCATCACCATGCTGGTCTCCGCCTGCACCCGCGACCAGGTCGTGTGCCTGATCGTCGCGGTGGCGGTGTGTTTCCTGATGGTTGTGGGGGGCTTTGACCCGGTTACTTCGGTGCTTTCGCGTTCCGTGTCCACCACGGTGGCCGAGGGTGCGACCGCGGCCTTCGTCTGGGATCATTTCAGCACCCTCACCCGCGGGCTGTTCCGCTTCCAGGATCTGGTGTGGTTCGGTTCGATCATCATCGTTTCCCTGCTGGGCACCAGCGCCATCCTTTCCGCCAAACGTTCCTAACCTTTTCAAACCGCCAACCCTAACGCACTTTATCCTCCCATGGCACACAAACCAACCTATCCCGTCCTTCGCGCGGCATTCGGCGTTGCCGCCCTGGTCGCCATCGTCGTGTTGGCCAACTGGCTGATCTCGCTGACCCCGGTGGGCAACCGCGGCCACGATTTCACCGAGAACAAGAACCACACGCTATCCGACGGCACCCGCGCGCTCCTCAAGGAACTCGATACCCGCGTGGTGATCCGCTATTACGCCTCGCGCAACTCGGACTACATGCCGGAGCAGATCAAGCTCCACATGCGCCGCGTGGACGATCTTCTCAAGGAATACGCCGCGCTTTCCAACGGGAAACTGAGCATCGATAATCTCGATCCCGAACCGGATACCGACGCCGAGGACTCCGCCAATCTCGACGGCGTGAACGGCCAGCGGATCAACGACCAGAACCTCTACTTCGGGCTGGCCGTTTCCTGCCTGGACCGCACCAGCGTGCTGCCGTTCCTCGATCCGGAGGATGAAACCATGCTGGAATACCATCTTTCCAAGGCGGTTTCCGAAGTCACCACCCCCACCAAGCCGGTGATCGGACTGATGTCCGCCCTGGATCTCAAGGGCGCGCCCGCGATGATGCCCGGCCAGCGCCCCAGCCAGCCGTGGGTTTTCTATCAACAGCTCAAGCAGTCCTACGAGGTCAAGGACCTCGGCATGACCCCGGAAAAGATCGATCCTAACGAAATCAAGGCCCTGTTGCTGTTCCACCCCGCCGGGATCACGCCGGAGGCCGAGTTTGCGGTGGACCAATACCTGCTCAACGGCGGCACCGTCGTGGTCTGTGTGGACCCGTTCTCCGTTGCCGCGCAAATGACCGGCGGCGGAGGCAACCCGATGATGGGCATGGGCGGCGGAGCGCCCACCACTTCCACGCTGCCCACCCTCTTCGGTACGTGGGGTGTCACCTTCGAGTCCGGCCAGTCGCTCGGCGACCCGGCCTACAAGACCCGCATGCGCACCCGCGACGGCGAGTCCGACGGCATTTCCATTCTAACGCTCCCGCAGGCGGCCATGCCCCAGAAGGACAACGTCATCACCAAGGACCTGGAGTCGATCATGATGCTCCTGCCCGGCGCGTTCACCAAGACCGGCACCGGCGGCGTGGACATCAACACGCTGGTGCGTTCGTCCACCGACGCCGGCTTCGTGGATTCGATGCGCGCCTCGCGGCTCGATCCGGCGCTCGGCATGTCGATCAAGTCGAAAGGCACCGCTTACGATCTCGTCAGCCACCTACACGGCACCTTCAAGACCGCTTTCCCCGACGGAAAGCCCGGCGAGAAGAAGGAAGAGGAAAAGAAAGACGAGGAGAAAAAGCCGGAGATCGGCCAACTGCCCGCGGAGGTCAAGAAGGAAGCTCCGAAACCCGTATGGCTCAAGACCAGCGCCACGCCGGGCAATGTGTTCCTGATCGGGGACGTGGACGCTTTCTACGACCAATTCGCCTACCGCGTGCAGAACTTCGGCGGCATGCAGATGGCCTCGCCTGCCAACGGCAATGCCTCGCTGCTGTTCAACCTGCTCGATCAGGCGGTCGGTTCGAAGCACCTCATCGGATCCCGCTCCCGCGCCGCGGTGCGCCGGCCGTTCACCGTGATCCGGGAAATGGAAAACAAGTTCGAGAAGAGCTTCGGAGAGAAAATCACCGAGATCAACGAAACGATCGAAAAGAAACAGACCGAGTTGGCTGAGATCAACGCGAGCATCCAGAAGAGCGAGTTGGTTCATGGAACCGAACCGGAGCGCGCGAAAAAGAAAGAGATCACCGACACGCTTGTGAAGGCCCGGAAAGAACTCCGCGAGATGGAAAAAGACCTCCGCCGCCAGAAAGACCGCCTCACCGGCAGAATCACCCTCGCGAACGTGCTCGCCATGCCGCTGATCGTCATCCTCGTCGGCCTCGGACTCTATATCGTGCGCCGTTCATCCACCCGCGCGCGCTAACCGGTTTTCGCTAATTCCAAATCTAAAATTTCAAATCCTCAGCCCCAGCCCCACCCACCATGAGCAAACGCCTAGTGTTCCTCCTTTGGATCGTCGCCATCGCCCTGGGCGGCGCCATCGCCTTCCTCAAGTTCGGCCGCAAGCAGGCCGTTGCGGAACAAACCGCCCGCACACCCGGACAAACCCTGTTGGAGTCGTTCCCCGCCGACCAGGTGGCCGCCATCGACATCCAGGGAGCCGGTGACAGCGCCGTCCATCTGGCCAAAAAAGATGGCAAATGGACGGTTGCCGAGCGCGACGGCTATCCGGCCAACGCGTCCGCCATCAACGGCATCCTGCGCACGCTGGAAGACCTCAAGGTCACCCAGGGCATCCAGGCGGGTACCTCGTTTCTGCCCCGCTTCGGGCTCGATGAAAACGCCTCCACCATCGAGAAACGCGGCTACACTCTGACGTTCAAGGACGCCGGTGGCAAAGAGATCGCCAAACTTTCCCTCGACCAGCGCAAGGACGAGGAAGGCAACGGCGTTTCCCCCTTTGCCGGCAGCGGACCTAACGGACGCTTCATCCGCAATCACGCCGATACCTCGGGCGTCTATCGGGTAGGCGAGTCGTTCGCGGATCTGACCGACGACCCGAAGCGTCTGATCGTCGATGAGTTCATTCAGGTGGAGAAAATCAAATCCGTCAGCGTGACCGCTCCCGATAAGGCGGACATCGCGTGGAACCTCAAACGCGATACCGAAGAAGGCGCGTTCACCCTCGATGGCGCGGCACCCGGTGAAACGCTGGACACCACCGCCACCGACCCACTCAAGAGCCTGTTCTCCTACTCGCGCATCGACGACGTGATCCCGGCCGCCAAGGTGGCCGAGCGCATCCAGGCGGAAGGCAAGCGCGTCGCCACCATCGAGACCTTCGAGGGCATCACCTACAAGATCACTTTCACCCCGCTCAAGCCGACCACCCCGCCGCCCGCCGCCGATCCCAACAGCCCGCCGCCGCCGCCGTCCGAGGGTTACGCGGTCACCGTGGAAGTCACCGGAGACGCCCCGAAGGAGCGCGCCAAGGAGGCGAACGAGAAACCCGAGGACGCCAAGGTCAAGGATGTCGCGTTCGAGGATCGCAAGAAGGTTCTGACCGAACGGCTCGCCAAGGAAAAGGCGCTCGCCGGCCGCACTTTCGAAGTGGCGAAATACAGCCTCGAAGCGCTGTTGAAGGACCGCGCCGCGCTGATCAAGAAGGACCCGCCGCCCGCGGATCCCGCCGCGCCGGGAGCGCCCGCCGCCCCCGGGGCCCCGGCCATTCCGGGACTGCCGGGAGCCGCCACCCCGCGCCCCACCGGCCCCATCGAGGCGGTCACCCCGCCCATCGCCGTCCCGCCGCTGCCGGATACTCCCAAGGAAGAACCGGTCCCCATGCCCGACGCCGACAAACCCGCGCCTCCCAAGCCCGCCACGGAAACCCCGAAAGCCGACAAGCCCGAGGAAACGGCCCCCGCCACCGAAACGCCGGCCCCTGAGAAGCAGGAAAAGCCCGGCGCACCCTAACCGCGTCTTCTAACGATCAAGGAGCGTGGGCGTCCCGCCCACATCCATTCGACTCCCGCTCTCCTTGGTAGCCGCCTTCGTGAGAAGGTGGCCACTTGGGGCGCGGACCATCCCTAACGCCTCCACGCTCTGACGAGCGCGGGGGGCGGCTGCGCCGCGGTTATGGGTTATTACGATTAGGACATCTGTCCTCTCCCGGTTGAGTGCGGGCCGCAGGCCCTGCAACCGGGGGGTGGTGGTGGCGGTGTTGTTGCTGACCCGGCGGACGATCCGGTTCATGGTGTGTTTGCTACAAAG
>JAFLEH010000036.1 GCA_017301995.1 Verrucomicrobiota bacterium | reverse complement strand
ATTCAAGATGAAGGGCTTGATCGGTTGTCAGCAATAGAGGTTGGGAAATCCGGGCCATGACTGGATCATAGCAGATACTGTGCCAAATGCACAGTTATTTCGCGAACGTTGCACTAGTGCATCGATTAGGAAGTTAGTGTGCATTTGACCTGGCTACGGATGCGCCTAGTGGCTGATTTGGCACGGTATCTACGACAGTTTCTGGTTATGACGGGGTTAATGCGGATAGATCCAAATGCACAGTTATTACGAGAAAGATGCACTAGTCTGGAGTCAGTTGTTCTTCCTGAGAACCTGACCGCCATCGAAGGAGCGACGTTTTTTGACTGCGCCAATCTAACATCGGTGGTGCTGCCTGCAAACCTGACAAGAATCGATTACTCGGCCTTCTACGGGTGTTCCAAACTCGCGGAGATAGCCCTTCCATCAGGGCTTGCCAGCATCGGGAGCCGGGCCTTCAATGGTTGTTCCAGCCTCACCGCGATTTTCTTGCCGCCAACGGTCACCACCATTGGCGAGTGGGCGTTCAGCGGGTGCTCGTCACTTTCCGAGTTCTCGGTGGCTTCCGGCAACACCTCGTTCAGCAGCTTGAATGGGGTGTTGTTCAACCATAACAGGAGTGCCCTGATCCGGTATCCCAATACCCGGCCGGGTTCCTATGCCGCTCCGGACACGGTGACACGGATTGAATCCGAGGCTTTCGGACAATGCGCCGCTCTCACGGCATTGCACCTCCCGGTCGGTGTCTCATCAATCGGTGTCCGGGCCTTTGAGGATTGCGCATCCCTGACGGAAATCACCGTGAACGATGCCAATTCAACATTCAGGTCGATTGGTGGGGCGCTGTTTGACATGGCCGGAACCAAACTTCTGAAGTGTCCCCCCGGCAGAAGCGGTAGCTACACCATACCGGCCGGCGTGACGGATGTTGGAGAGGAGGCATTCAACTGGTGCGTTGGTCTGACATCGGTGACCCTGCCGGCAAGCGCCACCGGCAGTGGTTTTTTGGGTCCCTACTTATTTTGGTCCTGCCGTAACCTTAATGCAATTGAAATCGATAGCGAACATCCGTATTTCAGCAGCCACGATGGCATCTGGTATGACAAATACCGCTTCACGCTGATCCGATACCCTGCCGGACGCGCCGGTCCTTACGAGGTGCAGGAGGATGTTTATAGCATTGGCGACTGGGCGTTTATGGGGTGCGAGGGAATCACATCCGTATATGTCCCGGCCAGCGTATCAGGAATCGGGACATATGCGTTTTTAGGGTGCTCCGGCCTGACAAGGGTCATATTCGCAGGCGCGGCTCCCTATGTCGGGGCGAATGTCTTCGAAAACACAGGCGCTGGTTTCCTGGTGACCTATCTTCAGGATGCGCCGGGCTTCACCGAGCCAACATGGAATGGGTATCCGGCAGCGGCTGTAGCCGACCCGACAATCATCCGGCATCCATCGCACGACGCGATTATCCCCACTGGAGAATCCGTGACTCTGTCGGTTCTCGCGTTGGGAGGGGAAAACACGCGATACCAATGGTTTGAGGGGGCATCCGGCGATGTTTCAACACCTGTTGCGGAAGCCACTTCTCCGGTATTCACAACCCGACGCCTGTCATCCACCGCACGGTTTTGGGTGCGGGTTCAAAATGCAATCCTGCACACGGACAGCGAAACGGCGATCATATCTGTCTCCGCACCGACCGCGATCCAAATTTGGCGCCTCGAGAAATTTGGCACCCTGTTTGACGAAGGGTCGGCCAGTGATGCCGCCGATCCTGACCACGATGGCATCTCCAATCTCCTTGAGTTCGCCCTTGGAACCTCGCCAACTGAAAACAATCCGGTCCCTTTCAGTCAATCGCTTGTGGTTCTCGACCATGAGAGCTACCTCCGTCTTGTGATTCCGAGAAGTCCCGCAGCGGATGGTCTGTCGTTTGTCGTTGAAGTCGCCGATTCCCCTTCAGGTCCCTGGCTCTCCGGCGTGGATCATACGGTCATTGAGGCGGACACTCCCGCGCTGCTTCAAGTCCGTGACAGAATTCCAGTCTCCGCATCTCCCAGGAGATTCATGCGCTTGGGTGTCGGAGGTTTAGCGTCTCCGTGATGGTCTGCCCGCTTTCGAATCCTTCAGGCCCTTGCAGCCTCTCTAACCCGGCTTTCCACACTTCCATTACTCGTGGTCCAGCGGACTCAGGCCGAACTCCGTAGTTGTCAGCCTCGATGGGAGGAAATTTTCAAGTTCTACGGGTTGACCGATTCCGGTCCGCCCAGATCCTCGGAATCCGGAGAACGATACGCATCGGATGCCGCCGCATTTCCCGCCAAAAGATTCGACAACCCGGCTTTGGCGGGCAATCCTCCGCGCGTTTGTCCCTCCGGGGGCAGGCCGCCGCATCCGCGGACGTTTCACACCCAATCCTCCACTCAGATGTCCTGGACCACCTATCAACAACACCTCCTCCGCTATCCCGAACTCGGATTCTCGCTCGATACCTCCCTGATGGGGATGGACACCGCGGTTTCCGCCGCCATGCAGCCGCTGGTGGACCGCGCGTTCGCGGAGATCGCCGAACTCGAGGCCGGCGCCATCGCCAATCCCGATGAAAAACGCCGGGTGGGCCATTATTGGCTGCGCGCGCCCCACATCGCCCCGGCCGAGCTGCGGGAACTCATCACCGCGCCCCTGGCCGCGCTCAAGGAATTCGCCGCGTCCGTTCTAACCGGCAAGACCGCCAACCCCGCCGGCCAGCCGTTCGAGCAGGTGCTGCTCATCGGCATCGGCGGCTCGGCCCTCGGTCCGCAGCTCGTGTCCGAGGCGCTCGGCCAGCAGGCGAAACTCCCGCTGTTTTTCTTCGACAACACCGATCCGGCCGGCATCGACTCGGTGTTGGCGAAACTCGCGGAAAAGGGCTTGTCGAAGACTCTTTGCCTGGTGATTTCCAAATCCGGCGGCACGCCCGAAACCCGCAACGGCATGTTGGAGGCGGTCGCCGCCTATCAGGCCGCCGGACTCGCCTTCGGCCCGCACGCCGTGGCCGTCACCGGAAAGGGGTCGCAGCTCGACAACTATGCCACCGAACAGGGTTTCATCACCCGTTTCCCGATGGAAGACTGGGTGGGCGGCCGCACCTCCGTGCTGTCCACGGTGGGTCTCGTGCCCGCCGCGTTGCAGGGGATCGATATCGACGCGCTGCTCGCCGGGGCCGCCGCGATGGATGCGGAAACCCGCAAGCCCGACGCGGCTGACAACGCCGCCATGCGCCTCGCGCTCGCCTGGCATCACGCCGGCAACGGCAAGGGCGAAAAGGACATGGTCGTGCTGCCCTACAAGGACTCGCTCGTGCTGTTCTCCAAGTATCTCCAGCAACTCGTGATGGAGTCCCTCGGCAAGGAACTCGACCGCGAGGGCCGCACGGTCCATCAGGGGATCGCCGTTTACGGAAACAAGGGTTCCACCGACCAGCACGCCTACGTCCAACAGCTCCGCGACGGCGTGAACAATTTCTTCGCGACCTTCATCGAGGTCCGCCGCGGCCGCGCGGGAGCGTCCATCGAGGTGGAACCCGGCGTGAGCACCGCCGATTTCCTCCAGGGATTCCTGCGCGGCACCCGCAAGGCGCTGCACGAGTCCGGCCGCATGTCGATGACCCTTTCCATTCCGGAAGTGACCCCGTTCACGCTCGGCTTGCTGATCGCGCTGTTCGAGCGCGCGGTGTCGTTCTACGCCTCGCTGGTGAACATCAACGCCTATCATCAGCCGGGCGTCGAAGCCGGGAAGAAGGCCGCCGGGGTGTTCCTGAAACTCCTCACCGCGGTGCGCGGTGCCCTAACCGACGAACCGCGGACCGCGGCGGAAATCGCCGGACCGCTTTCCGCCGATCCGGAGGATGTGTATCACTGCCTCACCCACCTCGCCGCCAACGGCGCGGCCGCGTTGCACACCGGGGCTGGCCCGGCTGCCGACCGCTTCGCAAAATTTCAGAAACTATCCTAGACACCCCCAATTCCGGCGGATACCCTCCGCTTTCCGACACCTAAAAACATGAAACAACTATTGATTCCCGGTTCGCTGGCCCTCGGCCTGATCCTGACCGCCGCGGCCCAGAGCCCGGCGGAAACCAAACCCGCAACGCCGGCCAAACCGGCGGCCGCCGAGGCCACCACGCCGCCCGTGGCGGTCGATGGCTCGCAACCGGCGGCGACTCCCGCCGTCCCGGCCGCGCCAGGTGCTCCGGCCGCGGTTCCGGAAACGCCCGCCGCGCCTCCGATGGACCCGAAGGTCCTCAAGAACGATTCGTCCTATGCGCTCGGTTTCCGGACCGGTGGCAACTTCGCCCAGCAGTTCGGCCGTTTCGGCGTGAGCCCGGAAGACCTCGACACCGAGGCGTTTCTCAAGGGTTTCATGGCCGCGTTCAAGGGTGGCAAACCCGAGGTGGAGGAAGCGAAACTCCAGGCCGCCATGCAGGCCCTCGGCGATCTGCTCCAGAAGCGCGAAAAGGATCTCGCCGCCGGAAACCTCGAAAAGGGCAAGAAGTTCCTCGAGGAAAACAAAAAGCGCCAGGGCGTCATCACCACGGCCAGCGGCATGCAATATGAAATCCTCGCGAAAGGTGGCGACCAGAAATATGTCGCGCCGAAGGAAGGCGAGCAGGACAACAAGGAGTTCATGGTCAACTACAAAGGCACGCTGATCGACGGCACGGAGTTCGACTCCTCGCCCGCCGGCCAACCGGTGCCGATGACCCTGCAGGTGGTTCCCGGCTTCAAGGAAGCCCTCACCACCATGCCGGTCGGCGCCAAGTGGAAACTCTTCCTGCCCAGCGAACTTGCCTACGGCGAAGAACGCCGCAGCGCGGAAATCGGGCCCAACTGCGTGCTGATCTTCGAACTGGAACTCGTCAAGATCCAGGAAGGTGCCCCGCAACAGGACATGCCCTTCCCGATGCCGGTCCCCCAAGGCCAATAAACCAACACGATAGTCGGATTTCTCCCACGGGCCGCCGGTTTCCCCCGGCGGCCCGTTTTTGTTAGCATAAGCTGTCGGGTCCCAAAAGGTGGCGCGCTCTCGCCGAGAGCGCACGAGAATGAACCGGCGAATAAACGACCGCGGACGCTCCGCCCATTCTCATCCCATTCGCATGCGGCCCCGGCGGTGCCGCGCTACCTGGCATTCCATTCTCCTCCCAAAGGTGGCGCGCTCTCGCCGAGAGCGCACGAGAATGAACCGGCGAATGACCGACCGCGGACGCTCCGCCCATTCTCATCTCATTCGCATGCGGCCCCGGCGGTGCCGCGCTACCTTCCATTCTCCTCTCAAAGGTGGCGCGCTCTCGCCGAGAGCGCACGAGAATGAACCAGCGAATGACCGACCGCGGACGCTCCGGCCATTCTCATCTCATTCGCATGCGGCTCCGGCGGTGCCGCGCTACCTTCCATTCTCCTCCCAAAGGTGCCGCGCCGCCTTTTCCGCGCCGCCTTCCGCCTTGCCAAGCGGGGGTGCCCGCCGCATGCTCGGGTCCGCATGAAACCGATTGTCGTCACGCTGGTTCTTGGTGCTGTGTCTTCCTTGTTGTTTGCCGCTCCGCCGCGGAGTCGGGAGAATTTCGATCCGGGGTGGTTGTTCGCCCGCTATGGGCTTCAGGCCGATGGCACCCGTCTGCCCGAGCCGGGAGGGAATCCGGATTGGGAAATCAAGGCCACCGCGTCCAGCGAGGAATTGGTTTCCGGCCGCGAGCATCCGGCGGTTCTCGCGATGGACAACGACCCGGCCACCCGCTGGTGCGCGTCGGACGCCAAGCCCGACCAATGGCTGGCGCTCGATCTCGGCAAACCCACTCCGCTGCGGGAAATCACCATCGACTGGGACGTCACGGAAACGTGGAAGAAACCGGAACTGCCCTACGGATTCGTGGTGGAAGGCAGCGCGGACGGTGTGAAATGGCTGACGATGGCTGATTTCACCAAATCGCCGGGCGCCAATCCGTCGCGGGCGGCGCTGACCGGCGGACCGCGCCATCTGCGGGTCCGGACGACCTCGGTGGGCGGCAGCCAATGGGCCAGCATCCGCGAAATCAAACTCACCGGGGCGGACGGCAAGCCGGTGCTCAACCGCACGCTCCCGACCGGTGAAAGCCCGGCCGCGGGCGGTTTCGCGGACGCGTCGTGGCGCAAGCTCGATCTGCCGCACGATTGGGGGATCGAGGGACCGTTCCGTCTGGAATTGGCCGGGGAAACCGGCAAGCTGCCGTGGCGCGGGATCGGCTGGTATCGCAAGCATTTCACCATCCCCGCCGCCGACCAGGGCGGGCGGGTATTCATCGACTTCGATGGCGCGATGGCCCACGCCAAGGTGTTTTGCAACGGCCAATTCGTGGGCACCTGGCCCTATGGCTACAGTTCGTTCCGTTTCGATCTGACGCCGTTCCTGCGTTTCGGCGGGGAGAACGTCCTTGCCGTCCGGTTGGACACGGAGAACTGGGACTCGCGCTGGTATCCGGGGGCGGGCATCTACCGGCATGTCTGGTTGGTGAAAACCCGTCCGGTACATGTGGCCCATTGGGGAACCTCCATCACCACGCCCGAGGCGACCGCGGAGAAAGGAACCGCCAATATCGCCGTGACCCTATCCAACGCCGGCACCGCTCCCGCCGATGTGAAAGTGACGACCGAGGTGTTCGAGCTGTTGGAGTCCGGACTCGTTCCCAACCGTCCTCCCGCATCCGATCCCGCACCGGCGACCATTCCCGCGCAGGGCGAAACCACGGTCACGCAGACCGTGAGCATCGCCTCGCCGAAATTGTGGAGCCTGGAGCAACCGAACCGCTACATCGCCCGCACGGTGGTCCGGTCCGGCGACGACGTGCTCGATGTGTATGACACGCCCTTCGGTTTCCGGACGATCCGTTTCACCGCCCGCGACGGTTTCCTGCTCAACGGGAAGCGCGTTTTCATCAAGGGCACCTGCAACCACCACGACCTCGGCGCGCTGGGCGCGGCGCTCAACGAGCGGGCGCTGGAACGGCAGTTGGAGATCCTGAAGGAGATGGGCTGCAACGCCCTGCGCACCTCGCACAACCCGCCCGCTCCCGAGCTGTTGGACATGGCCGACCGCATGGGATTCCTGGTCTGGGACGAGGCGTTCGATTGCTGGCAGCACGGCAAGAAGCCCAACGACTATAACAAACTCTACGCCGCGTGGCATGAGAAGGATCTCGTCGCGCTGGTGAAACGCGACCGCAACCATCCTTCCGTGGTGATCTGGAGCATCGGCAACGAGGTGATGGAACAGGGCAACGTGGAAATGACCAAGCACCTGGCCGACATCATGCGCAACACCGATCCCACCCGGCCGGTGTCCAACGGCTATAACAATCCGAACGGCGGACGCTCCTCCGGTGCCGTGCTGGGCCTCGATCTGATGGGCGTGAACTATCAGTTCGGCCAACAGGACAAGTGGGACAACGATCCGCGCTACAAGAACATGCCGACGATCGGCAGCGAGACCTCGTCGTGCGTGAGCAGCCGCGGCGAGTATTTCTTCGGCAACAAGCGCACCGGTTGGCAGATCAGTTCCTACGACCAGGATCATCCCGGCTGGGGATGCACCCCGGACCAGCAGTTCAGGAACCACGCCCGCTGGCCGCATCTGCTAGGCGAGTTCGTGTGGACCGGCTTCGACTACCTCGGCGAGCCCACGCCGTTCGGCTCCGGCGACAACACCCAACTGCTCAATTTCCGCAACGATCCGGCCAAGCGCGCGCAGTTGGAGAAGGAAATGGAGGAACTGGCGAAAAAGGCCCCGCCATCCCGCAGCAGCTACTTCGGCATCATCGACCTCGCCGGCTTTCCGAAGGACCGTTATTATATCTATCAGGCCAACTGGCGGCCCGACTTCCCGATGGCCCACATCCTCCCGCACTGGAACTGGCCGGACCGCGTGGGCGAGGTGACCCCGGTCCACGTCTATACCTCCGGCGACGAGGCCGAGCTGTTCCTCAACGGCGTTTCCCAGGGACGCAGGAAGAAGGAACCCGGCAAGGATTTCCGCCTCGTTTGGGATCAGGTGAAATACCAGCCCGGCGAACTCAAGGTGGCAACCTACAAAGACGGAAAGGAATGGGCCTCCGCCACGGTGAAAACCACCGGACCCGCGAAAAAACTCGCCCTAACCGCCGACCGCGCGGCGATCCGCGCCGACGGACGCGACCTGTCGTTCGTCACCGTCCGCGTCGCCGACGCCAACGGCCTCACCGTCCCGCGCGCCAACCCGCAAATCCATTTCAAGATCGACGGCCCCGGCGAGATCGTGGCCGTGGACAACGGCGACGCCACCAGCTTCGAGCCATTCCAAGCCTCCGCGCGCAGGGCCTACAACGGCCTCGCGCTGGTGATCGTCCGCGCCAAACCCGGCGCCGGCGGTTCCTTCACTCTAACCGCCGTGTCCGACCGTCTCGAGCCGGCGTCCGTGGTGATCAAGGGTGAGGGGAGTTAGGCCAGGAGGCGCCGACGCCGCTGCCGGAACATCCCGATTTCGACGGTGTCACTTTGGGATCCGTCGCAGGCTGTGAAATGTCCGGTTACTTCCGCCTCGCCGGCGGGAGAAGCCGGATGGACGAAATCGTGGGGCCGTCGGTGGCGTCGAGGATGCGGAGGCGGAAGTGGGTGGCGGTGACCGGGGTTACGGTGGTTTTGAAGTGCTCGCCGAGGGCGGTGCCGGTGTGGATGGTGGTCCATGCGTCACCGGATTTGGTTTGGATCTCGAAGCGTTTCACACGGCTTTTCGGGGTGGCGAATTCCTCGTCGATTTCGATGCGGCCGATGGATTGGGGTTTGAGCAGGTCGATCTCGATCCAGGATTCGCGGGTGCCCGCCGGGGTGGCCCATCGGGATTCGGGGTCATCGTCGATGGCTTTGGCCGCGGCGTAGTGGGGATCGTCTTGGAAGACCGGAGAAGACGTGGCTTTCATGTCCGGGGTCAGCAGATTGCCGGACACGCCCGCGAGTGGCGGAATGTCCATCGCGGAACCGGCAACGGTTAGCTCGACGATGGTGTCGATCGGCTGCCAGGCACCGGACGGGACGGTTAGATCGAGCGTGCCGTCCTTGACGGAGAACGGAACCGCGGGGCCATTGAAAACGCGGGCGGACTTGATGGTTAGAGAAGGCGCCCTGAGCGAGACCGCGTCCTCCGTGCGGCGGAGCAGGTGGAGATAGATCTTGTCGCCTTTGCGGGTGCAGGCGAGGTCGGGAGTGGGTTTCCACGGGCCGCCGCGGGTGGCGTAGATGGTTTCGCCGTTCTTGGCGAGCCATGCGCCCATTTCGCGGAGTCGCTCCACCTGGCGGGGTTCGATTTTGCCGGATGGCATGGGGCCGACGTTGAAGAGCAGGTTGCCGTTGCCGCCGTTGGTGCGGATCAGGGTGTGGAGGCATTCTTCCAACGATTTCATGGTGTCGTTGGGTTTCCACACCCATTGGCGGCAGATGGTCATGCAGGTTTCCCACGGGCGGTCGATCTGGAATCCGCCGATCCGTTGTTCCGGGGTGTCGTAGTCGCCGACCTTGAGTTGCGTGCCGATGCCGCTGCCGCGTCCGCCTAGCGAATAGGCTCGGTTGTTGATGACCAGATCCGGCTGGATGGCGCGGATCTTTTTCACCATCGGGATGCCATAGGTTTGGTCGTAGGACTGGGGGACGTCGAACCAGATGGTGAACAGCGGGCCGTATTTTGTGAGAAGCTCGGTGACCTGAGCCTGGAGGTAGGCGTCGTAGGCCTTCAGGTCCGGGTTCGGCTTCTTGGTCGATCCGCCGGGCGATCCTAACGGAAACGC
Organism: Verrucomicrobiota bacterium; assembly: GCA_017301995.1. Lineage (GTDB taxonomy): Bacteria > Verrucomicrobiota > Verrucomicrobiia > Verrucomicrobiales > Akkermansiaceae > Luteolibacter. Next base: position 64,666 of record JAFLEH010000036.1, on the reverse strand, counting down.
CGGGTGGTGCCAGTCGCAGGTCGAATAATAGGTGCCGAAGGCGAGCCCTTCCTTTCGGCAGGCGGCGGCCAGCTCGCCGACGACATCGCGCCCGAGCGGCGAGCGCATCACGTTGTGCTCGGTCTGTTTGGTGTCCCAGAGGCAGAAACCGTCGTGGTGTTTGGTGGTTAGTACAACATATTTCATGCCGGCCGCTTTGGCGACCGCCGCCCATTCGCCGGCGTTGAATTCCGGGGCGCTGAATTGTTTGTAGAGGTTGTCATATTCCTCGATCGGGATCTGCGCGCCGCGGGACCAGCCGATTTCGGTTCCTTTGATGGAGACCGGTCCCCAATGAATGAACATTCCGAAGCGGGCGTCCTGCCATTTGGCGATGGCGGCGGGCGGGGCGGTGGGCGGCGCTTCCTGGGCGAGTAGCGGCGCGGTGGAAACGAGGGCGGCGATGGCGGTGCGGAGCATGGCGGCGGGCGGGGTTGGATTTGATATCAGTCGAGATGATAGACTTCTTTCGCGTCGGACCAGATCTTGCCGGCCTTGCGGGCGTCGGGGAGCGGGGCCTGGCATGGGTCGGTTTCCTTCCACCAGCGGCGGGTTTCCGGATCGGCGGCCATTTGTTTCATGTCCGCTTCGAAGTTGGCTCCGGTGTACTCCAGATAGGAAAACAGATAGAGCTTGCCGTCGATTTCCCGTTCATAGATCGAGTAGTTGCGGATGTGGCACTTCTTGAGCATCGCGTTGACTCCGGGCCACGGATGGGCGTGGAGATCGCGGTAAGTCGCCGCCTTTTCCGGCTTGAGGCCGGTGACCCATGCGTAGCGGGTAACCTGGACGGGAGCACAGGCAGCCGCCAAAGCGGCCGCCACGACAAGAGCGAGGCGGGTCTTCATCCCGGTCGGCTACGCGCCGGCGGGGCTGAGGCTTTCAATCCGGGATCCGGAGAAATCACTTCCCTTTCAATTTCCGCTCGGCATCGAGCCAATCGCCGTGGGAGTCGCCGGGGAGGCCTTTTTCCTTGCGGCTGCGGTAGTTGAGGTAGGCCGCCTTGGCGATGTCGTCGTGGGACGGGGCCGGAGCGGGCTTCGCAGCGGCTTTGGGCGCCGGTTTCGGGGCGGCCGGATCGGTGGCGGGCTTGGCGGCCGGGGCTTTCTTGGCCGGAGCTTTCTTGGCTACGGCCTTTTTGGCTGGCGCTTTCTTGGTGGCGGGTGCGGAGGAATCGGTGGCGGGGGTCGTTTTCTTGGCTGGCATGGTCGTAATAGATGGTTGTTTCTTCCGGGCGGAGGCCGCGCCCAGCCGAATAAAGCATGGTTTGTTGTGATTGCCAGTGAAAAAATCCGGCGTATAATCCCCGCCGTGGCCGACGGTTATTCATGGAGTGACGCACGCGAAGGGGGAACCTACCGGTTGCCCGGGCCGGACCATCTCGGTTGGTGGGCGTCGGTGGCGATGCTGCTTTCCGTGTTGCTGCATGTGATCGTGTTTCTCGTTTTGGACCAGCTTCAGATCGGGATCGGATTTTCCGAGGTGAAGGAAATGACGACCGCGCCGATGAACGTGGAGCAGGTGGAGGTGGAGCCGATGCCCGAGGAAACCGTGCCGCCGGAGGATGTGGTGGTGCCGCCGAACGACGCCGCGGCCCTGCTGGAGGAGGTCGATCTGCTGGCCAAACTGCCGAAAGATCAGGAGATCGACATCAAACCGGACGTGCTGGCTCCCGAATACGCGCTCAAGATGACCAGTCCGGCGCGCGAGGGCGAGCCGAGCGCGGTGGCGCTGGAAGCGGCGGCCAACATGGAAATCGAGACCGACCTGCCGGATCTGGGCCGGATGGAGGAAAAGCTGCCCCCGGCCGCCGAGGGGCAGATTACCGTGGATCCCGGCGCGGTTCAGGTGGATGACACCGATCTCAAGAAATTCGCCGACGAGCTGATGAAAAAGGGCGCCAACGGCAAGGTCCGCGATGGCGCGCTCGACGGGATGGCCTCGTTGGATGATATGTTGGGCCTGCCCGCCAATGTGCTTGTTAGCAAAAAGACCATGCTGCCGAGCGATCTGTTGTTCGAGTTCAACAGCTCCGAACTGCGCGAGAGCGCCAAAGTGGGACTGATGAAACTGGCGCTGCTTTTGGACCGGAATCCGGGGCTCTATTGCTGGGTGGAAGGCCACACCGACCTGATCGGTACCGACGAGGCCAATCTCGATCTATCAAGACGGCGGGCTGCCTCGGTTAGAAAATACCTGGTCGATTCGCTGCGGATGGACGGGACGAAGATCGTCACCCGCGGCAAAGGCGAATCCGAACCACTGGTGGCCGCCGGAACGGTGGACGAGCAGGCGATGAACCGCCGGGTGGAAATCCGGATGCGCAAGGAACCGCCGCCCGCCGAAACCGCGCCGGTGATTCCCAAGGCCGTGCCCGCCCCCGCGGCCGCGGACCAACCGCCGCCGCCCAAGCCGGTGTTGGTGAAACCGCGCCGCGCGCTGCCGGTGGAGGAACCGCCGCCCGCGCCGCCGCGCGCCACGCCGGTGCCCGAGCCGGGCGCTCCCGCCGTTCCCAGAGCGGAGCCGGTGAATCCCGATGATCCGATCGAATCCCCGCCGCCGGTGGCCGTGCCCCGCGCCGAAGCGGTCGAGGAGTGACACGCCGATGAATGTGCTGGCGAAAAACCTGCTCATCCTCGCTTCCGCGGGATCGGGCAAGACCTATCAGCTTGGGAACCGCGTGATCGGCCTGGTGGCCAAAGGCGTGCCGCCGGAGCGGATCGTGGCGCTCACCTTCACCCGCAAGGCGGCCGGCGAGTTCGCCGATTCGGTGCTGACGAAGTTGGCGAAAGCCGCGTCCGATCCCGAAACGGCGGAGCGCCTGCGCGCGGAAACGGGCGTGGCCGGCGCCGACTTCGCGCTGGCGCTGGAGCGGGTGGTTAGATCCCTGCCTCGTTTCATGTTGGGAACGATGGACGGTTTCTTCGGCAAGGTGGTGCGCGGGTTTCAGTATGAACTCGGCCTGACCGGCGGAAGGTTCGAGCTGTTGGAAGGCGCGCAGCTCGCCGCGGCGCGCGACGGATTGTTGGATTCGATCCTCGGCGAGCGGTTGGAGCACGCCGGGGACGACGGGTTTTTCCACGCGTTCCGGCGGGCGATCATGGGGCGCGAGGAACAGAAGGTGGCCGACGGCCTGCGCGGGTTCGTGGACCAATGGCAGGGGATCTATCGGGAAAGCGGCGGCTTCGAATGGGGGCCGCCCGATCTGGCGGGCGTGGCGCCGGCCGCTTGGGAGACCGCCAAGTACCGCCTGGTGGAAAAGCTGCGGCGCGGATTCGCCGCGGTTCATATAACAAATGCCCGTCAGCCCGACGCGTTGGAAAAGCTCGCCGACAAGCTGGCGAACCACACCGTGGGCAGCGGCAGCTTGGGCGGAAAGGATTCGTTGTTGGAAAGCGTGTTCGCCGCGGTGGCCAGGGGCGACGATCCCGATCTGGCGGTGAAATACCAGAAGGATTTCGTGATCGGCGGCGAGGCCGGCAGGGCTTTGCGCGAGGCGGTGGTGCTGGCGGCGCGCTGTGAGCTGGCGGCCGCCCTCGCGCGGACCCGCGGCGTGCGCGAGGTGATGGCGGTGTATGACGCGCTGTGCGAGAGAAGGCTGCGGCGGCGGGGTTTGTTGGGATTTGATGATATCAAGTGCCTGATGGGCGAATGGGCCGGGGGCGAGGACGCGCGGCTGCGGCGCGAGGCGGTGGACTTCCGGTTGGGCGCGCGGTACGCGCATTGGCTGTTGGATGAATTCCAGGACACCAGCCGCGCGGATTGGATGGGCCTGCGGACGCTGGTGGACGAGGCGGCGGGCGATGACGAGGGATCGCTTTTCGTGGTGGGCGACGACAAGCAGGCGATCTACGCGTGGCGCGGCGGCGACGTGAAATTGTTCGGGGAGGTCAGAGGACGCTATGCCGCTTACGGGCTGGCGATCGAGCACATGGCGGAGTCATGGCGTTCGTGTCCCGAGGTGCTGGAGCTGGTCAACCGGACCTGCGGCGATGTGGCGCTGATGGAGGCGTTGTTCGGCCAGGCGGCGCGCCGATGGGACTGGGTGGAGCACGTTTCCGCCGCGCCGCTGGCCGTGCCGGCGAAGCGCGGCGAGGCTCGGGTGGAAGTGGTGGACGGAAAATGGGAGGAACGGATGGCGCGGACGGCGGAGTTGTTAGCGGAAATCGGCATCGGCCGGCGCAAGCTGACCTGCGGCGTGCTGGTGCGCGGAAACCAACAGGTGCGCGACGTGGCCGACGCCCTGCGCGAGGCGGGATTCGAGGTGGTGGAGGAGGGCCGGCGCGAACCCGCGCGCGACCATCCGGCCGGGGTGGCACTGGCCGCTTTGTTAGCATGGCTGGCCGATCCCGCGAACACCATGGCCCGGGAAATCGTCACCATGTCGCCGCTGGCAGCGGCGCTGGGCAACGGATTGTCTAACGAACCCGACGCGGTGTGGCGCGATCTGACAAAACAAGCGGCGGAAACGGGCCTGGCCGAAACGGTCGGAGGCATCGTGGAGAACGTGTGGGCCGGATGGTCGGAGTCCGGCAGGCGGCGCGCCGCGGATCTGCTGGGCCAACTGCGCGCGATGGATGCCGAAGGCGGCGTGACCTTGCGCGATGCCGCGGACCGCATCTCGCGGTTGGAAGTTTCCCAGAGTCCGGGGGTGGCATCGGTGCAGGTGATGACGATCCACAAATCCAAGGGACTCGGTTTCGACGTGGTGGTGGTGCCGGATGTGCCGGGCGATGTGATTCCGCAGGCCCAACGGTTCGGTTTGGCCAAGGGCGATGGCTGGCTCACCCAGCCGCCGCCGAAATGGGCGCGCGACATTCTGCCTGAACTGAGAACGGCCGAGGCCGCCTGGGCCGCCGACCAGCGCTATGAGGCGATGTGCTTGTTCTACGTGGCGCTCACGCGGGCGAAGCGCGGGTTGTATGTTTTGTTGGAACCGCCGGCGGAAAAGGCCGTTCCCGACAAGCCGTCGCTCGCCAACTGGCTGGCGCGGGCGGTGGATTCGGATGGCGCGCCGGGAACGGTCTATCAATCCGGATCGCCCGACTGGGTGGAAACGGTCGGTTTGTTGGAAAAGGGACCAGCCCGTCCCGACGGTCCGCCCGCGTTGGGCAAACCGGTGGCGCGGAAGCGCCGCGTGCGGCCCAGCGCGATGGGAGCGCACGGCGGAGGCGTTGAAACGACGGCGAAATCGGCCGGTGGCATGCGGTTTGGTTCGGAGGTGCATGCCGTGTTCGAGCGGGTGGGGTGGTTGGATGAAGGCATGCCCGATTTGCCGGATGACGAGGCGGGCCGGTTGGTCGCCGGGTTGCTGGCCGAACCGGAAATCCGCGGGGTTTTGACCCGCGGGGAAGGGAATGTGGCGCTCTATCGGGAGCAGCCGGTGGACGCGATGTTGGACGGCCGTTGGATGAGCGGGGTGATCGACCGACTGCACCTCAGGCATGGGCCGGACGGAGGGGTGGAGCGGATCGAGGTGTTGGATTTCAAAACCGACGCGGTGGAGCGGGAGGAAGCGCTGTTGGGGCGGCACGGGGCTCAAATGCGGGCCTATCGGGACGCGCTGTCGCTGGCTTGGCCGGGCGCGGATGTCCGATGCCGGCTGATTTCGACCAAACTCCGCAAGGTGGTGATTGCTTGTTAGGGGATCGTGCCTTTGGATGTCCCGCCCCTTACCGATGAGCCGTCCCGCCCCGCACGACTTGCCCGCGCCCACGCAGCGGCTCCTGTTTTTGGATGCCCTGCGCGCATTCGCGTCGCTGACGATTCTGTGGCACCATTTCGCGTTGTATCCGCCATTGCGGGACTGGGCCGCGCCGTTGGCGGGCGGAATCTTGGATTGGTTCGAGCACCACGCGCGCGCGACCCAGGTGTTTTTCGTGGTGGGCGGCTATGTGATGGCCCGCACCATGCATGATAGAAAATGGGATTTCCGCAGTGCCGGGGGATTCGTGGTGCTGCGGTATTGCCGCTTGGGGATTCCCTATCTGGCGGTGATCGCGCTGGTGATTCCGGTGTGCGCCTTCGGGCGCGGATGGCTGCCGGATCCGGTGGTCGGCGGGGCGCCCACGCTGCCGCAATTGCTCGCCCACGTGGTTTTTCTCCAAGATGTGTTAGGATATGAGCAACTCTCCGCCGGGCTGTGGTTCGTGTGCATCAACTTCCAATTGGGGCTGATCTATCTGGGCGGCCTGCTGCTGCGGGATTTGTTGGCGAAAACGGGAATCCGCCGGCTTCCGGACGTCTCTCTGGCGGTCGGGTGGGTTTTGTCGGCGCTCGGCTTGTTCTATTTCAATCTCAATCCCGGATGGGACCGTTGGGCGCTGTATTTCTATCCGTATTTCTTCATGGGGATCGTGGTGTATCGCGGACTGAAAGACCGCGCGGGCCAGATCGGGTTCTGGTGTTTCATGGCGATGCTGGTTGCGGCGATGGCATACGACTGGCGGTGGCGGTTGCTCAGCGCGTTGGTGGTCGGTGGTTTGCTTTTTGCGGCCGAGAAGACCGGTTTCGGGGGACGTTGGCCGAGGACGCGGTGGGTTCTCATGCTGGGTCGGGTTTCCTACAGCCTGTTTCTGATTCACTTTCCGGTGCTGGTGCTGGTGGCGGCCGTGTGGTCGAGGTTGGGCTGGACCTCGCCGTGGGCCGGGGTGGCGGGGCTGTTGGCCGCATTCGGGCTCAGTGTCTCGGCCGCTTTGGCGTTTTTCCGCTGGATTGAGGCACCCGCCGGCCGATTGGTGAAGCGGTTGAGAAAGTCCCGTTACAGTTAGGACACACTCGGGTTGCGGCCGGGGGAATCCGTGCTAGGCTCTCCGGCGTGAAGCGGTTCTTCCTTTGGTTCATTGCGGTTTTGTGCGGGCTCTATCTGCTGGTGATGGGGCCGCTGATTGCGCCATTCGATCCGATTCCATTTATTGACGAGGCGACGGTACTGGGCGTGTTCGCCTATGTGATGCGCGCGTTGGGCTACGATGTGGTGCGCTGGATCCCGGTGATCCGGCATTTTCGGGGTCGGGTGTCCGGCCCGCGGGGTGGTCCTCCGCCGTTTCCGGGTGGTGGAAAACCGCGGCCGAATTCCGCCGAGAAAGAGGGGCCGGTGATCGACGTGTAAGATCCGCGTCCGCGCGCGCGTAGCAAGCCGGCTATGGATATCCCGGTCGCATCCGCACCCCGTCGTCGCCGCCCTTGGGCGCTTTCCTTCTTCGGCCTGTTGGCCGTTGCGGGACTTGTCGCCATGCCCGTGCTAGCAGGCCCGCCCGATGGGGCGAAAATGCCGGATTGGGTGCGGTTTCTCGGGCATTTCCATCCGGTGGTGCTGCATTTGCCGATCGGCGTGCTGGTGTTGATCCTGTTGCAGGAGTTGGGTGCGATCTTCTTCCGCCGCTTGAACGAGCCGCGTCGTGCGGCGTTGTTTCCCGCGTTTTTCCTTGCGGCCAGCGCGGTGTTGGCGGTGCTGGCGGGATTCCTGCTCTATCATGGCGGCGGTTTCGAGAACAACCCGACCGCCGAACGGCATTTGTGGGGTGGCTTGGCCTTCGCGGTGCTGGCCGTGCTGACCTGCCTGGCGCGGGCGTGGACCGCCGAGCCCACATCCAACCCGGCGATCTATCGCCTGTTGCTTTTTGTGAGCGCCGGGGTGATGGGATTCGCCAGTCACGATGGCGCCTCGCTCACCCACGGTGAGACTTATCTAACCGACCACGCTCCGGACCCGCTCCGGAAGCTGTTGGGTTTGCCTGCGAAAAAGGCGCCCGCCAACCAGACGGCCGCGAAACCGGTGGGTGATCGCTTGGCCTACGCCGAGGTGGTCGCTCCCATCCTGGAACTGCGCTGCGTTTCCTGCCACAAGGAAGGAAAGTCAAAGGGCGGGGTCAAGATGGACAGTTACGAGAACCTCATGAAAGGTTCCAAAGGCGGGCCGGTTTTGGTTTCCGGAGATTCCGCAAAGAGCCACATGATCGGATTGATCTCCCTCCCGGAGGACGATCCCGACCACATGCCCCCGCGCGGTGTTCCGCAGATGACCGCCGGGGAACTGTTGGTTTTGAAATGGTGGATCGACAAGGGCGCGGACGGCACCAAGACGGTGAAGGACCTGGGGCCTACCCCGGAGGTATCCGTTGCATTGGAAAAGGTTGGCCCAGCCCCCGCTCCTGCGGTGGTTTCCGGCGGGGCGCCTCAGCCGAGTCCCGCTCCGGCCGCACCTGCCGCCGCGGGTCCCGATGCCGCCCTGAAGGCCGCCGTTGACGCTCTAACCAAGGAGTTTCCCGGCGCGGTGGCTTTCGAGTCCCAACAATCCTCAGCGGTCACGCTCAACGCGGCCTCGCTGCGCGGCACGCTGGACGACGCGGCCTTCGCCAAACTCGCGCCGGTGCTGCCCCATGTTGTCACGGCCGACCTCTCCGCCACCAAGCTCACCGACCAGGCCGTGGCAGCCCTGGCATCCGCGAAAAATCTCCGCCTGATCCGCCTCGCCGAAACCCAGGTGACCGATGCCTCTATCGAAACACTCCTGAAGATCCCGACGCTGGAATCGGTGAACCTCTACGGCACCAAAGTCACCGACGCCGGAGCCGTGAAACTCGCCGGTCTCCCGAACCTGAAGCGCCTCTATCTCTGGCAAACGGCCGTGACCCCGGCCGCCATCGGCACCCTCAAGGAGAAACTCCCGAAGTGCGAGATCGTGACGGGGACTTGATAGAAAAGGCGCGGTTTGCCGTGGTCCCGCGCATCGTTCGTAGCCGCGCTCGTGAGAGCGTGGTCGCGAAGCGAGGGGAGATTGGAAACAGCCCCAATCACATTCCCCCCCGCTCCCTGCAATCGAGCTTTTGGTTCATCTCGATCGCCGGGTTTGCTTCGCGGACTTCGCCGACGACCACCGCCGGGACGCCCGCCACCGTGGTGTGGGCCGGCACGTCGGTTAGGACGACAGATCCCGCGCCGACCTTGGCGCCGGTGCCGATTTCGACCCTGCCGAGAATCTTGGATCCCGCTCCCAACAGAACGCCCGAGCGCACGATCGGATGGCGGTCTCCGGTTTCCTTGCCGGTGCCACCCAGCGTGACCTCGTGGAGAATGGAAACATCGTTCTCGATGATCGCGGTTTCGCCGACCACGAACGAGGTGGCGTGGTCCAACAGGATCCCGCAGCCGATGCGCGCGGCCGGATGGATGTCCACCGCGAACGATTCGCTGGCCACGCTTTGCAGATAGAGTGCCAGCCAGCGCCGGTCGTCCAGCCAGAACGCGTGGGCCGCCCGATAGGTGGTTAGAGCGAGGAAACCCTTGAAGAACAGAACCGGCTCCAGCGGGGAAAAACACGCGGGATCGCGCTCATACATCGCCACCAAATCCCGTGCGGCGCTGTGGACGATGCCCGGCTGTCCGGTGAAAACTCCGGTCAGCAGGGGTTCCATGCAGCGTCGCGGCATATCTTCCCGTGCGAGCCGCCGTGCGAGCCGGGCTCCGAGCGCCTCGGCCAGCGAGTTTCGGGTTAGAACGACGTCGTCCAACAACGGTTTGAGCGCGGGTTCTTCCGTGACCACGCGCTCCGCCTCGTCGCGCAGATTCCGCCATACGCAGTCCACGCTGAAGTGTCCCGCGGGGGTGAAATTTCCCGTGTTCTTGCTGGCGGGGGATGTCGGATCGTGTATGGTCTCGCTCATGAAAATTTCTCAGAAATTGGAATACGCCTGCCGGGCACTCGCCCAGTTGGCGAAATACCATGACGGCAGGACTCTTACACGCTTGGACGACCTGGCGCAACGGGAAGACATCTCCAGAAGCTTTTTATTGCAGATTCTCAATGATTTGCGGCGCGGCGGCTTGGTGGACAGCGCCCGCGGGGCCGCCGGCGGCTATGTTTTGGCGGGAAATCCCGATACGATCACCCTCAAGGACATCATCGAGGCGGTGGACCCGGCGCTGCTGCAGTGTTCGGTTAGTGCGGACGGGGAGTCCGGCATCGCGGTCCGCGCGGTGTGGGAACGGCTCTCCGCCGACTGGCGTCATCTGCTGCAACAGGTGACACTTGAACATATAAGTGCCGGTCAGGATCCTCCGATGTTCTTCATTTGAACAGTGGTATTGCGATTGCCGCGTCCGGTCGGAAAAATAATCAACCTTTCCGTGATATTTTGCTGGCCAAAGTATCCGGGGCTTGCTAATTGGTGCCCGTAAACCCCGCGCACCCTTATGGCAACCACGGCTGATCACACCCACCACATCAAGATCCGCTCCATGCAGATGGAGATGCCCACGCGTCCCGCATCCGCCGGACCGGATGACGATTACGATCACAAACTGAAAGCGGCGGAAGAAGAGTTGGAGCGAATCCAAAGCCAGAAAGAGGAACTGGCCCGCAAGAAGCAGGAACTGGAGGAACTAACCGCCCGCAAACGGACTTTCCTGTCCCAACAGGCGGAGTTGTTTGAGAAATTCACCTCGGCGGTCACCCTGATCAATCGCGAACTCGAGGAGATCCGGCAGGAGGCCGAGGACCTCGAACAATGCCGCGCCTGTTTCGCCGGACATCTCGACAAGATCCAGAAGGTCAACCCGGAAAGCTGGACCCGCGAGAATCTGGCGGACCGTCTGGAACGCGCCAACATGATCGTCGATCTGGCGGTGGACGAGTACGACCAGGCGGCCGCGCATTTCGAAAACAGCCGCTGCGGCAGCATTTTCGGCCGGGTTTCCACCCGCAAGCGGGCCAAGGCGGCCGGCGCCGGATCCGGCGAGTTCATGCAGAACCTGCGCAACGGCCTGGCATTCAATCTGCCGGTGTGCGTGTTAGGCTCGCTCGCGCTGATCGTCTATCTGCTGAAGTAAACGCCCGGCCCCGATGAACTCCACGATCGTGTTGGAAGAGGAGCAGGAACTCGCGCGCTGCGAGGCGGAAGTGCTCGAACTGGAACGCAAGCTCGCCGAGGCGCGGGAGGCACCCAGGAAAATCGTCGAGGAATGGAAGGAACGCGAGAACACCATGCCGCCGTTCGAACGGTTGGGCGAGTTGCGCCGCATCCTTGATCATGAAAACGGCATCGCGTCCCGCCGCGAGGCCCGCAACCTGCAATTGGCCCAGAACAAGAGCGTGCTGCTCATTCTCGGGTTGGTGGCCGCCACCGCCGCCCTGATTGCCTGGGGTTTCCGCCTGATGGACGGAATGTGAGCCGCCCGGCGGTTCACCACCAGGCGTCCAGCATCAGTTTTACGGTTAGGGCGAACACGACGGTTAGAAAAACCGGGCGAACGACCTTCGCTCCGTTGGCGATGACCAGACCGGATCCGATGCGCGCTCCAAGCAGTTGCCCCGCGATCATCACTGCCGCCGCTCCGTAATGGACCGCGCCCGCAGTTAGGAAAACCGCCAGCGAGCCGAGGTTGCTCGCGAGGTTCGCCGCTTTGGTGTAGCCTGTGGCGCGGGAGAGATCCAAACCTAGCAAAGTCACCAGCGCGAGCATCCAGAACGATCCGGTACCCGGACCAAAGAAACCGTCGTAACCACCCAACAGAACCCCGCACCCCACGGCAACCTGCCATGGGGCGAGCCGCGGCTTTCCCGGCTCCAGGCCGAAGCGCCGGTTGAAAGCGGTGTAAACCGCCACCGCGGCGAGCAGCCCGGGCACAATCTGGCGCAGCAGTTCGCGACCCACCAGCCCGACCGCGAATGCTCCCGCCGCCCCTGCGATCGCCGCGCAGACCACCGCCAGCCACACGCCGGGCGTGCGGATCAGGCCGGCCTTGGCGTAGTGCCACACCGCGACCGAGGTGCCGCACGACGATTGGAGTTTGTTGGTTCCCAGCGCGAGGTGCGGTGGCAGGCCCACCGCCATCAGGGCGGGCACCGTGATGAGGCCGCCGCCACCGGCGATGGCATCGACCAAGCCACCGGCAAACGCGGCGCAAAACAGAATCAGGCAATCGGCGGGGGAAAGGCTCAACGCCCCGAGCATGTGCCAAGGTGCCGGGCCAGGCAAGCCCGCGCCACTCCGGAGCGATCGTTAGGGTAGTTTCCCCGCCTTTTTGGCGATCCCGGCGCGGACTTGTTCGATGAACTCCTGGTCCGCTTTGATCAAGCGGGACAGCGGGATTTCGAACGGCTTCTTGCCGATCAGCAACCGCACTTTTCCGTCTTTCAGGACGGTCGGGTGTTTGGGAGGTTCGGGAGTGGCGGGCATCGGCGAACCCGCTGGAACCTCGATCACCTGGTCCTCGAAGGCCAGCAGTTTGCCCTCCAGTGATTTGCCCTCGACGCTTTGCCAGATCCGCGATTCGGATAGGGTGACGTGGGTGATATAGCGGTTATTCGCCGGTTTTTCGGTTTGGGGATTGATGTTGACTCCGCCGATGGAGGTGCCGCCGGTGGGACGCGTGATCGGCCGGTGGGGCACCTTGGGAAGCAGCGGGTTGGGCGGAATGTCCTGGGCGGTTAGAATGCCGGCTAGAACCAATCCGAGCGACGCCATGGGCGGAAGTGCTTTCATGCGGACGAATGTAGTCCGGAATGCCCGCTTGTCCAGCGCGGCTAGGCGGTCGTGGCGGGCTCCCGCCGGCGGTGGAACAGTAGCAACAGCCCCATCGATCCGGCGAGCAGGGTTGATGACTCGGGGATGAAATGTGCGCCGGTGATGCCGCCGCCGCTGCCGGTGAACGAGACTTCGTAGGCACCCGGCGCGGTTTCGAGCACGGAAAACGACTCGCCGCTGATCAGTTCGGCCTCATCGAACACCGGACTGGCGACCAACGGACCCGCGAGAAAGTTGATCTTGAGCGTTTCCCCATCCTCGAAATTGACGCCGCTGGCGCTGCCGAACGGAGCGATCTCCAGGCTGCTGCCCGGAGCGCTTTGGAGCTGGATATTGCCGTAACCGGGCACGTTGAGCAGCAATTGGCCAGGGCTGCCGGGAACCGGAGCGCCCGTCGAAAGCGAGGCGAAATCCAAAGTGAACGCCGGTGCGCGGGCGACCATCGAAAAGGCCACCAGCGCCAGCGCCGGGGTAAGGTGCGGTTTCATGTTTGGGTGGGTGCGGGTTGGAGAATCGCAAAATTGGCGGGGTCGTCAATAAAAAATCTAAGTTTTCCTTACTTTTCTTAAAAATTTACCAATTCGGCCGATCCGGTGGTCCGGATTTCCTCAAAAGACGTGGCCGTTCAGACTGCCGCCAACGCCTCAAGGTGCTCTCGGCCGGTTCCACAACAGCCTCCCAAAACAGGCACCTGATGCCGGAGGTGAAGTTCGTTCATTGAGGCCGCCCATGACGCAACGGGATCGGTGACCGTTTTGGTGGAGCCATCGAGGAGGGTGACATCACGGGACGATCCGTTCGCCTGAATGCCGATGAGGCGACCGAGATCACCCGGTTGGTAGGCCGATAGAATGAACCGGGGATGGGTGCAATTGACAAAGAAACCGACCGGCCGGCGGGAATGGGGAAAAATGGCGTCGATGCGGGCCATGGCATCCGGCAAAGGTGTGCCGTCCAGCACCCGGCCGTCCGTGCCGGTGCAGAAGCTGATCATGTAGGATTTGCCGGATCCGGACATCGCCTCCGCGATTCCCGCCGCTTCGTTGACCGATGGCAGGGTCTGCGCTAACAGAAAGTCAATGCCGGTGGCCGACAATTCGTCGATCTGGTGCTGATGGAATGCCCTTGCGTCATCGGTGGAGGGCGCCAGATCGGGGCGGTAGCAGTCGCCGCGCGGGCCTATCAAGCCGCCGACCGCCACCGGAGGCTGGTCCTCGGGAACTTCGTCGCGGAGGTTCAGCAGAAACGAGACCGCGTCGGAAACGATGGAGGTAGGCACACCTGCGGCGGCGACACGCGCCGCATCGAGCCGCCAGGTGGGTGCGGTGAGGAGGATCGGCAGGCCGGCGCTGCGGGCGATTCCGAGATACTCCCGATAGATCGAAGCCATGGCGTTGCGCGTCGGGTCGGGTCCGTAGATGAGCGGCGAGTTGAACAGTGTGGGATGCAAATCGATCCCCGGCATCCGCCGCAAGCGCTCGGCAACGGCGCATTCGGCGAGAATCCGGGGCGAACTGGTGAGGAGTTGTTCGAGCATTTCCGTTGGAACCTAGCGTATCCGGCCCGAGGTGCCAAATCGAAATCCGATCGGTCGTGGCGTGCCGGCTGTCGGATCCGGGGACAAGGCAAGATACCGGTGGTTGGAATGACGACTGATCTAACATCAGATCCCGGATTGGGGAACCCGTGGGGAGAATTCCCGCCGAGGCCGGGAAATCCGCAATCCCGCAGTTCCGGGTTGAACTCACGTCCGTGCGCTGGCAGGTTGCGAGGGTGTTCATGAAAACGACGTTACCTCTCATTGTTCTCGCGGTTTCGGTATGCCTCGTGGAGGCGGAGCCGTTTCCCGTGCGGATCCGGGTCGATGCCGCGCGTCCGACCGGTCCGCTGAAACCGATCTGGCGGTTCTTCGGCGCGGATGAGCCGAACTACGCCTACATGAAACACGGCGATGAGTTGTTAGGTGCGCTCGGTTCGCTGAAGCGGGACCAGGTGTTTTTCCGCGCCCACAGCCTGCTCGTCACCGGCGAGGGCACGCACGGCCTCAAATGGGGATCGACCAACGCCTATACCGAGGACGCGCGGGGCAATCCGGTTTACGATTGGACCATCGTGGACCGCATTTTCGACGCCTATCGGAAAAACGGCGTGCGACCCTACGTGCAGATCGGGTTCATGCCGCAAGCGATGTCGGTGAAACCGGAACCTTATCGGCACCACTGGACGCCGGATGCCAAATACGATGAGATTTTCACCGGCTGGGCCTATCCGCCAAAGGATTATGCCAAGTGGGAGGAGCTTGTCTATCAGTGGGCAAGGCACAGTGCCGAGAAATATGGCGAGAAGGAGGTGCTCGCGTGGTATTGGGAAACATGGAACGAGCCGAATATCGGTTATTGGCGCGGCACGCGGGAGCAGTTCTATCAACTCCACGACCACGCCGTCCGCGCCGTGCGGCGGGCGATTCCGGGCGCGAAGGTCGGCGGCCCGGACCTGGCGGGAGGCAAGGGCGGGGATTATCTGGAGAAGTTTCTCCAACATTGCCTGACCGGGACCAACCACGCGACCGGCGAGACGGGCACGCCGCTTGACTTCATCTCGTTCCACGCCAAGGGCAGCCCGAAGACCATCGATGGACACGTCAGAATGGGCATCGCCAACCAAATCCGCGACATCGACGGCGCTTTCGGCGTGATCGCGAGGTTTCCGCAACTGAAACAGACGCCCATTGTCATCGGTGAGTCCGATCCCGAAGGCTGCGCCGCTTGCCAGGGGCCGCAGCTTGCCTATCGGAACGGCACGATGTATTCCAGCTACACCGCCGCGAGTTTCGCGCGGAAACTCGACCTCGCGGAGAAGCACGGGGTGAATTTGGAAGGCGCGCTCACCTGGGCCTTCGAGTTCGAAAACCAGCCGTATTTCGCCGGTTTCCGCTCGCTTGCCACCAACGGCATCGACAAACCGGTGCTCAATGTTTTCCGGATGTTCTCGCGGATGGAGGGTGATCGTCTAACCGTCTCAAGCGATGCCGCCGTGCCTCTCGAAACGATGGTGAAAACCGGCGTCCGTGAAAAGCCGGATGTCGCCGCCATTGCCGCTCGGGCCGGCAGGCGCGTGACGGTGCTCGTTTGGCACTATCACGACGACGATCTGCCCGGCCCTGACGCGGCGGTCACTCTCGAACTCGGTGGTGTTCCGTTAGATAAGCCCGCCGTCAGGCGCACGCTGATCGATGAAAGCCATTCGAACGCGTTCAACCTGTGGCTTTCGATGGAGTCGCCCCAATCTCCGACCCCGGCCCAGATCGCCGATCTTGAGGAGGCGTCGCGGCTCGCCGAAACGGACTCGCCCGACGTGAAGATGGATGGCGGTCGCTGCGAACTCGGGTTCCGGCTCGCCCGCAAGGGTGTGACCCTGCTGGAGGTCGTGTGGCCGTGATCCGGCGGATACCATGAGAGATCCTGGCACGCCGGAAATGCCGTTCGCCGGGGCATTGCCGCCATAGCGGGAGAGTTAGATCGTGCTTGCCAGATGCAGCGTATCCCTGAGCACCTGGATGACGTGGCGGGGGCGGATGGGGCGGCCTTGGGTCTGGGCCAGGCCGGTCAGGTGCATGAGGCAGGACATGTCCACGCCGACTAACAAATCGGGGTTGGTGTCGAGGAGGTGGTCGAGTTTCAGGCTGCCCATGCGGCCGGAAATGTGGGGGAACGTGACGCTGAAGGTGCCGCCGAAGCCGCAGCATTGCTCCTGCTGGCCGAAGGGGATGATGGTGGCGTTGCCGAGCGAGCCTAACAATCCGCGGGCGGCGGCGCCGGTGGCGGTGCCGCGGCTGTGGCAGGACCGGTGGAAGGCGATCCGGGTGGGTTCGGCGAATCCGCCCTGCCACGAGGTCACGCCGAGGCCGTTATGGATGAAATCGATCACCTCCCAGGTTCGGTTGGCCAGCGACTCGACGGCGGCATCCTTGCAGTCCTCGAATTGAAGCAGATTGCCGTGCGCGTTCATCGCGGCGCAGGAACCGGAAGGCACGATCACCGGCAGGTCGCCGGCGAAGACCTTGGCGCAGTGCCGCGCCACCTTGCGGGACGCCTGCCAGTCGCCGGAATTGAAGGCCGGCTGGCCACAGCACGTTTGGTCGGCGGGAAACTCCACGGTTACGCCGAGATGCTCCAACACCTCCACGGTGGCGCGGGCGACATCGTCGTAGAAGGCATCGCAAAGGCAAGTGCCCATCAGGAGCACGCGTTTGCCGGCGGGGCGGTTCTCGGGGAAGGTGGCCATGGTTGTCAGGGTGATTCGGTTAGACGCTGGAGTTTGGGGATGCCGCGTTTGAGCAGTTCGGAATCGACTTGAGAGGAAACCGCTTCGTCGAGGTGGATGGTGAAATCGTCCTGATCGAACTGGATCGAATGCAGGGCTTGTTTGTTGGCGGAAAACGCGGCCGCGACGGACGCCAGATCGCGGATGGCGGTGCCGTTTACCTTGCGCACGATCAGATTGCGCAGCGGTTCGTAGCCGACGGTGGCGGGAGTGGGAATGACAGCGCTGAGAAACACGATGCGGCGGTTGTCGGCCTCGTATTTCTCCGGATTTTCGTAAACGTCCAGCAGGTTGAGCGGCGCGCGTGATGACCACTCCTCGCCGAACGAGCGGAGCAGGGGCAGGGTGAGTTCCTGGAAGATGAAGCCGCCCTTCACCAGATAGGCCGGGGCGCTGCCGAAGGTGTAGTTGGGGACCAGCTTGGCGAGTTCCTCCTCGCGTTTCAGCGTGGCGGTCAGTTCGAGCGGCTTGCCGTCGCGAGCGAGCGAGAGGGTGACGGTGTCGCCGACGGACTTGCTGCCGCGGACCAGGTGGCCCCAGGCGAGGTTGCCGTAGTCGGGGTCTTTGAAGTAGCCGCGGCGGTCGATTGGGTGCTTGTCGATGGCCAACAGCACATCGCCCTTTTTGACGCCCGCGGATTCGGCGGCGGATCCCTTGCGCACGCTGTTCAGATAGAGTCCTCCCTGGTCGTCGCTGAGTTTGAGCCAGCCGCGGAATGCCGGATCTTCGGTGGAGGCTCCCGAGACACCGAGGCTGGGCGGACCGGTGTAGGTGTCCTTGCTCGAGGCGCTTAGAAAGCGGGTCACAATGTCGGTGGCGGAGATATCACATAACTGGTCTTTCGAATTGTAGCTGTAGAGAACCCCGGCGAGAGCGCCATCGCGGAAAACCGGAAGGCTATAGCTGCTGGCGGCGCTTTGCATCGAGGCTTTCACCTGATAGGTCAGAAACGCCTGTCCGGGCAGGAAACTCGACTGCACCGATGTGCTCTGGAGGACCCCGGCGGTGCGGATCTCCACGCCATTGTCCTCAACCTGATAGACCGTGAGCGATTCGCCCGCGCGCGATGGGGCGGCGAGTGGAGCCGGACGGGTGTTGGCGAACAGTTGGGTGCCGGCCTCGCCTTCCGCGGCGCCGAGCAGCGCGAGATTGAGTTCGTAATCCACGGCGACCACCTTGGCCGGGGCGAAGAGCGTGCCATCGGCGGATTCGAATTCGAGGTTGGTGGCATCGGCCACCATTTCCGCGGTACACAGGACGCGTTCCGGCGCCACGACCGCCACCAGCGCGCGGCGCGTGGAGGGGCTGGTTTTCTCCCACGGTTGTGCGGCGCTCCATTCCTGCACGGTGGAATTCAGGCGGACCACCGAAAGTTTCAGGTTGGCGGTTTCGGCGGGACCTGTTTGGGCGGGGGGCGCGGATTCCGCTCCGGCGGGATGGGAGTCCTTCGCCTGTTTGCAGGCGGCGAGCAGCAGTGGTAGAAACAACAGGGGGCGCATGGGAATGTTCGGATAGATAAGTCGGATGAAATCGGCGGGAGGTATCTATCAGACGGGACCGTCTTTCAGTCCCAACACGTCCTGCATGTCGTAAAGGCCGGGTGACTTGTCAGCCAGCCAGACCGCCGCGTGAACCGCGCCGGCGGCGAAGGTCATGCGCGACGACGCCTTGTGGGTGAGTTCCACGCGCTCTCCGTCGGCGGCGAAAATCACGGTATGGTCGCCCACCACGTCGCCTCCGCGCAGGGTGTGCATGCCGATTTCCCGCCTCGGGCGCGGTCCGATGTTGCCGACGCGGCCGTGGGCGACATCGTCCTGATAGGAGGTGCCGGTTTCCTCGTTGAGGATCTCCAACAGGGTGCGCGCGGTGCCGGACGGCGAGTCGATCTTGTGATGGTGGTGCATTTCCACGACCTCGATATCGAAGCGTTCCTGGCCGAGGATGCGCGCCGCGCGGCGGGTGAGCCAGAACAGCGTGTTGACGCCCACCGAATAGTTGGACGCGTGGACGATCGGCAGGGATTTGGCGGCCTCGCGGATCAGAGCGCGGTCTTCGTCGCAATGGCCGGTGGTGCCGATGACCAGCCGCGTGCCATGGCGCAGCGCCGCCTCGATAACCGGACGGGTGAACGAGTGGACGGTGAAGTCGATGACACAGGCCGCCTGCGCGATGGCGGCGTCGAGGTCTTCGCCGACATCATGGGTGGCCGCGACATGGACGGAGGGATTGGCTTCGGCCGCCTGCAGCAGCGCCAGGCCCATTCTTCCGGATTTGCCTGTAATCAATAGGGGTAGCGTTGACATATATGATTTGAGATTTGGTGCTTGGTGCTTTTTCCCCCTAGTCCTCCCAGACCATGTGTTTGAGTTGGAGGATGCGGGCCTGGTTGGCGGCGTCGGCGGCTCGGGGGCCGTTGAAGGAGGCGATTTTCTTGGCGATGGCGATGGCCGCCTGCCAGCGTTCCGCTTCGGCGTAGAGTTCGAGGGCGCGGAAGCCGCAGCGCTCGAACCATTCCCATTCCGCCGGCGGCGTTTTGGTGGCCGCCTCAAGAACCGAGTAGTAGGCCTCCAGAGCTTCGGGAATGCGTTTGGCGCCGGCATTTTTCGGGTCGGGGAGTTGTTCCAGCGTTTGGCCGCAGAGGAATTTCAGCCGGTGGCGCGCGGCAGGGTCGGTGGCGGGGTGGACCAGCAGTTTTTGATAGATCGTGAGCGCTTCCGCCAGCGAGGCGGGCGAATCGCCGCCGGCCAGGGTCACCGACTCGCCTAACAATAATCCGGCGGGCAGATGGAGCGGATCGTCCTTCGGCAGTCGCTCGATCCAGGGGCGGAGAAATGCGGCGGCCTCGGTCGGGTGGTTGAGGTCCAGCATGAGGCGGGCTTTCTCCAGCACCGCCGCGGCCGCCAGCGGGCCTTTGGTTTCGATCGCCTTGTCGTAGAGTTTCAGGGATTCCTCGCGCGACTGTGGGGACGGTACCAGCGCGGCGGAGCGTGCGGCGAGCAACCACGCCGCCTGGCAGGCCGGGCCTGCGGGATCGGCCTTGGCCAGTTTCTCCAAGGTCATTCTTGCCTGATTGTAGTCGCCAGTCTGATAGAGCGATCTGCCCAGCGTCAGCGCGACGTCGTCGGCAGCCGGATCGTTGGCGAAGACTTCCAGAAACGACTTGGCGGCGGCGATGGTCGCTTTGGGGTCACCTGCGAGATCGGCCAGGCGCAGTTTCACGAGGGCGAGGCGGTTAGGCGGTGGCGGATTGGCGGGCGGAGGGTCCGCGGAGTCAATGGCGGCCAGATGGGCGCGGGCGGCTGCGAGGTCCGGCGGGTGGACGGATAGAGCGGCCTCGGCGGCGGCGAGCCGCGCCTCCGGTTCGCGCGGGTGGCCTGGGTTTTGGGTTAGAAAGTCATCGAGCGCGGTTTTCGCGGCGGCGGGGTCTTTGGCGGTTAGCGCCTGTTCCAGCCGGAGATCCGCCGCGGTGGCCGGATCTTCGGCGTTCGCCGGGTCGTTGGTGGTGACGGGCAGGGTGATGCCCTGTTTCAGACGGATGATGGCCGCGTTGAGGCGGGCGGCGGCGGCCTGGCGGTGGTCGAGGTCCTTGGCTGCGGCATCGAACAGGGCAACCGCCTGTTTGGAATCGCCTAGCTGATAGGCGGACAGGGCGGTTAGAAAACCGGCCTCGCCCGACTGCGGGACGCCGGATTGGAGTCGGTCGATCACGGCGAACGCCGCGGCGGGCTGGTTGTCGGCGAGCAGACGCCTGGCGTTGTCGAGGCTGGCGCGGCGGGTGAGAGGATGGAGCGGGTATTCCAGGCGCAGACGGGTGAAAAGGGCGCGGGCTTCGGCATTTCCGGCCGCAGAGCCCAATCGCAGGAGGGCGGTGGCGCGGGCGTACATCGCATGGGCCGCGAGTTCGCCCGATTCGGGCAATGTGGGCCACACGCCAGCGGCGGAGCCGTTTCTCGCGTTGAGGATGGCTGGCGGAGCGGGGGGAGGGGCGGGAATCCATTCGGCGAGCCGTTCGAGAATCGGGTCGTCGGGTTTGGGTTCAACCGGCAGCCATTTCAGGACGCGGGCGAACATCGCGTCGAGCATCGGCGAGTCAGGGTGCTCGGCGACGAAGGAAAGCAGGGATGCGGCTGCCGCGGCGGGATTTTCCTGTGCCGCCAGGGCCTCCGCGAGACCGATGGCCGCGGCGTCGAACTGATGGCGCGACTGGTATTCCGGGTTTTCCAACAGAGCGGCGAACTCGGTGATGGCGTCGTCGGGTTTGCCGGTGGCGAGGGCGATGTTGGCGCGGATGAGCGCGGCTTCAGGGCGGTGGTGCGGAGGGAGGTTTTCGGCGGCGGGGACGATTTCGCCCGCGGCACGGGGGCTTTCCTGGTCCAACAGAATGGCGGCCTGCCGGAGTCTTGCCAGTGCGGAAACGCGCGCGTCCCGGCTATCCGCCAGTGGTTTCAGGGTGAGCAGGGCGTCGGCGGTGCGGTCGAGGGCAAGCTGGAGGCTGGAAAGGGTGAGTAGCGCTTCGGAACGGAATGCGGCATTGGGTTGGGCGGCTGGTGCCAGGGCTTCGCAAGCTTCCGCGATGCGTCCGCTGGCGGCGAGCGCCTGGGCTTTCCAAAAATACGTTTCCGGCAGCGATTTCAGATAGGTTTCCTGAAGCAGGGCGAGGGATCTATCAGGATGTCCGGTGCGCAGCCATGCCTCCGCCAGGCGTATCGCGAGTTCGGGCTTGAGGGTCTTGGGGAGTATCGGGTCGTTGAGCAGTTGTCCATAGCGAAGCGCCCCGACATCCCAGAGACCGGCCGCACAGGCTTCGTCGCCAAGTTGCATCAACTCGGGCGGCTCCGCGAAACCCAGAGCGGAAACGAGCAGCCATGCCAAAAGGGGACGCATCGGATAAAAACGTTAGTATAACTCAAGGCGAGGTGCCGAACAGCCGGTCGCCGGCGTCGCCGAGGCCCGGCAGGATGTAGCCGCGGTCGTTCAGGCAGCGGTCGAGGGCGGCGGCGAACACCGGCACGTCCGGACAGGCGGTCTCGAACGCGGCCACTCCCTCCGGAGCGGCCACCAGGCAGGCGAATCGGAAAAACCGCCCGCCGGCCTTGCGCAGCCGGGCCACCGCCTCGATGGCGGAGCCGCCGGTGGCCAGCATCGGGTCCAGCAGGATGATCGTGAAATTCTCCAACACCGGCGGATGCTTGAGATAGTATGGCTCGGGCAGCAGGGTTTCCTCGTTGCGCGCGAGGCCGATGTGGGCCACCGAGGCCTGCGGGATCAGGTCGAGGAATCCATCAAGAAACCCGAGTCCCGCGCGGAGCACCGGGGCTAACAGAAACTCCCGTTCCAACCGGCTGCCGGTGGCTTCCTCCAGCGGGGTGACGCACGGGACCGGTGCCACCGGCACATCCGCCGTCACGGCCGGCACCATCAGCGAGGCGATCCGGCGCACTCGCCGGCGGAATTCCGGCGGCGGGCAATCCGGATCCCTCAGCCGCGTCATTTCGTCGTCGATCAGGGGATGGTTGAGAACGTGCATGGAGGTGGTGTTGGGCTGTTATTTGCCGAGCAGCTCTTTGAGCCGGGCGGGCGGAATGCCGAGCGCGATGGCGGTTTGTTTGATCTCGCCCTGGTTGCGTTCGAGCGCGCGGCCGGCGGTTTCGCGGGCGAGCCAGTCGATCACGTTGACGCCGGTAGGTGCGGCGTTGAGCAGGCGGTCGAGTGTTTCGGTTAGGGCGGGCTGGGGTTTTCCCGGAGCGGAAGCCAGCGGGATATCCTCCGGCAGAAGAATGTTGGACGAGGCCAGCGCGCAGGCGCGGGCCATGGTGTTTTCCAGCTCGCGGACGTTGCCCGGCCACTGGTGGGTTTGCAGGGCGGCGACGGCTTCGGCGGACAGATGGATCCGGGCCATGCCGTTCTTGCGGGTGATCCGCTGGAGGAAGAACTCGGCGAGCAGCGGGATGTCTTCCGGGCGTTCGCGGAGGGCCGGGATCCTCAGTTCGACCACGTTGAGCCGGTAGTAGAGGTCCTCGCGGAATCGGCCGTCGGTGACTTCCGCGGCGAGGTTCTTGTGGGTGGCGGCCACCACCCGGACATCGGCGGATAGAACCTCGTTGGATCCCACCCGCGAGAAGGTGCCGTCCTGCAGCACCCGCAGCAGCTTCACCTGGATGGTTAGAGGCATGTCGCCGATCTCGTCGAGAAACAGTGTGCCCCCGTCGGCTTGTTCGAAGCGCCCGGCCCGCCGGGCGATGGCTCCGGTGAAGCTGCCTTTCTCGTGGCCGAACAACTCGCTTTCCAACAGATTTTCCGGGATGGCGCCGCAGTTGAGGGTGATCAACTCGTGCTTGCGCCGCGGGCTGTAGGCATGGACGGCTTTGGCGATGAGTTCCTTGCCGGTGCCGCTCTCGCCGGCGATGAGCACGGGAGCATCGGTGCGGGCCACGCGGCCCACCAGTTTCAGGACATCCTGTAGCGTGCGGGAGACACCGACGATCCGGACCCGGCCCTCGGCGGCGGATTGGAGATCGGCCTCCTGGCGGTCGGCGCTGCGTCGGTTTTCCTGGGTTTGCAGGGCGGATTCGACGATCGGGCGGAGTTCGAAAGTGAGGGACTCCTTGCCGAGAACATCGTGCGCACCGCGCTGGGTGGCCTCGATCACCTGGCCGGTGGAGGGAAATCCCGTGGTCAGAATGACCATCGTGTGCGGACTCTGCTGCCGGGTGCGGGCGAGGAGTTCCATGCCGTCGAACGGCTGGAGGTCGAAGGCGGCGATCATCAGGTCCACGCGGGTTTTGGCGATGACTTTCACCGCGTTGTCCGCGTTGTCGCAGCGCAGGATCCGGAGCCCGTCGGCGGCCAAATGCTTTGTGGCCCAATCCAGAAAATCGAGATCGGGATCCACAAGCAGCAAGGTTTCCTCTGGAGCTTTGGCCGGCATTGGTGCGACGCGGGGAGCTTAGCGGAGAGAGCCGGGAAAAGCACGCCAAAAAACGCCCGCGCGCGCGGGCGGCGGGAATTTGCGGAAAAAAGGCCCGCAAGCCATGGACTTGCGGGCCTCGGGAGCACATTTCACGCGGATTTTCAGCCAGCGCCTTTGGGCCGGGATTTGAGAAAATAGGCGAGGGCGGCGAGGGCGGTTAGAATGCCGCCGGTGATCCAGGGCCAGGCGGGGCCGGAAACCGGGGCGGGCGCGGCGGCGGACGGCGGGGTGCCCGGTGGCTGGCCGGGTGCCGGTTGCGCGGATTTGGCAGGCGGAAGGGGCGGCGCGTCGTCCGGCGGATTGGCGATGGGGGTGGATACCCAGGTTCCATCGGGCTTGAAACGGTATTCCACGGACTGGCCTTTGAAGGAGAAGGCGCGTTCGCCGGATTTGATTTTCCCATACCATTTCCGCATCGTTTCAAGACTGGCCATATGCTTGGCCGACCGCTGGGTGAAAGATGGCCTGGGAGCAACCGGGCATCCTTCGATCCCCAGATCGCACAAGGATTTCATGGACATCATCGGAGCGGTGGGGCCTGGCAGGACGTCGTTGCCCTTTTGGCTTTCGATAGACCCGGTGTCGCGCTCGTCATTCAGATAGGAACCGACCACCTTCACCGTCTCCGGACTGGGCAGATGGCAAAGCGTTTCCGACAAATACAGGTGGAGGTGGGTCTCATAGTCGTTGCGGAAATCCCCCGGCTTCAGCGCGGCGCGCTCCGCCTCCAGCGCGTCCGCAAAGTATTGCGCGTGGCCGGGGATGGAGAGGAACTCCTGTTGGAGCTTCGAATAAACGGCCGTCACATCTGGACTCCGGTCTGGCATGTTGGCCACGCGGTATCCCATGTTCCGCAGCCCTAGCCAGAGTCTGTCGAATTTATCTTCTGGCGGCAAAGACAGCGCTTTCTCCAGCTCGCCGGTCCAAAGAGCGACCTGTTGTTTTTCCTGCTCTCTGTCTATCGCCGCCCCGCAGTGCGTTCCGGTAGCGCAAGCCAACGCCACCACCAATAGGAATGAGGATGATTTCATGGTTAGGTCAGTTGTCACCGTTAGGCCGAGCTTTCGCCCATTCCTCGAACTTATCCCATTCCGCCTTGACGAGGCGTCTGCCGCCGTAGGCGATGGAATTCATGACGCGTTCGGCGCGGACGGTGCCGGGGAGAGGTGCGGGCCCCAGGCCCTGGTCCGGGTGGTCGAGTTCGAAGACGTGGCCGAACTCGTGGGTGGCGGTGGCACAGACCGATGGAACCGAAACCTCCGTGCCGTCCGCGTAGGCGGTCACCACGAAAAATCCGTTGTCCGGGCCAATATGCAGGCCGCAGCACAGGTCCCCGTCGAGAGTCAGATCAACCTTGTCCAGCACGATCATGTTCAGATCGGCGCCCGGGTCCTTGCGTGAATCGGTCAAATCCGTGAGGAAGTCGCTGTATGCGTCGATGTGCCTGCCGTCGCCGCTCTCACCATCGTAGCGCTCGGTCGTTTGGGGATGGACGGTGATGTCCTCCACGCGCATCCAGGCGTTGACCTGCCAGCCGTAAACGCGGTTGATGCGGACGGCGCGGAGCACGGCGGGAGCGGGTTTGGCGGGCGCGGGCGCGGCCGGTGCGGGTGTGCCGTCGGCGACGGTGCCTTGGATGACGGGGGGCGGAACATCGGAAACGGTTCGGGCCGCGGGGAAAAGGGTGTCTTGCGCGGCAAGCGGAACGGTGGCGGAGAAGCACAGCAAAAGGAGTTTGCGTTTCATGATTGTCGCTGCGGTCGGGTTGGCAATACCGGATGGGCTGGATCGGGTCAAGTCCTTTCCGGTGGTCGGGGAGTTTCAGAACCGCAGTAACACGGCTGCGGTGGCCTTTAGCCCCGCGAAGTGGCAGCTTGGACATCTCCATCGCCTTACCGTCCTTTTGGGTCGGGTTGGCGGTATCGTTCCGGTGATACCTTCCGGTTACAGAAAAGGACCGAAATTCCCCGTCCTCCGGAGCGGACAGCGCGTGGGCGGAAACCGGCGGGGATGGCAGGAGAATTCCAGCCGAATTTCCGCGGAAGACCTAACAGTCGCTTGGAGGAGATGGACCGCGAGCCCCGCATGCGGTGTCTTTTGCCCGGCGCGCGAGGTTTTCTTCCTTACCCGCGAGGCTTTTCGCTCCGTTCGCGAGGCCCGGTGGCTCGGACCTTGAAGGCAGACCGCATGCCAGTCGCGGTGGCGCGGGTGTGATCGGAGATGCAGGGGGATTCGCCGTTCTAACCGAGTGCTTCGGCGAGGTGGCAGAAGACGTCGGTGTTCACCACCATGCCGTTGAAGCGGGCGGCCTGCGGGCCGATGGCGGAAACCAGGGTGGGGTCGGTGGTGTGGGAGGTGCCCACCCAGCCGATGCTGGTGTGGTTGCCGGAGAACTGGCCTAACAGACCTTCGGGTTTCTCAAGCTGGTGGTTCCACTCGGTGATGGGTTTGCTGGACAGAATGGCGGCGAGCGCCTCGTTTTCCGCCTTGGAAAGGGTGATGCCGAGACCCGCCTTCACCAGATCGGTTAGGGCGGCGGGATCGCGTTCCTTGCGGGAGGCCCAGTTGGCGAAAATCGCCTCGTGGGACATCGTGGCCCGCTGGATTTTCGCGAATGCGGCCGTGCTCTGGCCGTAGGCGGTGCCCAGACCGCTGAGTCCGGGGTTGGAGTTGCCGTGGTCGCTGGTGACGACCACCAGGATGTCATTGCGCCCGCCCACGGTTTCGAGGACTGCGGCGAGGGTGTCGTCGAAGGCGAGTTGGTCGCCTAACAATCCGCCGATGTCGTTGAGGTGGGCGGCGTGATCCACGCGGGCGCCCTCGATCTGGAGCAGAAACGGATTGTCCTGGGCAAGGAAGCGCGACAGCGCGGCCATGGCCATTTCCTTGAGCGTGGGGATGCGCTTGGCAAGCTCCGGGCTGTGGAGGCGGTCGATCTCGAATGGCAGATGCCCGGCGGTGAAGGTTCCTAACAATCTCGGACTTTTCGCCGCGAGCAGCGAATCGCGGTCGGCGACGTATTGGTAGCCGGCCTTTTCGAAATCGCCGCGCAAATCGCGTTTGTCGGGCCGGTTTTTCGCGGTAAAAAACCCGGAGCCTCCGCCGAGGAGCACATCGACGCGGCCGAGGTACTGTGGGGCGATCTGCGCCTCGCTGCCTCGTGCCGGGATGGCGGCCGCGAAGCCGGCGGGTGTGGCGTGGGTGATGGTGGCGGTGGTCACCAGACCGACGCGGGTGTTAGGTTTGCGCTTGAGCACCGCGGCGATTGGCGTGAGTTCGTGGCCGGCGGGGTCGATATTGATCACGCCGTTGTTCACGCGTTTGCCACCACCCCAGGCGGACGAGGCGGCGGCGGAGTCCGTGACCATCGAACTGGCCGAGGCGGTGTCCATCAGCCCGCGGGCGGCATTCGGGTCGTTGTAAAGTTGCCACCAGCGGGTGCCGCGGCTGCGGGTGAGTTTGGAATAAGCCTCCGCCAGCGTCAGCACGCCGGGGCTCATGCCGTCCGACACCATGAAAACCACGCCGCGGACCTTCGCCGCGGGTGTTTCGGCGGCACGCGAGCCCGGCATGCCGCCAAGCCAGCTTGCGGTCCCGCCCAGCAGTGCCGTTCTTAGCAGGCCGCGCCGGGAGAGGTTTGTGTCGGATGTGTTGCCGTTCATTGCGGCGGGACGGTTAACCCGGAAACCCGCCCGGTCAAGCCGGAATCCGGTCACGGTTTTGTAACGCGGGCCGCTCAGGGATTTCTCGGCGGTTCCGCTTTCCTCAATTGGGTGGATAGATAGGGCTGGAAACCGTGTGGTCTATCAGGCAGTTCGGATTGGCGACGGAGTTGGGCATTTCCGCTCCGAAGTACGAAAAAACCCGACCTCGGCGCGGGGCCGGGGCCGGGTTGGTTGGAAGGGGTTCGGGGTGTTAGTATTTCTGGACCCTGGAGTGGCTGAAGTAGCTCTCGAAGCCGAGTTCCGGCGGGAATTCGGAGAGGCCGTCGCTGGGGTTCATCTGGATCCGGTTGTCTTCACCGCAGCGCTCGTAGGGAGGCTTGAAGGTGCCACGATAGGTCGGGCAGGTGAAGGTGAAGAGTTCGTAGAATCCGTAACCCACCCGGCGCATGGCACGGCTGGTTCCGTCCACCACACCGTAGGACCAACCGGCCTTGCGGCCATGGTCATCGGTCTTGCGGACCATCTGTTCCGGGATTTCGTAAACTCCGTAAAGGATGTTGCTGATGGCGCGTCCGAGCTTCCGGGAGGACGTGTAGGTGGATCCCGGAGGAGCTTGGATATCAGCGGCGGCGAGGCCGGCGAAGGCGGCGAATGCGGTAGCGATGACGACGAGTTTTTTCATGCTGGGAGGAGGCTAGTGGCGGGTAGGGGGGGCTGGCAACCGAAATTTTTCGCAAATCGATTTTTTTTCACAGTTCGAAGCAGATGACCCGCAGGATGCCGGGTGTTTGGCGGAGTTTTTCGAGGAGGGAGGCTGGCGGTTCGGTGTCAACTTCGATGACGGTGACGGCGCGGGAGCGATCGGAAGTGCGGCTGAGGGCCATATTGGCGATGTTGACCGAGGCGTTTCCGAGGGACATCCCGACGGTGCCGACCATGCCGGGGCGGTCGTCGTTTTCCACGAAAAGGAAACGGCCGCGCGGGCTGGTTTCCACGTTGTGGCCGGAAATGTGGACGATCCGCGCGGCGCTGCCGTAAAACGTGCCCGCCACGGTGCAGATTTCGGAGCCCTTGACGGCGGAAACCTCGATCAGCTCGGTGCAATTGGTGGCCAGCGCGGCGGTGGCTTCCACCACCTGGATGCCGTGAGCCTTGGCGATCGCCGGGGCGTTGACCAGATTGACCTGCGCCTCGCTGTGGGCGTCGGCGAGGTAGCCGGTCAGGACAGTGCGGGTGATCAGCTCGGTGTCCAGTTCGGAGACCGCCCCGAGGTAGGATACGCGGACAGAATCGCACTGGCCGGGGCCGATCTTGGAGAGCAGCTTGCCGAGCGAGCTGGCGAGCGAAAGGTAGGGACCCACGCTTTCCAGCGTGTGGGCGTCGAGGTTGGGCATGTTGACCGCGTTGCGGATCTCGCCGGTGGTGAGGAAATCGCGGATCTGCAGGGCCACTTCGGTACCCACGTTCTCTTGCGCCTCGGCGGTGGATGCGCCCAGATGTGGGGTGAAAACGCATTTTTTCGCTCCTAACAGCGGGAACTCGGCGGTCGGTGGCTCGGTTTCGTAAACGTCGAGCGCGATGCCGGCGAGGTGCCCGGAATCGAGCAGCGCCTTGGCGGCGGCTTCATCCACCAGGCCGCCGCGCGCGCAATTGACGATCAGCGCGCCTTGGTTCATCAGCGAGATCCGTTCGTGGTTGAGCAGGTGCTTGGTATCCGCGGTGAGCGGGATGTGCAGGGTCACCACGTCGGCTCCGGCCAGCGCCTCGTCCACCGACTGGGCCAGTTCCATCTTGAGCGATTGGGCGCGGGCGGAGGTGAGGAACGGATCGTAGGCGACCACGGTCATGCCGAAGGCCTGCGCGCGCTTGGCGAACTCGGTGCCGATGCGGCCCATGCCGATGACGGCGAGGCGTTTGCCGAGGATCTCGACGCCTTCGAACGACTTGCGGTCCCATTTTCCGGCGATGATCGAGGCATGCGCCTGCGGGATGTTGCGGGCCAGCGAAAGCATCAGGGTGAACGCGTGCTCGGCGGTGGAAATGGTATTGCCGCTGGGGGTGTTCATCACGACCACGCCATGGTCGGTGGCGGAGGCGCGGTCGATGTTGTCCACTCCCACGCCCGCTCGGCCGATGGCCTTCAGGTTGGTGGCGGCGGCGAATACTTCCGCGGTCACCTTGGTTTGGGATCGCACGACCAACCCGTGATATTGCCCGATGATCGGCAGCAGTTCGGCGGGTTTCAATCCGGTGATGACGTCCACGGTGATTTCGGGAGCGGCACGCAGGGCTTCGACACCCTTTTCGGAGATGGGATCGGCAACGAGAACGCGGTAGGTTGACATGGGAGCGACCGGATAAGGGATCTCAGGACCGAATGCAAGAGTTTGGAGAAAAAACGTCCGATTCGTATGGAAATCAACGGAATTCCGGCGGTTTTCGGGTGGGTTTTGGGGAGGAACGGGGGGGCGGGGAGGTTAGAGAGATAAATGGGGAGGCACGCGCCCCGGCGCTGCGTTGGCTCCGCAAGGTCGGCCGTGTGCCCCATCGAAGTCGGTGTTCTCCATCGGTGGCGGCCCTTGACGGATCGTTCCCGGATAGGGTAGATATTCCACGTGATGAAATGTTGCCCGATCGACTCGACCATTGAAAACCGGGATTCAGGACGGGCGACGCATCCGGGTCCCCGGATCCGTCGGGTGGTTGCGACGCGGATGGCTGTATTCCCGCAGTTTTGGCGCTGTTTCCGCTTCATAGGGTTTGCGATTCTGTTGGGATTCGGAAGTTTGCCACGCGTCCGGTCCGCTCCGGCGGATGACGAGGCATCCTGGCAGGTTCCGGTGACATTGGGAAAAGACGGATGGATGATATATGAGAATCCGCGTTTCGGCTTCGTGCTTCCGGTACCTCCGGGGATGGTGGCGCTGCGCCCGCCCGACAACGGTGACGGTCAGGAATTCGTGACGCCCGATCACAAAGTGAAACTCGCCGGCTGGGGATGTTTCAATGCGGATGACGTGGCCGGCATCGAGGCGAGGTGGAAGGCGGCGCTGGCGGAACCGGAACGCGCCATCATCTACAAACGCAAGACCGCGACTTGGTTTGTGGTCTCAGGCGTGACCAAGAATGGCGCGGGATTCTACGAGAGGTATTCGGCGGACAAGCGCTACGGGTCCGGTTGGACGATGACCTATCCGCAAGCCGAAGAGAAGAAAATCGAGCCGTGGATCGAACGGATCGCGGCAGGCTATCAGGCGCGCCTTGGCAAGGGTGCGGACGGAGTCCACAAGGGCGGCGTGGGGAAGTAGCATGGCGATGCGGGCCTGCGGCGGATCCGGGCTCTTTTTGTGTTAGGTTCTTGTTGTGCCTTGACACCCGCCGGGGCGGAGGAAAGGCTCTGAGCCACCAACCTTGCTTAACCCATCATGAATCCCACCCGCCGCGATCTTCTCAAAACCACCGCCCTCGGCGGCCTGGCCACCTCGTTTGCCGGATTGTTCGGCACCTCGGTTCCCGCCGGAGCGGTCACCCTACCGTCCGGCATCACCATCCGCCCGGATATCGTCAATCCCCGTCCGCGTCCGGCCGGACAGAAACCGGTCCACGATCTAACCACCAAGCCGCTCGATAGGGTCCGCGTGGGCCACATCGGCCTCAGCCGCGGCATGACTCATGTCAATGACAGCCTCAACCTCGAGTTTGTGGATGTGGTCGCGGTGTGCGACCTGCGCGAAGACCGGGCGAAGAACGCGGCGAACCGCTGTGAGCAGGTGCGCGGAAAACGCCCGGAGGTCTATGGCGGCACCGAGCACATCTGGGAGAAACTGGTGGCTCGCGATGACATCGACGTGGTCTATGTTTCCACACCGTGGGCATGGCACGTGCCGATGGCCCTGGCCGCCATGGAACACGGCAAGCACGCGTTCGTCGAGGTTTCCGCGGCGGTGACGGTGGACGATTGTTGGAAACTGGTGGACACCAGCGAGCGCACCCGGCGGCATTGCGTGATGTTGGAGAATTGTTGTTACGGGGAAAACGAACTCTTCGTGCTCAACATGGCGCGGGAAGGCGTGTTCGGCGAACTGACCCACGCGGAGTGCGCCTATATCCACGATTTGCGCGGAATGTTATATGCTTTGGGAACCGAGGGCGACTGGCGGCGCGACTACCACTGGCAATACGACGGCAATCTCTATCCGACCCACGGCCTCGGCCCGGTGGCGCAATACATGGGCATCGGCCGCGGCGACCAATTCAAGTTCCTCGTTTCCATGAGTTCTCCGGAAAAAGGCCTCCACACCTGGCGCGACAAGCATCACCCCAACGGCGGCAAACACGAGAAGGAAACCTATCGCTGCGGCGATATGAACACCTCGATGATCAAGACCGAGTTGGGCCGCACCATCATGATCCAGCACGACGTGATCAGCCCGCGCCCTTACAGCCGGATCAACGCGCTTTCCGGCACCGGCGGCACGTTCTTCGACTACCCGGCGCGCCTCGCCGTCAACGAACCCCGCAAATACCGGCTGGCGTCCGGCGGATCGCACGATTGGCTGAACGACAGCGACCTCAACCGCATGCGGAAACTTTTCACCCATCCGCTTTGGAAGAAGCTCGCGGAGCGCGCCAAAGGCGGCGGGCATGGCGGCATGGACTTCGTGATGAATTGGCGGCACCTCGATTGTATCCGCCAGGGGATCACGCCGGACAGCGTGGTCTATGACGCGGCTTCGTGGAGTTCGATCCTGGAACTGTCCTCCCTATCCGTCGCCACCGGATCGATGCCGGTGGCCATCCCGGATTTCACCCGCGGTCTGTGGAAATCCATGCAGCCGCTGCCGGTCGCCTTCCGCGAACCGGGCCGCGCCGTCACCGAACCGATCAAAGCGGGCGAATGGACGCCATCCGATCTCCGCGCGGATTGGACCACGAAGGAATGGGACGTGAGCCGTTTTCTAACCAAGGCGGCGAGTTATGAGTTCGAGTTCCAGTACACCCGCGGCGCGCACCGCCTCGATTTCCGCAAGGTTTGTCTGTTGGAAAACGGAACGGTCATCGCCAAGGACGACCAGCCCGGCCATACCGGAATGGAAAACGTCCACACCATCTATCGGTTCAACGTGGCCAGCCCGAAACCCGGTGCCAGATACACCTTCCAGGCCGAGATCAAGGGCGACGGCGGCACCGATTCCTACGGCGACGTCTTCATCGCCAGGGACTGACGAAATGGCGAAATGGGACCGGATGATTCTTGGTGTTAGTGGTGGAGGAAGCGCTCCTTCTGGCGGCGGGCCATCCAATCGCATACTTCCGCGACGTCGCGCAAGGGGGTATTGGTGCCGGGGTGGGTGGGCGCGTAGGGTGGCGGGCCAAACTCCGGCACGAGCGTGGAAACGGTGTCTCCCCGCCCGCGTTGCGCGTCCCACACCATTTGCCACCAGGCTTCATGGGCGGCGAGTTGGGTCGCGTATTCCGGTGCGGCGGGATCGCTCACCTGCGGACCCTGCTCATGACCCACCCGCGCGTGCAGGTGATGGCAGCGGCCCGCGGCGAGGCGGATGATGTCCTGCTGGTCATCCAACAGACTCTCGCTCACACACACCCAATGGCTGAAGTCGCAGCACAGTTTCAGCTCCGGGAAACGCTCCAGCATCCGCGCGGTGACCCAAGGATTGTAGAGAATGCGGCCGCGGTGGGTTTCATGAACCACCGGAATGCCGCACGCGGCCTCCAATTCCAGCACCCTCGCGAAAAACCGTTCCGCCTCGCCCTCGCTCCACGCATCGCGGCCGCTGTGGGCGTTGACGAACCGCGGGCCGCAGGCGCAGGCGGCATGCAGATTCCGCTCGAAGGTGTCGAGATGCTCTTCAACGGTTCGGCCGCGCGAGGCGATCTGGAGAATCAGGGTGAGCCCGTGTTGTGCTAACAAATCCGCGATCCGTGAGCGGTCGGCGGTCTCGGGTGGCGGGGTTTCCACGCCGTCATAGCCGGCGGATTTGAATGCGGGAAAAAGTTCCTCCCATGTGCCGGAGGTCCCCCAGGTGTGTCGGATCAGTTCGAGTTTCATGATTCAGTCAGATGGAGCGGGCCGGCGATTCTCTTGGCCTCCCAGTTGGCCGCGCAGCAGATGCGTGCGGCCATGGCGCGCATGGCTTCGCGGATGATGTGGTGAAATCGGCGCCGCAGGGCGCTGGCCTGTTCGACTTCCTGAAGGTTGGGATGGATGATAATCATATGGAATGCGATTTACTTTTCGGATTTCAAGGGCGACGGCACACGTCTTCCTCTGCCGAACCCTTCGGACTCGAAAAGAAGGGTGCCGTCTTTCATGAGGGCGTGGGTGATCGTCATCTTGCGGCCGGCGTGTTCGGCGAGGATGCGGTCCCCTTCGATGCGCCATTTGAAGCCGTCGAACCAATCGCGCGGAGTGCCATTCGGTGCGAGCGCGCGGACGGTGCCGTCGGCGAGGAATTCGCGGAGATGGGTGCCGCCTTCGGCGTGGTATTCCCATTTTCCGATGATGTCGGCGGGCTTGGGAGTGACGGGTGTCGGATAGAAATCGGAGAGGATCGGAGCGTAGTCGGCGGCGATGCGTCGGGCGACGGCGAGGGTGTCGCCCAGCGGCTTGTCGGGGTAGGGATTCTTGGCCTCGACCCAGTTCTTCTCGAATGCCGCGAGCTTGGTTAGAAACGCGTTTTGATCGAATGGCTTGTTGGCACGCAAGGAATCGCCGAGGGCGGTGAAATAGAGTTCCCAGCGGCCGCGATAGTAGTCCTTGAGGAGGCCCGCCCATTGGCGGCAGGCGTAATCGTTGAGGTCGCCGCCGGGTGCGGCGTTCCAACTGGTGATGAGGAGGCGGGCCTGATACTCGTGCAAATCCCTGGCGGCGGGGGTGGTGCCCCAGGCGCGGGCGTCCTTGATCCAGGTTCCTAACAAGAACTCGGGGCGGGTGGCGGTGATGGCGTCGCTGTCGGCGATGATTTTCAGGAAAAGTTTGGAGTGCTTTTCGAAGTCCGCGGCGTTTTTGGCGGCTTGGGCCTGCATGGCGCGTTCGTAAACCGGGCGGGCGAGATCGCCTAACACCTGGCGGGTGATATCGGCAAGATCATAACGGTAGCCGTCCGAGGCACTGCATTCGGGCGCGGCGGCGCCAAGCGCGAGCCATGCCTTCGCGAGGCGGAGTTTGTCGTGGTTGGGCCTGGTGTGGACATAAGTGCGGGCTTTTTCGCCGCGCAGCGGGCGGGCCTGGATGATCGAGTTGGCCGGAGTCTCGCGGACGGATGGGTATTTGATAGACCCGACCGTCGCCAGGATGCCGTCCCATGCCTCGGTTGCCTTGGGGCAGGTGGTGCCGTAACGGCGGGCGATGTAGTCGGCCAGCCAGGGCTTGATTTCCACGGCATCCTTGCGCCAGGCGAATTCGGGCATGAGATCATAGACGACGGGGGAACTACAGTAGCCTTCCGGAACGAAACCGAGGCCGACGAGTTTTCCTTTGTTAGGACGGGACAGGGTGTCGGGAAAGACTCTGGCGAGGTGGGTTAGATCGGTGGAGAGGTCGGTGTTGCCGCCGAAGTTGTGGAGCAGGCACCAGACCCATTGTTTGCCTTGGAAGGCGCTTCGCGGCCAGAAGGGGGAATTTTCCGCCCAGAGGTCGAGAGCGATCACGCGGTCGTCGGGGATTTGGGATAGGAGGGTGGCGTTGTCGGTCTGCCAGCACATTTTGACCCAGACGGCGTCGGGGTCCCGGGCCATCATGGCGGCGAGGGTGCGCTTGCCGCAGTCGGCCATGTCCACACCCGCCGAGTTGCCGCCTTCGTGGAAGGGATCGGCGGTGTAGTAGCCGGCGCGGCCGAACAGTTTTTCCTGCTCGGCCATGAAGGTGGCGGCGATTTTGGCGAACATGGGGTCGGTGGGATCCAACATGTCCGGGCGGGGCAGCCCGCCGGCCCAGCGGCCCTGGGGGATGACTTTCGCGCCGGGATGTTTTCCAACAAAATCCGGGAGCACCATGCCGTAGTATCCCTGGAGCACGGTTTTCATGCCCAGCGCGCGGGCGCGTGTTAGAATCTGTTGGGCGAGCTTGACCCGCTGCGGCACCCATGCGGCAGGCAGCTCGCCGCCGAACGAGTGCATGTTCTGCATGAAGGTCCACGGGAAATGGGCCGGGCTGCCGAGCCATTGGCGGACTTCCCGCTCGGTGTAGCCGTATTGGGTGAAGGTGTTGATCCAGACGGCTTCCTGGCCGGTGATGATGAAGGGCATGTTGATGCCGTTCATGGCCATCCAGTCGAGTTCGCGCTCCCAGCGCTGCCAGTTCCACCACGGCATGGTGTAGCCGAAAGTGCAATAGTTGTAGATGAAGCGGTGCGGAACGGTGGCGGCGTGGCGGATTCTGTTGGAAACGGCGGGGAGCTTTTCCGGCAGTCCGAGCTGGACGCCGCACGACGAAAAATCGCACTTGGCGGTGTATTTCAGATACCAGTTGAAGGCCGAGGCCAGCGAGACCGCGTTGTTGCCGCGCAGAACCACCTTGCCGGGCGCGTTGTCGATTTCGAAGACATCCGCGCCGTTTTCCGGAGGAATGATCTCACAGGAAAACTGTTGGGCATGGGCGGGAACGACGCGTCCGATGAGCGCCGCGGCCTCGGTCACGGCGGGATCGTCCGCGGCGCGGGAACTGGAAACAGCGGCGGCCAACAGGGCGGCCGGAAGAAGATGGCGGATCATGGCGGGAAAACGGAAGGTCGAAAGGTGCTACGAGGATACGGCGCGACGGCGGTTTTGTATCATTCATGGCGCATGGAATCCAATCTTCATGGGCCGGACGAATCCGTGTGGGGAGGCGCGCGGTGGAATGGAACCGCGCGCTCCCTCGAATCGGGCTGAGGTTTCAAGGGAAACCGGTCAGCGGGAGGTGCCTTTTTTCGCTTCGGCGGGGAGGCGTTCGTAGATGGCTTCCATTTCGGAGACCATGTCGTCGAACTGCTTGAGGGCGGCCTTGATCGGTTCGGGTTTGGACATGTCGATGCCCGCGTCCCGCAGGAGGTCGAGGGGGAACTTGCTGCCGCCGGCGCTGAGCAGGCCGAGGTAGCGGTCGCGGGCGGGCTTACCCTCGGTTAGGACGGCGTCGGCCAACGCGGTGGCGGCGACCATGCCGGTGGCGTATTGGAACACATAGAACGGACGGTAGAAATGCGGCACGCTGGCCCAACTGACGGCGAGGGAGTCGTCGAATTTCACCACGCCCTGGTCCACGCCCATGTAGTGATGATAGGTCTCGGCGAAGGTCGTTTTGAGCCATTCGGCGGTCAGGGCCTGGCCTTTTTCCGCGCGTTCGTGCATGGCGAGTTCGAATTCCGCGAGCATCGTCTGGGCGTAGATGGTGCCGCGCATGCGTTCCAGGAAGTTCTCCAGCAGTTGGAGCTTTACCTGGTCGTCCTTGGTGGTCTTGAGAACCTCCTTGATCAGCAGGGTTTCGTTGAATGTGGATGCGATTTCCGCGATGAAAATCGAGTAGCGGGCGGTCGGGAAGGGCTGGTTTTCGTTGGAAAACACCGAGTGCATCGAGTGGCCCAGCTCATGGGCGAGGGTGGAAACCTCGTCGAAGCGTCCGGTGTAGTTCATTTTGACGAACGGATGCATGCCATAGACCCCGAGGCTGTAGGCGCCGCCCTGTTTGCCCTTATTCGGATAGTAGTCAACCCAGCGGCCGTCGAACGCCTGCCGGAGGCGCTTGGCGTATTCTTCGCCAAGCGGCGCGGTGGCGGAAATGACATGGTGGCGGGCGTCATCCAGCGAGTAGAGCTGCCTGACGGCGGGCGCGGCCGGGACCGCGACGTCGTAGTAGTTCAGTTCGGAT
Organism: Verrucomicrobiota bacterium; assembly: GCA_017301995.1. Taxonomy (GTDB): domain Bacteria; phylum Verrucomicrobiota; class Verrucomicrobiia; order Verrucomicrobiales; family Akkermansiaceae; genus Luteolibacter. Next base: position 27,277 of record JAFLEH010000036.1, on the reverse strand, counting down.
AGGCCGAGCATTTTCTGTTTGAGGCGCAGCAGGCGGTGGAGCGGTGCGGTGTTGCCGCGCACGGTGGCGATCAGGTTGTGATAGACCTCCGGTTTGATGTTGTTCTCGAACAGATTGGCTTCGAGGCAGGTGGGGAATTTGTAGATCCGTGCGAGCGCCACCTGTTTGCGCATCTCGCCGTCCAGCAGGGCGGCGAACGTGTTTTCGTATTTGAGGACGTTCTTCCAATACGCTTCCACCACGGTGCGGCGGTCGGCGGCCACCGGGCTGATCCGGTGCCGGAGGAAGTTTGATTCGGTTAGGGCGACCTTGGTGCCGTCCGACAGCGTCACCTCGGCGGGCGGCATGTCCACGTCGTTGAGCAGATTGGAGACTTTCACCGGCGTGTCCGCGAAGAGGCCCATTTGGGCGACGATGGATTCCTCGGCTTCGGAAAGCGTGTGGGAGCGGTTGCGGAGGATCTTCTCGAGCGAAAACCGATAGGGCGCGAGCCGGGGTTCGGCTTTCAGATAGGCCGCGACCTTTTCATCGCCCAGCGCGAGCAGGCCGGGGGCGAGGAAGGCGGAAGCGGTGTTGAGTTTCACCTCCTGCGCCTGGATTTCCCCGATCATGCCGGTGAATTGCGGATCGGATAGATCCATGTCGTTCTGGAGCTTGGCGTAGGCGTAGAGCCGGTCGCCTCGTTCGTTGAGGGTGGAAATGAGGTCCAGGGTGTCCGCCATTTTGGTGGCGGAGGAGGTCCAGTCCTTTGCGGCGGCGTCGAGTTTGGCGAGGAGCGCGTCGGCTTGCCTGAGTTCCGCGCGCCAGGCGTCGGCGTCCTTGAACAGGTCGGTGAGATTGAATTTGAACCCGTCGGGCACCTTGGAGCGCGGTGTCTGGGAGTAGTCCGGGATGTCCGGAGCGGATGTGGGAGCGGCAAACGCCATGCCGGCGCTGAGCAGCGCGGCAACCGGGAGAAGCGGGTGGAGTCGATTCATAGGCGGTGAATAAAGGCCAATGCGGACGCTTGGCAACCCGAAACTGCGGGAATCGGCGGTCGCCACGCGTGCCGCATCGGGGAATATCCGGCGTCGCGGAAGTTAAGAATCGCTTTCCGGCGTGTCCCCGCCGTGAACCAGCAGGACGATTTCGCCCTTGGGCGGGTGTTGTTGGAAATGGGCCAGCAGCTCCGATGCGGTTCCCCGGTGATAGGTTTCGAATTTCTTGGTGAGTTCGCGGGCGACGCAGGCCCGGGCCTGCGGCGCGATTCCGGATAGGATCTCCAGCGTCGAAACCACCCGGTGGGGCGACTCGAAGAAAATGTTGGTTTCGCCCGAGGCCAGCGCGGCGGTTAGGGCGCTGCGGCGTTTTCCGGATTTCACCGAGAGAAACCCGCCGAAGCGGAACGCGTGGCAGGGAAACCCGGAGCCGATCAGCGCGGTGATCACCGCCGATGGACCGGGCAGAACCTCCAGCGGAACCCCAAGCTCCAGGCACGATCGCACCACGCGGTATCCGGGATCCGAAATGCCCGGCATCCCGGCATCGGTGATGAGCGCGATGGTTTCCCCGGCCAATGCGGCGGCGGCGAGATCCGGCGCGCGGCGCGCCTCGTTGTGATCGTGCAGCGCCACCAGCGGCTTTCCCGAAATCCCCAAATGGGCCAACAGCGGAGCCGAGTGCCGGGTGTCCTCGCAGGCGATGCGGTCGGCGCCCTTCAGCGCCTCGATCGCGCGCAAGGTGATATCGCCCAGATTGCCGATCGGCGTGGGCACCAGCACAAGCCGGCCGGGGGCTGGGGTGGATGACATGGGGAAACGCTATCGCACCCGGCATGCTGCGGCAAGGGGATTGTGAGCGTGGGGAGGGGGAAACCACCGGCCCCGCGGTTAGGGTGGTCCGGTTGGATTCGATGGACCCCTGGGCTTCGGAGTCCGATGGTTGCCATCCGCAACTCGGTATCGCACCGGCGGCGGCGGTGGGTCGGGGCGGGTGGAGTGGAATTCGAGTTCCCCGCCACCTTCGCCTGATCCCGGTCCGGGGCCGCCGGCCGCTTCCGTGGCTGGCGTGTCCCGCGCCAGTCCGTCGCCGGACCGTCCCGCTCCGGTGTCTCCGGACCGCCATGGTGGAATAACCGCCCCTGACGCGCCAAATACCCCGGAAAGGGTGAAAATCGCGGAAAACCGCCCGGTTTTGGTGAAATCCGGGGTCGAAACCACCTCTCAACCCACTCGCAGGTGCCCGGAATCAAGAGGCAAGAATCAAGAGACCAGAGGCAAGAATCAAGAGACCAGAGGCAAGAATCAAGAGACCAGAGGCAAGAATCAAGAGACCAGAGGCCAGAGGCCAGAGACCAGAGGCCAGAGACCAGAGGCCAGAGACCAGAGGCCAGAGACCAGAGGCCAGAGACCAGAGACCAGAGACCAGAGACCAGAGACCAGAGACCAGAGACCAGAGACCAGAGACCAGAGACCAGAGACCAGAGACCAGAGGCCAGAGGCCAGAGGCCAGAGACCAGAGGCCAGAGACCAGAGGCCAGAGGCCAGAGACCAGAGGCCAGAGACCAGAGGCCAGAGACCAGAGGCCAGAGGCCAGAGACCAGAGGCCAGAGGCCAGAGGCCAGAGGCCAGAATCAGGACGGGAGAGGCCACGTCCGCCGGGGGTGGCGGGCGGGGCCTCATCGTTCCGCCCAATGACCCGTGACCCGGTATTCCGCTAGGCCGACTTCCCCGGAAATCCTCCCCCCGCACCCGCCTGATAGTCGCACACCGGGAAAGAAAAACCTTGCAATATCAACGGAATCCGCCCACCTTCCACCCCAAGCACCCGTCCGGATATCACTTCCCGACATGCTACGAACAAACACTGTTGGCCAAATACATATTACAGCTATGTCATTCGACCTCTCTTGGATAGCCTCCGCCGACATTCCGCTTCACGAGCTTGAGCGCCGAATGGGATTGAAGCGCACTGGCCGGACTTGCGACGAACTCGAGTCCGAATGTGCAAGTATTCGCTTGAGCGGAGGTTGGGGCCTCGTCATGGCCAACCGGGCAGATTACTTGGAGTCGCTCGATTTGTCGTCGGTCTCGAACGGTGGCTGTATCATCACACTTGCCCTGCATGATGGCATCATGATTTCGGTGGCGGACTGTTGGACGGACGGAGAGTGGACATGGCATGTTGAGCATGACGGTCAGGAATATATTGAGCACATCGCCGCTGAGGGCGATGTGCCTGTCGAATTCACGGAGGCCAAAGCACACTGTGAACGGTCTCTCCGAGACTTTGTTCCGGTTCAGGCGCCCGCAAGTCCTCCCCAAATGCCAGCAGCTGAGCGAGCAATCTTTGAACGCATGGGTATGACTGTGATGCCCTGGAGCGCACCCAATCAGAAGGTGGACTTCCATTTCGACATTCCGATAGACTTGGCAGCGCGGGTCGTCGGATTTCGGCACGGTAGAAGCCAACTATACTTTGAACTCGAATCCGAAACGATGCCAATAGAGGAACAATAGGGCGAACAAGTCATGGCGCACCAACCGGCATATGCACCTCAATTTCATTTCAACATCCCTTCAACCGCGCCGGTGGGCGCACATCTAGCGTTCGCCCAAGAAACTGAAATCCCTCAGCATGAGCCTCGCAGTCGTGAGATACCCAGTAATGCCGACGCGTCCGTGCAGCTTTTGCCTTAGCTTGCAGGATGACAGCGTGTTCGCCGACTTCGACACAGATGAATCTGATATAGTCGCCCTTCGCAGAATTTCCTTCGACGGTTTCGGCTGCTGCTGCGTGGAAGGGTTGACTTCCAAGATGAGCCAGGTCGATTCACGGCGTCTTCTTGATGCAGTTGCACTTGACCAGCTAGAGACCGCGGAGGTTGAGGATACCTTGAGGAGATACTTTCGGGGCAACACGAATGTGATTTGGGATGACGCGCTGATGCACCACGAGTTACTTTGACGCTATGAAAGCACCTATCCAAGACCATTCAAGAGGGCGGACAAGGCATGGCGCACCAACCGGCCATACGCTATTCAATTTCATCACAATGTCAATTCAACCGCGCCGGTGGGCGCACGCCTAAAGTTAGCTTAAAAACACCTCGATGATCCTCGCTCAGGTGATAACACTATGGGACTACATCCCTCAAGGCCTGGCACTGCTCGGGTTCGCGGCTTCCGTCTGTCTGCTGTGCGGTGTCGCTATCTCCGGATCCCGACTGCGGTTCGCCCGCAAGTGGGGAGTGGTTTTCACTGGGACAGCTTTCGTGGGAGGGGCGGGGCTATTTTGGCAAATCGATCAGCAGAAGCAGCGCGCCAATTCCTACCGCAGGATGGTGGCTACCCGCGAGATCCACCTCATCGAGCAGGCGGCTTTCGCCTATTTTCGGGAGGTAGGTTCGTGGCCCCAAGGCGACAATGCCAGCGTGATCCGATTGTTGGTGGAGCACGAAGGCCAAGAGGCGATTCTCCCGGTGCGAGACCTTCGGCGATCCGATCAGGGTGCGGCGCTCGATCCTTGGGGGAGTCCCTACTATCTGGAAGTCTCGGAACAGGATGGGCTCAAAGCGCACTCACTTGGACCGGATCGAATTGATGGAACGAGGGACGATTTCCCGCTGGAAGAACCAGCCAACAAGTCTGAACGCCGAACCCCCGGCCCGTCGCAACTCCACACGCCATGACCTCCACAACCCGTAAACCGCAGCGATGCCGCGCCCCAGGTCAGGGCTTTGGTGTCCTCTAACGTTGGAGCAATAAGATGAATACCAGCCCGAAGCGATTGCCCAGGATTGTGGGGATACTCTTGGCTTTTCTGGTTACCCCTATCGTTCTGGTCTTCGGATTCTGGTTCGCTAGCTCGGTTGGATCGGATCGGGGATCTGCGGAACTCGCATCGGAGTGGCACACATTGCTTTCGAATTTCCCTGACCCGGACACCGCATCGGCCAGAAACGAACGGATCTGGGTGATTCGTTGCGACAACGGGGAATGGATGTTTGGACTTGCCCAGGGAAGTCACGGGATTTGGAAGCGAGGCGGTGGAACCGTCGTGACCAAGGACAGCAACGGCGACATCCGTTCATTTAGGGGTCATGTCTGTTGGGCTTCTGGCTCACCTTTTCGAGGCGGCCACACAGCCGACCTGGCTACCGTCTATGAGGAGATCCGTAATCTGGGATTCCGCGCCTTGTCCGCGGAGCCTACGGATGAACCTTAAACCCGAAATCGGAAGTTGGCATGACCCGGGCATCCGTTTTTTCCACTGAGGAACTGAAAATCACTGATTCCACTGAAGTGATTTTTGATTTGGGGGAAATCCTTCCCATTCATCAATCGGTGCTATCCCGTCTTTCTCCAAAAAATCAGTTCCCTCAGTGGATCCCAGTCTCTCAGTGGAAAATCGAGCTTCCAAACTACCTCGAACTTTCGGATTTTCATGTAGCCGCCTTCGTGAGAAGGTGGCCGGGGCGGGCACGACGGAACCTGGGAGGCCACGCTCTCACGAGCGCGGCTACGGGGCGGACGGCTGCGGAGCGGACGCGGCTATTCGAGCAGCGCACGGAGATCGTCGGTGGCGGTGGGGTCGGGGCGGGTGGAGTGGAATTCGAGTTCCTCGCCGCCTTCTTTCGGTTGGACGGTGACGGCGTCGCCGGGGCGGACGTCGCCGCGGAGGAGGGCTTCGGCGAGGGGGTCTTCGAGGTAGCGTTCCACGGCGCGGCGCATCGGGCGCGCGCCGTAGGCGGGATCGAAGCCCTTGGTGGCGAGCAGGGTGCGCGCTTCGTCGGATAGAGCGAGGGTGATGCTCTTTTCCTCGAGGCGTTTGACCAGCTTGGAGACTTCCAGATCGACGATTTGGTCGAGGCTGTCCTTTTCGAGCATGCGGAACACGACCACGTCGTCGAGGCGGTTGAGGAATTCCGGTTTGAAGAACCGTTTGGTTTCCTCCAGGATTTTGCCTTTCATGCCTTCGTAGTCGGCGAGGTCGGCGGCCATGGCGCCGAAGCCGAGGGTGGTCTGGCGCTTGATATCGGATGCGCCGACGTTTGATGTCAGGATAATGATCGTGTTGCGGAAGTCGATTTTGCGGCCCAGGGAATCGGTGATGGTGCCTTCCTCAAGGATCTGGAGGAGGAGGTTCATCACGTCCGGGTGGGCTTTTTCCACTTCGTCGAACAGGACCACCGAATACGGGCGGCGGCGGACCGCTTCGGAGAGCTGGCCGCCTTCCTCGTGGCCGACGTAGCCCGGAGGCGAGCCGATGAGGCGGCTGGAGGTGAATTTCTCCATGTATTCCGACATGTCGATCTGGATGAGCGCCTCCGGGTCGCCGAACATGAATTCGGCGAGGTGGCGTGCCAGATAGGTTTTGCCGACGCCGGTGGGGCCGAGGAAAAGGAACGAGCCGATCGGGCGGCGCGGGTCCTTGAGGTCGGCGCGGGAGCGGCGGAGCGCCTTGGAAATGGTGACCACGGCGGGGTCCTGGCCGATCACGCGGCCTTTGAGTTCCGCCTCCATCTTGAGAAGTTTCTCGGTTTCCTTTTCCTCCATCCGGGTGAGCGGCACGCCGGTCCACTTGGAAACGACCGACATGATATCGTCTTCGGTGACGGTGACGATGGTTTCCTCGGAAGTGGCCCGCCAGGCCTTGAGGGTTTCCTCGAGTTCCTTTTTGGTGACTTTTTCCGCGTCGCGGAGGGCGGCGGCCTTTTCGAAATCCTGGGCGGAAATGGCGGCCACCTTGTCGCGGTTGATTTGGGTGATCCGGTGTTCGAACTCCTTGATTTCCGGCGGGCGTGTCAGGGTGCCGATGCGGGCGCGCGAGCCGGCCTCGTCGAGCACGTCGATCGCCTTGTCCGGGAGAAACCGGGCGGTTAGATAACGCGAGGTGAGTTTCACGGCGGCCTCGACGGCTTCCGGGGTGTAGCGCGCCTTGTGATGGGCCTCGTATTTGTCCTGGAGGCCCTGGAGGATCTTGATCGCGTCGCCCACGGAGGGTTCCTCCACCTTGACCTGTTGGAACCGGCGTTCGAGCGCGGCGTCCTTTTCGATGGACTTGCGGAACTCGTTGAGGGTGGTGGCGCCGATGCACTGGAGTTCGCCGCGGCTGAGGGCCGGCTTGATGATGTTGGAGGCGTCCATGGTGCCTTCCGCGGAGCCCGCGCCGACGATGGTGTGCAGTTCGTCGATGAACAGGATCACGTTTTTCGATTTCCGGATTTCGTCCATGACCGCCTTGATCCGTTCTTCGAACTGGCCGCGGTATTTGGTGCCCGCAACCATCAGGGCGAGGTCCAGGGTGACCACCTTGCGGTCGCGGAGGAGTTCCGGGACGTTGCCGTTGGAAATCTCCTGGGCGAGTCCCTCGACGATGGCGGTCTTGCCGACGCCGGCCTCGCCGATGAGGACCGGGTTGTTCTTGGTGCGGCGGCAGAGGATCTGGATGACGCGCTCGATCTCGCTTTCGCGGCCGATGACCGGGTCGAGTCCGCCTTCGCGGGCGAGTTTCGTCAGGTCGCGGCCGAACGCGTTGAGGGCCGGGGTCTTGGACTTCGCCTCGGGGAGTTTCGTTTGGCCTTGGCCGCCCTGCTGGCCCTGTTCGGGCGGGGGACCGGAGTGGGTGGACGTTTCGTTCGGGTCGTCGAACTCGCCGGGGCCGTCCTCGAGATCGCCGTCGTCGAGGTCGTCATCGTCATCGCCATCGGCCTCGGGGAGGTAGTTCGGGTCGAGTTCCGCGAGGATTTTGTCGCGGGTGCGTTCGATATCGACGTCGAGGCGGCGCAGCACGCGCGCGGCGACGCCCTCCTCCTCGCGGAGCAGGCCCAGCAGCAGGTGTTCGGTGCCCACGTAGGAATGGTTGAGGGCTTTGGCCTCCTTGTTGGCGAAGGCGAGGACTTTTTTGACGCGCGGGGTGTAGGGGATATTGCCGGTGGTTTTCTGGGGCGGGCCGGAGCCCACTTCCTTTTCCACCTCCATGCGGACGGCCTCGAGTTCCAGTCCCATGTGCTGGAGCACGTTGACGGCGACGCCCTGGCCGAGTTTGATCAGGCCGAGCAGGAGGTGCTCGGTGCCGATGTAGGCGTGGCTGAACCGGTCCGCTTCCTTTCGGGCGAGAACCAGGACTTGTTGGGCGCGGGGAGTGAAGTTGTTCATGAGTCGTCGGAGGGGGTGGCGGAGCCGTCGTCCGGCCCGGTTTCGGCCGGGGATGGGTTACTTTTATCAGGTGAAGGGTGGTTTTGCAACCGTTCGCGGATGATTTTCGCGCGGATTGAGTCGCGTTCCTCGGGGGAAAGCTTGCGGCCCGTGTGGTGCTGGAGGTGGGCCGGCTGGATCTCCATCAGCAAGCTGTCGCACAGGGGCGCGGTGGACGCCGGGAAAATCCCGACGCTGCCGCCGAGGCGCAGCAGGGACAGGTGGTTGAGCGCTTCCTTGGAGTCGATGATGTGCGCGTGGCGCAGGACCCCGTAGGCGCGGCCGATCTTGTCGGCGACCATCTCCGGGTCGTCCTCGAGGAGTTTCTCGCGGGCGTTTTGCTCGTGGTGGGCCACCTGGGCGATCACGCGTTCCAGGTGGCGGATGATGGTTTCCTCGCTCTCGCCGAGGGTGGACTGGTTGGAAATTTGGTAGAGATTGCCCAGCGACTCGGTGCCCTCGCCGTAGAGGCCGCGGACCGCGAGGCCGATTTTTCCGACCGCCTGGAGCACTTGGCCGATTTGGTCGCCGAGGACCAGTCCGGGCAAGTGGAGCATCGCGGACGCGCGCAGGCCGGTGCCGAGATTGGTCGGGCAGGTGGTCAGGTAGCCGAGGGTCGGGTCGAAGGCGAACTCCAGCGATGATTCGAGCGCGGTATCCAGCGCGCTGAGCGCCTCGAAAGTGGCCTGGAGTTGGAGCCCGGGACGGATCGCCTGCATCCGGAGGTGGTCCTCCTCGTTGAGCATGAAACTGAACGTTTGGCGGCGTTCGATCACGATGCCGGAGCCATCGCCGCGGGCGGCGTGCTCGCGCGAGGCGAGGTGGCGCTCCACGAGCACCTGTTTCTGGACGGAGGAAAGGTCGCTGAGTTCCTGGGAAAACGCGTCCTTCATGGCCGGCAGGGCCTCGACGGCCGGGCGGAGCAGCGAGAACGCCTCGGCGCGTTGTTCGCGCTTGGCCCAGCCGGGAAACGGATGGCGGCGGAGATTGCGGGCCAGCCGGATGCGGGAGGTCAGCACCGCACCGCGTTCGGGGTGGGCGCCGGTCATCCAGTCGGCGGGGTTTCTGACGAGGGTGTTGAAACGCATCATGGGGACGGGTGTTCTAACGGTCGTTATTCGCCGAGGGCCTTAATTTCATCGCGGATACCGGCGGCTTCCTCGTAGTTTTCCGAAGCGATTGCCTGCTCCAGCCGCCCGCGCAGGTCCTGCAGCCGCTGGTGTTTCACGTGGAGCGCGGCGAGGCCGGCCGGGACCTTGCCCACATGGCTGGGACCGCGGTGCATCCCGCGCAGCATCGGTCCGATTTCGTCGCGGAAGGCGGTGTAGCACTCGGCGCAGCCGAAACGGCGCACCCGGTGGAGGTCTTCCATGGTGAACCCGCAGGCCGGGCACTTCTTGCCGCTGCCCTGGGGCGGGGGCGGGCCTTCGCCACTCTGGGTGGCCGCGGCCGCGGCGGCGATGCCCCCTAGGATCAGGTCGGCCAGCGAAAATCCGGTCGGGTCGGTGACTCCCCGCTCCTGGGCGCATTGGTCGCAGAGGCACACCTTTTTTGTTTGTCCGTCAACGAGTTGCGTCAGGAAAACGGTGGCCTTGGAATCACAGAAATCGCACTTTTTCATGGTGGGGGGACGACCGGAAAGGGGGGCGCGTCAGCGGAACGGCGTGCCGGTGGTGTTGGCGAGCGTCTTGAAGGCCTCGATAAAACGACGGGTGAGGGGACCGGGCTGTCCGCTGCCGATTTTCCGGCGGTCTAGCGAAACGACCGGGATAACCTCGGCCGCGGTGCCGGTGAGGAAGCACTCATCGGCGATGAAAATATCGTAGCGGGTGAGCGAGCGTTCCGCCACCGGGACGCCGAGCTGGGCGGCGAGTTCGAGAATCACCGCGCGGGTGATGCCGTTGAGCGCGCCGTCGCTGATGAGCGGGGTGTGGAGCGTGCCGTTCTTGATGACGAACAGGTTGTCTCCGGTGCATTCCGCCACGTAGCCCTGCTCGTTGAGCATGATCGCCTCCAACGCGTTGGCCTGGATGGCCTCCACCTTGGCCATGACGTTGTTCAGGTAGTTCAGCGACTTCACCTGCGGCATCAGCGCGCCGGGCGCCGGGCGGCGGGTGGCGCAGGTGATGACGGCGAGTCCGTTGGTGTAGAACTCTTCCGGATAGAGCTTGATCGTCGAGGCGATGATGAACATCGAGGCCTTCGGACAGAGGAACGGATTGAGCCCAAGTTCGCCCATCCCGCGGGTCACCACCAGACGGATGTAGCCGTCGTCGAGGCCGTTGGCGGCCACCGTTTCGCAGGTGAACCGGCAGACTTCCTCATGGGTCCACGGAATATCCAGCAGAATCGCCCTGGCGGACTCGAACAGGCGCGTGATGTGCTCCTCCAGACGGAACACCCGCCCGTTGTAAAACCGGATGCCTTCGAACACCCCGTCGCCATACAACAAGCCATGGTCGAAGACCGAGATCTTCGCTTCCGCTTCATCCACCAGTTTTCCGTCGAGCCAGATTTTCATGTGTGCGCGCCCATCCTAGGCGCTCCCCCGCCTCTGGCAAGCGGGAGAATCGGAAAAATGCGGGGTGGGGATCCGGGTTGCCCGCCGTCCGCCACCGGCAAGGCGCTCCGGGAGCATCGGCGGCGCGATTCAGGGCCAACGCTTGCGCCGGCGATCCAGACGCGTCCTATCAACCCGTGGGAAGCGGGGTGGCGGGATTTCAATCCCGGGCATCGGCCCAATCCCGGAGAGTGGCGATGGCCTCGATGAGCACCCCGGCGGCGCCTCTGAACTGGCCGGAGCCCTTGGGTTCGTTGGAAGGGGTCCACCATTCGTAAAAGCCGTTGTGTCCGATCGCCCGCTCCAGCATGGGGATCAGTTCCCGATAGGCCTCTCCGACAAGTCCCGCGCGGGCCAACTGGGTCACCGTGCGGCCGCCGAACCAGTCCCAGTCGCCGCCATTCTGATAGGAATAGGGGGCCATGCTGCGGTTCTTGAACGTGCCTTCCGGATAGGGCGGATACAGCGTCAGACCGATGCTCGCGGCATTGGCGCGTTTCACGTTGCCGCGCATCGTTTCGTATGAGTCCCGGATTTCCTCCGGTGTGAGCAATCCCGCCTCGATGGCCACGGTGGTGCCGCCGTGATAGAAAACCCCGCGCTCGTCGAAATCCGGCGGGAACGGCGATTTTCCCAGATAGATATGTGGGATGAATTTTCCGGTCGCCTTGTCCCAAAGATGGTTTCGGATGGCGGCGCGCAGCCTGGTGTTCCGCTCCGTCCACTCGCGCTTCCGCTCGTCCGTGGCGGGAATGCCGGTTTTCACGAAATCCCCGATCGCCACCACCAGCATGGCATTGTCGTAGATATCAATCGCGCGGTTGCTGCTTTCATCGAGTTCGACTCCCCATTCGTGCTCGGGCTGGACGTCTCCCCAATCCGCGGTCGTGGCGCCCCACACCAGACCGTGCTTCTCACTGAACCGGTGCTTCAGCGGATATTCCAGCGCCATTTCCACACGCCGCCGAACGGTGATTCCGCGGACCCCTTCGTCGAGGATACCCGCGTCCTTTGTTTTCGTGATATAGCGGCACACGGCCTGCGCCAGCGAGCTTTCCTGGTCGGTTTCCACCGTGTTCTTGTGCGCTTTCAGGCCGGGCATGGTATCGGCGTGGCGATATTTGTAGCCCGCGTTGCCGGCATCCTTCGGAACATATCCGTCGATCACGTTTCCATCCTCGCCCTGGAAATGGAAAAACGTGATCAGCGCATCGCGCACCGACTGCCGCGGCGCCACATCCAGCAGGGGTACGATGAACGTGTTGAGATCGCGGATCCAGACTTCCCGATAGCCGCTGCCGGCGTTCATGCCGGACTTGAGCAGTTCCCGACCCATTCGGAGGACTTCGTCCATTCGTTTGTCGGCCATGATCGTCCGCGCCAGTTCGCGCTCGGCATCGGATGGAGGTGCGGATTGCCGTTGGGCGGAAACGGTTTGGAATGTTAGAAAAGCGGCGAGCGACAGCACGCCGGCGATGTGGGTAGGGACGGAAGATCGCATGTTTCGGTTGCGGGTTTAGGGAGATTATTTCGCGCTCGCGGCCACAAGTTCCAAGTTGCGAATGGCTCCAATCATACGACACGCGTCGCTTCATGTTTCATCGTCCCCCCGTTATCCCGATCCGGCGATTGGCGTTGCTGTCAAACAGTTCCTGGCGAACCCGGTGGCGAACCGGGGTTCCAAACAACCGTGTACTCCGGATATCGGGATCAAGGCGATGGAGGCCGCGGAGCCGGATGGCACCGCAATCCCGGTTGGCTCCGGAAAATTTCCCTCTTTCCCGCTTGCAAGGGTTGGGGAAAACCGGCAGAATGCGCCTGTTCACATGATTACCCGTCTGTTTTCAGCCGCATTGCGAGGAGTCGAGGCCCAGGAGGTCGAGGTGGAGGTCAACGCCCATGGCGCTGACAAGCCGATGATCGTGATCGTGGGTCTGCCGGATGCGGCGGTTAGGGAATCCTCGCAGCGGGTGACCTCGGCCATCGTGGCTTCGGCGCTGCGGCTGGATGACGGGATCAAGACGGTGAATCTGGCGCCGGCGGACTTGAAAAAAGAGGGGCCGTCGTTCGACTTGCCGATCGCGCTGGCGATGGTGGCGGCGTCCGGAACCCGCGAACTGCCGGTGGAGGACTGCTGCGTGGTGGGCGAACTGGGACTGGATGGCGCGGTGCGGCCGGTGAAGGGCGTGCTGGCGATCGCGCTCGAGGCGAAACGTCGGGGCCGTACCCGCCTGCTGGTGCCCGATGAGAACGCGCCCGAGGCCGCGGTGGTGGAGGGGATCCGGGTCTATCCGATCCGCAACCTGCGCGAGGCGTGGGACCTGCTCAACGACGACCTGGAAATCCCGCCGTTCCGTCTGGACCGACGCGCGTTTTTCGACTCGCACCGGAAATATGAGGTGGACTTCGACGAAGTGCGCGGCCAGCACATGGTCAAGCGCGCGCTGGAGGTGGCCGCGGCGGGAAATCATAACATTCTGATGGTGGGACCGCCCGGGACCGGGAAGTCGATGCTCGCCAAGCGGATCCCCACGATTCTGCCGGACATGTCCGAGGACGAGGCGATCGAGACCACCAAGATCCACTCGATCACCGGGCTGTTGGATCCGAAACGCGCCTTTCTAACCACCAGGCCGTTCCGCGCGCCGCACCACACGATTTCCGACGCCGGATTGCTGGGTGGCGGGACCAATCCGGGTCCGGGCGAGGTTTCGCTGGCGCACCATGGGGTGTTGTTTCTCGACGAATTGCCGGAGTTCCGCCGCCAGACGCTCGAGGTTTTGCGGCAGCCGCTGGAGGACGGCCACGTCACGATTTCCCGCGCGGCGGGAACGCTGACGTTTCCCTCGCGGGTGATGCTGGTGGCCGCGATGAACCCGTGCCCTTGTGGCTACTACGGCGATGCGAAGAGGCAGTGCCGCTGCTCGTCGCGACAGATAGAAAACTACCGTCAGCGGATCTCCGGCCCGTTGTTGGACCGGATAGATATCCATGTGGAGGTGCCGCTGGTGGATTTTCGGGAGCTGTCCGCGAACACGCCGTCGGGCGAGGCGTCGCCGGTGATCCGGGAACGGGTGGTCGCGGCGCGGAGGATCCAACAGGAGCGGTTCAGAAAATCCGCCCACCGCACCAATGCGGCGATGAACGCGCGTCTGGTGCGCCAGCACTGCCAACTCAACGCCGAGGCCACCGGCTACCTCGAACAGGCGATGGAGGAAATGAATTTCTCCGCCCGCGCCCACGACCGCATCCTCAAGGTGGCCCGCACCCTGGCCGACCTGGCCGGATCCGAAAACATCCGCCCCAACGACATCCTCGAGGCCATCCAATATCGCTCGCTGGATCGGAAATTGTTCGCGTGATCAGGGACATCGCGAGTGATGCACCGTTCCCACTCCATCTCGAACATTTCCGGAACGACCGACGCTCGGCAGGAGATTACCTTTCACCAATCGCATCCTCGACCGCAGCATGACTACCATTTTACGAGGTCAGAAATGCTGACCATCCATTCCACGGACGGACTGCAGACCAATGGTGCCCCCCACAGCCGTCTGAGGATTCGCAGGTAACGATCAGCCGGGCCGCAGGCTCCCTGACTTTCCCCGCCCGCTCCATGCGCGCAGACGGTTGTCGTTTGGGGAGACCAGCGGCATGACGGGCTTCATATCGATTCCAATCCCGCCCGCTGGTCGGGCTGGCCCAAGGCTCGTTACCCCAATTGGGGTAATCCGGATTTTGAAAACTAATGGAGTTGGTGGTTTTATACGGTTCAAGGCGATCTCGGAATCTCCGGATTCCTGAATCGTCCTTGCCTCAAGTCGAAACCATCATCAGCTTCCCCAACATCTTCCAAATGAAACCCGAATTCCGACCCAAGTTCAGTGTCCGCAATGGCCTCGTCGCCGTCGTTTTATCGACCATCGGACTTCTCAGTTTCACCGCAGGAAGTCCGGCCTATTCGCAGTCGCCGAACATCAAGAACGACGTTTTCCGGGACACAAAAGACGGCAAGCCAATCTTTAGCCAGGGCGGCGGCATCTTCCGATTCAGGGATCCTAAAACCAACACCGAGAAGTTTTATTGGTACGGGGTCGAATACCAAGAAGCGGTGAAATACCGGGAGGATCCCTCCGTCACCTACACTCGGGGAAACCGCTTCAATGCCGTGACCTGTCACACCTCCACCGATCTGGTCAACTGGGAGTCTGAAGGTGAGGCCCTGACCCGCGAGGAAGCCCTCAAAAATGGCGGACCGCGCGCGTGGCCGTGGATCGCCCGACTCGGGGTGGCGCACTTCAAGGACGCGGGCAAGTATGTGATGGTCGCCCAGTACGGAGCCGGGATCCTCTTCGCCGTGGCCGACAAACCGGCCGGCCCCTTCAAGTGGCATCACCGCAAGGACATGACCGAGACCATCGGCACCCCGAACACGGGCGACCAGACGGTTTTCACCGACGAGGACACCGGCAAGTCTTACCTCGTCTACAGCTACGGCAAGGGCCGCAACAAGATCTACATTTCGGAGATCGGCCTCAAGGGGGACAAATACGACCTCCTGGATTGTACGCAGGTCTACAAGGGGTCCGGACGAGAGGGAAACTGCATGTTCAAATACAAGGGCAAGTTCTACCTGGCCGCCTCCAACCTGTATGGGTGGGATTCGTCCTATGCCTATTATCTGGTCGCCGACGACGTCCGGGGGCCCTATCTCCCCGAGAACGACATGATGATCATGAAGGGCGCCGAGGATGACTATGCCCACGTCACCCAGACCGGATTTTTCGTCACGGTCAAGGGCACCCAACAGGATACGGTGATCTACTGTGGCGACCGCTGGGCCGCCTTCGCCGGGAACGGGCTCGGCTACAACCAGTGGTGCCCGCTTTCCTTCGATGGCGACCAACCCTATTTCAACTCGCTGCATTCCTGGGACCTGCATGTGCCGACGGGGCGCTGGCGGGTGGCCGATGACAACAACTGGATCAAGAACGCGAGCTTCGAGGCCGACCGCAAGGACGTGCCCAGCGGCGACAAGCCGAAGCAGGAGCGACTGATGGGCTGGGAGACCAAGGTGACCAAGGGCACGAAGATTTCGCTCGAACGCGGGTCACCGATGCTCAACCACGCCAACAGCTCCGAGGATCGCAAGCAGGTCATCGGGGAAAGGTGCCTCAACATGAGCGACAGCACCGACTTCACCCGTCAGGTTCACCAGGTGATCGCCTCGTCGCCGTACGTGAAGTTCGAAGATGGTGAATACACCATGACCGCCAAGGTGATGAACAGCGACGGCTTCGGGAAGCTTGAGATGTATGCCAGGTCGGGAGGGAAAGAGTTCTCAACCGCCATCAAAGGAGAGAATTCCAGGTGGGCGACCATTGAGCTCAAGGAGGTCAGGGTTTCCGGCAACAAGGTGGAAGTCGGATTCCTCGCCGAAGGGAAAGGGGGTTCGTTCTGCCGGGTCGATGATGTTTCGTTCGTGAAGTCTGAGTGACCGTCATCCGATATATCTTCGACGATCCGGTCTTGATGGACTTGAATCCAACGGTCCGCGCCCCCGTCCGCATCACCTCCGATCCCAAACCATGAAGTTCCTCGCTCCGATTCTGGCCATCGTTGCCGCCCTCCCGATCGCCCATGCTTCGCCACGGCAAGTCATGATTCTCAGGGACGGCTGGAAGTTCCACCGCGGCCCCGCGCCGGACGCGCAGCGGGTCGACTTCGACGACTCCGGCTGGCAGGACGTAAGTGTGCCGCACGATTGGGCGATTACCGGCCCCTTCGACAAGGAGGTCGACAAGCAGACCGTCCGCATCAGCCAGAATCAGGAGCGCAAGGCCACCGAGAAAACCGGCCGAACCGGCGCATTGCCGCACATCGGGGAAGGATGGTACCGCACCCGCTTCCGGCTGCCCGAACTGGGCGAAGACCAACGGGTGCTGATCCAGTTCGAGGGTGCCATGAGCCGGCCGGTGGTCCACGTGAATGGCAAGGCGGTCGGACGCTGGAACTACGGCTACGCCTACTTCCACTTCGATATCACCGAAGCCATCCGCTCCGGGAACGACAACCTGCTGGCGGTGCACTTGACCAATGACGGGCTTTCCTCGCGCTGGTATCCGGGAGCCGGCCTCTACCGCAAGGTGCAGGTCATCATCAAGAACCGGGAGAGTTTCGACCACTGGGGCACCTTCATCACCACCCCGCGGGCGACTCCTGAGCGGGCCACCGTGAAGATCCAGTCCCGCTTCACCGGAGAGAAGCTTCAGTTGAAGACCGAGATCCTCGGCCCCGATGGGAAACAGGTTGCCATGGCGGATGCGACACAAGCGGAGGACCAGGCGTTCTCCCAGGAGATCTCGATCAACAATCCACAGCTCTGGAGCCCGGAAACTCCGCGACTCTACCAGGCGGTGCTCCGGCTCGTGTCGGGAGCCGAGGTCCGGGATGAGCAGACAATCACCTTCGGCATCCGCACCATCAGCTATACCGGGGAGCGCGGGTTCGAGTTGAACGGCAAGCCCCGCAAGCTCAAGGGCGTCTGCCTTCACCACGACCTCGGCCCGATCGGCACCGCCGTCAACCGGGCCGCCCTCCGGCGTCAGC
Organism: Verrucomicrobiota bacterium; assembly: GCA_017301995.1. Taxonomy (GTDB): domain Bacteria; phylum Verrucomicrobiota; class Verrucomicrobiia; order Verrucomicrobiales; family Akkermansiaceae; genus Luteolibacter. Next base: position 9,931 of record JAFLEH010000036.1, on the reverse strand, counting down.
TCGTGATCCTGAAGGAAATGGGCTGCGACGCGGTGCGCAGCGCCCACAACATGCCCTCCATCGAGCAGCTCGAGCTGTGCGACGAACTCGGGATCATGTTCCTCGCCGAGAGCTTCGACGAGTGGGCCAGGCCAAAGATCAAGAACGGCTACCACCGCTTCTTCAAAACCGACGCCGAGAAGGACGTGGTCAACCTGGTCCGCGCCACCCGCAACCACCCCTGCATCGTGATGTGGAGTTCGGGCAACGAAGTGCCGGACCAGACCAGCCGCGAGGGGGTGGCACTCGCAAAGTGGCTGCAGGACATCTTCCACCGCGAGGACCCGACCCGCCCGGTCACCGTCGGCATGGACCAGGTGGAGAGCGTCATGAAGAGCGGCTTCGGTGCCGTGACGGACGTGCCCGGGCTGAACTACCGCACCCACCTCTATGGGGAGGCCCACGAGCGTTTTCCGCAGGGCATCCTGCTCGGTTCGGAGACCGCCTCGACCGTCAGCTCCCGCGGCGTCTATCATTTCCCCGTCCGCAACGGCAAGATGGTCCAGCACGACGACCTCCAGTGCTCCTCCTACGACGTCGAGTGCTGCAGTTGGTCGAACCTCCCCGAGGACGACTTCGTCCTCCAGGACGACAAGCCTTGGGTGATTGGCGAGTTTGTCTGGACCGGCTTCGACTACCTCGGCGAGCCGACGCCTTACGACGACTACTGGCCGTCCCGGAGTTCGTATTTCGGCATCTGCGACCTCGCCGGCCTGCCGAAGGACCGCTACTACCTTTACCGCTCACGTTGGAGGACGGACGACGAGACGCTCCATGTCCTGCCCCACTGGAACTGGGAGGGTCTTGAGGGCGAGGGCACGCCGGTCTATGTTTACACCAGCCACGGCTCCGCAGAGCTGTTCCTAAACGGCAAGAGCCTCGGCGTGCGGAGCAAGGTCAAGGACAAGACGCCCCAGCACCGCTACCGGCTGATGTGGGACGACGTGCCGTACCAGCCCGGCGAACTGCGCGTGGTCGCCCTGGATGCCGGTGGCAAGCCGGTCGCGGAAAAGTCCATCCGGACCGCCGGGGTGCCCCGGCGCATCGTGTTGGAGGCCGACCGCTCCACGCTTGCCGCCGATGGCGAGGACCTGGCCTTCGTGACCGTGTCCGTGGTCGACGGAGACGGCGTTCCCTGCCCGACTGCGAGCCACCGCTTGAACTTTGAGGTGACCGGCTCCGGAACGTACCGCGCCGCCTGCAATGGCGATGCCTCTTCGCTCGCGGTGTTCCACGAAGCTACCATGAAGCTCTTCAGCGGCAAGTTGGTGGTGCTGGTCCAGTCAAAGAAAGAACCGGGGGCCATCACGCTGACCGTCTCGGGAGACGGATTGAAGACCGGAACCATCCGCCTGGAATCGAGGAAATGAACCAAGGCGCCATCCAATTGCAGAGGATGCCCCACTCCATTTCAAATGTCGAAGCATGCTCGGCTTCTCGGCTATGAACCCTCTTGCCGAATCTCCGGTTCGGGCTAGCTAACAGGATATTCCGCCGGGTTGCTTGCCACCTCTCCGGTCAATGAGCCAGGTCGTTTGTTCGGCTTTTGTGGGTCAAGTTCGCCCACTTCATACTGAACACCCCAACGCCTTGCCCGCCTCGTGGCGATGTCCCGGCGAACTCCGGGATGCCCCAGATTTCTCCAACGCGGGCATCCGGAAACAATTTGGTGAGAGATGCGACTCGAATCATACGATGAGTCAACCGGAGCCACCGTCTATCAACCTTCCTGCCCCGGTGATGCCGGGGTGGCCTTGGGGTCCTTCCAGGTGGACTGGACATAGACCTCGCGGAGTTGTTTGAAGTCCACCTGGCAGGGGCTGTGGGACATGAGGTCGGCGCCCTTGTTGTTCTTGGGGAACGCGATCACCTCGCGGATGCTGTCCTCGCCGGCCACCAGCATGGCGATGCGGTCGAGGCCGAGGGCGAGGCCGCCATGGGGCGGGGCGCCGAAGCGGAAGGCATCGAGGATGTGGCCGAACTTGATCGCCTGTTCCTCCGGGCCGACGCCTAACACCTCGAACATCTTCGCCTGGAGATCCTTTTCGTGGATTCGGATCGAGCCGCCGCCGAGTTCGTAGCCGTTGAGCACCACGTCGTAGGCCACGGCGCGGACGTTGGCGTAGTCGCCGGCTTCCAACTGCGGGAGGTCCTCGCTGTTAGGACGGGTGAACGGATGATGGACCGCGCCCCATCCGCCGGTCTCCTCGTCGCGGGCAAGCAGCGGGAAATCGACCACCCAGAGGAAATTGAACGCGGTGGAGTCCTTGGTGAGTTCCATCATCGCGGCGATTTCCGTGCGGACGCGGCCGAGGATGGTGGAGACCGTGTCCACCTCGCCGGCGCCAAAGAACACGATGTCGCCTTCCTCGATGTGGAGGCAGGCGATGAGCGCTTCCTTTTCAGCGTCGGTGAAGAACTTCCACAGCGGGCTCTTGTATTCGCCGTTTTCGCATTTCACGAACGCGAGCGTTTTGACCGGCAGGCCGGCCTGGATGGCGATCTCGTTGAGCCGGTTCATCTGGCCGGTGGTGATGCCGGCGAAGCCCTTGGCATTGATCGCGCGGACCACGCCGGTGCCGTCGAGCATGCCGCGGAACAGCTTGAACTCGGTATTGGCGAACACCGTGCGCAGGTCGGTGATCTTCATGCCGTAGCGGGTGTCCGGTTTGTCGGATCCGTAGATGTCCATCGCCTCGCGGTAGGTCATGCGCGGGAAACCGGTGCCCACATCGATGCCCAGGCCGGCCTGGAACATCGACCGGAGCAGGCCTTCCACCAGATTGATGATATCATTCTGGCCGATGAACGACGCCTCGATATCGATCTGGGTGAACTCCGGCTGGCGGTCGGCGCGGAGGTCCTCGTCGCGGAAACAGCGGGCGATCTGATAGTATTTCTCCAGCCCGGCAACCATCATGAGCTGTTTGTATTGCTGCGGGGCCTGGGGCAGCGCGTAGAAACGGCCGGGGTTCAGGCGGGACGGGACCAGGAAGTCACGCGCGCCTTCGGGGGTCGGGTTGGATAGAATGGGCGTTTCGATTTCATAGAAACCGGCTTCGTCCAGATAGCGGCGGGCCGCGGAGGTGATCACGCTGCGCAGGCGGATGTTGCGGTTCATCCGCGGGCGGCGCAGGTCGAGGTAGCGGTATTTCATCCGGATGTCCTCGTTGGAAAGCTCCTTGTCGAGCTGGAACGGCAGCACATCGGCCTTGTTGACGATCGTCAGCTCGGACGGCACGACCTCGATCGAGCCGGTGCCGATCTTCGTGTTCTCCGAGCCTTCCAGCCGCTTCACAACCTGCCCGGTGACCTGGATCACATCCTCATCGCGCAGCTTGTGGCTGGCCTTGGCCGCGTCCGAATTCTCCTCCGAGCGGAAAACGATCTGGGTGACGCCCTCGCGGTCGCGGAGGTCCACGAAAATCACGCCGCCCTGGTCGCGGACGGTATTGACCCACCCGATCAGCGTGACGGTTTGGCCGATGTGGGATTCGCGGAGTTCGTTGCAATGGTGTGTGCGCATGATTTTGGGGTGGTGATGGGAGATTCTTCAAATGAGACGCAAGACGCAAGACTTCAAGATGCAAGAGGAAGATGTCGCCGGAGTCGCGCTCGGTTCATTGGCTGTCGGGAGATCGGAGATGAGAGTGTTAGGCCGAATCTTGTCTTGTATCTTGTGTCTTGCGGTCTTGTATCTTTACGCCAGCAAGGGGCCGTCGGGTTGGGTGAGTCGGATGGTTAGGAAATCGGTGATGGTTTCCGCGTGGCAGGGTTCTTCGGTGCGGGAGGAGAGGACTTTCAGCTTGAGTTCGGGGAATTCGGAACCCACGACCAGCGCGAAGCGGGCGCGGGCGCGTTCGGCCGATTGGAATTGCTTGGCCACTTTGGCGCGGGCAAGCGGAAAATCGGTGCTGATTCCGGCGTTCCGGAGGCGGGTGGCGAGGGCCAGCGCGTCATCGCGGCGTTCGTCGTCGGCCACCACCACGAAAACATCGCAGAGCGCGGCGTTGCGGCGCAGCCAGACTTCCAGTTCCATATTGGCGTGCGCCGTTTCCTCGATCAGATTGCGGATCACGTAGTCGCCCATGGCGAAGCCGGTGGCGGGAAGGTCGGTGGCGCCGTCGGAAATGGTGGAGACCAGCGTGTCGTAGCGGCCGCCTCCGGCCACCGCGCGCATTGACTGGCGGGCGTCGAACACCTCGAAAACCACGCCGGTGTAATACGCCAGGCCGCGGACGATCGAAAGGTCGAGCTTGATGAAACCGCCGTAGCCGCGTGCGGTTAGGTCGGCGGCGATGGCGGCATAGGCCGGCGAGGCGTCGGCCGGGGGATTGGCGATGAACTCGCGGACCTGCCCGGTGGTTAGGGAAAAGGCGGCGAGTTTCTCCGCGGTGATCTCCGGTTTTTCGCGTTCCAGCTTGTCGATGATGCCGAGAAACTCGGCGGTTTGGTCGTCGGCGATGCCGTGCGCCTTGGCGAAGTCAATCCACGCCTGTCGGTCGGAGACGCGGACCATGAAATCGCCGGCGGTGAACCCGAAGGCGAGCATGGTGGCGATGGAGAGCGCGATCAGCTCCGCGTCGGCGGCGGGTCCGGCCTCGCCGAGGATGTCCACGTTGAACTGGTGGAATTCGCGGCCGCGGCCTTTTTGGGGCTTTTCGTAGCGGAAACATTGGCCGATTTCGAACCACTTGAGCGGCTTGGGAAAATCGCGCTGGTGCTGGGCGGCGAGGCGGGCGAGCGAGGCGGTGACCTCCGGGCGCAGGGTGACGTCGCGGCCGCCTTGGTCCTCGAACCGGAACAACTGCGACGACAGCTCACCGCCGGATTTTTTCAGATAGAGACCGGTGTCCTCGAGGATCGGGGTTTCGTATTCCACGTAGCCATGGCGGCGGGCGACGTTTCTCCAAGTCTCGAACAAATAGTTGCGGACCGCGCATTCACGGGGAGTGAAATCGCGGAATCCGGGGAGGGATTGGAAGGTCGGTTCGGCCATGGGCGGACGGGGAGAATGCACGCGAGCGCGGGGATTTCAAGGCAGAATGCGAAAGATCGTATGCCACCGGGCGGGGTGCGGCTCAGCCATGCCCCGGCCAGCCGGTTGGTGCGGCCGTCTGGCGTGTCCGGCGGTGGCAGGCCCATGTGGCTGCGGCGGCCGTGGCCAGAGCGATCCATTGGTAGCCCGAAAGTCCGCCGAATGGCTTCGGCGTGACGCGCAGGAATTCGTGAGCGAACCGGAACACGCCGTAGGCAATCAGATAGAGAAAAAACCGCCTGTCTTCCATGACCCGCGCGCGCCGCATCCACCACATGGTGGCGAGCGCGAGCACCTGGACTGCCATCTCCGTTTCCACCGCAGGCCAGTGGCGGTTTCCGATCCCGATTCCGCCGCAGCATCCCGCATGGAGGCAGCCGATCCTACCAAGGAATAGCGGCACGGGCAGGAGCAGGGCGAAGCGGTCGCCGGTGGAGTTGTGGTAGCCGGTGGCGAGTTTGGCGATCTCCACGCCCAGCCACCCGCCCGGCAGCGCGCCCATCACCGATTTTCCCGCAAGCCAGATTTGCCAGCGGTCCGGATGGTGCCAAAACAACCACCCCTCCGATACGAGGTAGGCGAGTTTCGCGCCACCGAACGCGCCCGCAAGACCACCGAAGAACACCAGTGCCAGCCTGGCATCCGTCCGCGACGCGCGTACCCAATAGACTGTTCCGATGGCCAGCCCCAACATCATCAGCGCCAGATAAACCGGAGAACCGGCGGGCCGGATTGCAGCGGTATGGAGGATGGGAGCCATCGGACCGTTGCCCATCAGACCCGCGGCCCCTCCGCGCGATGACAGCCGCCGTTGAGATAATACTCGCAGAATGAGGCCAGCGAACCATCCTGCCGGATCACATGGGTACAGCAACGGTCCACGCGGTCCTGATCCCATGAGGCGGTGTCCATGAACGGCTTGACGAATAGCCGGAACGCGTCCTTTTCGGTCATTTCCAACCGATGGAGGATTTCGCCCAGTTCGGTGTTTTCGCAACCGCAGCGGGCCAGATCGGCGGGTTGGTAACGGATTTTGTCGCGCAGGAATTCCTGTACAGCCGCGAAGTCGATGAACTCCGAAATGCTGCGTACTCCCGCGGTGGTGCGCAGCAGATAGCCGATCACCGCGCAGTTCGGATCGCCGCATGGCAGTGGCGTGAAGTCCGCGGTTCCCAGTTTTCCTCCGGACTGGCCGAGGAGCGCGAGGATGACGTCGGCCGCGTTGAGGCGCCTGCCGGATGGAGTGGGCGCGCGGCCGGAGAAAAACATCGGTTGGAAGGAAATCCCGCGGCAGGCGGAGAACGTCAGACCCGTTTCCACGGTATTCCAAAGATCGGGGAGATTGTCCGGGGTGACCGTCATCGCCAGAGTGAACGGGATGCCCTCGTTTTCGCAGCGCCGCATCGCCTTGAGCTTGAGCGCGCGGAGATCGGCGCCTCGCAGGGCATGCTGGCCGGCCTCGCCTGGGCCGTCGTATTGCAGATAGAGTTGGAGGTGTCCGCGCCTTCCGCGGCGGCCCATTTCCGATAGAAACCCGTCGTTGGCGGCCAGCCGGACGCCATTGGTGTTGACCAGACAATAGTCGATGTCCGGTTGTTCGTGGATCCAGTCCAACAGCGTGAAAAACTCCGGGTGAAGGGTGGGTTCGCCGCCGGAAAGTTGGAGGATCTCCATTTTACCCTTGCGCTCGAGCACTCCGCGGATGCGCGCCTGGATGTGGTCCAGCGGATGCGACAGGACGCGCTCTCCCGCCGACCCCGGCGGTGCGTCGGCGAAGCAAACCGGGCAGGCCAGGTCGCATGAGTCCACGATTTCTATCAGCGCGAGGCAGGTGGATAGGGTTTCGACCACGCCGGGCTCCGAGGCGTTGCGGCCGAGTGTGCCCGCGGAGCCTTCGGGATCGGCGGAACAGGCGCATCCGGTACCGCAGCGGTTCGCGGGATTTCCCTGGGCCAGCCAGTAGAAGCGCGCGTCCGAGGCGAGGGTGGTGGTAACCTCGCCGTGCACCGGACAATGGCGTGTGAGATTCACCGTCGCGGGCGATCCGGTGGTTTTCCATACCTCGCCAGGAATCGCCCGGCCACATTCGGGACAACGGGTTAATGTCGTCTTGAGAATCTTTCGGATAGATGGGGTAAGCATGTTGGAGGATGTTCCGGATTGGCTAGCCGAGAGCCGCGCAGGCGGCGAACAGCATTCCGAACCCGACCACGATCTGCGCCACGATGTATCCGAGAACCCACAATACGACCATCCACGCGGGGTGTTTTCCGGAGTTTCGCAGGGCGATCATCACGGAGCCTATAATGATCATGAGGGGGGCGGCACCAAGCAGGAACACCAGACTGCTCCCGTTGGTGGCATTGGCAAGAAGAATGGAAAGCCCCTCCACCACCGCGGGGCCCAGCAGCGGCAACCACAGGGAGAGGGATTTCTGTCGGGTGTCCATGTTGATGGTGTGTGCGTCGGACGTTACAATTGGGTGCCGATCCATCAATGCCGACCCATATATCTTAAATCCCCGCGAGGATCGCGTTGAAAGTCTCGCTGGGGCGCAGTGCGGCGGCGGCTTTGGCGGTGTCCGGGCGGTAGTAGCCGCCGATGTCCACGGGCTTGCCCTGGACGGATAGGAGTTCGGCGACGATGGTCTGTTCCTCCGCGGCGAGGGCTTTGGCAACGGGGGCGAAGATTTCCGCGAGGGCGGGATCGGAGGTTTGGGAGGCGAGGGCCTCCGCCCAGTACAGGGCCAGATAGAAATGCGAGCCGCGGTTGTCGATGGTGCCGAGCTTGCGGCCGGGAGAGCGGTCGTTTTCGAGGAAGCGGCCGTTGGCGGTGTCGAGGGTTTCGGCGAGAACGCGGGCCTTGGCGTGGCTTTGGGTCTCGGCGAGGTGCTCGAACGAGGCGGCGATGGCGAAGAACTCGCCCAGCGAATCCCAGCGCAGATAGTTCTCCGATAGAAACTGCTCGACGTGTTTCGGCGCGGAGCCGCCGGCGCCGGTCTCGAACAGGCCGCCGCCGTTCATCAGCGGGACGATGGAGAGCATCTTGGCCGAGGTGCCGACCTCGAGGATGGGGAACAGGTCGGTTAGATAATCCCGCAGCACGTTGCCGGTGACGGAGATGGTGTCCAGCCCCTTGACGATGCGGGTGAGCGTGTAGGTGCACGCCGTGGCGGGCGGCAGGATGCGGATCTCGAGGCCGGCGGTGTCGTGCTCCGGCAGATAGGCGTTGATTTTCGCGATGACCTGCGCGTCGTGGGCGCGGGCTTCGTCGAGCCAGAAAATGGCGGGGGTTTGGGTGAGGCGGGCGCGGTTGACGGCGAGTTTCACCCAATCACGGACGGGCGCGTCCTTGGTTTGGCAGGCGCGCCAGATATCGCCGGGCTCGACGTCGTGGCAAAGCAGGGTTTCGCCGGTGGCGGTGTCCACCACGCGGATGGTTCCGGCGGCTTTGGCCTCGAAGGTTTTGTTATGGGAGCCGTATTCTTCGGCCGCCTGGGCCATGAGGCCCACGTTGGGCACGGAGCCCATGGTTTTCGGATCGAGCGCGCCCTGGTTGCGGCAGAAGTCGATGGTGGATTGATAGATCCCGGCGTAGGAACTGTCCGGAATCAGCGCGAGGGTGTCGGCGGTTTTTCCCGCGGCGTTCCACATCTTGCCGCCGGCGCGGATCATCGCGGGCATCGAGGCGTCCACAATCACGTCGGACGGCACGTGGAGATTGGTGATGCCCTTGTCGGAATTGACCATCGCGAGATCCGGTCCGTTCTGATAGGCAGCCCGGATGTCAGCCTCAATGACGGTTTTTTCCTCGGCGGTTAGGGAATCGAGTTTCGCCACCAGGTCGCCGAAGCCGTTGTTGAAATCCACGCCCAGGCCGTCGAAGGTGGCACCGTGTTTGGCGATCAGATCCTTGAAAAACACCCGCACCGCGTGGCCGAAGATGATCGGATCGGACACCTTCATCATGGTCGCCTTGAGGTGGAGGGAAAGCAGCAGGTTCTCCTGTTTGGCCCGGGCGATCCGGGTCTCGAAAAACTCGGTTAGAGCGCGTTTCCGCATCACCGTGGCGTCGAGGATTTCCCCGGCGAGCAGCGGGGTTTCCGCCTTGAGCACGGTGACGGTGCCGTCGGCCGCCGCGAGTTCGATGCGGACGGTGGTAGCGGCGGGGACGGTCACGGATTTTTCGTTGGAGAAAAAGTCGTCGGCGCCCATGGTGGCCACGTTGGTGCGGGAATCCGGTTCCCACTTGCCCATCGAGTGCGGGTGTTTGCGGGCGTAGTCCTTGACCGCCTTGGGCGCGCGGCGGTCGGAATTTCCCTCGCGGAGCACCGGGTTGACGGCGCTGCCTTTCACCTTGTCGTAGCGGGCGCGGGCGTCCTTTTCGGCGTCAGATTGCGGGGCTTCCGGGTATTCCGGGAGGGCGTAGCCGAGCGCCTGGAGTTCGGCGATGGCCGCCTTGAGTTGGGGCACCGATGCGGAAATGTTGGGGAGCTTGATGATGTTCGCCTCGGGCCGCAGGGTCAGCGCGCCGAGTTCCGCCAGGGCGTCGGGAGCTTGCTGCACGGGCGGCAGAAGGTCGGAAAACGCCGCCAGAATGCGGCCGGAAAGCGAAATGTCGCGGGTTTCCACGGCGATGCCCGCGTGTTTGGTGAACGCCTGCACGATTGGCAGCAGCGAGCAGGTGGTCAAAGCCGGGGCTTCGTCGGTCTGGGTGTATATGATGGTGGGAACCGTGGACATGGCGGGTGGGGGCGGTGGATGTGGTTTGGTAATTCAATATCAAGGGTGTGTTGTATGCTACTCCACGCACATTGATGGCACGCCGCGGTGTCGCTGGGTCTTCGTCTGCATC
>JAFLEH010000035.1 GCA_017301995.1 Verrucomicrobiota bacterium | reverse complement strand
TCGAACGATTGAGTGCTCCTGCGGGCGTGAGTGAATGGTAATTGGCATGAGATTGAGTTGCTTTTGGCCCGTTAGGAGGCACGACTTGTTCGGCTCTGTGATTTCATTCTAGGATTTCTCTTGCAGGGATAATCCATGCGGAATCATGGGGCTTAAATCCTATCCTTGGATAATACTCAGTGGCATTGGGGGCAGATAGGAGAATGATCGTGGCTCGTTCGCCGAGCTGGGACTGAGTCAGACGAATCAACTCACGACCAATACCTTGCTTCTGATAGGCACGGTCAACTGCTAGATCAGACAAATAACAACAGTATACAAAATCTGTGACCGATCTGGCTACCCCAACAAGTGTCTCTCCGTCCCATGCTGTGCAAAGCAGATTGGCGTGCATTAGCATTCCTTCGATGCACGGTGCATCGTCGACCGGTCGTCTCTCCGCGAGTGTCGACCGCCCAAGCAAACCCGTGAATTCATCTCGGCTTATCGCACGGCTATGTTCGTATTGGATTGGCATGTCTCTTCTGCCGAACGTTTGAGTGCTCCTACGGGAGCGATTGAATGGAAAACGGAAAGAAATTGAGATGCTTATGGCCCGTTAGGAGGCACGGCTTATTCGCTTTGGGTTATATATCGGCGTGGATTTGACATCCAACCACACAAACTAACGATAAGCATGATGAGTAGAAAAACTGACAGCCAATAACCTTGACTGGATGTTACTACAGAATCGGCAACCTTCATGAAGCCATAGACGGAAGCAATTAGAGCACAGCAGAAGGGAATCGCCATAGGACGCGCGAAATTGACAGTCCACCCCATAACACCAATCCGCTTCTTGACGACGATTCGAGGATCTTCTGGTGCAAAATAGATGAACACGAGATGCCAGTTATTTGGGTTTGCGTGCAGTGCGTTGAGGTCTTCGAGTTTCATTGGTGTTCTGTGTTTTGAAGCGAACGCCGAAGTCCTCTCACACCTGCCCGGGGGCGAAGCTTCGATTGTGGGTTGAGGTTGGAATGGTCATGACGGATTGAACTCGCGGCGGGGCAGGTGTTGAGAGCGACGCCTTGTTCGCTCTTTCGTTTGCTGACAGAATGACGAAGGTAAAAACAATCCCAAGACCGAGAATGAGATTGAAGACTGTTGAAACAACAAACTTTTGGGGTCTCTCAGATTGATGTGATCCGCGATTTCCAGGACTCAGGTTCTGCCATAGATAACGGCTTCGACATTGAGCCACTCCCGTTGCGATGAAAGGAATGCCCAGACCTGACGCCACAAGATAGTCGTAGTGTTCGTTTTGTGGTGACTGCCACCATTGAGTGTAAGCGAATGCGAAACCGAACCACAGCATGGTTGGTGTGAAGACCACCCATGTGTTGCTTTTCGGTGCCGATTTCATCTAGTCTTCTTTGAGCGAACAGGGTATTCTGTCACAGGAGGTTGGATACTTTTCGGGATCGGGTCAAGCTGAATCTGCTGGACCGCTCAGTGGAGCATTGATTTTCAACGACATGTGGTAGAATCTTGAATTTCATGATGATCGTGGATACCGAACTATCCTGGATTGCCTTTCAAACAGATACGGTTTCGTTTTGGCATCCTGAATTCTTGGATACTTGGATCATAACGCGGAGCGAAAGAGTGATTTTCTTGTTGCCAAGGCATGTGTTTTAGCGAACAGTGTTTACATGAACCGTGCAACGGAGCCTTCAAGTCCGCGGAAGTCCTTCAATTGGAGGGACGATCTGAGCGCCTCGCGCGATCTTTCACGCAATGAGGTGCAGTCATTCGGGTTTGTGATCGGGTAGTTTGAAGACTGGAGGGTGCGCGCGGAACTGCCGCCGGGCGCGGAAAGCGCGCGGGAGTTCTGGCGGGTGGCGGTGAAGTCAAAGCCCCGGCAGGACTGGCAGTTGACGCAGTGGGCCGAAGGGATGCGCTGGTATTTGAAATGGTTTGAGATTTGCCGCAAGGATGTGGATCTCCAGGTGAAGATGCGCAAGATCAAGCCACGGGCGGCGGTGATCCTGGACATCAATCAGGTGTTGGCGGTGATCGGCAAGCTGGAGCCCCGCTATCAGGTGATGGCGAGCTTGCAGTACGGCGCGGGACTGCGGCTCAGCGAGCTGACCCGGCTCAGGATCAAGGACGTGGATCTCAACCGCGGCGTGCTGACCATCCGCAGCGGCAAGGGCGACCGGGACCGGCTCACGGTGATCCCGAACTGTCTCAAGCCGGGGTTGGAGCTGCAGATCGCCCGTTCGCGGACGCTGTGGGAGGAGGACCGGGCCAATCAGGTTGGGACGAGGATTGAGATCCAAGCTCAGCCCAACCTGTCCCCAAGGGCCGGATTTCTGACGACAAAAAGGGACCGACAAAAAGGGACAGGCACTTTGACTATGGGCTGCCATCGCCGGGAAATGAAACGGCGGGGTGTGCGCTGTTGATGCTCGCCGACATGCGGCGGCGAGAGACAGAAGATTTTGAGACAGAAGACAGAAGACGGGAAGGCGCTTCTTCATTGGCGGGTTCTGGCGCTGGCCACGGCGTCACCGCCGCGGCTACGGAGAATCCCTCCGCGAACACCTCCGCGAACTCCGCGCCTTTGCGTTTCGTTTCAGCCAACGACGGCATCGACTGGGCGTGGGTGGATGGGATAACGGAGAATGCGCTTTTTTATCCACGATCCACGATCTCCGATCTTCCATCTACTTGTCGGCCTTGGTGTCTTGGCGGTGAATCATTTCCGGAAGGGGTGAGATTGGAATGCCGGCGCGAGACGCACCGGCAACGGACTGGGGCGAGACGCGCCCAGCTACGGGAGGCCACGCTCTCACGAGCGCGGCTACGGGGGCGGGTGCGCCTTGGGTTATTGGTTATTTGTTATTGGTTATTGGGGGGCGTTGCGCTTCTTCATCTTCGATCCACAATCCACGATCCCCTTCGCGGCCATCGCTTCTTGGCGGTTAGGCTCTTCGGCGGGGGGAGGTTGGGAGGCCGGCGCGGGACGCACCGGCAACGGACTGGGGCGAGACGCGCCCAGCTACGGGAGGCCACTCTCTCACGAGCGCGGCTACGGGGGCGGGTGCGCCGCGGTTATGTCAGCGTTCTCCGGCGGGTTTGGGGATGGAGGAGCAGAGTTGTTCCATGGCGAGGACGGTGTAGGCGGTGACGAGGATGGGGTTGGATTCCATCCAGCGGCCGTTGGAGTTGACCCATGAGCCGTCCTCGCGCTGGGTGGTGAGGAGGCGGCGGCCGAGTTGGTCGCGCCAGTCGGCTTCCTTGCCGTTTTCGAGCTTGAGGTTGTCGATGTTGGCGGCGGTGAGGGCCTTGGCCATGGTTTGATAGTAGTAGTAGAGTCCCTCGGTGCCCATGCCGGGGTTTTCCTCGAGGGTGTAGTTTTTGGCGAGCCACTCCTTGACGGCGAGGACGCGCGGGTCGTCGGCGGAGACTTTGGCGTAGATGAAGGAGAGCAGTCCGGCGTAGGACATGGAACCGTAGGACCGGAGGGCGGTGCGGCCGTCGGCGGTCTTGTCCTCGCCGGCTTTGGATTCGTCCGGGGTATAGACGAAGCCGCCTTTGTTCTTGGGGTCGTCCGAGGCAAATTCCTGGTCGTTGGTTTCCTCCAGATTCTGGCAGCGGGAGATGAACTTGATGGCGGCTTCCCAATCGAGGTCGGGCTGGTCGCCGTATTTGCCGTCCTCGACGAGCCGTTTGGAGAGGGCGAGCGCCTCGATGGCGAGGTAGGTATTGGAGAGGTCGGTGTGGTCGTTTTTGGAGCCGTAGCCGATGCCTCCGTCGTTGGGGTTGTCGGTTTTGCCTTTCTCTCCGATGTCCCACTGGGCGCCGACGAGGTGCTTGCGGGCCTTGACGGCGGCGGGTTCGTAGGCCGTTTTGTTGGCGGCCATGAGGGCGGTGAGGGAGGTGGCGGTGTTATAGACCGATAGTCCGCGGTTGTAGATGCCGCCGTCTTCCTTCTGTTGGGCGAGGAGCCAGGTGAAGCCTTTTTCCACGTGGGGCGGGAGAGGGGCCTTGGAATCGAGGTTGGGATCGCGTACGGCGGCGGTTAGGGCGAGGGCGGTGAGGGCCGGGAGGCCCTCGTCGTCCCAGTGGCCTTCGGGTTTCTGCTGGGCCTTGAGCCAGGCGTTGCCGCGTGCGATGGCCTGCCGGAGTTCCTGTTCGATGGAAATGTGGCGGCCCGAGTCCGGGGCGGCGGCGGCGACGACGCAGGAGGCGATGAGGATGGCGGCGGTGGATTTCATGGTTTGGGCTGAGGCTTGGATTTGGAATCGGGGGCGGTTGATTTTTCCGGAGCGGGATCCTTGGCGGCGGGTGCCGGTGTTTTGGCGTCCGGATTGGGGGAGAAAATGACGGTAACCTTGGTGCCCTCCGCGGGCACGCGTTTCGGATAGGCCACCCAGACCGTGTCGTCGTCGTGGTCCTTTCCGGGGTAGTTGATCATCGAGGCGCTGCTGGTGAAGATGGCCATGATATCGCCGGTGGTTTCGGCGACGTATTTTCCCTCGTCCACGAACGATCCGCCGTAAACCCAGAGGGTTTCGGGCATGGGGGTGGCCTTGACCGCGTGCTGGATCCACTCGCTGATCGGCACGGTCCGGGTTTTCCCTTGGTCGCTCCATTCCACTTTCACCTTGATCCGGGCGGCGGCCTTGACGTCCTCGGGAACCTCCGGGAAACGGTCGCTGAGCCCACCTTTTTCATTGATGAGGGCGTAGAGTTCGGGCGATCCCTGATAGCGGAGGAGCTTGAAGGCCAGATTGATATCGGTGGCGGAGGTGTCGGTGACGAGGAGCGACTCATGGACCTTGCCGTGGCCGCGGACGATGGCGTATTCGAGCAGGCCTTCGGTCATGTTGACGGCCGCGGGGAAGCGGATCTCGCGGGTTTTCTGGTCGAAGGTGACCGCTCCGACCCGGTAATGGGTGGTGTCGATGCGCTCGACGGCGGGTTTCACCGGCTCGACCTGTTCGTCGGGAGCGGGCAGGGATTTGGGTTCTACGGGCGAGCGGTCCTGGGCATGGATGACGGCCGAGGCGAGGGCGAGGAGGAGAATGGGGCGCATGGTTTTGAAGTTGGTCAGGGTGGAAGAACGTGCCGGATGCGGGAAATCTTGGCGAAAACGCGGCCGAATCAAGGCGGGGTCGGCGATTTTGGTTCGTTCAGGGCGGTTGCGAGATTGAACCAGCGGAGCCGGGTGATGCGGAACGAGAGCGAATCGAGCGGGGGTTCGTTTTTCGCGGGTGAGCTGATGGCGGTGTGGGATTTGTCGGTGTCGAGGCGTTTCGCGGCCAGTTTGAAAACGTTGCGATACAGCTCGGTCCGGAGGGTATCCGGTTTGGTGACCGGGAAGGACAGGGTGTCGGTGGCCCGGGGATCGTCGCCCGTGCCCGCGAAGGCGAGGCTCACCGAGGGCGGCTGGGTTTTGGTTCGGGGCGCGCGCCGGGTGGTGGCGGGTTTCTTGGGCGGTGGCAGGACGGTGAGTGCGACGGTGGGGTTCAGCACGCCGTGGGAGGCAGCCGCGAGGTCTTTCGGAAGCTGCTCGAGGATCGGCTTGATTCTCTCCTCCAGCGAGGCGGTGATCGTGACGCGGACCACAAGGGGGACGGTGGCGTGGCCGGCGGACCACGGCGGCACTTTGGCGCGGAGGCGTTTCACGGAGGCGATCGCGGCGTCGAGGTGGGCCTGCTGCGGTTTGGTGGAATCAATCACGCGTTCCCAAACGAGCAGGGTGCGGAGGCGGTCGCCGGAGGCCTCAATGAGGGTGCTCAGCTCGATCAGGTGGCGGGACCCTTTGGAAGCCAGATTGGTGAAGGTGTCCAGGCTGGGATTCCGGTCCATGTAGTCGGCCGGATTCGGCGGCTTGGTCTGAATCCGGCGTGGCGGTCCGGTTTCGATTTTCCGGGAGGTTTGCGGCCCTGGTTGCTGGGAACTGCTGGCGTTGGGTGGCAGGGTTGCCATAGCCAGTTGTCGGGTGATTTCCAACTTTTGGGCGGAAGGAGTGGCGAGGAAATCGATGCCGCGTGTTCCCCAGAACCACACTCCGACGGGAGTGGCGAGCAGCAGGAAAATGGCGATGGGAAGGGGGACGCGCACGGCCCGGATGATGTCAGCAAGCGGGTGGATCGGGAAGCGAAATCGCGGAAAGACGGGGAAAAATGTCGGTCTGCGATTCGTGTGCCGGGATGCCGAAACGAAGCACCCCGCCGAAATGGGCGGGGTGTCGGGAAAACGTTGTTGCGTCCGGCGGAGCGGATCAGCTTTCGGATTTCACGAGCAGCGCGCGCTTGCCGACGCGGTTGCGGAGGTAGTGCAGCTTGGCCCGGCGGACTTTGCCGCGGTTGGTGACCTCGATCTTGGCGATGCGCGGGGAATGCACCGGGAAGACGCGCTCCACGCCCTCACCGTAGGAGATTTTCCGCACGGTGAACGAGGCGTTCACGCTGGTGCCGCGGCGGGCGATCACAATGCCGGCGAAGATCTGCACGCGCTCCTTGCCGCCTTCGACGACGCGGGTGTGGACCTTGACCGTATCGCCGATGTTGAATTCGGCGAGATCCGTTTTGAGCTGTTCCTGTTCGATTTTGTTGATGATGGTCATGAGGTCCTCCTTGGCGTAAAATAGGTGTGTGCCGCGGGTCGTCGGGCGATTCGGACGGCGCGGGGCGGGAGAGCTAGCGGGTTCCGGCGGAATTTGCAACCGCTAAATTCATCCGATTACGGTTTTTTTCCGTAAACGGCCGCCGGGTCGAAGGTTTGCTTCGTTTCGTTCGGCACGAGAACCACCGTCCCGGCCGCGGGATCCGCCACCACCGAGCGGTAGAAGCATGAGTTGCGACCGGTGTGGCAGGCGCCGGCGCCGATCTGCTCGACCAGCAGGATCAGCGCGTCCTGATCGCAGTCGGTGCGGATTTCCACAATCTTCTGGACGTGGCCGGAAGTGGCGCCCTTGTGCCAGATCTCCTTGCGGGAGCGGGACCAATAGACCGCTTCTCCGAATTTGAGGGTCAGTCGGAGGGATTCCTCGTTCATGTAGGCGAGCATCAGCGGCTCGCGGGTGGTGGCGTCCATCGCGAGGGCCGGAATCAGGCCGTCGGAGTCGAATTTCGGGGAAAAGGAGGTGCCTAGCTCGAGGTCCTCCTTGTTGCCGCGGGGCGCGAAGTGAATAACGGGGTCCATGCCCGGAGGGTGAGGGAGGGCGCCGCCGATGGAAAGCCTGAAATTCACCCGGCGGGGAGTGTGACGGAATTTTCAAAATTTCCTGCTGGACGGGGCAGGCATGTGGCGCTAGGATGCTCGCGAAGGTTGGGCCGCACGCATGAATTTGAAATCCATCTCCCTGTTTTTGATCGCTCCGCTGGTGCTTGGGTCCTGCGGCACCATGCAAACCGTGAAGCAATCCACGGTCGCGATGGCTGCCAAGTTTCCCAAGATGCCGTCGCTGCCGAAGTTTCCTTCGATTCCCAAGCCCGGCATCTTCGGCGACCATCCGAAGGTGGCGGAGGTTCGGGAAAAGGATTTGAAAAAACTTCCCCTCGGGCACGAGCGGCTGGTGGCCTATCAGAATGGCGCGGGCGGCTGGTGGCCCATGGGCGATGTGAAATTCGAGCCCGCGGCGCTGCCGGATCCGGGTGCCGACATGGATCCCAGCCTGTTGCCGCCTCCGTAGCGCGGTTGGTTTTCCGAAAATTCCGCCCGACGACGCGAGTTGATCAGGATTTCCGAATCCGGGCTTGATGCGGACCGGGGGATCGTCTTGATTCCGCGCATGCCCCGCCCTTTTTTCACTCGTCTTGTCGCGCTCGGTCTAACCATGGCGTTCGCTTCGTCGTGCGTGGGGAGTCCGCCGCCGCGACGCACCCCGCCACCCCAAGCCCAGCCGGTCCGCCGCGCCGAGCCGGTGCAGGTGGCATCCATTCCGCTTACTCCGCCTCCTCCCGTCGTCGGGGAAAGCGCGATCGTGATCGATGTGGCGAGTGGCCGGGTGCTTTATGCGAAGAACGCCGACCTTCCGCGGCCGGTGGCGAGCACCCAGAAGATTGTGACCGCGCTTTGCGTGCTGGATGCCGGAAACATCGATACCCCGGTGACGATCCAGGCGACGGACACGGCTTGCGAGCCGACCAAGCTGAATCTGAAACCCGGCGAGCGGTATTCGCGGCGCGATTTGCTCAAGGTGTTGGTGGTCAAGAGTGCCAACGACGTGGCACGCGCGCTGGCCAGGGACGTCGGTGGCAGCCAGGAGGGATTCGCCGCCCGCATGAACCACAAGGCCACCGCTCTTGGCATGAGGAATTCCCATTTCATCAATCCCAACGGGTTGCCCGCCGACGGGCAGTTTTCGACCGCCCGTGACATGGCCATCGCGGCCCGCGCGGCCTATCGGAGTCCGCTGCTGCGGTCCTACGCCGCCACCAAGGTGTTCACGTTCCGCTTCAACAACGGCAAAACCCGCGAAATCGAGAACACCAACCGGCTGCTCAAAAGCATCCCGTTTTGCGATGGGATGAAGACCGGGACGACCAACGCCGCCGGCAGGTGTCTGGTCGCCTCCGGCTCGCTGAACGGGCGGTCGGCCATCGTGGTGGTGCTGAAATCCAACAGCGCGAACATCTGGCGGGACTCGGAGAAGCTGTTGCGCTGGGCGTTGGAGCGTCCCGCCGCCGCTCCGGCAAACTAACAACGAACCGCCGAATTGACCGAGCCCGCGGAAATCCTCAGCCAGTTGCGAGCGGACGGACTGCTCCGCACCTTGCGGCCGTTGGAAACCGCGCCGGGTGTTAGGGTCGGCCGAGGCGGACGGAGCTTGCTCAATTTCGCCTCCAACGATTACCTCGGGTTGGCCGGGCATCCGGTTCTGGCGGCGGCGCTGATAGAGGGGGTGCGCCGTTACGGCGCGGGGTCCACGGCATCGCGGTTGGTGTGCGGTACGCAACCGCCGCACGCGTTGCTGGAGGAGCGGCTTGCGGATGCCAAGCAATCCGGCGCCGCACTGGCGTTTTCATCGGGCTTCGCCACGGCCGTGGGAACGATTCCCGCGGTGGTGGGGAAGGGGGACTTCGTGGTGTTGGACAAGCTGTCCCACGCCTGTCTGGTGGATGGCGCCCGCCTTTCCGGGGCCACGCTGCGGGTGTTTCCCCACAACGATGCCGGAAAACTGGATCGCTTGTTAGCCTCAATCCGCGCCAAAGACGCCAAGGCCCGGGTGCTGGTGGTCACCGAGTCGGTTTTCAGCATGGACGGCGATGTCTGCCCGCTGCGGGAAATCGTCGGGCTAACCGAACGACACGGCGCGCTGCTGTTAGTGGACGAGGCCCACGCGGCGGGAGCGCTTGGCGCGACGGGGATGGGCCTTGCGGAGGCTGAGGGACTTCAAGGCCGGGTCACCTTCCAAATGGGCACTTTCAGCAAAGCATTCGGTCTATCCGGAGGCTACCTGGCGGCGTCGCGCGATTGGATCGACCTGCTGGTGAACCGGGCGCGGTCATTCGTTTTCTCCACCGCTCCGCCACCCGCCGTGGCCTATGCCGCCGCCGCCGCGCTGGATCTGGTGCGGTCTGCCGATGGCGCGCGGCTGCGGGGCGACCTATCCGACCGGATCGCGCTGTTCCGCCGGGAATCCGGTGGCGGATCCGCGTCCGCGACGGCGATCCAGCCGATTGTGTTAGGCCGGAGTGAGGATGCCTTGGCCGCCTCCGCCGCGCTTGAGGCCCTCGGAATGCTGGTGCCCGCCATCCGCTATCCCACCGTGCCGCGCGGCAAGGCACGCCTGCGGGTGAGCCTCTCCGCCGCCCACGATCCCGACGATGTGAAACAACTTGCCCGCGAAATCCGGATGCTCCACGATTCTCCCGCCCCGCCACCCTAACCCGGCGCACCCCAATCCTCCGAGATTCCAGCAATTCAGCAATTCAGCATTTCAGATTCTACCCCATCCATGGCCGGCTTCTTCAAATCCCTCTTCAACCGCATCGCCAACCGAGCCGAGATCGACTGGGACGATCTCGAGGCCGACCTGATCGCCGCCGATCTGGGGGTGAAAACCGCCACCGCGATCATCGATGATCTGCGCGCGCTGGGTCGCGCGATCTCCGCCGAGGATGTGGTGGAAACCACGCGGACGCATCTGTTGGAGAAGCTCCCAGACGATACGCTGGCACCGGAGCCGCGGATTGACGGAAAGCCGTTCGTGATTCTGGTGGTGGGCGTGAATGGCACCGGCAAGACGACTTCGTCGGCCAAACTCGGCCTGTGGCTTCGCGAGCGCGGCCGCACGGTGGTGCTCGCCGCGGCCGATACGTTCCGCGCCGCAGCCGTGGAGCAGCTCCAGCGCTGGGGCGAGCGCCTCGACTTGCCCGTCGTCACCGGCAACCCGAACGCCGACCCTTCGTCGGTTTGTTATCACGCCCATCAGAAAGCGATCGCCGACGGGACGCAGTTTCTGATCTGCGACACCGCCGGGCGGCTTCACACCCGGCACAATCTGATGGAGGAACTGGGAAAAATCCGCCGCACCCTGGCCAAACAGGATCCCACGTCGCCACATCTGACGTTGTTGGTGGTGGACGCCACCACCGGCACCAACGCGCTCCAGCAGGCGCGGGAGTTTCACAAGGCCAGTCCGCTGGACGGACTGATCGTCACCAAACTCGACGGCTCCGGAAAAGGCGGTATCGCGGTGACCATCTTCGACCAACTCGGCATCGCGCCGCGGTTCATCGGCACCGGCGAGGAACCCGAAGCGTTCACGATCTTCCGCAAACAGCCGTTCATCGCGGAGATTCTCTAACGTTCGCGGGGGATGGTCTTCTAACCATCAATCCGGCCGCCATCACCCCACCAAGTCGCCGATCGAGCCGAAGTCGGGCATGAAGAGCCGCTTGTAGGTGCGGGCGGCATAGCCGTCGGTCATGCCGGCCAGAAAATCGCAAACCAACCGGGCGCGTCCGGCTTCGTCCTGTGCGGACGCGATTTCAGCGGCGGTGTCGGCCGGGAGCAGTTGGAAATCCTGGCCGTCGATCCGGCCGTTGTGCACGTAGCGGTGGACCAGAAGTTCCCACAACTGGCGCAGCATCCGGCTGCCCTTGTGCTCCAACTGTTTCAACTGCGGCGAGAGGAAAACCACCTCGAAAGCGAGCTGTTTGAACAACCGGCATTCGGCCAGGACGGCTTCATCCACGACCAACCGCCACGCGTAGCGGTGGCTGGTGGCGCTGAGAAAACCGCGTGCCTCGGTTAGGCTGGCGGCCTTGATGTAGCGCCCGATCCGTTTTCCGACGAAAGGATCCATCCGCCGTTGCCGGATCGCGCGCAGCAGATCGCCCAGTGGGGTGCCTTCGCCGGTGCTCCGCCCGGTGCGTTCCGACCATGCCTCGATCCGTTCGATGGTTAGAAAACCGGCGCGCACGCTGTCGGATAGATCGTTGAGCGAGTAGGCGGTGTCGTCCGCCCAGTCCATGATCTGGCACTCGATCGACTTCAGGCTGTCTCGGACCGGGCCGGGCGTTAGATCGTCAGGAAACGGCATTCCGCCCATCGCCCAGGCGAGCAGGGGGGATTGGTCGTCGTAGAGGAAATGATGGGCGGGCGGACCGCCTTCCGCGGCTTTCAGGTCGGACCAGAGCGATTTGTATTTGAGCACGCCATCCATGAACGCGCGGGTGGGGTCCATGCCGGTGCGTCTGGCGGAAAAGATCCGCTGGGTCAGCAAGCGGAGGGTTTGGGCGTTGCCTTCGAAGCCACCATAGCCGGCGAGCAGATGATTGAGTGTGCGCTCGCCCGCGTGGCCGAACGGCGGGTGGCCGAGGTCGTGCGATAGGCACACCGCCTCCACCAGGTCGGGATCGACGTGGAAATCGTCGGATAGAGGGCCGTCCGTGCGGCTCTTGAGCCAGTAACAGATCGACTTGCCGATTTGCGCGACCTCGAGCGAGTGGGTCAGCCGGGTCCGATAGAAATCGTATTCGCCGCTCCAGAAGACTTGGGTTTTGTTCTGGAGGCGGCGGAACGTGGGTGTGTGCAGCACCCGGTCGCGATCGGTCTGGAACGGCGTGCGATAGTCGTCCTCCGGGAGTTTTCCCGAAAGTCGTTCCAAATCGAATTCGTGATAGAACCGGTTGGGCATGGTGCGGGTTACTTGGCGGCGGCCAATTCCTCGCAGGTGGCGTTGAAGAACTCGGCGCACTTGCCGATTTCCGGAGCGGAGTTCTCCCAGTGATATTCGTATTCCACGCAGAACGCGCCGCGGAATTTCTGGCGTTTCAGTTCGGCCATCATCGCCTTGACGTTGCTGATGCCGGTGCCCCAGGGCACGTCGTGGGCTTTGGGGCTTTTCTCGTTGAGGTCCTTGAAATGCAGGCAGATGATGCGTCCTTCGAGTTTGCGGAGGCATTCCACCGGATCGAGACCGGAGCGCACCCAGTGACCCACGTCGGCGCAGGCGCCCAGCAGCGGGCTGCGGCCCTGCACGGCGGCCAGCACGGTCTCCGGTTTCCAGTAGAAATTCTGCGGGCCGGGGTGGTTGTGGATGGCCACCTTGATGTTATATTCTTTGGCGAGTTTTTCGACGACATCCATCACTTTCGGAAGTTCTTCCATCTTGCCGTGGGTCTCCGGTTCGGTGACGAGCACCTTGATGCCGAGGCGCTTGGCGGCGGCGAACAGCTTTCGGCTTTCGGCCTCGTTGGCGGACGGCTTCACCACGCCCATGTTGACGAATTCCGGGACGATTCCCTTTTCCTTCATCCGGGCGAGGATCGCGTCGTATTCGGACGGCTGCAGGTCGGGGGTGCTGGCCCGCTGGAGCTTGCCGTCCTCCATCAGGTTGACCCCGCCGGAAACGCTCATGTGCTTGATGCCGAGCGCGGCGGTCTTGTCGATCGCGTCGTAAATCGAGAATTTCTGGAAGGTGTACGAATGCACCGCGAGTTCCCAGCCGAGCTTTTCGGCTCCGGTTTCGGCGGCCGCCATGCTGGTGATCGTGCAAGTCCCGATAATGGCTGCCAGTCCGATCCGGCCCAATTTGCCCAAAATGTGTGGAGTTTTCATGGTTTTCCTGTTCGGGGGAAAGATGGATGTCGAATGAAGGGGTGTAAAGGAGGATTTCGGATTGAAAACAGGATCCGCCAAAGGCAGGCTCGGGCCGTTAGCCGAGTGCCATGTTTGTTTCCGTTCCCGCTCCACCACCGCAAGCGCCGTTGCGCCGCCATTGGGCGTTGGCATCGGATCTGGTTTTTCTGAACCACGGGTCGTTCGGTGCCTGCCCGATTCCCATCCTGGAACTCCAACGCGAGCTGCGCGGGCTGATGGAAGCCTCTCCGATTGAGTTTCTGCACCGCCGATACGACGAGCGGATGGCTCCGGGGCGATCGGCACTGGCGCGATTTCTCGGAGCCCGGCCATGTGACCTGGTCCCGGTCTCCAACGCGACCACGGCGGTCAACGCGGCCGCCCGGTCGTGGAAACTGGAACCCGGAGACCGCGTTCTAACCACCAGCCACGATTACAACGCCTGCCGCAACGCGCTTGAGGTCGTTGCTACCCGCGCGGAGGCCGAGGTGACCGTGGCCGATCTGCCGTTTCCGGTGGGATCGGACGACGAGGTGGTTGCCGCGGTGATGGCCGCCGTGACACCCCGGACCCGCTATGCGATGATCGATCACGTGACCAGCGGTTCGGCGCTCGTGTTACCGGTCGGGCGGATTGTCGGAGAGTTGGAAAGCCGGGGAATCCGGGTGTTGGTGGATGGCGCCCACGCGCCGGGGATGCTGGAGCCTGATCTATCCAGGTTGGGTGCCTCGTGGTATTGCGGGAACCTCCACAAATGGCCGTGCGCTCCGAAAGGCTGCGCGTTTCTGTGGGCGCGCGAGGACATGCAGGAAGCGCTCCAGCCGGCCGTGGTGAGCCATGGAAACAATACGCCGAGGCCGGGTTATACCGCGTTTCAGGACCGTTTCGACTGGCCCGGAACCTGGGACCCGACTCCGTGGATGTGCCTCGCGCCGGTGTTGGAGTTCGTCGGCGGTCTGCTGCCCGGCGGGTGGAAGGATGTTAGGGATCGCAACCGTTCGCTGGTTAGGGAGGCGAGGCGCCTCTTGTTGGACCGGCTGGGTGTGGAAGCGCCCTGCCCGGAGGAAATGTTGGGCAGCATGGCGACCGTGCCGTTGCCGGGTCGGTTCCAACCTGTGACCTTCCAAGGTCCGGTGGCCCCGGAGCAACTCCGGCTCTATCACGAATTCCGGATCGAGGTCCCGTTCGTCCGCTGCAACGGAGTCCGCTGCTTTCGGGTTTCAGCCCACCTGCACAACCGGATCGAGGAATACGCCTACCTTGCGGATTGTATCGGCAGGCTTTGAGAACCGCCGGATCCGGCGGATGATTCAGGAGGATATTCGGTTAGGGAACCGCCAGCAGCTTTTGTTTCTCGAGGAACCCTTCGGTTTGTTTCAGGGTTTGCTCGAAGTGGGGGGAGCGGTTGAAAAAACCGTGTCCTTGCCCTGCCGATACGGTCACTTCCGCCTGTCCTCCGAGTTCCTTGATCTTGGCCGCGTAATCGTGCGCGGTCTGGATGGGAACGGTGGTGTCCGCGTCGCCATGAAGGATGAGGGTCGGCGGATGTCCGGCTTTGAGGTGGTGATAGGGGCTCAGTCTGAGCAGTTCGGCTTTGGGCCGGGAAGCGACGCGCTCGGCTCCCTTGAAATCGAGTTTTACCCCCGGATTGAAGAGCGCCAAAGCCACGGGGACCGTGCTGATGCCGGTGTTGTCGCTGGGGTCGTTGATATCATCCAAGGTCGCGAGCGCCGCCGCGAGATGGCCTCCCGCGGACCCGCCGCCAGCCGCGATCTTCGTGGGATCCACCCCCAATTCCGCGGCATGGCCTTTCACCCAACGGAACGCGGATTTGGCGTCCTTGACGCAGTCTTCGATCGTGATTCCCGGTTGCGAGGTCAGGCGGTATTGCACCGAAAACCCCACCATTCCGCGCTCCGCGAGTCGCGCGCACTGCCGGGAAAACGCGGTCGGACTGCCGCTTCTCCACCCGCCTCCGTGATAGAAGATGATCGCGGAGCGCTTGTCGTCCGCTTTCCATCCGGCGGGTTTCCAGACCCAGATCTCCAGCTTTTTGGCTCCGGCTTCCTTGTAGATCCGCTTCTCGTCCGGCGGCGGTCCGTCCGTCTTTTGGGCATGGCTCAGCGTCGCGAGAAACAGGGTACCGAGGATTGTCAGTATGGGGCGTTGGATGTTCATGGATCGGATGGGTTCGGGATCACTTGAAAAACGCGCGCGCCAGCAATGGATAGATCCGGCGGCGGGGAACTTTGACACGGGATTCCAAAGTTTTCCAGTCGGCGTTTTCCAGCAGATCCAGTGTTTCTTCCGCGATCAGCGCGGGCAGAACCGAGGCGGCTCGCTGACGGCGGGAACGCAGCGAGTCGGCATATGCCAGTCCCTGCGCGACCGCCGCGCGGGCTTTTGCGTGCCACACGCGATGCGAATCCAACAACCTATCTTTGTCCAGCGGATTGGCGACCGGAAGATAACACCTTCCGGCGGCAAGATCGCGCGGCAAATCGCGGAGGATGTTGACGAGCTGGAGTCCGGTCCCGTAATCGCGGGCCAGCGGCAGGAGCATTTCAGGGGCGGCGCCGGAAAAACGTTCGCCCAATGTCAGAAATCCGAGCTTGGTCCAGAATTCGCCGACACAACCGGCGACCCGCCAGGTGTAGTCGGTTAGGGCGGCTCCGTCCGAAAGCGCGACCGGATGCGCCGCGGTGGCGTTGCCAAAGCGGATGAGGTCGAGTTCCTGGCCGCCGATGATGGTGGCGACCACCCCTCTAACGAGATCGCGTTCGGCCGCAGGCAGCAAAGCGAGCGATTCAAGCAAGCCGGGCAGTTCCTCCAACAACGCCCTCTCGCGCGGATCGGGGATACCTGAGATAAGATCCGCAGGGCACGGGAAAGCGGCTATCGAGCCCCCGACCGCCCGGGAATAATCCCGCAGGGCAGCAAGCCGGTCTGCGGGGGAGGCCCCGGCGCTGTCGGCGATGGTGTCGCTGGCTCTTGCCAGAAGGTAGCCGATGGATGCGGCATTCCTCATCGGAGCGGGCAGCAGGCGCAAGCTCAGATAGAACGAGCGTGACACGCCTTTGCTCCGTGAGACGGGGGGAATGCCGGGCATGGTTCGGATGGATTCTAACGGGCATGGCCCCCGTGCCGGTTCAGCGGCCGTCCGCGATCCGCTCGGCCAGCGACTGGGGCAATCCGGCGGCCAGAATCTTTGCCTGGGTCTTGGCGATATCGTATTCGACGCGGCGGAACACCACCAACTGGTGGTCGGTGTCATAGATCGCGTAGCACGATCTCCAATCGCCGTCGCGCGGCTGCCCTACCGAGCCCACATTGATGAAGTACTTGGCGTTTTTCTCGATGATGATCGATTCGGCGGGGACTTCGGAGACTTTGTCGGACTTGACGAAGACGCGTGGCACGTGGGTGTGTCCGTGGAAACACACTTGGGTGAATTGATAGGAAAAATTCGCCATCGCGTCGAAGCGGTTGGTGACATAGTTCCAGTGGGCCGGTTGGTCCAAAGTGCTGTGAACCACGGTGAAGCTGGCGATCTGGCGAACCATCCGGAGTTGGCGCAGCCATAGGCGGTGATCGTCGTCAAGTTGCTCGCGGGTCCATTTCATGGCGGCCGCGGCGATCGGGTTCATGCTGTCGAGCGAATGGGAGCCGGACGCATCTTCGTCGTGGTTTCCCTTGATCGTGGGGCAGCCCATTTCCTGGATCTTTGCGATGCATGCGACCGGATCCGGGTTGTAGCCAACGACGTCCCCCATGCACACATAATCGGTGACACCCTGGGTCGAGGCGTCGGCTAAGACGGCCTCCAAGGCTTCGAGATTGGCATGAATGTCACCAAAAAGGGCTATCCTCATATCGGAAATACGCGCGTGCGGCGGATGCTTATCGTAAATACGTGGTGATGTCGAGACGAAATATTCCCCGTCATGGATGTTAGACGATCCGGAGAGGCCGGCTCGATCGCTTTTCCGACAATTCCGTCAAGAGGATCGCGGGTTCCGGGGCGATGGTGATAGGGCGGATAGGACCGCCAGGCGAGGCCGGAAAACGACCGGACCACGCGGAGAGGGTGGGATTTGAACCCACGGTGAGTTTCACCCCACGTCCGATTTCGAATCGGGTGCCTTAGACCACTCAGCCACCTCTCCAAAGGTTGGGAGGGCGAAGTTAGCCAGCCAGACCGCCGTGTAAAGCCCGAAATCGCACTCTTGCGAAAAAACCCGGTCAGTCGATCAGGGTTCCGCCCGGGAGGTGATTTCCTTCGGGGCGGCCGGTGGCGGTTGGACGGCAGTTGGCATGGGTGCCGGAACACGAGGGGGAGTGGTGCCGAGGACGTATTCCGACTCGGAGTCGTGAACCCGCATCGAGGCTGAAAGGATCACCGCCGCGAAGGTGAGTGACGCCACGGCACCCGCCGTTGCCGCGAGCCACCAGCGGTGCCCGCTGCGGTAGGACGGCTCCAGGCCGGGTTCGTCCATCGAGGGCGGGGCGGCCCGACGAGCCAGCGGCTCGCTTGGGGCGGCAACCAACGAAAGCGGCACGCTGAACGCCGGATGCACCGATAGCCTGGGGCTGATTCCGCCGTGCCATCCCGCGTAGTCGTCCTCGCTGGAGGACAGGACGAGATCTTCCCTTACCGGAGCGAAACGTGCCGGGTTCAGGCGTTCGCCAACGGCTGTGTCCGCAACCATCCGATCCACGACCGCGTCATCGACGAAGCCCTGCAACAGGGTAGGCTCAAGGTCCGCGCTCGGGTGGGAAACGAAGCGTGGCAGTGGAGTGAGTGGAAGAGGATAGCTCATAGCGTTGACGCGTTTGTGCGAATGCTTGTGAATTTTCAGGACTTGTCAATGATTAATTTTAGTTAATGGAAATTTTTGGCTTTATTGGCGGGGCGGATCCCGATTTCTGCGGATCATGCGCTTTTGGGGTTGCTCCGGTTGCGGTTAGGTGCATCTTAGGGGCAGCCGATGACTCCACAAGACGACCACGATAATTCGCAATTGCTGATCCGCTGTCCGTCGTGCGGGCAGCGATTCAAGGTAGGCACCGAGTTGCGCGGCAGGACCGTGGAGTGCGGGGCGTGTGAGCATCGGTTCCGGATTGGAGATGATGTGGTGGTGCGGGCGAAAAAATTCTATCCTGGCGAACGGGCCGCCCTGCCGAGCCGCTACAACCGGGTGCCGATCGCGGCGCCGCTGCCGGAGGGATTCCAAACCGTCCACTACGCGGAGCGTGCGGATTTCACGGCGTTCGAGCCGACATCGCCGCTTCGTCTCATTGCCGGGAGCGGTGCGGTTTTGCTGGTGCTTCTGATCGCGATGTTGCTGTATTTCGGCGCGAAAACCGGTGGTGCGCTGGATGGCATGTCCACATTGAACCGCATGGTCATGGGTGGGTTCTGCTCGATCATTGCCGGGGTGCTTTTGGTGTATGCGAATCCGCGGGCGAAAGGCAGGGCCATGCTGGGAGCCTTGTTCTGTGGCGCGCTGTTGCTTTCGCTGCCGCTGATCAAGACCGAAGGATCGAGTGTGGAACCCGCCGCCGCCGACAAGCTCGGCCCGCTTCCCGTTCTCAAGACTCCCGACCCCAAAGACCCGGAAGCCGAGCGGATCGCCAAGCTGAATGAAAAATACCGGATCGACCCGTTGCTGAGCGAGCAGCAGAAGCTCAGGGAATCCGGGAGTGATCTCAAGGCGTATGGCCTTTTCATGCGCGGGCTGAGCGAGGAACACAAGCTCCTGGTCCGCGATTACCTGAGGCGCACGCTCAAGACGGACACCTCGCATCCCTATCAGCGGCAGGGCGGCTACCTGATGCTCGTTTCCAGGGTCAGAATGGATCTGGAGCGCATCGTGGACCTCGTCAAGAATCTCGGCGAAGTCGTCGAGATCCACCGCGAAATCGGCGTGGCCGAGATCCGGGTCAAAGAGGACGCGTTCGAAGAGGGACCGATTGAAAAGCTGACCGACAAGACCAATCCGGCGTTTTACGAGCTGAACAAACGCGAACTCGAGTCGATCGATCTCGAGCGTGTTGAGAAAGCCGTGGTCAGGATTTCCGATGTGGAGCCCAAACTCTATCGCACCGACATCGGCCGGCGTCTGGCCACGCTTCTCGTCGAGGACGAAGTCGATTTCAAAGAGGAAATCTGCACGGCGCTGGTGGTGTGGTCCGATGAAACGGTGGGAGCCGGCGAACCGGCGGAAACGTTGCTCAAGAAGCTGGACGCCGACAAATCCGAGGTGCCCACTCCGCTTGTGATGTTGCTCGCGAAGGAACGCCGGGCAAGCGCCGTGCCGATCGTTGTGAAATTGTGGAAATCCGACACCAGCCGATGGGAACGGCCGCTTCTTGAGTTTGGTCCGACTGTGGAGCCCGTGCTGATCGCCGAGTATCCGAATCTGGACATGGCGCTCCGCAAGTCGGCAGTCATGTTGTTAGGCAAGGTTGGCGGACCCGAAAGCCTGAAACTGCTGGAATCCGCCCGCAGCGGCGCGGACAACGAGATGAAGGTCCGGATCGAAAACGCCGAAAAGGCGATCCGCCAGCGCGGCGTGCAGTGACCGGAGAATATCAAGCCGGATCGGGATCCTCCTCGAAAGACTCCCGCATCTGGCGCTCCCAGATGTAGCGGCGGAAGAGCACCTTGACCGCCGCCGTGAACGGAACCGCCAGCAGCGCTCCCACGAATCCGCCCAATACCAGCGACCAGAACAGCATCGAGAAAATCACCGTCAGGGGATGAAGCCCCACCGAATCTCCGACGATCTTTGGAGCTGTGACCAGCGAGTTGATCTGTTGGACGCCGACGAAAATCGCAACCACCCCTCCGACGTAGCCCCAGGGACTGAGACCGAACGGTGCCGCGCCCTGGGCGTGGAGATACCCGATGACGCACGCGGGAATCAGGCAGAGGATGTTTCCGATGTAGGGAATGACTCCTAACATCGCCATGAAAACGCCGATCAGGAATCCGTAGGGGAGTCCATAGATTTCAAGCGCGATTCCGACCAGAATTCCGTCGATGGCCGCCACCAGCACCTGGCCGCGGAAGAACGATATCAGGTAGCCGTTGATCTCGCCGAGGCAGTCCACCAGTTCGGTTTTGAAACGCGATGCCTTGAGCGGAACGAAGAGGTGCCAGTTGTCGCGGATTGAGGCGGAATCCTTCAGGAAGAAAAACAGATAGACCGGCACCATGATCATGCCGATCACCAGCCCGAGAAACCCGAGAATCTTGGTGGAGCCGGCCGATACCCAATCGAATGCGGTCCGGGTGATGACCCCTTGGTACTTCAAAAACAGCCTCCCGGCATGCGAGCGCCAGAAGAAGTCGAGGGAGTGCGGGGGCGGTTGCCCGGGATCGGGCAAAGCCGCGGGGGTTCCGTCGTCATTGATTTCCGTCAGTGCCCAGCCGATCAATCCGCCCTGGTTGCGGGAGCGCATCTCGTGAAGGGATTTGGCCAGGTTGGCGGCAAGATTCCGCTGTTCGATCGCCTCGCTGGTTTCCTGGGCTTGGGCGGGGGCGGGAGAAGCGGCCGTGGGGGGAGTTTCGGTCGCGGGCTTGGCGGGGGCACCGGGTTTTTCCGCCATGAATTCCTTGAGGGCCACCCGGCTGCGCTGGATGCCGGGCAGCACCGCGGCTGTTAGCAAGCCGATGCCGATCAGCATCAGAATGAACACGGTTACCACCGACCACAGGCGGCTCATTCCGCGCTTTTCCAACAGGCGTACCACCGGATCCAACAGATAGGCGACGATGCCGGCGACGATCAGCGGAATCAGGACCGGTTGGAGAAACGAGAAGATCTCGCCCACGAGCCAGACCAGAGCCACCAGCAGCGAGCCGATGATGAGAATGGCCACACCGGTGGCGGCGTTCCAGAGTGTACGTTGTTGGAATCGGGTGGGATAGCGCATGGCGGTCGGGGGACGGTGGCGAGTCAATCGCACTTGGCTTCTACCGCCAATTACAAAATCGCGCCGTGGTTTCACGGATTCAACCGCCGGTCAACCTCGGAGGAATGAGGAACAGCAACGTGCCGTGGCGCGCGGGGGGGGTGGTCCGCAGGCAGGCGATCGCGCCTTTTTTCATCTCGATGGTGGCTCCGTATGCGCCGAGCGACCACTGGATGAAGCGCGAGAAATCCGGTTCGTGTCCGACGATCATCACGCGGTTGAAATCGTGGAAAGCGGCGAGTTCCGCAGTGATGGCTTCCGCGGCGCAACCGAAGGCCAGCCAGTTCTGGACAACCGGACCGGGCAGCCCGGCGGTCTCGCAGAAGGCGTCCGCTGTCTGCCGCGCGCGGACCAACGGGCTGGTCAGCACGATTTCCGGGAGCAGTTTCGCGCTGGCCAACACCTCGGCGGCGCGTCGAGCTTGGGCGAACCCTTTTTCGACGAGCGCACGGGCGGCATCGCCGTCGGGGTGCAGGTCTTCGGCCTTGCCGTGGCGCAGCAGGAACAACTCCATGGGGAAAACGGTCGGGTTGGTTAGGTCGTTCCGGGCCGGATCACATCGTCATGCCGCCGTCCACCGCGATGACCTGGCCGGTGACGTAGCGCGCCGCCGGGCTGGCCAGGAAACACACCATGGCCGCGATGTCCTTGGGGTCGCCGAAGGAACCTAACGGGATTTTCGCCAGCACCGCCTCGCGGATTTCCGCGGGGAGGACGTCGGTCATATCGGTGGTGATGAAACCGGGCGCCACCGCATTGCAGGTCACGGCGCGGCCGGCCAGTTCGCGGGCCACGGCTTTGGTGAATCCCATCAGGCCGGCTTTGCTGGCGGAGTAGTTCGTTTGTCCGGCGTTGCCGATGAGGCCGATCACCGACGCGATGTTGATGATGCGCGGATCCTCGGCCTTCATCATGGGGCGCATGAAGGCTTTCACGGTGTTGAACGCGCCTTTGAGATTGGTGTCGAGCACCGTGTCCCAGTCCTCCTCTTTCATCCGCATCAGCAAGGTGTCGCGGGTGACGCCGGCGTTGTTCACCAGAATGTTCACGGTTCCCAATTCCTCGCCGATTTTCTTGGCAAGATCCTGGACCGCCGCGTGGTCGGCCACGTCCACGGCGTAGGCGGTGGCCGATCCCGGATAGGCCGCGTTGATTTCCTCGGCCGCCTTGCCGCAACTGGCGGCGCTGCGGCTGACCACGGCTACCTTCGCGCCCTCCGCGGCGAGCGCGCGGGCGATTTCCTGACCGATCCCGCGGCCACCACCGGTGACCACGGCCAATTTGTTGGCAAAGCGTTGCATCGCGCCGAGTCTGCGGACCGGGCGGGCGGGTGTCAACGGTCCATTTGCCGATTCATCGCGGCGCGGGAATCCGGTTGCCGGACGGCCGGGGCGTGGTAAAGTCGCGCGCATGGGAGACGCACTTGGCAAGGAGTGGAAACGGAGCACCGGCTCGGGCAATCGGCGGGGCGGGGGATTTCCTTGGCTGCGTGCCGGGTTTCTGGTGTTGGCATGCGGAGCGGTGGGCGTGTTTTTCACTCCGTTGCCCGGCAGGATCAAACGGGCGGTCAAGGAACTGACCTCGCCGAAACCGGTGGTGGTCAAGGCGGATGAGACCGACCTTCGCCGCCAGATCGAAGCCCGGCTCCGCGCGGAATACGAGACCCGGATGGAGCGCGAGCTTGAGCAGGAACTGGCCTCTCTGCGCGAAAAAACCGAGGCGGAAATCCGCAAGGAGCTCGAAGAACGGCAGGCACGCGAGGAAGCCGCGGAACCCGCCACGTTGGACGTTCCCGGCACGCTCGGAGATGTCCGGAAACTGCGCAGCGGTATCCCATTCAAGACCGAGGTGAAACTGGAACCCGGCGGCATGGCCTCCAAGGAGCGCGCCGACGCGGATAGCTACCGCGCGTTCTATCAACTGAGCCTGCGCGTTCCATCGCCTGCCAAAACCCTGGCCGATCTGGAACTGTCCAACCCGAAGCTCTCCAAACTGCTCCCGGGCCTGCCCGCGATGCTGGATAAGGCCGCCGTTTCCGGTTGGTATGCCAAAATCTACGACGCCAAGGCCCAGCGGATCCGGCGCGACGCCACCGCCCTGGCCGAGCTGATCACCAAGCACAACTACTACGACTGCGAGACCATCCTCAACCTCCAGTCCGCCGCCGGACGCCGCGTGTTTCTCCTCCAGGCGGAAATGGACGTCGTCTCCGATGGCTCGGACGGTGACCGCCTTCCGAACATGCCCCAGATCACCGTCGATTCCACCAATTACCAACCGTTCACCAGCTATGCCTGGACCAAACAGGGGAAAGCCGAAAACCCGATGATCGCCGGATGGCAGCGGCGGATCAAAGCCGCCGAAAAGGAACTCGCCGACCGCGGCACCACCGCCGAGCGGAAACGCTGGCTCCGCGAACGCGTCGCCTATCTGAAGCGGGGCATCGAGGACATGAAGAGCCGCAGTTTCCTCATCGCCGACCATGATCCGTTCATTGTCGTTCCGGTCTCCATCCTCGGCGGAAAGAACGATCCCTTCGCGCCCAAGGTGGGGGACTTCGCGGTGGTCGTCCACGGTGCCAAACTCTATCCGGCCATCGTCGGCGACGGCGGACCCGCCTACAAAGTCGGCGAAGCCTCGCTGCGCCTCGCCAAGGAAATCAATCCGCAGGCATCGCCCTACAGCCGTCCGGTGTCGGATCTGAAAGTCAGCTACCTCATTTTCCCCGGAACCGCCGATGCCGACCGCGCCCCGCCCGATTACGCGAAATGGCGCCAGCGCTGCCACGAACTGGTGAACGAAATCGGAGGGTTCGGCGAAGGCGCGAGCCTCCACGAATGGTCCGACACCCTGCCCAAACCGCCCCCGCCGCCCGCACCCGCCGCGCCAGCACCCGGGGGAACCCCAGCACCCGCACCAACGGCACCGCCCACACCGGCGCAGTGAACGCGGATTGGATATTCAGACATCCTGATCCGGTCGGAAAATGATCTGGCACAATTCGTGGCGACAGCGACGTCGATGAATGGTGCTTTCTTTCTGGTCTCCGGATTCTGGTCTCTGGCTTCTTGGCCCGATGGTGCCAAACCAATTTCCGACCTCCAAACGCAGTGGAGCGGAAAACAAGGCCCCGGATCAGGATCTCTGATATTGGGGCGCGCCTGGGATGCCACGCTCTCACGAGCGCGGCTACGGAAGCGCGCTTCTTCATCCGCCATCTCCGATCTTCAATCCCCTTGGCGAACTTGGCGTCTTGGCGGAGAGATTCCATGCAGGTGCAAGCCGCTACAGCCCGGGAATGAAGCCGCTTGTACCATGTGCTTCGGATTCCGGCGTGAAGCGGGGCTCGGTATCTAACTTTCCCCCTCGGATCCGTCCGCCTCGTCCGCGATCAGGCGCCGGCGCTTTTCCGCAAGCAATGTCCTCACCACCTGGACGAGCAGCAGAATGCAGATCAGCGCCGCGGCGGACTCCAGTACGGGTGCGACCCCGCGGCTCCGGTTGCCCAGCCAGAACTTCGGAAGCTCGGCGAGGTTCTGGATTCCCCGCGAGGCGCCGAGCAGTGCCACCACGCCCGCTCCGATGACACCGTGCCAGCGCATCCCTAGCGAAAACAACCCGCAAATGATCAGCGCGCCGCCCAACGTCAGCGCGCCGCTGATGAACGCCAGCCGCTCGTTGTCATAAAGCGCCTCGCTCGCGGCGTAGCCCAGGGCCAGCACGGAAAATCCCGCAAGAAATATCAGAATTCGCATGCCCCAACCAAAACCATCGTCGCCCGGATTGCAAGCCCCGTCACCATGTCCGCAACGGGATGGCCCCTGCGATCCATACCCTCCGATCAGGATTCTCCGGATTCCCCGGCGGCCACGTTCGGATCACCGCGGCTATGGGATTCCGCATAGGGATTTTCTAACGGCATCAAGGGCGGTCTGGCTGATGCCGAGTTTGAAATCGAGGCGATTGCGGGGTTGGAAGACGCGCCAGGCGCGGGTGGATGCGCCTTTGCGGGCGAGGGCGAGCCATGCGGTGCCGGCGGGTTTCTCCGGGGTGCCACCGCTCGGGCCGGCGATGCCGGTCACGGCGACGGCGAGGTCGGCTCCGCTGCGGGCGAGCGCGCCATCGGCCATGGCGAGCGCCACCGGTTCGCTAACCGCGCCGTTTTCCCCGATGAGCCGTGCGGGAACATCCAACATGGTTGTTTTCGCCTCGTTCGCGTAGGTGACGAAGCCGTGGGTGAAGACCGCGCTGGAACCGGGTACGTTGGTCAGCCGGTTGGAAATCATGCCGCCGGTGCAGCTTTCGGCGGTGGCGAGGGTCAGCCGGCTCTCGGTTAGGAGGCGGACCACGGTTTCCTCCAGCGAGGAACCGTCCGAACTAACAAGATAATCGCCGAACCGCGCGGAGACGATCTCTCTGGCGGCCAGGATCGCGTCCGGCGTGCCGATCAGGCGGAGATCCACCTCGCCGATGTGGGCGCAGTAGCCGAATTCAAGCTCGGGAATCGCCGCGAGCCGGGCGTCGATGCCATCGTGGAAATCGCTTTCCCCGATGCCGGCGAACTTGAGGGAAACACAGTCGGGCGGATTGCCGATGCCGGATAGGACGCGGAGCCGCGGGGCCACCTCGGCATGAAACATGGGCATCATCTCGCGCGGCGGACCGGGAAGCAGGAAAACGGCGCAGGGGAACCACGGATTGAGCGCGGGCGGCAGATAGATTCCGGGCGCGGTGCCGTTCGGATTGGGGAGGATTTCGCCGCCCACGGGACACAGCGCCTGCTTGAGATTGGCCTCGGCCATCGGGCGGTTGCGGATGGCGAAGAAGGCCTCGATGGACCGCCGGGCCGCGGGATCCTGATCGAGTTCCAGCCCCAGCGCTTCGGCGGTGAGTTCGCGGGTGATGTCGTCGCTGGTGGGGCCGAGGCCGCCGGTGGCGATCAGCACGTCGGCCCGGGCGAGAATTTCGGATAGGCTTTCGCGGATCGCCGGGCCGTCGGGGACGGTGGTTTGGCGGGCCACGCGCAGGCCCATCGGCAGCAGTTCGCGTCCGAGCCAGGCTCCGTGGGTGTTGAGGGTGTTTCCTAGCAGCAATTCGGTGCCGGTATTGAGGATCTCGATGCGCATGGCGGATGGATGTTAGGATCCGAGGACCCAGCGGTATTCGGCGGCGATTTGTTCGGCCACGGGGCGCTGCATGGTCTGGGGGAGCACGCCCCAGGTGTAGGTTTCGATTTCGAAATGCCGGCAGGCGTCCGGGTTCCGCCGATGCCACGCCAGCGTTTCCGCCGCGTGGTCGCGGGTGGAGCGCAACGGCGCGACGGGTTCGGTATCGAGCGGGATGTGAAAATGGACCCGCGCCTCGGAAAAACGGGCGGGATCGAAGCGTCCGGCATCTACGTCGGTTAGGAGATCCGGCAGGTCCTTGAAACGGGTGATTTCCCCATCCGCGGCGAGCAGCAGGACCTGATGGAAATAGGTCGGCTCCTCGAAGCTGCGGATCGCATCCATCGCGGCTGGATCGGCCGGGGAAAACGCCAGCGCGCTGGAGAGATGGATCTTGGATAGGCGGATGCCGGCGGCCGTCAGAAGATCGAGCGCGGATTCCGCTGATTCGTATTGCAGCGCGAAGTGGCAGGCATCGTAGTTCACACCGATCCGGCGGTTGATCGTTTCCGCTTCCGGCGCGTGGTGGCGGAGTCGGTCGAAGAACGCCACGGTTTCCACCGAGTTTTCGAAATACCCGAGCGGTTCGGGTTCCATGCCCAGATGGAGATCGTGGCCGGAGGAATCGGATAGGTCGTCGAGGTAGCCCGCTAGATCGATCAGATTGGCGCGGATCAGCGATTCGTCGGCTCCGAATGCCTTGAAGGAACCCGGCAGGGTGGACACTGAGGCGCCGGCATCCGCTGGCGCGATGGCCGCGAGGATCCTGAACAGGTTTTTCGTGTAGTCGAGCCGGGCAGGATCGGTCCAGTCGGGTTGGAAGACCCGCTCCTTCACCCGCGTGCCGTGGAAGTCGCCGTAGGGGAAACCGTTGATGGTGAACACATAGGTGTTGGTTTGCGCCAGCCAATCGCGGAAACGGGCGAGTTCGTCGCCTTCTAACAATCCGACCGCCGCCGATGCGGATAGCCGGAGGCCGATGGCGAACGGCGCGTCACCGGCGAGGTGGCCCGACGCGCGCAGCAGATCGCGGACCGCGAGCGTGTGGGTGGCCAGCGCGTGGCGGGTGTCCGCCCAGGTCTCCGCCGGATGGATGTTGGTGCAGTAGGCGAGGTGGGCGCGGGATTCGGTTGTGCCGGGGAGGTTCATTTTTCAATGGGACCACGGATCACACGGATAAGCACGGATGGTGCTCCGCGCTTTTCTCTTTCATATCCGTGAACATTCGTGTCATCCGTGGTTTGAAATCTTGGGGTTGTGGTTGTTTGGACCACGGATCTCACGGATAGGCACGGATGGCGCTCCGCGCTTTTCATTTTCTTGTCCGTGGCGCGGTTTGTTAGGGTGTGGTGGCCAGGTAGCGCAGTTGGGCGGCCGTTTCCGGGTTGTGGGGCCGGTTGGCCGCGGCGGGGTTGGTTTCGGCGAGCAGCTCGTCGCGGAATTTGGCGATGATCGCCTCCACCGGCCAGGACGACGCTTCGCCGAAGGCGCAGACGGTCTTGCCGTCGATTTGATAGGCGATGGCCTCCAGCGTCTCCAGATCCTGGGGTGAGGCGTCGCCGGCCAGAATGCGGTCGGAGATCTTCTTCATCCAGGTGGAGCCTTCGCGGCACGGGGTGCATTGGCCGCACGATTCGTGGGCGTAGAACGCGTTGAGGTTGTTGAGCACCCACGACATCTTGCGCGAGTCGTCCATGACGATCACGCCGCCGGAGCCCGCCATCGACCCGCAGGCCGCGATGGTGTCGAAGTCGAGCGGGATGTCCCAGAAGCTCAGCTCGCGGGTGGTGCCGTCCGGGTTTTTGATCGTGTAGGTTTCGTCGCAGCGGAGAATCTTGGCGGACGAACCGCCGGGGATCACCGCCTTGAGCGTGCGGCCGTCCTTGGCACCGCCGCATAGGTCGTTGAGCAGCTCGCCCATGGTCAGCTTGCCCACCTCGATCTCGAAGTAGCCGGGTTTTCTAACATCGCCGGAGACGCCGACGATGCGGGTGCCGGTATTGCGGGGCACGCCGAGGGTGGCGTATTGGTCGCCGCCCATCCGGATGATGTGTTTGACATGGCAGAGCGACTCGACATTGTTGACGATGGTGGGGCACATGTAGAGCCCGAGCGCGGCGGGGAAATACGGCGGCTTGATCCGCGGATAGGGGCGCTTGCCTTCCAGCGACTCGATCAGGCCGGTTTCCTCGCCGCAGATGTAGGCTCCCGCGCCGCGGTGGACGTAAATTTCCAGATCGAAGCCGGTCCCTAGCAGGTTTGGTCCGAGAAACCCGTGCTGGCGGGCCTCGGCGATGGCGCGTTCCAGAATGATCGCCCCCTGCGGAAACTCCTCGCGGATGTAAATGTAAGCGGTGTGCGCGCCGACAGCGAAGGCGGAAATCACCATACCCTCGATCAATTGGTGCGGGTCCTGGTGGACGATGTAGCGGTCCTTGAAGGTGCCGGGTTCCGACTCGTCGCAGTTGCAGATCAGATAGACCGGCTTGGTGTTGTTGGGCGGGATGAAAGTCCACTTCATGCCGGTGGGGAATCCCGCGCCGCCGCGGCCCCGCAGGCCGGATTTCTTCACTTCCTCGGTGATGTCCCTGGGAGCCATGCCGACGGCCTTTTTGAGATCCTGGTAGCCGCCGTCGCGGAGATAGCACTCGATCGACGGATCCCAGCCTTCCCGGTCCACATTGCGGAAAATCAGCCGGTATTCGCGGGGATGGGGTGGTTTGGTGTATGTGATCATGAGGGAAAGGTCCGGCGGGAGATTGACAGGTTATCCCGGTCCGCAAAACCCAAATTTTGGAAAAATCACAGGGACGGGGAGCGTCGCGAGGTTGGCGGGTAGGATTCGGACGTCCTACGTCGGCACATGATTGCGGAAACCCGCATCTACTCGGCTGGGGCGATGCCGACCACGAATTCCACCGCAACGGGATTGTTTTCTTTGGCTTCCGGATTCCGAACGAGGGAATCCGGGCTGCCGCTGGGCTTCGGATTGGCACTCGCCGAGCGCACCAACCGCTTTTCCGGATCGTAAACGAAGGGCATCCCGTCCCATGGGTTCAGAGGCACGGAGGGGAGGTAGGTGGGGACTAACTCATCCAGCGTTGAGGGCAGCTTTCCCGTTCGCTTCTCGAACAGCCTCAGCGCCACCACCAGCCGGGCGCCGCGTAGGCTCCGTTCGCACCGAGCTTTGGAGCGGATGATGCGGACATTTCCACAGGCAACCGTTTCCAGCAGAATTCGGCCGAGCGCATTGGGTTTTCCCAGTAGTCCGATCTTCGACTCGCGTCCGGTCACTCCCGCCGGCTCAATTTCTGGCAATGGATCGTTGCCTTTCAGGGAGATCGCATGGATCTCCTCCCTGACCATTTCAGCCGCTTTCAGGCGGCATCGGTTCGGCTGGAGCAAATATCCGGATAGCGGAGAAACCCACGTGGGTATTCGCGAGGCTTTTTGCAGGCTGGTTCGTTCCTTCGCCGAATTGCCAATGCTTGTGATCAGGTGATCGGCTATCATGAAATCGCCCTTGAATCCCAGTTCCAGCCCGCGGTCCAAAGGCCCCACCGAATCGATCACTTGAAGCAAGCCGACCAAGTCCGCTTCGGAAACACGGGGGTCATTGGCGATCAGGCGAGCCGTATCCGAGCCCTTGATAAGGGTGCTGGCTCCCAGAAACCACCAAATGCTGGAGTTGGGGCAATTTGTCAGCAGATCTCCAAAGCGCATTGTGTCGGCGCAAGCGGCGACCGCTTCTTTGGGAGTGCCTGAACGCAATCGCAGCCGCGCCCGTTCGTTTAGGAGTTGTGCGAGATGGGGCGAAGGAATAGCGGAAT
Source organism: Verrucomicrobiota bacterium (assembly GCA_017301995.1). GTDB lineage: Bacteria > Verrucomicrobiota > Verrucomicrobiia > Verrucomicrobiales > Akkermansiaceae > Luteolibacter. The sequence goes on along the minus strand of JAFLEH010000035.1, from coordinate 51,278 downwards.
CAGGTGTCCATTTTTGTGGGCCCAGACAGGATTCGCAGGCCAACCCGGCCGCCAAATGGCGCAATGCCTCGGCGTTGGCGTCCACGACTTCGCGGATCTTTTTGTCATACTCGGCCTGCGAACTCTGTCGAAGACGGGCGAGATGTTCCCCTTCCGGCCACACCAATACCGATCGGGCGCGCGCGAAATGGGTGAACGCATCCTTCTCGGGGGGCAATTCCATCCGCACCCGAGAGACATCGCTCACGTCCGGCGGCTTTATGTCGCGGGACATCGCGGCGATCCAGCCCACCAAGCCCAGTGCCAATACCAGCACCACGCCGACAAACCCGATCAAAATTCGTTTCCATACGTGACGCCCGCGCATTGTCACACCGTTCATGCCGACATGGATAGACGGCCGGGCGGCGTCCGGCAAGCTCAAATCCGAAAGCCGGAACAGGAAGCACGGCGGAATCAACCGCGGAACCCTTCAGGACCGCCCAAGGCGCTGATAGGTCATTTGACCGGTGGCCCGCACCGGATGCCAAATCGGAGTCCGCGATGAAAGGCCGGGGCGGGGGACCCGCGTATCGGACGGACCTCCAACCCCAAAAACCACCATGAAATCCCGCGTTTTTCCCTGTGCCGTGCTGCTTGTCCTGACGGTTTCCGCCCGGGCCGAGCTGAAACTTCCCGCCATTATCGGCGATGAAATGGTCCTCCAACAGCAGCAGGCCGACCCGGTTTGGGGGTGGGACACGCCGGGGACCAAGGTGACCGTGGAGTTCGCCGGGCAGACGAAATCCGCCGAGGCCGGTGCGGACGGCCGCTGGACGGTGAAATTGGACCCGATGCCCGCCAATGCGAACCCGCAGGCGATGACCATCAAGGGCAGTACCTCCCGGATGCTGCAAAACGTGCTGATCGGCGAGGTGTGGATGTGCTCCGGGCAGTCGAACATGCAGTTTGCGCTTGGCGGAGATTGGAATGGCGATCTGGAAGCCTTGGGCGCGAATCTTCCCGGGTTGCGCCTTGTTTCCGTGCCACAGGTGGGCACACAGGAGCCGCAGAACGATTTCAAAGGCCAATGGCGCGCCTGCACTCCGGACAACTGCCGCGGTTTTACGGCGGCCGGGTTCTTTTTCGGAAGGCATCTCCATCAGGTGCTGGGGGTGCCGGTGGGGCTCATCAACAACGCATGGGGCGGTTCGGCGGCCGAGGCCTGGGTGAAACGGTCCAGCCTCGAACAGGATCCGCGCTTCAAGGCGCTGATGGACCGCACGGTCGGGCAGGAAAACGCGCTCACCTCGCCCGAAGCCAAGGCCAAGCACGAGGCGGCGATTTCCAAATGGAAAGAGGCCTGCGAAAAGGCCAAAGCCGAGGGTAAACCGCAGCCCAAAGCCCCCGGCAGCCCAGGCGGCTGGCTCAACGGCAACGCCCGCCCCGGCAACATCTTCAACGGCGTCCTCAACCCGACCCTCGGCTACGGCATCAAGGGCGTCATCTGGTATCAGGGCGAATCCAACGCCGGCCGCGCATGGGAATACCGGGCGTTGTTCCCGTTCATGATCCAACAATGGCGGGCGGAGTGGAAACAGGGGGACTTCCCGTTCTATTGGGTGCAACTGGCCGACTACATGGCGGAAAAGCCCGAACCCGGCGACAGCGCGTGGGCCGAACTCCGCGAGGCGCAAACCCTCACCCTCTCCCTCCCGAAAACCGGCCAGGCGGTCATCATCGACATCGGCGAAGGCAAGGACATCCACCCCCGCAACAAGCGCGACGTCGGCGCGCGTCTGGCCCGCCTGGCCTTGGCCAAGGACTACGGAATCGCCCTGCCGCACCTCAGCCCGGTCTGCAAAAACGTCCGTTTCGAGGGCAATAAGGCGCTGGTGACACTCGATATGTACGGCAGCGAACTGCGGCCCTTCGACGTGCAGGACGCGGTCGGTTTCGCCGTCTGCGGCGCCGACAAAGTCTGGCGCAATGCCAAAGGCCGGATCACCGGCAAGGACAGCATCGAAGTCACCTGCGACCAAGTCCCCAACCCGGTGGCCGTCCGCTACGCGTGGGCCGACAACCCGGTCTGCAACCTGTTCAACAAGGACGGTCTCCCGGTCACACCCTTCCGCTCGGATGACTTCGACATGGTCACCAAGCCGAAATAGGACTAGCGTGACAACGGCTATGGCTTGGCCGGCGGGGTCATTTCCTCATCTTTCTTGCCAGCGACACAATCGCCCGACAGAATACACCCAGTATCATGCCGGTGGTCACTGTTGAGAAAACCAACACCACCAAGCAGACGATTACCTCCTCACGTGGATTCAGGCCCAGCCAAACAAAAATATCATTACTTGCATCGCCTACCCTCTCCACGGTCAGACACAAGCCGATAACAAGAACAGTGAGAAAAAGCGCGCCGCCGCCCGAATAGGCCATACTCTGCAGGCATCCGTCAGGGGCGGGTTTAGGAGTCGCATTCACTTCTTCTGCTTTTCGTTGACGATAGCCACGCGTAATCCTGTAAAGGAATCACAATGCCCGGCTGGGATTTGCCCCCGATGTGATGAGTCGCACCAATTGGATGTCATTGTGAAACTTCCGCCGCGAATAACCCGGGTTTTCCCGCCGGCAGGCCCCTCAGGATCCACCGCTTCTCCGGTCGGATATGGCCCGTAGAAATCAAAGCAAATCTCATAAACATTCCCGTGCATGTCGTGAAGGCCATAATCGTTTGCCGGAAAGCGTGACACCTTGCACATCCTCGTTTTTGTGATGGCAACTGCCTTGCTTTCATTACCCCAAGGGTTCCAGTCAAAACAGTTATACCGGTCTGCACCCCCAAAATCGCCGAAACTGTAATTGGTGGATGTTCCGGCGCGACAAGCGCGCTCCCATTGGGCTTCTGTTGGCAGCGCCCATCTCCAACCGTCTTGTATGGGAACCTTGCGATTCAGTTCGGCAACAAATCGCAGTGCGTCGTCATGAGTAATAAAACACATGGGGTAATTCGCCCCCGGAACGAATCCCAGTTGCCTCTTCTCCGGAACTTTGTGCGTGGCAATCATCTCTTTGGCTGTGGTACCCATGAGGGTCTGCCATTGGGATTGCGTCAACTCGGTCTCGGCCATCCAATAATCCTGCGTCAACTGAACTGTATGAGCGGTTTCCGAGGGCCAGCGGAGGCGATCCGGACTTCCCATTTTGAAATTGCCTTTTGGAATGAATCGCATGGCGATACTGGAGCCATCGCCTAGTTTAAGGACACATCTTCTCCCAACCGCTCCGTCTTCAAGTGATGGTGGCGAAGAACCTCCACCGGGCGCACAACATTGAAGCATCAGGAAGGCGAAAAATGAAACGACGGCTTTCGCATTGTTTTTCATGTGGAGTTTCATTGGTGGTGGAGTCCGGCATCCGTCGAGGCGCCGTGGGGACGGCCGGCGGGAAGCCCGCCGGCACCGCCCGCCGCCGCCGAGGTTCTGGCGGGCGGGCCCGCGCCCTGGATGCTGCCGCTCAAGTTCATGTCCCGCATGATAGGTTTTGGAGTGGGGGTGTCCAGCATATTCTGCGACGGTTTCCAGCCGTTGTGGAGGTGGTGGCGGAGATGGGGTGGTAGAGTCTGGAATCCGATCTCGATGCTCGGTGCGGGCTCCGTTGAACCACGTTGGCCGCGCCATGCCCTGCAAGTCCCTGGGTCCCGGGCAACCCGGTCGGTCGAAGCTTTTTGTGATAAAGGAAGGCCCGGTTATCCAGACGCATAGACGTTGACGGTGTGGCCGGAAAGTTGGCGGTGAATTTGGAAATCAGGGCCGATGAAAGCTCGGCCTTGCACAGTTCATTGCTGCGGTGAATGGGGCGGAGAGTGATCACGGAGGGGGAAGATCCGATGTCTTGATGGATGGGGCTGGAGGATGGGGGATAATCGGAGATGGATTTTTGCCAGCGCTTCTGGCTTCCAAGAAAGTGCGGATTCCAGTCCATGCCACGTGATTGCTCGGGTTGTCACTGGCATTTATCTGAACGAGCGCTTTTGCGATAAAGTCCGGGGAGATAAAGGTTGGCAAGTCAGAGGGGCGGACGTTTGCCGCTTTGTTGCCGCAGTAAACCTCGTATGAGCAGCCATCACATGGGACCGGCTCCGACACATGGTTCTGGTAAGAAGCGGGATTGACCATGGAATCAATCTCCTTCCGCAGGATTGCCACAATGCCGGGATCAATGGGTTTGCTTCGCGTGCCTATCTTGATCATGCTCAGCAAATCAGGATCCAACCTGCCGTCAGGCTTGACCGCGCTCCGCGTATCCAGGGTTCGGTCTTCGCAGCGGAATCCTCCACCGTCACGATAGACCACGACAAGACTGTAAACATAGCCTGTTGGACGGGTCTCCATAATGGCGAATTCGAATTCACGATCCTGAAAAATGATGTTTCGGACTTTCGTGAAGGGGTTTTTGTTGGATGGGTTCGCCGGTTCGACCACCAATCTGGCCGAATCGTCAACGGGCCGATTCCCGGATGGTTCCTGGGCTCGTAAACCCGGTATCAGTATTAGCGAGGTTACGATGAAAATGCTTCTTGTCATTATTTGGGTCGATTTGCGGGTTTCGTCCCGCCGTTGCCACCGGGCGGGGTGGGTATCCTCGGGGTGCCGGTCCTTGAACTTGTCTGATCGAAGCGACGCGCTCATGTGACTTGTCGGAAATAGTTTAACAAAAGCAAGCGGTGTAATGCAAGGTCCGCTGATGTTCTAATGAATAAGTCAGATTTTCAAAATTGGGTTGGCATGACTACCACCATTGGTTGGCGCGCGGGTTCATTTGATTGATTCATCAAAACGAATCCAACGTGAACGAATACAAGTATATGGAAAGCGCTTCCTGGCATTCCAACTTGACTTGGGAATAGCGATCCAACGATCTGGCAACACATCAAACTTGAACAGAAAAATCGATTTTTCTCCTCGATCTCCACAGTAATACCCTCCACGCCACAAATCGGAACCACTCCCACGGGGGCCATTACTAAGTTCTGTGAGATCCTGTATTGACTTCAATTCGGTAACTCTACATGAGCCTATTAGAAAACACAATGTCACACCAGATAGAAGTGCAGCTAACACGGCGATCTTCATGAAATTTCTCACGATTCTATTTGTATTTATCCAATCCAAGTATAGCTACCCAATCCAGTCCATTGTTCCCGACGAACCCATACAGGTTCAGCCCCCCGTCCTCCCCGATCGGATCCCTGCTTGGCCATCTTCCGGTCAGCGGGTCGTACCAGCGGTAGCCGTAGTAGTAGAGGCACGTTGTGGGGTCGGTGGGTTTGGTGGAGAAGCGGTGGGCGAAGGCGTTTTGGAAGGTTCCGGAGCGGCCGGAGGGGGTGATGTCGTTGCCGAAGGGGTCGCATTCGTAGTGTGCGGCCACGGAGCCGCCGTGCTTGAGGTATTCGGAGACGTTGCCGTTGCCGTCGTAGGTGGGGTAGTAGAGTCCGGCACTCGTCGAGGCGCCGTGGATGCGGCCGACGGGAAGCCCGCCGACTCCGCCCGCCGTCGCCGAGGCCCTGGCGGGCTGACCCGCACCCTGGATGCTGCCGCTCAAGTTCATGTCCCACAGATAGGTTTTGGAGTGGGGGTGTCCAGCATTTTCTGCGACGGTTTCCGGTCGTTGTGGAGGTGGTGGCGGAGGATATCCGGCCCATGGCGTCGTGGTGGACGGCGGGGTTTATTTTCAAGAATGAAGAATGATCTTGCATTCTTAACGATTTTCCCCAACCTGCGGGTGAGGCGAGCCATGGGACGCAAGGATAACAAAAAACGCGACGATCAACCGGTCGATCCCGCACGGTGGTCCAACGAGATCATCGGGATCGTGTGGGTGGCGTGCGGGCTGGTGCTGCTGCTCTCGCTGGTGTCGTACACGCCGGGGGACTTGCCGAAATGGGGCTTTTTGGAGGCGTTCGCCGACAAGTCCGGGAAGACGGGGGCGAATTTCATCGGTCCGGTGGGCGGGGTGCTCGGTTTTGCCCAGATTCTGTTGTTTGGCGCCGCAGCCTGCCTGATTCCGGTGGCGATGATTTGGTTCGGGGTGGTGAAGATGGCGTTCAACGGCCGCTTGTGGCCGCGGTGTGTGATCGGATTCGTGGTGCTGCTGGTGGCGGCGGCGGGGTTCCTCCACGCGGCGGATTGGTTTTTCGTGGATTGGGCGCGGCGGTGCGAGATTTCGGGTGCCACGGTTTCGCGGCCCGGCGGATTTGCCGGAGAACTGGTGGCGGGCACCTTGCTGATGAACGTGATCGGCAGGGCGGGGGCGCTGCTGTTGTGCGGGGCGGTCTATCTGATCGCGCTGATTCTTCTAACCGGCCATACTCCCGTCCGTTTCACCAAGGCATGCTGGAAACTGGCGTGGCTCAAGATCCAGTCGCGCCGCGAGGTGAACAGCGAGAAAGCCAGGATCGCCGCCCGCGAGGCGGAAATGCTGGCGGAACGCGAGCGCCAGCGCGAACAGCGCCGGGTGGAGCGGGAGTCCGCGGCGAAAACCAAGGAACTGGCGGCCCAGGCCGAGGATCCCCAGATCCTGCTGCCGCTTCAGGAGATTCCGCCGCCGCAGATCATCGATGCCTCCCAGCGCCGGGCCACCGACACCAATACCGGCCCGCGGCCTTTCGAGCGCAAGAAACCGAGCCACCAATCCCCGGTGGCCACCGGTTTCGAGGACTACGAGCTTCCCGGTTTCGATTTGTTGGATGTGGACGATACCCCGGAGGCCCCGGAGGCGAATCGTGCGGAGCTTCTATCCACCCAACAGAAAATCATCGAGACGCTGCGGGCGTTCAGCATCGAGGTGACCGCCGGCGACATCACCCGCGGCCCCACCATCACCCGCTACGAGATCTATCCGTCCGTCGGTCTGCGCGTCTCGCGCATTTCCCAACTGGAGGCGGACATCGCCCGCGCCACCTGCGCCGAGCGGATCAACATCCTGGCGCCGATTCCCGGCAAGGACACGGTGGGCATCGAGCTGGCGAACTCGCAGAAGGTGTCGGTGCCGCTCCACGAACTGCTGCACGACGCGGAATTCCGCTCGGCGAAAAAGAAGATCCCGCTGGCCCTCGGCAAGGACGTTTACGGCCGCACGGTCATCGGCGATCTGGCGGCGATGCCGCATTTGCTCGTCGCGGGCGCCACCGGTTCCGGCAAGTCGGTTTGCATCAACTCGATCATCGCCTCGATCCTTTTCAAATTCGGCCCCGACGAGCTGCGGTTCATCATGGTGGACCCCAAGGTGGTGGAAATGCAGATGTACAACAAGCTGCCCCACATGGTGGTTCCGGTGGTCACCGATCCCAAGAAAACCGTGGCCGCGCTCAAGTGGGTGGTCAACGAAATGGAAAAACGCTACCGGATTTTCGCCCGCGAGGGGGTTAGGAATTTCGATGGCTTCAACAACCGTCCCCGGCCCGACCGCAAGGCCGATGCCCCGCCGCCCGAACCCGAACCGGAGCCCCCGGTGGACGAAGAGGAAATCGAGGCCATCGCCGCCGCACTCGAATCCGGCGAACTCGCACCCGAGGCGGATGAGGACGAACTCCCGCTCGACGACGACCAAATCCCCGACCGTTTCCCCTACATCGTGGTCCTGATCGACGAGCTTGCGGACCTGATGCAGACCGCTCCCGCCGACGTGGAAATGTGCATCGCCCGCATTGCCCAAAAGGCCCGTGCGGCCGGCATTCACCTGATCATCGCCACCCAGACACCGCGCGCCGACGTGGTCACCGGCATCATCAAGGCGAATATCCCGTGCCGGATAGCCTTCCAGGTTTCCTCGGCGCTCGATTCGCGCGTGATCCTCGATACCAAGGGCGCCGACAAACTGGTCGGCAAGGGCGACATGCTCTATCTGCCGCCCGGATCGGCCAAACTCGAACGCGCGCAAGGGGCGTTTCTATCCGATTCGGAGGTCGAACGGATCGTCGCCCACTGTGCCAAGCAAGGGTCGCCGCGTTTCGAAACGGACATCCACGCCTCGGTCAGCGAAGGCGGCGACGAGGACGAGGATGTGTCCGAAGCCGACGAGGAACTGATCATGAAATGCATCGAGGTGGTCCGGCAGGAGCGCAAGGCCAGCACCTCGCTGCTGCAGCGCCGCCTGCGCCTCGGCTACACCCGCGCCGCGCGGATGATCGATATCCTCGAACAACGCGGCATCATCGGACCCGGCGACGGAGCGAAACCGCGCGAGGTGTTCATCAAGTAGCGCCAGGCGGTTAGCCCGGATTTCTCACGCCTCTTTCCGGTTCCCGCAAATCCGTTGGATATCAGGGAGTTCCAACACAATGGTAAAATCGGACTGGGTGTCGGCAACCGAGGTTGACAGAGGAATCAAGGAGCGTGGGCGTCTCGCCCACCAGCGCGGCGAATGGAGGAGGGCGGGACGCCCACGCTCCTTGAGTGCGAGAAATCCGGGTTAGGCGGTGGCCATCAGGGTGCTCCCGGATTCGGAATTGAGGTCGGCGATGGAGCCGAGCACCCGCGTCGGACTGTAGGCATAGTCCGGCAGATCGTCGGGGGAGGTCGATCCGGTTAGGACCAGATAGGCCTGGATGCCGATCTCCACCGCGCCCTTGATGTCCGTGTCCATGGTATCGCCGATCATGATGGTCTCGTGCGTGTGAAGGCCGAGCTTCTGGCGTGCCATGAGGAACATGAACGGGTTCGGTTTGCCTAGGTAGTAGGCCTTTTTTCCGGTGGCGGCTTCCAGCAGGGCGACAAGTGCCCCGGTTCCCGGCCGCGGACCCGAATCGGTGGGGCACCAGGTATCCGGGTTGGTGCCCACCAGCACGGCCCCCTGTTGGATGAAACGCACGGCCTTTTCCGCCATTTCGAAGTTGATAGTCCGGCCCTCGCCGACCACCACGAAATCCGGGCGGATGGCGTCGAACGCGATGCCATGCTCCTGAAGGGCGAGCAGCAAGCCGCCCTCGCCGATCACGTAGGCGCTGCAACGCGGGCGTTGGCGGACGAGAAAATCCGCGGTGCAATGGGCCGCGGTGTAGAAGTTTTTCCACGAGACGTTCATGCCGAGGTGGCCCAGTTTGATCGCCAGATCTTTGGCGGAGCGCTCGGAGTTGTTCGTCAGAAACAGGAATGGCGTGTTGGACGCCTGCAGGCGGCGGATGAATTCCTCCGCTCCGGCGATCAGCCTGGATCCGTGATAGATGACGCCGTCCATGTCGATAAGGTAGCCTTTCATGGGAGTGTGTGGTGGGTATGGAGTGATTGAGTCGTGTGGGGAGCGAACGGCAGTCCGCGGCTTCCGGGTAGCAAAGGCCGTGCCAGTGGGTGTCCGGGGGGATTTTGGCGGGAAATGCGGATTGTTAGCCGGCCATACGGAAAAAAATCCGTCCCGGGAGCAATTTCAGGTTGCCAAACCGGATTCGCGTCGCCAAACTGCGCGCCCCGCCCGCTGAGGGCGGCAAACACCCCCGATGGCTCGGTAGCTCAGTTGGTAGAGCAGCGGATTGAAAATCCGCGTGTCGCTGGTTCGATCCCGGCCCGAGCCACCACCCCCACCCAAACCCGCCCGCGTGGCCTCATGAAACCCGCCGTCCTCCTCTCGGTGGCCATTTTGGCCGCCGCCATGATCGTCGCCAATTCTCTCGCCAAAGTGCGTTCGGCCATCTTGGCGGAAGCCGCGCACTCCCGCGCGCCCTATCCGTCGGTGGTCAGGGTGGAGCCACCGCCCGGCGGCTTCCGCGTCACAGGGGATTTCCAGCGCTACCCCGAGCCGAGCCCCGCCACCGGCAATGCCAATCCGCAATATCCCTACGCCCAAATCGCCAATGTCCGCCTGGTCGAAAGCCGGGTGACGGCCGCACAATTGGCGGCCGCGGCCCAAACGCTGTTAGGACGCTGGCGGGACGAAAACAGCTTTGCCGAATACCGAGCCGACGGTACCTGCACCTGGACCCTCGACTCCGGCGAAGTTAGAACCGGCCAGTGGCGGATCGAGGCCGACACGATCTTCGAAACGGCCGCGGACGGGAAGAATCAGTGCCAACACCGGATCCTCGAACTCGATGACCGGCATTTCGTCTATCAGCAGTTTCCCTCGGGCAGCGTGTGGCATGCCGCCAGGGCCTCGGCCGCAGCCGCGGAAGCGGACCACTGAGGTGCCTGCGGACTGGGTCCGTTTGCGACCGGTTGCCCGGTGTTTCGGTTGCGGCTGCGCCGCTCTATTTTCACTTGTCCGGCAGTCAATTGTCCTTGCCTCCTGTCGGAAAAAACGCGGAAATAAGGTCGTCCCAACGCACCAGGCAATCGGATTCCACACCATGAGCGCTCCAAACCTAGGCCACAGACCGCCTCCCGCCGCCTTAGAGCCGGCACCACGCTTTCGAGCCCATCGTACGGCCGTTCTGAGCGGTGCCATCTTCGCGGCTGTACTCGCCGTGCCACTGCGGGCCGACCCACTGGGCGAATCGATCGACTTGCCGGATCTCACGCCAAGCGCAGCGGGCAGCCAGGGGTGGGCCCCGCAGGCATCGATCAACCACGACGGCTTCGACGCCGCCCGGAGCGGTGCCGTCGGCGATGGTGGGCAAGCGGTGATGGAACTGAGCGTGGCCGGCCCCGGCACGGTGAGCTTTTGGTGGAAGGTGTCCTCGGAAGCCGATGCCGACACCTTGTCCTTCTTCGTCGATGGGGTGGCCCAAAGCAGCGCGATCAGCGGCGAGACCGCCTGGCAATCAATCAGCGCGACCCTTGGCACGGGCAGCCATCTGCTACGTTGGGTTTATGCGAAAAATGGTTCGGCGAGCAGTGGTTCGGATTGCGGATGGGTGGATGAGGTCGTCATTCCGGTGCAGGTAGCGCCCGTGATCTCCATTCAGCCAGCGGCCGCCTCCGTGGTCGCCGGAGGCAACGCGGTGCTGACGCTTTCCGCCGGCGGCGGCGCTCTCCAATACCAATGGTATCGCGGTGCCAGCGGCGATACCTCCACGCCGGTTCCGGGCGCCACCGGCCCGATGTTGCTCACCCCGGCGTTGCGCACCAATGCCTCCTTCTGGGCGCGGGTATCTAACGCCTTTGGCAGCGTGGATAGCCAGACCGCCAGCGTGACCCTCGGCCCGCCACCGCCCTCCCGCCTGATGGTCTGCGGCTACAACTACTACGGACAGCTTGGCGATGGGACGATCACCGACTGTCCGACGCCCAAGCCAATCGCCACCGAAGTCACCGGAGTGGCCGCTGACAGTGCCCACAGCCTGTTCCTGAAAGCCGATGGTTCGTTGTGGGGGATGGGACTGAGCCAAAGCGGTCAGCTCGGGATCTACTCCAGTGCCTTTGTAACCCCGCCGATCCACGTGGCTGACGATGTCGCGACGGTGGCAGCCGGTTACGCGGCCAGCCAGTTTATCAAGACCGACGGCACGCTTTGGAAGCTGACCTCCACCACCCCGCAGCAGCTCGCATCCGGGGTGACGGCAACGGCGGTCGGCGGCTTCCATTCCATGTTTCTGAAAACCGACGGCACCCTGTGGGCCACGGGCTACAATCTGTACGGCCAACTGGGCGACGGCACCACCACCGATCGCACCACGCCGGTGCAGGTGGCCACCGGCGTGTTGGGCGTGTCCGCCGGTTACAACCACAGCGCCTTCGTGAAAACCGACGGCTCCCTGTGGACCATGGGCGAGAATACCCACGGCCAACTTGGCGACACCACCACCACCCACCGCGCCACTCCGGTGAACGTCGCAACCGGAGTCGTCGCCGTGGCCGCTGGCGGCAGCCATACCTTGTTCGCAAAGGCCGACGGCACCCTATGGGCGATGGGATATAACACTAACGGCGGCCTCGGGGACGGTACCACCACCAACCGATCCAACCCGGTGCGGGTGGCCGCCGGAGTCGCCAACATCGCCGCCGGCTCCCATAGCATGTTCATTAAAGCCGACGCCTCCCTGTGGGCGATGGGCTACAACGGCTACGGCGCGCTTGGCGATGGCACCACCACGAACCGGACGATTCCGGTACGCGTGGCGTCCGCCGTGACCGCGGTGCAGGCCGGCGGGTATCACAGCCTGTTCATCGATCTGATCCCCACCATTGCCAGCCAGCCCGTCGATACCGGTACCCTGCCGAATGGCACGCCGAGCTTGTCGGTCACTCCCGGTGGGGTTGGGCCGTGGACCTATCAGTGGTATCAGGGCCAGTCCGGCGACACGAGCCAACCGGTTGCCGGGGCCACCGCCTCGACGTTCGTGGTTCCGGCCACTCTTGCCAACGCCAGCTACTGGGTGCGCGTGGCCAATGTCCATGGCACGGTTGACAGCCGCACCGCGCTGGTGCAAATCGTGTCGCCGCCCGCCATCACCGCGCTGGTGGGACCGCCCGCCACCAACCGGGATGGCAGCGCGATCCTCGTCGTAAAAGCCACCGGAGGGATCCTCGCCTATCAATGGTACGATGGCGTGGCGGGAGACACCTCATCGCCGTTGGCAGGAGCCACCACCGCGCAAATCGCCACTCCACCCTTGCGCGGCACCCGTTCGTTCTGGGTCAGGGTGACCAATTCCGAGGGCACCGCCGATAGCGAAACGCTTACGGTGGGGATCGGCCTGCCCTTGCCCGCGCGGCTGATGGCCTGCGGGTATAATGGCTCCGGCCAGCTTGGTGACGGCACCACGGTCAGCCGCTCCGTTCCCATCCAACTCGATGGTGAAGTCGCCTTCGCGGCAGCGGGCGGTTCCCACAGCCTCTATCTGAAAACTGACGGCAACCTGTGGGCGATGGGGGAAAACAGCGCCGGCCAACTGGGTGATGGCACGACGACCAGTCGTGCTGTGCCGGTGATGGTGGCCAACGGCGTGTTGACCATGGCCGCGGGCGCGTCCCACAGCCTCTACGTCAAAACCGATCATACCTTGTGGGCGACGGGCTCCAACAGCTCCGGCCAACTCGGCGACGGCACGACCACCAGTCGGTCCGTCCCGGTGCAAGTTGCCACCGACGTGGTTGCAGTAGCCGCAGGCGATTATCATACCCTGTTCCTCAAAACCGACGGCACTCTGTGGGCGGCGGGCTCCAACGCCAGTGGCCAACTCGGCGATGGCACGACCACCAACCGCAGTACGCCGGTGCTGATCGCGAGCGGAGTGTCCGCCATGGCAGCGGGCGGTTCCCACACGCTCATTCTCAAGACCGATGGCACGTTGTGGGCCGCCGGTGCCAACGGCTCCGGCCAACTGGGCGACAGCACCGTGACCAACCGCACCACGCCCGTGCAAATCGCGACCGATGTCATGGCGGTGGCCGCCGGTTCCGCACACAGCCTGTTTCTCAAGCGCGACGGCACGCTGTGGGGCATGGGTGCCAGTTCCACCGGCGAACTCGGCATCAGGAACCTCAACGCCACCGTTACCCCGCGGCAGGTGACTTCCGGCGTGGCGAACGCGGCTGCGAGCGGGTACGAAAGCATGTTTCTCAAGAACGACGGCAGCTTGTGGGCCATGGGGTGGAATGCTTACGGCCAACTGGGCGACGGCAGCACCACCAACGCGATCCTTCCGTTGCCGCTGAGCACCGCCGCGAGTTCGTTCGCATGCGGTTCCAACAGCCTGGTTTGCGACCTGCTCCCCGCCATTCTGACCCAACCGGGCGACACCGCCATCCCCGCCGGGGGCACTCCCACCTTGACGGTCGTGGCCACCGCGGCACCGCCGCTGGCCTATCAATGGTATCGCGGTGCCGCAGGTGACACCAGCCAACCCGTGCCGGACGCCACCTCCGCCAATTTCACGCCGCCGCCGCTAACCGCCAGCGCCAGCTATTGGGTGCGTGTCACCGATCCTTTCGGGGCCATTGACAGCCGTGCGGCGCTGGTCCAAGTCGTCGCGCCGCCCGCCATCACCGCCCAGTCTCCGCCGCAAACCTGCTCCTGGTCGGCCAACCCGTGGCTCACGGTCACGGCGGTCGGCGAACTGCTTTCCTATCAGTGGTATGAAGGCAACTCCGGAGATCTCACCCGACCGGTGAGCGGGGCCACGGGGCCACAGATGCTCGGCCTGCCGTTGCGAGCCAGCACGTCGTTTTGGGTGAGGGTGAGCAATGCCGCGGGCCATGCCGATAGCGCCACGATTCCGGTCACGGTCGGCACGCCAATCCCGGCGCAACTCCTGGGTTGGGGCGAGAACGCATGGAACCAGTTAGGTGATGGCACGACGGTGAACCGTCCCAGTCCCGTGGTGATTGCCAACGGTGTGGTGAGCGCCGCAGCCGGCAGCACGCACAGCCTCTTCATCAGGACCGACGGCACGCTGTGGGCAATGGGCTTGAACTCCCTCGGCCAACTCGGTGACGGCACCACCACCCGCCGGGCCACCCCGGTGCAGATCGCCACTGCGGTAGTCAGCGTGGCGGCCGGCAACAACCACAGCTTGTTTCTCAAGACCGATGGCTCGCTGTGGTCGATGGGATCCAACTCCGATGGCCAGCTCGGCGATGGCACCACCACCAGCCGCCTGACCCCGGTGCAAGTGGCCACCGGCGTGATCAGCATGGCCGCCGGCAGCGCGCACAGCCTGTTCCTCAAGGCCGACGGCACGCTGTGGGGCATGGGCCAAAACGGATCGGGCCAACTCGGCGACGGCACTTCCACCGACCGCCCCGTGCCGCAGCAAGTGGCGAGCGGCGTGGCTGCGGTCGCCGCCGGCACCTGGCGCACTCTTTTCCTCAAGCTCGATGGCAGCTTGTGGGGCATGGGCGACAATACCAACGGAAATCTGGGTGACGGCACCTGGAACACCCGCCGCAGCCCTTTTCAGGTGGCGACCGGGGTGCTGGCGGTGGGGGCCGGATCTTGGCACAGCTTTTTCACGAAGGCCGATGGCACCCTGTGGGCGATGGGTTCCAACTCGTTGGGGCAATTGGGGGATGAGACGACCACCAATCGCCTGAGTCCGGTGCAGGTGGCCAGCGGAGCAATCGGAGTGGCCGCGGGCCTGGATTGCACCTTTTTCGTCAAGTCCGGCGGCGCGCTATGGGCCGTAGGTTCCAATTACGTTGGCAAGCTCGGCGATGGAACCACCGCCAACCGCCTGACGCCGGTGCAAGTGGCCACCGGCATCAGCTCGATGGCCCTCGGCTCCTCCCACTCGCTGGCGCTTGACGTGCGGCCTTTCATCGTCACCGAACCTGTGGACACCCCCACTTTCGCCGGCGGCACCGCCACCCTATCGGTCACCGTCAACGGAGCGCCCGAGCTGGCCTATCAATGGTATCGCGGCAGCAGCGGCGACACCACCCAACCGCTTGCCGGGGCGGTCTCCGCCGTATTCACCACGCCCCCCAATGCCGCCAGTTCCAACTACTGGGTGCGGGTCACCAACGGCTATGGAACCGCCGACAGCCGCACGGTGTTCGTCCAAGTCGTCGCTCCTCCCGCGATCACGAATCAACCCGGACCGCAGACGGTGGCCACGGATGCGAACGCCTTGTTGGCGGCGACGGTCAGCGGCGAGTTGCTGACCTATCAATGGTACGAAGGCGCCGCCGGTGACACCACCAAGCCCGTGCCGGGAGCCACCGGCCCGCTGCTGGTCACGCCGCCCTTGCGGACGAGTACCGGCTTCTGGCTGCGGG
Organism: Verrucomicrobiota bacterium; assembly: GCA_017301995.1. GTDB lineage: Bacteria > Verrucomicrobiota > Verrucomicrobiia > Verrucomicrobiales > Akkermansiaceae > Luteolibacter. Next base: position 35,643 of record JAFLEH010000035.1, on the reverse strand, counting down.
CGGGCAACGCCGCGGGAACTGCCGACACCGGGTCCATCGCGGTGACCGTAGGGTCTCCCCCTCCGGGCCGCCTTTTCACCTTTGGCTCCAACACGTTCGGTCAACTCGGCAATGCCACCGTCCCCGTGAGCGCGCTCCCGGTGTATGCCGCGTCCGGGGTCACGGCGGTGGCGGGCGGATCGTTGTTCAGCCTGTGGCTCAAGGCCGACGGCACGCTGTGGGGAACCGGCAACAACGAATCGGGACAACTGGGCGTCAGCCAGATCGCCGGGAGTCTGGCTCCGCTCCAAGTGGCCTCCGGAGTGCTCGCCGCGGCGGCCGGCACGTCCCACACGTTCATCCTAAAGGCGGACGGCACGCTGTGGGGCACCGGTGCCAACAGCTCGGGCCAACTCGGCGACGGCACCACAACCAACCGCACCACCCCGGTGCAGGTGGCCGACGGGGTTATGGCGGTGGCGACCGGTTCCTCCCACAGCCTCTTCATCAAAAACGACGGCAGCCTGTGGGCTTGTGGGGCCAACACCTACGGTCAGTTGGGCGACGGCACCACCACCAGCCGCAGTTCCCCGGTGCAGGTGGCCACTGCGGTGCTTGCCGTCGCCGCCGGTGGCAACCACAGCATGTTTCTCAGGACCGACGGCACTCTGTGGACGATGGGCTACAACCTGAGTGGCCAATTGGGTGATGGCACAACTACCAACCGTTCCGCACCGGTGCCAGTGGCCACCGCCGTGGCGGCGATGGCGGCCGGGAAAACGCACAGCTTTTTCCTCAAAGTGGACGGGAGCCTCTGGGCGATGGGCGGCAATACCTACGGATGCCTCGGCGATGGCACCACAACCGGGCGTATCACTCCGGTGCAGGTTGCGGGCGGCGTGCGGGCAATGGCCGCCGGCCAAGACAGCAGCCTCTTCATCAAGGCCGATGGCACCCTCTGGGCGATGGGTTTCAACAACTCCGGCCAGCTCGGCGACGGCACCACTAACAATCGTTCCACCCCGGTCCAGATCGCCTCCGCGGCCACCTCGTGCGCGCTGGGATCCAACCACGGCCTGGTGTGCAGCCAGGCTCCAGCGGTCCTCAATCAGCCGGCCGACCTTGGTATCGTCGCCAATGGAACCGCCACTCTAAACGTGCTCGCCGACGGGGTGGATCCGTTGGTCTATCAATGGTATCGCGGCACCAGCGGCGACCTCAGCCAGCCGGTCGCGAACGCGACTTCCGCCACTTTCACCACCCCTGTTCTAACATCCGACGCGACCTTCTGGGTCCGCGTCAGCAGCGCCTACGGAGCGGTTGACAGCCGCGCGGCGCTGGTGAAAATCGTCACCCCGCCGGTCATCGGCGGGATATCCGGCCCCGCCACCGTCAACCGCGTGGAGAGTGCCGCCCTGACGGTTGCCGCGACGGGCGGCATGCTTTCCTATCAGTGGTTCGAGGGTGCGAGCGGCGACACCGCCAACCCGGTGCCCGGCGCCACCGGCGCGCAGTTGACGACCCGCCGGCTGCGGGCCGATGCCACCTTCTGGGCGCGGGCGAGCAACGCCGCCGGCAGCGGCGACAGCCAGGCATTCACCGTGGCGGCGGTGGTCCGCCCACCCGCCCGCCTGATGGCCTGCGGAGACAACTCCTACGGCCAGCTCGGCGATGGCACCAAGACAACCCGCGCGACCCCGGTCCGCTGCGCCAGCGACGTGGCCGCGCTTGCCGCCGGGCAGAACCACAGCCTCTTCATCACCAGCGACGGCACGCTATGGAGCACGGGCTACAATTTCTACGGCCAACTGGGCTTGGGTAACACCAGCGACCGCTCCAGCCCAACCAAGGTAACCACCGGCGTGCTGGCGGTAGCCGCCGGTGCTTCCCACAGCTTGTTCATCAAAACCGACGGCACCCTTTGGGCCATGGGCCTCAACTCCGCCGGCCAACTCGGTAATGGAACGAACTCCAGCCGTACCAGCCCCGTCCAAGTGTCCACCGGAGTTTCGGCAGTCGCCGCCGGCGCGAACCACAGTCTGTTCCTCAAATCCGACGGCACCCTCTGGGCGATGGGCGACAACTCCACCGCCCAGCTCGGCGACGGCAGCCGTACCAATCGCAACACCCCGGTCCAGGTGGCCACGGGCGTCGCCGCCGTCGCCGTCGGGGCCTCCCACAGTCTGTTTGTGAAAACCGATGGCACCCTCTGGGCCATGGGCGATAACACCTACGGTCAGTTGGGCACCGGGATGGCCAGCGGTGCAACACCGCTGCAGGTCGCTTCCGGCGTCCTCGCGATGGATGCCGGCGCTTCCCACAGCCTGTTTGTCAAAGCCGACGGCACCCTCTGGGGCATGGGATATAACTATTACGGCCAACTGGGCGATGGCACGCGGATCGCCCGTCCCGCCCCGGTTCAAATCGCCACCGGCGTGCGGAATGTGGCGGCGGGATCCTCACACAGCATGTTCGTCAAGACCGACAACACCTTGTGGGCCACCGGGTCGAACACCTCCGGGCAATTGGGCAACGGCAACTACACCAGCACCCTCTCCCCAGTGCAAGTGGCCAGTGCGGTGACCTCGCTGGCGGTCGGAGACATCCACAGCCTTTACGGCGACATGATCCCGCTCATCGGCACCCAACCGGCCGACGCCGGCGCGCCTGCGGGCGGCTCCGCTACCCTGACGGTCGCGCCGCTCGGAGAAGCCCCGTTCACCTATCAATGGTATCTGGGGTCCGCCGGCAGCACCGGCCAACCGATCGCCGGTGCCAATGCCGCGACGTTCACCACTCCGGCACTCAGCACCGGCGCGACGTACTGGGTTCGGGTGACCAACGCCCATGGCTTCGCGGACAGTCGCAGCGTTTCCGTCCAAATCGTCACGCCCCCGCAATTCACCACGACATCCGGCCCTCAATCCGTCGTCACCGGCCGGAGTGTCGCCCTGTCGGCGGCGGCCGATGGCGGCGTGCTTTCCTATCAATGGTATGAGGGCTTGGCAGGCGATACCGCCAAACCGGTCATCGGAGCCTACGGCGCGCAGTTGCTGAGCCCGCCGCTATGGACGAACACCGCCTATTGGGTCAGGGTGTCCAATGCCGCCGGCAGCGCCGACAGCGGAACGATCCCGGTGACCGTCACCGCCCGTCCTGCGACCCGCCTGATGGCCTGCGGCTTGAACGCGTCGGGCCAACTCGGCGACGGGACCACCATCGACCGCGGCGTTCCGGTGCGGATCGCCGCCGACGCGGTCGAAATGGATGCCGGGGATGCGCATTCGGTGTTCCTCAAAGCCGACGGAAGTCTGTGGGCTGCCGGCTCTAACGGGTCCGGTCGGCTCGGCGATGGCACCACAATTGGTCGCCCAAGCCCGATCCAGGTGGCATCCGCCGCACTCGCTTTCTCCGCCGGCGCCTCGCATAGCCTGATTGTTGACTCGGGCGGAACCTTGTGGGCCGCAGGCTCCAATTCCAGCGGCCAACTCGGCAATGGTACCACCGTCACCCGCCTCACCCCAGCCCAAGTGGCCGATGGCGTCCGCAGCGTGGCGGCCGGACAAAGCCACAGTCTGTTCGTCACCGCCGACTGCAACCTGTTTACGATGGGCAACAACAGCTCCGGCCAACTCGGCGACGGCACGTTCACCAACCGCAGCTCGCCGACTCCGGTCGCCAGCGCGGTCGTGGCGGTCGCTGCGGGGACATCCCACAGCCTGTTCATCAAGGCCGACGGCACCCTCTGGGCCATGGGCAATAACGGTTCGGGTCGCCTCGGCGACGGCACCACCACCACCCGCCTCACTCCGGTGAAAGTGGCTGCGAACGTCACCACGGTCGCCGCCGGCTCGAGCCACAGCCTGTTTCTCAAGACCGACGGCACCCTCTGGGCGATGGGTTCCAACTCCTCCGGCCAGCTTGGCGATGGCACCACCACCAGCCGCTCAACCCCGGTGCAAGTGGCCAGCGGCGTGATCGACGCGGCCGCCGGCACCAGCCACAGCATGTTCCTGAAATCCGATGGCTCTCTCTGGGCCATGGGGTCCAACAACTACGGCCAGCTCGGCGACGGCACCGCCACCAACCGGACAACTCCCGTGCAGGTGGCATCCGCCGTTGTGTCGCTGGCACTCGGTGCCTCCCACAGCCTGTATCGCGACTTACTACCGCTGGTCGCCGTTGAGCCCCTTGATGTGGTCGCGCGCAGCGGCGGCATCGCCACTCTCTCGGTGGTGCCGGGCGGGACCGGTCCCTTCAGCTACCAATGGTATGGCGGCCAGCGCGGTGATTTGAGTCAGCCTTTCCCGGACGCAACCGGTGCCAGCTTCACCACTCCTGCGCTGACATCCAATGCGACCTACTGGGTCCGCATTTCCAATGCCAACGGCACCGCCGACAGCCGCGCCGCCGCCGTGGCCGTGATTGTTATGTCGGCGGAATACCAGGCTTGGGCGAACGCTTGCGGCCTGACCGTCGGAACCATCGGGCCCGCCGTGGATCCCGACGGCGATGGCCTTGCCAATCTGGTGGAATTTGCGCTCGCCACGGATCCGCTGTTGCCCACCGCGAACGGTCTGCCGGTCGGCGGTGTGGTCCGGGAGGGTGGTCAGGATTTCCTTGTTCTCACCCACCGTCGGCTAAAGGGGTCCGGTCTCGTCCTTACCTATCAAAGATCGGCTGACCTCAGCGGCTGGACCGACATCTTGCCGGAAATGATCGTGCTCGATACCGACATCGACGGCGACGGCAGTGTCGAATTGGTGCGTGCCAGGCGTCCGCTCGGCGCAGGTGAGACAAGCGGCTTCCTGCGTCTCCGCATCACCATGCCGTGAGATCGGTTTTGGGCGTTCGCTTCCCACCATTGCCCTTTAGGACCTGGCAATTTACGGATTTCGGGATTAACCCCGTTGGGGTGGCGGACTGCGGGAGGGGACTTGGATCCGAACAAGGCCTCGGCCGTCCTGAGAAAGCGATTCTACTTCCTGCCGTAAAGCGGGCCGTAGGTGGCGCAGGCGCGGAAGTCGGCGGCTTCGAGGTTGGCGGTGCCGAACGCGTTCCAGGCGCTGGGCCGGAAGATCCGTTGCTCGGCCACGTTGTGCATATAGACCGGGATGCGGAGCATCGAGGCGAGCGTCAGATAGAGATGTCCCACATGGCCGCAGGTCATCACGCAATGGTTGGCTCCCCAGTTGTTCATCACGTCGTAGGTGCTGCGGAACGGACCTTCTCCGGTTAGGACGGGGGCGAACCAGGTGGTCGGCCAGGTCGGATTGGTGCGGTCGTCGAGCGCGGCGTGGATGGTTTCCGGCAGTTCGATGGTGTGGCCTTCGGCGATCTGAAGCGCGGGGCCGAGCCCGTCCACCAGGTTGAGCCGGATCATGGTGGCTTTCATGCCGCCACGGGTGCGGTAGCGGGTGCTCATGCCGCCGCCGGGGAAGTATTCGGTGATCGAGGGATGCCAAGTGGTGGCGTTGAGACACTTGGAAATCTCCTCGTCGGTGATCTCCCAATGCGGCTTCATCACGGGATTGCCATCGGCGTCGAGGCACTCGCCGGTGCCATCGAGCGCGGCCGGTCCGGAGTTGATCAGATGGAGAATGCCATCCGCCGCCAACGGGTGGTCCAGGGCCATGCCCGCGGCCGACTTGATTGCATCCGGGCTCCAGTAGGTGCGGAGGTCGGCGAAGATCTGCGCCGTGTTGGTTAGGAGCCAGCCGAAGAGCATTCCCGCGCCGTTGAGCGCGTCGTTTTCGGTGGCCACGATGTAGGGAGCGCGCTTGCCGTTCCAATCGAATGACGAGCAGAGGATCGCTTCGAGGAAATCGCCGTTCGGGTAGTGGTCGGTCCACTGGCGCTGGCCTTGGAAACCGGAGGCGATGGCATTGCGTCCGCGCGCCTGCTCCTTGAGGCCCATCTCCGCGAGTTTCGGATTGCCGACCATCAGGTCGCGGGCGATGAGCGCCATCTTGACGTTGGTTTCCCATTCGGCGTCGAGTTGGGCGCGGCCGCGGGTGCCGGATTCGCCGTTGTAGTCCTTGCCTTCCGGGCAGTTGGCCTTCACCCAGGCTAGCGCGGTTTCGTATTCGTCCTGATCGAACTGTCCTTTGTTCATGCGGCCGACGAATTCCGTCATATCAATATCCTCGACCCGCATGCCGAGGTATTTTTCCCAGAACGCATAGTCCACCATGGATCCCGCGATGCCCATCGAGGTGCCGCCCATCGAGAGGTAGGCCTTGCCGCGCATCAGCGCCACGGCGAGCCCGCAGCGGGCGAAGGTGAGCAGCTTCTCCCGGACGTCGGACGGGATGTTAGGATCGCCGGCCGGTTGGACGTCGCGGCCATAGATGCCGAAGGCGGGAAGTCCCTTTTGGGTGTGCCCGGCAAGCACCGCGGCCAGATAGACCGCGCCCGGACGCTCGGTGCCGTTGAAGCCCCACACCGCCTTCGGAATCAGCGGGTTCATGTCCATCGTTTCGGATCCGTAGCACCAGCAGGGTGTGACGGTTAGGGAAACGCCCACGTTCTCGCGGGCGAACTTTTCCGCGCAGGCGGAGGCTTCCGGCAAACCGCCGATGCAGGTGTCCGCGATGACGCATTCCACCGGAGTGCCATCAGGGTAGCGGAGACTGCCGGAAATCAGCGAAGCAGCCGCACGCGCCATGTCCATGGTTTGGTCTTCCAGCGATTCCCGGACGCCGCCGTAGCGGCCGTCAATGGCGGGGCGGATTCCAATTTTCGGGAACGACGAAAAAACGGTGCGGTTCGGGGTAGCCATGCGCCGAGGCTAGACGCAGGCCGGGCAACTTGACAAACGCAAATTGTGAAATTCTGGGAAAATCCGGAAAAAATTTGGGATTTTCAGCGGGGGATGATTTCCGCGCCGTTTTGCCGCGCGCTTTCGTAGATTGCCTCGATCAATGCCACCGCCTTGCGGGCCTCGCGGGCCGAGGTGGCGGGTTCCCTGCCATCCCGAATGGCGGTTAGAATCTCCTCGAAATTCCGCTGGTGCTGGAGAAACCCGATCGCCGAAGGATTGTTCGCCCCGAGGCCGGCCCCGGCGCCTTTCATCAGCGTTTCGCGAATCACCGCGTCTTCGGGATTCGGATTTGCGAAATCCCACACCTCGAAGGATTCGTCGGCCATGAACACGGAGCCCTCGGTGCCCGCCAGTTGCACCCGAGCGGGATGTCCGTCGGCCGACCACGCGCAGGTGGAGCCCTCGATCACCCCGAGCGCTCCATTGGCGAAGCGGATCATCGCCACACCATGGTCCTCAACCTCGATTCCCTCATGCGCCAGGCAGCCGGTTAGGGCGCGGACCGAAACCACCGGCCCCGCTAACAACAGCAGCGCGTCGATGGTGTGGATGGCCTGGTTCATCAGCGCGCCGCCTCCATCAAGCGCCCAGGTGCCGCGCCACGGGGCGGAATCGTAGTAGGCTTGGTTGCGGAACCATTTGACATAACAGGACGCCGAGGTGAGTCGGCCGAACCGTCCGGCCTCCGCCGCCTGTTGGAATGCGGCCATTGCCGGGGTGAAGCGGCGGTTGAGCACCGAAGCCAGGGTCTTTCCGGCAGCATCCGCCGCGGCGATCATGGCGTCCACGCGGGCGGTGGTCACTTCGAGCGGCTTCTCACACACGACGTGTTTGCCCGCGGCGAGCGCTGCCATCGCGGGCTCATAGTGCGCGCCCGACGGCGTGCAGACGGTGACGAGGTCCAGATTGGGATCGGCTAGAAACGCGTCCAGGTCGTCAAAAGCCGGAACTCCGTAGCAGGAGGCGAGTTCCTCCGCTTTTGCCAGGCGGTGGTTGTAAACCGCATGCAGGCGGACTCCCTGGATGGAGGAAATCGCCTGGGCGTGAATGCGGGCGATCATTCCCGCGCCGATGATGCCGATATTCATGATGGGACGGCGGTGGTTTCGCCGGAGGCAAACCTTCGGACGCGGTTAATGGCTTGGCAAGACCGGTTAGGGTGTGACAGTGACACGCAGGCGGATGAACCGCCGGGAGGCGGTGGTGTCGCTGAAATTGTCGCGGACGATCAATTGGTTGGCGGTGTTGGTCTCCACGGTGGTGTCGGTGGCGCTCCATCCGGTTAGGGAATCGCAGGTCTCCACCGTGTAGGTCAAATTGGTGGCTGCCGGATTTTTGGGAACGGTGAGGCGCAGGTGACGCGATCCGGAGATGGGCTCGAGGTCGTGGACGAGCGGGCTGGCGTTCTGCACGAGCGGATCGGTGTTGAGGGCGAACTCCATCAGGTTGCTGACGCCATCGTGGTCGGCATCGTCATTTGCAGGATTGCTCCCCGGATCGGCATTGCCGAAATGGGTCTCCTCCCATTCGTCGAGAATGCCATTGCCGTTGGCGTCGGGATTCACCTGTTGGAAATTCGCGGTGACGGTTTTCGCCGTGTCGATGGAGACGGTGGTGGACGCGCTGTTGGCATCGGCGATGCCGGTGCCGGTCCAATTGACAAACTGCCATCCGCTGGCAGGGGTGGCGGTGATCGGCTGGACGCTGCCCTGGTTATAGGTTCCCGCGCCGGTGACGCTGCCGCCCTCGGCGGGGGATGCGGTGACGGTTAGGGCGTGGGTGATCCGGACGAAGTTCGCGGTGACGGTCTTCGCGGCATCGATGGAAACGGTGGTCGAAGCGCTGTTGGCATCGGTGATGCCGGTGCCGGTCCAATTGACAAACTGCCATCCGCTGGCAGGGGTGGCGGTGATCGGCTGGACGCTGCCCTGGTTATAGGTTCCCGCGCCGGTGACGCTGCCGCCCTCGGCGGGGGACGCGGTGACGGTTAGGGTATGGGTGATCCTGACGAAGTTCGCGGTGGCGGTCTTCGCCGCGTCGATGGCCACTGTGGTGGACGCGCTGTTGGCATCGGTAATGCCGGTGCCGGTCCAATTGACAAACTGCCATCCGCTGGCCGGGGTGGCGGTGATCGGCTGGGTGCTGCCCTGGTTGAAAGTTCCCGCGCCGGTGACGCTTCCGCCCTCGGCGGGGGACGCGTTGACGGTTAGGGCGTGGGTGATCCTGACGAAGTTCGCGGTGACGGTCTTCGCCGCGTCGATGGAGACGGTGGTCGAAGCGCTGTTGGAGTCGGCGATGCCGGTGCCGGACCAGTTGACGAACTGCCATCCGCTGGCCGGGGTGGCGGTGATCGGCTGGGTGCTGCCCTGGTTGAAGGTTCCCGCGCCGGTGACCGAGCCACCTTCCGCGGGGGACGCGGTGACGGTTAGGGCGTGGGTGATCCGGACGTAGTTCGCGGTGAGGGTCTTCGCCGTGTCGATGGAGACGGTGGTCGAAGCGCTGTTGGCATCGGTGATGCCGGTGCCGGTCCAGTTGACAAACTGCCATCCGCTGGCCGGGGTGGCGGAGATCGGTTGGGTGGTTCCGGTGTAATAGGTCCCGGAACCCGTGGTGGAGCCGCCTTCGGCTGGGGATGGGGCCGTGGTTAGAACAGCCACCGGCGCATCGGTGATGGACGCGGAAGCGGACGTTTCCGAACCGAGCGAGTAGGTGGTTCCGGCTGGAACGGTCAGCGAGACGGTCTCCGTGCCCTCGTTAACCAGATCGTTTGCCGGATCTAATGTTAGGGTGATGCCCGTCTGTCCGGCTGGAATGGTCACGGTGGCGGTGGATCCGACCACGGATACCGATTCGCCCGATAAGGTGTAATCCGTGCCGTAGGAGGCCGTTCCGGCGATTGTCAGCGGGAGGGACAGGGCGGTGGCGGGTGGATTGCTCCCGCGCGACACGGTGAAAGCCGCGGTTTGGACCGGCGTTCCCTCGGCTGCGGAAGATCCCGGTCCGGTGATGGAAACGATGTTCTGTTTCACCGTCACATTATCGAAGGTGGCCGTGTTGGTGGCGGTGGTGGAACCGGAAGATACGAAAAGCCCCACCCGTGCGGTGGATGCCATATTCGACAGGGTGGCGGCGGTGCTGATCTGTGACCAAGTGACGCCATCCGCGGAGATGAACGAGGTGAACGACGAACCCGAGCGGACGAGTTTCACCCAGTAGGGGGCGGCCACGGAGGAACTGTGGGTATTGCTGGTCCCCGAAGTGTTCGCGGTTGTCCGGTAGAGGAAATACGGCTGCCTTGTTCCGCCGCGGAGGACGGTCTGGGCCGCGACCGCGCCTCCGGTTAGATCGGAGCGAATGGCAACGCCGACGCGCTGGTTGGTGCCGGTTCCCGAGTGGCTTGCGACGCGGGCGATGATCTCGCAATCGCCGGTGACCGGTTGGGAAACGAAGCGCATGCCGTCGGAGGTATTCGCCGTGTTGAGCGATCCGCTGCCGGTGATGCTGTAGAGGTCGGTTCCGTTAGAACCCGCGCCGTTGGTGACGGTTGAACCGTTTGCGCCTGCCATCACCGATCCGATATCCTGCGCGCTCCAGGGGGAGGTGACCGGATGGGGACCATCGTCGTCGGTGATGGTTAGGGTTGCGTTGTCCGGCGCCCCGACTGAGTAGGCGGCGTTTGCCGACAGGGAAAGGATGACTGTTTCACCCGCGTCAAAGGTGGCATCGTCGATCGGAGTTAGATCAACGGTGGCGGAAGCCGCGCCATCCGGGATGGTCACGCTGACTGGCAGCGCGACGAAATCCGTGGCACTTGTGGCGGTTCCGGATACGGTGAAATGGATCGTGAGCGCGCCGACGGTCTGGTTCCGTGTGATCGTGAACTGGGCCGCCGTGGGACCGGACTCCGCCGGGGTTCCGGTGGAGGTCACCGTCACCGTGGGCAGAACGGAAATGATGGTGATTGAGCCATTGGTGATAAGACCGGAGGTGTCCCATTGCAGGCCGGATGTTAGGGTGGGCAGGCTGAAGGACGAGAATGATCCCGCGTAGGTGGTTGCGGAGAACAGGGTGAAGGTGTTGCCGACCGTGAGGGCGTCGCCGGACGCGGTTACCGTTAGACTTCCTCCGTAGTTGAGCGTGGTGGCTCCCTGCAGACGGTCGCTGGTCAGGGTGGCACCGGATTTGTTCAGTTCGACCGCGGTGCTTCCGGAAAGGGAAACCGTGTTGTTGACGGTTAGGGTGCCGATCCCGTTGTTACCAGGGGCCAGAGTGCCCGCGACCGCGGTGGCTCCGGAAATCGTGCCGGTGCCGCCGAGGGTGGCGCCAGCGGCCACTGTCACCGCGCCGGTTCCCGTTCCGGAGCCGGTGGTGTTGGTGACGAGCAGGGTGCCCTCCGCCACGGTCGTGCCGCCGGTGTGGACGTTGGCGTTGGCCAGGGTCAAGGTGCCCGCGCCGTCTTTGGTCAAGAGCCCGGTGCCCCGGAACGCGCCCGCGCCGCTGACGGTGAGGTCGGCCGTGGGGCTGGAGGTGGCGTCGGCCACGGAGAAGGTACGATTCGGAAGGCCGATGCCATTGGCGATGCTGATGGTGGAGGGCGAGGTCCCGCCCACGATGACATTGGTCTGCAGGTAGAAGTCCTCGTTCCCATATTTTCCGGAGCCGGTTCCTGTGACGCTGCCGCCATTGAGGGTGAGTCCGTAGCAGTGCGCGTGGTATCCTTGGAAATTGAGCGTGCCCCCCTGGTTGACCACGAAGGCGATGCCGTTGTTGGCCACATTCGTGTTTACCAGACCAACCGTTCCCGTGTTGTTGATGGTGACGGTGGAGTTGTTTGGCAGGGCATTGTTGTAATTCCCGGGCTGTAGATTCACCCGTCCGCCGTTGACGGTTAGACCGCCCGTGAAGGTGTTGATCGCGCCCAGGTTGAGCGTTCCGGATCCGGATTTCGAGAGGCCGGCGGTGCCGGCGACAGGAAGGTTGATAGAGGCTGTCTGGTTGTTGACCGTGATACCCGGCGTTCCAGAGAAAGTGGCCATGGTGAGGCTGCCGCCCGTGCCGGCCACGAGAATCCAATTATTGCTGGCGGTGGTGTCGCCGAAGGTCATGCCACCGGTGGTGACGGCGGTGTCGAGGGTGACGGTGCGGTCCGCGAGGATGTTGAGGGTGGCGAAGTTGGCGGTGCTGCCGATGCTGTTCGGGACCAGGCTTCCGGACCAGTTCGACGCGGTGGACCAGTTGCCGTTCGCGTTGAGAGTCCACACGCCATCCACGGGGACAATGTAGGTTTGGTTGCCGCCATAGCCGTAGCCCGCGCTGTTTCTAACGTAGGCCCGGACATAATAAGTCGATCCGCCGGTTAGCCCGGTTAGGGTGCTGGCAAACGATCCCGTGCCGGTGCCGTCGAGCGTGCGGCTGCCCGCCACGGTCGGATCCGGGCTGGTGCTCCAACAAACTCCTCGCTCGGTGATTGCGGCACCGCCGTCCCAAATATTGGCGCCGCCGGAAGTGGCCGTGCCGGCACCGAGGAAACTGGCCGCCACCGTGCTCACGGCGGGCAGTGCGGCGCTGACGGTGAGGGTGCGGCCCACATCGGAAGCGGCCTGATAGAACGCGTTGCCGGACTGGCTCGCGGTGATGGTGGTGGTGCCGGTGCCCACGGCGGTCAGATAATCGCCGAACTGGACCAGCGCAACCGACGGATTGGAGCTGGTGTAGGTCACCAACAGCCCGGAGGACGCGGTGGCGTCAAGCACCAGCACATCGCCGAGCGAAAGCGCCGGCAACGGATCGAAGGTGATCGTCTGCGCGAGTTTTCCAAGGCTGATGGAACCGTCGATGTAGAGCCGCGAGGTGTCCCACACCAGGCCTCCGGATAGGGCGGGTAGAGTGACGCTTGAGAACGTGTTGGTAAATGCGGACGCGGAGAGCAACTGGATGGTGTCGCCTCCGGACAGAGCGTCGCCGGATGCGGTGACGGTTAGAGCGCCGCCGCAGGAAAGCGTGGCACCGCAGGAAATCAGGTCGGATGTTATTCCGGAAGCGGATTTTACGAGCTTCAGCGTGGTGGAGGAGGTTCCGGCCAGGGTCAGATTGCCGGAGAATGCCAGTGTGCCGGTGGTTGCGCCAATACCGGGTGTTAGAATGCCGCTGATGGTGGCCGCGCCGCCGATGCTGCCGTTGCCGGCGAGGGTGGCGCCGGTGGATAGGGTGGTGTTGCCGGTGCCGAGCGCGCCGCCGTCCAGCAACAGGGTGCCCGCGCTGATGGATGTGGTGCCCGAGTAGCCGCCGGATCCGGTCAGTTTCATCAGACCGGTCCCGGACTTGACCATGTTGCCGACGTTGTAGATCCCGCCGGTGATCAGCAGGTCGTTCGCGGCCGCGCCGTTGGCGACGTTGAACGTGGTGGTGCCGGAAACCAGGTTGATGCCCACGCCGATGGTGGAACCGGTGGCGGAGGCGTTGATCGGGACGGTTAGGGTCGAGTTGAAACGGATTTCCCCGCCGCCGGTGACCGAACCGCCGGTCATGGTTAGGGCACTCATGTAATTTTCCGCGTCGAAGCGCAGCGTGCCGCCGTTGATGGTGGCCGGATACCCTCCGGTTCCCACGCCGAAACCGTGCGCGTTGGTGAAGCGGGCGGTGGCGCCGCTGTTAACGGTTAGGGCACCGGTGCCGATCGAACGGGTGCCATACCAGCCGCCTGCGGTGGCAAGGAGCGTACCCTCGTTCACGATGGTGCCACCGGTATAGGTGCCACCGGTGGACAGGGTCAGCTGGTTCGCGCCCGATTTGGTCAGACTATAGGCACCGCCGACCGCGCCGCTGATGGTTAGATCCGCGCCGGCCACGGTGATGGTCCGGTTGGCGCCGAGCGTCACCGCTCCGGATAATGTCATCGGGTTGGGACCGGCGAACGCGAAATTGCCGTTCCATGCCTGAGCCCCGGGCAGGGTGACGGATGAGCCGCTGCTGTTCGCGATCGTGCCGCCGGTAATGGTTAGGGCACCGCCCGAAAGCGCGTTCGCCTGATTGACGGTTAGGGTTCCGGCCGCAAGCGTGCTGCCGCCGGTGAACGTGTTCGAGCCGGTTAGGATGAGATTGCCCGATCCGTTTTTCAGCAGCCCCTGGGTGCCCGCGAGCACCGTTGAGACCGTGGCGGTTGCGTTGTTCACGGTGATGGTCGGGGTTCCGCTTGAAACCGCCATTGTGAGCGGTCCGCCGGTGCCGGTGGAGAGTGTCCAGCCGTTGGTGGCCGCCGCGTCGCCGAATTTCAGGTTGCCGATGGTGCGCGCGCCATCAAGGGTGACGGTGGCGGAGGCGGGAAGAATCAGGCGGCTGAAGTCCGCGGTGACGCCGGTGCCGGTGGCCACCGTGTTGGACGACCAATTTCCTGAAACCGGCCACGAGCCACCCACGGTGTTGATCCATGTGGGCACGGAGGCGATCAGGAACTGGGCTGGGGAGGATGCCGCGCTGCCCTCGCTGTTGGTTGCCACGCAGCGGTAGGCCTTGCCATCGTCGCCCGCCACGCTGGTGAATCCGTAGGTGGAGGATATGGCGCCGCTAATGTCCGACCATGACACTCCGGCGGTCGTGCTGACCTGCCATTGATAGGTCGGCGTTGGGGTGCCGGTGGCGGAGAACGAGACTGCCTGTCCGGCCGCCGTGTTGGCGACCGTGACCGGATTCGCGGTGAAAACCGGCAGGGTGTTCGCGGTTACGGCTAGGGTTGCCGCGTCGGAAGTGACGCTGGCAAGCCCGTTGCTGACGATGCAGCGGTATTGCGTGCCGTTCGCGCCGGCGGTGGCCGGCGGGGTGGTGTAGGACGCGGAGGTGGCACCCGAAACGTCCGCCCAGGTGCCGCCGCCGTTGGTGCTGGACTGCCATTGATAGACGGGCGTGGGGATGCCGGTGGCGGTGACGTTGAAAGTGGCGGTCACGCCTTGGCCGACGGATTTGTTAGCCGGTTGTCCGGTGATGGAGGCGTCATAGCCCACGCGGATGCTGCCGTTGACCGTGAGCTGGCTGGTGTCCCATTTCAGGTTGCCGGTGAGCGCGGGGAGATTGAAGGTCGTGAACGCTCCCGAATAGGACGCCGCGGAGAACAGTACGAATGTATCGCCTGCCGCGAAGGTTCCGGAGAGATTGGTCACCGAAAGCGTCCCGCCGTATGTGACCGAATCCATGCCGGTCAGCAAATCGCGGGTGCCGGTGGTCCGGTTGATCTCCATCGCGGCGGTTCCGGTTAGGGCGAGTTCTCCCGATATTGTCAGCGTGCCGATGCCGCCGTTGCCGGGCGCGACCGTGCCCGCGATGCTGGCGTGGGAGCCGAGCGAGCCGGTGCCGGTTAGAGTGGCGCCCGCTGAAACGGAGAGCGGAGATCCCGAGGAGACCGATCCTGAAACCCGGAGGGTTCCCGCGCTGACCGTCGTAGTGCCCGCATAGGTATTCGTTCCAGTTAGGTCGAGCGTGCCGGTTCCAGCTTTCACGAGTCCATCCACGCCGATCACGGGCACGCCGAGTGTGGCGGTGCCGCCGTTCACGGTGACCGTAGGGAATCCGCTTGCCCCGGTTTCCAGCGACAGGCTGCCGCCCGTTCCCGGAGCGACGATCCAGTTGTTGGAGAATCCCGCGTTGCCGAAGACGATCGATCCGATGGAGCGGTTGCCGTCGAGGGTGACGGTGGCGTCGGCGGCCGGTGTGACGGTGCCGAAGTTCGCGGTGCCGTCCGCACCGCTGGCGTCGGTGCCGCCCTGCCAATTCGCTGCGTTGGTCCAGGAGCCGCCGCCGGTGGTGGTCCACACGCCGCTGGTGCCGCCGGTGGTGAAGGAAACGTTGGTGCCATAGGAGGTGCCGATCGCATTGGTGGCGTAGGCGCGGACATGATAGACCGTGCCGGGTTCCAGTCCGGTTAGGGAGGCGGTAAACGACCCGGTCGCCGCGCCGTTGACGGTTTTCGCGTCGTAGATGGTCGGATAGGGGTTGGTGCTCCAGCAGACGCCGCGCTGGGTGACCGGCCAGCCGCTGTCCGACGTCACATTTCCGCCGCAGGTGGCGGTGGTCGGGTTCACGCCGCTCACGGCGTTGGTTGTCAGAACGGCTCCGGAAAGCAGGTTGGTGCCGAGGATGGGGCACTCGCCCCAGCGGTCGCCGGAAACCGCCCAATACCCCGCGGGCTTGCCGCGGATGCGGGACTTGTAGGTGGAGTCGGCGGTGACGAGCGTGCCGTTGTCATAGGTGTGGAAACCGATATCCCCTTCGTTTTTGCTGGCGCCGGGAAGGGTGATGCCGGATGGGAGTTGGACGGGCATAACCCACTTTTCAAAGGGAATCGGGCAGTTGCCGGGGATCCAGACCTTGCGGACGTTGGTGTAGTTTCCGGCGCGGGAGTCCACATTGAAGGGGACCGCCGGGTTGATAATGATATCTTTCGTGTAGCTGATCGCGAGGCTGCCGCCGACGGTGTAGTTGAAGGTGGCGGTGAAGGTGATCTGCTGGTCCACGGGCACCTGGAAGTCAGTGGTGGGATTGAGAGTGCCGGGGGCAAAGTTGAGAACGCGCGGCGTCGCCAGGTAGGTCCCGGATGGATCGGTCAGGGTGACGGTTCCGGTCATGCGGGTGTTGGACGCCGGATCGGTGGTTAGTGTGGGGCCGCCCCAAGCGTCCCACGTGGTGGTGGCGTTGTAGCCGTTGAGCGAGAACCGATAGTTGGATAGGCCGCTGGTGGGCACCGGATCGTCGATACTGACGGCGGTGATGTCGTGGCCGATGCCCAGCAGCATTTCGCAGTAGTATTGCTTTTCCGGGCTGGTTAGGCCGGAGATCCCGTTGACCAGGGTGGCGGCGGCGAGGCCTTCGCGCTGGAGAAACGCGAGCGTGCGGGTGGCGAGGTCGGAACCGAGCGGCATCGCGCGCAGTTCGGCGAGTTTCGGTTGGAGCGAGTTGGGGAATTTGGCTCCCAGCGCCGCCTCGGCCATGTTCCAATCGTTGAGGACGCGCCAGTAGAGCTTGCGGTCCACATCGTAGGTGGGCGGGGTGTCGGGGAACACGGTGGCCTGGGCTTCCGGCTTGCCGGTGATCGCCAGGTTGTGTTTGTGGTTGTTCAGGAGAATCAGATAACCGCCGGTGTCGTAGGTGGGGCCGCCATGGCAGCCGCCGTCGCCGCCGTGGTATTCGAGGCGGTTGGTGTTGAGGTTGATCCAGCCCGAGTAGTCGCGCTTGAGGGTGAGCCGCCACAGGAAACGGCTCATGTTGGCCGCGTGCGAATCCTCGCCCCAGATGCCGCAGGCCAGCGATCCCATGATGAACGTGAGCGCTTCCGAGGCGTGGCCGCCGTCGGCGTCGCCGTAGGTGGTGGCGTTGCCGAATTTCTTGCGGAACAGCTCGTGGATGTATTGCGGGCCGCCGCGGATGTTTGAGGCGAGCACGCCGCCGGCGCCGCACGAGTAGGATTGTCCGTTAGAGGGTGTTTCAGGAAAGGTCGAACGGCCGATCCCGCCGCGGGAATAGGGCAAGCCGCCACCGTTTCCGCCGGCGAGTTCCTGGATGCGCTCCAGCATGTTGTCGAGTTTCCACGTGTCCACGATCACCGGGCATTTCGAGGCGATGGCAAGGCCGGTGGCGATGGTCCCGGTGGCCCCGATGTAGCCCGAGCCGCCGTAGCCCATGTTCAGGCCGTGGCCGCAGGTGAAATCCCCGGCGATGACCCATTCGGCGTCATTGACCGCCTGTTGGAGCCCGGGCAGGATTGAGGCATCCCTTGTCCGGAGATAATATTCCGCCAGGAACATCAGGCGGGTGCCGCGCGGATAGGCCCAGCCGCCGGGATCGTTGGCGGCCACGTAGGCGGCCGCTTTCTGGATGTGGGTGGCGTATTGCGGATCGCCGGTGGCAAGCAGACCGAGTCCTCCGAGTGCGGTGCGGAAATGACCGTTGGCATAGTCGCCGCCGGCCGATGACCATGAACCGTCCGCGTTCTGCTCGCGGGCGAGGCGGTGGGCGAGGATCGCGCTGTAGTTGGCGACCTTCTGGTTGTTAGGGTCGTAGCTGCCGCCGAACGATCCGATCTCCGGGATGGAAAACTCGACGGTGGCGAGGTAGGGAGTGACCTCCGGGGCCAGAACCGGCGCGCCCTGCGGATCGTATTGGCGAGGATTCGGCGGGGTGGTGGTTAGAGTGGTGTTGCGGACGCCCACGGAGGGCAGAATGGTTCCGGAACCGCTGCTCTGGACCTTGAATTTGAGCGTGGTATAGCCGGCCGGGACCGCATACTCGATCATCGAATGGGAGCGGGTGCCGATGCAGTTGGTGATCGCGGTTGCGCCGTCATAGACCGTCGCGCCGGTGGCATCCTTGCCCATTTGGGGCGAGGCATGGCCTGACTTCTGGCTGATGGTCTGCGCGTTCAGATAGAGCGTTCCTCCCGATCCGTTTTCGAGGCGCGGATTGATCCAGTTGGTGAGCGTGTTGGAGGCGGAAACCGTGGTGAGCCGGACAAAGTCGCGGCCGGTGACATCCACGGTGATCTCCGCACTGGTGGAGGGCGCGGTCATGGTGGTGCCCGACCATGTGGTCAGGGCACCGCGGATCACCTTGATTTTCACCGCGCCGCGGCCTTCGGCGGCGTCCACGAGCTGGCCGGCGTGGATTTCAAGCCCGCGCGAGCTTTGGGCCTGGATCGGGAAGGGGAAACTGACATCGGTGGCGGTCTTGATCCGCTGGTCCTCGATTTCCAAAATGATATCTCCCGGATAGAGCGAGCCATCGGCCGGAGCGCCGGCCGGAATGTCCAGCACGGTGAACGCGTTCTGGACCAGACCGGAGGCATCGACCAGCGAGGTCGGATAGAGCGCGGCGAATACCGCGGTGGACAGCGCCTGGTCGTGCGGACGGGCCTTGATCCCGAGCGGTCCCAGATAGAGGAAGGTCGCGTTCGCGCAATCGGCAGAAGAGTTGCTGAAATAGTCTCCCCAGGGGCCCGGGCGGGTCGTGTAGAACTGTGAGGGCGTCAGGGACGTTCCGTATTGGGTTTTCCACGCCTCGAGGTCGAAGGCGGCGCGGGTGTTGGAAACGCCCGAGGCGGCTAACAGACCGAGCAACGGCAGGATGGATAGGCGGCGCGGATTCATGGGGTGTCGGGTTTATTTGGCAGAGAGGCGGGTAGGGGAGGCGAGATGCGGATGGTCACCGTCGTGCCGACGGGCGGCAGCGAGGCGGTGTTGGGAAAATGCGAATCGTCGTTGGCGCGGTCGCTGGCGGGATTGTTGATCAGCGCGAGGTCGTCGGTGATGAGCGAGATGATGGACCCTTCGAGTTCGGCGGCGAATCCGGCGCGGTTGAACTTGGAGCCGGTGCACTGCCAGAGGCGGATATCGAGCGGCTTTGGTGGTGCGGACGCGCCATCGGGGCGGACGCCCACCAGTTCGGATAGGTTGTGCGTTTGACCGGAGCCGTTCTGATCCCACTCCACGGTGATTTTCGCGGCCGCGGCGGCGGGGACTTCCGCGCCTTGCGTCGGCTCCGCCGGGCACGGTTGCGGTTTCACGCCCAACAGCAACAGCGCCAGATGGACATCCTTGGGCGCGGCCGCCGTGGTAAATAGCGACTCATGGGTTTTCCCGGTTCGGGTGACCACCGCGTATTCGACCACGCCCTCGCGCTGGTTCATGGTGGCGGGAAACGTCACCGAGCGCGTGTCCTTGTGAATCTCCACCACGCCGATCCGCAATCGGCCGGGGGCGGGTTGTTCGATTTTCAAGGATTTCCGGAGTTGGTCTTCGGCGGCGTCGCGGGCTTCGGATGGAGTCGCCGCGCCTTTCGGCACCTGCGAGGGCAGCACCATGTTGCGCGGGCGGAACGCGTCGTCCGCCGGGGCTGCGACGAACCCGAAACGGCCGGGTTTTCCCGCCGCTTGGATATTCCACACCGTGGAGGTGGAGGTGAAACGCAGCGATCCGTTTAGGGAAACGGCTCCGTCCTTTCCGGTGCCGCGCCGGAAGTCGAAATCGCCGGGTTCGGGATGTTGGAGGGTTCCGGAGAGCTTGGTCACGTGGTTGGCTTCATCGCGTTTCACCGTGTCGGCCGTCCCGATCACCGATTGTCCGGTCGGAAGGGTCAGGCGGATTGGTTTGGCATCTCCGGGCGCCAGGGTATCGAGGAAATCGGCCGAAAACGTGGTGTTGCGGGTGACGGCGGGAGCCTCAGGGGAGGCCGGGTGATTGTCCTGTGCCGTAAGCGGGATCAGGGAGAAACCCAAAAACGCCGGTCCAAGCCACCCGCGAAAAAACGATGGGCGTGGAGGATTTGTGGCCAAATTTCGACCACCGCGGGAAAATGACGGACTGGCATGAGCCATGCGGGAACAAAAACGGTGCGCCGCGAATGTACATCGTCTTTACCGGGATCGGCAAGCGGAAATTGTTGAGAAATCCCAAGTATTTTGGGTTGATTCACCGCCTCCGCAGGGCTTGGGAGTGGCGCAGGATGGCATCCGGGGGCAGGGGGCGCGGATAGATCGCGACTTCGTCGATGCCGCCGATCCATTGGCGGAGTTCGTCCTGGGGCATCGGCTGGAGGCGGCCTACCACGACCCTGACGGTGTCGCCGGTCCATTGGGATATGGTGGCGGCCTCGTCGGTGGGCAGGCCGTCGAGGTAGAGGCGCATGACGGAGCCGTCGTAGGTGAGGGCGGCGTGGTGCCAGGCATGGAGGAGGTGGGACTTGCTGGAATAGACATTGGTGCCGCCTTCGTAGCCGGCGGGGAAGCGGAGGACCGAACGCAGCGCGTAGTCCGGGTGAATGTGGCCGATTTTCTCGCCCATGCGGCCCATCCGTTCGATGGCGCAGATTTGCGGGGCGTGGTGGATGGATCCTTTGGTCGGAGGCGGGGTGGTCGCGGATTCGAGGATGACGGCGCTGGAGTAGCTTTCGGTGGCGGAGAAGACCAGGCACTCGACGGTGAAGCCCTCGCGGGTGAGTGGCACGGCGGGACCGGCGGTGTAGGCGAAGCCACGGCGCCGGTTGTCGTCCACGGCGAGGAACCGCCGCCCCGGAGGACCCGCGAGGGTGGCGTTTTCCCTTAGATCGAGCGGCTGGCTGCCATGGGTGGGGCGAACCGATCCCTTGGCGTCCGTTTCCTCGAACCGCCAGGACGCGACGGGAGAATCCGCGGCCACGGCGTCGGCGTAGGATTGGTCCGCGACGGACTCATGGGTTGGCAGCGGGCGGGGGACGCGGGAAAAATCGCCACCGGGCAGGGAGCAGCGGACCAAGCGTTCGGAGATATCGAGGGATCCGCCTTTAACGACGACCGCCTCCTCGCGGCTGCGGCCGTTGCGGTCCACGGTGGACGCGCTGGTGGTGCCGCTGAACACGAACAGCGACGACACTCCGTCCGAGCGGGTATGGATGGAATACTCCGCCGACGAGCAAACCACCGCGCCCTTGGGGAGCCGGACCACGAAAATCCCCTGGCTGGGTTCCTGTTTGACCCCGATCACGCCGGATAGAAAGTCCACCTCGCGTTCGCTGACGAGATTGAACGAGGCCGGACCGCGGAGGGAAACCGTCTGGCCGTTGGCGAGGGTGAGGACCAGTTCGCCTTTTGTCAGATTCGCGGGTCCCGCCGGAAGTTGGGTGCCGGCATCGGCGGGACAGGGGAGGTTCCATTCCACACCCTCGGCGGCCGCCACCACGGCGAGCACCGGTTTGGTGGTGGGCGCGGTGGCTGGTTTGCCGGCGACCGGTGGTGTTCCGTGGGGAAGGAGCGCGTGCCAGACGGCGGCGGTTGCCAACACGACCGCGGCGGCGGCGGCGATCCAGCCCCAGGATCTCGCGCGACGGGCCGGGATGGGAAACGGCGTTTCCGCATCCGATTGGAACGACTCCTGGAGCGCCTGATGGACCGCCAGAAACGTCCGGTAGTGGGCGCGGTTCTCCGCGCTCTGTTGGAGCAGGATTTCGAGAGCGACCGCCTCTTGTTCGGATAGTTCGCCGTCGGCGAGCCGTGCCAGGAGGTCGTTCAGGGATTTGGCGGGGTGGGCGGGCGACATCAGGAGGCGGGTGTGGGTGAGGGAAGATCGGAGCCATGGCGGAGCTGGCGCTGCACGCAGGCCACGAGCGAGGCCTGGGATTTCTCCAGAATCCGATAGAGCCGGTGCGGCGATTCGTTGCGAGCCTCCGCCAGATCCTGGATCGACGTGCCGCGGGCGTAGCGCGCCTCCAGAACCTTGCGCGCCTTTTCATCGAGTTTCCCGAGGCAATGGGCGAGTGCCTCGCGCATGCGGTCCTCGCCGGGCGAGTCGATCGTTTCCTCGGCCAATTGCTCGACCATTTCATCCGAGAACACCAAACGGTCGCGGCTGCGGTCCTTGCGGAAACGCAGCACCTCGAAATAGGCGAGCCGCATGGCCCACGGCAGAAACTCGCGGGAGTGGTCGAAGGTGCCGAACTTGTTCCACAGCGAGAGGCAGGTCTCCTGCATCAGGTCGTCCAGGTCCTGGGCCTGCGGATGGATGCTGTACAGGAAATTCCGCAGCGACCGCTGGTTGGGCAACAGCAGTTCGAGGAATTCGCGGTTAGGCTCGGAGGTTTCCCGGGTCATGGGCGGAAGCGGCGCGGTCGGGCGATTCGCGCTCGCCGTTGAATAAGCCACGGGAACCCGGAATTCACGGGAAATCGGCGCGAGATGCGAAAAAAACCGCGAATTCTCCTGATCGAGGCTTATTCGCACATGTCAGTCGGGGTGTTTCGGAACATACCCGATCCGTCATTATTTCCACCAGTCAGACAATTCTCCATGAAACCCCACCCCCGCAACCGCTTTGTATCGCCGCTTTTTCCAGTTGTCGCCTCGGGCCTGCTGGCCGCAATAGGAACCGCATCCGCCGCCGATCTCTATTGGGATGGCGCCGGCGTCGGCGGCACCGGCGACGGTGTTTCCACCTATCAATCCGCCACATGGAACACCAGCAACCTCAACTGGGACCAAGGAGCGGGACAACCCCGTGTCGCATGGAACAACGCGAACCTCGATAGCGCGGTTTTCGGCGGGACCTATGTGGGCAGCGGCGGCAACCGGATCGTCACCATCGGAACGAACGTCACCGTCAACCAGATCCGCATCCTGATCGGCGGGGTCGGCTCGAATTCCCGCTACGATATAGGAGCCAGCAACACCCAAAACGACTTCGCGATCACCTTCGGCGGGAGTTATTCCGATAGCTTTCCCGCGATTGATGGAACGACCAACGGCTTCCTCAACAACAACTTCAACGCCAAGATCACCGGCGCGCCAACCGGCGGGGTGGTGGTCCGCCACGGAAGCAATATCACCACGCCGGGAACCAGCGGACGGTTCGCCTTCACCAATGCGAACAACAACTTCACGGGTGACGTGATTCTGGTCGGAGGCAATCTGGGTTTGGGAAACAACCTGGGAGCCGCGTCGAACAAACTGGTGCTCAAGGGCGGAGCGTTGTTCATGAGTGGCGGTTCGGCGGTGACGAGCGTCTTTGCAAGGGGGATCGATGTCGCGTCCAACAGCGGATTGGCGACCAATGCCGCCACCGCGGGCTTGCAGGTGATGGACCTGACCGGTGCGATCACCGGATCGGCGGAACTGACCCGCTATGTGGCGGTAGCGGGTTCCGCTTCGTCCGAGGTGAGGTTCTCCGGCGATATGTCCGGATTTTCCGGAACGTTCGTGCAGAATGGTCCCAGCACCACCAGCATCGCCACCATCCAAACCGCGGCGCAAAGCGGCGGGGCATGGAAGGTCAACAGCGGCACACTCAAGCTGAATACCGCCACCACCGACACCGCCATCGCCAACGGCACTGGCAAGGCCAATCTGATCGTCAATGGCGTATCGGCCAGCGTGACCGGCACGCTGGACCTCAATGGCAAGAGCGAAACCATCAATGGTCTAACCGGAAACGCGTTTTCCTTCGTCCAGAACCAGTCCGCCGCAAGCACCGCCACGCTGACGCTTGGCGACGCCAATTTGACCGCGACATTCGCCGGGACGGTTAGGGATGGCGCGGGAACCGTCGCTCTAACCAAGATCGGCACGGGATCCCAGACCTTGGGCGGGCCATCCACCCACAGCGGACCCACGATGATTGAGGGTGGCAGCCTGATCGTTCCCGAGGGGATGCCGAACTCCGCCGTTACCGTGAAGACCGGGGCATCCTTGCGGATCGCTTCCGTGGGCAGGGATCTGAAGGCGCTCACGCTCGAGGATGGTTCCCGCCTTGCCGCTCCGATCGATACCTCGCTGGTCGGTACCGACGCGTTGCTGGTGGCCGATTCGATCACCCTCACCGGCGGCACCGTGACGATCACCCCGGTTTTCACCGCGCCGCCCGAGGTGGGAAGCTATCCGGTGGTGATGTTGGTCCCACCGGCTACGATCACCGGAACGGCGGCATTGGTTGCGGATTTCAGCGATATGGGCTCGGCGCGGGTCACCGGCACCGCGGAAATCGTCAATGGCGACACGATCCAGGTATCTGTAACCGGGGTGGGCGCGCACTTGCAGTGGAGCAACGCCAGCGCCACCGGAATCTGGAATCTGGACGACGATGTGAATTTCCTCAACGGCGCCAGCCCGGACGTCTTCAAAAACTACGACCACGTGGAATTTGGCGGTTCATCCCCGACAGGGACCATCAATCTCGAGGGCACGCTGGTACCGAGTACGGTGACCGTCGATTCGGCTGGGGACTTTACCTTTGCTGGCACGGGTGGGTTGGCCTTGGGCGCCTCCATCACCAAGAAGGGAACCGGTTCTCTAACCATTTCAAATGCGAACGCCAACTCCGGCGAGACCTCGCTGATGGGCGGCACCTTGCTGGTGAACGGATCACTTGGCTCTGGGGGCGTGTTTGCCGAGCCGGGAAGCGTCCTGTCCGGGACCGGCTCAATCGCCGGTCCGGTCACCATCAACGGCACGATTTCGCCCGGCCCCGGAGTCGCCACGCTGGCGACAGGCGCCTGCACGCTGCCGGGAACCTATATCTGCGATATCGATGGCACCCAGTCCGACCGCCTTGCGATCACCGGCAACCTCGATCTCACAAATTCCATCCTCTCGCTGAACGTCATCAACCCCACCACGTCGGCCAACCACGTCGTAGCGACCTACACCGGCAATTTGACGGGAGCCTTCGGAACCGTGCCGACCGGCTATGAACTCGATACCACCGAGGCCGGAAAGGTCGTGCTGTGGCCGGTCAGTTCGCCGGTTGCGGGAACCATCCGCTTTGAGCCCGACGAAACCTATCCGGAATCAGACGATTTTTCGGTTAGCCCGGGAACGGCGGATAGCAGCCCGTTTGACGGCACCAACGGTTGGTCCCGCTCCACATCCTCCAGTCCGGCCCGGACCACCGTCACCGCATCAAGCGGAGAGTACCGCGGCGGCCATGCGGCGACCACCAATGGATCGGGAACCTATGTTGGCGGCAACCGGAACGCGATCCTCCGCAGCGGGCAGAACAGCATCTCGTTCGACGCCCAATACTCCAGCGGCATCAGCGTCGGTTTCATGGACGACAAGGACGGCGACGGCTTGTTCGATGGTGCGGACAGCGGGATGGCGTTCGGGGTAGGTGGCACGCCTGCACGTTTCCAATACCGGAACGCGGCATTCGGAACGGAGAACTTCGGAACGGGTTTCACCGGAGCCGCCGGGCAATGGTATCGGTTCAACATCACCATCAGCGAGAGCATGGGCGGCAACCGGTCGGTGGTCATGGCGGTTAGAAACCTGACGACCGGCGCGGATTTCGACTTTGATGCCGCCACCGGCGGCGTCCAACCATGGACCTTTACGGTCACGGACGCGCAGTTCGGATCCTCTCCCGAGCTGTCGGATGGCATCTTCATCCGTCTGACCGGCGGAGCCAAACTGGACAACATCCGCGTGACATCCGCCAATCCTCCCGCCGGATACGCCGGATGGGCGGCCACCCATGGCGTCGGAGCCGCCGACGCGGATGATGACAAAGACGGCGTGAAAAACGCGGTCGAATATGTGTTGGGGACCGACCCCAAGGCCGCCTCCGCCGGGGGAATCACCGGCAGCGCGGCCGGCGGGGATTTCACCTTCAGCTTCAACCGCAGCGACGCTTCGGAAACTCCGGATGTATCCGTTTGGATAGAAACCAGCAACGATCTGGTGAACTGGGACGCGGACGGCAGCCCCTATGTCGTGGGCTCCGCCGGATCCGGCGGTGTGTCGGTGATCGAGAACCCCGCCGCGCCGGGCGACGACCCGGGATATGACACGGTGACGCTGACGGTTCCGCGCAACAGTCCGGCCAAATTCGCCCGCCTGAAAGTGACCGTCGCTCCATAGCAATGGGAAACATATATGCCAGTTGGTCCCGTATGTCCGCCGCGTGGCTGTGCGCGGCGGGTTTCGGCGGGGCGCAGATGGTGATCAACGAGATCCACTACGCCCCGGAACCGAAAACCAGCCGGGTGGAGTTCGTGGAGATCCACAACGCGGGGGCGCTTCCGGTGGACCTATCCGGATGGACGGTGTCCGGGACGGGTGGTTTCACATTTCCCTCGGGAACCGTCGCGGCCGCAGGCGGGTATGTGCTGCTTTGCGAGAACCCCGCGGCGGCACTGGCGAAGTGGCCGCCGGGGGCGCAGACCGAAACATCGGTGATCTACGACTATTCCGCCACCACCGGTTCACCCAGCCCCGGTACGGTACTCGGCGGCCAGGATAACTGGATCCAGCTTGGCGGCGGGACCGCTCTAACGGTCCGGAACGATCTCGCGCTGCCGGGGATCGCCGGCAACCGCGGCTATTCGGGCAGCACCACCGTTTTCACCGCCACCCGGCGGAGCAACGCCACGTTTTCCTACGCGATTCCGGCCAATGCCACCTCGCTGAGGCTCTCATTGGTCGGGCGGATCAAGAACACCGCCGCCACCACGCTCGGGCTTGGCGTGGATGCCAACGCCAACGGCCGCATCGACCCGGCCGACGCCGCCGGCGAGTTCGGCATCGAGTTCGGGTTTCTATCGAACAACTGGTTCGTCCGCCAGGCGGCGCAGGGAACCACCACCACCAGCGCGGCCGGTCTCGGCGCGTCCTCCACCACCTGGTATTGCGAACTGCGGGTGGATCCGTCCGCCAACGCCGGGGATGGTGCGGGCAGCCTGTTTATCCAACAGTTGGCCGACAGCAACGGCACGCCGGTGACCGACACGCTGAAGCCGGTGGCCGCGCTCCAGAACATCAATCTCGGCATCAAGCGGATGTCCGCCAATGGCGGCGATTCGAACCCGACCGCATGGAATGGCATCCACACCCGCCTGGCGGCCGCGCACATGGACGCTCTGACCATCGTCAGTTCGGTTCCGGCGGCCCAGCTGGGGATTCCGATGCTGGCGCTGGCCGGGAGTTTGTCTAATGAAGGTGAAACGCTGCGCCTGACGGATGCGAACGGCGCGCGGGTCGATGAGGTGGCTTACAAACCCGAATTCCCGTGGCCGGTGGGCGCGGCAGGCGGCGGACTTTCGATGCAGCTCATCCATCCGTCGCTGGACAACAGTCTCGGCGGCAGTTGGAGATCTTCCGCGCCCACGCCGGGTGCACAAAACGCGGTGTTCGCCCCGAACGCCCCGCCGCAGATCCGGCAGGTGGCGCATTTTCCGGAACAGCCGACGTCCTCGCAGCCGGTGCTTGTTAGCGCGAAAATCACCGATCCGGACGGGGTGGCGTCGGTGTCGCTGCTCTATCAAACGGTGGCTCCGGGCAACTACGTCCCGGCCTGGCTGCCGCTTGCGCCGGCGACCTTGTTAGCCACGCCCAACGCGCCGCTGGCCGCCAATCCCGCGTTCGAGGATCCGGCGAACTGGCTCACCCTGCCGATGAACGACGCCGGGCTGGATGGCGACGCGGCGGCGGGCGACGGGATTTTCAGCGCCACCGTTCCCGCCCAACCCAACCGCACGCTGCTGCGCTACCGGATCGCCGCGGCCGACACGCTGGCAGCCTCGGTTAGGGTGCCGTATGCCGATGACCCGTCGCTCAACTTCGCGTGTTTCTGTTATGACGGCGTGCCGGACTGGACCGCCGCCACCCGCTCGGTCCATCCGGACGGCGCGGGGCATATCTATCCGGCGGCGGAGTTGGCCACCCTGCCGCTCCACACGCTCGTCACCCGCAATGCCGACCTGCTCCAGTGCTACGCCTACGCCAGCCTGGGAAATTCATCGTGGCAGATTCCGAAATCCAACACCGACGCCCGTTCCGCGTTCAACTGGGAGGGTGCGTTCGTCAGCGACGGCGTGGTTTACGACCACATCCGCTATCGGCTCCGGCAAGCCAACGACCGTTACTACGGCAACGGCAAACGCTCGATGCGTTTCCGCTTCAATGACGGTCACCATTTCCAGGCCCGCGACGAAAACGGCGATAAGCTGCCCTACAAGTGGAGCAAACTCAACACCGGCAAGATGTCCCGCTTCGGCGGCGGCACCGAGTATGGGATCCGCGAAATCGCCAACTCGCGCTTGTGGCGTCTGTTCGGGGTGGACACGCCGGTCTATTACCACGCCCACATGCGGGTGATCGACGGCACCGACGAAGCGCCGTCCGGCGCTGACGGCCAGTACCACGGCGACTTCTTCGGCCTGGCGATGTTCTACGAGGACTTCGATGGCGCGTTCCTGGACAACCGCAAGCTGCCCAAGGGAAACATCTACAAGTGGAAGGACGGCATCACCAACGCCGCCGATCTCCAACAATACCAGGCCCGCGATTCCGTGGCCGATTACTCGGATTTCACCACGCTCAAGAGCCAATTGCTGCCGGCGCGCGACGAAACATGGCTGCGCGCGAACGTGGACTGGGACCAATGGTATCACTACCACGCGATCTGCGAGGCGATCCGGCATTATGATTTCGGCTGGCAATCCACCCACTGGAAGAACCGCGGCTGGTATCTCATGCCGGACGCCGCCAGTCCGTTAGGCAAACTCCGCCACATCCCCCACGACCACGACGCCTCGTGGTATGTGGGCTATCACGACGGTCTAACGGTAGGGGTCGCGGAGGACTTCGCCAAGCACGCGATTTTCACCGCCCCGGAGAAGACCGCGTTCACCCTGGAATACCGCAATACCGCCCGCGAATGCCGCGACCTGTTATGGAAGCCGGAAACCGTCAATGATATCATCGACCGGATCACCGAGAACATCGCCGCGTTTTCCCTCGCCGACCGCGACCGCTGGCTGAGCGCTCCCGCCGCCGCCGGCTACGAGGCGTCGATGGATCCGCTGGAAACCGTGCCGGTGGAAATGAAATCATTCGCGTTCACCGCCGATACGGTGAACGGCAGCACCCTAACCGGCGGACGCGGCGCCTATCTGGACCAACTCGCCAACGATGCGGCCATCCCGGCCACGCCGGTGATCTCCTACGCCGGCACGCCCGGCTATCCGATCAATGGCGTGGTTCTGCAAACCACCGCCTACGGCGGATCCGCAGCGTTCGGCGCGATCCAATGGCGTCTGGCCGAGATCACCGATCCCACGGCGCCCGCCTACGATCCCGCCGCGCCGCCCATTTATGAAATCACCCCGGTTTGGGATTCCGGAGCGCTCACGGCCTATCAAAACCAGGCCGCCGTGCCCCTGCTCGATCTGCGGGTCGGCCACACCTATCGGGCGCGCGTCCGGCATCGCGATGCCTCCGGCCGCTGGAGCCATTGGTCGGAGCCGCTGCAATTCACCGCCACCGCGCCGGACGTGTCGCTCTATCAGCAATCGCTGGTCATCAGCGAGTTTTCCTATCATCCCGCCAATGACAACGAGGATCTGGAATTCATCGAAGTCATGAATGTGGGTCCTCTTGCGCTTGACATGACACCCGTCCGCTTCACCAAAGGCGTGGATTTCGATTTCGCCGGATCCGCTGTCACCACCCTCGCGCCCGGTGCCCGGGCGCTGGTGGTGCGCGATGCGACCGCCTTCGCCGCCATCTACGGCGGCGGGCTTCCCGTCGCCGGCGAATATCGGCTCAATGCGGAAAACAATCTCTCCAACGGCGGTGAGCGGATCAAACTGTCCTATGGCACCGGCATTGCCATCCGCGATTTCACCTACAGCGACCAGCCGCCGTGGCCCACCTCGCCCGATGGCAACGGGTTCAGCCTGGTGCTTGTTGAGCCGTTCGCCCTGCCCGATCACACCTTGGCCGGCAACTGGCGGGCCAGCGCACAGCTCGGCGGCAACCCCGGCACCACCGATGCCGCGATCTTCGCCGGTGATCCCGCCGCCGATGCCGACCACGACGGCACCCCGGCGCTCGCCGAGTTTCTAACTGGCGGCGACGACTTCAATCCGGCCGATACCGCCAATCGGCCGCGCTTCGGTTGGGTCACGGTTGGCGATAGCGTCTATCCGTCCTTGAGCTACGGGCGGCGGCCCTATGTGGATGGTGTTAGGGAATGGCTCCAGGTTTCATCGGACCTGATCGAATGGACCGATGTTCCGTTTGCCAACGAAGCGACAGGCCCGCCCGACATCTCGGGCCGCATCCCGGTCCTCCTCCGTGCGACGACTCCGGCCGCCAACACCTCGCGATTTTTCCTGCGGCTCCGGGTGACGGTTGTGGGCTCCGGAGGATGAATTTTCGGTTTCGATATCACGCTCTCGCGGGCATTTTGCGGATGGAACGCTTGTAGCGGCGCTCTGCGAGCGTCGATGCCAATGCGTGGCGGAAATCCTTAAAACATGCGGTCAAATGGCTTCACCCGGTCTCGCGGAGGGCCTGCGGCGATCATTGACGCGACGCTACAGGGCGGCGCGGTTTGAAAACGTCCGCTTGAGTTTCTCCGGCAGGCCGCCTATACCCGCCGCGCGATGGCGGATGCGGCGATGGCATGGAATTATCCCAAGGAACTCCCGGTGGTGGAACACCGGGAGGAAATCCTCGCGGCCATCCGGGAAAACCAGGTGGTTGTGGTGGTGAGCGAGACCGGATCGGGCAAAACCACCCAGCTTCCGAAAATGGTGGCCGAGGCGCTGGGCGAAGGGCGGGGGAGGATCGGTTGTACCCAGCCGCGCCGGATCGCCGCGGCCAGCGTGGCGCGGCGCGTGGCGGAGGAACTGCGCGTGCCGCTCGGCGGATTCGTGGGCTATCAGGTGCGGTTCGAGGAGAAACTTTCCCAGGAAACCCGGATCAAGTTCATGACCGACGGCATCCTACTGGCGGAAACCCAGGGCGACCGGAGCCTTCGGCAATACAGGGCGCTGATTCTCGACGAGGCGCACGAACGCTCGCTCAACATCGATTTTTTGATAGGATATGTGAAACGTCTGCTGGCCAAGCGTCGGGATTTGAAACTGGTGATCTCGTCGGCCACGCTGGATGCCGGGGCGTTCGCGGAGTTTTTCGCGGACGAGGACGGCAAGCCCGCGCCGGTGATTGAGGCGCCGGGCCGGATGTTTCCGGTGGCCGAGTTTTTCCTGCCGCCGAAGGATGACGAGGAACTGGCCCACCATGTGGCGCGCGCGCTGGAGGATCTGAGCGCGGTGGATCCGGATGGCGACGTGCTGGTGTTCCTGCCCGGCGAGCGGGAAATCCGCGATTGCGCGGAGGTGTTGGAGGGGCGGCAATACCCGCGCACGGAGATTCTGCCGTTGTTCGCCCGGCTGGGGCTGGGCGATCAGCAGCGGGTTTTCCAACCGGGGCCGAAACGCCGGGTGATTCTGGCCACCAATGTGGCCGAGACTTCTCTAACTATCCCGCGGATCCATTGCGTGATCGACTCCGGAGTGGCCCGCGTCAGCCGCTGGAGTCCGGGGCGCGGGGTGCAGCGGCTCCAGATCGAACCGGTTAGCCAGGCCAGCGCCCGCCAGCGCAAGGGCCGCTGCGGCCGGGTGCGCGACGGCGTCTGCGTGCGCCTCTACGACGAGGACGAACTCACCGAACGGCCGGAATTCACCGACCCGGAGATCCGCCGCAGCTCGCTGGCGGGCGTGATCCTGCGGATGAAGGCGCTGCATTTGCCGGAGATCGACGAGTTTCCGTTCATCGATCCGCCAGCGCCGAAGGCGGTTTCCGAGGGCTATCGGACCTTGCGGGAGGTTGGCGCGCTGAACCGCGAGCGGAAACTAACCGATGCCGGGTGGCAGATGGCGCGGTTGCCCATCGATCCGCGGTTGGGCCGGATGCTGATCGAGGCGCGGCACGAAAATTGTCTGCCCGAAGTGCTGCCGGTGGTGGCGTTGTTGGAATCGAGTGATCCGAAAGAGCGCCCTGCGGAGAAGCAGCGCGAGGCGGACGCCGCGCACGCCCGGTGGAACGATCCGGACAGTGATTTCCTCGCGGTGGTTAGATTGTGGCAGGACGTTTCCCGGTTTCGCGACGCGCGGGGCCACTGGCAGCGCAACCAGTTGCGGAAATACGCCGGGCAGGTGTTTCTCAACGCCCGCCGGGTGATCGAGTGGGCGAACGTCCGCGACGAACTGGCGGACTTGCTGGCGGACGAATGGGGCATCCCGATGCCCGGTCTGGCGAAGAAGGAAGGCGGATGGGCTCCCTATCCGAACATTCACCGCGCGCTGCTGGCCGGGGTGCCGCGGCAGTTCGGGTTGTGGGATCGCGAAAACAAGGCCTATCGGAGCGCGTCGGGCGGATTTTTCGCGGTGTTTCCCGGTTCCGGGCTGTTCAATACCGGCAAGCGCTGGGATTGGGTGTTAGGGATGGAGTTGGTGGAAACGTCGCGGCTTTGGGCGCGGAAGATCGCGCGCATCGAACCCGAGTGGGTGGAGCAGGTGGCGCCGCACCTGTGCCACAGCCGCTTCGGCGAGGCGCACTGGGATGCCGCCCAGGGGGCTGTGTATGGCAAGGAAACGGTGATTTGCGGCGGGCTGCCGGTGGTCGCCGGGAGGCGGGTGCATTATGGGCGGGTGGACGCGCGGGTGGCGCATTCGGTGCTTGTCCGCGAAGGGGTGTTAGGAAACGGTTTGCGCCGGAAATGCCGGTTCTTGGAGCGCATGGCGGAGGTGAAGGAGGAACTGGAGGCGGTCGAGCACAAGCTGCGCCGCGTGGGCGTGCTGTGGAGCGAGGACGCGCTCTATCGGTTTTTCGCGGACCGTGTGCCGGCGGAGATCCACACCGCGGCCGCGTTCCATTCGTGGCTCGAACAACACGAGGACCGGCTGATGTTGGCCGCCGCCGATGTTTCGGAACTCGATCTAACGGTATTCCGGCTGGAACTGTTTCCGGACGTTCTAACCCACGATGGCGTCGAATACCCGCTCTACTATCACGCCGCTCCCGGTGAGCGCGACGACGGGATTTCCATCGGCGTCCACATCGACCAACTTCCCGGATTTCCCGAATGGCTGCCCGGCTGGGGCGTGGATGGCAACCTCCGCGAGCGCACCGAGGCGCTGATCCGCTCGCTGCCAAAGGACCTGCGCCGCGTGTGCCAGCCGGTGGCGGCGATGGTGGATGGATTCGCCGGTCTGTGGGAACTGGCTCCAAAGGACGCGCCTTTGTTGGAAACTCTGGCCGAGCATCTCCGCGAACGCACCGGCGCCGCCGTTTCATCCGATGATTTCGATCCGGAACGGCTGCCTCCCGAACTGGTTACCAAGATTTGGGTTTGCGATGACGACGGAAACGAACTGGCATTCGGCGACGATGTGGCGGTGCTGAAGCTGAAGCTTGCGGGTCGCATGCGCAGCCGGTTCGAAGCCGCGGCGAATTCGCGGGTCGAGCGCCGCGGCATCAGTTCGTGGGATGGCGAAAAGCTGCCGGAAAAGGTCCAGACGCCCGGTGGTCCGGCGTTTCCCGCGCTGGTGGACGAGGGGAAAACCGTGGGTGTTAGGGCGTTCTCATGCGCGGAGGAGGCGCGCGAGGCGCACCGGGCGGGTGGAGCGCGGCTGCTATGGCTGGCCCATCCGGATCAGGTGGCCTATCTGGCAAAGAAGTTTCCGATGGGCATGCTGGCGAAGGTCGAACTGCCGCGGTTGGGAACCGGAGGCACGAAACCGGAAGACCTTATTCTGTTAGCCGCCGAGGGTGCGGCGGGCGGGGTGTTTCCGCGTTCGCCCGACGATTTCCGCAAGATCACCGACCAAGCCCGCGGCCGGTGGTATGAGGCCGCCGCCGCCCTGGGCCGCGCGTTGGACGGCGTGATGGAAATCCTGCCGGAAGTGCGCGCCTTCATCGCCGCCAACCGCAAGGACCGCAACCTCGGCCCCGTGGCGGAAGATCTCGAAGAACAGCTCGCCTGGCTGCTGCGCGGGAGATTCGCGTGGCACGGCGGATTCGCCCGCATCTGCGACTATCCGCGGCGCTTCAGGGCTATCCGTTCGCGGCTCGGCCGGATCAAGTCGCTGCCTTTGGTGAAGGATCTCGAAAAAACCGAGCGGCTGCGCCAATGGTGGCAGCCATGGTTCCGCCGCTGGACCGCCGAGCCCGAAAACCCGCGCCATTGGGAGGCCGGATGGTTGCTGGAAGAATTCCGCGTTTCCCTGTTTGCCCCGGACGTGCCGGTGGTGGGTAAAGTCTCGGAAAAGCGGTTGGATGAGATGTTGGGGAAAGGGTGAGACGGCGGACAGGGATGGAATGAACCCGAGATCCGAAGTTCAAGGTTGATAGGGAAGGGACTTTACCACTGAAAGCACTGACTGAGACTGAAATCACTGATGATTGGGAAGTGGGTTCGGGGCGTCCAAACCAAACTCTGACTTCGCTTTTTGGTGGTTCCTCCCTTTTCCATAAAGATTGTCTGTGTCCACGGTTCCATCAGTGTTTGATCCTGCCTTTCGGCGGGCTCCCTTCGTTGCTGCCGCTTCGCGCCAGTCTATCTCGCGTCCGCTCGGTTCAGTGGCAAAATGGATGCACCGGGCATTCCAGCTTCCGATTTCAGGATGAACATCACCGGGGCGAAGCCGTAGCGACGCCGGTTTCGGTCTTGCCGACCATCACGCGGAAGCCGGTGTGATAGAGCGGTTGCCACGGTCGGAATCCCTGGCGGCTCAGGGTGGTGGAGCGCTGCGGTCTATCCGACCACGAACCGCCGCGCACGGTCTTGCGACCGGGAGAGAACTCGCCGGTGGTCCACTCCCAAACGTTTCCGGCCATGTCGTGGAGGCCCCAGGCGTTCGCCGCGTAGGATCCAACCGGGGCAGCTACGCGGAAATGATCATCCACCGATTCGATGGCGGGGCGCCACGGAGGCACTGCGGCCGAGGGCAGACCCCAGCCGAGCGTGGGCATCGTCCGGAGTGTGCGGTCGGCCAGGTTGGCGAAGCGGGCGAAGTCGGCATCGGCCGCGCCATACCAAAGCGGTGTGTCGCTGCCGGCGCGGCAGGCGTATTCCCAGCGTGTCTCGTCGGGAAGCGAGCAGGGCTCGCCGGTTTTCGCGGATAGCCAACGGCAGAAGGCATCGGCCTGGTTCCAACTTACTCTAACCACCGGCTGGTCAGGGGTATTGGCCGGGATGCCCCGCTCGGCCACGCTGAACTGGAGGAAATCGCCGCGCTCGATGCGGCTGTCGTGCCCGGAATCGAAACGGCCGTACTGCCGGTTGGTGACCTCGCACCGGCCTAACCAGAATGGCTCGGAAACCGTGTGGTGGGCGGGCGCCGTGCCACCGCCGAGACCGACGAACGAACCGGCGGGTATTCTAACCAGATCGAGGGTCACGCCGTCGCCGAGATCGAATTTGCGCGCGTGCGGACCGTCGGCGGTCTGACGGCGGGCGGCCTCCGCGGCATCGAACGGCCAGCCGTCCGCCTGCGGAACCGGTGGGGCGGGGGATGGCGGGGCGGCGGGCGGCGGCACCGCTGCGGCG
>JAFLEH010000034.1 GCA_017301995.1 Verrucomicrobiota bacterium | reverse complement strand
CGAATACAATAAGACGTGCGGCCCGTTTGTCTGGACGAAAGGTCCAGAGAAACTGCGGCGCATCGTCCAGTTGACTCAATCATATCAAAAACAAATGCACACGAACTAATGGAACGTTGCACTAGAGTCCAGCCCGTAAGCAACGCGAAGGACGGATAGGCCTTGCTTGCCTGCATGACGACATGAAAATCGCGGCCACAGCAGACCCCGGAAGTCGCCAGGAGGAACTCGGTCAGTTCCTCACGGCGAAACCAGTGGCTGACTTCATGGCTTCCATGTTCGGGCCGCGCCGCAGTGCTGCCCGTAGCTCATCCGGAGGTCGTTGGGGAGTGCTTGTCAAAGCCATCGTTGAGGTTTTCTGCGACCGCTGGGCTCCCGGGGCGGTCGTTCTCGGCATCCGCGATCCCAAGCGAAACGGTGCCCACCTCCATGCCAAAGCCTTGGCCGCGCTCGGCGTCAACCTGGATTCCGCCGCCAAGATTCCCGATGTCATCGTCCATGACACCAAACGAAACTGGCTCCTGCTCATCGAAGCCGTCACCAGCGCCGGCCCGGTGGATGAAGAACGCCGCAAGGAACTCAAGGACCTGTTCGCCGGCTGCAAAGCGGGCCTCGTCTTCGTCACCGCCTTCGAAACCCGCCGCACCATGCAATCCTTCCTCTCCCACATCGCCTGGGAATCCGAAGTCTGGATCGCCGATGACTCCGACCACATGATCCACTTCAACGGCGAACGCTTCCCCGGACCGTATCCGGATGTGATGCCGACAAAGCCATGAGCGCCTCATTCGATATTCAAAATTCTGCATTCGGGATTTCCCTGGCCAACATCGGCAAGGAACACGATCCCGCATTCCGACCAACGCCAAGCAGCGACCTTCCACATTTAAAGCACTATTGCGACAAATAGCAATGAACGAAGACCAATTTGTTCCACTTAACCGCACCTTCCGTGAAGTAAGCAAAGAGGAGATCGAATCGGACACTTTAGATGGCAAATATGACTGGGAACTATGGGGCGAGCAAAGCCAAACCGGATGGCGCGACCTTGAGCAGAGGTTCCGCACTGTTATTCTAGCAGAAGGCGGCGCAGGAAAAACGCGCGAGATGAAAGAACGAGGTTTAGCACTTCGAAAGGATGGAAAGAACGCTTGGTTTGTGGAACTTGAGATGTTGGCTGATGAAAGCGTTGAACAATTGCTTGATCGTGAAGAGCATCTTTTGGCGTTTACCGCATGGAGAGACTCCTCCAGGGAGCCTGCTTGGTTCTTTCTTGACGCGGTCGACGAACTGAAACTTAAGGACGGCGATTTCAGAAGGGCGCTAAACGGTCTCCGTCATTCCATTGGTGCGGCACGAGACCGCGCTCGCTTAATTGTCTCATGCCGTCCAAGTGATTGGGGAAAGATCGATATCGGATACTTCTTAGATCAATTGCCGGCACCGAAAGTCCAGGAACGGGTATCGGTATCAGATCGAACAGAATTGCTCAGCACCACGAGTGAGGAGCGCTTCTTGGCTCCACTCCGGAGCAATCCTCGGATGTCCTCGAATGCTGAATCCGAAGATTTAGGCGGAGGAGTTTCTGCCCAACCAGAAGAATTGAAGGTATTTCTGTTCCGGACACTAACACGGGCCCAGATAGAGCAGTTTGCAAGAACACGCGCCCCGGATATTGCTCATGAATTTCTGAAGGCGGTTGAGAGCCACGATCGTTGGGCTTTTGCTAGGCAGCCTCAGGATCTTCTGGAGCTCCTCGCCCTGTGGCGTGACAAGAGAAGTTTGGGGACATACAAAGAGCAGCTTGAGTCCTTTCTGGTCGCTTCCCTGCGAGAACGCGATGGACGCCCCGGAGAATCATCCCAGTTATCGCTACAGAGTGCGCGCGAGGGCGCAGAGCGCCTGTCTCTTTCACTTGCACTTTCCAAAAAGCGAACTTTGCTCAATGTTTCTGAAGATACCTCGGTCTCGGCGACACTTGCTAGTGCATCGATTAGGAGGTTAGTGTGCATTTGACCTGGCTACGGATGCGCCTAGTGGCTGATTTGGCACGGTATCTACGACAGTTTCTGGTTATGACGGGGTTAATGCGGATAGATCCAAATGCACAGTTATTACGAGAAAGATGCACTAGTGTATGCCCCAGGCAATTGCTAAGGAGTTGGCCGTCACCTGATATCAAAGCCCTACTTCGATTGCGGACATTTGATCCACCATCCTACGGGAGGATCAGATTTCACCGCCGAGATGTTCAAGAATATCTAGCAGCAGATCGACTCCTCAATCTCGCCAAGGCAGGCAACGATTCGATCAGAAAACTATCCGCCCTTCTATTCTCGAAAGCTGATTCTGGCGAGGATCTCCTGTTGCCAACCATGAGAGGAATCGCAGTTTGGGTAGCCTCGGATTCCAGTGAGTTCGGATCTCGTGTAAGATCTAAGATCA
This sequence comes from Verrucomicrobiota bacterium, assembly GCA_017301995.1. Lineage (GTDB taxonomy): Bacteria > Verrucomicrobiota > Verrucomicrobiia > Verrucomicrobiales > Akkermansiaceae > Luteolibacter. The sequence goes on along the minus strand of JAFLEH010000034.1, from coordinate 83,180 downwards.
CGAAAATTGAGCCGGATCTGTTGATTGCCGATGGTGACCCGGAGCATCTACCCATTGCTGCCAAGATCGCAGTCCTTAGCCGAATCACGGAGATTCATTCGGGTGATAGTCGAAAATCTCTGTCCTTTTCTTCTGCATCGCTTAAGCGGTTCGCAGCCCCCCAGTTGGCGCAGTCCATAACGAGGATCTTTGATTCCGGTGCGGCATCAGACTCCGTGCTCTGCTTGCTTCTAGCTCTCGTTAAAGAGGGGAGAATCGTGGATTGTTCGGAGATGGCTGCCAGAGTGGCAATGACATCTGAATACTCGAATCACTGCCGGGCATTGGCAGTGATGGGGCTGGTAGCCTGTGATCAAAATAGTCATCTTCGTAAGATTGCTAGGAATATTCTTAAAGCCCCTAAGGACTGGCCTTCTGCCCTACTTGCTGAGATAATTGATGAACTCGCTCCAACATACTTATCGATCATTCAGTTGAAAAGGGTGCTGGAAGCACGCGCGGACGGCGATGATGGTGTGGCAGGTAATTTTGCACAGTCAATTCAGCGATTGGCCGACAAGCTCTCTGCCGGCACCCAAGAAACGGCTGAGTTGAAATCTGAGTTGGCGGCATTAATCGTGGGAAGTCAATTACCCGGCTCTGCCCACTACCATCCGCTAAGCCGCTGGTCTGAGTTGGCACCTGCCCTCCAAGTGCTTTGCTTAGCGAGCGAAGACCCCAAAGTAGACCGCAAGTGCAAGGCGCATTTCTTCGCCTGCCTAACAGCAATTTGGTTCCGAAGAAAAGACTACTGTGGCACCACGAAGATCGAGGAGTTGGTGAAGCAGGTTGCCGATACGGGAATCGGGCGGAATCTCCTTTTTCAGTGGGAACTGGAGTATGCGCTGACCCATTTTCCCTCTAATCTCAACGAACCGTTGGTTGTTCATCGCTCGCTGGTCAGGGGACTTACGCAGGACGACATATTGTGGCTAGAGGAATTGATTCGGTCGGAAGTAACGGACATGCGTATTCGGTTGAGCGCATTGTTGGAGAGAGTTCGATTTTGGAATGCGCAAGGCAGGCCCAAGGAGGACGAGGCTGGACTGAGAGCCCTCGGTGGTGACGGCGGAGTAATCGATTGTTATTTGAATCGCTACCTTGCTCCAAAGAATCGATCTCCGGAAGAAGACGAGTGGGAGGCGATTATGCGCATGCAGGAGACCCAGGAGGAAAAGCGTCTTGAAGGATGGCTAGAATGGAGGCGTGCGATTCTTGAAGATCCTCGGCGCAGCTTTGTGGGCGATGTTCTACCACGCAACCGACATCTTATGTTGGAGTGGTTGATGGCGGACAGCGGAAAGAACGGCTCGTATCTCGTCTGGGGCGAAGGCAAGGGAGTGGATGCCGCGTTCTCAGAACAGACCAGGGGCGCGGCTGCCTTGGGATTTCTTGAATACTGGCGGCGTGCGGAGGTGACGACATTCAGCGAACAACAAGGAGATCGCTCGGGCACTCCGTATTCGTGGATCTATGCGCTGACAGGTGTTTCAATCGAATCGCAGACGCCCGGCTGGACAACTCGTCTCACCGACGACGAAGTTAGGCAGGCGACCCGGATAGCCATGGTAGAGATTAATGGGTTAGCAAACTTTATCGAGCGACTTGTTCTCGACAGACCGCAAATCGTTAAAGAAGTTTTGGGTCGAGAACTATGCAATCAGTGGTCCATGTGCTCAAAGGTTCCACATTTGCCTCTTCTCCAGAATGTGGTGAACGGCAGTCCCGCACTAAGGCTCCTCTTACTCGATGTAGCCATCAGTTGTTTGCTGGATTGGCCTACTCCCTCTGAACTCTCTGAAGAGGGACATGGCTCGGCTAGCCATCACCTGACCGAAATGATCCGAATCATCCAATCTTGTTGGGAAAAAGTATCGGGGGAACAGCAATCCTCGTTGCGAAGATATTGTGAGACTACACTGCGGGAGGATCCTGAATCCAAGTTCTCCTCGATGTGGTTGAGGCTTATGTTTTTAATTGATGAGGTCGCCGCTATTGGGCTGATGCAGGAGACTATAGAAGCTCATCCGGCTCCCAAACGGAAGCTCGCGGCCGTTCGGTTATTTGCGAGTTTGTTTGGTCGTTTCCACCGACCATCATGGATTGGCTCCGCCGGAGACAGTTGTGATCCAAGACCTTTAGCTCGCTTGATTCTAATGGCTTACACATATATCGTGCCGGAGGAGGACCAGGAGCGACCATCGGGTGTTTCCTATACGCCCAATGATCGAGACGATGCGGAGCAAGCCCGTTCATCCCTAGTCAACAAGTTGATCGAAATCGAAGGTGCTATTGCGGATCAGGAAATCGAACGACTTGCGGCAAATCCCGTGTGTGCTTCAATCGCCGGATTCCTCCGTGCGAGACAGAAGATGAGGGCTGAGAATAGAGCCGATCGCGAATACACGATTTCAGAGATTTGTCAAATTGAGAATCGCTTTGAGTGTAAGCCTCGCGATAGAGACTCGCTTTTCCGCGTGATGATGGCTAGACTTGATGATCTACAGGACTATCTGGATACGGGTGATTCCGTCCCCTTGCTGACGTTTCAGCGAATCGACAGTGAGGAGGAAATGCAATTGACAATTGCCATGTTCCTAAAGCAATCATCGAATGGAATCTATGAGATCTTTCGCGAAGTCGAGGTTAAAGATCGAAAACGAACGGATATTCAGTTCAGTGTGTCCGGTTTTGATTTGCAGTCTGTCATCGAGATTAAGGTTGGGGAAAAGCCGGCATGGAAAGTTGGCCCACTTTTAGATGCGTTGGAGAATCAGCTGGTGAAGCGATATCTATTGCAGCGAAATCGAAAAGCAGGATGCTTGCTGATTACGTATGGGGGGCATGCGTCAGAGTGCCCGAAATGCGGCGTTAAGCCACGAAAGAAGTGGAAGGATCCGGATACAGGAAAGTTCCTGGATTTCAAGGGGCTTATTGAGCGGCTTAGGATTCGAGCAAAGGAAATAGTGGACGAATACAATGGGGAGATTTGCCTTGAGGTGTTCGGCTTGGATTTTCGTGGTCCGGGTTCACGATGAATCGCAAGGAAGACGACAATAGGGGCCGCAGGTTTTGCCCGGAGTGAAAAGCGGAGGCGTTTAGGATTAACCGAGGAGAGAATCGATGTCGGCGAGCAGGGATTGGATGAGGTGTGCGCCGCGTTGGTCGCGGGAGCTGCGGAGTTCGTGGGAGACGCCGGCACGGATGAGCGCGGGCATGGCTTCATCGAGTGCCTCGCGGAGTTGGATGGCTTGGAAGTGCTCGGATTGGCCGTCGATGCCGGGAAGGGCCAGGGTTTCCGCGAAGCGGGTGATGGCGGCGAAGATCGGCATCCAATCGACCCAGCGGGGAAAGGCGTGTCAACTCACCCGATGTCCGGCGGTTGTTAAGGGCGAATCTCCGTTTCATGCGGAGGCCTGATGGTGGCTGGCGAAGAGGGCCTTCGGCCGTGCCGGTTGAAACCGGCGCTCCGTTAGACAGCGGATGCCTCCGGCACTGACCGGCAAACGTGGCGGATCACTTCGAAGCCAGAGCGAACAGCACCAGTGCCACGATCAGGAACGCCAGCACGGCGAGGGTGATCTTGATCCAGCTCAGCGGATGTTCGCCGGCCATTTTGCCGGTGAATCCGTTGACCACCACCTGGAACGACTTGGGGCCGTAGGTATAGCTCACCAGCCAGACCGGCACCAGAATGTGTTTGAACGTGCGGCCCTGGTAGTCGGCGGAAACCTCCAGGTTCCGATAGGTATCACCGGGCACCTGACGGCCGCACATCGCTCTGAGCGCCTCGTCCATCTGCCCCTGGCTGAGCGTAGCCGCCTGCCGCAGGTCCACCTGATAGCGTTCCACTGTCCAGCCGCGGACGTAGGCGGGATCGTAGGGTTTCAGTTCCTCCAGCGTGGGAAACGGCTCCACCTTCCGCAACAGCGCGGTGTGGACGCCAGTGGTGCCCGGCACCAGATCGTCGTCGAAAAAGTGCGATAGCGCCCCAGCGCTGGGTTCCCAGCGGGTTTTGCGAACCTGACGGGTCTGCATTTTTCCATCCGATCCACGGACCTGCTCGGTCACATAATAATGATAGCCGGACTCCGCGGTCCAGGTGGCGTCCACCTTCGCGTCGAAGGTCCAATATGGGAGATAGATGCCGTGCAGCGTATCGGTGAGGGCGGATCTCTTGAGCTTGTTAGGCGCGAACCAGCGGGTGCGATACCATTCCCGCAACTGGTCCCGGACCCTCGGTTCCGGCACCGCGGCGGGCAGCAGGCTTTCCGGCGTGATCGCGTCGCGCAGGTCCTCGGCGGGCACGATCGCGGGCGAACCGCAAAAATCGCAACGCTGCGCCGCGCGGTCGGCATCGAACTGGCTGATCGCGTGACAGCTTTCGCAGCGCACCGCCCGGGTTTCCATCGCCAATCCGCGCGGGGTGTCCGCGGATTCGGCCAAGGCCCGCAACAGGTCGTGCTCCACGATTGCCGCGCCCATCGGGTCCTCGCCCTCGGACCATGGCAGAATCGTTCCGCAATACGGGCAGGCCAGCGCCTGTTTGGCGGCGTTCCAAACCGCATCCCCGCCGCATTCCGGGCAGGGATGCTTGCGGAGCGCGCTAACGGATCCGGTGGAGTCGGACATGGCGTCGCTTACTGCGCGAGAAACGCGTCGATGGCGCTGCGGCTGATCCGGTAGGCGCTGCCGATCTTCTTGCCCTTGATGTCACCGGCTTCCAGCGAGGCGATCACATCCGACTCGGCAACACCTAACAACTCCGCGGCCTGGGCCGGGCTGAGCAGATCGAGTGGCGCCGAGGCAGGGGCGGGCGCGGCTGCCGGAGCGGCACCGGGCAGCGGCGGCGGCGTGGCAGCGGGTTGCTGCATCTGTTTGACCATTTCCTGGGCCAGTCCAAATCCCATCGCCATTTGCGCGGGCATGGCGGCTGCGCTGTCGCCACCGCCCTTGGCCATGGACTCGGCCATCTGGAATTTCACGTAGTCGTTGAGATTGCCGATCACCGACATGCTCGACCGCTTGTCGATGGCGGCCTCCACTTCGGGCGGAACCGAGACGTTTTCCACGATGAACGAGGATATCTCGATGCCATATTTCGCGGTCACCTGCGGATTGATCAGCGGCAGCAGCGCGTCGCCGAGTTCCATATAACGCGATGCCACGTCCAGCGCGGGAACGCCGCACGAAGCCAGCGCGTCGCTGAACACGCTGACAATCCGGGAGCGCATGGTGTCGGCGAATTCATCCAGCCGGAAATGATGATCGGTGCCGGCCACCTCCTTGAGAAACACGGGAGCGTCCACGATCTTGAAATCGAAAATCCCGAACGCGCGCAGGCGGACCACGCCGAAGTCCTTGTCGCGCATCATGATCGGGTTGGCGGTCCCCCATTTGTTGCCGGTGAACAACCGCGTCGTGACATAATAGACATCCGCCTTGAACGGCGATTCGAAGCCGTATTTCCAGCCCTTCAAACGGCTGAGAACCGGGATGTTATCGGTCACCAGCGTGTGTTTTCCCGGTCCGAAACTATCGCCGTATTGGCCCAGATAGACGAACTGCGCCATCTGGCTTTCGCGCACGATCAGTTGGGCGCCGTTCTTGATCGCCTTGTCTTCATCGGGGAACCGCCAGGAAAGCGTGTCCCTTGAATCGTCCATGAACTCGATGATCTCGAGAAGTTCGCCTTTGATGAAATCCATGATGCCCATATCGGTAGTGGTGGTTGAGGTTGCGGACCACTCTAGCCGCAAACTTCCGGAGCGCAACGAAAATCGCCACATGATCCGCTTGAATGAACTTGCGGATCGGCGTGTCCGGGGTTACGGTGGCTGCGAATGGAACCGCAGTCCCCATGCCAGCCACCGCCTGACCGCTCCCGGTGGACGATCCGCAAGTTTTCCTCGCACGAGGAAATGCGCCGCCAGCAGGTGCGTGACTGGCAGTCTCTCGACGGTGCAGCCCGACGTCAGGCGGCATGGGAGATGGTGATTGAATACTGGACCAGTCAGCACGGAACACACCCCGATGAACTCCGACTTCAGAGATCTGTTACGCGCCTTGAACGAAAGTGAGGTGCGCCATCTGGTGGTGGGCGGGTATGCCGTTATCCACCATGCCCAACCGCGGTTTACCAAGGATTTGGACCTATGGATCGAGCCATCGCCGGAGAACGCACGCAGACTCATGAGGGCGTTCGCGGCTTTTGGTCTACCGCTCATCGGCGTGGATGAGGCGGACTTCGCCGTGCCAGGCACCCAGTTCTGCATGGGAGTGCCGCCGTGCCAGATTGATTTTCTCACAACCGTTCCCGGCCTGGAATTTTCATCGGCATGGGAGCGAAAAGTGATTTCGATGGAACGCGATCTTCCCATTCCCTATCTCGGCCGGGATGACCTTATTCTCGCGAAACAAACCGCCGGGCGACTCCAGGATCTGGCCGACATCGAGGAAGTCCTTCGTGCTGGTGACGGATGACCGCCGCCCGGGATAATGCGTAACCTCCCGATTTTCTGGTTTTCCTATCCCCCCGCTTGAGGCTTTCCGATGGACATCCGGGAGAGGCCCGGCTAGGGTGCCGCTGTGCTGGAGCTTCCGCCAGAAACCCTGACCCTGTTGAGCCTGCTGGCATGGCTGGCGTTGGAGATTGTTGGCATTCTGCATGTGCTACACGCGCTGATGCATGTGCGGACCTCGCAGGGAACCGTGGCGTGGGTGGTCTCGCTGATCACCTTTCCCTATCTGGCGATTCCGCTGTATTGGATTGTGGGGCGCAGCCGTTTCACCGGCTACGTGAGGGCCCGGCGTGCCGGAGACCAGCGGCTCCGCAAGCTGGCGGAGTCGATGCACGAGCGGATGCGGCATTACGAGATCCGCGTTCCGGACGAGGATGCCTTCGCCAAGGCCGCGCTGATCCTCGGCGGTCTGCCGTTTACCCGCGGCAACGAACTGGAGTTGCTGATCGACGGCGAGGAGGTCTTCGAGCGGGTGTTCCGCGAGATGAAGGAGGCCCAAAGCTATCTGTGCGTCGGGTTTTTCATCGTGAAAAACGATCAACTGGGCACGCGTTTCCAACAGGCGCTGATCGAGCGCGCCCGCGCGGGAGTGAAGGTTTATTTCCTGTTCGATGAGATCGGCTCTCACAAGCTGCCGCGGCGCTATCTGCGGGAACTGCGGGAGGCGGGCGTTCTGTGCGAACCCTTCGGCACCAACCGCCATTGGTGGTCGAGGCTTCAGGTGAACTTCCGCAACCACCGGAAAATCGTGGTCGTCGATGGCAAGGTCGCGTTTCTCGGCGGGCTCAACGTGGGCGACGAATACATGGGGCGCGACATCCGCTTCGGCGCTTGGCGAGACACCCATCTGCAACTGAAAGGCCCGGCCGTACAGGCGGTGCAGATGGTATTTCTGGAAGATTGGTTCTGGGCCACCGAAACCGTGCCGGAATTGCGCTGGAATACCTATCCGGAAACCGCCGACCAAGTGGCGGCGATCATCCCCACCGGCCCCGCGGACCCGGCGGATTCGTGGCAGTTGCTGGTCGCGGAGGCCGCGAATTCCTCGCGCGAGCGGCTGTGGATCGCCTCGCCGTATTTCGTGCCCGACGAAGGGGTCCTAACCGCCCTTCAGGCCGCGGCGCTGCGCGGGGCGGACGTGCGGATTCTCATCCCCGAGCGCGCCGATCACCTGCTGGTCTGCCTGTCCGCTTTCACCTATTACGAGCAGTCGATCCCATTCGGTGTTAGGATCTTCCGCTACCAGCGAGGATTTCTCCATCAGAAAGTCATGCTCATCGACGACCGCCTCGCCGCGGTCGGCACGGCGAACCTCGACAACCGCTCGTTCCGCCTGAACTTCGAGATCACCGCCTTCTCGCCGGACCAGGGCTTTGTGGACGAGGTGGAACACATGCTCTCGGTGGATTTCAGCCACGCCCGCGAGGTGGCTGTGGACGAGTTCACCCGCCGGTCGTTCCTGTTCCGCGCCGCCTGCCGGGCCGCCCGCTTGTTAGCACCGGTCCAGTGAAACCGCCACCGCCATGTACACAAAAAGGATTCTCCGCTATGCCACCCTCGCCATTCTGCTCGTGGCGGGCATTCTCGCCGGACGGATCACCCGGCACGGAAAACCGGTCACGGTCCGGGTGCCGATCAGCCAGGAAATGATCGATGACGCGCTGGCCCGCAAATTTCCGAAAGAGAAGGTCTATCTGAAGATCATCCGCGTGACCTACTCCAATCCCAAGGCCACGCTGCTGCCGGAATCCAACCGGGTCAGAATCTCGCTCGACACCGGCGCGGAGATTGGCGTGAAAGGGTTCTCGAAAACCTATCAGGGAAGCGCCGCCATCACCGCGGCCGTCGGTTACCGGCCGGAAACCCACACGTTCCAGCTCCGCGACGCGCGGGTGGAGCGCCTCGACCTGCTGAAAATCTCGCAGAACCACCTCGCCATTCTATCCGAAGGGCTCAACCTCGTCGCCGAGGAATGGGCGACGGAGATCACCGTCTATCAACTAACCGACCGCGACACCACCCAGCGCCTCGCCAAGCTGGTGCTCCGGAAAATCGAAATCAAGGAGGATAAGGTGATCGCGACGCTGGGGTTGTGATGGGACGAATGGCCACGCTCTGACGAGCGCGGGTACGGAACGGAGGTGGAGAAAGCATCCTCGTAGCCGCCTTCGTGAGAAGGTGGACGCGAGGGCCGCGCGAGTCCCTGGAGCGCCACGCTCTCACGAGCGCGGCTACGGAGAGCGCGGGTACGGAGAGCGCGGCTGAAGCCTCCCCTACCCCGCCGCGTCCAGCAGCCGGTGGGCGGCTGTGGCGGGGGGGAGTTTGTTGGATGCGACCTGCCGTTCGATGTCCGGCAGCAAGTGGCGGACTTTCGGATCGCGGAAAAAGCGGTTGCGCAGTTCTTCCTCAACCATCGCGTGGAGCCACTCCACCGATTGCTGGCGGCGGCGTTCGTCGAAGGCGCCGGACGCGCGGGTGATGCCGGCGAACTCCTCCACCCGCTCCCACAGGGCGGTTAGAGTGGACGGAATCAGCGCGGAACAGGTGGTGCACCCGGTTTTCCATCCGGGCGTGGCGGGTTGCAGGAAATCCAACACCCGGCGGTATTCGGCGGCGGCCAGTTTCGCCCGCGTTTCGTTGTCGCCGTCGGCCTTGTTGACCGCCAGCAGATCGGCGATCTCGATCACACCTTTCTTCATGCCCTGCAATTCGTCGCCCGCGCCGGACAGCATGATGAGAAGGAAGAAATCCACCATCGAGCGGACGGTCACTTCGTTTTGCCCCACGCCTACGGTTTCCACCAGGATGGTATCGAATCCGGCGGCCTCGCAGAGCAGGATCGTTTCCCGGCTCTTGCGGGCCACGCCGCCTAACGATCCGCCCGATGGCGAGGGGCGGATATAGGCCCGCGGCCGTCTAACCAAGTTTTCCATCCGGGTCTTGTCGCCGAGGATCGACCCGCCGGTGACGCTCGACGAAGGGTCCACCGCCAGCACCGCCAAGCGGTGGCCACGCTCGCAGAGCAGGCAGCCGAGCGCCTCTATCAGTGTGCTTTTCCCCGCGCCGGGGACGCCGGTGATGCCGACGCGCACCGATTTGCCGGTGTGGGGAAGCACACTCGTTAGCACCTGCTGGGCCAGCGCCTCGTGTTCGGGGCGGTTGCTTTCCACAAGCGTGATGGCGCGCGAAAGAATCGTGATATCTCCGGTTAGAATGCCGTCCACATAATCGCCCAGTTCGAGCTTGCGGCGTTTCGTCGGCTTGGGCCGGGGGCTTGCCGCGCCAGGGTCCACACCCGGCATCACCCGGCAAGCGAAGCGCGGATCATCGGCGGATTCCGCGGGCACCCAGTCCGGCAAACCACCCGCCGCGCAAGCGCATTCCGGAGAAACGGACGGATGCTTCGGACGGGCTGGAGTTTCGGAGTGGGATGTCATGGAAGGAGATCGGAGGCGGATGGAAGCCTACGCCACGCCGTAACGCCGGGCAAGCGCGGATCCATGATCCAAATGCCGGATGGTCTGCAAAAGCTGTCAGAGGCTCGGAAAATGTCCCGCACGGAAGTCAGGACCAACGGGACCGCAATGAAGGCGCGATACCCCGAAAGGCCACGCTCTCACGAGCGCGGCTACGGAGAAACGAGCGCGGCTACGGAGATGCTCACAAAACGCTCCGCCGGATCTACTCGCCTTTGCTGAGCATGGCGGGAACCAGCATCAGCGCTCCGAAGACGATCAGGACGCCGCCCCAGATGAGGTTGATGTTGATGCCGAGCGATTTGGCGTAGATTTCGGAGCCTTTGGTGATCAGGCCCTGGCCCGCGAGGATGATCCCGAGAACGAGGAAGAAGATGCCGATGGGTTTGCGAAGGTCGAGTCCCATAGTGATGGTTTTCGGTTGGAGGTTTCGGGAAGAGGCGGTTTACCAGAAGTAGATGTTGAGGGCGATGCACCCGGCGAGCAGCAGCGCGCCGAGGAATCCGGGAGTCAGATAGATCGGCTGGTTTTCGGCGGTCACCTTCGGGGTGAGCGAATAGACCAGGCCTTTCAGTTCGGCGTCGGTCTTGGTGCGCCGGCCCATCAGCGAGATGCCGGCGGTCAGCACGAAGCAGATGATGAACGCGAAGGCGGCCAACCAGAAGTTCTGGGCCATTTCGCTGGGGAACTTCTGGAGGACGGCCACGTAGCCGCCTTTCATGCCGTTGACGAGCTTCCCGGCTTCATCGATATTGCCGGTGGCGGTGGTTAGGGCGTGGAAAACCGCGGAGCCGCCGATCCCGCCGAAGAGGCCGAGGAACGCGCCCGTGCTGGTGGTGCGCGCCCAGAACATGCCGAGCAGGAAAGTGGCGAACAGCGGAGCGTTGACGAACCCGAACACGAGCTGGATCACGTCCATCGCATTGTTATATTGTTTGGCGAAGTAGGCGCAGGCGATGGAAAGCACGATGCCGACCACGGTGATCGCCTTGCCCATCCACATATAGTGCGAGTCGCTCTTGTTGGGAGCCATGTAGGCCTGATAGAGGTCGTAGGTCCACACGGTGTTGAACGCCGTGACGTTGCCGGCCATGCCGGACATGAACGAGGCCAGCAACGCGGTCAGAGCAAGGCCCAGCAGGCCGGGCGGGCAGTATTTTTTCACCAGCGAGAGGATCACGCCGTCGTAGTCGTAGTCCTTGTTGGTATCCGCCAGCGCGGTGGCGAAATGCTCCTTGATTTCCTTGGACGCCGGAGCGGCAATGTCGGCGGGCAGCTTGGCCGCGTATTCCGCGATCAGGGCGGTCACTTTCGCCTCATCCAGCGCGAGCAGGCTCTTCGCCTTGCCGGTTTCCTTGTTCAAGCCGTTCTGGGCCAGACTGGTCTTCTCGCGCACAAGTTGATAGGCGGCGGCGGCTTCGAGCCCGGCCGCCTGTTTCACCGCCTCGGCACCGGCCACGACCGCCTTGTCCTCAAGAATCGGCGGCGGAATGCGGTAGCCCTTGCTGGGCATCGAAGTGAGCGCGAGCGCGATCATCCCCGGCAGGATCACCAGGATTGGGAACACCATTTTCGGCACGGCGGCGACCAGCGGCGTGTTGCGCGCGGCGGTCATGTTTTTCGCGGCCATGGCGCGTTGCACCACGAGGAAATTGGTGCACCAGTAGCCGAACGACAGCACGAATCCGAGACCGAAGATCATCGCGAACCAGTCAACACCCATCGGGTTCTTGCTGGAGCCACCGAGCATCGGCGACCAGGCGCTGGTCCATGCGTTGGGATCGTAGGCTTCCTTGGGCACCGCCATGTGGACCGAACCCGGATCGGCGGCCACGCCTTGGAGCGCCTTGGTGACCGCATCCCAACCGCCCGCATCCTGCAGGCCGAGATAGACCACCGGCGCGAATCCGAGGACGATCATGAAAAACTGGAGCACCTCGGTGTAAATGGCGGAGGTCAGGCCGCCCTTGAGCACGTAGATCAGCACCACTCCGGAGCAAATCCAAAGCGCGGCATCGTAGTTCCAACCGAGAAGCTGGTTGAGCAGCTTGGCCAGCGCGTTCATCGAAATCCCGGAGGCGAACAGCGTCATCACCGCGAAAGCCACCGAGTTGAGCGCCCGCACCCGCTCGTCGAAGCGCATCTTGAGATACTCCGGCACCGACCGCGCCTTCGATCCGTAGTAGAACGGCATCATGAACACCGCCAGGAAGACCATCGCCGGAATCGCTCCCACCCAGTAGAAATGCGCGGTGGCCACCCCGTATTTCGCACCGGATGCGGCCATGCCGACCAACTCCAGCGCCCCGAGGTTGGCCGAAATGAACGCCAGCCCCGTCACCCAGGTGGGAATCGACCGCGCCGACGTCAGGAAGTCCGACGAACTCTTCATGTAACGCGAAAGCGCGAACCCGATGGCTACCACGACCAAGACGTAAATCGCCAAAATCGCGTAATCGACGACCGCCAAATCGACGGAACTTGCCAGCATCGGGACCAACCCGGAATGGAGTAAAGAGGTCATGGGTGCGGAGCTTGGGGGGCACCCCGGAAGGTGTCAACCAAAAGAATCTCTCAAACCACCCCCAAACTGTCAAAAAACACCTGTGAATCCCGGCAAATGCCACATCACTGTGGACCTCGTAACCCGATTGGGGCATGCTCGCCGCCATGCGGAAGCATCTTCCATGGATTCGTGTGGTGGGCGGCCTGTTGAGCGCGCTGATGGTGGCCGGGCTATTTCCGCCGTATAACGCGGTGGGTTTGGCGTGGTTCGCCCTGGCTCCGCTGCTGGCGGCGCTGTGGTCGTTGGAGGGGAAACGCCGCGCCCTGCGGGGCTTCGGACTGGCGTGGTTGGCGGGCAGCGTGTCGAGCGGCGCTCAGTTTTCGTGGCTGGCGGAGGTTTCATGGCTGGGCGCCGTGCTGCTGCCGATCTATCTGGGGTGTTTCTGGGGGCTTTTCGGCGCCTACGCCGCCACCTTGGGAAATCCGTGGTCCCAAGAGCAACCGAAGCCCGAAGCCGACCCGCACGAGGCACGTCGCGAACGGATGCTGGCGATCGCTCCGCCGAAAAAGTCCGGTGCCGCACTCGCCAGCCTGCGCGCCGCCGCATGCGCCGGCGCGGTCTGGGCCGGACTGGAGTGGCTGCGCGGATGGCTGTTCACCGGATTCGGCTGGAACCCGCTCGGGGTCGCTTTCCACCAAACCCCCGTGGTGGCCCAGTTCGCGGACTTGTTAGGGGTTCTCGGCATTTCGCTGGTGGTCGTGTTTTTCCAAGCCGTGCTGGTTCAGACCGCCCGACGCCTCACCCAATCCGCGCGCGACGGACGCCGCCGCTCCCGGTGGGATTTCGTGGGGGCAGCGGTGGCCGTCGCCCTCATGCTCGGCTATGGAATCGTCACCACCGGCATCGAGAAAAAACGCGCTTCGGTCCGCCTCAAGGCGCTGCTCGTGCAGTTGAATGTCCCCCAGGACGCCGCGCAAATGCACTGGGACGACCTCGAAATCCACCGGGCCTACGAGGACGACACCCTCAAGGCGCTCGAAAACCTCACACAATCCAACGAAAAATCCCTCCAGCAGGCGATGGAACACACCACCGATGGCCAGGTGGCCCTGCGCTGGCCGGACTGGGTGATCTGGCCGGAAAGCGCCATGCGCGGGAGAATCCTGAAAGCCTCCGACGGCTCGTGGGGCGCCTGGCAGGAAAATATCAACACCCTGGCCGCCGTCCGCACCGGGGGGCCGTTCAGCCTGATCTACGGAGCCATCGAACTCGAAGGCATCCCGGACACCGATGGCAATATCATCCCGAAACCCGACGGTGGCATGTACAACTGCCTCGTCGCCATGGATCCCGACGACCACCTCCAAACCTATCGGAAAAACCATCTTGTCATCTTCGGCGAAACCATCCCGTTCATGGACTCGCTCCCCTTCCTCAAGGAAATCTACAAGCAACAATCCGGAACGGAATACCTCGGATCCTTCAACTCGGGCGGCTCCTTCGAACCCCTCTCCCTCAAGGCCGCCGACACGATGGTGGAAATCATTCCCAGCGTGTGCTTCGAGGACACCGTACCCCGCTTGACCCGGAAATTCACCCGGCAGGCGCCGCAGGTGATCGTGAACATCACCAACGACGGATGGTTCCGGGAATCCGCCGCCGCCGCCCAGCACTTCGCCAACGCACGCTTCCGCGCGATCGAACTCCGCCGCCCCATGCTCCGCTGCGCCAATACCGGCGTCAGCGCGGCCATCGACACCACCGGCTCCACCGCCCACCCCGACGATCCGCGCGTCCCGCAGGTCCTATCCGACCCCGCCACCGGCCATTTCACCCGCAAATCCCAGCTTGTTGAGCTGAACATCCCCCTCCGCCCCGCCACCACCCTCTACGGCCTCATCGGCGACGCCGGAATCATCGCCCTCGCCGCACTCGCGCTGATCCATTCCCTCCTCTCCCGCCCACGCCGCGGTCCAAGCGGAGAGGATCGGAGATCGGAGACCGTGGCTCGCGGATGGAAACGCGCATCGCACCCTAACAACCAATAACAAATAACCCATAACCGCGGCGCAGCCGCCCCCCCGTCGCAACGCGACGCCTCATCCCAGCCCACGGTGCCAACCGTGGGTCCGCCATCCTCCAACCCACCCCGCGTGCCAACGGCACGCCTCCCCGCGCGGCGTCCCCGGCCGCATCACGCTCCGGCCTCGCTCTCGGCAGCCGCCCCCCCGTCGCAACGGCACGCCTCATCGCGCGGCGTCCCCGGCCGCATCACGCTCCGGCCTCGCTCTCGGCAGCCGCATGACCTCGCCGCCAAGACGCCAAGCTCGCCGAGAGGATCGGAGATTGAAGATCGTGAATGCTCCCGTAGCCGCGCTCGTGAGAGCGTGGCTTCCCAGGCGCGCGCCTGCCGAAGAATTTCACCGCCAAGACACCAAGGCCGCGAAGGGGATGGAAGATCGTGGATCGTGGATGAAAAAGGGTGCGCCAATATCCCATAACAGCGGCGCAGCCGCCCCCCGCCTGATATACGCGCGCCGGACGGGAAAATCCTTGCAATACCAACGAATCCCGCCCACCTTCCCTCCTAGGCACCCGTCCGGATATCACTTCCCGACATGCTACGAATTCCACTGTTGTGCCAAAAATGAGATCGCTTCTCGCAGCCATCTGTCTTGCTTTGCCACTGCCACCCATTGCGGCGGGTGAGTTGCGCGAGGAGATCGACAGCGCCAAGGAGGCATTTCACCACGCGCTGCACGATGCTCCGGCTATCTACCTTGTCTGCTACTACAAGGTTGAGATGAAGCTATGGAACGGCGATTGGGAGCAACTCGACATACAAGCAACGATTGTCGAGGTTGTCAGGGGCGATCAGAAGGTCGGTGATAGGATTAATTTCGAGAGGGTGATGGACGGCAAGTATGGGGACATTTCCAAGCTCGCTGGTAGCCTCTACTACGTGCAGCTTTACCGCAATGACCACGAAGGCACGCCAAACTTCGGCAAGCTGGATATTGACCCACAGGATCCACTCGCCGTTTTTCCATACTCGCAGGAACGCTCAGCAATGGCCGCAGAACACAAAAAGAAGGCACAACAAGCCGGCGCTGGACAACCCGCTACCCTGCCCGAGTCGAAGTCGGAGGGTAGCGACAAACCTCAACCTGAATCGGAGGGGCGCTCCCGGTAGCGGGTTGCCAAGCCTTTAGCGTTCGGTGAAAATTAGATACTCGTATGCTAGGAATTCTAAAAGTGGCAATATTCGCTCTTGGTGTTGATAGCCATTTCTATAGCCGGGGGATCAATTGGAGGTGTCCCGATCACGAGGTTTGGATCACTTCAGAACGCGGGAGAATCGAAATCCTCTATCAGCATCCAGGACGGGCAGATGAGCACCTCTTTTGGGTTTCCTCGGATCCGTGTAGAGCGCCAGGTCAACAGACAAGCATCGGATACACAGATGAGGATTGGATTCCCTTATACAAAATCGTTATTGCGGAGCGAAGCCCTGCGCACATGCGACCGGCCTTGCGATACTCGCTAATGGTTCCTCACGACGTCCTCGGAACCTTCCCAATTTCCGTGATCGAGCCGTTCCTGATGTTTTACCGTCGGTTCCTTTAGAAACACAAACACCACCGAATCGGGTCCCCGGGAGTAGTTAGCTCCCGGGTCCCCCACCACCGTGCGTACGGCTTTGACTCCGCTACGATTCCCGGAAGCGTCCCGGTTCCGCGCCCCGATTTCCGACAGTTTCCGGCAATGACAGGCGTATGGGTGGTCCGACCGACATCCTTTTGCCATGACCATCCGACAACTGAGCACCATCGCGGCGCTTTGCGCGCTTTCCTCCGCAGGTCCCCTCCGGGCCGAGTCCCGGCCTGAAACGGAAGCCGAACACGACGCCCGGATGGGCTGGTTCCGGGAGGCGCGCTTCGGCATGTTCATCCATTGGGGGCTCTACTCCGTCCCGGCCGGGGAGTGGAAGGGGAAAAAATACGGCGGCGGCGTGGAGTGGATTCAGGATTTCGCGAAGATTCCGGTCAGCGAGTACACGCCCCTGATCCAGCGGTTCAATCCGGTCAAATACGATGCCGACGCCTGGGTGCGCCTCGCCAAGGAAGCGGGCATGAAGTACCTCGTGATCACTTCCAAGCACCACGAAGGATTCTGCCTCTGGCCGTCGGCGCAGACCGATTGGGACGTGGCTTCCACCCCCTACGGCAAGGATCTTCTCCGCCCCCTCGCCGAGGCCTGCGCGAAACACGGCGTCCGGCTGTGTTTCTATCACTCGATCATGGACTGGCACCACCCGGAATACGGCGAAAAGGCGCCATGGCGCGGCAATCATGCCACCGAGAAGCCGGACATGGACAAATTCACCGCCTACATGAAGGCCCAGCTCGACGAACTGCTGGCCTACAAACCCGGCATCCTGTGGTTCGACGGCGAATGGGAAGGCGCTTGGACCCACGAGCGCGGCAAGGATCTCTACGCCTATCTCCGCGCCAAGGACCCGGCGCTCATCATCAACAACCGGGTGGACAAAGGCCGCAAGGGCATGACCGGTTTCAACGCGGAAGGCGAGTTCAAGGGCGACTATTGCACGCCGGAGCAGGAGATCCCCGCCTCGGGCCTGCCGGGCGTCGATTGGGAGTCCTGCATGACCATGAACGGCACCTGGGGATACTCCGCCCACGACCACAACTGGAAATCTCCCGAAACCCTGATCCGGAATCTCATCGATATCGCCTCGAAGGGCGGAAACTACCTGCTCAACGTAGGTCCCACCGCCGAGGGACTCATCCCGGATGCCTCGGTGGAGCGGCTCAAGGCCATGGGCGCCTGGATGAAAACCAACGGCGAGGCGATCCACGGAACCCAGGCCAATCCGTTTCCCAAGGCCCCGGCGTGGGGACGGGTGACCTCGCGGAAATCCGCGGACGGCAACACCCGCCTCTACCTCCACGTTTTCAACTGGCCGCAAGACGGCAAACTCACCGTGCCCGGCCTAACCAACGAGGCGGTGAAGGCATCGTTCCTGGCCAAACCGGCCGAAGCGCTGGCAGCAACATCAGGCCCGGACGGGATCGTCCTAACCCTTCCGTCCGGCCCGCCGGATCCCGTCGTCCCGGTGATCGCCCTCGACATCAAAGGTTCCCCATCGATTCGCTAACATCCCACGACCATGCCCACCCAACCGGACGGAATCATCACTTGCGCCGACGGCGTCCACCGCTGCTGGTGGGGAGCCGAACCCGCCATCTACCAGGAATACCACGACAACGAATGGGGAATGCCCGTGACCGACGATTTCCGGCTTTACGAAAAGATCTGCCTGGAAGGCTTCCAGAGCGGCCTGAGCTGGCTGATCATCCTGCGCAAACGCGAGCGGTTCCGCGAGGTCTTCGCCGGTTTCGATTTCCAGAAAGTCGCGCGTTTCGGTCCGAAGCAGATCGAAAAACTCGTGACCGACGCCGGCATCATCCGCCACCGGGGGAAAATCGAGTCCACGATCAACAACGCCAAACGGGCGATCGAACTGCGCGCGGAATTCGGCTCGCTCGACGCGTATTTCCGTGGCTACGAACCGCCCGCGTCCAGCCGGCCCCGCAAATTCACCAAAGCCGCGCTCACCGCGATGTCCACCTGCGCGGAGTCGGTCGCCCTCAGCAAGGACCTCCGCAAACGCGGATGGTCGTTCGTGGGCCCCACCACGTGCTACGCGTTCATGCAGGCGGTCGGCCTCGTGAACGACCACCTCGACGGCTGCCCGGCCCGCGCGAGGGTCGAAAAGGCGCGGGCCGAAAGGAAGCGCCAAACCTGAGACCACCGACCCGAAACCCGGAGATGATAGTACCCGGGTTCCCCGTCGCAAGCGGTTCCATGCTTGCCAACACGCGGCGTTTGCCCCATTTTCCCCCGCCCCGCGTTTCATGCCGATTCCCGAACCCGAACCGACTCCCCGCCTTGATCCCGCGTCGTACGACGACGAGTGGGACGATCCGGAGTTGCTGGCCGAGGAACAGGCGATCGACCGCACCATTCTGCCCCCAAAGCGCGAGCAGCTTCCGGCATCCGCCAAACCCGCCAGAAAACGGACCAAAGTGGAAATGGGACTGCAAATCACCGCCAAAGTCCGAACCGGTCTGAGAATCGGCGATTCCGAAGACGCCGCGGTCGTGAAACTCGACTGCCCCACGGCCGACCAACCGTTTCAGCCCACCCACATGATCGTTGACAGACGGGAGCAGGCCCCGCCTCCGTCACCGAAACCACTCGGAGGGAAGATCAAGGAAGAACACCTCGAGTGGGGCGAGAAACCGAAGCAATCCCACCGCTGGCTGATCCGGTCCGGCATCGCGGTCGCCATGCTGCTCGCGGCAGCCCTAACCATCCAACAACTCTGGATCCGAAACACCGACGAGGAACACGGGACTCAAGAATCCCTTCTCGAAGAACGCGAGAAACTCCCGGAGGTTGTGGGATTCGAAATCGATGGAAGCAGTGACCGGCAATCTCGCGCGCTGCTCGCGACTTATGCGAAAGCCCGTTCCGCTTCGGACATCCTGCCATTTGTCCGCGACCGCGACTCACTCGTCGAACGCATCACCCGCGACTGGACCCCCTGGAACGTGCCCGCGAACTGGAGCGAGCCTGAAGTCTGCCCGTGGGAAACCGGGAACGAATCCGGCCGGGGATTCGGCCTGCTTTGCGGGGCTCTGCCGGATTTGTCCCGCTTCCGCGCCTATTTCGTCCGGGAGAACGAAGTGCTCAAGCTGGACTGGGAGGCGACCACCGGATACTGCTCCACTCCCTTCGAAATGCTCGTACAAGGCAAGGGCACCGGCGGAAAAACCCGCGCGTTCGTCAAACCCGACACGTTTTTCACCCAGGCATTTCCCGAGGCGCTCTATCGATCCTTCAAGCTGCTTTCGCCCGATCAGACCGCGGTGGTGTGGGCCTACGCCAAGATCGGCAGCCCGGCGGACAATGCCATCATGGCGTACTTTCCCTCCGGAATCCTCCTCGAAAGCGAGCATGGAGAGCTTCCCATGACCGTCACGCTGTCCCCGCCCGATCAAAGCGGAACGCAGAAAAACCAGTGGTTGATCACCGAGATGCTTCACAACGAGTGGGTTTCACCCTAGACTCCGCCCGTGCCCGATCAAAACATGGAATGGTTTCATTGCGGCCGGTGTGGCTCGTTCTTTCAAGCCCCGCCCGGCGACCCGGACGAGCGCGTCTGCACCAAATGCGGCCGCGACCCATCCCTTGGCGTCGAGCCACAACCCTCCCGCGCCCAAAGTGACGGGCAGAAAGCGGAAGCCGCGCAAGACGATGATGCCCAAGACCACCGCGAACACCACGAGGGAAGACGAAAGCGGCGCAACTCGCTCGTCGCCAGACTCGTATTCGGCTGGCTTCTAACCATGGTGGTTGTTGTGGTTTCGGTCAAGCTGATCTGGCCCGACGATCCGCCAGAAAAGCAAACGGCGGACTCAGTGGCGAATTCAGTCAAAGGAACCGCCGGCGACGAAGCGGTCGTCAAACTCGACAAAGCCCTACCCGATTGTTCCGTCACCCTAACCGGCTACCTCGGCGCCAGTACCGATGAGGAGCGCAACCAGTTTGTCAAAGATCCGCTGGCCACCGCCGGACGAATGTCCCGGTTCCACTCGCTCAATCCCCTGCCCAGACTGGAACCTTCCACATTGCGCAACACCGAAAACTCGCTCCTGTCGATTCCCGGTCGACAAGCCATCGAAACCCGCTGGAAATCCACCGACGGTCTCATCATTGATTGCGTGTTTGTACAAGAGGACGGAGAATGGCGTATCGACTGGGAGCATTTCGCCCGCTACCAACCGTACCCATGGTCGCTTTTCGTCTCGGGTGAGGGGCCTCCCGAAGCGGAGTTCCGCCTACTGGCCCGCCAGCGGGTCACCCGCGATGGTCCGGCATCCAGCCACATGGATCTGGTCATTTCTCCGCCGCGCTTCGGCCATCCGCGGGAAACCGGCCAACCTAACATCGAGATCATCCTCCGCCGGGACAGCCCGGATGGACGGATTCTAACCGCCGGATTCAAGCAACGCACGGACGGCGTGTCCCCTTTCGGCTCCACATTGGCCGGCCTGGAAGAGGATGACATGCTGCGCGTCCGCGTCACTCTCCGCCGCAGTTCCAACGATCAGCCCGAGGGCGGCAAATGGAAGTTCGACCTCATCAAGGTCAACGCCTGTCACTGGCTGAGCACCGATGATCCCGGAGTGAAACCGGAGCCGGAAACGCCCTAGCAATCATCCTCACCCCAGCGCCGCCGCCATCGTGAGCAGCGGATCTCTGCCCGGAAACCACAGCCGATAGGCCAGCGCGCCCTGATGGATCAGCATCGAACGCCCGTTTGCCACCCGGCAGCCGCACGCAAGGGCGGCAGCCAACAGCGGCGTCACCGGCGGTTGATAGATGCAGTCGTAAACACCCTGGCCCGGAGTGAAACATGAGTCAGGCAACAACGCCGGATCGCCCGCCTTCAGCCCCACCGAAGAAGCATTCACGATCAGCCCGCAGTCCCGGCACGATTCCGCCAGGCCGGGATCCGAAAAATCCATCAGCCGCAGATCGCTGCCGCTTCCCAAGGCGCCAAGGTGTTTCTCGAGTTCATCCAGTTTGGAAACCGTCCGGTTCACCAGCAGCACCCGCTCCACGCCGGACAGGACACACTGCGCGGCCAGAGCCCGGCCCGCGCCACCGCCCGCGCCGAGAATCGCCACCCGCAGCCCGCGCAGTTCCAGCCCCAGCGTTTCCCTAACCGCAGCGGCGAACCCGGGGCCATCGGTGTTGAACCCGCGTGTCCCATCGGCATCGAAGCGCACCGTGTTGACCGCGCCCAAGGCCCGCGCCGCGGGGTCCACCTCGTCGCAGACACCCATCACCTCCAGCTTGTGCGGAACGGTTATATTGCAGCCGATGAAACCCAAGTCCCGCATCCGCCCCAACGCCTCCCCCACCCTGCCGGGCGGCACTTCGATCCGGATGTAGCGCGCGGCGATCCCGTCCGCATCCAGCGCGGCCTGATGCATCCGCGGCGACGCCGAATGGGCGATCGGCTGCCCGAACACCGCCAGACGCGCCGGACGGTCCGCCCCGGCGTCCAACAACGTTCGGTTCGCTAGATCGTCGATTTCGTAAACTTCCTTCACAGCTTCGCCACCAACCGGTTGATCCGTTCCGCGCACCTCGCGTTACCTAACAATACCATCATTCCGCCCAGATCCGGGCCGTGGGCGCGGCCGGAAAGCGCCACCCGCAGCGGGAACATCAGCGCGCCGGGTTTCACACCCGCAGCGTCGGCGATTTGCTTGAGCACGGCTTTGGCCGCCTCCGCGTCCGCGATGGCGGGCAGTCCGGGCAACGTCGAAGCGAGATTTTCCAACAACCCCGTCGCGGCGGGATTCCCGGCCACCTTTGCCACCGCCTCGGGATCGTCGGCATAGCGGTCCGTCAGAAGAAACCCCACCTCGCCGGGCACCTCGCCCAGCAACCTGACCCGGTCTCTAACCAACGCCACGGCGGCGGGCCAATCGCCCCCCACCGGCAGCCCCGCTCCCCTCACGAATTCCTCCGCCTTGGCGGCAAACCCGGCTGCATCCAGCCGCGCGAGATGCTGCTGGTTCACCCAACGGCATTTCTCGATGTCGAACCGCGCGGGCGCGCGGTTCACCGCCTCCAGCGAGAACCGGTCCGCCAGTTCCGCCGTCGTGAAGATTTCCTCGTCGGTCTTGGACGACCAACCTAACAGCGCAATGAAATTGACCACCGCCTCCGGCAGAAATCCCTGGCGCGGATAGTCCCCCACCGCCGCCCCTTCGTCACGTTTGGACATTTTCGATCCATCCTGATTCAGGATCAGCGGAATATGGGCGTATTGCGGCGCAGTGCCTCCGAATGCCTCGATCAACTGCAAATGCTTGGGCGTGTTCATCAGGTGGTCCTCACCCCGGATCACGTGGGTGATTCCCATCTCCAGGTCGTCCACCACATTGACGAAATGAAACACATAACTCCCGTCGGAGCGGCGCACCACCATGTCAGGCGTGTTGGACTCGTCCCGGTAATCGATGGTCACCTCGCCGCACACCAGATCGTTCATCGTCACCGGTTTGCGGTCGAAGCGGAAACGCCACGCGCCGCCGTCCTGATAGACGCGATCCGCCGCACGCAGTTTTTCGAACCACGCGTCGTAGATGGCTTTCCGCTCGCTTTGGAAATATGGGCCGCACGGACCGCCCTTGCCGGGGCCCTCGTCCCAATCCATTCCCAGCCAGCCCAGACCATCGAAAATCGCCTGCCGCGCCTCATCGGTATTGCGCGCCTCATCGGTGTCCTCCACCCGCAGAATGAACACCCCGCCCATCCGGCGGGCGAACAGCCAGTTGAACAATGCCGTCCGGGCTCCCCCCACATGGAGGTAGCCGGTCGGAGAGGGAGCGAAGCGTGTGCGCACGGTCATGCGCCCCGTTTACCCGCACCCCGGCCCCGCGTCCAGCCCCAATCCCGCCCGCCCTTCTAACATCAATGCGCCGCAAGCCAGTCCGGCCCGGTGCCGGATTCGACCTCCACCGGCACACCCTGCGGCAGCGGCAGAGCGGTTTTCATCAGATGGAGAATCCGGGGTACCAGCTCGTCGCGCTCGCCCACCGCGAGATCGAACACCAGTTCGTCATGCACCTGAAGCAACATGCGGGTTTGATAGTTTCCTTCCCGCAGCAACTCGTCGATCCGGACCATTGCCAGCTTGATCATGTCCGCCGCGGTGCCCTGGATCGGCGTGTTGATCGCGGCGCGCTCGGCATTGCCGCGCAGGTTCTGATTGGACGAAAGCAAATCCGGAAACGACCGGCGCCGTCCCGCCAGGGTGGCCACATAGCCCGCCTCCCGCGCTTCGTTGACCGTACGATCCATGAATTCCCTGATCGCGGGGTACTCGCGGAAGTAGGCCTCGATCACCGCCGCGGCCTCGCCGCGCGGAATTCCTAACCGTTGTGAAAGACCGAAAGCCGAAATCCCATAGATAATGCCGAAATTCACCATCTTCGCCGTCCGCCGCATGTCGGATGTCACCTCCGCGCGGGAAACCTCGAACACCTTCGCCGCCGTGGCGGAGTGGATGTCCTCGCCCGAACGGAACGCCTCGATCATCGCCTCGTCATTGGCCAGTGCGGCCATGATCCGCAATTCGATCTGCGAGTAGTCGCAACTGAGGATCTCATATCCCGGCCCACGGGCCACAAACGCGCGGCGGATGCGGCGCCCGGCCTCCGACCGAACCGGAATGTTCTGGAGATTGGGATCAGACGACGCCAACCTGCCCGTCGCGGCCACGAGTTGGTGGAAATGGGTGTGGACCCGCCCGGTGGCGGGAACGATGTGCGATGGCAGCGCGTCCAAATAAGTGGACTTCAGCTTGGTCGCCTCGCGCCACGCAAGAATGTCCGAAATGATCGGGTGTTTCCCCTCCAGCGACGCGAGCGTCTGCTCGTCGGTCTTGTATTGGCCGGTTTTGGTTTTCTTCGCCTTGTCGGCCAGGCCGAGATGATCGAACAGAATCTGCCCGAGCTGTTTGGGAGAGGCCGGATTGAATGGCGTTCCCGCGTGTTTCTGGATAGAACCGGCCAAGCTGTCTATCTGCTCCTGCAATTCGTTTCCGATCTCCGCCAGCGCGCCGGAATCGATCGCGATGCCTTCCATTTCCATCCTTACCAGCACCGGAAGCAAGGGACCTTCGATGCCGGTTAGCACCAGTTCCTGCCCGGATTCCTCAAGCATCGGCTTGAGCTTGTCCGCGAGCCGCCAGGTCACGTCGGCATCCTCCGCGGCATATTCGGCGAGGCGCTCCAGCGGCACCGATTTCATGTCCAGTTCCTTCGTTGGCTTGGTCTGGACCGCGAAATCGAACAAATCCGCCGCCGGCTCCGCCGCAGCCACCGGCGCGGCAGCGATCTCGGCAAGCTTCACCGACGTATAACCCAACATCACTTCCGAGAGATAATCCATCGAATGCCGCCGCTCGGGGGCAACGATCGTGTCCGCGAGCATCGTGTCGAAGAACGGCCCCTCCACCCGGAAACCATGCCGGGAGAGGATCGCGAGGTCGAACTTGAGATTGTGTCCGATCTTCTCCGCTCCCGAGGAAAAGACCTTCGCCAAATCGGGCCGCAGCGCTTCCAGATCATCCACCGGAAGATACCATCCCTCGTGAGCGCGCCACGAGAACGCGATTCCTAACAAACATGCGCCGAACCGGTCCAGTCCGGTGGTTTCGGTATCGAAGCAGAACGCGTTCTGCCGTCCCAACTCCGCGAACAACCGCTTGCGGAGTTCGGGCGTATTGGCGAGGTGATACTCATGCGGCACCTCGCGGATCGTGCGGAACGTTTCAAACAATGTCGGCGCGGACACCTCGGTTTCGCCGACAATTTCCTCATCCTTCGCGGACCCGCCGCTTCCCTCCGGAAACAGCCGCCGGGTCAGGGTGCGGAATTCAAACTCAGTTAGAAGCATCTTGAGAGCCTCGTCGTCCCGGGGACCGATCTCAAGATCACCCCAAGTCACTTCCACCGGCACATCGGTGATGATGGTCGCCAGTTCTTTGGAAAGCAGCGCCTGGTCCGCGTAGGCTTCCGCGTTCTCCCGCTGCTTGCCCTTGAGCCTGGCGGCGTTGGCCAACAGATTTTCCACCGATCCGAACTCCGCGATGAGCTTCTTGGCGGTCTTCTCCCCCACGCCGGGCATTCCCGGGATATTGTCGGAAGCGTCGCCCCACAGCCCGAGAATGTCGATCACCTGTTCCGGTCGTTCGACCTCCCATTGTTTGAGGATCTCCGCAAGACCTAACACCTCGTGCTCGTTCCCCTTGCGGCCGGGTTTCCAGATGGACGTGCGTTCGGAGACCAACTGCGCGAAATCCTTGTCCGGAGTGACCATGTAGGACTCAAAACCCGCCGTCTCCGCCCGCTTCACCAGCGTGCCGATGATGTCATCCGCCTCGAAGCCATCCAACTCCAGCACCGGAATATGGAAGGCACGGCACAGCGCTTTCACATGCGGAATCGAAGCCGCCAGTTCCTCCGGCATCTCGTCGCGCTGCGCCTTGTAGGCGGGAAATTTCAGATGTCTGGGAGTGGGAGCCGAGGTATCGAACGCCACGCCGAGGTGGGTGGGTTTCTCACCTTCGATGATCCCCAGCAACGTGTTGATGAATCCGTAAAGCGCGGAGGTGTTGACCCCTTTCGAATTCCGGATCGGATTCTGGATAAACGCGAAATGCGCCCGATAGATCAGCGCCATTCCATCTAGCAAAAATAGTCGCATACTGGTCCGAGGGGTATGGGTTTCAGATTTCCAACAACATTGATATGTGCTTGGCGGTCAGCTCGCCCATGGTCTGGCAATGGGTGAAGCTGTCGGTGCCGTGCATCCGGTTCAGATCGAGCGCCAATCCGGCCACATGCTCGCGCGGAGCGAGTTCCTCGCGGGCCATGATTCCCAGCAACGCCCGCAGGCGCCCGCTCTCGACCTTCGCCCTGCGCGCCATCTGCGCGTGCTCCTCGGCGACGTATTGCTCGATCGTCTTGCGGTTGAGCACCTGGAACGCCAACCGGGTGATCGCGCGGTTCGAACCGTAGCGCATCGCGAGATAGGTCCCGCCATGGCCTTCGTAGGACTGCTCGTCGAAGTCGATCGGCCGCACGCGGTATTGGACTTCCTCGAAGTCCGGCGTGATTTCCACGATGTAGTTGGACGACCGCATGTCACCTAACAAACGAATGAAACACCGCTCGTTGAACTTGGTGAACTCCTTGGCGATACGCACCTTGTTCAGCCCCGGCTGCGGCAAGTGGTCGCGGAGGAAGACGTCTCCCGGCACGCCGGCGATGTGCTCCTCGATCAGCGTGGTGCCGTTGACCAGATAGTTGATCCGGTTGGGCGAGAGGATGTGTTCCAACTCCAGCCCGTAGATCCGCGAAGCGTCGGCCTGTTTGACGTAGAAATAGTCCGAGTTGTCGTTGAACACATTGGTGATCCGAATGCGGAACGGCTTTGAGTTGCCGAAGTCGCCGAAGTCGATCCGGTCCACGAGCAGGTGCTCGTGCTGGGCCTCGTCGCGGCCGAGCTTCAGCTCGGTGTAGATGCTGGTCAGGCGTGGCCGCAGTTCGGCGAACACCTCGCGCGGATACATCACGGTGACCCAGAGTGTCTCGCGGCCTTTCGGATCCTCGTAGGGGATCGCCCCCGTGAACCGGCAGAGTTCCCAATACACCTGCGGGATGTCCCGCAAGCGGTCGAAATGATAGAGATACTGCCGCAACGCGGAGGAAACCGGATACTGCAGTTTGCGGCGGGAAATCATTCGCTAACGATCAACGGGAGGGAAGGTTTTGAGTATTAAGTTTCAGATTTCGAATTTGAGATTTGAGATTTGGTGCTTAGTGCTTGGCACATAGCGCCACGAGCACCGCTTTCTGGGCATGAAGCCGGTTTTCGGCCTGTTGGAAAATGGCGCCCGCGTGGGCCTCCAGCGTTTCGTCGGAGATTTCCTTTCCCCGGTAGGCAGGCAGGCAATGGAGCACGATGTGGCCTTCCGCCGCGTCAACGAGCATGCGTGAGTTCACCTCAAAGCCCGCGAACTCCTGTTCTTTCTCCAACTGGCCCTCCTGGCCCATCGAGAGCCACACGTCGGTGTTGATGACGGACGCGTCCGCCACTGCCACCAGCGGGTCCGAGCCAACGGTCACGTTTGGCGCGTCCAGCGTGGCGAGGAAATCCGCGGGCGGCTGGCAGGCCGGGGGCGACGCCACCGCCAGTTCGAAGCCCAGCCGTTTCGCCGCCCACATCCATGAGCGGGTCATGTTGGAAAAGCCGTCGCCGACGAACGCCACCTTGCGACCTTCCCATCCGCCGAGCCGCTCCCGCACCGTGAGCAAATCCGCGAGGATCTGGCACGGATGCTCGTCGTCGGTTAGAGCGTTGACCGTCGGGATGCCGGAGTACTCCGCGAAGTCCACCACGTCCTGTTGGGCAAACGTCCGGATCACGGCGCCGTGAACCATTCTTCCCAACACCCGCGCGGTGTCCTTGATCGGCTCGCCGCGGCCGAGCTGGATGTCGTTTTTCGAAAGGAACATCGGAAAACCGCCGAGTTCGCGGATGCCGACTTCGAACGAGACCCGGGTGCGGGTGGAGGATTTGGTGAAAACCATCGCCCAGGTCTGCCCGGCGAGCGGTTGCGCGTGACTGCCCCGCGCGGCCTTGAGTTCGAGGGCGGAGTCCAGCAGCGCCGAGATTTCCGCGGCGGACAATTGTTCGATGGATAGAAGATGTTTCATGATCGGATTTATGGTAGATTGGAAAACGGTTTTGCCTTCCTATGCGGAAATCGCGGCGAGGGTATCGCGGAGGATGCCGAGCGCCTCATCGACTTCGGCATCGGTGACGTTGAGCGGCGGAAGAAGCCGAATGGTGTTAGGTCCGGCGGCAGGCACGAGCAATCCGGCTTCCAACAGTTTGTTCGCGACCACCAGAGCCGCGGTTTTCCCCTCGGGCGCGGGAACGAGGGCGGGATCGAGGCCGATTCCCAACAAAAGCCCGATGCCGCGCACTTCTGTGATCACGGGCAGCTTCCAGCCGCCGACCGTCGCGCGGATCCGCGCTTCCTGGCGGCGCGCGTTGGCGCACAAATCCCGCTCCCTAACCTCGCGGAGCACCTCCAGCGCCGCGGCACACACCAACGGGCCACCGCCGAACGTCGATCCGTGCGACCCGGGCCCCATCAGGCTCGACAGGGAGGTTCCATCCGAGTCAATCGCGCGATCGCTGAGCCAGAACGCCCCGATCGGCACCCCGCCGCCGAGTCCTTTGGCCCATGACACACCATCCGGTTCCAACTCGGGAACCAACGCGCGCCAAGCCATCGGCTCGCCGCAGCGGCCGAAGCCGGTCTGGATCTCGTCGAACATCAAGAGCAGATCATGTTTCCGGCAAACCTCGGCCAAGGCGCGCAGGAATTCCGGAGTCGCCATGTTCACACCGCCCTCGCCCTGGATCGGTTCTAGCAAAACCGCCGCTGTTTCAGGCCGGATGCCCTCCTCCAGAGCCGCGATGTCATTGAACGGCAGATAGCGGAATCCGGGTAGCAAGGGATCGAAGCCTTCCTGGATCTTCGCCTGGCCGGTGGCCGACATGGATCCCAGCGTCCGCCCGTGGAACGACATGCGGAATGTGATCACCTCATAGCGGGGCGAACCATCAGGCTGGGTCCGCCGATGGCCGAAACGCCGGGCGGATTTGATCAAACCGTCGTTGGCTTCGGCACCGGAGTTCGCGAAGAACACCTTTCCGGGCAGTTTGATATGGCGGGTGTTGATTTCCTCCGCCAGTTCCACCTGAGGCAGCGTGTGATAGAGATTCGAGACATGCAGCAGGCGGCCGGCCTGCTCGCGCAACGCCCCCACCACCCGCGGATGGCAGTGCCCCAGCGCGCACACCGCGATTCCGGTGCAGAAATCCAAATACCCTCGCCCATCCGTGTCCCACACGCGCGCGCCCTCGCCGCGCTCAAGCACGATGGGAAATCGTCCGTAAGTCGGGAGTACATGTTCGGCGTAGCGGTCTTGCGTGGTCATGGAAGGGGCGGAGCGTAGCACCCCACCCGCCATTGGCAAACCGGAAATACCAGGAATGAAGCGGGCTGTGCTGACTCCGCAGCCCAATGAAGATGCGATGAATCGGAGCCTCGCCATCTTGTCTCTTGTCTCTTGTCTCTCCTGAGTAACTTGACACGAATTCCACCAATTTTCACGGATTCAGAGGAACACCGAGAAAGCAAAAATCCGTGAAAATCCGTGAAATCCGTGTCAAACCGGAGCCGGGAAGTTACTGCCACCTCCCTAACCGCCCCGGGTTCCCTGCTTGATTCTTGTCTCTGGCCCTCGGCATCTCCCGCATGCAAACACGCCAAGACCGCGCCGGTGGCGGGCCTTGGCGTTTTGAAGATTTCACTGTCACCCGGTTTTCGGAGCTTTCAGCCGGCGCGGTGAACGTGGCGGCTGAGTTCCTGAAATCCGGGCCCTACCCGCAAGCGCGGACTAGGACTTGTAGCGCAGGCGCTTCTTGTGGCGGTTCTGCTTCATGCGCTTTTTGCGCTTGTGCTTGTTGATCTTCGTTTTACGGCGTTTCTTGATGGAACCCATGGTTGGTTGTGTGTCGTTTGGTTAGCGGTGAGATTGATCGGTTACGGAACCAGCTTGTTGAGCGGATACTCGATGATGCCTTCCGCGCCGAGGCGCTTGAGGTCGGGGATGATGTCGCGCACGATGATTTCGTCAATCACCGTTTCCACGGCCACCCATTCTTCTCCGGCGAGCTGGGAAACGGTGGGGCGGCGCAGGGACGGAAGGGTTTCCAGCAACTCGGGCAGCCGCGCCTGCGGGAGGTTCATTTTGAGCCCCACCTTGCCCCGCGCGCCGAGAGCGGCCTTGAGGAGCAGGGCGATCTTGTCCATTTTCTCGCGTTTCCACGGATCGGCGGCGGCCGCCGGGCTGGCGTAGAAGTGCGGGAACGACGTGAGCAGCGTGTCCACGATCCGCAGGCGGTTGGCCTTGATCGAGGAACCGGTTTCGGTGACATCGACGATGGCGTCCACCAGATCCGGCACCTTCACCTCGGTGGCGCCCCAGGAAAATTCGACTTCGGCGTTGATTCCACGCTCCTTGAGCCAGCGCTCGGTGATGCCGACGCCTTCGGTGGCGATCCGCTTGCCCTCGAGGTCTTCCGGCTTCCGGATCGGAGAGTTTTCCGGCACCACCAACACCCAGCGGGTCGGTCGGGTGCTGGCCCGCGAGTAGGGAAGTTCCGCCAGGTCCACCAGTTCCTCGCCGTTTTCGTAGGCCCAGTCGTAACCGGTGATCCCGCAGTCGATGAATCCCTGTCCCAGATAGCGCCCGATCTCTTGGGCGCGGATCATGTAGAGATCCAGCTCGGAATCATTCGATCCGGGGCGCAATCCGCGGGAGGAAACGTAAACCTCGTAGCCAGCCTTTGCCAGAAGCTCGATGGTCGGCTCTTGCAGGCTGCCTTTGGGGATGGCGAATCGGAGTGTCTTGGTGGAATCCATTGCGGGGGCGGGAATTTGCCCCGGTAAGGGGTCGGAAATCAAGCGATGTTTTGAAGAAATCGCCGGATTTCCTCAAAAAACCTTCGCCAAATGGCAAAACACGATGTATTTACCTACCCGTCGCTTCCATGCAGCATTCCGTTCACCACAGGCCACGCACGAGCCACCACCCTGCGCGGGGATTCGCGCTTGCCGTGGTGCTGGCGCTGATGGTGCTGCTCACGCTCCTCGCGGTGGGATTGCTCAGCCTTTCCTCGGTTTCACTGCGCAACAGCGGACAACTCAGCGACATGGCCCGTGCCAAGGCCAACGCCCGCCTGGCGATGATGATGGCGTTGGGCGAACTGCAGCGCCAAACCGGCTCCGACACCAGGACGACCGCCCAAGCGGCGATGTTCGAAGGATCGGAACGCGTTCCAAACCGGCAGTGGACCGGAGCCTGGAGCACCCGATCCAAGACCGGTGGCCCCCTGCTGGTCCGCGACGACGCCTCGGGCGGACTCAAGGACACCCGCGACACCACCGGCGACCGGGAAAAGCAGGCGCTCACCTGGCTGGTCAGCGGAAACGGCGTACTCCCCACCGTTCACCCGCGCCTCACGAGTCTGGAAAACCCGATCCGCCTCGTGGGTCCCGGCAGCCTCGGCGGCAAAAGCCCGCTTGAGGAAGTCCATGCGCCTGGCGTCGCCGTAGGGGATTCATCCGGAAAAGCCGGGCATTTCGCCTGGTGGGTGGGAGATCTCGGGACCAAGGCGAACATCGCTACTCCGGACGCGTTTGAAGATCACAAACCGGACCCGAACCTGCCCGACGACGGCGGTTGGTTCCGTCTCATGACCTCGCAGGAAGCGGATGCGGCAGCCATCACCGGAGAGGAACCGCTCGACGCCATACGGAAATCCCGGCTTGCCTCCGATGCCACCGCGGAACTCGTCCTCACCAAGAACAAGGCGGTTTTGGCCCCGCGGTTCCACGATTTCACCACCCAATCCGCCGGTCTTCTAACCAACGTGGCCGATGGCGGGCTCAAACGCGATCTCACCGCCTACTTCGCCAGCAACGGAAATATCCCCGAACGCAACGGCCTGCCCGGCATTTCGGACAAGGATAACCTCGTCGGCCCGGCGAACTCCGCCGACGCAAGCCGCATGGGCCTCACCTGGCCCGATACCCGCCACCGGTTCACCTCGCCGAAGTTCGGCCTGCTGCGCCGCTGGGCCACGATCCAGGCGCCCTTCCGCAATGCCACCATCGACGCCATCACTCCGAAAACCGAACCCACCCCGCAAGTCACGGCTTCCGACAAGCTCGCCCTTGCCAACCTCAAGCCGGCCACCATCGCGGAAGCGGACACGCCGAACCTAAGTCCCATTCTGGTGGAGGGGTCGATGTTCTACAACATGAGCTACCACAAGGCCACCCCGCGTCCCGGCCAAACCAAGCCCGCCCATCCCTATCAGGTCCGGCTCCATGTCTATCCGCGGATCGTGCTGTGGAACCCGTATAACGCCAACCTAACGCTCGATCGCACGATCGCCATGATCCAGGGCAACGGCCGCCACGAAATGTGGACGGACGGATACATGATGCTCGGTTCATCCCGCTTTCAGGTCACTGCCCAGTGGATCTGGTTCGAAGGCGGACGCAGCACGGACTTCACCTCGGGCGACGGAAGCATCCTGAACAGCAAAGGCTACACCGATCCCTATATGGGCTGTTGGTATTTTTCGATTCCACCAACCACGTTCGCCCCCGGCGAATGCTTGGTCTTCTCGCCCGAACGCTCGGCCGAATACGCGCGCCCGCCATTTGCCAACAGCAACAATTACTCGCTTGAAACCAACACCCTCACCTGTACCAAGCCACCCCATCCGTCGCGCAGCTATTATACTTCCGATAGTGAGATCGACGGCGGGATCGACTTCGTACCAACCCACTATTGGTTCGCGCCGACACGGGCCTGGAGCGCGGAAGGCATCCGCAACCAGGGCGACGACTGCCGGGTGATTCTCAAGAAACTCGGCAACCAAACCGGCATCACTTTCGAAGTCTTCGACGCGCTGCCCCAGATCTCCCTGCTTTCCGCCTCCCTCCAATACGGCGGTGGCCGCGAGCCCCGCATTTCGTGGAGCGTCAACGAGAAAATGGTCGTCGAGGAAACCGGCACCACCGATGTAGCCTCCCAACCGCTCAAGATCCCGCCCAACGTGCGAACCCGCGATGGCGTGCGGCTGCGGTGGTTCGACGAACACGCGTCCAATCTGATCGGTTCCGGCAGCCTGCGCAACACCGCGCACTTCCAGGACGCGTTGCTCGCCAACTGGAATCCCCGCGCCGCCTATGTCACCCGCTCGCCTTATGAAAACATCGCGGGAACCATGCCGGTGTCCGGAAATCTCGGCGGGCCATGGTTCTTCGGAGCCTACACCCGCGACCTCTATGACGCGGCGGTCGGTTGGGACGAACAAACTCCGGTCCCCCGCGGCGGACGCTATCACGGCAACCCGTTCGGCCCGCCCCAGGAAAGCGGCGGTCGTCCGATCATTCTCTTCGACGTCCCGCGCAAGGGCACCGGGGTTCTTTCGTTAGGGCAACTCCAGCACGCGAAACTCTCCGAGTTCATCTGGCATCCCACCTACGCCATCGGCAACTCGCTGGCCGATCCGCGGCTCGCGTCAGGACCGCTCAGCGGACTCGACCGCACCGCGCCCAAATTCGCCAGTTCCACGGAAACCCGCAAGGGCGGATTCGACTCCAACGCGATCGGCTGGTCCTCGGACACCCAACGCTCCACCGACCGGGAAAGCTGGGCCACCCAGGGCCGCGCGATTTTCCAAGATTATCCGGACACCGACAACCTGGTCTATGATCTCTCGTTCGAGGTGAACCAAACGCTGTGGGACGCGTATTTCCTCTCCACCGGCGATGAGGCCGCCAAGAGCGATTTCCTAACCGGAACCTCCCGCAAGCCACTGCCTAACGGACGGATGCGTCCGGCTCCGGTCACCGGACCCGCCGCCACCACCGCCGACCTAACCGATTTCCACCGGGCCGCACGGTTTCTCGCCGTGGATGGGGCGTTCAACGTCAACTCCACCAGCGTGGAGGCTTGGAAGGCGATTCTGGGAGCCACCCGGCGCCTCGCCCGCGACGGAAAATCGGCGGCGTTTCCGCGGGTCCTATCGCCCCAGGGCGGCGAGTGGTCCAGCGGCACGTCCACCGACGCCGATTCCGCATGGACCGGGCTGCGCGCTCTATCCGACGACGAACTCGACCGGCTCGCCCGCGCGATCGTCGCCGAAGTCCGCAAACGCGGGCCGTTCCTCTCGCTCGCCGACTTCGTGAACCGCCGTCTGGCCAATGACACCACCGGCAAGATGGGCGCGCTGGAGGCGGCCATCCAAGCGGCGGGCCTCAACAACCCGTTCCGCTCGGAATTTCCCCTCGACAATACCAAATCCCTGCCCAACTACCGCCACCCGGACAACATCCAGGACGCGACCCGCTTCGAGCAAACCCTCAAGCCCGACTGCAAGGTCTGGGGCATTCCAGGCTACCTCACCCAAGCCGACCTGCTCCAGGTGTTAGGGCCGATGCTCGCCGCGCGCTCGGACACCTTCGTGATCCGGTGCTACGGCGACGCCACCGATGCCTCCGGCAAGATCGTCGCCCGCGCCTGGTGCGAGGCGGTGGTCCAGCGCTGCCCGGAACCCATCACCCCGGACGCCTCCGGCCTCAACCCGCTGCAATCCACCGCCACCGACTTCGGCCGGCGTTATGTGGTGAAATCCTTCCGCTGGCTGAATCCGGAGGAAGTCTGACCTAACGTTTCAGCCTCACCACCACCAGAGAGTTTCCGGGCATCGTGTGGCGGATGCGATTGCCTTCCACGGCCGGAGTCACCGGTTTCGGCGAGACCTTGAGCGGTTCGTCGAGCGAGTTTTCGTCCATCGGATTGGCGGAGGACAACTGCAGCGCCTTGGCCAACGTCACTTTGCCGAGTCCGGAGAGTTCCACCACCGCCTCACGCGCGTCCGGTGCGGCGTTGACAATCTTCACGATGATATCGCCCGTAGGCTCGTCCAGCGTGGCACTGGCAAACACCGACTTGATCCGCGGCGGCACGATGTCCACCAGTTGTTTGCCATCGAGCGAGCACTTGAGGCGACCGCCCGAGGTATCCACCACGATGTCATACCACTTGCCCGTCTCGATGTGTCCGCGCGCCTCGCCGCTTTCCTCGCCGCCCAGCTCGAACGCGTGGCGCTGGTTGCCCCAACCGCCGAGGTTCCACCACGACTTCGCGCCGTGCTCGGCCATGCCGAACAGGATCAGGAAACCCTCGTCGCCGCCGGTTTTCCTCGCCTTGAGCGAATAGACGCAGCCCGAGCAATCCACTCCCTCCACGATGGCGCGGACATTTTCGCCGCCGGCGGTCTGCCGCAACACCCCGTCCGCGGTTTCCCATTTTCCGCCGGCCATCTTCCAACCGCCTTTTCCGGCCGTGAAGTCGCTCTGATAGATCACGCGTCCGCCCTTCACCACCTTCAGATCCTTGAACTCCGCCTGCGTGTTCCAGGTTCCCACACCCACCGGTCCCGAAGGCAACGGCAGCGGCGCCTCCGCGGCCTCCACCGTGGTCGGGAGCACCCGCGTTCCGGGATCGGCGGCAAACATCTGCTGCACATAATAGCTTGGGAGCCCATAGGCCCGCGTGTTATCAAAATTGATCAGGTCAGGATTCCAGCGCCGGTGGTTCACATGAACGAACAGCGGCGCGTAACAAGCCATGGCGACGACATCGGAGTTGCGCTCGAGTCCCGTCATGAACGCCGCTTCGCCAATCGCGCCCCGCAGGCTGCCGGTCCCGGTGTTCTGGGTCACCGCGTATTCGCCGACGAATACTTTCGGCCCTTTGCGGTCGTAGTTGTCATATTTCCCCGCCTCGCGGATGAAGAACTCGGGAGTACTATAGTAATGCTCGTCCACCAGATCGGGCGAGGGCTTGGAAGGATAGCCGCCCGCCCAGTGGTTGGCGATCAGTTTCACATCGGGGTATTTCGCCTTGATCGCCTTGTGGAAAAGCGGCCAACGTTCGTTGTAGGGCGGCCCGCCATTCTCGTTGCCGATCTCCATGTATTTCATGTTGAACGGCTTCGGGTGGCCGTTCTTCGCCCGCAGCGATCCCCAGCGGCTGGTGGCCGGCCCGTTGGCGTATTCCAGAGCGTCCAACGCGTCCTGAACGTATTCGTCCATTTTATCCATCGGCACATTCTCGCGGTGGGACATGCCCACGTTGATGCAAAACAGCGGCTCCGCACCCAAATCTTCGGCAAGCTGCAGATACTCGTGATACCCCAAACCGTGAGTCGCCCAGTATCCCCAGATATTCCACTGCGTCCGCCGCTCATGCAGCGGGCCGATGGTTTGCTTCCACCGGTAGGACTCGGCCATCGTGTTGCCCTCCACCCAGCAGCCGCCGGGAAAACGCAGGAACTTCGGATACAGACCGACCAACATCTCCGCCAGGTCCGGCCTCATGCCGTTTGGCCTGTTCTTCCAGGTCTTTTCCGGGAACAATGACACCATATCCAGCCAGACCTTGCCCACGCCCGAAGCCGTGATCACCAGTCGAGTCTTGCTGTCGGTCGCGGACGCCACCATCTTCGCATTGAAAGTCTTCCAATCCGAGCCAACGCCTCCGACACGCGCGGAGCCGAGTGGTTTCCCATCGGAGGACTCCAGCGCGACAGTCAGCCCGCTGATCCCCCCTTCCGTCCTCGCCGCGAGGCTCAGCAGGTAGGACTCACCAGCTTTGGCGGGCACCCCCCAGTAGCCTTCGTTCGCGACACCCACCGCCGAACCGCCCCCGGATCCGGAAACCTCAATCGTCAAGGATCTGCGGTTTAAGGACTTGCCGGGTTCGGCGGCAATCGGCCGCTCGTCGGTCACCGCGATACGTCCCTTGCCACCTCCGCGCTCCACCAGTTGCCAATGCTCGGGTTTCTCGGAATCCTCGAATGAGCGGTTGCGCACCAACTCGCCATACAACCCTCCATCGGCCGACAAATTGATATCTTCAAAGAACAACCCCCACAAATTCGACGAAACCGCGTGACCGGGCTTTGCCGCATCCACCCGGATCGATGCGGATTCGGCGGCTTGGATATCCGACGCGCAATATAACAAAAGCGCGCCTGCGGCAAATGCGGTTGATGGAACGGTTTTCATGACTTGGATAGTGGCTCCTATACGGAAAACGACCACCACATGTTTCAGCCACGCAAAGTTCCGCCACACGCACACCACCTGCGGGATAGCTTAAACTATACAAATAGTTAAGAATGATTAAATACACGCCATGAAATGTCGCTATATCAAGATCTTTTGATTTTGTTTGAAAAAAATATTTGACGAAAGTCCAGCGGAACGTTACTTTCCACCTCGCCGCGCCGCCCCCACGGTTTGTGGCAATCTGTCCCACCCTCACCCCCACCCCCCCAGCCATGAAAACACAGTGGAATTCCGCTGTCTCCGAACCTGCCCTGATCGGCCGTCTCCTGACGGCTTCGTTCGCCCGTCTGACGGCCATCGCGATGGTCTCCGGCGCGGTTGCGTCAGGTCAAACCGGAGGCATCTATAGTTTCTATCCAACCTCAGGCGGCCATTCGGCAGTCAACGCGGCACTCGACGGCATGACCGTTTACGACTCGTTCCGCGGCCACGACAGCCGTGCCTACGCCGGAGAGATGGGTCTCGTCTTCGCGGACCAATCCTCCTACACAGGCGCTCAAACCCCGGCAAACACCTTCCGGGCCGATGCGGACGGCCCGCTTTCGGGCGACCTCGGCCTGTGGGGATATTGTGTCGATTACAGTTCCCCCTGGACCGACAGCGCCACGCAGTCCCGCCAGTTCCGGGCCACCACCGTTTCCGATGCGGATCTGCTCTACACCCAGCAGGGTGTGACGGGATATCAAACGGGCGGCTTGTTCCGCGCGGCCTATCTGATCGATGCGTTCGCCTCGTCGGTCAACGCCCAGGGTGACACGGAAGCGGCGGCGCTGCAGACCGCGATCTGGGAAGTCCTCTACGACGGGCAACCGGATGTCACCCAAGGCAGCTTTTACGTTCGCAACCAGCTCTCGAATTCCTATCAGGTCGGCCTGATGAACCAGGTGCGTGGTCTCGCCAACGGCTACATCGCCGCCGCCGCCTCGGAAAACTGGGGCGTCGGTTCGTTCGATCCCGACAACCGCGTGGTGGTGTGGATGACCACCAATCTCCAGACGTCCGCTTTCCAATCGCTGCTGACAGTGAATCCCCAGGCAACGCCGGTGCAATACGGCAACCCGATCCCCGAACCGTCGGCGTTTCTGCTCGGGCTGGTGGCTCCGCTGGCGCTGATCCGTCGCCGCCGGCATTGAATTGCGGGAGCGCGTGTGGCAGTTTCCGGCAACCGACCGAACGCCAGTGCTGCTCTCCACTTATCCTGCCGCTAGCCACCGGGGTCGCAATGGCCGCCCCGGAAGCTCTATCCATCACCATTCAACCGCTTGGCGAAGTGAATCCGGAGCACATTGAGGTCGGCCGCGTGATGCCCCCACTGCCCTAACGAAGGCTGCGTGATACGCGACGCGGAGGGAAGTATCGCCACGGTTGACGGCGAAACGGGAACTTTTTGCCAGGCTTGCAAGCGCGAATGGCAGGCCTGGATCAAACGCGCCGCCGCACCCGGCGGATAGATTGATCAGAGCGGCAGGTCATAGGCGCGGCCGTCCACGCCTTCATACCAGCGGACATAGGCCATGTTGACCATGCCGATGCCGCCAAGCGTCGGATAATCCCCGGTGAAATACCAATCACCCGCCTCGCCCTCGATCGAGCGATGGAGATTGCCGATGGTCTGGAAGATCACTTCCACTCCGCCCCTCCATTCGGTATTCTCCGGATAGACCATGCGGCTGATCTCCGCGGAAATGTCATCGTCGGTGAACGGCGCGTAGATCTGTTTCACCTGATTGACGCGCTCGCCGCCGGGTTTGCGGAGCTCCGCCAGACAATCCTGATAGGTCTTTTCCAACAACGAGGACCGTCCGCCGCGCTTGAGCAATCCGACAGCCGCCTGAAACGCGATGAACCGGCCCATCTCCGACATATCAATTCCGTAACAGTCCGGATAACGGATCTGCGGAGCCGTGGAGCAGATCACAATCTTGCCCGGCCGGGTGCGCGAGAGGATTTTCAGGATGGATTTCTTGAGAGTGGTTCCGCGGACGATCGAATCGTCCAGCACCACCAGGTTTTCTCCGGCTTTCACCACGCCGTAGGTGATATCGTAAACCAGCGACACCATATGATCGCGGTTCTTGTCCTGGGTGATGAACGTGCGCATCTTGATATCCTTGTTGGCCACCTTCTCGCCTCGGGGCCAATTGCGCATGATGAGCGCGTCGATCAGCGCGGGCGTCAGGGTTCCGGATTGCGACGCCTCCAGCAGCGTGTCACGCACCTCCTGCCTCCGGTGGAGCCGGAGACCGTCCATCATGCCGTGATAGGCGGTCTCAGCCGTGTTCGGAATGAACGAAAACACCGTCCGGTCGAGAGCACCGTCGATCGCCTCGAGCACCTGGGGGACCAAAGCGGCCCCCATCGCTTTCCGTTCCCGATAGATCTGCGGATCATTGCCTCGGGAAAAATAGATCCGCTCGAACGAGCACGGCGTGTGCCTGCGGGTCGGCGCGAAGCGGGTGATGCTCATGGCTCCATCCGCCTTTACCGTCACCACGGTTCCGGGCTCCAGGGCGTTCACCTGATCCTCCTCCACCTCGAAAACGGTCATCAGCGGAACCCGCTCGGAGGCGAAGGCCACCACCTCGTCGGTCACCAGCATGTAGCATGGCCGGATCCCGCCCGGATCACGCATCACGAACATGTCGCCGTTTCCGATCACGCCGCAAATCGCATAGCCGCCATCCCATGCCGCCGCCGACTCGGAAACGATCCTGGGAATATCCAGAGCCGCCGAGATCCGCTCCGGCATGTCATGTCCGGACACCCCCGCTTCGTCACGGAACATCCGGTAGAGATCGGTGTGGGCCTCATCGAGGTGATAGCCGATCTCCTCCAGAACCGTCTGGGTGTCCGTGCCGAAAATCGGGTGCTGGCCGCGCTCGATCAGCACCTTGTTGAGCTCGGACGCGTTGGTCATGTTGAAGTTGCCCATCACCATCAGGGTCCGGGTCGCCCAATTGCTCCGACGCAGATAGGGATGGCATGATCCGGCATCGAAATCGCCGGACGTGCCGTATCTCAAATGGCCGACCAACACTTCCCCTCCGAAATCGAAGTGATTCTTGACGCTTTCCGGATCCTTCCGATCGATCACGCCCTTCCGCACCATCTTGGAGTAATCCTTCATTTCCTTGCGGAAAATCTCGGCCAATCCATCGCGTTCGATGCTCCTGCGCCTCTCCACGTAGGGCAGGCCGATCGGCATGTTCAGTTTCACGCAACCGATGCCGGTGCCGTCGTGCCCCCGGTTGTGCTGCTTCTCCATCAGCAACAGCAGCTTGTTGAACCCCCACAGCGGGTTGCCATGCCGGTCCTGATAGTAGGCAAGCGGCTTGCGGAGCCGCACTGCGGCGATTCCACATTCGTGTTTCAGGAAGTCGCTCATGCAGTGGAATTGGCCGGAGTTTTATTCGCCTTTGACTTTCACCCTCACGCCTTCGGTCTCCACCATGCGACCGATGACCACACCGCCGGGTCCGGCTTTCAGCGCGGACTCCACGTCGGACTCCGGGACGATCACCACCCACCCGATCCCCATGTTGAACGTGTGGAACCGGTCCTCGCTGTCCACATGGGCCAGCAATTTGCGGATGCCCCTGAGGTTCCATTCCGGGATCTCCAGATCCGCCCCCATCCCGCGGAAGAGTCGTTCGAGATTCTCGGGAAGTCCGCCACCGGTGATATGGGCCATCGCTCTGGGGCGCACCCCGGCGGCCCGCAAATCCCCCACCACATCATGGTAGAGCCTTGTCGGCCTGAGCCATGCCTCCAAATCCTCCTCCGAAATTTCGTCGGCATGGTCCCGCAATACCCGCCTCACCAGCGACCAGCCGTTGGCATGGATGCTGTCGGATGCGTAGCCCACCAACACATCGCCAACCGCGACAGACGTCGGATCCACCAAATCGGACTTTTCGGCGCAGCCGATGCAAAACCCGGAAAGCTCAATGATCCCCGGCGGCACGATCCCAGGCATCTCGGCGGTTTCCCCGCCCGCCAGAATGCAGTTGCAGGACTCCAGGTACTCCGACATCCCGGCGATCAGCCTTGTGATCCGTACCTCATCCAACGCGGAAATGCCCACGTAATCCAAAAACAGAAGAGGATCACCGCCGGTCGTCAGAATGTCGTTCACATTCATCGCCACCAGATCCTTGCCCGCGATCTCCAGCAAATCCCGTTCAAGAAGCACCTCCAGCTTCGTGCCCACTCCGTCGCAGCCCGTCATGATCACCGGCTCCTTGTAAGAACTCAGATCGTAACAAGCCGCAAACAGGCCAAACGCACCCCACAACTTGCGTGATCGCTGGGTGCGCCTCGCGTAAGTGCCGATGTCCCCCACCAAGGCGGCCGCTTTACGCGTGTCCACCCCGGCCTGCTGGTATGTCAAGTTGCCCGCCATAAGTCGTGGCGCGGTTGTAGGCACCGGCGACACGTCCGTCACGCCCAAAAACACGCGATTTTTAATGAAACGGGCGTTTGAAAAAAATCCCCGAATTTTCCCTCGATCGGGGGCGAAAACCTTCAGCTTGGCCAAATTTAGAAAAAAATGAAAAAAATTTGAACATTTTCAAGGTTTCTGAATTTTTTTATTGCCAAGTAGGCAGATTTATCTACATTCACGGAAAACACGCGACGCCAATCATTAAAGTAAACTTGAATATCTACATTGTCTCACCACCCTAACACACCCACATGAGTCACGAAAA
The DNA here is from genome assembly GCA_017301995.1 of Verrucomicrobiota bacterium. GTDB lineage: Bacteria > Verrucomicrobiota > Verrucomicrobiia > Verrucomicrobiales > Akkermansiaceae > Luteolibacter. Next base: position 41,454 of record JAFLEH010000034.1, on the reverse strand, counting down.
ACCAAGCATTGAACTAGGCTCCGGCCTCCAGATCGGCTATGGAAAACCCATCGCCAAGCTCGATCGGGAAATCCAACTGGGAGGCGGCACCCATTTTCTCGCGGCACGCAACGGGAGGGGCAAAACGACCCTTCTGAGGACCTTGGCACGCACGTTGAAGCAGGTTTCGGGGAATTTCCGCACCCAAGGTTTTTTACAATATCTTCCCGAGGACCTGCGCTTTGATCCGGAGATTCCAGCCAAGACGATCTTCCGGGCAATGTTGCCCTCGGGTCGCTTCCGCGAGGCGATTTCGCTTGCCGGGCAAATCGAGCTGGACGTGGACAAGCCCTACGGACGCCTTTCAACCGGCAACCGGCGCAAGACAAGTCTCATCCTCGCCGAGTTTTCGGTCAAAGAGACCACCGGCAACATCCTGTTGCTGGACGAGCCCTTCAGCGGACTGGACGCCTTCGCCCGCCAGGCATTCGAAAACCTCTGGCAGACCTCCGGTGACAAAGTGCTGCGTCTGGTTAGCTGTCATCCGGACTACGACGACATGCTGATGCCCAGCACCATCGTGATCAGCGACGGCAAACTCCAGCATCTCCGGAGCGAGTCACAGTGCTGGAGCCAACTCAAGCAACAACTCAATTGAATTTCCCTATGAGACTATTCCGTTTGACTCTGGCGACCATTTTCCGACGCAAAGCGTGGGCGATCTTCATTCTCGCCGTTATCACGCTCCCCTTCGCTCTGCCACTCATTTCCAGTGCAACCGAAAAGCCGCTTCTGGTCCAACCGGCGCGCATCCTCGCCGCATGGAACACCTTGTGGGTGGGGACCTTGCTATGGGGGTTCTTCACCGCATCCCGGCAAGGTGAGGACAACAGTCGCTCGGGCATGGGAGAGTATTTCCAGACCGCGGGTGTCAGCGCAACCCGGCAACTGTTTGAGATCTGGCTCGCAGTGTTCTGCTACATCGTCCCGGCAACGCTGATCGCAGCCGCCGTCTGCCAGTTCGCCGCCGCGCCGGGAGATCCGGTCGAGCGTTCCGCATGGTGGATTCTCAACCTGCAATACGTCAGCCTCTTCCTTCTGGCAGTCGGACCACTCCTCGCTTTGGCAATCGCCATTTCCTCACGTTTCGGCAGCATCGCCGGATTCGCGATCACGCTCGGACTCACGCTCTACGGGCTGTGGGGAGTCGGCTATCTCGACAACATGCTCAAGCTGGAGGAGAACCCGGCGCTTCAGAGCCTCTGGCTGTTCTCTCCCCAATATAGGCTCGCCGATCTCACCCAACGTCTCCATTTCAAACTCGGTGCCCTCCCACGAGAGGTCTTCTGGCAGGCGGCGACGTATTTCGCCGGCATCCTCGCGGTTTACGCGGGACTCTCCCGGATCTGTTTCCGGACCAAACGCGCCTAACCAACCTTCCCATGTCCACGGTTCCTTCCAACGCAATCACCGCCGGGCTCGTCGGAGCGGGCGCACTCGTGTGGATGCTCAGCGCACGACCGGCCGTCACCAACCCGGATCTCGCGGCCCCGCTCAATCCGATGGGTATCAACCGCAGCCCCTACGGCGAGGTTTTCGCCATGGCCATGCAAAGCCCGATCGACGCCTATTGGCACGGATCCGGCGCGGAAGGCGATCATCACGACCACGATCACGACCATGAAACGGAGCATGCCGTCCCCGCCGCCTCGCTGCGCGACCGCTTCGTCGCGTTCCTATCCGAGCTCGACCACGGGGTGAACGAACGGACCAATCCCAAGCCGGTTACCGCCGCCCATGGGTTCTACATGCGTCGGCAGACCGAGGACAAACTGCGTTTCGCCTATCAATTGGATCCATCCCACTACGGCAACTTCAACAGCTACTACTTTTTCCTCACCCAGCCGTATCTTGGCACCCGGCCGGAACTCACACCCAGCGCCGTCATGCTGGCGAAGAACACGATTGATTACTGCCTCAGCCAGGAGGACGACCCCCGGCCGGCCCTGACCGCCGCCGCAGCCGCCGAAAATATCCTGGAAATGATGATCACCGACTACCGGAACGGCAACCGCCAGAACTCCGTCAAACAAATGCGCGAGATGCTAGCCTTGCTCGACCGGTGCATCGCCCGCTACGACCAACTCGCTGCCGGTTGGGACGCTTCGGGAGCATGGAATCGCCTCTCCGAGTTCAGACTCACTGAAGTCCGGGAACGCCTGCGCTTCGTGCTCAAACTCCGCCAGGACGAAGCCATCGCGATCGAAAATCTCGGCAAGCTTCCCACCATCCAACAGGTTTCCAAATAGCAAGTCCCCAGGTTTATCCAATGACCGTAATCAGTTCCAACGTTCAGCCTCCGCCACTGCCGGGTACCCGCCCGCCGGTGCAGGCCTCGCGTTTCAACCCGGACGCCACCGGGCGGGAACTGCTAGGCTCGATTTTCCGGATTTGCGCCCAGCTAAGGGTTTCCGACATCCAGATGCGTTGCGGCAGGCCGGTTTATATCCATACCAACAAAGGCATGGAAATCCTGGACTTCCTCGGCGTGCTTTCCGCCGCCCACATGGACGAGATTCTCAAGGAACTCATCCGCAACCGGGAAAGCGGCAGCCACGGGTTCGGACAAAACCACTCCGTGGAACAACGTGTCGATGACAAGATCCGTCTCGCCATCGCCGATTTCGCCGAACGCCGTGTGGCGGACTTCTCCTGCGACGGCATCCCCATGGGAGAAAATGGCGAACGCTCGGGCCGTCTCCGTATCCAAGCCCATCTCAGCTCGTCCGGACTTGGCGTCACCTGCCGTATCCTCAACGATTTCATCCCGGATCTCGATACCCTCGGCATCGACCCGGACACCACCGACACCCTCCGCTTCGGCTCTCTGAAACGCGCCGGATTGTGCCTCGTCACCGGTCCCACCGGGTCCGGCAAATCCACGACTCTCGCCTCGCTCATCGACTGGCTCCGCCGCCATCATCCCAAACACATCGTCACCGTCGAGGATCCCATCGAGTATCAATACCCGGACGACATGGACGATCCCACCCAGCCTGGCCGAAAAATTCCTTCGCCCAGCGTGGTGACCCAACAGGAAGTTGGTCGCGACGTGCACTCCTACCGGCAGGGGCTCAAGGATGTCCTGCGCAAAGCACCCCACGTCATCCTGCTCGGGGAAATCCGCGACCGCGAAGCCATGGAGACGTGCATGGAAGCCGCCCAAACCGGCCACCTCGTCCTCTCCACCCTCCACACCACGGGCGCGGTCAAAACCATCGGCCGCATTCTCGAACTCTATCCGAAAGAAAGCCACACCTCGGTGCTCAGCCGCCTCGCGGAAACCCTGATTTTCATCCACTCACAGGGTTTGCTCAACGGCGTCCAGCGCAGGGTGCTCACCTACGAGTTTCTCCATAACAACGACGATTCCGTGGCCAGCGCCATCGCCAACTACGACGGCGGCGCGCACTCCCTGGAGGATGTCATGCACCGCTCCGGCAACATCGCCTGGGACGACAACCTCCGGCGCCTGCTCCGCCAAGGTCTCATCACCCACGACGCCTTCCTCAACGCCAAAATGAACCGCAACGACGACGAATGACCCATTTCCGGGCCCACCCCCTGGCGACACGGCGTGCCAAACACGCCAGACCGCCAGGTCGGCCCCATCCGCGAAAGCAAAACAAAAACAGACAGAGACAAAACAAAAACAAAAACACTAGCTGAAAACACATATGAAACTGACTAACACCCAAAGCATGAAACGCAAGGCCGGCATGACCCTGATCGAACTCACGGTCGTTATCCTCGTCTTGCTCTCCCTGATCGCCATCCTCTTCGTGGGCGCCAACGCCTGGAAGAAAGGCTCCGACCGCGCGGCTTGCATCATGAACATCCGCAACGTCCAACAAGCGGTCCGCGGCCACCAGAACATGGCCAACAAGACCACCACCGACGACCTCACCAAGACGGACATCGTCGGCACCGGCGGCTACCTGGAAACCGATCCGTCCTGCCCGTCCGCTGGCACCTACTCCTGGGTCGCCAAATACCCGGCAGTGGGAACGCCCGCCGTCACCTGCAGCAAGTCCGGCGACCTGCAGCACGCCCCGAGCAGCACCACCGGTTGGTAATCCACCCAATCGATATCCCGATCTGAAAGGGATCTAACCTATGCGAGGGGGGGTGATGGCTCACATGCCACACCCCCCCGAGCGGAGGTTCCCGGCCACCCGCCACGCACCACGTCCCCCCCGGCAATGCGCATTTCCCCCCAAACCACACAGCAACCGACCCTCCGGTCGGGAATGACTCTCACAGAACTCACCATCGTCATCCTTGTGCTCCTCTCACTGGCCACCGTCCTCTTCATCGGGGCCATGTCATGGAAACGGGGCTCCGACCGGGCGGGTTGCATCCTCAACATCAGAAACGTCCAACAAGCCGTCCGCGGACACCAGAACGCGCTGGAAAAACACGCGGGCGATCCCATGAATCCCGACGACATCGTAGGAGTTAGCGGTTACCTGACCGGGTCGCCGGCATGTCCTTCGAACGGAACCTATACCCTCACTCCCACCTATCCGGCGCTCGGGGAGCCGGCTCTGACCTGCGACAAAGCCGCGTCATTGGATCACACCCCGGCCAGCACCACCGGCTGGTAGCCATTTGCGTCCAACTCCAATCTCACAAAGCCACCCTTGGCCACATTCGTCCATCCCTCCTCGCTTAACAAGCTCCGGCAGTTCACCCAAGCCTGCGGGGTGCTGAGGAATACCACCCGCGCGACAAACCCGGCTTGGTATCAGGACGCTCTCGATCTCGAGACGCAGATCCACATCCGGGTGGATGGCCCCACGGTTTCCTCCTTCCTCTACCTCCAATCCACCAACACCTGGCACCAGGGTCCAACACTTGCCGAAGGAAATCTGCGCGATCCGGCGCTGATGACCGACGCCGCAAATGCCGCGCTCAAGCTCGCCCAATCCCACAAAGCCACCTCGTTAGGCGTGATTCTGCACATCGCGGACGAATTCGCAACGGCGGAGCTCAAGCCGGAACTGGACAATCCGGCATCACTCCCGGACCTCCGGGATGCCGCGGAGCGGGATCCCGCTTCCATCCTGGATGATTCCTCAATTCCGCCCGAACAGAATACCTGGCGGGTTATTCCTTACCCGGCCCAAGGCAGCCAAACCATCGGCACCACGATCTCACTCACCCGCCAATATGCGGCCTTTCTCGACACGCTCCGCCAGACCGGTGAATCCAACAACTTTCCGATCATCGCCTGTGCGCTGAGTTCCCCGCTCGAGTTCGTCATGGGATTTTCCGATCTCCTGCCTCTCCGTGCCGAGACCTCATTTGTTGTCGTTCTCCAATACCCATGGTTCACGACTCTCGTTTTCTATAACGACCACGCGGATCTCAAGCTGATCCGCACACTGCAGCACCGGTTCCAGCACCGGGCGGCCAACCTCCGCCACGCCCTTTCCACCACCAACGCCTCACTCGAACTCGTTGATCCTGACATTTTCATACTCGCCTTGTCCCAGGGAGGGGATCCCGAACTCGAAACCGATCTCACAAGGGCGTTCCCCGCAAGCCGTGTCTCGCTGGTGACCCCTCCAACCCCTGAGCCCGTCCCCCCCTACTGCCTCGAAATGGTGGTGGCCACATCTCCGGCGGATGCAGCCGAGGGCAAAGTGGCCAGCCACACCTTCGATGTTTTCAGGACGGACAAGTGGAGCCTTCAGAATTTTCTCCCGCCACCGCCGGAAGCGATTGAGATCTATCCCTCGCGATCCGAAATGTTGCTCCTCCGGGCCACAAGGCTCTCTTGGATAGGACTCGCCGCCGTGGCGGTTCTCACCCTCGCCTGGCTATGCCTCGGCATCTTGGGTATCATGCGGCGCGAGGAGTGGTCGTTCGATCCCAAACAGACCGACGCCGTGAAAACCCGGCTTGCCAAGCTCACCTCGGAAAAGCAAAAGACCCAACATTGGGACAATCTTCTTGAGGACCGCTCGAAAGCGTGGTGTTCCATGGAACTTCTCAGCCGCATGATACCCGAACGTTCGGGCATCATGGTCAAGAACTTCGCCCACACCTCCAAACCCGACATTGCGCCGGGCAAGGCCAAAATCGGCTTTGTCAAAGAGTGGAAGATCACCGGCTTCGCGCGCGAGGAATCCCTCGATCTCCTCAATGCCCTCAACACCCAGGAAGGCATCTCCGCACGCTTTTCGGAGGTCGCCAAAGTGACCGGCAACGCCGCCTTCGACCCGGCAGTCGGGAACCGCAGCCTTTCGGTAAACGCCCGCATTCAGGAGAATTCGACCTTCAAGTTCGACCAAGCCGGCGAAATCTCCGACCTCGACGAGTCAACCTACGGATACAGCTTCGACCTAACCGTCTCACAAAGGTACGAGGCCACGGATCCCCTTGCCATCAATGTTTCCAAAGTCCCCTGAACCATGAACCATTACCGCCAATCCATCGCCCTGTTCGGCATCGTCGTGCCGATCGTCGTGCTTGTGATCGTGCTGGGGCTAGGGTTCTTCATCAAAGGGAAGATCTCATCATCCTTTTCCAACAAACAGACGCTCTTCAAAACCTACGAGGCGAACTGCAAGGCGGCCACCCAGATCGAGGATAGCATCGTCAAACAGCGGTCCCACCTGGATCGATGGAACAAACTCCTCGGAGAAGAATCCCTCAGCGCGGTTAACAGCAATTTGAGCGCCATTGCCAAAATGCTTCCCTCCAAAGAGTTCCAAAAAGGTGGCTTCGAACGTTCCGGAACCTCATCCGGATTTTCCACCGCCACCGCCCAGCGCACTTCGGAAATCCGCATTTCCTTCCGCGGCACCTTCCGCACCATGCAGCGCGCGTTTTTAGAACTGGAAAGCCGCATGCCACAATTGCAACTTCAGGAACTCCGGATCACGCCGAACGCCAACCAGCAGAATGCCTCACCACTTCTGAACTTCCAAGTGACCTACCTCGCATGGGAAAACTGACATCCATCCTGTGTTGCCTGATATCGATTTCCACGGCCATCGCGGCACCTGGAAATCCCCCCGCCGCGCGCCCGGCGGTTCCGGCAAACGCTGCGAAGCCGGCGGACCCGGCAATACAACCGTCCCGCTACGCCGGCGAGGATCCGGACGCCTACGCGGCGGAACTGGCCAAACGCCTTGCCATCGCCAACCGCGAGACAGACGCCTTCTGTCAACCTCAGGACCCGGACGCCAAGCCCGTCACCAAGATCGTGTCCGCCAAAACCAAACCCAGGACCACCACCGCGGAACCTCAGGCTCCCCTGTCTGACATCGTCAGCCAAATCAAGGTCACCACCATCATGCCAAAGGACAAGCGGTTCTTCGTCAATGACCGCTCGTTCGGCGTGGGAGACAAAATCCCGCTCAACTACCGCAACAAAACCATCCGCACCCAAATCACCGAGGTCAGTTCGTCACGCATCGTTTTCCGCAATACCGAGTCGGGTGAGGTTGGTGTTCTCAAACTCAACCTTCTGCCCGCGGGCATGACCCGCGGAACCAAGGGAATCACCGCTCCGGGAATGACCCCTGCGGACCCGAACGCCCCCTTGGAAATCGATTCTCCCAGCACCCAATCCGTCGGCCCCGTCACTCCCTAACACCGCTTGCACACCATGAAATCGCTCCCGATCACCCTGCTTGCCGCACTCGCGATCTCCATCGGCTTCGGTCCAACCCGGACAACCGCCTCTCCGATCGATCCCGCGCGCCATGCCGAAGATGCTGCCTCTCCCGCGGCTTCACCGCAACCGGATTCCCCGTCCCCGGACATGCCCGCCGCCGATCCTGCCGGTGAACCGGCTCCCGCTCCTGTCGCCCCCCCGGCCGATCCGGTTCCCTCCGCCACCGACAGTCCTCCTACCGCAGCCGCGCCATCCGGGCAGTCCGGACCGGACGGAGCACCCATACCCCCGGTGCAACCCAAGGCGATCCAGCCATCCGCAGCCGCCCCGGATCCATCCCAAAATGGCCAGGCCAACGACGGATCGCCGGAGCCCTCCCAGCAGGTCGGCCAAATGGAAGCGTCCGCCGAAGGATATGTACTCAAGGAAGCCCCGTTGAACGATGTTTTCCAATTCCTCGCGAAATCCGCGGGCCGCCAATACTTCCACAACAACAAAATCGTCGGTCCGGAATACAACGTGACCGGACATCTCAACGACGGAAATCCGCTTAGCCAGATGGAGGAACTCGCATTCATGTACGGGCTCTCCCTCCACACCAAAGGCGGCACCATCTACGCACTCACCCAGGCCCAGCTCGGGCAACTGCCCGGCATGGAGTTTCACTACCAACTTCGCTACCTGCGCCCGACCGACATCAAACAGATCCTCGAGCTGGTCAAGCCGATCCTAACACCCGGCACCGGAATCGTGAACTTCGAGCCGAAAACCAATACGCTGATTATCATCGACACCGCCCACCGCATCGAACAGGCCCGCTCGTTCCTCCACGGAATTGATCGCGCCAAAGGCCAAATCATTGTCGAAACAAAAATCCTGCGCATCAACAGCTCCGTCGGAGAACAAAAAGGCGTTGACTGGTCCTCCAGTCTCGGCGCGGACAGTACCACTTCCCTGTCGGTAAAATTCGACCTCGCGTCGATCTTCGGCCTCCCCACTTCGCCAGGTACTTCCATCCCAGGTGCGAACGGAACCAATCTCGTGCTCAGCCCGGTGGAACTCACAGGCGTCCTTCGCGCGCTCGCCGATGGTGGCGTGGCCAGCCAGGTTTCCAATCCCACCCTCATCACCGAAGACAACGAACAAGCGACCATCTCTATCATTGACCGCATTCCCATTATCACCGCCACCACAACCGGCGGCGGCGGCGGTGTTGTGCCCCAAACCACCGAGGAAGTGCGGTATACGATTGACGAGAAGGATCCCACCATGGCCTCCGATCCTGAAAAACACCGCGAAATCGGCATTTCTCTTGTGGTCACCCCCACCCTGTTGCCCGATGGCACCGTGCGCATGAAAATGCGCCCGCGTTCGGCTCAGGTTGTAGGAGAAGTCGTAGGCGTGGGTATCAACGGGCAACCCGGCAACCGATATCCGAGGGTGACCGAGTCCATGATCGAGACATTCGCTCGAGTTCCCAACGGCCACTCTCTCGTTGTCGGCGGATTCTACGGTGAAACCAAGAAGGACAGCGGAAACAAAGTTCCTCTGCTAGGCGATGTTCCGGTCATCAATTTCTTCTTCAAAAGCAAAGAGGCCAGCAAGGAACGCACCAGCCTGGTCTTTATCGTCACCCCAAAATCCTACGATCCAACCAGCGGGCACGCAAGCCAACAGGCCAGCGAGAACGTGAGATTCGGCTCTCAGCTCGGAAACGATTACGACTGGGTGGACGATACCAACCCCGGTCCCGCTCACGAACCCAATCTTCGCCGCACCATGCGCGGCATGGTTCCCAAGCAAGCTCCCCTCTACCCCATGCCGGAATCCCAAACCCAGCCCACGCCTCCTCCCCCCGCTTCCACGGGCAAATCAAAATACCCCTTCGCGAGTTCACGCCGCTAACCCGGCCATCCCCCATGCCCCAAACCGCCACCGCACCCCAAGCTCCCCATCCGATCTCCCATAACGATCACGCGGGGGAATGGCTCGACCGCTGCCTCGACCTAACCGCCGAAGCGCTGGTCAACACCCGCGCCGCCACCACCGTGGAGGTTTCCCACGCCCTCGATCTCTGCAGACGCGGAATCACCGAGCACATTCCCATCGACATCATCGAAGCGACGGCGCGCTCACAAGGCCACCAGGAGGAGCATCTCGGCTCCGCCGCCCTCGTTATCGCGGAAAAGGTCGCCTCCTATCTGAATTCCCCTCCCCCGCTGATCCCGTTCGCCGGGAAACTCATCGCTCCGTCGTCGTTTTACGAATCGTTCGACCACATGCACCAGCTTTCCCGCGTGCTACTGGCGCCGGTGATCTTCGCCGAAGACACCGACTCGATCGGAGTGGCCGCTCTCAACCCCGTCGCGGCCCAACTGCTCGCGTCGGCCATTCAGGACACCGTGTTCCGCCGCGTGGGGATCCGGCCTTTCCTAACCGTCGTCCGCCTCGATTACGAGTCCTGGACCTTCCTCTGCCGCAAACACTTCGAACTATGATCGAATTCGACGGCATCACCTTCAACGAACTGATCAGCCGGCGCATCATGGCCGAGCTGGCGCAGCATGACCCGTCCAACGCCGAACTCGCCCAGGATCAGGTGCCCAACCGCATCACCCGGTTCAGCTTCATGTCCGCGCTGGCCACGATCAACGGGCTGCCGTTCTTCCCGAAAGTGGCGGAGTTCTGCGACGAAACGCTCCACGCCTGCTGCGACGCCACCGTGATGTCCCGCGGTTTCTTCGCGCCTTTGTGCGTCTCCGGAGGAAACAAGCTGATCGTCGCCATCGCCAATCCCTGGAGCCCGCTGCCCGAGGAATACCTCGCTCCCCGGTTTCCCGATCTGGAAATCGTCAAGATCGTCACCCTCGCTTCGGAAATCAACCGCGCGATCGAATCGGTGGCCACCAACAGCGGCCCGTCCAGATCGGATCTCGAAGCGATCGACGTCGAAGACCTCGATGACGGCATCCGCGACTTCGATGTCACCACCGACTACACGGAGCCGATGGCCCAGTTGGTCGCCACCATCATGTCCGACGCGGTTAGAACCCGGGCATCGGACATCCACTTCAAAGTGGAGAAGGACAGCTTCTATTACGCGTTCCGTGTCGACGGCGACATCGGCACAAAGGTTGAAATCCCAATGAAACTGAAGGACCGCCTCGACGCGTTCCTGCTCAACCTGATGAAGCTCCCCACGGAGATCCGCAACACCGCGCCCGGCATCTCGGGCCGCTTCACCATCTCCTATTTCCACCGGCCCATCGACATCCGCTACGAGCGCCACCGCACCTACCGCGGCTACCACGTGACCATGCGCCTGCTGGACAAGTCCAACATCAACGTCACCCTTGGCAAGGGCACCCTCGCCTTCGATGACGAAACGATGTTCGCCCTCCAGAAGGTGATGAAAATCCCCGCCGGAATCATCGTCATGTCCGGCCCCACCGGCTCCGGCAAATCCACCACCCTCAACGCGATCCTGCGCGAACTGAACCGCCCCGAAGTCAACATCCTGACTCTCGAAAACCCCGTCGAGGACGAAGTGCCCGGCATCACCCACTGCGACCTCAAGAGCGCCAAGGAGTTCAAGCCCATGATCGCCTCCTTCATGCGCTCCGACCCCGACATCATCCTCATGGGTGAGGTGCGCGACATCGAATCCGCCGAACTCGCCATCGAGGCCGCGGTGACAGGGCACAAGGTGCTCACCACCATCCACACTCCGCGCGCCTCCCAAATCATCGAGCGGTTCGAACAACTCGGCATCGAACGCTGGAAAATCGCGCAAACCCTCAAGGCCGCGTGCGCCCAGCGCCTTGTGAAACTGCTGTGCCCCTATTGCAAGGAAGCGATCTCCGGCATCAGCGAATTCGACCGCAAGACCTTCTCGCTCGACGATTCATGGGCCGAGATCCCCCTCTTCGCCGCCAAGAGCGGCGGCTGCCAGGAATGCCGCAACTCCGGCTACAACGGCCGCACCGCCATCCTCGAAATCATCCCGATCACCCCGAAGGTCTCCGACCTGCTGTCAAAAGGCCTGATGTCCCCTTACGAGTTGGAAGTCAAAACCGCCGAGGAGGGCATCCTGCCCAACCTCCGGCGCGCCGGGTTGCGCCTCCTGCGCGAGGGCAAAACCGACCTCGCCGCCGTCAGCAAGGTGATCGACATGACCTACACCGATGAGTGAAGCCACCCTCCAGAAAACGGCCGCAGCCGCCGCCAAGCCCGGTCCCGCACGGTCCGCGGCCGCCAAGGCCAAGCCACAGGACGAGGTCGCGGCGCCAAAGGTCCGCCCGTTCGGAAAAAAGGTACTCGTCGATCTTTTCCGCGGCCTGGCCTCGATGCTCCGCGCGCAAATCAACACCGCGGACGCGCTGAAGTACTACAGCCACGGCCTGCCTAACAAACCAATGGTGGACGCGCTCACCCAGATCCGCGAGGACATCGCCAAGGGCATGAACGTACACGAGGCATTCCGCCGGACCGGACGCTTCAGCGACATGGTCGTGGGCCTGATCCAGGCCGGCGCGGACGCGGGCCAACTCCACCACGCGTTCCAGTCGCTGGGGGCCCGCCTCAAAAGCGACCTCCATTTCACCAAACAACTCAGGAAAGCCACCCTCACTCCCGCGGCCATCATTGCCGTGCTCTTCGGCGCGTTCATCGCTTCCCAGGTGAAAATCGTGCCCCAGGTCGAAAAAATGCTCCTCGGCGTCGGTGGCAAACCGGATGGCCTAACCGCCATCTCGTTCAAGGTCAGCCATTTTACCCAGAACGTCTGGCCGTTCGCCGTTGCCGGAATCATCGCCACCGGTATCACCATCTGGCGTTCCGCCCATGTCCGCAATATCATCCTCGGCTTCGCCATGGCACGGTGGCGGCTTCTCCGCCTGCTGATCATGAGCCTCCGCCAGATGACCTTCCTCGCCACCATCAAACTGCTCCACTCCAACGGAATCAACCTCGCCAAGTCCATCCGCGTCTCCGCCAACAGCGTCAAGGGAACCCCATTCTACGAAGAACTCCGCACCGCGGCAGACAAGTACGAACACTCGGGCGTACCGCTCTCCACCGCGTTCGCAAAATACACCTCGGTCGATTCCCAGGTCACCCACATGCTTTCCATCGGCGAAAAATCCGCCTCGCTCGACACCCAACTCTCCATGCTCGTGGAAATGTACGAAGAAGACGCGGAAAACCATATGGCCACGTTCTCGGCCGCAGTCGGCTTCCTCGTCCTCGTCATCGCGGTTTTCCTGATTGCCGCTGTTTTCATCGGAACGTTCCTCCCCATCTTCCTCATGGGTCCGAAGATGATGCAGGCGCGCTAACCCGCCATCCTCATGCAACTCACCCGCTTCGATCGCTGGCTTCGCAGACGTTTCGTTTACGAAACGCACATCCAAACGCTGCGGATGCCGTCATCCGTGCCGGAAAAGATCCGGACCGTCGAACTCCCGGAAGTTCCGGGAAAACGCTACCGCTTCCTGTTCGTCATCCGCGATGACCGCCTCGCGGAAACCTTCGCCCGCCAGCTCAAGGAGGAAAACCTCATGTTCTCGACCGCGGTGGTCGATCGGACCGGATGGCATGTCAAATGGGTCGCTCCCGCCGATCGCTCGGTCTTCTGGACCATCGCGTGGACTTTCGCAGGCTGCATCGCCGGATTCTTCGCCGTCCGGTATATCTACGGCCTCGCAACCAATCCGGAGGTCGTCGAAATGTTCCGGGATGCGTACAAGACCCTCACTCAGTGAAAAAATCCTGAATTTACGCTTTCCATGATGCTCAAGACGGGTTAAATTCAGCCCGTCATGACTCGGAAACGTGAATACATTCCACACCGGCCGGGCTTCACCCTGCTGGAGATGTCGATGGTGATCATGGTGCTGCTCGCGCTGATGGCACTGGGATTCCGCGTCACCAAGATGTCAAAGAACGCCCAAATGGGCCGGGAGGCGGCCGAAACCCTGCGCACCGTCTATACCGCGCAGCGCCTCTATCTGGCGGAAAATCCGGCGACCGCGGTTTCCTCGCTCACCGGCACTTTGCTGGTCCCCTATCTTCCAACACGTGCCACCTCCATGCCCACGGTGAAATCTCTAACTGGGGCCACGCTTTCCATCAAGGTTACCGTGTTTCCACCCGTGATCGATAACGGCTCCGGCGGAACCTACGACCCCTCCGGCAGCTCCAAAGACGCCCTTTGGGACGTTGGCGAATGATCCGAAAACTGTCAGTCATGCTTTGTCTCCTCTGCGCCACCGCGGACGCCGGGGAATACAAGCCGTTCGGCCGCTTTGTCCTCAAATCCCATTTCAAGATCACCGGCGACCGCATCACGCCCATCCCTATCAAGCCGGTCGTGTTCGACGTCGCCACCGATGGTGTCAACGTCCGGGTCACCGCCGACGGAGCGGAAGACGCCCCATCCGAATTCTCCATCTATCGGGCGGATGGCATCGGCAGGCAGCGTCCGGGCGACACCGGCCTCGACATCACGCCGGGACTCCAGGCGATGAGCACTTCGGGTGGCGTGGTCCGCCACCTCCGATTGTCCGGAGACGCCCTTACCCTAACCACCTTCCCCGGTCTATCCAACCAGACGATCGTCAGTCACGCGGTTCCGGTGTCCGCGGACCCGGCCAAGCAAGCGACCAAACGCCCGCAGCCAGAACCCTCCCCAACCCATGAATCCACTTCCCGTAGGTAATCCGGCCATGACATCCTCCGGTGGCAAGCCGCTGCTTCCGCTGCCCAGCGCCCTCCCGCTGGACAAAGGCGCCGGCAAAAAGGAAAACACACCGCGCTCGCGCTGCGGGGAACCGGACAACCCGCTCCACCGCGCCTATCCGGCGCTGCTGCTCGCCAGCACCGCGCTGGCCGGGCTGTTCTGTTATCTCTATCTGACAAAACCGGTCATCGCGCCGACGGCTCCCACTGCGGAAAAGCCCGCACCCGTGGCATCGGTTCCACAAGCACCCGCTCCGCGCGCCACTCCCGTCCCCAAAGCCGTCCCCGCCCTGCTACCCTCCTCCGATCGCCTGCCCGGCGATCCGAAAAACCCGTCTCTCGCCAATCAATCTTCTCCGGCGAAAGCGAACCCGGCGAAAGCGATTCCGATTCCCACCTTCGAGGAAACCAACCTCCGTATCCAACACGTCCTATCCGCCGAATCCCCCGGTGGCGACCTCAGCCGGCTCGTCGTGGATGTTCCGGTGCTCTATCGGACCGGCAATCTCGCCTGGACCGAAGCCCAGATCGCCGAATCCCGCGAACTGCTGCGCGATCTAACGACCTATCAGGAGAAGTCCCGCGAACTCCGCGCCGAAGGCAACCGCCTCCTCGCCGCCTGGAACCGCCTGCTCGCCTCCTCGATCCCCACCCCCATCCTCAGGGCCGACAGCCCCGCCCTTCCCGAAAACCAGAGCCATGGCGGCCAATCCGCCCCCGTGCCCGATATCGACACCACCCGTTCCATCCAGATCAAACCGTCCGGATCATGAAACCCCTTGCCCTTGCCGCGATCCTCATCGCCACCTGCTCCCATCCGCTCCAGGCCCAGTCATCCCCGGCCGGTGTTGGGGCGGACGACCAAGCTCCGCCGGATGTCGTCGCTGACGCGATCCGCCGTTTCCGGGAGTCCCGGGGCCTTTCCAAACAGGGAAACGAAGTCACCGTTGATCTGACAAAGGACACCGGAGAATCCGCAGCCCACCCGCTGCCCGCTCCGGAACCCAAACCTGCTCCGCCACCATCCAAACCCGAACCGGCAGCCGCTCCCGCACCGCCCACCTCCACTGCCGATCCTGCGCCCGTAACCGCGGCCAAACCATCATCCGAGCCCACGGACGCCCCCCCAAAGGAAACCCTAACCGTCAAGGTGGAGCGCCTCCAAACCGGCAAGGGCCCAATTGATCCGGCCTCGGTCAAGCTGCTGGCACCCTTCCCGGCCAAACCGCTCGGCGAGATTCCCCGCGGTTGGAAACTTGACTCTCCTTCCGAGGCACCGGCGTTTTCCCGAAACGTCGAACTCGCTCCCAACACCTCTATCACACTCACGATCCGGCCACATGTTCTGGTTCCGGATGCCAACGGAACCTCCGCGTTTTCGGTCGCCGAACCGGGCTTCGATTCCACCGACGGTTACCGCCAAATCCATACGGTCGGCGCGGTCCTCGCACGCTCGCTGGAACAACTCGACGAAGATTCCAAACAACTCGGAACCGCCATCGAACAGCTCCAGACCCTGGTCTCCGCCCTTCCGAGACCAGTCGCGAAACCCTCTCCTGCAAAGGCCGATTCCAAACCGGCTTCAATCTCCAAACCCTCACCCAAACGATGAAGACCTCCATCATTCCCGTCACCTGTGCCACAGCGCTCGCCCTGATGGCGGCAGCCGTCGGCAGCCACTGGTGGTCCGTTCGCGGATTCGTCGCCGCCGTGAATATCAACCCGCTCATCGCGTCGGCCGACACGATACCCGAGCAGTCGGCGCCAGCGGCGTCCGTCGCACCGGTGATTTCCGAGCCAACCCGCCGGAACACGCCCTTGCCCGCCGCCGAGGTTCGATCAAATGCCCCGGACTCGCCGCAAAAGCAGTTCTACGCGAACTTGCTCGCGGAACTGCAAAACATCCGGCAGGAAAATTCCACCCTCCGCAACCAGTTGGCGGAAACCAACCGCGATTTGGTGAATCTCCAGTTCCAGGTGGATTCCCACTCCAGCCAATTCCGCCCCCTCCGGGTTCAGGACGAAACGCCCGATTACGAGGAACCCGAGATTCTAACCGACCCGCCGATTCTCGACAACAGCCCGGGCGTACTGCCGCCGCGCCCCGACATCGCGGGCCTCCCGGACCTCCAGGGACCGGAATAAACGCGCCACGGGATCATTTGCTCTCGGTCACTTCGAACTCGTAGAGACCTGCGGAAAAATCCTTCACCAAATCCAGCTCAAGCCGCATCGCCTTGGTGAGCACCGGCTTGAAGATGATGGATACCGGATCCCGCTTGCGGATCGGATAGTCCGCTACGCCTTCCACCGGCTTCCATCCGCCCGCTTCATCCTGATAGAGAAGGCGCCACCCCGTCGGCAACCGGCATTCGCCGCTTCCGGTATCGTCAAACCAGGAAACCGTGGCTCCACCCACTCTCACCGGCTTGCCGAAATCATATGCGATCCATTCCGTCCCGCCCTTGTGCGGCCAAAAATCGAAGTTCGGCGCGAATCCATCCGTCGCGTTGCGGGGCATCTGCTGGTCGTTGAGCCTACCGGCATCCATCCCACCCCGGGCGAACGACACGGACACTTTCGCCCGTGACGAAAGGGTCGGAGCGGGAACCGGGCGTGCCATTTCAGGCGCTTCCGCCATCCACACCGTCATCGGCGACAAACCGCGGTTGTTCCAGCACGCGTAGGGAATCGCCACCAGCTTCGCGGCGGTGATATCCAGATTAGCGCCATCGCCGCGCTTCACCCGCTGCGCGCCGCTGATGTTGAGGACCATGACCCCGCCCAGCAGACCTTCCTTGCGCTCCGGCGCGATTTTCGCCGCCTCGGGCAGAGCCACATCGAACACCGATCCATCGTTGTCGATGCCCTCCAGACAATACACAACCGGCCCGCGTTCGAGCGCCACCTGCCCCTTGGTGGCGGCGATCTTCGGATTCCCCAACACCCGCCGCACCGGCATCGGAAGATCAAGAATCACCTTGTCGCCGTCCTTCCATTCGCGATCCACCACGGCAAACCCGTCGGACATTTCCGCCTTCACGGCCACACCGTTCACCTTCACCGACCAAGCGCCGGCTGCCGCGTTTTCATAACTGTACAAGTCCGACGGCAAGGGTCTCCCCAACACCCATCCGGGAATCCGCAAGCGAAGCGCGAACTTCGTCGGCTTGGAGGAAACGACAGTGAAGCCCACCGCCCCATTCCAGGGATAGTCGGTTCTCTGGCTGATCCGCACGACCGTACCGGCAATCTCCGTCCTAGCCGTCCCCTCGGCATAAAGATTGACGAACAAGTCTTGTCCCCTAACCGCATAGGCATATCCTCCCAGCGACGCCATCAAACGCAGCACATTGGGCGGACAGCACGCGCAGCCGAACCACGGCGCGCGCCCGGCATGTCCGTGATTGTTCACTTCCTTGCCATCATACTCCAGCGGATTTGGATAGAAGAAGCGGTCGCCGGAAAGTGAGATCCCGCTGAGAAAGCCGTTGTACAGCGTGCGTTCGAAAGCATCCATGTATTTTCCATCACCCGTCATCAGAAACATCCGGTGATTCCAGAACAGGAACGCGATCGCCGCACAAGTCTCGTTGTAGCAACGGTGCGGCAATTCATAGTCGCCGCCATACGCCTCACCCGCCGCCCGCGCGCCGCAGCCGCCGGTCAGGTGGAGCTTCCTGCCCACCACATTCTGCCAAATCGCGGTGATCGCCTCCATATATCTTCTGTCGCCCTTCAGCGCGGCCACATCGGCCATGCCGCTGTAAAGATAGTTAGCCCGCACGGCGTGGCCCACCGCATCCCGCTGGTCCACCACCGGGATATGGTTCTGATTGTAGTCGCTGCCTCCGTGACCCCGGGCTTCAACGAAGAATTTCGCAAGATCCAACCAGCGGACATCGCCGGTCCGCCGATAAAGTTTCGCCAATCCCATCTCGATCACCTGGTGCCCCGGCGCGATCACCGGTTCGCCATCGCCAAAGTCCCGCTGCACCAACTCCGCGCTCTTCAGGCAGACATCCAACAGGGATTTCGATTTCGTCGCCTGCTCATACGCCACGCCGGCCTCATACATGTGCCCGATGTTATACAATTCGTGGCTCAGCTCCGGATCTTTCATCCAACGTTTCTGATCGATCCAACCATGCGCGGGCGAATCCGGGTGCATCGTCCGCCACGTATAGATATACCCGTCCGGCTCCTGCGCGGCGGCGATTCTTCTGATGATGCCTTCCAGCCTGGCCTCAAGCGCGGGATCGGGCTTCACACTCAGGCAATAGGCCGCCCCCTCCAGTACCTTGTAAACGTCGGAGTCATCAAACGGATACTGCGTGGGCGGCTTGTTCTGGAAGTTTTTCTCGCCCGCGGCCCGTCGTTTCATCGTTTCCGCCGCCAGGTCGAAGTTCAGCATCCGCTTCGACGATTCGCACTGGTCCAGCGCGAATGGCAGCGTCACCCGGTTGTTCGTTGCCTGGCGGTCGTGCCACAAACCGCCAGTGAAGGACACATCCGTGAAAGGCACCGGTTGTACCGGATAGTCGGCCGCGAATACGGGGACTATGGCAACCCACGAGGCTGCCGCAATCCGGCGGATGAACATGCTGGAAGAAAACGACTTTTGCATCCCCTCCACATACGGACGCCGCCCGGCTGATCTTTCCCGAAGCACCTCCCGTCACTGCCGGGTGAACTTCAGGCGGATGAAATGCCTGCCGGGATCGCCCGTGTTGAGTGGAACGCGGACTCTAACCGTATCAACATTCCCGTCCGTTCCGATCACCTCGGGCGTAACTGGATCCCATCCCCCTAACGCGTCGGAGTGCTCGGCACCATAGATCACATCGGGCAATCCGGCCGGACGCGTGAAAGTCAGAGAGAGCCAGCCATCGGCCACCACCGGCTCCAGTGATGGAGTCGCGGCGTTCGGATCCGTACCCAGCGAGTACTCCGCCAGATTGACCAACCCGTCGCCATCCGGATCCGCCAAATCCTCCGCCAATCCTGCGGTGATCTGCAGCTCGATGAACTTTTCATCTTGCCAAGCCTCCCAGCCTACCGCGGGCTCGATCACCAAAGTGCCGGAGGCCGAGCCCTGATAGTTCGGATCGCTGATAGTCGCCACCACCGCGTAGCTGCCAGCATTGCTAGGCACGGTGGCCGAGCCGTCATAGGTGACCGAAGCGGCCAAGCCCGCCGGATCGGTCGTCACACTGGCCAGTTTCGGATTGCCGTTGTAGGTCTGTGCCAGGCTGCCCAGCGTGACGGTGGCTGTGGCCTTCCCAATCACCAGAGTGCCGGAAGCCGAGCCCTGATAGTTCGGATCGGTGACAGTCGCCACCACCGGGTAGCTGCCCGCATTGCTAGGCACGGTGGCCGAACCGTCATAGGTGACCGAAGCGGCCAAGCCCGCCGGATCGGTCGTCACACTGGCCGGTTTCGGAGATCCGTCGTAGGTCTCTGCCAGACTGCCCAGCGTGACGGTGGCTGTGGCCTTCCCAATCACCAGAGTGCCGGAAGCCGAGCCCTGATAGTTCGGATCGGTGACAGTCGCCACCACCGGGTAGCTGCCCGCATTGCTAGGCACGGTGGCCGAACCATCGTAGGTGACCGATGTCGCCAGACCCGCCGGATCGGTCGTCACACCGGCCGGTTTCGGATTGCCGTCGTAGGTCTGCGCCAGACTGCCCAGCGTGACGGTTGCGGGAGCGGGATTCACGCTTACGGCGCTCGTGTTGGAAAAACCCGACGCTGACGCGGTAACCACAAAGCCGGCTCCGGCCGTTGTCGCCGCAAACAATCCCGCGGAATTGATAGAACCACCACCGGATGCGCTCCAGGCGAATGCGGGCTGGGACGAAAGCGGGTTGCCGAACTGGTCGATCACGTTCGCGGAAAACTGCTGGCCGCCACCCACCGTGAGGGTTGCGGCCAGCGGACTTACCGTTAGACCGGATGCGGTCTGCACCACCCGCAGATTGACACTCCCCGAAACCGCCAGCCCCTGGGCATCCGTGGCCGACACTCCGATGGCATAGTCGCCGGAGACCGCGAACTCGATGGTGGTATTCTTCGCGGCGTTCGAATTGTTGATGGAAAACCCGGATCCGGCCGGACCGGAGAGCACGCTCCACAGGTAATTGAGGTTCGCCTCGCCGGCATCATCGGCGGCCAGCACTGACAGGTAGGCGGTGGCACCGCGTATTACCTGATAGACGGTGGTGTCCGGGTCGGTGACCGTCTCGGTGGAATCGGAAGTCGGTCCGGAGGTGAGAGTGGGCGGAAGATTGGTGAGATTTCCTCCCGCCACCAGTGACACGGTGTCCACATACCATCCCGTCGAGGAGGTTCCCGAGTTGGTGCATACACACCAGCGCGCCTTGAAGTTCTTCCCCGCGAATCTGGCGGTATCGGTGAAATTGAGTATGGTTTCGACGAACACCGAAGTCGAGCCGGTCCAAACGTATCGGCCGGTGTATTCGTTGGAAGTGGAATTAAGCGTATTTCCCGGTCCGTTGCTCGCAAAAGCGACCCCAGAGTTCGCTACCTTCGGATCAAACCAGGTGGCGCCGTTGTCAACCGAGAGTTCGATAAACCCGCCATCCTTGCGCGATTGGAAATTGTAAAGATGCCAGAACTTGAACTGGATGTTGGTAGCTCCGGACGGAATGAACACCGTCGGAGACGTTAGAAATGTCGATGATTTGCTCGACGGCCCGGAGCAGAAATACGACTTCGCGGCGGTGTGGAATTTGTTGGTGGATAGCGCCCAACTGTTGGAGCCGGATTGCGCGGAGGAGGACCAGCCGGTCACCGCGCCATCGAAGTTCTCAGCCCAGATCGCGCCGACGACGGTGAATGCCCCGGCCAAGGTGGCCGTGCCGGGATTGGTGCCTCCGGTGTTGGTGGCGGTCACATCCCAGAGTCCGGCGGCCTTTCCGGTTAGGTCCACCTGACAGGTGAGCGTCGTTTCATTCACCAACGTAACGGAAGTGGCGGTGATGTCGGGCTCGCCGGATTTGGCGAGCTTCACGGCGGTGTCCGCGCGGAACCCGGTTCCGGTGAGAGTGATGGTAGTGGTTCCCTGCGACAACCCGCTGGCCGGCGACACCGCGGAGAGACTGAGCGGCGGAGGCGGAGGCGGCGCGGCGGACGATCCGCTGATGATGAGCGAATAATTCTGGAGCGAGTTGGTCAGAGTGCCGCTATACGAAACGATCGCCTGATAGGTCCCTGCGGAGGGTGGCGCGGCGATGCGGACCTGCTCGACGTTGTCGGTACTATTCACTCCCGTGACGGCGGGAAGATCCATTGAAGCCTGCGTCCAGGTTCCAACGAACGGCATCACATAAGGAAGGTACTCCATGCCACCCGGAACGACGATCTTCAGATTGAGATTGTTTACCAGACGAGCGGTGCGAGATTCGGTGGTGGTGGTGGCGAAACCAGCCGGATCGGTCCAGCAGAGGGTCGCTACGATGGGACTTGATCCATCCCAGACGAATGAAACGGTACGGGTGGTGGTGGTGGTGGTGAGTTGGTTTTCGTTTACCCGCTTTTTGTCAGAGTACGCCTGGTGATCGATGAGCAGATCGGCGGCGGCCTTGGTGTTGATGAGGCCCCATCCGTATTTGTAATCGGGTCCGGCATTGCCGCGGTCGTCGGCGGTATGGATGAGGAGTCCCTTGAGCGTACTGGCGCGCATGGCCCCGCCGGAAAACAGATTTCCATATAACTGGACTAGCAGCGCCGCAGAGCCGGTGGCATTCGGACAAGCCATGCTGGTGCCGCTCATGGAACCATAGATGGTGTCGGAAGAGGAAAGCGTCGAGTAAACCGCATCTCCGTTCGCAACGATGTCGGGCTTGATTCGGCCGTCATCAGTAGGACCCCAGGATGAAAAGGAACTCACACTTGCGGCTGTGACACTGCGAACGCCGCCCGATACGGCATCGGAGACGGAACCGACGGTCATCACGTTTTTCGCAAGGGCCCGGAAACTCATGGTGTCAAAGCCGCTTCGATAGGAGTTGTCGCCGGCGGGATGGAGTGCGGGGTCGTAGGCCACGACGGTGGCGGATCCGGGAGAAAGAGCGACGGCCGAACCTGTGGCCGGAGCATCGGCGCGCTCGTTGCCCGCCGCTTGGAACGGGAGATAGTAGGGAGCGTTGAAAACCATGCTATCAACGTCGCGGGCGTAGGTGTTGTACATTCCGAAATCCCATTCATATCCAGCCGCGGTGGTTCCGTTTCCGTTCCATTCCCATGTGCGCGCCGGGTTTCCGGTGCCGCCGGTGTTGCTCCAGCCGGAGGTGTAACCGTATGAATGGTTGGACAGATAGATCCCGTTGGCCGGAACTCCGGGTGCCGAGGCCGCGCGACCGATCATTTCCGTATTGTCGCTGTTCCAATCATACGAATTGACCGTCGCCAGATTGGCCATTCCCCGTGCCGCGGCGGTCACTCCGGTCGCGGCGATGGTTCCGCAAACATGGGTGGAATGATCGACATTTGCGGCTCCGTCCATGATAACAACACGTGAACCGAACTCCTGGTGGGTGGACCGGGCGGATCCGCCGTCCCAGATTCCGACCGTAATGCCGGTTCCGCTGAGATTGTAGGGGGCAACCCGGACAAGGCTGGCGGCCGTCGAAATGGCCGCGTTGGAGTTGTAGGTGGTGAAATAGACCGGATCTCCCTGTGGGGTGAAGTCTGCGATTTCCTGGACCCGGCCGTTGGGCAGGGCCGCACGCAACGGCAACCCCAGTTGGGCGGCCCTCGCAAGGGCATTTGCCCGACGATTGGCTTCGAGCACCCCGATCTGCCGCACCACGCGGTCGCGGTCCGCACCTCGGCGCAGGTCCATTTGCGGATCACCTAACACATCCGCGGTGTGTTGGCCTCTTCCGATGTCAGGCAGAAGCAGAACCGACAGTATTAAAGTGAGTTTGGGATGGCTCCAATTCATAAACAACTTTGTAAGGTCAACGCCCGCGAAGTATTATCCGGATACCGGAACTTCTCAACCCATAAATGCCGGGATTGGCGGTCCCGCCACCGAGCTTACGACATTCTTACAATTTTGCCACTTCCCGTTCACCCTTCCAGCATCGCGCGCAGTTCCGCCTCGCCGATGATCGGGACTTTCAGGGCCTCCGCTTTGTCGCGCTTCGATCCCCCGCCCTCGCCACATAATAGATAATGCGTTTTTGCCGACACCGATCCGCTAACTTTGCCGCCCTTGCTTTCGATCAGGGCCTTCATATCGTCGCGGTCGATGCTGAGGGTGCCGGTGATCACGAAGGTCTTGCCCGCCAGCGGTTTTTCCGCCGGATCGGCGGTCGAGGCCACCGGCAGATAGTTGTCGGAAACGGGGAGGATTCCCAAGGCGTTCAGGCAATCCAGAACATCCCGGCCCGCCACGCCTTGGAAAAACCCGGTGATCGCCTCCGCCACGGCAGGGCCCACATCGCCGGAGATCGCATAGGGTGCCAGCGTCTCGTTCTTGCGCTTGGCATCCGAGCGGGTGTCGCGGAGCAGTTCCGCGAGCAACGGCGACGACGCCACTTCGGATAGATCGCGGTGCAGCCTGGCCAGTTCCTTTGCGGCGGACTCGCCCACCTGCCGGATCCCCATTGCGAACAGCCAGCGGTTGAGCGGCTTGGTCCGAGCGGCCTCCAACGCGGCCAACACCTTGGCCGCGTTCTTTTCGCCAAAACGCCGGGGCGCTTCTTCGGTACCGAGGTTGAGGCTGGCCAGCGCGTTCTCAGTTAGATCGAACAACTCCAGCGGACTGTGGCAAAGGCCATGCCGCACCAGCGCGTCGGCCACGGTTTCACCCAGCCCCTCGATGTCCAACGCCTTGCGCGAGGCGAAGTGGCTGATGCGGGTCACCGCCTGGGCGGGACATTGGAAATTCACGCAACGCCAGGCCACGAAGCCTTCCTCCTGCGCGATCGGGCCGCCGCACGAGGGGCACCTCCCACCGACGTGATCGAAGATGGAAAACACCGGAGCGCCCACGATCGGGCGGGTCACCTTGACGATGGCAGGGATGATTTCGCCGGCCTTTTCCACCAACACCGTGGCTCCGGCATGGATCGCCTTGCGGTCGATTTCGTCCTGATTGTGCAGCGTGGCGCGGGAAACGGTGGACCCGGAGATCAGCACCGGTGTGAGTTCCGCCACGGGTGTCAGAACGCCGGTCCGGCCCACCTGGATGGTGATTGAATTAAGGGTGGTTTCCTGCTGTTCCGGGAGAAACTTGTAGGCGGCGGCCCAGCGCGGGGCGCGCGAGGTAAACCCTAACACCTCACGCTCCGCGCGATCGAGCACCTTGATCACCGCGCCGTCGGTGCCGTACCCGAGATCATGCCGGTCGCGGCTGATCCGGCCGACCGCGTCCAACATTTCATCGAGATTGCGGGCGGGGAAGACCGGCTGGTTGCGGGGGATGCCCAGGTTGTCGAGCAATTCGTGAAAATCATGCTCGGTGGAAAGCGGCGGCCCGTCGTAAGCCCCGAGTCCGTGAGCCAAAAACGCCAGCGGCCGCTGCGCCACCACCTTCGGATCAAGCTGCTTGAGCGTGCCCGCCGTGGCATTGCGCGGGTTGGCGAAGGTCGGCAAACCTGCCTCGTCCCGCTCCGCGTTCATCGCGGCGAACGCGGCGTTTGGCATGAAAATCTCACCACGGATCTCGAGCGTCGTGGGGATCACGGATGAAATCTCCGGGAGCGCCGCGCCGACAGAAAGGATCTGGAGGTCGATGGGGATCAGCTCGCCGTCCTCGGCCTTGATGAGATTGCCCACATGGGCGTCCGCGATTTCGATACCTGTCTCGTCACTTCTCCAGCGATTGTGGCCGACAGATCGGTATCCGGCGAGCGAGAACCAATCGGCAACTTCGTTAGATAATGGCACCGTACCATCGACAAATGGCTGTGAAACGACGAAAGCCGGACCGTCAGCGGTTTCCAGCACACCGTGGAACCGGATGTCGTCGCCGAAAATCCGGTTTGCGGCCTCGATATTGGCCAGATAGTCCACGGCGGAGCCCTGCGCTCCGAAAGCCGGTGGAATGGTCAGCTTGAGCACCCTATTGGTTTGCGGAACATGGAACACCACATGCTCCGACTGCCCGCCTAACGAAGGGTGACTTTCGGCCAACTCTCCGAATCGCGCAAAGTCAACGAGCCGGCCGTTTGCAGCCGCCCACAGAACCACGGATTCGGTTTCCTGTCGGAGCCGTTGCGAAACATCCGTTCCATGATTTCCGCCGAGTTCATGGAGGAGGCTCTGGCGGAGGCTTTGAGCCGCGACGCCCGAAGGCGGGCGGATAGATCCTGGATTTTCATGATTGTTTTGAAAAGGGATAATCGAATCGATCTTGCATGCGCAATCCCCGCGTGCCGCGAGCTTGAGCGGGATCGTGCGGATGGTGCGGACGTTGTGGGTGATGTCGTCGCCGGTGGCGCCGTCGCCGCGGGTGGCGGCGTAGGCGAGTTCGCCGTTCCGATAGAACAGGGACACGGCCACGCCGTCGATCTTCGGTTCCACGGTCACCTCCACGTCCTCGCGGCCGAGGCCCTTGCGGAGCTTTTGATAGAACGCGACCAACTCGGCCTCGGGCACCGGCGCGTCCTTCAGTTCGAACACGTCATCGATGCTCAGCATCGGCATGGCGTGGGTGATTTGTTGGAATCCTTCGATCGGCGCGCCGCCCACCCGGCGGGTGGGTGAATTCGGGTCCGCATGTTCGGGATGCGCCGCCTCGAGTTCCTCCAGTTCCCGATAGAGGCGGTCGTATTCGGCATCGGAGATCTCCGGTGCGGCTTTGGTGTAATACAGCTCGTTGTGCCGCGCCAGTTCCGCGCGCAGTTCCAGAATGCGCTTCACCGGCGGCGAAACAGCGGGCGCCTTATATGAAAACAGATCCGGTTCGCTCATCAACTCCCCCTATCCAATGGCCCGTGGCGAATCTCCCCGCCCTACTTCATTTTGATATCGATCAGCGCTTTTTTCCGCTTCGATTCGATCCACTTTTCGTATTGGGCCGAGGTTTTCTGGCGGCGGACCCGTTCTTCGAGCATCTCCTGGACCTTGCCGTCCAGCGGCGGCGGCGGACCATAGACGATCTTGGTGGGCACCACGATGGTATAACCGTTGGGATCCTCCAGCGGTCCCATCACCTGCCCTTCCTTGCCCGCGAAGATGATCGCCGCGAACTCGGGCGAAAGGTCCGCGCGGGGAACGTCTTTCTGCACCCCGCCTTCGGCGGCATACGCGTCGCGGGAGTGCGCTTTGGCCAACTCGGCGAAATCCTTGCCCGCCTTGACCTGGGCGGCGAGGTTCTCGGCCAAGGCAAGCTGGTTGTCCGGAGTTGCCGCTGGGTTTTCGCGATCCTGCCGCGGGATGAAGATTTTCTTGAAGGAGATCACGTCCTTGGTGGTGTCGCGCAGCTCGAGTTTCACCTTGTCGTATTCCTGCCGGATTTCGTTAGGCAGCGGCGGCGGGGCATCGGCGAACTGATTCTGCCGCATCGCTTGCACAATCACCTGATCCTTGGTCATCCGGCGGTAGCCGTCCATGGTGAGCCGGCGCTTGCGCAGCTCTTCCTGGAACTTGTTTTCATCCCCGTTGTAGAGCGTGCGGATGACCCGCTTGATTTCCTCGTCGATCAGGTGGTCCTTGATATTCGCCCCCGTCGTTTTCTGGAGTTCGGCGAACTCGTCGAGAATGATCTGCCGGTCGATCAGGTCCTGAAGAATACCGTCGCGGGCCACTTTCATCTGGCGTTCGAATTCCGCGCCGCGGCGGGGAAACTGGCTGGCCAATTGGGCGTAGATCGGGGCCAGCATGAAATAGACCTGATTGGTCGTGATCACCTTGCCGTTGACCTTGGCGGCGATGCCCACCACCTCCACCGGTCCGGAAGGACGCGGCGGCTGGGGCGGAGCGGGCGGACGGGGCGGCTGGACTTGCAGCCCCTCCTGCCCGAACACGGCGGAGGCGCTGAAAATTTCTAAAACAAGGCCCATCAGGGTCGGGGAGAGCTTTTTCATGACGTTAGTATGTACGAAGCATGTCGATTGCTTCGTGCAGCTTTGTCTCATTCCGGGCGGATTGCAAGCGCGGAAAACGGCGGCCGTCGAGCAGGATGTATTCGCCGTTTTTCTGCAACATCAGCCGCTGTCCCTGGATTTCCACCGTGGAGATGCCGTTGGCGGCCGCCAGCGCCTTGATCCGGGCGATCTGGAGCAGGCGCACCGCCGGGGCGGGAATCCTCCCGTGCCGGTCGCGCCATGAGGTTTCCAGCGCGGCCACCGCCGCCTCCGTCGCGGCCTCGGCAAGTTCCCGGAACGCGGCGATCCGCAGCCCGGTGTCCGGCAGCCAGGAAACCGGCAGAAACGCACCTAACAAACCACCGTCCGCGGCACCACCTGCCGGTCCGCCCGCATCCGACCCGCCGCGCGTGTCGATGAAGTCCGCCTTGAACGCGCACGCGCCCACCGGCTTGCCATCGCGCATGCCGCCCCGCAGCCGATCGACCGATTGCCGCAGCAACTGGCAATACAGCTCGAACCCGATCTGCGCGATGTGCCCGGATTGTTTCGTGCCCAACAGATTTCCCGCGCCGCGGATCTCCAGGTCGCGCATCGCGATTTTGAACCCGGATCCCAAGGCGGTGTACTCCTTGATCGCGTGGATCCGCTTGCGGGCGTCGCCGGCGGTCATCATGTCGCGCGGCAGTAGCAGATAGGCGTAGGCCTTTTCCCCCGCCCGGCCAACCCTTCCGCGGAGTTGATAGAGATCGGCCAGACCGAAACGGTCCGCGCGGTCGATCAGGATCGTGTTGGCATTGGGAATGTCGATCCCGGTCTCGATGATCGTGGTGGCTAACAAAACATCGGCCTCGCCGCGCACAAAAGCGTGCATCACGACTTCCAGATCGTCCTTCGGCATCTGCCCGTGGCCGACGAGGATCCGCGCCTCCGGCACCAACTCGGCCAGCCGTCCGCGGAGGTAGTCGATGGTTTTCACCCGGTTGTGCAGGAAAAACACCTGGCCGCCGCGTTTGATCTCGCGGCGGATGGCATCGCGGATCACCCGTTCGTCATAGGCGCACACGGTGGTGGCCACCGGCAGCCGGTTGGCCGGCGGGGTCTCGATGGTAGACATGTCCCGCGCCCCCATCAGCGCCATGTAAAGCGTGCGCGGAATCGGTGTGGCGGATAGAGTGAGCATGTCCACCTGCCGGAAAATTTCCTTGAATTTCTCCTTGTGGGCCACCCCGAACCGCTGCTCCTCGTCCACCACCGCCAGACCGAGGTTTTTGAAAACCACATCGCCCGAGAGCAAACGGTGGGTGCCGATCACCAGATCCACCGATCCGTTGGCGATTCCGGCTATGGTATCGCGCACCTCGGAAGGCGTGCGGAAACGGTTGAGCAGGTCGATGCGGATCGGATAGTCCGACATCCGTTCGCGGAATGTGCGCCAATGTTGCTCTGCCAGCACCGTCGTGGGCACCAGCACGGCCACCTGTTTTCCGCCGGTCACCGCCTTGAACGCCGCGCGGATGGCGACCTCGGTCTTGCCGAAGCCCACGTCGCCGCAGATCAGCCGGTCCATCGGATGCGGGGATTCGAGGTCGCGTTTGGCGTCGTCGATCGCCCGCCGCTGGTCGGTGGTCTCGGTGAAATGGAACGAGCGCTCGAACTCCCACATCCAGCGGCTGTCCGGCGGATGGGCATGACCCGGATGGGTTTGCCGCTCGGCCTGGATCCGCAACAACTGCGCGGCGTAGTCGAGGATGGACTTCTCGGCGCTGCGTCGCGCGCTTTTCCATGCGGTGCCGCCCAGTCGGTTGAGGTCCGGTGCCTTGCCGCCCAGCCCGACGTATTTTCCAACAAGGTGCGCCTGTTCGAGCGGCACATAGAGCTGCACGCCGTCGCGGTATTCGAGCACCAGTTCCTCGCCGTCCTCGCCGGACTGGATCCCGCGGAATCTGCCGATGCCGTATTCGTAATGTACCACCAGATCGCCCTCGTCCATCTCGCCAAGCGTCGCCCTCGCCCGCGATGCCCGCGCCTTTTCCAAGGTGCTGCGCCGTGCCGTGCCGGGCATCCGATAGCGGCCGAAAACCTCCGCCGCGGACAGCACCGCCAGCCGCAGCGCCGGAACCGTGAAACCGCCTAGCAACTCGCCGGTCACCGGCCGGATCCCGAGATCCCTGGTTAGATCGCCGCCCGCCAGTTCGGCGAAACGTTCCTCCTCACCCTTGCTGCCGAACACCATCGCCACGTCCCAGCTTTCCAGCCGCCACTCGTTGAGTTGCTTGAAAAACCGGTCCCTACGCGCCTCCTCCAGAATGAAATCCCCGGCCTCGAACACCCCAAACGGACTGCCATACGCCGCCAGCGTGAAGTCCTCCTCGCCCGCATCCTCCGCCGCACCCTCCAGGATAGTTAGATCGGCGCCGTCCGCCCCGCCGCCCACCGCCAACAGCAGGTCGCCGGGCCTCCGGTAGTCGCCCACCGTGGCGTCTGCCGCAGGCTCGGCTAACAACAGCTCGGCGGTCGCAAGTTTCACCGTCGATGCCTGGGTATCGAGGTCGAACTCCCGCACGGATTCCAACTCGGTATCGAAAAACTCCAGCCGCAACGGCCGCGGCGCCTGCCAGCCGAACACGTCGATGATTCCCCCGCGCATGGCGAATTGCCCGCGCCCTCCCACCACCGGCACGCGCTCGAAACCACTGCCGGTTAGATCCGTCGCCAGTTTCCCGGGATCCAGCGCCATCCCCGGCTCAAGCCGGCTGTGCGTCGCCCGCAAGGTCCCCGGAGCGGGTGCCGTGGAGCCAAACGCGTCCGCCGCGCACAGCACCACGCATCGCTCGTCCCGCGCGAGCGTCTCCAACACCGCGAACCACTCGGCCGCAGCCTCGGGATCGGCGATCGCGTCGTCGCTCCCGCGCGGTGGTGCGTCCGGCAGCACCAGCGCGTCCACCCCCCACAGTTCAAGCTCCGCCGCCAGCCGCTCGCGGTGCCGCGGCAGATCGCAAACCACCCACCAGCGGTGCCGCCCCCGCCCCGCCGCCGATCTAACAACCAACGCGATGTAAAACGCGTGCGCGGCCTCGGCGGCGTGATCGAGCAAAACACCGCCCCCGCCTTCGCCCAATGGGGCGAGGCGCGCGAAAAACTCCGGATGATTCACGGCCTGCCGCAGCCAGCCGTGATGAACAGGGTCCGTGTGGGCCACGCGCGCAGCATGCCCGCGGGAAAGGGCATTGCAAGGCCGGAAATCCAATCCCAAAAACCGCGCGTCTTATGCCATTCGATTGACAAACACCATCGAAATTGGTCACCAAGCATCCGCGTTCGGGCCGGAAAAGCAGAATATGCACAAACTAAGCAAGTATCCGCAGGGACAAGCACCCGGTTTTGGGGTAAAACCCGGCGGGCCGACGAACCCACCCCTATTCACAACCAACGCCATGATCACCAAAATCGACCACCTCGGAATCGCCGTCAAATCCATCGAAGAAGCCATCCCCTACTACGAAAATGTGCTGGGACTGAAGTGCGAGGGCCGCGAGGAGGTCGAATCCCAGAAGGTCAAAACCGCGTTCTTCGCGGCCGGTGAGGTCCATCTCGAATTGCTCGAACCGACCTCCGACGAAAGCCCCATCGCCAAGTTTCTGGAAAAAAACGGCCCGGGCATCCATCACATCGCGTTTGCCACCGACGACATCACCGGCCAACTCGGCCAAGCCAAGGACCAGGGCGCCCGCCTGATCCACGAAGTCCCCTTCGAAGGCGCGGCCAACAAACTCGTCGCATTTCTCCATCCGAAATCCACCTTCGGCGTCCTCACCGAGTTCTGCCAACCGAAAGACGGCTGCTCCTGCGGCCACTGAACCACTCCCGAACCACACTACCTAACCGAATCCAACCATGGCCATTGATCCCAAACTGCTGGAGTCCCTCTCACAACGCCGCGACGAAGCCCTTGTGGGCGGCGGCATCGACCGCATCGAGAAACGCCACGAAAAAGGCTCCCTAACCGCCCGCGAGCGCCTCGAGATTTTCTTCGACGCCGGCTCATTCATCGAGTTCGGCATGCACGCCCACCATTCGTGCATCAACTTCGGTCTCGAAAAACGCAAGATGCCCGGCGACGGCGTGGTCTGCGCAACCGGAGTCGTCAATGGCCGCCAGGTGGCCGCCTTCG
The DNA here is from genome assembly GCA_017301995.1 of Verrucomicrobiota bacterium. GTDB lineage: Bacteria > Verrucomicrobiota > Verrucomicrobiia > Verrucomicrobiales > Akkermansiaceae > Luteolibacter. The sequence goes on along the minus strand of JAFLEH010000034.1, from coordinate 9,812 downwards.
CCCAGGACTTCACCGTCGGCGGCGGCGCGGTTGGCGCCATCCACGCCAAAAAAATCTGCGACCTGCTGGACTTCGCAACCAAGGCCGGCATGCCCGTCGTCGGCATCAATGATTCCGGCGGCGCGCGCATCCAGGAAGGGATCGAGGCGCTTTCCGGCTACGGCCAGATTTTCTTCCGCAACGTGCTCGCCTCCGGCGTGGTCCCGCAGATCTCGATCATCGCCGGCCCCTGCGCCGGTGGCGCGGCCTACTCCCCGGCCCTCACCGATTTCACCATCATGACCCGCAAGAACGCCAACATGTTCATCTGCGGACCCGATGTCATCAAGGCCGCCACCGGCCAAACCGCCTCGCTCGACCAGTTCGCCTCGGCCGACGCCCACGCCCAGGTTTCCGGAAACATCCACCTGATCGCCGAGGACGACATCCACGCGATCAACCTAACCAAGAGACTGCTGGACTATCTGCCATCCAACAATCTCGGCAATCCGCCCCACCGGATGCACGACCAGATCGAGGTCATCGAGGACCGCGGCATGCACGATATCATTCCGGACGATTCGAAGGCCCCGCTCGATATGCAGAAAGTCATCGAACGAATCGTGGACCCGGGTTCCTGGTTTGAAATCATGCCGGACTTCGCCCAAAACATGCTGGTCGGCTTCGCCAAACTCGAAAACCTCGTCATCGGCATCATCGCCAACCAGCCGACCATCAAGGCCGGTTGCATCGATATCGACTCATCCGACAAGGCGGCGCGCTTCATCCGCGTCTGCAATATCTACTCGATCCCGATTCTCTCGCTGGTCGATGTCCCCGGTTTCATGCCCGGCCTCGCCCAGGAACGCGGCGGCATCATCCGCCACGGTGCCAAAATGCTCTTTGCCTGGGCCTCCGGCACCATCCCGAAGGTCACCCTCATCTGCCGCAAGGCCTACGGCGGCGCCTACCTGGCGATGTGCCCGGTGGACCTCGGCGCGGACTTCGTTTTCGCCTGGCCCACCGCCGAAATCGCGGTCATGGGCGCGCAGGGCGCCATGAAAGTCCTCTACAAGAAGGAACTCGAGGAGGCCGCAGACCCGGAAGCGCTCGAAGCCGAACTCCGCCGCTCCTACCGAGAGAAATTCTCATCGCCCTATCAGGCCGCCCGCAACGGCATGATCACCGACGTGATCGACCCCGCCGTGACCCGCACCACCCTGGCGCTGGCCTTCCGCGGCATCATGAACAAACACGAAACCCGCCCGCCCAAGAAACACGGCAACATCCCGCTCTAACCCACCATGCAAATGATCCAAATTCTCGCCGCGACGGCCGCCAAAACCGGCATCTGGGATACCTTCCTGGCGGGCTTTCCCCATCTGTTGGGAATGTTCGTCGTTCTGGTCACCCTGGCATGCCTGTGGGGCGTCTGCGCCCTAACCGCCTGGCTCATCAAGACCTTCGTGCCGGAACCCGTGGCCGCTCCGGCTGCCCCGGCGCCACCAGTGGATGTCGAGCGCGCACAACCCCACGCCGCTGCCCCGACTCCGGCTTCGGGAATCGCACCCGAAGTCGTCGCCGCCATCGCCGCCGCCGTCCACACCGCGGTCGGCAAAGGCCACAAGGTCGTCGCCATCAAACCGCAGGACACCAATTGGGAAAAGGCCGGCCGCCAGGCGGTCCTCGGCTCCCACCGCATCCGCTAGCCTCAGCACAACCTAACCAAACAACCTTTCAACTCCAAACGAACCTAACATTATGAAGCACCTCCGCATTACCGTCGATGGCAAATCCTACGAAGTCACCGTCGAGAAACTGGACTCCGATGGCAGCGATCCCGTCCCCACCGTGAAAGCCGCGCCCGCCGCCCATGTCGCCACGCCGAAAGCCGCTCCCAAAGCCGCCAAGGCCGCCGGTGATGTCGGAAGCCCACTCGCCGGTGTCGTCAAGTCGCTCGATGTCGCTGTCGGCACCCATGTCAAGGCCGGCGATCTGGTCCTCACCCTGGAGGCCATGAAAATGTACACCGCCATGAACGCCCCCACCGACGGCACCGTCACCGCTTTCCACGTCAACGTGGGCGACGCGGTGGACGAAGACCAACCGCTCTACACCCTATCCTAAACCACCTATTCCCATGTTAGATCATTTGATGGATCTTTGGAAAATGACGGCCTTCTCAGGGCTGCAGTGGACGATGGTGGCGATGTGGTTCGTCGTCGCCCTGCTGCTCTATCTGGCCATCGTCAAAGGCTTTGAGCCCCTGCTGCTCGTTCCCATCTCCCTGGGTGCTCTCATCTCGAACCTTCCGGTTCAGGAGTTCATCCAGCAGGTGCCGACCGACCACGAGGCCGGTGGCCTATTCTACTACCTCAATCAGGGGATCAAACTGCAGATCTTCCCACCGCTGATCTTCCTCGGAGTCGGCGCACTGGTGGACTTCGGCCCTCTGATCGCCAATCCCCGCACCTTGCTTCTTGGCGGCGCGGCGCAACTCGGTATTTTCGGAGCCTTCCTGATCGCCCCGCTTTTCGGATTCGACCTGAAGGAGGCGGCCGCCATCGGCATCATCGGCGGTGCGGACGGCCCGACATCGATCTTCTCCGCCAACAAGCTCGCGCCGCATTTGTTGGGTTCCATCGCGGTTGCGGCATACAGTTATATGGCGCTGGTTCCCCTGATTCAGCCTCCGATCATGCGGCTCCTCACCACTGATGCCGAACGCCGGATCAAAATGAAAACGCTGCGCAAGGTTAGCCAACTCGAGAAAATGGTCTTCGGCGCGGTCGTCATGTCCCTGTGCGCGATGGTCGTCCCGGACGCCGCCGCCCTGCTCATCATGCTGTTCGTCGGCAACCTTCTCCGTGAGAGCCGGGTCACCGAGCGCCTCGTCAAAGCCGCCCAAAACGAAATCATCAACATCGTCACGATCTTCCTCGGCCTCTGCGTGGGCCTCAAGATGGGAATCGATGTCACCGGCAAGCATCTCTTCCTCAACCCGCAGACGCTCGGCATCCTCGTTCTCGGCGTGATCGCCTTCGGTGTCGCAACCGCGGGCGGAGTCCTCATGGCCAAGATCATGAATATGTTCTCCAAGGACAAGATCAACCCGCTGATCGGCTCCGCGGGCGTTTCCGCCGTCCCGATGGCCGCCCGCGTCTCCCACAATGTCGGCCAGGAATATGACAAGACGAACTTCCTGCTCATGCACGCCATGGGGCCGAATGTCGCCGGCGTCATCGGTAGCGCCATCGCCGCCGGATATCTCATCGCCATGCTCAAGTAGCCGTCCGATTTCAAATTTCAAATCTCAAATTTCAAATTTCCGTCCCAAACCATGTCCCGATTCCCGATCCTAACTCCCGAAGAAGCCGCCGCGATGGTCAACCACGATGAAACCATCGGTTTCAGCGGGTTCACCCCGGCCGGTGCCGCCAAAGTGATCCCCACCGCCCTCGCCGCCCGCGCGGAAGCCGAGCACGAGGCGGGCCGTCCGTTCAAGGTCGGCGTCATCACCGGCGCGTCCACCGGACCGTCCCTCGACGGCGCGCTCGCCAAGGCCGATGCGATCAAATTCCGCACACCCTATCAATCGGACAAGGACCTCCGCAACAGCATCAACGCGGGCAAGACGCATTTCTTCGACATGCATCTCTCGCTGCTGCCGCAATACGTCCGCTACGGCTTCCTCGGCCAGGTGGATTGGGCCATCGTCGAGGCGGCGGATGTTTCGGTGGACGGAAAGGTGCTCCTGACCACATCGGTCGGCGCCGCGCCGACGTTTCTCTCTCAAGCGAAAAAAGTGCTGATCGAGGTCAACGCCCGCCACCCGAAGGAATTGTTGGGATTCCATGATATCTACGAGCCGGATTCCCCGCCCTACCGCAGGCCGATCCCGATCTGCAACGCGGAGGACCGGATCGGCACCCAACGGGTTTGGGTGGACTCCAAGAAGATCATGGGCATCGTGCAATCCAACCGCCCGGACGAGGTGAAGGACTTCTCGCCGGTGACCGATGTCACCACCAAGATCGGCCAGAATGTGGCCGAGTTTCTCGCCGGCGAGCTAAAAGTGGGCCGTATTCCCAAACAATTCCTGCCGATCCAGTCCGGCGTGGGCAACGTGGCCAACGCGGTGCTCGGCGCGATGGGCGAACACCCGGAAATCCCACGCTTCCAGATGTACTCGGAAGTCATTCAGGACGCGGTGATCGATCTGGTGAAATCGGACCGCTGCTCGTTCGTCTCCGGCGTTTCCCTAACTGTCACCGATCAGGTGCTCCAGAGCATCTACGACAACCTCGACTATTTCCGCCGCCGCCTGATGCTACGTCCGCAGGAAATCGCCAACAACCCGGAAATCGTCCGCCGTATCGGCATCATCTCGGTGAACACCGCGCTCGAGGCGGATATCTTCGGAAATATCAATTCGACCCACGTGTTGGGCCAGAAGATGATGAACGGCATCGGCGGCTCGGGCGACTTCACCCGCAACGCCTATATCTCGATCTTCACCTGCCCCTCCACCGCCAAGGATGGCAAGATCTCGGCCATCGTCCCGATGTGCTCCCACATGGACCACAGCGAGCACTCGGTGCAGGTGCTGGTCACCGAGCACGGCATCGCCGACCTCCGCGGCAAGGACCCGCGCGAGCGCGCCACCACGATCATCGAAAACTGCGTGGACCCGTCCTACCGAGACCTGATGTGGACCTATTTCAAGCTCACCGAAAACGGCCACACCCCGCAGACGTTCCGTTCCGCCTTCGCCTTCCACGAGGCCTTCCTCGAATCCGGCGACATGCGCAACACGAGGTTCTGAAGAAGACCCAAGACGCAAGACTTCAAGACACAAGATGAGGACCTTTCCAAACACCCGCCGCCGGGAGGAAACTCGGGTCCATGCTTGCTCTTGTCTTGTGTCTTGCGTCTTGAAGTCTTGAGTCTCTCAGCATCCCACTCCCATGACCCAACTCCTAACCGAATTCCCCGCCCACACCTACGAACAATGGCATGCGGCAGCCGAGGCGCTGCTCAAAGGCGCGCCGTTCGAGAAACTTCTCGTCAGCAAGACCTACGAGGACATCACCATCCAGCCGCTCTATCGGGAGGATGACATCGCCGGCCTGCCGCACCGCAACGAACTGCCGGGCATGGCGTCCCGCGTCCGCGGCAGCCGGGCCGCCGGGTTTCTCAAGAACGGTTGGAAAATCTCACAGGAACTCAAAGCGCACACGCCTGCCGGGCTCAACGCACAGATTCTCGAAGGCCTCAAAGGCAGCCAATCGGAGCTGAACCTGCTCGTCGGCTGCGGTCACGCGGAATGCTGCAAAGGCGGTGTCTCGCTCGGCTCGGCACAGGATGTGGAAAAGGTGCTGGATGGCGTCGCCCTCGATGCGGTGGCCACCTACTGGCAGGCGGGTCCGGGCGTGGTTCCCGTCGCGGCCATGTTCATCGCGGCCGCCAAGGCGCGCGGCATCGCCACTGACAAACTGCGCGGCGGATTCGAGATCGATCCCCTATCCGAACTGGTAGCCAAGGGTTTTCTCAAACAACCGCTGGCTCTCAGGCTCGACCAGATGGCCGCCCTAACCGCATGGACCGCCGCCAACGCCCCGGGTCTCCAGACAATCACCGCGAACGGCTGCGTCTATCACAACGCGGGCGCGTCCTCCACCCAGGAACTTGCCTATGTGATCGCCACCGTGGTGGCCTATGTCGAGGAATTGAAGTCCCGCGGCATCGAACCCGCCACCGCGTTCCAACATCTCCGCCTGCGTTTCGCCGTGGGATCGGACTATTTCATGGAAATCGCCAAACTCCGCGCCGCTCGCTGGCTGCTGAGCAAAGTGGCCGCCGCCTATGGGGTAGATGACTCTCCCTGCTTCATCCACGCGTCCACCTCCCGCTGGAACAAGACCAGCTACGACGCGCACACCAACATGCTTCGCGTCACCTCGGAAGCCTTCGCCGCCGTCGTCGCCGGCGTGGATGCGCTCCACATCGGTCCTTACGATGAGATCTCCGGCAAAACCGACGAGTTTTCGCGGCGCATCGCCCGCAATATTCATATCATTCTCCGCGAGGAGTGCGGCCTCGACCGAGTGATCGATCCGGCCGGCGGATCGAACTACATCGAGTGGCTGACCGACCAGGTGGCCGCGAAATCGTGGTTGCTGTTCCAGGAAATCGAAGCCGCTGGCGGCATCGTGGCCGCGCTCGAAGCGGGAACCGTCCAGACCGCCGTCACCAAGGTCCGCGACGCGAAGTTCCAGAACATCCGCCGCCGCAAGGACCGCATCGTCGGCTCCAACATGTATCCCGATCTCAAGGGCGGTAAACTCGAAATGCTCACCCCGGTTTGCCATGCCGCCGTCGCCGCCAAGGCGGGCATCAGTCCGTTCGAAGGCGTGGAAGCCGCCGCCATCTCGGCGGGAACCACCGCGGCGATGATCGACGAAGCGATTGCCGCGGCGGCATCGGGAGCTTCCCGGATGTCGATCGCCAAAGGCCTCGGACTCGGCTGCACCGAGGGTCTAACTGTCAATCCGCTGCCAGCCCGCCGCGCTGCCGAGGAATACGAAGCCCTGCGCGACGCTTCCGCCGCCTTCGCTGACAAGACCGGCGCGGCACCGGCCATCCTCCAGATCAATCTCGGCCCCTCCGGCCGCTATCGCCTTCGCGCGGACTGGACCGCCGCCTTCTTCCAGGCCGCCGGCTTCGTGGTCGATGGCGCGCGCGATTTCAAAACCATCGAAGATGCCGCAGCGGCCGCAAAGGAAAGCACCGCTCCCATCGCGGTGATCACTTCCGACGACAACACCTATGTCGAAAACGCCGCCGACCTCGCCGCAGCCGTCAAAGCCGCCCGACCGGACATCCATCTGCTCCTAGCCGGCGCTCCCGGCGAGAACGAATCCGCCTGGCGCTCCGCCGGGGTGGACGACTTCGTCAATGTGAAATCGAACAACTACGATCTGAACCATGCCCTGCTTGTGAAAGCAGGGGTCATTGGTCAATAGTCATTGGTCATTGGGAAGCTCCGCACCATGCTCGCTCCAGTCTTCTGTCTTCTGTCTCAAAATCTTCTGTCTTAATCCTATGCGCCCGAACTTCAGCACACTGCCCTATCAAACCACTCCCGCCGCTCCCAGTTATCAGGAATGGGCAGCCAAACTTGAAAAAGAACACGGCAAGCCCGTGGGCGATATCGTTTGGCAAACCATGGAGCAGATTCCGGTGAAACCGCTCTACACCGAGGATGATACCCGCGGCATGGAACACCTGCAATATCAGGCCGGTATCGCTCCGTTCCTGCGCGGGCCGTATGCCACGATGTATTGCTTCCAGCCGTGGACGATCCGCCAATACGCCGGGTTCTCCACCGCCGAGGAGTCCAACGCGTTCTACCGCCGCAACCTGGCGGCCGGACAAAAGGGTCTATCCGTCGCGTTCGACCTCGCCACCCACCGCGGCTACGATTCCGACCACCCGCGGGTCGTCGGCGATGTCGGCAAGGCTGGCGTGGCGATCGACTCGATCCTCGACATGAAGATCCTGTTCGACAAGATCCCGCTCGACAAGGTTTCGGTTTCGATGACCATGAACGGCGCGGTGCTGCCGGTGCTGGCGTTCTACATCGTCACCGCGCTGGAGCAGGGCGCCACCTACGAGCAACTCGCGGGCACCATCCAGAATGACATTCTCAAGGAATACATGGTGCGGAACACTTATATTTATCCGCCCACTCCGTCGATGAAGATCATCGCGGACATTTTCGAGTTCACCTCGCAGAAGATGCCGAAGTTCAACTCGATTTCCATCTCCGGCTATCACATGCAGGAAGCCGGCGCCACCGCCGACCTGGAAATGGCCTACACTCTGGCCGATGGTTGGGAATACCTCCGCACCGGCATCGCGGCGGGCATTGACATCGATGCCTTCGCGCCGCGGCTTTCGTTCTTCTGGGCGCAGGGCAAGAACCATTTCATGGAAGTTGCCAAAATGCGCGCCGCCCGCGTGCTGTGGGCGAAGATCGTCAAAACCTTCAACCCGAAGAACCCAAAATCGCTGGCACTGCGCACCCACTCGCAGACCTCGGGCTGGTCACTAACCGAGCAGGATCCGTTCAACAACATCGCCCGCACCTGCGTGGAAGCGATGGCCGCCACGCTGGGCCACACGCAGTCGCTGCACACCAACGCGCTCGACGAGGCGATCGCGCTGCCCACCGATTTCTCCGCCCGCATTGCCCGCAACACGCAGATCTTCCTGCAGGACGAAACCGCGATCTGCCGGGTGATCGACCCTTGGGGCGGTTCCTATTATCTGGAAGCCCTCACTCACGAACTGATCCACCGCGCGTGGGGCCACATCATGGAAGCCCAGGAACTCGGTGGCATGTCCAAGGCGGTCGAGGCCGGCATCCCGAAAATGCGCATCGAAGAGGCCGCCGCCCGCCGGCAGGCGCGGATCGATTCGGGCGAGGAAACGATCGTCGGCGTCAACAAATACCGCCTCGAAAAGGAAGATCCGCTCGACATCCTCGATGTGGACAACACGGCGGTCAGACTCTCGCAAATCGAGCGGCTCAACCAACTACGCGCCAACCGCGACGAGGCCGCCTGCCAGTCCGCCCTAACCGCCATCTCCGAATGCGCCGCATCGGGCAAGGGCAATCTGCTAGAACTCGCCATCGCAGCCGCCAAAGCGCGCGCCTCGCTCGGTGAGATCTCCGACGCCATGGAGAAACACTTCGGCCGCTACAAGGCCACCATCCGCAGCATTTCCGGCGTGTACGGCAAGGAATTCAGCAACCAGGGCAATATGGAAGACATCCCCGAACTCATCGCAAAATTCGAGGCCATCGAAGGCCGCCGCCCGCGTCTGATGGTCGCCAAAATGGGCCAGGACGGCCACGACCGCGGCGCCAAGGTGGTTTCCACCGCCTACGCCGACATGGGCTTCGATGTCGATATCGGCCCGCTGTTCCAAACCCCCGAGGAAACCGCCAAGCAGGCCGTCGAAAACGACGTGCACGTGGTCGCCATGAGTTCGCTCGCCGCCGGCCACAAGACGCTGCTCCCGCAGCTCATCGCCGAACTCAAGAAACTCGGCCGCGAGGACATCCTCGTCGTCTGCGGCGGCGTGATTCCCGCGCAGGACTACGAATTCCTCTACCAAAACGGAGCCGCCGCCATCTTCGGCCCCGGCACCGTGATCCCGGATTCCGCGAGGAAGATCCTGCATCTGCTGCTGGAGCAGGTGGGGTAGATTCAAGAGACAAGATTGCAAGACCCCCGTCGTCGCCTTGTGGGCTATGCCGGGCAGACAAGACGCAAGAGGTCTTGGAGAGAGCTTCGCGCTCTTCCAAGAGAGGGTATCGCATGGAATGCGTCCGGCGTAGCGCGGTTCAGGCTATTCGGCCAGAATCGCGGGTTCGTGGCGGCGGTAGTTGTTGTCGGCGAATTTCAGGAAAATGAGGCCCAGCACGGGGATGGAATACTCGCTGGCTTTCAGGTCGGAATTGGCGCGGAGATTGTCCGCGGCCTTCCAAAGGTCGTTTTCGAGTTGTTTGAGCTGGTCGCGGGTCATGGCACGGCCGGAGTGTGGCAGATTTCAGGCGATTCACCACTGGAAATATGCTCCGGGGCCGGAATGTCAATCCGCTGGAAAATCGTTGTCGCATTTCCTGCGCCCACGGGCTAGTGCAACGTTCCATTAGTTCGTGTGCATTTGTTTTTGATATGATTGAGTCAACTGGACGATGCGCCGCAGTTTCTCTGGACCTTTCGTCCAGACAAACGGGCCGCACGTCTTATTGTATTCGC
>JAFLEH010000033.1 GCA_017301995.1 Verrucomicrobiota bacterium | reverse complement strand
GCGCGGCAAGCACGACGCGGGTCTTGAATTCGGCGCTGTGCGTGCGCCGCTTGGAGCGTGTTTTCTCGTTCATTTCAGGTGTCCTTACTAATTAAGCCACCTGTCCAATTTTCCGTCAGTAGCTCAGACCAGCAGGCGGGACCGGCGCGCGGCCCCGCTCATCCAGCCGTAGTGGCGCACGCGCACGAATCCCTGCGGCAGGACATGGGTGAGCCAGCGCCTGAGGAACTCGTCGACGCCCAGGGAGATGACGTGCGGACGGTTGGTGCCGCTCTCATGGCAGAGCAGCCGGATGTTGCCGGACGGGTCATAACCCAAAAGCCTGCCGGGTCCCAGCGCGGAACGGAACACATATCTGGCCAGATAGCGCAGGGCGGGTTTGCCGCTGCCGGTGTGGCGCACATCGGCGACCCACTTGCCGGCAAACACCTGCGGATGTTGTTCGAGCAGCAGCGAGTGGAGCTGCGGGTGATCGGTTTTGAGGGCGAGTTCGAGGCGGTTGCGGAAGCGGGTCGCCAGGGGAGTGCCGTGGATGAGGAAATCCGGCTTGTCGGGGAAGCGCGCCAGCTTGCCGCGTTTGTCGAGCGCGACGGCGGGGATGACCACATGCACGTGCGGGTGGTGCTGCATTTGCCGGCCCCAGGTATGGAGCACGGCGGTGAAGCCGGGAGCGCCGCCGAGCTTGGTGGCGCACAGGTCTTTCAAGGCGCCGGCGGCCTCCCGCGGCAGCAGGTCGTAGAGGATGGCGGGCTCGAGTTTGCAGAGGCCGCGCAGGGCGTCGGGCACGGTGAGGGTGACGAGGAAATACGGCCTCCCCACCGATTGCCTTTTCCCAATTTGACCGTTTCAGAAAGAGAATGCCGGACCGTCAGGCAATCCGCCAGGAAGCCGGCAAATTCCTCTCCCAAGAGCAGATCAACGCGGTGATTGGCCCAAATCTCAAAATGGGCCAGCCGTAGTGGCAGATGGATTTTGTCGGAGATGATGCGGCGTTCCTTGCCACTCCTCGGGTGATTGAACCGGGCAAGATCGAACTGACGATTCACACCTCGCTTGGCGATAGGTCAAAGGTAGGATTTCCTGTCTTGGCCGATCTACGGCGAGGGCGCGGGGCGCGTTATGATGCCAGTGGCAGGGGGCCGTCCTTGCACAGGGCGGCATTGCCGAACTTGGTGATCGGGTGGCCGATTCCGTGGGCGATGGCGAGCCACAGGCGGTTGTGGGGCGCGCCGCCGAGGTCGAGGCAGCGGCCGGTTTTGAATCCGAGTCCGCCGCCCACCAGGACGAACGGGATGTTGTCCTGGGAGTGCGAGTTGCCCTTGCCGAGTTCGTTGGTCCACACGATGGTGGTGTTGTCCAGCAGATTGCCGTTGCCGTCCGCTTCGGGAATGGAGGCCAGACGTTGGGCGAGGTGGGCGATTTCTCCGGCGAACCAGGTGTTGATTTTCACCAGTTTCTCATGGGACTCCTTGGCGTGGTCGGGATCATGGGAAAGGGTGTGGTGGGCGTCCGGGATCCCCAGCCAGGTCATCCGCGCCTGCCCGACCGAGTTGGTGTATTGGAGCGTGGCCACGCGGGCGTCGTCATTGGCGAACGCGCCGACCAGCAACCCGATCTGCGCGCGGCTGATATCGGGGATGCGGTCGTTGACCAGTTCGAGTTTCGGGTCGGGCGGCGGAACCGGATGGCGTTGCGCGCCGGTGTCCGCCTGGCGGAGCTTCTGCTCCAATTCTCGCACATGGGTCAGGTGGCGGTCCAGCAATTCGCGGTCGGCGGCGGACGCTTTGGCCGCGAAGTCCCGCAGTTCGGCGGAGACTCCGTCGAGGACCGAGCCGAGGGTTTCGCGGTCCTTGACGCCGCCGTAGAGGGATTGGAACACGCGGGCCGGATCATCGATGGGCGTGAGCGGTTGGTTAGGGCCGGCGTAAGCCCAGCGGGTCCACGGGTCTGCCCGGTTAGGGACGGACACGCCGAGGCAGAGCGAACCGGCGCGCGTGGCGGTGGCGGGATTCGCCTGCAGGTGGTTCCTGATTTCCTGATCGATGGATAGACCGCTGGCCCAACCGGCCGGAGTGTCGGAGCCGCCCTGAATGTTGCCGGGGAAAAGCTCGATGCCGGTCAGCATGCAGCTCATCCCGCGCATGTGGCCGTCGCCATCGCCGCGGACCTGGTTGGAAATGCCCTTGAGCAGCAGCGTGCGGTCGCGGAACGGTTGGAGCGGTTCGAGGATCCGCTTGAAAGCGAAACCCTCGCCATTGGCGTCCGGCCAAAACTCGTCGGGCACGGTGCCGTTGGGGCTGAAAACGAAGATGACACGCCGCTTGGGAGCCGGTGCGTCGGCGGCGCGGAGGCTGCCGGCGAACGGCAGCGCGGCGGCTGATAGACCGAGGTTGCGGAGCAGTCGGCGGCGGGTGAGGGGAATCATGGCGTGGCGGGGGTGGGCATGGCCGCGGTGGTTGCGATCCGGGCCAGCAGGTTGCGGATGTGATAGGAATCGGCGGTGAATGCGTCGTGCGTTTTCGCCAGCGTATCGGGACCGAAGGCCTGCGGCGCCTGCTTGGCGGTGTGCTGGAAGAGCTGCATCACGAAACCCTCCGAGGCGTCGCGGCTGGCCGCGGCGTGGGCGGCGAGATCGCGCGGTCCGGTTAGGTTGACCGTTTCGCCGCCGGTGGTGGTGTAGGTGCCCTTGGCATCCACCGGCTTGCCGCTATCGGTGTCGCGCCAGCGGCCGGTGGCGTCGAAATGCTCCAGGCTGAACCCCAACGGATTGATCACTTCGTGGCAGGACATGCAGGCCGGTTTGTTGGTGAGCTGGGTGACCTTTTCCCGCATTGTGAGCGTGGGATCGAAACGGTCGTCCATGAATTCGATGGCCATCGGCGGCGGCTTGAGATAGCGGCCTAACACACTGCGGGTCACGAACACGCCGCGGTGGATCGGCGAGGTGGATTTGAAATACGACAGCGACGCCAACAGATAGGGATGGGTCAGCACGCCGGACCGCTGGCCCGGCGGCGGCGTCACTTTGGCGAAGCCCTCGCCCTCCACCGGCGGCAACCCGTAGTAGGCGGCCATCCGCGGATTCGCGTAGAGATAGTCGGCCAGCAGCAGGTTGCGGTAGTCGGAGTTTCCGGTCCAGACGACATCGCTGACGAAGAGTTCGAGCGATTGCAGCAGGTCGGCGATCAGGCGTTCGGAGAAATCCGGATAGGTTTTGGCGTCCTTGGCGATCCGCTCGGAGCTGCCGATCGCCAGCCAGCGGTGGAAGAACCCGTTGAGCTTGTGACGGGTGCGGGGATCGTCGAGCATGCGGCGCGCCTGGGCCTCGATTTGTTCGCGGGTTTTGAGCTGGCCCTCGGCCGCCGCTTTGCGCAGCGGTTCGTCGGGCAGCGAATCCCACAGCGCCAGCGCCAGGTGGGTGGCGGCTGTGAAGCCGTCGGCCGGATCCGAAGGCGGGGCCGGATAGAGAAACCGCGGCGAGCAGAGCACGCGGATGACCGTTTTCCTAACCGCGACATCGGGTGCCTGGCCATCGAATTCCTTGGCCACCGCGGCGCGCAGCACATCGTCCGCCGGACGCCGGTAGGCGCGCTCGGCAAACGCGGTGCAGAAATTCCGGAGCTTTTCCACGCGATCGGGTGCGTTGGGCTTGGTGCCGGCAAGCGCGTCCGCCTGTTGGCTGGCGAACTCCGCGAGGTCGGCGGCGGCTGCCACCACGGCATCAAGCCATTCGCGGTTGACCGCGATCCCGCGTTCGTAGCCGTGGCTGGAATCGTCGGGCGGAAACGCGGTGGACACCACGGCGGCGGTCGGCGCCCATTGCTTGGATAGATTGGCTGTCGGCACCGTTTCCCAAACGCCGCCGGGAGGCTTCCACTCGAATTTCAGCGAGGCCGATTTCTGACCGTAGGCGAGAAACTGGATGCGCAGCGGATAGGCGCGTCCTCCTGTTAGGGTAATCCGCGTTTCCTCGGCGCGTGGCTCGTCGCCGCGGCTTACCCAGCCGTCGATCACCGGGACTTCCTCGCGGCCCTCGCGCCAGGGTAGGGCGTTGAGGAATACCCTAACACCGTTCTGGGTGACCGCGCGGATTCCGTAGTCGCCGCTTTCCGGGGCAAACAGCGAGCCCGACCATGTCACCGAAAACGAATCCGGCTTCAGCTTGGGAACGGCCGCGAGAATGCCGGCATCGAGAACCACCGACGGATCCACGCGATCCAGCAGGTGCTCCTTGTGCTGTTCCATCTTTTCCGCGTTGAAATATTTGCCCTCGAGTCCGCCACCGGCGAAAGGACCGGGCCGCCCGCCGAATGAGCCGAAAAGGTCCGCCACCGACTGCCGGTATTGCTCGCGCGTGAGGTGGGACAGTTGGATCCGCGGCGCGTCCTTGGTCTGCGCGTCCGGTCCGTAAAATGCGCCGTAGATCCACGCGGCGACGGCGGCGGCGTCCTCGCCCACGCACTTCTCCGGCTCGTCTTCGGGCATGTTGCGGTCGATGTATCGGGTGAGGGATTCCACCGACCGTTTGCCGCGCAGCGGCTCATCGGATTTCCCGGCCACGCCTTCGCCCCGCGGACCGTGGCAGGACGCGCATTGCGCCTGATAGACCGCTGCGCCATCCGGAGCGGCGGATACGCTGCCCATGATCGCGGCAGTCAGAAATAGGCATGGCCGATGCATGCGCAGTCATACGAAGGGGAGAGGGAGGTTGTTTCAGGCGGTGAAGGCCGTGCCGCCGCAACAGAAGCGATCGCGGGAGCGGGACTGGCAATTTGATGAGGACGGAACTCCCAGTCCTCAGGTGGAGCTGCCGCGATGAGTGTCGGATGCGGAAATCGTCTAACCTGCGTGGTCTTGCCGGACTTGATACTCAAGGGCTATCGAGAACCTGGGCGCGGAAGAACTGCGCGGATGCCGGGCCAATGGGGACCGGCCATTCGAGAAGGGTGCCTGAACCGTCAACCGGGCTGCCGAAGGGCTGCCACTGGGTGAGGTCGGCGGACGACCAAAGCTGGTAGGTGAGGCCGCTGAACGACGGGCAACGGATGGAGAGGCCGCCGGACTGGAGCGTGACCGCCAGCGGGCTGCGCGTTATCGGAGAGGTGAAGGCCAGTCCGTAGCCCGTGACGCTGGGGTGGATCGTGCCGATTTCGGTCGTTGCCATGCTGGTGGTGACCCGATGCAACTTGCGGTTGTCGGGTTCGGTGCAATAGAAGACGCCCTCTTCCGGGCTGTAAGCGAAGCCGGCGAGGAGTTTGGCGAGTCGGGTGCCCAGGTGGGAGGCCGACCAGACTCCCGGAGAGGTTTGTTGGATCCGATACAGGTAGGAACCCCACTCGGAGGTGAGGGCGTGGCCGTCGCTGGCGTACATCGTTCCGTCGCTGGAGAAGGCGAGAGCGTCGATGTCGGTCTCTTTGGTCGCCCCGGTGGGCAGCGTGCCGATCTGGGTCGCCATGCCCGAGTTCGGATCAATCAGGATCAGGTTGGGCGAGCTATTTTCTGGATTGCCGGTGACATGCATGCTGCCATACAATTCTCCCGTGACGGGATTGAAGGCCAGCCCCTCGACATACTGAATCACGCTATCGGCGGTCTGGATGAAACCCACATCGGCCGATTGTCCGGTGAAAGGGTCAACGCGCAGCAGTTTCGATTTTTGCACGGAACCGACTTGAGGCTGGATCAGTCCGTAGAGCATGCCGGTGCCGGGTTGGGCGGTGAGTTGATAGACATGGTTGAAAGGCGAAGCGGGGACATTCGGGTCGGGGAGGATTGTTTTGGCCAGTCCGTTGGCGGTGCTGAAGGTCGACAGGTTTTTGCCAACATATCCGAACAGGATGCTGCTGTTTTTCACGGGCAGCGCGGCCAGGGCGTTGTGCCGGAAGCTGGCCCAGTCGGAAACGGCGCTGCCATTGGTGGTGCCGTCGCCCCAGTAGATGCGCGGCGTGCTGCCGTGCCACGAGGCGTCCGAGTAGGTGGCGCCGGTGAGCACCTGGCTGCCATCCTGATAGACGCGGATGGCGCTGCCGGCGGCGATTCCGTCCACTTCGATGCGGTAGGTGTGCAGGGCGCTGGTGGTGTCTATGTTGACGGGAGTTGCGGCGGTGTTGCCGCTCTGCCACAGGAAGATCTGTCCGGCGCGGAATCCCAGTCCGTTGCCTGCGCCGTTGCCCGGTGTCCAGTGGATCTCGCACGGGCAATAGGTGTTGCCCACCGTTGCGGAGGAGACAACTCGCATCCGGACTTCGATCACCAGGGACGACGGGAACGCCAGCATTCCGCCGCTTTGCTCGTAGTACATATATTGATACCAGTTGGAGCCGCTGTTGATCTGCAAGGCGTCGGTCAAGGCGGTCGCCGTAGGTAGCGGACTGCCGCCGAGCTTCAGTTCCCAGGCCGGCCATGATTGTTGGGGTGGCAGACCGCTGCCGAATTGCCAGTTGGAAACCGCGGCGGAGGACGGCGCGGCGGCGGACAGCAGCATGGCTGTCATGATAGGGAATCGGGGTGTGTTCATGGAATTATCAGGGGTGGTTGGGGGTTGAGGGAATGGAGATGTGGGACTTGTTCTGCCTGTCGATTGTCTCGGTCGGGGCTCGGTGCGGACGGAAGAACCGCGTTCCCTCCGCTGGCATGATGGGGAGTGGAGCGATGCCGATGGTGTTTACAGGGGTGGGGGGATGGCAGCGGCCTCGGTGGCCTGCACGGATTGGCCGCCAGGAGGCGCGAAACGCGCTAACATGGACCGCGGTCCCAAGGATCGGGAGGACTCGGGTTTCATGACCGTTGGCTTTCTTGTTAGGTGTTGGGGGAAACGGAACGGCTGAGATCAGGGAGCCGAGCGTGCCGGAGGATATTTCACCCCCATCCCAGCAATGGCGAGTGTGCCAATATCGGCCGCCGATGCAAGCAAATTCTGTAAAATAGATAAAGAAATTGGATTTTATAGCAAGATAATGCTCGCGTGTGACGAAGGATGCGGTTTTTTGGCGGCATTTGACGGAACGGTGGCGCCACGGCCGCCACTGACTGCCCGGCGGGTGGGGAATGCGGGGAGACGACGGTGATGGGGAACCTCGCGTTTCATGACCGTCGTCGCTCAGAACAGGACGCCGGGACATGGCGTCGCCCCACGCCGCTGCGGAATTTTCTGGCCATGGGCGGGGCGGGGGAACATGCTTCGGCCATGAAGCTTGGCGTTATCGGCTGTGGCAAGATGGGAACGGCACTGGTGGCTGGCGCGATTCGCGCCGGTGTGGTGGATGCCGCGGATGTGGTTGGCTGCGATCCTTCGGCGGCCGCGCGCGAGGCGTTTGTGGCGGCCACCGGAGCCTCGGCCGGGGTCGAAATGGCGCGGGTGGCAGCGGAAAGCGACACGCTTCTGCTGTGTACCAAGCCGATTCACGTGCGGGACGCGCTGCGCGACGCGGGAGTCGCGGCGGGCGGTGGCGGCAGGCTGGTGATTTCGTTGGCGGCGGGTGTGACCTTGGCCACCCTTGAGGCGGCGGCGCCGGAGGGATTCCGGATGGTGCGGACGATGCCCAACACCCCGGCGCTGGTCGGGCGTGGGGCATCCGCCTACGCGGCGGGTTCGCGGGCCACGGTCGACGATCTGGCGGCCACCCGGCGCTTGTTGGAATCGGTGGGGTTGGCGATCGAGGTGCCCGAACGCCTGATGGACGCGGTGACCGGCCTCTCCGGCAGCGGTCCGGCCTATGTCTATCTGATGATCGAGGCGATGGCCGACGGCGGCGTCCAGGCCGGGCTGCCGCGTGCGGAGGCGCTCAAACTGGCCGCGCAGACCGTGGCCGGCGCGGCCGCGATGGTGATCGAAACCGGCGAGCATCCCGCGGTGCTCAAGGACATGGTCACCTCGCCGGGCGGGACCACCATCGCCGGACTGGCGGAGTTGGAGCGGTTGGGCCTGCGCGCCGCACTCGGCTCCGCCGTGATGGCCGCCACCCGCAGGGCGGGGGAGTTGGGGTAGTTTTAACGATTCTCCCATGTGGCGCCTGCTCATCATGATTTCCGTGCTGCCGATGGCGGCGGGGCTGGTGCTGCGCTGGTGGTTTGGGTTGCGGGTGTTGCAGGCGCGGGGGCGGGCGCTGGTGAGGCCGGAGGGTGGGCGTTGGTTGGAAATGGCGGGTGAGGGCGGGCCGGAGATGGAGGCCTCCGAAGCCGGAGCGCGGCTGAGGACGGCGGCGCTGCGCGAGTGGCTGGCCAACGAACCACGGGCGGCAAAGGCGCGCGAGGGGGCGAGAAAGTTCGGAGTGGCGGTGCCTCCGCTGGCGATGGTGGTGGCGGCGATGGGCGTGATCGCCGGACGGGTGCCGGTGGGACTGGCGCTGGCCGCCGTGCTTGCGGCGGTGGCTTTGGCCACGGTGTTCGGGTTGTTGTCGTTAGGTGCCGAATTGCGGGCGGTTGCGGTGCTGGCCAAGCGGGTGCGGGACGCGCGGGTGTTCCGGAGGTTGGACGACGAGGAGGCGGTGATCGAGTGCGCGGCGGCCCACGCGTGGAACGAAGCGGTGCCGCCGGTGCTGCGGTGGCTCAAATGAACCCGCGAGCCGAAGTTGAAAATCATGAAGTGGCCCATTGAACCGCTGAAACATTGAGTACCGCCGAAGCCACCGAAATGGAGCCTCTAACAAACCAACCGGAATCCGATCCACCCGCGGGTGGAGGCGTGCCGGTCCAACAAATCCCGGCGGCCTCATCGGTTCCCGGCGCGTCAGCGGTAACCCGGGCGTCCAAGCCGCCTTTGACTTCGGATGCCGGGACAAACGGGACGATAGGCAAGCGGGATCACTTTGATTCGATCGATATGCTGCGCGGTCTGGCGGCGCTGGCGGTGTGTTTCTATCATGTGGTCACGCGGTTTCTATCCGACGGAAATCCGCTGCGGTGGGTGGGAAGTTATGGCTACCTGGGAGTGGAGTGCTTTTTCGTGATTTCCGGGTTCATCATTCCCTACACCCTGTGGCGGCGGGACTACGGTTGGTCGGATGCCGGGCGGTTCATGCTGGCGCGGGTGCTGCGGCTGCATCCGGCGTTTTTGGGAAGCCTGCTGCTGGTGCTGCTCACCCTGTGGCTGCCCACGGTGATGCCGCCGCCGTGGCACCTGGAAAACGCGATCGACTGGGGGAATGTGGCGCTGCATCTCATCTATCTGCCGGAATGGTGCGGCCGTCCGTGGCTGTTGGGCGTGTATTGGTCGCTGGCGATCGAGATGCAATACTATCTGCTGGTGGCGCTGGTCTATCCGTGGGTGTCGCGCGGCGGCAATCGCGCGGCGCTGGCATTCGCGGCGGTTTTCGCGGCGAGCGCGTTTCTAACGCCCAAGGCTTCGGTGGGGCATCACGCCTGCATGTTTTTGCCGGGCATGCTGATGTTCTGGTGGAAAACCGGGAGGATCCGCGGGTGGCAGTTGGGTGTTTGCCTGGCGGTGATGGCGGTGTTGCTGCGCTGCCACGACGGCGGGTTCCGCGGAGTGGCGGCGGTGGGGCTCGCGGTGTGGGGCATCGGCTGGTGGCGCTGGCGGCATCCGGCGGGCGCGTGGCTGGGCCGGATCTCCTACTCGTTTTATCTGATCCACACGATCGTTGCTTTCGCGTTTCTCGGGTGGCTGACCCCGTTGATCGGAAACGAATGGGGTCGCACCGGCCTGGTGCTGGTGGCGGTGGCCCTCGCGCTGGGCGCGGCCGCGCTGTTTTACCGGTGGCTGGAGGAACCGAGCCACCGCTGGGCGAGACGGTGTTTCAGAAAACGCGTCTAACCCACCGCGGCCACGTTCAGGGTGCGGTCCTCGAGTTCGAGGCGGAGGGCGGCGTGGAGGAACGGGTTGCGCAGGGCGAGGATGTGGATGGCCGCCTGGGCCGCGTTGGCGGGGCTGAGGACGGTCATGACCGGGACGTTGCTAGGTCCGCGTAGGGAGGACCAGACGTCTTCCGGGCACTTTTCCCAGCCGGCCGGGATGGTGATGACCGGCACGCTGGTGCCCGCGGCCAAGGTGGGGCCCGCTCCGTTGGACATGCCGATGTAGGCGATCACCACCGTGTCCGGCACTTCCTGAACGAGGCGATTGAGTTCAAGCATCCCGCGGATCGGCTCCTTGTGAACCGAGCAGGCCACGGAAACCGTGGGGATTTTCCCGTCGGACAGGCGCTTCACGGCGTCGGTGACGGGTGACAGGTCGTCCTTGACGGACCCCGCCCAGACGATGATCCGCTGGCGGGGGAGCACGAAGCCGTCGGTGAGGCGCTCAACATGGCGGTAGCTTCTAACCACATCGGAAAGCTGGCCGCCGTCGCGGTAGATCTGTTTGTCGATGTAGGCGCCGTTCTCGATGACCCGCCAGGAATCGTTGTCGATCACATCCGCGAGCAGCAGGGTGCCGGCGGCGTCGAGGCCGAACTCGACCTTCATATCGACGAGTTTCCGGCCTTGGAGCTGCCAGGCTTTTTCGAGCACGAGGAACGTTTGCCGGGCGAGGCGCTCCATGCCGGCGAAGAACGAGGACTCGTCCGGATGGGTGAAAACCTCCGATTCTCCGAGGACCAGGAACGGCTCCTGTGAGGGAAACGGTTTCGCCGGGTGATAGAGGCTGATGGTTCCGGCCGCGGGATCCCAGCGCATGTAGGGATCGTCGCAGGTGAGTTCGTGTTCGTTCCAGCGGCGGTCCTTGGTTTTGAGGAAAAACTCGACGACCAGCTTCGGAAACAGATGGCCTTTGGAAAGGTGGGGCGCGCGTTTCAGGAACGACCCGTGTGCCTCGCGTCGGGTGACCACCTCGTAGGGCAGCATCCGGCAGGACGGGGCCACGAACCAGTCCGGGCCGCCCTGTTCGTCGAACGCCACCGGAATGCCGCAGCTTTGGAGCAGGCGGAACACGTTGCAGGTCGTCTGGGTGGCGATTTTGCCTTTGTCCGGAATGATGTCGTGCTTGGCGCCATCGCCGGCGGTGATGTCATCCTTGGCGAGCAGGATGACCCGCGAGGGGTCGTCCTTTTTCTCGATGATCCGTTTGGTTTTGCCTTCGGAAAGAACGCGGCCGAGCAGTGGGGTGGGGTCGTGTGACATAGGCGAGGGGACAATGGCCCCGTCCGCAATTCGCGTCAAGCGGCGAGGTGGAAAATCTGCCGCAACCTGACGGCCGTGCCTGAGAGAGCCGGCTTGGACAGCCCGCGAGGGCTGCCCCGAAGGGGCGAAGGCCGGATGTGGCCAGCCTGAGTCAAAATGGCCGCGCGGATTTTCAAATCCCAAATAGGGTTGGCATGACAACTTCTATTGGCGCGCGGTTTCACTTAAATTTTGCGTTCATTCCAACATGACACAGTGTATAGAGAGAGCGAATAGCGACAATACAACCGATCAGGCTGGCAATCGCATAGGCTGGCCAGAATGCGTTTGGAAACAAAATTGCCTGATCAGACGGAATTAGACGACCCTTCATTTGGCGTATCTCAGTAAAACGTTGGGCGATTTCAACAGATGAAATCGCTGCCAAAAGGAAACTGTTGATCAGCAATACCCATATTGCTAGTCCGCAGCTTGGAACAAGATACCTGGGCTTGTGTTGCCTCATAATAGTCAGTTATAAATTTCAACCAGTTTCACCGACACGCACGGAGATGCCATTCGAGCCATCGGTGGTGGCGTTGGCCGGAGTCGCGCTGGCGTTGGCGGGCAATGCGCGACGGCGGAACCAAGCGCCTGGAACCTACCAATTGATATTCTGGCCGCGGGTATCGACGTGGGTGAAGGTGTCGTAGCTGCCGACGCCGCCCTTGAACAAGCCGCGGTCGCGGACGTTGCGGGCCATGGCGGTCACGGCGGAGGGGCGGGTGGGGAAGACGACGTCCACGGCCATGTTGGCCTGGTGCCACGAGCCGCTCTTGGCGCCGGAGCATCCCCGGTTGTAGGCGGGACTGCGGTAGGCGGAGAGGATTTCCTTGACCGGCATGCGCATGTAGAGGGCCAAGCGGTCAACGACCCTCAGGGTGTAGCCCATGCGGTTCCACCATGCCTTGGGCGGCAGCGTGTTCCAGGTGGACCCGTGGGATTTGGCGTGCGCCGTGACCACCTGCTCGGTGGTGATGAAGCGGAGACGCAGCGAGTGGACGTAGCGGGTGTAATCCAGTAGCGTCTGCCCTTGCATGCGCACCCATTCGGGAGGGAGGCCGGTGAGGTCGATACGGTTAGGCGCGGAAGCGGCCATCGCCGGAGCGCTACCCGCCGCACAGGCAAGTCCTGCAAGGCCGATGCAGCCGAGGAAATTGCGGCGGTCGGTGACCACCGGTGGCAGAGCGATTGTTACGGGCTCGGAGACTGGGGAAAATGACATGGGTCGGCGAAAGAAATCGGGTTTGGGATCGGAAAGCGCGCTCGGGTGAAGTACGGCCCCTAGGCAAGCAGGACCTAGGCACCCCACAAGGAAAAAAACGCGAAAGCCGAAGAAAATCCGATATCCGGTGAAAGAATGCCCGAATCCGCACGTGCGAAGCTGTTCATTTGGTCATAAATCTCCGGCGTCCCAATTTCCGGCTCCCTTCCGGATTCAGATTTCCGCGGCGGACGGCGGGCCGGCCTGCTTGCCGCGGGTGCGGAGGTTGAGCATTTCGACGCCCAGCGAGAAGGCCATGGCGAAATAGATGTAGCCTTTCGGGATTTTCACGTGGAAGCCTTCGGCGATCAGCGCGGTACCGATCAGGATCAGGAAGGCCAGCGCGAGCATCTTGATCGAGGGATGTTTGGAAACGAACGAGCTGATGGGACCCGCGGCCAGCATCATCACGCCCACGGAGATGACCACCGCGAGCGCCATCACCGAGAGGTGATCCGCCATGCCGACGGCGGTGATGACGGAATCCAGCGAGAACACGATATCGATGAGGGCGATCTGGATCAGCACGCCGGCGAACCCCGCGGCTTTGGAGGTCATTTCGTTTTCCTCCGCGCCCTCCAGTTTGTGATGGATTTCCTTGGTGGACTTCCACAGCAGGAAGAATCCGCCCAGAATGAGGATGATGCCCTTTCCGGTTAGAGCGAGGTGTCCGTGGTGGGCGGAGACTTCGTCCGGAAGCATTCTCCAAAGGGACGGATCCATGGGGATGGAAACCACGGTGCCCTTGAGGCTGACGATCCAGGTGATCGCGGATAGCAGCAGGAGGCGGGTGACCATTGCCAGGCCGAGGCCGAAAACCCGGCCGGATTTCCGCTGCTCGGGCGGGAGGCGGTCCACCAGGATCGAGATGAAGATGATGTTGTCGATGCCGAGGACAATCTCCAGCAGGGTGAGGGTGGCGAGTGCCGCCCAGGCGTCCGGGGAGGTGAAGAACCAGGAAAAATCGAACATGGCGGATGTTGGTTAGGCTTGGGAAGCGAAGGCGAGCGCGCGTTGTTTCATCTGGGTGGCCATCAGCGAGAGCGCGTTGGCGCGGGTGGGGGCGAGGTGTTCCTTGAGTCCGGTTCGCTCGATGAACGACATGTCCGCCTGGAGAACCGCGTCGGGCTCCTGGGCGTCGAGCACCCGGACGAAGAGCGCGATCATGCCCTTGGTGATGACCGAGTCGGAATCGGCGAAGTAGCGGACGAGCCCGTTTTCGAACGCGGCGTCCAGCCAGACCTGGGACTGACAACCTTTGATCAGGTTTTCCGGGGTGCGGGAGGATTCCGGCAGCGGCGCGAGTTTCCTGCCGAGGCCGATCACATACTCGTAGCGCTCCGTCCAGTCCTGGAAGAGGGAAAGTTCGTCGAGCAGTTCCTGTTGGCGTTCCGGGATGGTCATGCGGGGCGGAATAGAGCGTGGCGGACGGGATGGCGCAAGCCGGAAGTTTCTGCGGCTTTCAACCCAAAATCGGAAGTTGGCATGACCCGTGCATCCGTTTTTTCCACTGAGGAACTGAAAATCACTGATTCCACTGAAGTGATTTTTGATTTTTGGGAAATCCCTCCCATTCATCAATCGTTGTTTCCCCATTTTTCTTCAAGATATCGGTGTCCTCAGTGGATCCCAGTCTCCCAGTGGCAAATCGAGCGTTCAAACGACCCTGAACCTCGGATTTCTGGTTCAAGTGGCCGGGGAGAGCCGCTGGAGTGCCAGGGAGGTTAGAAACGCCAGCGGTGGCAGCAACAGGGAAGCGATGCCCGGACCTCCCAGAACGGCGAAGTTCGGGATCACATCCATCGCTGAGCCCGGTCCTCGGACGGTGATGACGGGCTGGATTCTCGCGAATAATGCCATTGCAGCCCCCAGCGGAAGCAGAAGGACCCAATCGAGAAGCGGAATGCCGGCCAATAGGGCGGACACCTGCTTCCCGGGCGACGCGCTGAAGCGCGCGATGGCACGGAGCGTCCAAACCGCCCAAACCGCCAGTGCGGGAAGGATGATTGCAGGATGATCCGGCGCCAGCAGGAAGACGCATGCCGCCATCAGGGGGCCTGCGGAAACCAACGCGGCCACCGCGGGCGTGGGGCTGCCACGGTGATGATCGGCCGACTCATGCCGGGCACGGGCGGACAGCCCCGCGACATGAAGGAAGATGGCCAGGGATGGAAGCGCCAGAATGGCCGGGAAGCCGGAATGGGTCGCTGCCAGCGGAGCCAGCGCCAGCAGCGGCAGCAGCGCGCGGCAGACCGCGACCAGAGCGACGGACGCCGGGTGGCGCTTGTGCCAAGCCGTGTAGCCAACCACCGCGAGCGCGATCATGGCCGCAGCGGTGGCGGATAGGGGGTGAAACGCAAGAGCCAGGCCGATTCCGGCTGCCAGCAGCGCGATCCCGGCAAGCAGATAGGATGTCGGGAGAAAGACTCCCGCAGGCAGCGCTCGTTCGGGGCGGTGCCGGGCATCCCATTCACGGTCTTTCCAGTCGTTGAGCAGGTTTCCTCCCAGATAGAGCGCGGCACCGGCTGGGATCAGCCACGCAGCAGCGGTTAGGATTGGCGGATTCCGTCCGTGAAATGTGCCGATCCAACCCGCGACCGCCACTCCGAGCCAGACGTTGGATACTACGGTCGGAAGGTTGGCGACGCGTGCGCTGGCGAGCAGCGGTCGGATTTTTCCGGAAAAAGCCATTCGGTCTTGGGTGGTGCTTCCTGTGGTTTGGCTTGAAATGAAAATCGCGGACCGGGCTTGCCGGTCCGCGATGGATGGAGTGTTGGGCCGGGTTTCGGGTCAGCCCTTGCCGCCGGTGCCGGGCAGGAAGCGGTAGTACACTTCCAGCATCAGGATGCAGAGGCAGGACCGGTAATGGGCGTCACTGACGTATTGGGCGGCCACGGCGCGGAGTTCTTTGCCACCACCGGGAGCTTTCCAAGAGCCGTCGGCGTTCTGGTTTTTGAGAACCTGGTCGCGGAAGATCGTGTTGTAGCGTTTCCACTGTTCGCCGCCGCGGTTCATCATGGCCTGGGCTTCGTAGTAGTGGCCGTAAAGATCGGCGAAGCGGGTGTTGTACTCGAACTTGGTGTTCTTATCGATGTACTTGGCGCCGTCGCGGGCTTCCGAGCGGGAGCCTTTGTCCCACATTTGGAGGCAAAGCACGCCGGCTCCGGTCAGGGTGTTGTAGTCGGTGTGGCCTTGGCCGGGGCTGGAGTATCCGAAGCCACCGTTGGGGCCGGCGAGGCTCTGGACGTAGTCGAGGCCGCGGCTGGCGCATTTCGAGAGATTGCGGAAATCGAGACCGGTGTGTTTGCAGGCCTTGAGCGCCTGGATCTGCCATGCGGTGATCGAGAGGTCGCCGCCGCCGCGGTTGCTCACTTCCTTGTAGTTGTATTCCCAGCCGCCCTGTTTGGTTTGGTTGTCGATGATGAGCTGGCCGGCTTTTTGGCAGGCTTCCTCGATGTTCGGCACGTTGATCTTGAGCTGGCGGCAGAACGTGGTGGCCTCTGCGAGCGCGTAGGTGTTGATCGCGTGTTCGTAGCTGATGTGCTTGTTCGCGGCGGGATTGGCTTCGGTGGAAAGCCAGCCCTTGTTTTTCATGCCGAGGTTGACCAGATAGGTGATGGCGCGGAGGCAGGAATCACCGAATTCCTCGGAGATCGGGGTTTCACAGTGTCCGAGGTAGGCCAGAAGGGCGAAGCCGGTATTGGAAACATTGCCCGGCCAGTTGCCGTCCTTGCTTTGGGTGCTCTTGAGCCATTTGAGGCCCTTGACCACCGCGTCCTCGCATTCGGGGGTGCCGCCGGTTTCCTTGAGGCGGGAGAGGCGGTCCTCTTTGGAGCAGCGCTTCTTCATGGTGGTGGGGATATTGCCGAAGCCGCCACCGCCGCCGGTGCCGTCTCCGCTGCCCCAACCGTTGCCGAAATCGTCTCCATCCCCGAAATCGGTGGACGGATTCGGCGTGTCGGTGTCGGGAACCGGGATGGCCACGTTGGAAACCGTGTTTGAGGCAATCACCTTGGCCATCGAGGAGGAAGGCGCGGACGGCGTGCGGTTCACGTTGGTGTTGACCTTCTTCTCGTTCAACTCGTTCTCCTCCGAAATGCTGGCCTGATAGGTCACGATTTGCGGGGTGTCCTTCATCAGACTGGGCAGGATGATGTAGGCGAGGATCAGTCCGGTGAGAACGAGGGACAGGACCGCGATGGCGACCGACGAGATGGTCGAGTTCCGCTTCTGCGCTTGCAGGGCGGCCTGTGCCTCGGGGCTAAGTTGGGCGTGGAGACTCATAGGTTTGGTGTGGCTGGGGTGGAGTGTAGGTTCGCGCGAGGAAAACGCCAGAGAAATCTTGCGTTCTTTAGGATTTCCCTACTGAAACGCGTGCTGCAGGATTTTCTTGGGGAAAATTCAAGCGGTTTGCGAAATTTTCCGGATTTTCGCACCGCCGTGTGGACAAGCGGGCCGGGTTCCGGTAGGCTTCCCGGCATGCAGTCGTTTTCAGCACAGACCGGGCGCCGCCGGAGCGGCTTTACGTTGGTGGAACTTTTGGTGGTGATCGCCATCATCGGGACCTTGGCAGCGGTGTCGATGATCGGGATACCGAGGTTCATCGACAAAGGGAAAAAGGTGAACGCGCTTTCGCAGATCCGGGATGTCAAGTTGGGGTTTGAGGCGTACGAGTCCGAGAATTCCAATCGGCCGCTGCTGCCGTCCGACCGCCGGGAAGAGGGAATGGACACGGTTTACGGAAACAAGGGTGGCGAGTTTTCCAATGCGATCGTCATCGCGGTGCTCAGCGGCAAGATCGACCCGCCGCCGTCAGCGGCCCGCGATCTCGATCTGAAGGACTTTTTCCGGGTCGAGGGCAAGTACATGCAGTTCAAGATCTCCGACAAAAAGGAGACCGGCGTGGGTCCCGACGGCGTGCTGTACGATCCCTGGGGCAAGGTGTGGATGATCGCGGTGAACGCCTTCAACGGCCCGAATCAGGAACTCAAGGACTTCAACGAGAATACCCCGGGCAAGAATGACCGCCATCTTGAGACCGCGGGTCTGGCCGTCTATGGCGATTCGAAACCCGGCGACCAGCCGTTTGTCATGTGGACCTATGGCAAGGATGGCAAGAAGGGTGATGGCGACGCCGGCCGCGGCAAGAAGGGAAATCCGAATCTGAAAGGATCGGACGATATGGCTTCCTGGTAACCCGCGGACGGTCAATCCCGGCGGAACGGCTGATAATGCTTGCCCGGAGCCTGCGGGGCGCGGCATGCTCCGGCCATGCGTAAAATTCAAGCAGGAGTGGCGGGAGCCGGGGCGATGGGGCGGAACCACGCGCGGGTCTATTCCCTATTGGAGCAGGTGGAACTGGCGGCGGTGTACGACGCCGATCCGGCGCGCGCCGCGGCGGTGGCGGAGGAATTCGGCACGCGGGCGGTCGATTCGCTGGAGGATCTGGCGGCGTGCTGTGAGGCGGTAAGCGTGGCGGTGCCGACGGTGGCGCACCGCGAGGTCGGATGCAAGCTGATGGAAAACGGCGCGCATGTTCTGATGGAAAAGCCGATCGCTCCTTCGGTGGAGGACGCCCAGACGCTGGTGGAAACCGCCCAGCGGACCGGCCGGGTGCTCCAGATCGGCCACATCGAACGTTTCAATCCGGTGATGCGGGAGTTGGAAAAGAAGCTGTCGCGACCGCGGTTCATCGAAGCCCACCGGTTGTCGCCATTTCCGAACCGGAGCATGGACATCGGGGTGGTGCTGGACGTGATGATCCACGATCTGGAGATCATTCTTCATCTGGTGCGCTCGCCTGTGGTGAGTGTGGATGCGGTTGGCGTTTCGGTGCTGACCGGGAGCGAGGATATCGCCAACGCCCGGATCCGGTTTGAGAGCGGCTGCGTGGCAAACGTGACCGCCAGCCGGATCAGCCCGGAGCGGATGCGCAAGCTCCGGGTGTTCCAGGAGGATTGTTATCTTTCGCTCGATTACATGGCGCAGGCGGGACATATCCACTG
This sequence comes from Verrucomicrobiota bacterium, assembly GCA_017301995.1. Lineage (GTDB taxonomy): Bacteria > Verrucomicrobiota > Verrucomicrobiia > Verrucomicrobiales > Akkermansiaceae > Luteolibacter. The sequence goes on along the minus strand of JAFLEH010000033.1, from coordinate 68,172 downwards.
GCGGGAGGGAATGGAGATCAAGCGCTCCGAGGTGGAGGTCGAGCGGGACGAGCCGCTGCGGTTGGAGCTTGCGGCGTTCGCCAACAGCGTTGCCGCGGGCGCGGCGCCTGCGGTGAGCGGCCAACAGGGGACCGCGGCCTTGGCGGTGGCGCTGGAGATCACCCGGTTGATCCGGCAGGGAATGGGCGGGGAATAAAACAAAAATCCGCGGTGGGAGCCGCGGATTTTGTTGGTTAGGTTATCTGTTTCCCGGGATCACTTCGCCGGTTCGGCGTCGCCTTCCGCCGGCTTTTCCCCCTTGTCCGGTTTTGGCGGATCCTCGTTGTCAGGACGCCCCGGATTGATCTGCATGTTGAAGTTCAGTTTTTCGATTCTGGCGCGGATCTCCGGCGGGGCCGCCGCCTTGTCCTGTTCGGTATCCCACGGGCCGCTCCAGACTTGCTTGCCTTCCTTGTCGCGCACCTTGACCTCGCTGCCGTCGCCGGTTTTCTTCAATTCCACGGAGCCTTCGTCGTCCATCAGGTTGATGCTGGAGGCCATGTTGAATTGGAAGTTTCCCTGTGCGCCGCCGTCTCCGGGCTGGATTTTGAGGCCGCCCTCTCCCGGAACGATCTTGAGCTGCATCATGCCGCCGTTGCCTTTCAGGGCATTGTCCATGGCCTCCTTTATGCGCTTTTGCATTTCGGGCGGGAGGTTTCCGCCGATGTCGGGGATGGCGATCCCTTCCGCCGCGTTTTCCGGCTCCCCGATGTCTTCCTTCGGCTGGGCCGGACGTTCGCCGAGCTTGACCGCGGCCTGGCCAGGCGTGCCTTCGTGGATGAACTTGAGAGTGATTTCGTCGCCGGGCTTGTGGGTGAGGATCTGATCGACCATTTCGGCGTGGGAGCCCACGGCCTTGCCGTTGATTTCGGTGATCACGTCGTCAACCTGGATTCCCGCTTTGGCGGCCGGGCCTTCGGGGGCGAGATCGCGCACGAGTACGCCGGAGCCTTCCGGCAGCTTCAGGTGCTTGCCGAGAAATCCAGGCACGTTGCTGGAGCCGACGCCGAGGAACGGCTTCGCTTCGGGCGCGGGTTTCGCCGCTTCGGCGGCCGGTTGGTCGGGCTTGGCTTCCGGTTCCGCGGTCGCGGGAAGGGCGAGGCCGATTCCGGCGAGCAGGATGGGAGCGAGGAGGTGGGAGTTGTGTTTCATAGTCGCACGGATGAAGCGATCCGTTGGCGGCGGTTTGTTTCGATTTTTCCCGAAAAACAGCGGAAATCGCCCGAATCGTCCCGCGCGGGGGCGAGCCGGCCGCCTGCCGGTCTGATAAACTAACCGAACAAAAGTTATGTGACGCTATTCCGTCGGGGCGATCCCAATGGCTCCGTCGCGCAGCGCCTGATAGACCCTGAGCGCGGCGTAGGCGTCGTTGGCCGCGTAGCGGAGTTGCGATTCGGTTAGCCGCGGGGACGCCCAGTTGGTGGTGGCGGTGGATTTGGACTTCAGGAGTCTGCGGCCGAACAGGATGGCCACTGCGGAGCGGACGCCGAGGGCGTCGCGGTAGCCGAGTTTCCGGAACTCGCGATCGAGGTCGGTGGTGGCCGCGGGCCGGATGCCGAAGCGTTGCTGGATCTGCCGGTAATCCCCGCTGAGGCCGAACCCCACCTTGTGGATGTCCGGGCTGGATAGGATACGCAGCACGACGGGCAGGGTGTCCGCGCGTGCGGATTGGAACACGAACGCGCGTTCGGCGGTGGAAAATTGGATCACATGCGGCCCGTCCTGATGTTGCCCTTTGCGGAACGTCGGGCGGGATTCGGTGTCGAACCCGATCCACTTTGCCGCCGCCAGTTGGGCGAAAGCGGCTTCCGCGGCAGTCTGGCTGGTGATCAGCGATATCCGGTCAAGTTCCAAGCCGGCGAACGGTTCGAATTCGGCGATTTCGGCTCGGGTGGGTGGTTTGCGGGTTGGCGGCACGGGAGAATCGGTTGGAAGCGGTTGGCGTCCCACCGGATATCGCTGGGAGCGTTCTGTTCCGCCCCTCTACGATATCGGCCGCAAAATTCTTGCGGGATTTCTGATGGAAATCGGATGGAGTCCGGCGAGCGGCTCAGCGGCGCTTCTTGCCGCCGGTTTTGGGACGCCGGATCTGCTTGCGCGGCGAGTCGTCCAACAACGCGGTGTAGGAATAGGCGAAATTCTCGATTTTCCTGCGCGGGATCGGCTGGTCGATGAACACTTCCACGGATTTCGCGAAGTCGAGTTCGTCGGCGGTCAGGATGGTGAAGGCATCGCCTTCCGCTTCGGCGCGGCCGGTGCGGCCGATCCGGTGGACGTAGTCCTCCGCGTTTTCCGGGACCCGGTAGTTGATGACGTGGGAAACGCCGGAAATGTCGATCCCGCGGGCGGCGACGTCCGTGGCGACGAGGATTTCATAGTCGCCGGCCTTGAATCCGGCGAGGGCCTTCATCCGGTCCACCTGGGAAATGTCCGAGTGCATGGCGGCCACTTTCTTTTGCCCGGTGGTCTTGATCAGTGCGCAGACTTCATCGGCCTCCTTGCGGGTGCGGGTGAAAATCATCACCGAGTGGTAGTCGGTTTCCTTGAGCAAAGCGAGGAGCAGATCATCCCGCTGGTCCATTGCCACCGGATAAAAGGCATGGGTGACGGTGGTGGGCACGGAGCGGCGGGCGATCTCGATGCTTTGCGGGTCCGTGAGGCACCACTGGGCGAAGGTTTGGATCGCCGGAGGCATGGTGGCGGAGAAAAACAGCGTCTGGCGGCCTTCCCAAGGGCAGAGATTGACGATTTTCCGGACTTGGGGAAGGAATCCCATGTCGAGCATTCGGTCCACTTCGTCGAGGATCAGCGTTTTGAGCGCGCCGAAGCGCATCGTCGCGCGGTAGAAATGGTCAACCAGGCGTCCCGGTGTGGCGACCACGATGTCGGCACCGGCGGCGAGTTGTTCGGATTGCGGTCCGAGGCCCACTCCGCCGTAGAGGAGCGCCACTTTGAGGCCGGTGTGCTTTCCGTACTTTTCAAACGACTCCGCGACCTGATGGGCCAGTTCGCGGGTGGGTTCCAGAACGAGGATTTGGGGTTTTCCGAGTTTTTCGATCTTGGAAAGGGTGGGGAGGGCGAAGGCCGCGGTCTTGCCGGTGCCGGTTTGCGAGGCCCCGATGACGTCGCGCCCGGCCAGAATGATCGGTATCGCCTGCGCCTGAATCGGCGTTGGCGTTTGGTATCCCGTTTCCTGAACGGCCTGCAAGACGGCTGCGGAGAGCCCGAGTGAACTAAAACCCATGCGGGAGTGGTCGTAGGGCCGGCGGGCAACCAGGTCAAGCGGCTAATCTCAAATAAATGCGCTCGACGTCATGTGGTCGGTGTGGGAAAGGGCGATCAAATTGGATCGCCCCCCCTAAAGCTCTGGAAATGAAGGCTTTTTGTGATGCCGGACATAGTTGGAAAGATGGGAAATCCGGTGGGCGAGGAAATCCATTTTGCAGAAAGCTTAATAATGGTTAAGAAATCACAAGAAAAGACGCGCATTTTTTTCGTTTTTGGATCGCCCCGTGGATAACAGCTTAAGGTGTTGGAAAATCAATGTTTTTCATTCATGGTGTGCGCATATATTGATACCTGGGTATAATGTCTGCGCGAAAACGCGGGAAATTTTTCGCTTTGCTAACAGTATTGGCTTGCAAAGGGGGAGGAAGAGAGCGAATCTCTCGCCGCCGAGCGCACGGTTGTGCGCGGAGCGTCACCCACACCCCATCCCCCTGACATTGCTGAATCCTGACGGTAGTCCCCCGGCTGCCTGTCGCGTCTCCCCCCCGGTCACGTATTCCGTCGCGCCCTTGTGGCTAGGCGGAATAGTGCCCGCGACGCACTCCCCCAACCCCCCCCGAAACATGAAATCGAAACTACTGTGCGGCACCCTTGCGGCCGCTCTCATTCTCTCCGCCTCGGTCACGACTGGACTGAGGGCGGAGTCTTCGCCCTCCCCAACCGGGGTTCCCACCGGATCATTGAGCGTGTCCCACTCAATGGTCCGGGTGGGGGCCCGTCCGGTGCTGAACTGGAACATCACCTACCCCTCGGTGGTGCAAAACTATGTGACGGTTGTTCCTCCCGGAACGGTCCAGCCCAAGGAAAACCTCATTTGCGACGTGAGGATCCTCGGCGCCGGCGTGACGGCCAAGGCGTCGAACAGCTCCAACTACACGTTCGTCCGCACCGAAGGCCGCATGCGGGTGAACGGGTCTTCGACCTGGACGACCATCTTTGACGGAGTCAACACCGACCAAGTCGTCAAGAAACAGAACATCATCAAGACCTTCAATATCACGAAGGGTCAGGCGATCGACTTCGGCGGCCGCTACTACTACAATAACAGTTGGTCCACGCAATACACCTCGCTGAACGGCGACAACGTCCGGACGCTAGTGAACGGACAGACCCCGCCTAGCAACGTGCCGGACTACAACGCGCCGTCGCTCGAGAGTTTCCTCCGCCCGTATCTGGACTCGTCCGGCAAGGTCAAAATCGGTCCGATGGACGTGATCGTGTTCATGGAACTGACCCACACCGACAAGAGCGATATCGGATACGACCTCCAAGACCTTGTGCTGCTCGTCACCTTCCGCAAGTCCTAAGCGCCGATGAACATCGCTTTCAAGTATCCGCTGCTTGGCTGGCTGACCTTAGGGTCGGCCGGTCTTGCGGTGGCCGCGCCGCCGGTGATGCGGGACGCCGCGACTCATGAGCAGTTGCTGGCCCGCAAAAAGGCGGAAGGCGAACCGGCTCTGCCGGAGGGCATGAAACCCTGCCAAGGGGCCGATCCCTCGAAAACCGGTCGGCCAGGCGATTTGATCGAGCGCTCGGATTTGCTCTGCCATGGCGGCGTGGCGACCTTGGTGCCGAAGCGCGCCCTGCTGGCGGTACCCGAGCGCTTCCGTTCGCGGTTGGCTATGCGGGATGGTTCGCAGGTCGTGACTTGGGAAGAGTTTTTGGCGATCCACCGCGAATGGATAACGACAGTCGAGGTGACCTTGGACGAAGCGGCTGGCCGCGCGTTGTTGCCGGACAAGACCGTCCGGCGTGTTGCCGAATCCGGAAATGTGGTGGTTGCCACGTTTCTGGGAGGGCCAATATCCGTGCTAGAATACCGACCCGTGCCGGAAGCAGGGACTACGAAAAAATGAGAAACTTCATCCAAATGACGGTGTGTTTGTTTTGTGCCGCCGTGGTTTTGCGGGCGGACGACCAACCGGCGTTCGTGAATTTCATCCGGCAGGTCCAGGTCCCGTCCGGTGTCCAATGGGACATGTCGGTGGCTGCGGCGAGTTCCAACGGCGGTTCGATGTCGCCTCTGCCGGTGGACAGTTCAGGTTCCCGGTTTGAGCTTTGGACTGTCAAATCCTCGCCTCTTACCAGCTATCTGCTGGACTCGCAGTTCGTCGGTGCCTACATCCCGGCCGCCGAGGTCTCGATCAAGACCGAGGACCCCTACGCGGTCATGCCAAGGACCCGCGCGGACCGTCCGTTCACCGTGACGGTGGCGGTGTCCAATTTGCTCGGCGGCGCGACCGACCCGGCTGCCGCCAAGAGCGTGAACCTCCTGCGCCATGTCCAATCCTACGGGGCGGGCGGCACCGGCGTCAACCTCGACCGGACCCAAGCGACGTTGCTTTCCCAAGTGTCGGTGAGCCAGAACGGAACGCAGACCCTGAATTATTCGATCACCTCGGTTCCCGGAGCGGACCGTGCCAAGGTTCGCGGCGAGGAGCGTTTTTCCGTGTTTTCCCTGGAGGATTACCAAGCGCCCGCAGGCCAACTGGCCGCGCAAACCGTGCAGATTTGGCCGGTGGCCGACGGATCGATCTCCGGCATCCGGGAGGGCGAGAAGATCCGGGTGGCATGTCCTCCGCTGACCTTCACCCTCAACGATCTCTATCCTTCTTCGAAGACCTATGCGCAGGTTTATCCGGGCGCAGCCAGCCTCGGAACGACCGGCACGGTGGTTCCGGGATCCATGTTGGTGGTCAACGACACGGTGCCCCAAAGTCGGGTGCTCGCCGTCAAGGACTATGGCAACATCTTCGAGCGAGATGGGACATGGACTCTGGAATTGCTCACCGAGACCCCGTTCGGTATTGACCGGCTGGCCTATGTCACCTTTGACGTGAAGCTCACCCTCAAGGTGAACGGCATGGTGACCACTTACGAGTGATTCATCCGCCCCGGAGGATGCCTGCTGGGTGGAGCAAGCGAGGGAATGATCGGTTTTTTGATCCTTTTCGGGTGCTAGAGCCGCAAGCGATCGGTGGAAAGTCCTTAAGAAAGGTTAAATTTTGAAAAAATGTCAAAAAACCTAAAATTTTTCTTGTAAACCGATCCGGATTGTTTACCTTCGGCCTATCACCAACCGCAAGAACCGCGGGGGTGCTGAACCCAAGGATGAAACGACACCTCGCAATATCGGTCAGCTTGTGCGGCCTGCTCCTTACGGGGCCAGCGTTGGCGGCCCGTTTGTCGGACCGGCTGGCTGGGGTGCATGACCGTTTTCTCGAGGATCGACGCGAGGCATTGCCCGGATTGAGCGATCCGTTCGGGGTGCCAGCCGCGGCGCGCGTGGTGCAGGAGCAATCCCGAGAACCGATCCGGGCGGCAACTCCGTGGAAACGCAATGTGGTGGGCACCGTGTTCTGGATTGGCGAGAAGCCATCGGAAAACAATCCGACCCCGAACAGCATGAGCGCCTGGGATCAGAACTGGGTGGCCAATTTTGGCGGCTACGACGATCCGGATCACCGTTCCGGTTGGGTCCCGGAGGGGTTTGTGCCGCAGATGAACCCGTTTTACGTCGCGCTGCCCTACAACGATGTGGCTTCGGGAGGGATGCACCGCCCGGAGGCGTCCGAGGTGATTCCATGGTTCTGGGAAAGTTTCCGGGGCGACGGGATTTCCGTATGCAAAGGAAAGTGGGTGGCGGTCCACTACGAAGGAAAAGTGGCGTACGCCCAGTGGGAGGATGTGGGGCCTTTCGAAACCGACCACTGGCAATATGTTTTCGGCTCCGAGCCGCCGCGCGCCAACCGGAACCAGTCCGCGGGCATCGATCTTAGCCCTGCGGTGCGGGATTATTTGGGATTCCACAGCGGCGATCGCGTGCAATGGCGATTTGTCCGTGACCGCCAGGTGCCAAGCGGTCCTTGGCGCGATTGGCTCTCTCCGCGGGAGACAACACCCGGCGGCTCCCGTTAGAATCTCACCCTGATATTCGCTGTTCAACACCCACCCTCTGAAATCGCACCCGGTCACCTTCCGCCAACCTTCACCCCAACGCCCCATCCGCTTCACCCGGCGGACGTCAGGCGCGATGGTCGGCCCGGTGATCCAACAGACACCCTAGCATGAAAACGAAACCAACCGCCTCTTTGGGCGCGGTTCTGGCCGTGGTCGCTCTCGCGACCGTCGGCGGCGCGTCCGGCCAATCCACCAACCCGTCGATTCCGACCGGGAGCCTGACGGCTTTCCCGACGGTCGTGCAGACGGGAACCAAGCCCACCCTGACATGGGGTATCAACTATCCCTCCGTGGTCGAGGACTTCGTGACGGTGACCCCTCCCGCCACGGTGACTCCCAAGGAGAACCTGATCTGCGACATCCGGATCCTCGGTGCCGGGGTTACCACCCAGGACAACTACGGCAAGATCGTTTACATCCGCACCGCCGGAAAACTCCGGTACAACGGATCCACCAGTTGGAGCACGATCTTCGACGGCAAGAACACCGACACCATCGTCCAACAGCAGGGGATCATCAAGACTTACTCCGTGACCAAGCTCAAGCCGATGTATTTCGGCGGGCAATACTATTACAACAACTCCTGGAGCACATTCTACACCTCGCTGAGCGGTGACAACGTGAGGACATTGGTCAACGGGAGTACTCCGCCGCCGAATGTCCCGGACTACAACGCCCCTTCTCTGGAGAGCTTCGTACGCCCCTATCTGGACGCCAGTGGCAAGGTCAAGATCGGCCCCATGGACGTGATCGTATTCATGGAACTCACCCACACCGACAAAAGCGACATCGGCTATGACCTTCAGGACCTTGTCATGCTGGTAACCTTCCGAAAATCATGAAAACGACAACGCAAAGATTCGGAATGGCGGCGGCGGTTCTCGTGTTGGGCTGCATCCAGATGGCGCGGGCGGATCAACCGCAGATGCGCGACGCGGCCACCCACGACCAGTTGGTACAGAAACTGCGGAAAGTCTCGCAGAACGACCCCATGAAAAACATGGAACCGGCCAAGGGCGAGGATCCTTCGGTGGTCAATCGGCCGAAGGACATTCTGGCCGAGTCCGATGTGATTTGCTTCGGAGGCTATGCGACCCTCGTGCCCAAACGGGCGATTCTCATGCAGCCCGAGTCGATGAGCGACCGGAGCAAGATCAAGCCGGGCGCCAAGCTGGTGCCGTGGATGGATTTCTTCACTCGCAATCGTGCATGGATCACCACCGTGGAGGTATCCCGTAGCCAGGCCGAGGGTAACGAGGTTATCGCCGAAGATACCCGGAAACGGATCACCGAATCCGCCAATCTCGTGATCGCCACTTATCAGGGCGGGCCGATTTCGGTGCTCCCGCCGAAGACACCGCAACCCAAAGCCGCAACAAAACCATGATCGCCATACTATTCCGCGGGTTGGCGGTTTTTCTCGCAAGCCAGGCGTGGCTGGCGGCCCAAACCGTCACCTACACCAATTTCATCCGCCAGGTGCAGCTTCCGTCCGGGGTCCAATGGGACATGTCGGTGGCGGCGGCCAGTACCGGAAGCGGCACGCTCTCGCCGTTGGCGATCGACCCGGGTGGAGCGAGGTTCGAATTGTGGACCGTGAAATCCTCACCGCTCACCAGTTACCTGCTGGACAGCAAATACGTCGGTACTTACGTTCCGGTCGCCAGTGTGGTTGTTCGCTCCGAGGACCCGTACACGCTGATTCCCCGCACCCGCGCGGATCGGCCGTTCTTCGTAACCATCAATGTGTCGGGCCTGCTTAGCGGGGAAACCGATCCCGAAGCGTCGAAAAGCGTCAAGCTCCTGCGCCATGTGCAGGCGTACGGCGCCGGAGGCACGGGCATTGATATCGACCGCACGCAGGCGACCTTGTACTCGCAGGCCACCCTGACCAGCAATGGCACCCGCACGCTGACCTACTCGCTCACTTCCATACCTGGAGCCGATCGCGCGAAGGTGAGGGGAGAGGAGCGGTTCTCGGTATTTTCGCTGGAGGACTACCAGGCTCCCGAGTCCCAGTTGGCCTCGAAGTTCATCCAGATCTGGCCGGTGGCCGATGGCTCGATCTCGGGACTCGTCCAAGGCCAGACCTATCGGCTGAAAATGCCCGCAGTGACCCTTACGGCCAACGATCTTTATCCGTCCTCGACGACCTACGCGCAGGTTTACAAGGGCGATCCCCAGCTCGGAGTCACGGGAACCGTGGTTCCCGGATCGTCGGTGGTGGTCACGGACAGCGTCCCCCAGGATCGCGTGCTGGTACTTCGGGATTACGATTCCATTTTCGATTCGGACGGACGCTGGACGATGGAACTGCTAACCTCCACGCCTTTCGGGCTGGACCGTCTGGCCTACGTGAGCTTCGACGTCAACCTGACCCTCCGTCTCAACGGGAGTTTCACGACTTACGAATGATCTAGGGCTCTTTCTTCTCCTCCTGCAACTCCCGTCTCAGGTTGTCGTTGCGGTAAACCAGAGAAAAACGAGCCTCCCGGGATTTTCTCAACTGGTCCTCCACTTCGGTGAAAGCCAGCAGCAGAAACAATCCTTTAACCGGTTCCCGATGAAACGATTGCTTACGAGTTACGAAATGGTCCTCGACCGATTGCTGCTGCTGGTTGGGCAGCAGCGGTCCGTGCTCATTTGCGACCTGCTTCCGGAGGTCGTCGAATCGGGTCCGCATGGTGTCCGCCGACACTTCCGGGTCGGTATAGTGGACCGTAAACTCGAACAGCCTGCCGCCGAGGAACCGGGCTTCCACCGCGGATGCCTTGGACTCCGGAAGAAATCCCTTGCGGGGCTCGATTTTCAAAACCCGCAATTTCGGTTGATCGCCGGGCAGGCTGATGGTAAGGTCCAGCGAATGTCTGGACGCCCAAGATATCAGCTTTTCCGGAGAATCGCCCCAGCGCAGGCCGAAGGGGGGCTCGATGAGGTTCTGAGCGGCCACGGGCATCACGGCGGCCATGAAAGCCGCCAGGCAGAGGGTGGAAATGCGGAGGATGCCGGACACGGCAGAACGTTGGCCTGTTTTTCCCGCCGGGGCAAGCCCGGACCGCACCGGGGTATGGCATTGATCGAGATGACCGTCGCACTCTCGATCCTGACCGTGGTGGGGCTGATCATGCTCCAGCTTTCCCTCAACATCGTCGCTCCCCGCCAGTGGGCGTTGCAGCAGTCGCTCACCGACGCCTATCTGTCCTACGAACGTTCATATGCGGAACGCGTTCCATTCGCCACCCTGACGGCGAATTCGGGATCGCCATGGCCGGTCTATCCGAACGTGAGTGCGACCAGCGTGGAGGTGGGCCGTCTGCCGGGCGGCGTGCCGGTGATGGGAATGGTCACCCGCACCCGGATGGCGGATTCCAACAATTATCCGATCGACGGGGGCTCCGGGACGGTCCTGACAAACCCCGCCAGTCTCAAGGTGTGGAAGGTTCAAAGCGTCCTTACCTATCAGATAGGTGGGCGGACCTACGCCAAATCCCGAACCGTGATCCGATCCCAATGAACGTTACGGCAAAGCGCGTGAACCGCGGGTTCACACTGTTCGAACTGGCGCTGGCGATCACCGGCGGGCTCGCCGTGGCCGCGATTTCGCTGACACTCGTGAATCAGCAGCTTTCGTTCATGAAGATTTTCGGGGCGCAGACGTTCCTGACTGAGGAGGCGCCCTTGATCAACATGCACGTGGGCCGGATGGTGGGCAAGGCCGAGCGGTTCCGGCTTCACGCTTCGGTGGCCGACGCCTTGTCCGGCAGCAATCCCACCACAAGCGGGGCTCCGGTGCTGGTGATGAACTTTCGCTTGCCGGACGGATCGATTCGGGCCTCGATCCTTTCTTTTGAGGACCGCGGATCGGGCAAGGCGCTCTACTACTACCTTGTGCCGGTGAGCGGTTCGCTGGGAACCCCCCAGTGGTTTGTCACCAAGCAGGCGAGGAATATCACGTTCGCGGTGGAGAACGGGATCTTGCGCATGACTCTCACCGGCCCCAATGGCGAGGTCATCACTTATTCGGGAACCATGGGACAATGAGAACGACAACCAAGAATGTTAGTTTCCGCCGCGGCTACGTTTCGATGATGACGGTGGTCGTGATCGGAACCACGCTTCTGCTCATGATGGTGTTCTCCTACAAGCGTGCGATGTCCTCGCACGCGGTGCAGGCGAGCGTCCAGTTGCAGACCGACTACGCGGAAAAGGAGGATGCCGTGCTGAGGGCGATCGTGGCTCTGACGCCGAACCGCGCGATCCGCGCCATGCAGAACGGTTCGAACGCGAGTGCCACGGCCAGCAACCCCTTGCGCTGGCAGGAGATTTTCGGCGACGCGCTGGCATTGGCGAACGCCAGGCAGTCGATTTCCAACGAACTGAAAACGACTTTGGGCGGGGCAAACGTGATCCGGGCCAATGTCGGCGACTCGGGACTTGCGACGGTGAGCGACATTTTCAAGGCTGTGGGCGGCGAGTCCGGCTATGTGTCATCTGGTCTGAACCGGAGCCTGGGCACGGGCTATCCTGTGCCGCTGAGCGACTCCGATAGCACGGAATCCACACGCGACAAGACGTGGCCGATCATTTCCGCCAAGAAAGTCTATGGCTCTTTGGCCCAAAGCGGGGTAGCGCTGCCGGTGGGCACCTATCCGAATCCCAATGTCATTACCTATCCGAACATCAACTTCGGATACGCGCGCCCCGGGCAACCGTTTGTGGCAAAGCGGAATTGGTGGGCGTTCTCCATGGATTTGGCGGAGCACGACGCCGCCACGACCTTGGCGGTGACCTCCAAACGGAACTTCGTGCTTTCGATCTACGAGATCCCCTCGCAGCTTGCGATTTCCGCGTCGTCGTTCATGGCGCTCGGCGAGCACGAGACCGGCGGCGAATGGCAGCACACCACCATCGAAGGCGGAGTGTTCGTGGGCAAGGCCATGGTGGAAGGCGATACCGCGCTGCCGGCCCTGGCCACGAGGCGCGGCGCCTCCCTATCCGGCGGCACACGGGTGGGCGGCCTTGGGTTCACCGGCGACCCGATGGCACCCGGCCTGCGGGAGCAATACCAACTGACCCAGGGGGACTACTTTTTCCCGGTCTCGATGCCGTCCGAGAGCGGTCGCGCGGCCTTCGTCGCCATCAACCGTGGCGCCGATTTCCTCGACCGGCTCAGCCATTCCACGGAATCGAACACCCTGTCCTCCACAACCTGGAACAACTATTCGGTCGGCGCGCTCCAGAGTGCCATGCGGCTGGATATCACCGATGCCGTCAGCACCACCAACAAAACGCCGACGAAGCTGCGGTTTTCCTATCTGAAATCCGGAGTCCGCCAGAATCTGGACATTTCGCTCACGGCCGGAGCCGGAACCGGCCTGCCCGCCGGCTATCTGTTCGCTTGCAACGAGAACCAATCCTACAACTTTGGCACGACCGTGGTGGACGTGGCCTACGGCAAGAATGGAACCTATGCCTATCAGACTGGTGTGAGCGGGTCGGTTACGTTCAACAACGCCCGTTTCGGAGACCCGCTGGTGGGCGTGGTCAAGGCGGGCTATTTCCGGCCGAGTTTCCCCTTCGAGATCAAGCAGATGGAGTCGGGCAAGATTTGTGTGGCGGTCTATCCGGAACGGATGCCGGCGTTTCTGACGGCACTCGGGGCGGACGGCCCCGCGGTGAACAATTCGATCGCGGTCAACGTGGATTACACCACCGCGACGGGGAGTGTGCGGCTCACCAGGCCGTCGATTCCGTGCACCGATCTCGATTACGGCCTGATTCTGTTGGAGTGCGACGATTTGCGCGCGTACACCAAGGGATTCTCGCTGGTAACGAATCTCCGGCTGTTTTACGGAGATGATTTCAACACAACCGCGGCCACCCCGCCATCCGGCTACACGCCATCCGGCACCTATTATCCGCCGTGTTCGATCTTCGCGCCCGAAAAAAGGTTCGGGGCCGATATTGATCCTCTTGCGGTGGATGTTTCCGGCCAGATCGGATCGCTCGCCAGCGAGGACGCCGCGAATCCGACCCGTCCGCTGGACATCAAAAAAGGGAGCGGGTTCTCGGTGGACCGCAACCGGATTGTGGTGAACTTGCGGCCCATCACCCATCCGGCCGACTTGCCCCCGATCACGATGATGAACTGGCTGGTTCTCATCGAGGAACGGCGCGGCGAATTCCAGTGATCATTCGGCGGAAACCGATAGGCGGTAGAACCGCGAGGTTCCGGGTGCATTGGTGTCGGTGACCGTCTTCGGATTGCCGTCGCCGAGAATAATGGCGAACGGATGCCAGTCTTCGGAGTCGAGGGTTTCGGAATACTCGGCGGTGTAGCGAAGTCCCGGCAGGGAATCGAAGCCGAAGGAAAACGTGTTGCCATTGCGGACCGGATCGATCAGTTGGGGAATGACGATCTCCGCGTGGGTCTGCTGGGCTTCGAACACGAAGAAATGGACTCCCGAGGTGGTCTGGTCCGCCGCAACCGTCACCGTTTGCGCGTTTTCAATGGAGGTGCCATTGGCAAACCACGGCGAATCCAGCGGGACGGGAACGCTTTCCTGATCCGGAACGAATCGTATCCGATAGCTGCCAGGAGGAATGGCACCTAGCTGGAAGTCTCCGTAAGTCGCGATATCGCGGGTGAAAACAAGCGCGTTGGTCGCCGCATCGTAGAACTCAAGCACGCCTGCCTTGAGGGCGAGATAGGGTTGGGAGACGCTGCCGGACAGCATTCCTGTGCCGGATGCGTTGGTCACCTCAAGCAACGCGGAGCGGGTGGAACCGGACTCCGTTTTCGCGGAAAACTCATAGAATCCTGGGGCAAGTCCCGCAGGTGTCTGGAACTCCATGGATCCCGTGGAGCCGAATTGATACGAAAAATTCACCGCCTCGAATCCGATCAGGTCGATGGAGTTGATCGATTCCCCATCCGCCGCAACCGCGGTGAAAAGATTGTAGTCTCCCTCGCCCGAGTTGTCCATCTGTGGAAACGTGAACCCGATCTGTTCGATTCCGGAATGCGCCGTTTCCAGGTCCACCGATACCGGGATCGACCGTGAAAACCCGTTGGGAGCGGTGGCCGTCAGGGTGCAGGTCCCGGTGGCCAGCGGAATGAGGCTCGGCCCCACCGCCGTGTTGGGTGGTGGCAGTACGAGAAGCACCGCTGGGTTCGAGGAAGTCCAATCCAGAGGTGACGCTGACGTGATATCCGCCGAGTTGTTGTCGGAAAGCGTATAATCGGTCCGCACCGGCGAATGGCTTTCAATGGACAGCGTTCCGGTAACCGGAATATTGCCTAACACCGAATCCACCACGAAGAAGTCGAGGGTTTCCGGGACCCGGAGATCCACCGAGAACGGCGCTTGGTTGCCGGGCTCGCCCTGATCGGTCGGGATGATCGTGTAGGAGTGGACGCCCGGAGAGAGCCCGGCGGTGTTGAAGGTCAGGCGGGATCCGCCCTGGTGGCTCACCGGATTCGGAGCGAATGCGGCAGTGCCTCCCGCGCCCTGAAGCGCCAGTTGGATTCCCGTTGCGGTGGTGTATCCATTGAAGAACGCAAGCCTGACACCGATCTCAACCGTTTGTCCGGGGATCGCGATCACGGAGGGCGTCGGGTTGCTTAGCTGATACCGGGCGGAACTGATCCGGATTTCCGGAATCTGGTTGGCCGAGACATCCTGGCTGGTCAGAACGAGTTTGCCCCCTTGGTGTGGGTGGGCCAACCGGAATACCACCTGGGAATCGGACCAGGAATCCACCGTGAGGTCGGCGGAACTGCCGTTGATCGTTAGCGTGCCGGGCGAGGTGCCGAGGTGGATCCCGCCAACGGTCACCGGCTGATCATAGGCAACTGAAGCGGGTGATACCGAGGTGATCTCCGGCACCGGGCCGGGAGTCACCTCGCCGGTCACCGCCAGATCATCGGCTTCAAAATTGACGAATCCGCCGCCGGTGATTTCCACAGTGGCCCGGATGAGCTTTGTCGCGTCCGCCGGGAACGTGAAAGAGGAAGATAGCTGGAAAAAAACACCTGGCGTTTCGAGTTCCGAATTCTGTGGTTGGATCACCGGCACGGTCTCGTGCGCTCCGCCCGCGCGGACGAATTCGAGACAGATCCTGACGGACGAGCCAACGGGAGTCGAGAGCCGCTTGAGTCTTGCCGACACGGTGACCGGAACATTCGCGATGCCCGTGGCGTGGATGCTTTGCGAAACCACGGGCCCGGTGAACGTCGTTACCGGTTTGTAAATCAAAAGGGCACCGTTCTGCACGGGATCCGCCACGCCGAATTCCGCAGGCTTCACCCAGTGGCTCATGCCTGCGGAAAAATCACCGTTGCGGATGAGATTGACCGGATCGGCCAAGACGCTGGCGGGAATCACACACGCGAGCAAGGCGAGTCCGGCCCTGATATTTGGCCGAAAAACGGATGCGCCCAGCGTTCCGGTTGGCCGGCTGACAGGCGCGGGGTTGTGGCGTTTCATGAGTTGGGGTGGGTGTGGGTTGAACGAACCGAAATGAAGCCGATTCACTCCCGCAGGATTGGTTGAAACTCCGTTTCGGTTAAACTTTAGTATCAATTTGTATTCCGGAAGGTCGAGAAAAAAATGCAGCGATCGGGCATTTTGGCGGGCATTCGCCGCAATAGCTCAAAATCTTGGCAAAAGTTGCTTGTCAGCGGCTCTGTACCGAGGCAAAAGGCGGGCGTTCTTTTTGTTACCAAGCCTATGAAAACACTGATCACGAATGCCCGAATTGTATCCCCGGATGTCGAAATCGACGGAGGCGCACTGCTACTCGAAAACGACCGCATCGCCGCGGTGATCCGTCCCGGCGGAGCCCTTCCCGACGCCGACGCCACCATCGATGCCGAAGGCCGCATGGCGATGCCCGGATTCATCGACATCCACGCGCATGGAGCCGACCACCACGACGTTTGCGATGCCTCCGTGGAAGCGATCCGCCACATCGCGCGCCGCAAGCTGCAGGAAGGTGTGACCACCTGGCTGCCAACCACGCTCACCCAGCCGCAGGACCGCCTTGAGCAGGTCGCCGCCGAGTGCGCGAAGTATTTCGCCAATCAGGAATTCTGCAAAACCCCCGGCCTTCATGTGGAAGGGCCGTTCATCAACGTGAAAAACGCCGGCGCGCAAAACCCGCAGTTCGTGCGGCCGCCGAATCTGGCCGAACTCAAGGCGATCCATGACATCGCCCCGGCGCTGATCGTTTCGATCGCGCCTGATGTCGATGGCGCGCTGGAAGTCATCCGCGGAGCCAAGGCGCTGGGCATTACCAGTTCCGCCGCGCACACCTCATCCACGTCCGCCCAGATCATGGCGGCCAAGGCGGCGGGGCTGACCCATCTCACCCATTTCGGAAACGCCATGACCCCGCTGCACCACCGGGAGATCGGCGTGGTCGGCACCGGATTGTTGGATAATGATATCATGATCGAACTCATTTGTGATACGATCCATTTATGTCCGGACATGTTGCGCGTGGTGTTCAAAGTGGTGCCGATCGAGCGCCTGATGATGATCACCGACTCGATGGCCGCCTCATGGATCGGAAATGGCGAGACCTCGCTGGGCGGTCTGGCGGTGGTGGTGCGCGATGGCGCGGCGCGGCTCAAGGAAGGCGGCGCGCTGGCCGGTTCCGCCTTGCTCTTCAACGAGGGAGTCAGAAACATCGCCGGCCTCATCCCGCTGCCGCTCCATCAGATCGTCAAGGCCACCTCGTGGAACCAGGCCCGCTCGCTCGGACTGGAGGACCTGGGCAAACTGGAGCCCGGCTACTTCGCCGACATTGTGCTTCTTGATTCCGACTTCGGGGTCTGGAAGACCCTGGTCAACGGTCAGGTCCGTTAGACTGCGGGCAGGGTGATCGCGATGCTGAAGCCCTTGGGGCGGAGGTTCTCGGCTTTGACAGAGCCACCGCAGGCATCGGCGCAGGATTTGACGATGGCGAGGCCGAGGCCGGTGCCGCCGGTGACGGCGGTGCGCGAGGTGTCCGGACGGAAAAACGGATCAAACAGCTTCGGCAGGGCGTCGTCGGGCACGCCGGGACCGGCGTCACGGATGGTTAGGGTAACGGATTCTCCGTCGGGGGTGGCGGAAATCATGATAGGGCCCTCGTTTCCGGCATAGCGGACGGCATTGCGGACGACGTTGCCAATGGCGCGGCGCAGCAGGTTGGGAATGGCGAGCACGCGGCAGTCCGGGGGGATGTCGGTTTTGACGGTTAGAGCGCCGCCTTCCTCGGTTAATATATCACGGACGAGCGGTTCCAGGTCCACCGGTTCGGGTGGCGTGTCCTGGCCGGCGAGGGAGGACTTGGAGAAGGCGAGGAGTTCGTGAACGAGGGAGGCGATGCGGCGGACCTCGCCGAGTGCCCGGTCCACGGTGCTGCGGTCGCCGTCTTTGGCGCGTTGTTCGAGGATGCTGAGGGCCACCTCCAGACGGGCGAGCGGCGAGAGCAGTTCGTGGGCGGTGTCGCCGAGGAAACGTTTCTGGCCGGTGACGAAACCGTCGAGCCGTTGGGCCATATGGCGGTGGGCGTTCTGCAGGCGGCCGAGTTCGTCGCCGCGGCGGGTGCCATCCGGGGCGGTGAAGGTGCCCGCGGCGATCCGTTCGGCGCTGGCGGTCAGTTTCCGCAGGGTTCCTATCAGGGTGTGGACCATGGGCAGCCACAACAGGACGGATAGAACCGCGATGGCCGTTCCCAGCATCAGCCACGGGACGTAGTCGAAGAACAGTCCGCCGCCGCGGATCGAGCGGGAGGAAAGCACCAGCGTGAAGGGCATGGGACCCGAGACATTGTCGAGGTGGACGCCGGCCCAGTATTCGCGGGGGGAACGGGAAACGAGCATGAATTTCTCAAAGGTGGCGGTGGGGGACAGTGTGGCGGGGCGTGCCGGTTGTCGGTCGGTTGGATCGCGCGGATTACGGTCGTTGGAGCCACCGGGGCCGCGATCGCCGGGACCACCCGGTCCGCCGGGGCCGAACGGATCGTCCGCAAACGGGAAATCGGCGGGGGATCTTCCGCGTGCCGGTCCGCCCATGCCGCGGTCGCCGGGTTTGTCAGGTGGCCCGCCCATGTTATCTCCAGGCCCGCCGGGACTGCCCGGGCGTTTTCCGGGGCCTTTGCCACCGGGCGGCATGCCCATTTTCGAGTTGTGCGCGTCGAGCGCGGCGATCACTTCGTTAGGGACGGATTCGAGGTTTCCCGTCACCACCGCGCCGGAGTTGTGGATGATGGCCACCTTGATGCCGCGGCTGCGCCAATAGCCCGCGGCTTCGTCGAGCGCGGCGGGCCATTCGGATTTCGGCCGGGCGAGCAATTCCGGCGCAAGCTGGCGCGCGATGGAATCCAGCCGCTCCCCGGTGGAGCCGGCCAAAAGCGAGTGAATGCCGATCTGGAATTGGGCGTGGAGAAACCAAACCACCGCGCCGCCGATGAGCGCCAGATTGACCAGCGCCCATGCGAATATTTTCCAGCGGAGGGAGAGTTTCATCGGCATTCCGGGGTGAGGGCTAGCGGGATTACGGCACCACCGCCACCTTGAAAAACCTGGCGGCGGAGCCTTCGGTGGGGGCGGCGGCCGCAACCGGGCCGGTGGTGGCGCAGAAAACAGGCGGGTTGACCGGCGTCCATGTGGTTAGATCAGCGCTGGACCAAAGTTGATAGGTTCTGCCGGCGATGCCGGACCAGGTCACCGTGACGGTGCCCGAGTCCGGCGCGCCCACCGATGTGATCGCGAAAACGGAGGCGGAGGACCGGGGATCGGTTCCCGCGAGATACTCCGCGAGGTTGGACTGACCGTCTCCGTCGGCGTCGAGCGCCGAGTCATCGGTGCCGACCGCGAGGCCGTTTTCCAACTCCCAATCGTCGGGAAGGTCGTCGCCGTCGGTGTCTCCGGAGGGCACGGTTAGGGTGAAGTCCGCGGTGGCGGAGGCACCCGGATAGTCCGCGAGGCGGATGGTGAAGGCGAAGGAGCCTCCGCCGGTGGGAGTGCCGCCAAGCATTCCGTTGGTTAGGGAAACGCCAGGCGGCAGAGAGCCGGAGGCCAGCGTCCAGATGTATGGCGCCGTGCCTCCGACGCCGACAAAGGCGAATGCGTAGGGCGATCCGATGGCTCCTTCCGGAAGCGGCGAACGGCTCCAGACCGCCAGTGTTTGATAGAGTCCGGCATTGATCGTGCCGGGTGTCGGGGTGGCCGATCCCCAGTTGGCGGCGGTGTTGCCGATCAGATCGCGGCTGATCCGTTGGAGCGAGACGCCTCCGCCGTCAGGCGCGGTGGGCCACGGCGCGATGTCGCGGTATTCGGTGCGGTCGATATCGAGATACTCCGTGGTTTCCGCGTGAACGAACGGCCTGGCCAGAGTGATCTTGTGGGTGGCGTTGGATAGCTTCGTATCGGAGGGGCCAGCCATGGCGGGCGCGATGTCCAAGCCGTAGGTGGTTAGAAAGCCGGTGAGCGCCGAGGTGTCGGTGGCGGGGTTGAACGGAACGACCAGCAGATATCCGAATGCCGGCAGAATGGTGCCGCTGGCGAAGGTGTATGACGAGTCTCCCTTGATCCGCCATCCTGATAGATCGACGGCCGAGTTGGTCGGATTGTGCAGCTCGATGAACTCGGTGGCGGTGACATCCGCGCCGGCCGCGCCATCCAGCGGGTGATACATGATCTCGTTGATGAGAACGGGAGTTAGGGATGGGGCGGAATTGGCCGCGCCCTGGGTGGAGGATGCGAGAGACCAGAACTCGGTGCCGCCGGTGCCGTTGGCGAGGCCTGTGGCGGCGATTCTGCCCCAAGACAGGCCGTTGGTGGAGGCGGAGAAGGAAACCTGTGAACGGTATCCGGTGAGCGCGCCCGAGCCGTTGGCGGCCGCAAGGCAGACATCGTCGCCGGTGGCGGAGAGTCCGAAGGGAACCGCCCCCGCGGCAAAATCGGATTCCGTGAACACGGCGAAACCGCCCGCTGGGATGGTGGTGCCCGTGGGGATCTGGAATTTCTTCGGATTGTGAATACTGTCGCTGAGCCACCAGCCGCCGACATCGGCAGCGGAGATTCCTGTGTTAGAAAGTTCGATCCAATCCATGCCGCCGGATGCTGGATTGGCCATAACCTCATTGATGACAACCTGCGCCGCAAGCCAGTTGGGCTTGCCAGGGGAAGCGGTGTTTGCGAAGGTGGCAAGGGTTGCCGAACCGTCGGGAATGCGGCCCTGCGAGATCTCCTGGGACTGCGTGGAAAACGTCACGCTGTCGAGATTGGAAACGCCATTGGATGCGGTTAGGACAATGCTGTCGCCGCTGGCGGAGAGTTTGAAATCACAGTGGTTGCCGCCGGAGGCGCTGCCGTCCGCGGCGAACCGTGTAAAACCGCCCGCGCCGATATAGGTATAGGGCGGGATCCGGGTGATGGTGGGAACCGACGGCGTGTCTGATAGATAGAGTCCGGCCAGTGCCACCGGTGCGGTGCCGGAGTTTTGAAGCTCGAACCAGTCGTCCTCGTACGGAGCCGAGGCCATCCACTCGTTGATTCTGAGGGTGGAGGTGGTGCCGAGGGTTGCGGCGGTATTGGTGGCGGCGGGGGTGGGGGTGTTGGCGGTCCATGTGCCGGTGCCGTTGGCGATCCGGCCGATGGATAGATCGGCGGCCTGCGGACCGAAGGTCAGGCTGTCGAGAATGGTGGTGCCGTTCATCAGGAGGACCGTCTGGCCGGATGAATCGAGGGCGAACCCGGTGTGCTGTCCGGGTGCGGTTGTGTCTTTGTCGCACCAGATGACCAAATGGGATCCCGCGGTGAGGGCGGTCCCCGACGGGAACGCGAACTTGGCGGGAACGGCAGGGTCATCGGTGAGTGTCAATCCAGTTAGGTTATAGGCGGCGGTCCCGTTGTTTCGGATCTCGATGTAGTCGGGATATGCGGTGCCGTTGGCGGCGGCGCCGGCATTGTCGGCCAGGATCTCGTTGAGCACGAGCGTTCCGGCGGTGGTGGTGGCGCTTCCCCAGGTGAACGCCGTTTCCGCGGAGATCACCGAGGCATGCCCATCAGAATCGGTGTAGGTGACCCGCCAGTAGTAGGTTTGGCCGTAGGCGAGCGAGTCGTAGGGGACCGGAAGCGTTGTCAGGTTGGTAGAGGTGGTGACGGCATACACCGGCAGCTCGTAGTTGCCGGCGGACGAGCGGATCTCCCATTTTGTGGACGCGTGGGCCTTCGAGTTCGGGTGCGAGTAGGCTGATGCCGCCAGCGACGCGCCGGATAGAACGACGCCGTTGGCGGACGGTGAGGTGTTGGTGGGACGCGCGGGTTTGTAATAGGTCCCGAGGCCGAGTTGGGTATTGACCTGGGTCTGCCGTTTCTGGGCGAAAAGGTAACATTTCGAGGTGGTGGTGAAGCCCAGGGCAAGCAGGTTGGCCGGGTCGCAGAACGAATTGTTGATCTGCCAGAGCCGTTGCTTGTATTCGTCGCGGAAGCATTTGTAGAACGTGTCCTTCCACCAGTTCACGCCATCGAACACATTGGTGGCCCCGTATTCGCCGCCCCAGATCGTCTGGGTGTAGCTGCCGCCGGGACCGCCGCCGCCACCGGTGCCGGTGGACATCACGCCGTCGTAGTCCCATCCGAGACGTGACCATTTGCCGTTGGCCTTGCGCCAATAGAACTGGTTCTGTTTGCCATCGTCCCAGATGCTCATCCATTCGATAAGCGCCATGGATGTCAGGGTGCTCTCCATATCATAGTTGGAGTTGAACCAAGTCTTGCAGTTGGCGAGTTGGGTGGAGTTGCTGGAGAAGTTATGGGTGGCGGTGGTGTCGCCGCGCGCCGCCCACATGGCTTCGAGCATGTTGGCGAAGGGCTTAGGTCCCTGCCAGGCGCTGTTCTGAAGGGAATAGGTCCATTCGTAACGCTGATATTTCGTCCAGTTGGCGTTGGCGGCGATCGGTGCCATGTCGCCGCAGGTGTAGGGTCCCTCAAGATTGTTCGCCGAAGCATCGCGGTTTCCGACATCCTTGTAGAGCAGCCCGGCGGCCTCCTTGGCGGAGCCAGGCGAGCGGTCGGCCATGGACTGATGATAGTCATCGAGCATCGTGCCGTCGTATTCCCCTTGTTGGAGCCGCGTCGCGGAGGCGTTGCTGTTGAAATACCAGGTGACGGAGAGCGTGCGCGAAGCGGGCAGGCCGATGAGGCGGTTCAGTTGGGTGGCCTCGTGGAAATCCTGGCCATGGCTGGTGATGAACCAGGAGGTCTTGTCCATGAATGGTTCGCATTCCGGGAAATGCAGTTTGAAGGAAAGCAGGTTGGCGGCGTTGTCGTAGCGGTGGTATCGGCTGCCGTGAAAGCGGATGCGGACGTCGTAGAGCACGCCGTTGCAAGCGAAAACCGCGGGCACGGTGCCATCCCAGAGCGGTGCCGTGGCGGCCACCCATGGCACAGATCGGGGAAGTCCCGAGGTGCTGGCCGCGGTGACTCGCCGGGTGGAGGTGGACGAGCTGCCGCCCTGCTGTGCATAGGATTTGATGGTGGCCAGATTCGCGGTGGAGATCAACAGATCGTAATTCGGATAGGTCGCGCTCCGGCCGGTGGGATTGACAAAGTAGCCGTGCCACGGCTGAACCGCGTTGGATGCGCCGACGGCGGAGATCGCCGGATCGTCGGATCTCGGCGAGACCACTTCGCTGCCGTCTCCGCGGTTGGCGAGAATCCGATAGCGGACAACCGCCCGCGCCGCCTGCCCGGTGATGGCGGCGGAAAAACGGCCGTCGCCAAGATCGGTCATCGTGGTGGTGGTGTGGGTTTCCGTGGTCGAGTCCGCCGTATCGACGAACCACTCCAGTTGCACATTGCCCAGCGTGGCGGTTGATGAGAACGTGCAGTTGACCGTAACCCCTTGGCTGGGTGAAACGACAGCCGAGCCATCGGACGTCTGCGCGTGGGAAAGCGCGATTACGACCGGCTTCGGCACTGTGCGGACGACCGACTGGGCAGTGCTCGGAGTCGGCCCGGTTAGGGGGGAGGCCACCCAGTTTGCGGGATCTCCGGACGAGGCGGTGGCGCTGACACGTTGGAGCGAGCGGCCCTTGTATTGATAGGTGGAGGAAGTCAATCCCGTGAATCGATCTTGGGCACCCAGGGCGTTCGCCGACTGGGCCCAGGGAAAAGCGGACGAATAACTAACCGAATCAACGGTGTTGCCCGAGGCGTCCTTCAGAGTCACGTTGCCGCCGGAGTTTGGGAGTTTGCCCGTGTAGCCGCCGAGAACACCGGTGATACCGTAAACGGTTTGGATGCGGGTGGGATTGCGGGCAATCACCTTGTAGGCTCCCGCGGCGACCGAGGTGCCGACCGGTAGGGTGAAATCGATATCTCCTCCGACTTTCCAACCTCCCAAGTCCACGGCTGCGGCCGTGGTGTTCTGGATCTCGACGAACTCGTGGACGTCCTCGCTGAGGTCGAGCGTCGGATTGTAGTTGGTGGTGTTGTCAAACGCCGGTTCTTCTATCGGATGATAGTGGATCTCGCTGAACACGACTTGTCCCGCCACTCCCCCGGATGCGAACACAACCGGGAACAGGAGATGGATTGCATGTCGGATATGCGGAGAGAGATTCATGGAACGGATCAGAGCGTGAATATGGCGGGCTGCCATATGCAGCATGCTCCACCTTGCGAATCCGGCAAAGTGCGAAATTGTTAAGAATTGGTAAATGCGGCCGCCTCGCAAGAGATTCATTCGGGCATCATATATCCGGCTCCGCGGACGGTGTGGATGAAACGCGGGCGTTTGGGATCGTCGTTGAGCTTGCGACGGAGGTTCGAGACGTGAACATCGAGCGAGCGGTCGAAGGTCTGCCATTGTCGGTCGCGGAGTTCCTCCATCAGTTCATCGCGGGTTTTCACGCGGCCTTGGGCGCGGGCGAGGCAGAGCAGGATATCGAATTCTCCGGCGGTTAGGGCGAGGGTGGCGCCGTCGAGCATCACGGCGCGGGTGGCCGGGTTGATCCTGAGAGGCCCGATGACCAACTCGGCGCCGGGATTGCCGCCATCGCGGGCGGCGCGGCGGGTGATCGCGTGGAGCCGGGCCAGCAGCGCGCGGGTGGACGAGCCCTTGGGCAGGTAGTCGTCGGCCCCGCCCTCGAGGCCGGAGATTTGGTCGGTCTCGTCGCCGCGGGCGGTGAGCATGAGGACCGGCACGCCGCTGGTTGCGCGGATCCGGCGGAGCGCTTCGAAGCCGTCGAATCCCGGCATCATCACATCGAGGATTATCGCGTGCCAATCGCGCGTGGCGGCGGCTTCCACTCCCGACGGACCGGTGTGCGCGGCACTGACCTGATAGCCGAAACCGGATAGAAACTCGGCGATCAGCTCGCAGAATTCGAGGTCGTCATCAATGATGAGGACCGGCTTGGGCGAGTCGGGGCCGTGGTCCGCCGTTTGGGGGATCTGGCTCATCGGATCAACGCTCCGTTTGGGAAGTTTCGGTCTTCGGTTTCTCCAACAGAAACGCGCGGCGTTGGTCGGCGAAGGAGCGGATCGGCATTCCGCCATGGCCGGGGCCGCGGCGGAATGCGCCGGGCTCGGGCTGGGCCGGTTCCGCCTGGGCGGTGGCCGGGGTGTCGGCGGTGAGTTTCAGAAACTCCTCGGTGGTGGAGTTTTTCCGGGTGTCTTTGGCGATTTCCGGTTCCAGCAATTTCCGATAGGAAGCGACCACGGGTCCGAGGGTCTCCCATGCCAAATCCTCCGAGGCGAACTTGCGGACATTGGCCAGATAGCGTTCGCGGAGGGCGGGAACGGCGAGAAGTTTCGATCGCAGCGGCTTGGTTTCATCGTCCATACCGACGAGCGGGTCGAGTTTGACGCCTTCAGGGCGAGGACGGTTGATGCGGCGTTGATCCGCATTGTTGTCAGCGCCGGGACCGGAGGGTGGCGTTGGAATGTTAGGGCGCTCGCCATTGGCCGGAGGCTGTGCGTCGGGTCCCATGGGAGGTTGGGGACCGCCTGGAAAATCCCCGCCGGGGCGCATCTCGCGACGGTCGCCGCCCTGGGGCCACTGGCCGCCGCGCCCGCCCCATCCGCCGCGGCCTCCCGGACCACCGGGACCGCCCATGCCCATGCCTTCCGGTTCGCGGAAAGCCTCGTTCATGTCGCAGGGACTGATGTGGAACTTGCCGGTCGGGTCCCGATAGATGCTGTAATCGCTGGCGCGGGTCCAGTATCCGTCGCTGTTGATCAGCCCGCAATCGAGGGTGAGGAACCACAGTGCCTCGTCGAGATTGAGGATTGGCGCGATGGCGGCTTCGAGTTTGTCGGGCGGGGTTTGGCAGAGGGTTTTGCACAGGCGGATGAGCGCGTGCCAATCGTCTTCGTCGCCACCTTTCATGTCGTAGCGCTGGCGATAGGGCGCGGGGTCGTCGCCGAGGTATTCGAGGCCGCCGCGTCCGCCCGGTGAGCCGCGGACTTTCCAGCGGGCTCCTTCGGTGGTGCCGTAGTTCGCCTTGATGAAATCCTTGTTGAATTGTTCCTGATTAGCATATATGCCCCAGTTTTCGCCGTTGACCACCACGCGGACGAGGTTGACGCGCGGGGCGGGCAGGTGCTTGCGGGCGAGGTGGGAAAACAGGGCGGCGCTGAGGAAGGATCCGTCACCGTTGCAGTTGAGCAGATTGAGCGTCTTGACGCCACCGAGGCGCTGTTTCTTCTCGGTGTAATCCACGGACACGTTGAACGAGCGTTTTCGTCCGGATGGGACCATCATGTAGCTCGACATGCCGCGGAAACGGACGCCCACTCCCTGATAGACCTTGCCATCGGCGGTCAGTTTGGCGGGCACCTCCACGTCGGTGCCGTGGAAAGCTTCCAGTTCGGCTTCCCAGTCCGCGTTTTCGAATTCGAAAAACAGGGTGCGTAGGGTTTGGGGATCGTAAAGCGGCGCGGCGGAGGGTTGGACATCGGCCGGAGTGATCTTTTCACCGGGTTGGGGTGCTGTGGTTTCGCCCTGCATGGGTCCGCCCATTGGGCCACCCGGACGGCCGCGACCGCCCATCGGACCGCCGCGGTTTTGGGCTGGATTTTGTTTCAGGAACTCGCGGGCTGCCGCGCGCTCGGTCTTGTCGAGGCGGGAGTTCACATCCTTGTCGAACTGGTTGAGGATTTTCCGATCTTCCTGGCCGGGTCCGCCAAACGGAGGGCCGCCGCGGAAATCGGGCGGCTGCTGGGGTTGTTCGGGAGTCTGGGCGGAAAGCGCCGCGCTGAGGGCGGGGAGCCAGAGGCAGGTGATGATGGCGTTGCGGATCATGGTCCAGTGGGTCCGGTGCGGACGCGCGATTGAACCCCCGTTGACGGGGGATTGTCGCGGGGGAAATTGTTAAGAGTTGGTAAGGCCGGATGGGGTTACTTTTCCGGATAGGGCAGGGGTGCGGCCGTCCAGCCCGCCGCCGTGAAGCCTGCGGCGGCCGTTTCCGACAACGTTCCGGTGTGGACGAGGCATTTCGCGCCGTTGCCGAGGTCGTCGCGATAGGCGAAGGTGGCCACTTGCTCGGTCCATGCCACATGATCCACGGGAGCCGCAACTTCGAGCGTTCCGCCGGCGGTAACCGCTGCGGGAAGGCGCCCGAGCACTTTGAGTTCGCCGTACGCCGCCGCGCCGGATTGCTGGCGCTGGGCCAGCATGCCGAGGCTGGCGATGAGAAAATCCGCCTGGCCGGGGGATTGGCAGGAATTGGCGAGCTGGATGATCCGGCCCCGTCCGGCGGTTTTCGGCATGGCGGAGAGCGAGCGGACGATCCGATGGCGGCGCGTGGTGGATAGGTTGGGCTGGGTTTGGAACGCTTGGATGTCCTCGCGGGTGATGCCCATGGCGGAGAGCGCCTGTTGGTCGCGCATCGCCAATTCCGACTGGGTGAGGGCGTAGGTGTCTTCCGGGATGCCCACCATGTTGGTGGCGGTTAGGGCGATGCCCGCGGAGGCGGCCGCCGCGCCGATCCGGAGTGGAAGGCCACCCGCGAAGAAGGCCCAGGTCACCTTGTCCATCTCCTCCTGCAAACGCGCGTTGTCCGAGTAGGGGTCCACGCCGAGCTGTTTCGCGGTGTCGAGTTTCGCTTTGTCAAACCCTGCCGCGTTTTTGGCGGCATTGCCGATGCCTTTCGCGGACTCTTCCGCGTCGGTGTCGTCGTTTTGGATTTGGTCGCGGACTTTGGTGGCTCCGCGTTCGAGGGAGGATCCGATCTTGCCGAAAAAGTGGCCGACCGTGGCCGGAGCACGTTTCACCGATCCGACCGGGTCTTTGGCGATGTTTTTCACCGCGTCGATCGGCTGTTCGAGCGAGCGCTTCATGCCTTCGGCGAAAAGGTCGCCCTTGGAGGTGTCCACCAGCTTGCGGATCGCTTCAATTTCGGTTAGCCGCTGGCGGACTTGCGGGACTCCGGCGGCGGTGAAAACGCCGAAGTCGCTGTCGATTTCGAAATGCGCGAGGTAGCCGTCCGTTTGCACGAGGTCCCGGATGCGGTGGTTCGGTCCGTGCAGCAATCCCGCGGGCAACAGATCGGCGGCGTGGAGGGTGGCGGCTGGCTCGGCGGCCGGCGGCTCGGCGGCGAACAGCGCGCCTGCTAACAAGACAAGGGACGGAACGGCAAACCGGGCGGGTTTCATGGTGGAATCGGGGTTGGGGTTGGAGGATCCGGCCGGAGCGACCCGGTTCGAGCCGTCGGGTGATTCGGAAACCGGCGGATCGGAGCGGACTTGCCGGTGACGGCCTGCATCAACAAGCCCCGGCGGGCCTCGGTTGTCAAGGCGTCATCCGGGCCGCCTCAAATTTCCGGCTAACCACGCTTGCTCCCGGAACCGGAGTGGTTAGTCTCGCGGGCGTGAGCAGCAAGTTTTCCATTTCTTCGCCCCGCGCGTGGGCGGAGATCGATTTCTCCGCGCTCCGCTGGAATCTGGCGCGGGCCAGGGAGTCCTGCGGCGTGGATGTGATGGCGGTGGTCAAGGCGGGTGCCTACGGACACGGACTCGAACAGCTCGCGCGGGTTTTCGCGGAGGAAGGAGTGGCGTTTCTTGGCGTGGCGAACGTGGGCGAGGCCCGGCGGATCCGCGAGGCCGGGGTGGGCACCCGGATCTATCTGTTGGGTGCCACCTGGGCCGGCGAGCGCGAGGAAATCGTGGCCCGCGATTGGACGCCCTGCGTTTCCACGCTGGAGGAGGCGCGGCATTTTTCCGGGCTAGCCGATGCGGCGGGAAAACGCCTGAAAGTCCATCTGGCGGTCGATACCGGAATGGGCCGCGGTGGATTTCTGCCGGAAGACCTGCCGCGTGTCTGGCCTGACCTCTGCGGACTGGAGGGGCTGGAGATCGAGGGAATCGGCTCCCACTTGCCGTCCGCCGATGAGGACGAGGCATTCACTCTGGGACAAATGGCAAAATTCGGGGATGTGGTGGAGCGCCTGGGCGGAGCGGCCAATTTGCGATGGCGGCACCTTGCCAACAGCGCGGGCCTGTTGGGCTATCCGAACCCCGGATGCAATCTCGCGAGGCCGGGCCTCATGCTCTACGGGGTGTCGCCGTTGGCCGGACGTGCCGGTGACCTGCGCCCCGTGATGACCCTGAAGTCCCGGATCACCTTGGTGCGGACGCTTCCCGCGGGCCACGGGGTTTCCTACGGACGCTCGTTTGTCACCACCCGGCCCACGAAGGTCGCCACTGTGGGAATCGGCTATGGCGACGGCTATCCGCGCCACGTTTCCGGAAACGGGGCGGAGGTTTGGCTCCGAGGCCGACGGTTTCCAATTCTCGGCCGGGTCACGATGGACCAGCTCATGGTGGATGTGACTTCCGCGGACGACATTGCCGAAGGCGACGAAGTGGAGCTATTCGGCGCGAACCTACCGGTCGCGGAAATCGCGGAAAAAGCCGGCACCATCGTGTGGGAGGTGTTCACCGGCATCACGCCGCGGGTGACCCGCTGCTACGTGGGCTGAGATCACTTGCGGAATTTCCGCGAGACCACCGATCCGCCTCCGAAGGGCGCTCCCAATCGCTCGGGCCGGTCGATTTCCGTAAACCAGAAACGCCGCGACTTGGCCTCGTTTCCACGGCGCACCAGCCAACCCACGATCAAGGTCCCCAGCGCAAGCGCCGAGGCGATTCCGGTCATGAAGAGCCCCAGCCGAAGCGAGCGGCCCGCCGGCGGAGGAGCCGCGTTCTCCACGATCCGATCGCGGAACCCATTGCACAGAAACTCGGTCAACTGCACGACGATCTGCTCGTCGGCAAGGCTGCGGTCGATTTTGTGGACCGCTTCGGAAATGACCGAAACCATGTCTAAGGAGGCGAGCTTCTCGGAGAAATCGGGATCCTTGAGATACGGCCTGCCGAAGCCCACCCGCTTGCTGTCGGTCTCGTAAACGACGACAATGCCGTTGCCGTCCGGCACCCACGGGTCCTGTAGGGCGGACGCGGTGGTCAGCGGGCTATCCGATTCGAGTCCCGACTGGATCACCAGATAGAGGCTGAATCCGTGCTCTTGCTTGAGTTCGAGCAGGCGGTTGGAAACGTTGCTGTGGAGACCCGGCTTGCGGGAAAGCAGATTGGCGCGGTCGAGCACCATCGATGCCGGCGCGGTTGGCGGGGGGGTGCCGGAAAGCCAGAAATCCGTCGCCTGGGAGAACCCGGGCGACACCACCATGAGCCAGACCGCGATAACGCGTAACCATCTGCCGTCAATCGTCACGGCGGCAGTCTTCCATGTCCGAGGCCTTCTGGCAAGCACATCGTCGAACTGCCGCAAAGGATGGATTGACGGCGCTGGGGACGGCTGACAGGCTGGCCCTCCGCCGATGGCCGACCCCGTTTCCGTTTCTTCCGATCCTTCCCAACAATCGCCGCAGCTCCAGCAAGCCGCCGGCGCCGCGTCCGATGTGACCCGCTCGCTGCCCCACGCGCTCGGCCCGGAAAAAAGCCTGCTTTCGTCGATGCTGCAGGAGCCGCAGGAATACATCGCCGTGGCGGTTGAGGAAAAGCTCACCAAGGACCATTTCTATCTGCCCGCGCACTCCACGCTGTTCGGGTTTCTGCTGGAGCTTTTCGCCGACGGCAAGGAGGTCGAGTTGGTGTCGCTGGTCCAGCGTCTGCTGGACCGCGGGTTGTTGGACCGGGTGGGTGGGCCATCCGCTCTATCCGACCTGTACACCTACGCCCCCAGCCCGGGCCATTTCCGCCACCATCTGCAATTGGTGAAGGACAAATACGTGCTGCGGGCGATCATCCAGAACTCCACCGAGGCGATCAACCAGGCCTACGACGCGCCGGACGAGGTGGCCACTCTGTTGGATACGGTCGAACAGAAAATGCTCGCCATCCGCGAGGGACGCGAGAACGCCAACACCTTCGATCTGAAGTCCACCGTGGCCGAGGCGCAGAAGCAGTTTCAGGAAATGCTCTCCGGCCAGAAGAAAACCCAGGGCATCACCACCGGATTCGAGGTGCTCGACCGGATGTCCGGCGGCATGAAACCCGGCGAAATGTTCGTCGTGGCCGCCCGTCCCTCGATGGGCAAGACCTCGTTCATGATGAACATCGTCGAGCACGTTTGCATGGATCTCAACAAGCCGACGATGGTCTTTTCCTGCGAAATGACCGCGCTCCAGCTTGTTCAGCGCCTGCTTTACGCCCGCTCCCGGTTTTCGGTTAGCAAACTGTCCAAAGGCTACACTCCCGGCAAGCTGGAGTTGCAGAAAGTACCCGCCGTGGCGCTCGAAATCGCCCGCTCCAAGCTGGTCATCGACGACACCCCCGGCATTTCCATTAACGAACTCCGCGCCAAGGCCCGCCGGAAAAAACGCGACGAAGGGATCGAGTTCATCGCCATCGACTACCTGCAGCTTCTCAAATCCCGCACCAAACAGGCGGAAAACTCCCGCGAACGCGAAATCGCGGAGATTTCCGGCGGCATCAAGAACCTCGCCAAGGAACTCGGGGTGCCGGTGCTGATTCTCGCCCAGTTGAACCGCGGCCCGGAAACCCGCACCGGCGGCAGCCTCGGCGTGCCCCGCATGTCCGACCTCCGCGAGTCCGGATCCATCGAACAGGACGCCGACCTTGTCGGCCTGCTCTATCGGGCCGCCTACTACGCCAAGGACAACGAGGAACGCGAGGAAACCGAGGGCAAGGCCGAGCTGGTTCTGGCAAAGAACCGCAACGGCGAAACCGGTAACATCCCGCTCACCTTCATCGCCGACCTGATGCGCTTCGAAACCGGCGCCCCCGCCGCCGAAGGCTCGGGGGGGTGACGGCGGCGAAAGCGGTTGATCCCGGCGCATATCGGGCGCAGGATTCGGGCGGCGGGCGGAGGTTCCGGGTGGTCCGGAGTTTTCCGATCGGCCGTTTTCGAGAGTTATGTCACGGCTTATCTGTATTTTGGTGTTAGGTTCGGCGATGCTGTCGCCTGCGCCGGCGGCGCCGGTTCGTCTGGCGGACGAGAGTCCGGCGAAGGTCACCGGCGTGGCTCCGGGAGTGGTGCTGGTGGATTTCGGGAAGGTGGCGTTCGGCAACTTGCGGATGACCGTGCCGCCGGGTGCGAAAGGGGAGATACGCGTCCACTTCGGCGAGGCGCTTTCCAACGGCCGGATAGAGCGCAAGCCGCCGGGAACCGTGCGCTATTCCATGGCGACCGTGAGGCCGGACGGCGACGGCGCGATCACCGTCGCTCCGCCTGCCGACAAGCGCAACACCCAGCAGCCCGCCGCGATCCTGACACCTCAGGAGTGGGGAGTGGTGACTCCTTTCCGATGGGTGGAAATCGAGGGCTGGCCAGGGCCGGTCAACACCCTGCGGTTGGTTAGACAAGCGGCGTTCGCCAGCACTTGGGACGATGAGGCGTCCGCGTTCTCCTGCTCCGACACGAGACTCGACCGGATCTGGGAATTGTGCCGATACTCGATCAAGGCGACCACCTTTGCCGGGGTTTACGTCGATGGCGACCGCGAGCGCATCCCCTATGAGGCGGACGCCTATCTGAACCAGCTCAGCCATTACGCGACCGACCGCGACACGGCGATGGCGCGCGATACTTTCGACCGGTTGATGAAACATCCCACCTGGCCCACCGAGTGGGCGTTTCACATGATTTTCATTGCCCACGCAGACTGGATGCAAACCGGAGACCGCGACTGGCTGGCGGCGCGTTACGAATCGCTCAAGCCGAAATTGCTGTTAGGTCGGGCGCGGGAGGACGGCTTGCTCGCGAGCAACGCCGCGCAGGTCAAACGCGACGACATCGTCGATTGGCCGGTGGGGGAACGGGACGGATTCGTGTTCGGGCCGGTGAACACGGTGGTCAACGCGTTTCATGTTAGGTCGCTGTGGCTGATGGCGGAACTGGCGGAAGCGCTCGGCAAGGCGGAGGACGCCGCCGACTACCGCGCCCGCGGAACCAAGGCGCGCGCCGCGTTTCAGGAGAAGCTCTTCGATGGAAAGCGCGGATGTTACCGTGACGGAGAGGGGACCGATCATGCCTCGCAGCACGCCAGTCTGTTTCCGCTGGCGTTCGGATTGGTGCCGGCGGAACACCGCGCGGCCGTCACCAAGTGGGTGGCGGGGCGTGGCATGGCGTGTTCGGTCTATGCCGCGCAGTATCTGTTGGAAGGGTTGTTTGAAAATGGCGCGGACAAGCGAGCGGTGGATTTGATGGTGGCGCCGGGCGACCGCAGTTGGAAACACATGTTGGATAGCGGTACCACCATCACGTGGGAAGCTTGGGACCAGAAATACAAGCCGAACCAGGACTGGAACCACGCCTGGGGAGCCGCGCCGGCGAACCTGCTGCCAAAATATGTGATAGGAGTAAGGCCGATGGCTCCCGGATG
This sequence comes from Verrucomicrobiota bacterium, assembly GCA_017301995.1. Lineage (GTDB taxonomy): Bacteria > Verrucomicrobiota > Verrucomicrobiia > Verrucomicrobiales > Akkermansiaceae > Luteolibacter. Next base: position 35,016 of record JAFLEH010000033.1, on the reverse strand, counting down.
GGGGAAGCTGGAAATCCGCCCGAATCCCTCCGGGCTATCACAGGCACGGGGGAAAATCCCCACACCCCGCGGGCCGGTGGAGGTGAACTGGAATGCCGATGGCGGCTTCAAACTGGCGGTGAAACTTCCTGCCGGCACTGCCGCGAGGATTTCGTTGCCGGCTCCGGTGTCTTCGCGTGGAGTGATTTCCGACGGCCGCCGCGTCCCGGCCACACGCAAGGACGGACGTTGGGTGTTGGATTCCGAAACGACCGGAACCGCAATCTATCAGGTTCGGTGATCCCAAAGAGGGATATGAACCGCGGATGGACGGGCAAGCGTTAGGCCGCCTGCGTCAGGTGCCCGCCTCGGGCACTGGCTCGGGCGGGGGGAGACGGCGGATGAGGACCTTGTCGATCCGCTGGCGGTCCATGTCGATGACCTCGAACTCGAAGCCGCCGGCCTGGAAACTTTCACCTTCGTTAGGCAGGCGGTCCAGGCGGTTGACGATGAACCCGGCGAGGGTCTGGAACGGTTCGCGTTCTTTTTCGACAATCTCATCCAGCTCGGGCAGACGCTCGACCACGTCGTCGATCTCCATCAGCCCGTCGGCGATCCAGGTGTCGTGGCCGGAGGCGCGGAGAACCGCGTCCTGCGGGCGGTGATCGCCGGGATGGAGGTCGCCCACGATTTCCTCGACGAGATCCTCCAGCGTGATCATGCCGCGGATGGTGCCGAACTCGTCGGTGACGAGCGCCGCGCCGAAGGCGGAGGCGCGCAGGGTGGTTAGAAGGGTGAGCGCGGGTTGGTTTTCCGCCACGAAGAGCGGGGGCTTCATCATCTCGGTTAGGGGGCGCGGTTTGCCCCCGGCCGCGTTGGCGAAAAGGTCGTGGAGGGAAACCATGCCGATGATTTCATCGCGCGATCCCTGATGGACCGGAAACACGGTTTGGCGGCTGGCCGCCACGCGCGCCCAGATCTGCGCGGTCGTTTCCGCGGCCTCAAGGAACAGCACCTTGGGCTTCGGTTTCATGATTTCCTCGGCCAGCACGTCGTGGAGGTCGAACACGCCCTCCACCATTTCGGATTCGCTCTCATCGACGGTGCCGGTGACGATGCCCTCGCGGACGAGCACCTGCACTTCCTCGCGGGTGGGGCTGGACTGCCGGGCGTCCGCCGATCCTAACAACCGCATCACCACGCGGGTGCTCAGTTCGAGAAGCCGGACCAGCGGGCCGGTGGCTTTGGCGAGCAGGGCCATCGGCCGCGACATGGCGCAGGCGATGCCTTCCGCGTGGCGCATGGCGATGCCCTTGGGCACGAGTTCGCCGATGACCAGCGAGAGATAGGTGATCACCGTGACCACGCAGACCAGCGCGATCTGCGGGGCATAGGGCGCCAGAAGCGGCACGGCCGCAAGGAGCGGTTGCAGGCGGTCGGCCAGGGTGGCACCGCCGTAGGCGCCGGAAAACACCCCGACGAGCGTGATGCCGATCTGCACCGAACTGAGAAACCGCTCCGGGTTCGCCAGAAGGTCCAGCGCCTTGGCGGCTCCCGCGTTGCCCTCCTCGGCGAGTTGTTTCAGCCGGACGCGGCGCGCAGAAACGAGGGCGATCTCGGTCATCGCGAACACGCCGTTGAGGGCGAGCAGCACGAGGATGACGAGAATCTCCAACATGGATGGCGGTTAGAACCGGCCGGGCCGCCACGATCCCGGATGGGCCTGCGGCGGCGCGGCGGCCGGTTTAATGTTAGATCGGCTTGGGCATGGATACCCACGCGCCTTTCTTGCGGCTGCTCTTGACGCAGGTTTCGATGAACGCGAGCCCGGTCCAGCCGTCCTCGACGGACGCGTATTTGCTGCCGTCCGAATCGAATTTCTTACCAGCGCGCCATTTGCGCACGTCGGCTTCGAAGCAGCGGTGCAGCCGCGCGAAGGCATCGTGGAAGGCCTCCGGATGGCCGGCGGGAATGGTGGGCTCGGCCATCAGATCGGCGGGCATGTTTTTCGGCAGGAAACCATCGCCCGGAGTGACCGCGCCGCGCCAATAGACGCGGTCCGGTTGGTTGGGCAGGTGGATGGTCAGGCATTCCGGGTCCTCCTGGCGCCAGCGCAGGGTGCCTTTGGTGCCGGAAATGGCGATGCCGAGATCGTTCTTGTGGCCGATGCAGATTTGCGAGGCGCGGACCAGCGCCTTGCCACCGTTGGAAAGCTTGCAGTAGATGGTGAAATGGTCATCCAACTGGCGACCCTCGACGAAGGTTTCCATGTGGGCCGAAACCTGGGTCACATCGAGGCCGGTGACGTAGCGGAGCTGCATCAGCGCGTGGGTGCCGATGTCGCCGCCGCAGCCGGAACCGCCGGCGCGTTTCGGATCGACGCGCCACGACGCCTGCTGCTGGCCGGTAGCCTCCAGCTTGGTGGCCAGCCATCCCTGGATGTAATAGGAATCCACCCAGCGGATGTCGCCTAGCAAACCGGACCGGACGATGTAACGGCTGAGCCGCGAGGTCCAATGCCCCAGGTAGGTGTGGGCCACGCCGAACGGCACGTTGAGCTTGCGGGAGGTTTTCACCAGATCCACCGCTTCCTTGGTGTTGAGGCACAGCGGTTTCTCGCAAAACACCGCGATGCCGGCCTTCATCGCTTTCATCGCCGGGTCGTAATGGACGAAGTTGGGCGTGACGATCAGGATGTAATCGAGCTTCTCCGACTCCGGCAGCGTGGCGTTGGCGGCGATCATCTCGTCATAGGAGCCGTAGCCCGTGATCGGATAGGGCCAGTTGGCGGCTTCTTCCAGCGCGATCTTCGGATCGGGAAACAACGCTCCGGCGGTGATGCGGCGGGTGCCGTCGCAGAGAATGGCTTTCTGGTGGGGATGGACGATGAAGGCGCCTTTGCCGCCGCCGACGAGTCCGACATTGAGTGGTCTGCTAGACATGGTGTTCGGTTGGTTGGAGTTTGTTGGATGGAAAAAGAACGAACGGACTAACGGAAATGCGCCATCACGGGACGGTGGTCGGAGGCGTCGTTCCAGTCCTTGGGGTCGATGATCTGGCAGCGGTCGAATTCCGTTTCCTTGCGGAGCGCCTGGGAAACGGTGATGTAATCGAGACGCGAGTAGGAATCGCGGATTTCCCAGTAGTGGGTCCAGTGGACGCCAACGCGGTCCTTGGCGCGGATGGCGGTCAGATAGGTCGGGCTGCCATAGGTGCCGACGACCGCTTTGAGTGGCGGAGTGCCCCAGTTGTCGTTGAAATCGCCATAGACGATGAGGCGCTCGTTGGGATTCGCGGCGAGGATGGAATCGACGTGGCCGCGCAGCAGGTGGGCCTCTTGGAGTCGCATCTGGGCCTGGTCGCCTTCCTCGACTTCCCGTTGGGATTTCAGATGGACGCCGACGAACCGATAGGTTTTCCCCCGCGCCTCGATGGTGGCGTCCATGATGCCGCGGTTCATCCCGTAGGTGGTGCCGTTGAGCTGATAATCGAGTTTCTCCGGCTTGTGGGTGGTGGTGATCGGGAAACGCGACAACAGCCCGAGGTGGCGGGTTTCGTCGTTGCCGCCGGTGTAGTGCGAATGGGGGAGGTCGAGCCCGGCCGCTTTGAGCCGGGCTTGAAGGTCTTTGAGGTCGTCCGGAGTGCCTATTTCGCAGATGCCCAGAACGTCGGGTTGGTGGCGGGAAACGATGCGCGCGGCGGCGTCGCGTTCCTTTTCCGGTTTCGGGGCGGACGGGATCTTCTTGCGTTCGATCTCCCGGTCCATGGTGAGCCAGTTTTCCACGTTGTAGGTGATGAAACGGAGTCCGCTGGTGGTGGGTTCATGGGATTCCGGCCAATCGGTGTTCGCGGTCGGTTTCGCAGGCTCGGGAACGGCGGGCGGCGGCGGGGCAGGGGAGGGTTGTGGCACCGCTGCGGGAGCGGTTGGTGGCGGCGGGGCCGAACCGGGGGTGTTCCAGTCCTTGGTGCCTCCCTTTTTGTCACAGGCGGAAAAAAGGAAACCGCCTGCCACAGCGGTTAGCAGCCCCAGAAAACGGATCGGCTGGCAACGGAACGCGGAAAGGAGGAATCGGGGCATTGGGGCCGCAGGACTGGGATTTTTTCGGGTTGGACACCGAGGCGGCTGGCAGCCTCCGCGGCGTGCGGGGAAACCCGGATCGGATGACTGGCGGTCCGGGCTTCCGGGTGGATTCAGGATTCGCGGGCTTCCTTGCCGGCGGGTTCTTTGACGGCCGGTTCCTTGGAAGTACGGGTCTCGACTTCGGCCGTGGTGATTTCGCGCTCGAATTCGTCACGGGCCTTCTTGAATTCGCCCATGCTCTTGCCGATTCCGCGGGCGAGTTCCGGCAGCTTCTTCGCGCCGAAAAGCAGCAGGATGATTATGAAAATCATCACCATTTCTTGCATTCCAATAGGTCCCATAAGTGTGTGCGTGTTGTGTGCTGGCGCAAGGTAGGGCCGATTGGCCGACTTGCAAGGCGATAATTACGGGGATGCCGCCGCGGTCTTTCAGCCGATCCCGGATTCCGATGCCTGGCCTAGGGTGGCCAAGCGGCGGGCCGATTCCGTCCGTTTTCCCCCGCTTGACAGAACCGGACCAGGCGGCAAGGCTCCGGCATCCCAAGCGACCATGCCCACTTTCACCATCGACGAACAACGGATCGAGGCGCAGCCTGGCGAGACGATTCTCCAGGCCGCCCGGCGCGCCGGCGTCGAGATTCCCACGCTTTGTTATCTGGAGGGATTCGAGGCCGGGGCTTCGTGCATGGTTTGCGCGGTGAAAAACCTCGCCAACGGGCAGTTCATCCCCGCCTGCGGATCTCGGGTGGTGGATGGGATGAAAGTGGAGCACGCCACCGCCGAGGTCCGCGAGACCCGCAAAATGGCGTTGGAGCTTCTTTTCAGCGATCACCTGGGCGATTGCCTCTCGCCCTGCCAGCGGATTTGCCCGGCCAATCTGGGCATCCCGGCGATGCTCAAGCAACTGCGGGCCGGCGAGTTCGGATTGGCCGCAGCCTCTGCCCGGCGGGACCTCGCGTTGGCGGGGATTCTCTGCCGGATTTGCCATCGCCCGTGCGAACACGGCTGCCGCAGATCGGATGAGGACGAGGCCGTGGCCATTGGCGATCTGGTGACCCACGCGATCGAAACGGAAATCGCCGCGGGGCCTCCGCGCCCGCCGTGGTCTCCCTCGCCGCAAGCCGCAAAAGTGGCGATCATCGGCGCGGGTTTCACCGGGCTGAGCACCGCGTGGTTTCTGGCAAGCCGGGGCTACGCCTGCGTCGTGGTGGACGGGCGCGAAACTCCCGAATCCGCGATCCGTGCCGAGTTTCCGGACGTGCCGGAGGCGGTTCTGCAGGCGGAAATCGGTTTGTTGGAACGGGCGGGGGCGGTTTTCCGCATGGGTGTGAGAATAACCGGTTCCGCGGATCTGGATGCCCTGCTGGAGGAAACCGGCGCGGTGGTGTTGGCCACCGGCGTCTCCGGTTCCGGAATGGCGGCGGCGCTGGGGCTGAATGCCGCCGGAAACACCATCGCGGTGGACAAGGAATCGATGATGACCTCGCGGCCCGGAGTTTTCGCGGGCGGCAGACTGCTGCGGCCCAAGGCCCAACCGGTCGGCCGGGTGGCGGACGGCAAGGCGTTGGCGCACTGCGTTGACCAGTATCTAACCGGCGATCGGGTCCGGCGTCCCCACAAGCCGTTCAGCGTGTTCATGGGCCGTCTGGTGGATGGGGAAATGACCGACTTCATGCAACAGGTGAGCCGCGCCCCGAGATCGGAAGCGGGCGACATGGCGGTGGATCTGGAAAGGGCGATCGAGGAATCCCACCGCTGCGTCCACTGCAACTGCGCCAAGGCCGACGTGTGCAAGCTGCGCCAACTCGCGGTGGACCATGGCGTGGACATGCACCGGTTTTCGAGCGGCGAGCGGCTGCGTTTCAAGCGCGATATCGGCCATCCGCTGGTGTGTTTCGAACCGGGAAAGTGCATCCGCTGCGGCAACTGCATCAAGGTGGCGGGCGACCATTCAGAGGCCTTGGGACTCACCTTCATCGGCCGCGGATTCGACGTGCATCTCGGCGTGCCGTTCAGCGACACGCTGGCGGACGGTTTGTTGGAGGCCGCGCGGGCGGCCGTGGACGCCTGTCCCACCGGCGCACTCACCCTGCGCGAGCCCAAACCGGCGGGTGGCTGCGGCTGCGGCGGAGCAGGGGGCTGCGGCGGTTAGCCGGACGGTTCCAAACCGGCGGCGATTCTCCACTTGCCATCCGGGCGCGGTTTGGGCAGACTGCGGCCATGTCAGACGAAACCTCACTCTGGAAAGGCAGCCCGTCGCAGTGGCTGAACCTCGGACCGTTCAGCGCCGGTATCATCCTCATGATCGGGATCGTGGTCGGCGGGTGGTGGTTCACTCCGGCCCTGCTCGGCCTGATCCTGCCGCTGGGCTACATGGTCTGGCGTTTTCTAACCGTCCGCTGTCAGGTGTTCGAACTGACCACCCAGCGCCTGCGGATCACCAATGGCGTCGTCAACCAGCACATCGACGAAATCGAACTCTATCGGGTGAAAGACACCCTCATGGTCCGCACCTGGTGGATGCGCCTCACCGGCCTGGCCACTCTAACGCTCCAAACCTCCGATCGCTCGCTGCCCCACCTGGTTATTCCCGCTATCGCAAACGGCGTGGACCTGCGCGAGCAACTCCGCAAACAAGTGGAACTTCAGCGCGACAGCAAACGGGTCCGCGAAATGGATTTCGACGAATCCGGACATGCCACTGAGGAACTGGACGCCGACCTGTCCGACGGCCCGGCGTGACGGATGGTGGCTCTACCGGAGCACCCGGTCCAGTGTCTCGATGCAGCGCTGGTTCTGAGCCGCGGTACCGATGGAAATCCGGATCCATCCGGGCAGCTTGTAGCTGGCCATCGCGCGGACGATCACGCCCTGCTTGAGCATTTCGGCAAAGACCCGGTTGCCGTCGCCGACCTCCACGAGGATGAAATTCGCCACGCTGGGAACGAAATTCAATCCCCGGGCGGCGAATGCCTCCTGATAGAACGCCAGCCCCGCGCGGTTCAGCGCGCGGGTGGCTTCGGTGTGATCGGTGTCCTCCAGCGCCGCGATGGCTCCCGCCTGGGCGATGGCATTCACATTGAACGGCTGGCGCGCCTTTTGCAGCAGGGCGGCCAGCGGCTTTGATGCCAGTCCGTAGCCCACCCGCAAACCGGCCAGGCCGTGGATCTTCGAGCAGGTCCGCAGCACACAGACGTTCCGCCCCTCGCGCACGAATTTCAGCGTGTCGAGCGGCACGTCGAGGAACTCGAAATACGCCTCGTCGAACGCCACCACCACATGCTCAGGCACCTTTTCCATGAACTCCTCCAGCGCCGCCTGACCCACCATGGTGCCCGTCGGGTTGTTGGGGTTGGCGATGAAAAGCAGCCGGGTGCGGTCGGTGATCGCGGCCGCCATCGCGTCGAGATCATGGACGAATCCCGGATCCGGCACCTCCACGTAGCGTGCGCCAAACAGGGTGGCCATCAGCTTGTAAACCACGAACGCATGCTCCGCGGCGATCAGTTCGGCGTCGCGGTTGAGAAACGTGTGGCACAACAGTTCGATGATCTCATTGGACCCGTTGCCGATCACCACGTGGCCGATCTCCAACCCGTACTTTGCCGCGATGGCCGAACGCAGCCGGAAACCGCCGCCGTCCGGATAGATATGCGCCTCGTCCAGCGCCGCGGTCATCGCCGCCACCGCCTTCGGCGAAGGCCCCAGCGGGTTCTCGTTGGACGCGAGTTTCACAATATCCGCCGGATCGAGCCCCAGCTCGCGCGCGGTTTCATCTATCGGCTTCCCCGGCTCGTAAGCCACAAGGTCGCACACAAATCGGTTGGCATATCGGTCAATCATGGTGGGATCGGGCGCGAAGCCTATTCCTCCGCGCGGATTCGCGTCAAACGATTTCCCGCCCCCCCTCCTCAAGGAGCGTGGGCATCCTGCCCACATTCCCCCCCGGCCGGAAATTTCCACCGCCAAAGACGCGAAGTCCGCGAAGGGGATAGAAGATCGGAGATGGTGGATGAATATGCCTCGAAATCCGAAGTTCAAGGTGGTTTGGACACTTGGTTAACCGCTGAAACGCTGAGAACCGCTGAGTTCGCTGAGTGTTCTTTGATCGGAAAGCCAACCCCGGATGATGAGTCATAATCCGGCTGATTTTTTTTAGTCTCCATTTCAGCGGCTTCAGCGCTACTCAGCGCTTCAGCGGTCAAATTGGACCACATGATACCTTTCAATTTCGGATTTTGGGTTCATCAATCGGCGCTTCCCCATTTTCCTCCGAATAATCAGTTTTCTCAGTGGTTCTCAGTCTTTCAGTGGTAAATCGGGCCTCCAAACTACCTTGAACTTCGGATTCCGGGATAATCGCACGACTCCCCCAGTAACCAATAACAAGTAACCAATAACTTCAACCCACCGCCAAGGAGATCGGGATCAATACGCCTCTTCCACCTTGATGCCCTTGTTGGGGGCCTGGCGGCGCTGTTTGTCGAAGTTGCCGTTGTTGAACTGCTGGATCTCGTCGTTTCGTTGGAACAGGTTGCCCTTGTAGTCGATATCCTGCTGCTGGGGCTTTCCGGCGGGCTGGGCCGGCGCGGCGGGGGCATTCTCGGGAGCGCCGAGCCACGCGGTGCCGCGGAAGAACGCGTAGCGGGAATCGCCGTCGCGGGCGATGACGGTGACCTTGCCGCGGAGGTTGTCGGCGGTGAAGATGCCGCGCAGGTCGGTTTCGCCGGAGCGGAACTCGCTGTCGGCGCTGCCGATGGCCTTGACGTGGACGTCCGGGCGGTAGCCGCCATTGGCGGTGTCGAGGACATTGGCGCGGACGCGTCCACTGGCGGGGTCCTCCTGGACCTCGATCTTGAGCGGGGTGATGAGCACCATGCCGCTGGCGAAGAGATCGTCGCCGCGGCAGATGACCAGATAGGCGGCCTCGTCCTTGAGCGCGAGCGGGATGGCGCGTTCTTTCTCCACGTAGTCCTTGCCGTCGCCCAGGGCGATGGTTTGCTCCGATTCCGGTTTGATCCCGGCGAGCTGGACGCTGGTGATGGCGCTCAGGTTCTTGCGTTGCAGATAGAGTTTCATCAGGTCCACCCGATAGACTTGGACGAACGCCTCGCGGACGTTGCGGTATTTCAGGTTCACGGAAACCGGGGCGCCGGGTTTGGCGACGGTGACCTCCTCCAGACCGATCGCTTTTTTCTCGAAATAGCCGATCGCCTCGGCGGCGTCCGGATAGATCGTTTTCACCCGCTCATACCATTGGATGGCATCGGCGGGCTTGCCTTCGGCATGATAGATCTGGCCCAGGATATAGCGGGCGAAATCGCGGTCCTTGCTTTCGCCGTCGGCGACCACCTTGGCGGCGGCGAGCGCCTCCGTGTGCTGCTTCTGCCAGAACAATCCGAGCGCGGTCATGTATTGGAACGACGGCGCCAGATCGCTTTTCGCGTGCCGTGCGGCGAACTCGCGGCCGAGCGCGACCACCAGCGGATAGTTCTTCAGGTCGAGCACGCAGTTGCACAGGCTGAACGCCGCGTCGTCGGCGAGCGGATCGTTCGGATAGAGCGCGAGGAACGATTGGAGCAGCCCGGCGGTGCGGGTGAGCATGGCGATCTTCTCCGGCTGGACGCCGTCCTCCTTGGGCAGTTCGTGGGCCTTCGGCGCTTTCTGATAGATCAACTGCGAGAGCGCGAAATGGCTGGCCACCACCTCGGCGGTGTCCGGGTATTCGCGCCAGACCTTTTCCTGATAGTCGATGGAGCCGAGGAAGCGGCCCTCATCCTCCATCACCGCGCTGAGGCCGGCGTCATTGGTGAAGCTGGCGCCGATCACCGCCCGATAGACCAGCCACGAGCGCTCGTGTTCGCCGATGTCCTTGTAGGCGCGGCCGACGACGAGGATGCGGTCGAACGGAATCTCCAGCGACGGGTAGCGCTCGCGGAGCACCTCGAACATTTCCACGATCTTGCGGGCGTCGTAGAACTTCGGCTGGGTGTGGATCCACAGCAGCATGCGGGCCAACTCGCTTTCGTTGTATTTGGGATTCTCCTTGAGCACGGCGGCGAGGTATTCGAGCGCGGTGGCGTAGTCGCCGTCGTTGAAATGGCACTGGCCGAGGGCGAATCGCTCGCCGATATTCATGACGAACGGATCGGGCGATTTCTCGCCGGGAGCAAGAACGGTTAGGTTGGTGGCGGGACCCACCGCCATGAATCCCGGATTCCCGACCTCGCGGATCACCGTGGGCAGGGTGCGGAACTTGCCAGGGGTGTAGCCGTTGAGCACATATCCCACCGCCGGGCAGCGGTTGACGAAATACACTCGGATGAAGGTGTCGTGGATCTCCGGTTTGATGTTGTCGCCGACGCTTAGGGAGCCGTCCATCAGCGTCGCACCGGCCGGCAGCGGGATATCCAGCACGAACCAGCGGTTCGCGAACCAGTAGCCATGGTGGTCGCTCACCTGCACGCGGACCTGTTTGCCGTGTTCCAGGTTGCCAACCGGCGAGGTGCTCGCGACGTTGATCGGCTTGCCGCGGTATTCGAGCGGCGCGTGGTAATAGCTCCACGAGTCGATCCCCGGATTGACCTGGTCGCCGGTGGCTTTGGTGTCCTTGGAGAAGCCGAACAGGGTGGCCGCGTAGGTGTAGCGGCCGCGGCCTTTCATGCGGAACTCGACGACCGTCTTGTCCGCCTTGATCGCGGCGGACGGAACTTCCATCAGCGCGCGCGCCGGGCTGCCCGCGGCCTTGACGGTGCCCACGTCCGTGCCGTTCACCCGTACGGTGATCTCGAGGTCGGTGGCCTGTTCCTTGCCGAGGCCGAAGAAGGTGGCCAGCGCCGCGACGGCCGGCCCGCGGGCGCGGTCGGTGGAGAATCCGAAGCATCCGTGCGCCTGCATCAGCGCCTGGGCCGCGGACTGGGTCTTGGGCGATTCCGGTTTGGACTCGGCCAGGGCTAGCAAAACCAGCGCGGTGGTTTCCGGCGCGTCATTCAGCCAGGCGATCTTGCAGCCGGATTCCAGCGGCGTGACGCCATCCTTGACCTTGGTTTCCAGGATCCCGGCGAGTTCGGCGGCGATCTCGCGGCGGTCGATTTGATAGAACGCGCGGGTCAGATAGGCCAGGGTGGCGGTACCGAGCGTGTTGCGGTCGCGGTAGAGCCGGTTGCAGGCCGCGAAGTCCGCGCGTTTGTCGCACGAGAGCGCGTGGAGGACGATCGCCTTGCTGTCGTTGTCATTGGCGTCGAACCCGGCGAGCTGTTTGGTGAGAAACTCCGCCGCCTTGTCGAGGGTGGGCTGATGGACGGCGAGGCCGGCCTTGCGTGCCGTGATCAGCGCCCAGAAGACCCGGGCGGTGGTGTAGGGACCGCTGATGTCGCCTTTCCATGATCCGTCTTCGGCTTGGGCGGAAACCACCCCCGCGACGAGCGCGCGCGCGCGTCCGGCGAGGCGGGTTTGATAGGTGGGTTCCGGGTTGCCGGAGTTCGCGTAGGCCAGCGCCGAAGCGGTGGCTAACAAATCATTCGCGGGATGGACGCCCCAGACCGGCGGCATCAGGCGGGCCATGCCATCCAGCGGGCCGGCATTGCGGAGCGCCATGTCCAGCACGCTGGTGCGGAGATCGGGGCCGACCGCAACCGTCATCCAGGTGGAATTATAGGCCCGCCCCTCGGGGAGGCGGAGCACCGTGGCGGTATCCGCATCGGCGGTGCCGCCGGAATGGGTGGCGTAGGGCAGGCCCCACGGGCTAACAGGAACGGTCCGGACCAACTTGTCGGTTAGGTCGCCGGCCGCGCCGCTGAGTTCGAACTCGACCTCGAGCGCCGCCGGGATGGCGAAGGATTCGAACGCGATTTCCGCGCCGCCTTTGGCCTTCACTTCGGTCTTCGCCTCGCGCGTGGCAAGCACCTTGGTGCGGTCCTTGGCATCCAGCACACGCAGGGTGAGCGGGACGGTTCCGGCGAAGTCGGATAGATTGTGGACGCGGCCCGTGGCGCGGATTTCGTCGCCTTCGCGGAGGAACGAAGGGAGCTTCAGTTCCACGAAAAAGTCCTTGCGGGTGAGGGTGGCCGCGGTGTTCTGGCCAACGAGGGTTTCCACGGTGCAGCCGCGCGCGGTCAGGCGCCAGGCGGTGGTGGTTTCCGGGAGTTTCACGGTGGCCACGGCCTTGCCGTCCTTTCCGGTGACGACGGATGGCAGCCAGCGGCCTTCGCCACGAACCTCGCGGCGGGCGGGGGCTTCGCCGGCGTCTTTCCGGCGGGCGGCGACTTCGCCCAGTTTACTCATTGCCGATTCATCGAGCATGTCCCGTCCGCCGGAAACCTGGCCACGCGGGCGGGAACTTACGGCCCGGTTGATCATCCTTTTTTCCGCGACCCCGCTCGAGTCGGCAAACGGATCCGCCTCGGCGGGTTCGGGGGCTGAGGTCGGGGTGGGCAGGGCGAACGCGCCATCCATCTGTTGGAGCGCCTGCTGTTGTTGGACCGCCTCCAGTTCCTCTCTTCCGAGGCGCTGTTTCTCATCGGTCACGGCTTTGGAGACCGCGCGGGTGGTTCCCGGATAGGCGAAGCCGCAGGTGGCTCCGACGTGGAAATCCGCATGGCGGCGGGCGTCGTTCTGGAAGAAATCGAGGATCGGCGCGGTGGTGTCCGGACACACCGCGTAGAGCGCCTCGTTGACCAGCGCCATGCTCAGTTCGGCGACGACCGGTTGGCCGGTCTGGTCGGTGACGGTGAGTTCGACCTTTCCTTCCTCGCCGGGAAGAAATGCCTCCTTCAACGGTCTAACCGCGACTTTCAATTCGCGCTCGACGGTGAAATCCTTGGTGGTCAGGCGGAGGTCCCGTCCGTCGATGGCAGCCACCGCGAGGCGGAAGTTGGGGAACAGGTCGTGGCCCACCTTGAATGGCACGTCGTTGTAGTCCTGATGGAGATTGAGGATCCGATAGGAGAGGATCGTCTCGCCCTCGAACGTGACCAGCGCGAGCCCGGAAGCCATGCGCGAATGCAGGCGGACCGTGGTGTCCGTTCCGGCCTTGAGCGTGGACGAATCCGCGAACAGGCGCAGTTTGTTGGCATCCGAGGCATCGGAAACCTCCACGGCGGCGGTCGTGGAAACCGCCTGGCCGAAGCGGTCGGTACCCTCGATCCGGAGTTGATAGGCGCCGCCTTTCTCCAGCTTGAGCGGCACGGCGCACTTGCCGGTGGCGGGGTCGGACTTGGCATCGAGCGTGGTCTCGGTGACCGGAGCGGTGGCCGGGGCGCCGGGTTGCGGCCACGGCAGCAGGGTTAGAATCCGGTGGGTGCGCGGTTTCTCGATGCGGAGCACGGTGACCTTGAGCGATTCGCCCGCGGGTTTGCCATCGGCCGCCGTTACGGTTAGACCGAGATCGAAGGGCTCGCCCGCGATGACCACGGGCTGGCTCGGCTCGGCCTTGATCGAGAATCCGAGGCGCGCGAGGGTGAATGACTCGGTTAGAGTGACGTTATCGCCGTCGAGCGAGGCGGTTAGGGTAAGCTGGCTGCCGGGAACCATTCCGGTGGTGTCGAAGGAAAGCTTCGCCCGCCCTTCGGCATCGGTGGTCAGGCGTTCGATCCGGCGGTCCGGAAGGGTGCAGCGGATTTCGCGGTTGGCGAGTGGTTCGCCCCAGTAATAGGCGGCCTGGAGCGTGGCTTCGAGTTTCTCGCCGCGGAACAGAACACGGCGCGGGGTGTCCATCGACAGCCGGATTTTCTCCAGTTTGAATTCTCTAACGGTGAAGGTCCCCTGGAAAGCGAGCGGTTCACGGTCCTTGCGTTCCTGAACGGCGGTCATCGTGTATTCGCCCAGCGCCGCGGCGGCTGGAAGCTCGAGGGTGGCGTCGAAGGTGCCGAACGCCGACAGTTTGACGGACTGTTCGGAAAGCAGGCGTCCCTGCGGATCGGAGAACCGGATCTTGAACGCCGGATCGCCGGGGATGGCGTAGGAGCCGTCCTTCACATCGCGCAACACGCCGCGCATCGAGACGGTTTCGCCGGGCAGATAGGCCGGGCGGTCGGTGTAGAGATATCCTTTTGCGGTTAGGCCGGACGACAGTTCGAGTCCCGCGAGCGGCAGGTTGTAGGACGCCGCGTTACCGGCGCGAAGCGCGAACACCCGCACGTCGGACAGATCCTTGAGCGAATCCAGCGGAGTCTTGTAAACGCCGTCATTGCCGGTCTTGCCCGTGGCGGCCACGCCCTTGCCATCGCTGACGAGCACGTCCACTCCGGCGGCGGGTTGTTGGGTGCGGACGTTCTGGACGAACGCGAGCACCTCGCGGCGGCTCGATTTCACGATCAGCTCGAGGTCGGACCGGAGCACCAGCACGGTGGCTTCGAAATCGTCATCGCCGATGGTGACCACGCACGCGCCCGCATCCTCGCCGGGGAAGGGGATTTCCACTTCCTGGGAGAGCGGTTGGTATTTCCGGTAATCCTTGGCCTTGTGGGTCCAGGTTTTGTCCGGCTGGATGAGCGAAACGTCGAGGCCTTCGACGCCGGTGATACCGTGCATCTTGCGGAAGTAGGCCTGGAGGTCGATCCGATAGATCCGCACCTCGCATTGTTCGATGTTGCGGGTGTTGAGGCGGACCACGGGTTTCTCGTTGGTGCGGAACACGCGTTCGGCGGAGATTTCTAGCGACTTGCGGGTGAGGCGGGTCACGGCCGCGGCGGCCTCGCCGTCGCCCCGCTCGGTGGCGAGCTTCTGGTAGAGTTTCAGCGCGCGTTCGAACTCGCCGAGTTTTTCCTCCAGCAGCTTGCCGCTCTTGAGCATCGCGGCACGGGCTTCGGCGCTTTCGGGGTATTTGCTAACCAGTTTGGCCCATTCGTCGATGGCGGCGCGGTAGTGGGCGGCGATGGTGTCGGCCGGGGACTTGGCCTCCTCGGCATCGAGCGCGCGGGACTCGTGGAGCGCGCCGAACAGATAGAGAATCCGCGGCGCGCGTTCGTCGAGCGGATGGGCTCGCAGGAAATCGGAGAATCGCTGCATGGCCTGGTCCTCGCGGCGGTCGGTCAGGGCGTCGAGGCCGAGCTGGAATTCGGCGTCGATGATTGCGTTCTGGCAGGCCGACCACTCGGAGCCGTTGGGATGTTCCTTGATATAGGTTTGCCAGGTGGCGATGGCATCCTCATATTTCCGCTGGCCCGCCTGGATCTGGCCGATGCGGTGGAGGGCGCGCATTTTGAGGTTTGCCAGATGGGTGGCGGGGGCGGCGCGGAGTTCCTCGTCGATGGCAGTGGCGGCGTCGCCGTCCGGGAGGCGGAAGCCCTTGCCAGCGATGAACTCGCGGTAGGCGGTGATCGCGTCGTCGGCACGGCCGGCGGATTGCAGGGCTTCGGCGATCATCCAAGCCGTTCTAACCGACCTGCTGCCCGCGGGGTGGTTGGCCAGATAATCGCGGCAGGTTTTGATCGCGTTGTCGAGGTCACCGTTGGCGAGAACGTACATTCGCGCGTCATTGGTCGGAAGTCCGCCGGTGTTGCCGATGAACGCTGGCGTGTTGATATTGGAGACCGCCTGTTGGGAAATATTGTTGGAGCGAGGATCGATCTGCGGGCGGAGGGTGAAATAGGTCTGGACGCGCAGCCAGCGGATCTCGGCGGTTAGGGAAACGCCCTCGGGCGTGGCCAGCTCGCGGCCCAGCGGGCTGTCGGCGGCCGGTTTGGCGTCGATCAGTTTCATCAGATCGTCCAGTTCCATCCGGGTGGCGTCCGGATTGCCGGATTGGTGCGACGCCTCGGCGAGCCGGTAGCGCGCCATGGCCACGTGCTTGCCGGCGGGCGGCGGATTTTGGATGGCGGGGCGCGGGCTTCCCGAACCGGCGGGACCGGTCCATGCCGGATCGTATTCAGAGAGATAGGCTTGGAAATCCTGGATCGCCTGGGCGGCGTTGCCCGCCTGCTGGATCGCGCGGGCCTTGCGGAAAAAGATGTCGTCGCGGAACTCGCGGGTGAGTTCCATGGCGAGCGCCTTGGTGTAGAGCGAATAGGCCTTGGCGAAGTCCTGTTTCGGCGCGTCCGGGACGTTCGGATCCGGTTTGGCCTCCAGTTTTTCGGCGAAGCGGAGGATTTCGCCCACCAACTCCTGCTTGCGCTCCGGGGAAAGAATCCGCGCGGCCTCCACCTCGTAGATCGCGGCGGCCTCGGCGAATTTCTTTTGCTCGACGAGCGCCTGTGCCGTCAGGAAGACCGCCTTCCTGCTCCAACCCGACTGCGGGTGCTCCTTGGCGATCCGGGCCGCGGTCACGATGGCGTCGGCGAATTTCTTCGCCTGCATCTGGGCGCTGGCTTTCAGATAGAGCAACTCGTCGGCGGCGGGATCCTTCGCGTTGAGCGCCTGATCGGCGGCGGCGATGGCTTGGTCGAAATGCAGCGCGCGGAGTTCCGCCTGGACTTTGGCGAGCGGGGTGGGGTCGGCCCCGGCGCGGCCCGTTGCCAGCAGGCACGAGCAAACAAGGGCGGCGGCGAGGGATATGCGGCTGGGATCGGGCGATTTCATGGCGGGGTTGGGTTCAAACTGCGAATCATCCGGTCTGGACGACCGGGTTTCAGAAAGAGCGACACGCCACGGACGGAAATCTTGGAAAATTTCCCGATGGCGGACCCTTCCTGAAGCGTCGGGAGATTGCGCCCGGTGGATGGGCGGGTCAATCCGGAACCCTTGGATTTACCGAGATTTTACCCGGAAGGAACGGGGGAGGGGTCACAGGGCACCGTCACTCCCCCCGGAACAACGGTGCCCCAATCCCCACTAGCGCGTTATGTTCATCTGCCAGGACACCTGCCGGGGCCGGTCGGCCGACTGAAAACCTTCCGGTTTCCCCACAAGTGCGGGACAAATCCCGGCAAACTCACTTGACAGAAACACCACCTCCTTGCGACGGAGAGCGGGACAACCAACCAAGCGCGCTTGCTTGGTGAGACAATGGTGCAAATTCCGCAAACCGGAAAGTCACGAGATGCTGATAATCGTGTAGGTGAAATGCCTTACACGATTGAAGGTATTATCCCGGGTCCGGCGTGCTCTTTTTATTCGCTTTGCCGCCAAAGTAGAGCGCACGCAAGTGAACCTTTCCGTTGCGAACGTAGGGTCGAGTCCCTCCAACGAAGCCTGAAGGGCAAACGATCCCGGTTTTAGGGTCGCGGAATTCGAATGCGCACTTCTCCCAAAGATCATCGATCCACCATCCACGATCTTCCATCCCCTTCGCGATCTTCACGGCTTGGCGGCGAATTTTCAGGCGGGGTGTGGTTGAAATGCCGGCGCGAGACGCACCGGCAACGGACTGGGGCGAGACGCACCCAGCCACGGCGCGCGCCGGTTCATCATCCATCGACCATCCGCGATCTCCGATCTCCTTGGCGACGTGACGGTGAGATTCTTCCGGACGGGGGGCGGGCGGTGAACGGTCACCGGTCACCGGTGCATCGGTCAGGTCCTCGGATAGAGCAGATGCGGTTTTCTCCGTTCCTCGAAGCGGTGGAGGCCGGGACGCCATGTGGCTTCGATCCGTTTCACGGGGGTTCCGGCTTTGATGGCTTCGAGCGTCGGACGGTCGCCCAGCAGTTTCAGGCAGGCGTCGAGGCCGAGCTTGTCCGGATAGAGCCGGTGCAGAGTGTCGGCCAGGACCAGCCCGAGCGAAGCGGCGCGCACCGCGTCGCGGTCGGTGACGGTCAGGCGGACGCCGCGGCATTCGGTGTTGGCGAATACCGAGGATGCCGGCGTGAAACGGACGGGTGTGAAGCGGATTCCCGCGGGGGCCGTCCGATTGAGGGCGGCGGCGAGGACGAGGTCATCGACGTAGGGGGCGCCGATGATTTCGAACGGACTGTCCGTTCCCCGTCCGACGCTCAGTTTGCAGAACTCCAACATGCCGACTCCCGGATAGAGCAGGATGGCGGTCGGGTTTCGCAGATTGGGCGAGGGATTGCGCCATGGCAGGCCGGTTAGGTCAAACCAGGTCACCGGATTTCCTCCTTCGCAGGCGACCACGGACAGCTTGCCGGTGAGTTTTCGTTCGGCGTGGATGAGCAGCGCCAATTCGCCGAGGGTCATGCCGTGGCGGAGGGGGATCTCGTGGATCCCCACGAACGACCTGGGTTCGGTGAGAACGGCGCCTTCCACACGGGAACCGATCGGGTTCGCGCGGTCCAACACGATCATCCGGATGCCTGTGGCGGAGGTGGCCTCCATGCAGTGGGTGAGGGTGGAAACATAGGTGTAGAACCGGCATCCGGCGTCCTGGATGTCGAACACCAGCGCGTCCAGCCCGGCGAGTTGGGCTGCGGTGGGCGCTTTGCGTTCCCCGTAAAGGCTGTAAACCGGAAGCCCCGTGGCGGCGTCTTTCGTGTCCGGAATCTTCTCGGCCTCCGATTGCGCGCGCAGGCCGTGCTCGGGGCTGAACAGGGCGGTCAGTTTCACTTTGGGCGCGGCTTTCAGAACATCGATGGTGGAACGGCCGTTGCGGTCGATGCCGCTGGCGTTGGTGACAAGGCCGATTTTCATCCCTTTCAACCGATCGAACCCGTCGCGCGCGAGGACGTCGATGCCGTTGAGCACCGGTCTTGGCTCGGAAGGGGCGCGGCGTTCTGGCTGGGCCGCGGGGATCGGCGGGAGCGAACCGGGGACGTGGAGAAAATTGAAGTCCCTAACCGCCTCGGCGGCGTAGGTGGCGAGCTGGTTGCGGAGTTCTCCCGCGCTGCCGTTTTCGGAAGGATGGTTTCGGTTGGTTAAAAAGATCAGAAACGTATTGGAAAACGGATCGATCCAAACCGAAGGACCGGTCCATCCGGTATGGCCGAAGCCTCCCAGCGGAAAGTGCCCGCCGCGCTGGCCCGCGTGGGGAGAGTCGATATCCCAACCGAACCCGCGGCGGGCCGATCCATCCGGCGAGCGTACGCCGGTCATGAGGTCCACGGTGGCTTGGCCGAGGATCCGGGATTTGCCCAATCTGCCGCCATTGAGCAGCATCCGGCAAAATTTGGCGAGGTCCGAAGCTGTGAGAAACAATCCGGCGTGTCCCGCCACGCCGCCCATCCGGCGGGAGGTCGGGTCGTGGACGATGCCGCGCAGTGGGGTGCCGTCCGGTTGAAGGGTGGTGGGCGCGATTCTGGTCACGTCTTTCACCGGTGGCGGCGGAATTGCGACGGGATCGAACCGACGGAATCCGGTGTCCTTCATGCCCAGCGGCCTGAAGATCTCCCGCTCGCAGTAGGTGTCCAGCGGTACACAAGAGACGATTTCCACAATCTTGCCTAGCAGAATGAAGTTGGCATCGCTGTAGCGGTAAACGGTGCCCGGCGGACCCGTGGGCACCAGCGCGCAGGCCAGTTCGATCGCGCGGTCGGTGCCGTGCCAATCGTCCTTCGAGGCGATGCCCGCGGGCAGTCCGGAGTGGTGGGTGAGCAAATGGCGCACCGTGATCGGGTCTCTGCCGTTTCCCGCAAACCCGGGGATATGGCGTGAGACCGGGTCGTCGAGGCCGATTTTTCCCCGTTCGTGGAGTTTCATCACCGCTGTGGTGGTGGCGATGACCTTGGTGAGCGAGGCGGCGTCGTAGATCGTGTCTTCGGTTAGCGTTTCGCGTTTCGGTTGGATCGCGCGGTCGCCGATCGCCTTGTGCCAGGCTGTGCCGGAGTGCTCCAGCCAGAGCACCGCGCCGGGAACGCGCCCTGCGGCGACCGAAGTCCGCACCGCAGTCTCCATGGCCTTCAGGCGGTCGGCATGGAAGCCGGTCGTCGGCTCGCCATGGGCGGTGGCGAGGCAGGCGGCGGCGATAAGGAATGCTGGCGGGCGGATCACGGGAGTTCCAATGCGCGCTTCAACGGTTGGATCTTTCAAGGTCTCCTGCCATGGGCCGTGGCGGGCGGATGGCGTGTGAAACGCGGATGATGGGCCGGGATTGCGGGGAACAGGCGGGAAAATCCCCTGACTTTTTTTATTGGCAACCGGGGAATATCCGGCCAAGAAAGTGCCCGCAAGGAAACGCAACACGCAAACATGGCAGCCGACAGTCCCGAAACATTCAACCAGCGCCTGAGCCAATGGGTGGCGAGCCAAGGCTTCTGGTTCCAGGTCCGTTACTCCATGGCGAGCGGGGGATCCCGTGGGGTGTTGTTGGCGCAGATCCTGAGAATGGTGCTCCGGGTTTTCGTTTTCGTGTTGGTGTTGGCGATTGCGGCCACGGTCTATCTGGTGTGGTTGCCCGGCACCAAGGGGTTCCAAAGCCGCCTTGAGGAGTCGATCAACACGGGCTTGGGCGCAACGAAATCCAAGATGGGCGGATTCCAGCGGATCCAGGGTGAGATGATGATGCGGCGATTCGCCAGCGAGGGCGGCAGCCAGACGTTTTTTTCCGAATTGGAAGCCAAAGGCATCAAAGCCCGGATGGGATTCTTTGACGCCCTTCCTGGAAGCTGGCGCCTCGGCGTGCTGACGATCAGTGATTTGGATATCCAGTTGAATGCGGGTGCGGATGATGAGGGCGCATCGAAGAAGATCGGAAATGTACTGTTCCAGAGCTTCGAAAACCTGGAGTTTGAGACGATCGATGTGACCCGCGGGAATATCCGCTGGGGATTCTCCGAGCGTTCGCGCGGCTCGGTGTTGGGAAGCCATGTGCGGTTTCACCGGACCGGCCACGGGTGGCGGATTCAGGCGTCGGGAGGCCAATTCTCCCAAGGCTGGCTCAAGCGGCTGGACATTGTCGAGCTGACATTGGTCTGCACCCGGGATGAGATCGTGTTTGAAAAGGCGGAGTTCCGCAGTGGTCCGGGCAGCGTCCGGATGGACGGCATGAAGATATCCACAGGCGCGCGGCCCGAGTTGAAAGGAACGATCCGCGCGAACCGCCTGCCGATCGAGGGTCTGATCCCGCCGGCGACCCGCGAGTTTGTCGAGGGCCGGATCAGCGGGGAATTCAAGGTCTCCGGATCAACCAACACAAACGAAGGGATCGCCATCGAGGGCAAGGTTCTGGTGGACGAGGATAACCCGATCGTTTTGCGCGACCGGATCTATCTGCTGCGCGCGCTGTCCGAGTTCGCGGTGTTCACCAATTTCAAATCGGTCGAGTTCAAACAGGGATCCTTCCGGATCAAGACCCAGGGCGGAGCGATGGACGTGTCCGAGGTCGATCTGAAAGCGGGTGATCTTTTGACCATGGCCGGCCAGATGAAAGTTCGTCTGCCCACGCGTGAGGAGGCGGCCGCGGCGGTGCAGCGCAATCGGGTGGGGGATCGCATCGAACCCAGTCCCTCTGTGCCCAACCAAGGCGGCGGTGGTGGCTCCGGACTGTCTCTCAAGCAGGCAGCCAAGGAACTCCAGAAGGAGCGCGAAAAGAATCTCGGCGCGAACATCGATGATGAAGGCGCGGAGTTTTTCGACCGGGTGGGCCAGTCGTTCCAGGCGCGCCTGCTAGCGGATCAGGCAATCGAGATCGAGTCGAGGACCTACATGTACGTAGGCGGATTCCAGATCACCCTGCCGCCCGAAACGTTTGAAAACACACCCACCCTGCGCGAGTTGTTTCCGGTGGACCCGCAGTCCGGGCGGATTCCCATGGACGTGCCGCTCAAGGGAGACCTCTACAGCCTGACCTTCGATCAAACCGAGGAACTCTACCTCAAGGGCAAGAAATACTAACCGTCCGCCGGGCGGCTTGCGAGACCGAGGCTCGCGTAGATTTCCCGTGTGGCACGGCTTTTGTTCAGGGTGTAGAAATGGATGCCGGAGACATCCTTGTCCAGCAGTTCCGCGCATTGGGTGGCGGCGTAGTGGATGCCCACCCGCTCGACCGCCTCGGGGATGCCGTTGGCACGGTCCAGCGCGCGGATCAGTTTGGCCGGGAAGCGGGCTCCGGCGGCCAGTTCGGCCATCCGGCGCATGCCGGAAAGCGATGTTACCGGCATGATTCCGGCGATGATTGGCACGTCGATGCCCGCCAGCGAACACCGGTCGCGGAAGTCCAGGAAGTCATGGTTGTCGAAGAACAGTTGGGTGCAGATGTAGTCCGCTCCCGCGTCGATTTTCGCTTTCAGCCGGTCCATTTCCAACATGCGGTTGGGGGTGGCCGGATGGCCCTCCGGGAAACCGGCCACGCCGATTCCGAATCCGCGCGGGTCCGGGTGCCGTCCGGAGGCGTTGAAGTCGCGGATGAACGCCACCAGATCGGCCGCGTGTCGGAAATCCCCCTGCGACCAATCATAACCCGGTTGGTCGGCGGGCGGGTCGCCGCGCAATGCCAGAATGTTTGAGACACCGGCCGCCGCGTAGCGGGTTAGGATGGTTTCGATGTCCGCCTTGGAGTGCCCCACGCAGGTCAGGTGCGGAGTGGGGGGAATCGACGTGGTTTCCCGGATGCGGACGACGAGATCATGGGTCAGTTCGCGAGTCGATCCACCGGCACCGTATGTGACCGAAACAAACGTCGGATCGAGCGGTTCCAGATCGCGGATGGCCTGATAGAGGTCCTCCCACGCCGAGGCGGTGCGCGGCGGGAAAAACTCAAACGAGAGCGATGGGCCTGAGGCGGCCAGAATGTCACGGATGTGCATGGGCGGGCGAGGACTATACCAGCCGGACCGTTTTGGCGAAACTTTTCACCCGGCCGGGAGTTTGTAATGGAGTTCCGCAAATCCGGAGCTATAAATTTTCCCCGAGAATCCATGAAACCGATGCCTGTATCCATCATTTTGGCGGGACTTTGCAGCCCGGCTCTCGTCGCGGCCGAACCCGGCACGCCCCGCGAGGGCGGAATGCCGATGCCGGATGGTGCCCGCGCGCCGTGGCACAAGCAGATCGCCGAGGCTCTGCAAAAAGCGGACACGGATCACGACGGTGCGATTTCCCGCGCCGAGTTTGACGGATTCGGGCGGGTGAGCAGCTTGCCCGAAGACAAGCGGGACACCCTGTTCAAGCGGCTCGACAAGGACGGCAACGGCAGCCTGAGCCGCGAGGAACTGGCCCGCTTGTTCCGTCCGCAGGACAATCCCGGTCCGAGGGTTCCACAGCTCGCCGAACTCGACAAGGACCACAGCGGCGGAGTCAGCCTGGAGGAATTCCGGGCGGGCGAGGTCTTCAAAAAGCTCCAGCCGGAACGCCAGGAAGCGTTGTTCAAGCGCCTCGACGTGGACGGCGACGGCCAGATCACACCGAAAGATCGGCCGCCAATCGACCGGCGCGGCGGGCAAGGCCATGATTTCCGCGGCCTGTTCCGCAACCTCGACAAGGACAACGACGCGTTTCTTTCGCTGGAGGAATTCCGTCAGGCGCCGATGGTCCGCGGCATGGGCCCGCAAGAGCAGGAGAAACGGTTCGAGCAACTCGACGGAAACAAGGATCTGAAACTGGACGGACCCGAGTTCTCGCGAATCGAACCAAAGGGCGACGGCCGCATGCCGGGCAAGCCCCACATTCCCCAACAGCCGAGACGTGGCGATGGTCCGCCGCAGCCCCCGATCCCGCCCGGTCCTGAGCCTCAGCCCGGGCCCGGAGAGCCTCCCGTAGCTCCGGCCCCCGCCCCGGATACGCTTTGAAGGTGGGCCTTGGGACGCCCTGGCAATTCACTCCTCGATCCATTTCCCGAGTTCGTCCTCGAGTTCGGGGGAGCGTTTGACGTTGAAGGCGGCGCCGAGTTCGACGGTGGCGCGGCGGCCGGCGCTGTTTTGGAAATGGATGTGGACCGGCGTGTGTCCGGGATAGCCGGCGATGATGAAATGGATGTCCTCGAGGTCGCGCTCGCTGTGGCGGGTGGTCCAGAGGGTGAGTTCCAGCGGGCCCTTGTTGTTGGCCACGCGGCGGCTCTTGAGTTCCTCAATCTCGTAGCCGGTTAGGCGGCGGGAACCGGTGCGGTCGTCCACCTGGACCGCGCATTTGAGGCGGACGATCCGGCCGGGCTCCATCAACCCGGCGTCGCGGGCGGGAACGAATGACTCTCCCCAGATGGTGATCTCCGCGGATCCGGTGAAATCCTCCAGCACCAAGATGCCAAACGGTTTTCCCGCCTTGGTGGTCTTGGTTTCCGCGCTGCGCACCATGCCGGCGAAGGGGAAACGGTCGCGCGGGTTGTCGATTTCCAGGTCGTCCACCAAACCGAGCCGACGGTAGCGGTCGGAATCGATCACCTTGCGGAATTTGTCGAGCGGATGACCGGTGACATAGAAACCTAACAATTCCTTCTCGTGCGTGAGTCGGTCGTCCTTGGGCCATTCCTCGACCGCCGGCTTTCCGTTGCGGCCCTTGGCACCGGCCTTGGGAGCCGGTGGCGGGGCGAAATCCATCGCATCGAACAGCGAGACCTGTCCGGATGCGCGGTCGCGCTGGATCGACGAGGCGGCGGAGATCACCTGTTCCAACCGCTCGAACATTCCGGCGCGCGTTTCGCCGGTCCAGTCGAAGGCGCCGGCTTTGACCAGCGTTTCGAGGATCCGCTTGTTGACCACTTTCGAGTCGAGCCGGTTGGAAAAATCCTCGATCGAGGTGAAGGGGCCGGCAGCGTCGCGTTCCTGGATGGCGGCGGCCATCGCACCCTCGCCGCAGTTCTTGATCGCGGCCAGTCCGTAGCGGATCGCGGGTCTTCCGTTAGGCGCGAGTTCCGGGGCGAACCGGAGTTGGGATTTGTTGATGTCCGGCGGCAGCAATTCCAGGCCGATGCGATGGCACTCGGAAACGAAAACCCCGATTTTGTCGGTGTTCTGGATTTCGTTGGAAAGCAGCGCCGCCATGAATTCGACGGTGTGATTGGCCTTCAGATAGGCCGTCCAGTAGGAAATGTGGCCGTAGCAGGCCGAGTGGGATTTGTTGAACCCGTAACCGGCGAACATCTCGATCTTGTCGAAGATCTGTCCCGCCAGAACCGCGCCGATGCCGTTGGTTTTCTCGCAGCCCGCGATGAACCCGCCGCGCTCTTTGGCCATCTGGGCCGGGTCCTTCTTGCCCATCGCGCGGCGGAGCAGGTCGGCGCCACCGAGCGTGTAGCCGGCGAGGAGTTTGGCGGCGTTCTGGACCTGTTCCTGATAGATCATCACCCCGTAGGTGTCGCCGCAGACCTTTTCCAACAACGGATGCTCGAAGACCACCCGCTTGCGGCCTTTTTTCACCTCGATCATCTGGTCGATGAACTGCATGGCCCCCGGCCGATAGAGCGCGAGAAGGTCGATGATGTCCTCGATTTTCTCCAACTGGTATTTCCGGCAGGTTTCCACCATGCCGCCGGATTCGAGCTGGAACACGCCCATCGTCTCGCCGCGGTTGAGGATCTCGAAAGTCTTGCGGTCGTCCAGCGGCACCCGCTCGATGGCGAAGTCCGGCGTGTGGCGGCGGATGTGCTCGACCGCCTCCTGGATGACGGTTAGGTTCTTGAGCCCCAGGAAGTCCATTTTCAGAAGGCCCACGTCGGTGATGACCTTCATATCATACTGGGTGATGACTTCCCCTTCGTTGCCGCGGGTGAGCGGGACGTGCTCGTCGAGCGGGCGGTCGCCGATCACGATGCCCGCCGCATGGACGCCGGTGTTGCGGTTGAGTCCTTCGAGCTTGCAGGCGTAGTTCCAGAGTTCCTGATAGGTCGAACTGCTTTCGATGAGTTCGCGCAGTTCGGGCTTGGCGGCGAATTCCTTTTCGAGGGTGGCATCCGGCTTCGCCTCGATCATTTTCGCCAGACGGTCGGCCTCGCCATAGGAAACGCCCATCACGCGGGCGACGTCGCGGATGACGCTTTTGGCGCCGAGTTTGCCGTAGGTGATGATATGTGAAACGCAGCGCTCGCCGTATTTCTGGCGGACATATTCGATCACCTCGCCGCGGCGGCTCTGGCAGAAGTCGATATCGACGTCGGGCGGGCTCACGCGTTCCGGATTGAGGAAACGTTCGAACAACAGGCCGAACCGGAGCGGGCAGATATCGGTGATGCCGATGGCGTAGGAAGCGAGCGAACCCGCCGCCGAGCCGCGGCCGGGACCCACCGGGATGCCGTGATCGCGCGCCCACTGGATGAAGTCGGCGGTGATCAGGAAGTAGGAGGCGAAACCGAGCTGGTTGATGGTATCGACCTCGTATTTGAGACGTGCGGCGACTTCCGGGTCATTGGCGCGTTCCTCGCCATAGCGGCGGACGAGTCCCTCGCGGCAGACTTTCATGAAATACTCCTCCCGCGGGCTGCCGTCGGGCGTGCCGAACTGCGGGTATTTTTCCGAGGAAGTGGAATCGAGCTTGATGGAAACGTTGCAACGTTCGGCGATTTCGAGGGTGGCGTCGCAGGCGCCGGGGATATCGGCGAAAAGCGCGCGCATTTCCTCGGCGGATTTGAAGTAGAGTTCCGGCGAATAGCGCATCCGGTTTTCGTCCAGCAGAAGATGCCCGGTGCCGATGCAGATCATCACGTCGTGGGCCTCGTGGTCGGTGCGCTTGAGAAAATGCACGTCGTTGGCGGCCACCGGTTTCAGGTTGAGTTCCCGCGCCAGTTGGAGCAGTTTCGGGGTAACAAGCTGTTGGGGTTCCAGGCCGTGGTTATGGATCTCGACGTAGGTGTTGGCGTGGCCGAAAATGTCGGCGAGTTCGGCCAGGGTTTCCTTGGCCTTTTCGTAATCGCCGGCGAGCAGCCACTCGTTGACCGGGCCGCCGACGCAGCCGGACAGGCAGATGATGCCTTTGGCGTATTGGCGCAACGCGGCGCGGTCCACGCGGGGCTTGCCGTAGTAGAGTCCTTCCAGGTGGCCCTTGGTGACCAGCTTGCTCAGGTTGTCCCAGCCCTCGTTGGTTTCCGCCAGCAGCGTGAGGTGGGTGGCGCGTTTGCGGCCGATGACCTCGCGCTTGTCCTCCATGGAACCGGGGGCCAGATAGATTTCGCAGCCGAAGATCGGTTTGATGCCCGCGTCCTTGCAGGATTTGTAAAACTTGATGGCGCCGTAGAGGTTCCCGTGGTCGGTTAGGGCGACGGCGGGCATGCCGAGTTCGGCGGCGCGTTTGGCAAGATCCTTGGTGCGGGTCATGCCGTCGAGCAGGGAAAATTCGGTATGCAGGTGGAGGTGGACGAAAGAATCGGACATCGGCGGGCCGCAGGGTAGGGAGGGCGGGGGGCGGGTGTCAAACGCGGAGGGTGATCGACCGCCGGGACCGCAGTGTTTCAGCGGGATTTCCCGTCAAATGTGGACCGCCAGTAGTCGAGGCGCTCCTTGATGCGCTTTTCGAGTCCCTGCTCGCCGGGTTGATAATAAACCCGGCCTTCCGGCAGGTAGGCCTGCGGGATGTGGGCACCTTCGAAATCGTGCGGATATTGGTAGTCCATGGCTTCCGGAGCGGCGCCGGACGCGGCGGCGAGCTTCTTGCGGGTTTTGGTGCGCAGATGGAGCGGCACGGCCAGCGTGCGGCCGCTTTCGACATCCGCCATGGCAAGGCCGAGGGCGGCGTAGGCGGTGTTGGATTTCGGCGCTGTGGCCAGATAGACCGTGGCATGGGCCAGCGGGATGCGACCCTCCGGCATCCCGACAAACTCGAACGCGTGATGCGCGTCCAAGGCCACCCGCAGCGCGTTGGAATCCGCCAGGCCGATGTCCTCGGATGCGGCAATCACCAGGCGCCGCGAGATGAAACGCGGGTCCTCCCCGGCGTGCAGCATTTTCGCCAGCCAGTAAAGCGCCGCGTCCGGATCCGAGCCGCGGATTGACTTGATGAACGCGGAGATAGTGTCGTGATGCGCGTCGCCATCCGCGTCATAGACCACCGCCTTGCGCTGGATCGACTCTTCGGCCACTTCCAACGTGAGATGGATCGATCCGTCGTCGCCGGAAATGGTTGTTAGACAAGCGAGTTCGAGCGCCGTCAGCGCCTTGCGCACGTCGCCGTCTGACTTTTCCGCCAGATGGGTCAGGGCGATGTCCTCGGCTCGGATGGTTAGAGAACCGAGGCCGCGCTCTGGGTCGGCCAGCGCGCGGCGGAGCACCGCCACCACATCGTCCACCGGCACCGGTTCGAGCTGGAAAATCTGCGACCGCGAAACCAGCGGCGAGTTGACGTGGAAATACGGGTTGTGGGTGGTGGCTCCGATGAAACGGACGATGCCGCGCTCGATGTGGGGCAGCAGCACGTCCTGCTGCGCCTTGTTGAATCGGTGGATTTCGTCGATGAACAGGATCGTGGTTTCGCCGCGCATGTCGCGCCAGGCGCGGGCCTGGTCGATCTTGGCGCGGATTTCCGCCACGTTGGACTCAACGCCGTTGAGCGATTCGAATCGGGAACCGGTGGTGCGCGCGATCACGCTGGCCAAGGTGGTTTTTCCGGTCCCCGGCGGGCCGTAGAAAATCAGCGAGGTGAAACGGTCCGACTCGATGGCGCGGCGGAGCAGTTTGCCCGGCGCGAGGATGTGCTGTTGCCCGGCCACTTCATCGAGCGACACCGGCCGCATCCGCGCGGCCAATGGCTCTTGCGGGCTGGTTTTTCCGGCCAGCGCCGCGGGAGTGGTGAAAAGGTCGGGCATGAACAGTTGAAGTTATTGGTTATTTGTTATTGGTTATTAGGATGGGTGATTCCGCGACTGTGTTGGGGGGGGCGGATCGATGTTTCCTGACAACCGGTAACAAGCTACTTCCCCGGTAGGCCGGATTTGATGGATTCCCAGCGGTCTTTGAAGGACTCGCTCTCGGCCGCGAGGCGTTCGGCGGCGGCGGTGGCTTGCTCGCGCATGCCCGAAAGCCACTGGAAGGCGATGGCGGTCTCATGGCGGCGGAGTTTCCGGTCGGCATCGGTTTCCGGTTTGATAACGGTCCGATAGATATCGACGACCGATTCGGGTTCGAGATCCGCCCAGGCGCAGTCGCGCGAGGGGCCGTTGAGGGAAACGCGGATCTTGCTAGGTTGGTCCGACGCGGAGACTTTGGTGAATGCGTCGCCGTTCCTGAGTTTGCCGCTCACCGCAAATCCTTCCGGAGCGCGTTTCAGGTCCGTATTGAGATCGTTGAGAAAGAGAGTGGCCGAATCGGTTAGGGCCATCAGCGATTTGCGGGACGCTCCATCCGGGTCCGCGGGGAGGGTCTTCAGGTATTCGGATGCGGCCAGGAAATCGCATTTCGCCGCATGCCTTGCCAGAGTGTCGAGCACCGCGCGCAAAACGGGTCGCGCGGGTGCGTCCGGAGTGATTGGCGTGGCCACCGGCTGGCGCTTGGCGAGTTTGGCGAGATCGCGCTTCCACGCTTCCGCGTTGAACTTCGCCCGCCCCCGGGTTTTCAATTGCGGGATCATCGCGTTTAGGTTCTGGATGGCCTTTTCGCAAGACTCTCCGTCGGTGGGACTGGCGTCGAAAACCGGCCCTGTCAGAAGCGAGAAATCCGCCAGATAGGCGGCGGCTAGAGTCTGATAGGTCTGGAGCCATTCGTCCTGAGGAGCGGTTTTCGCCTCCGTTACGGCCTTGAAAAACGGCTCGGCCTGCGTCAGGCGGCCGTTTTCCCAATGCTTCAGCCCGGCGAGCATCCAGAACACCAGCCGTTGCGGCGAGTTGCCCTTGGGTGGTTCGTTTCCTACGGTTGGGGCGGCTGGCTTTGAAAACTCCTCAAGCACCGGAAGTAGCAGACTCTTCACCGACGGATCAGGCAGCGTGGCGGTCGATAGGTGGCGCGCGGTCGCGGCGGCCTCGACGCGCGCGGCGGCGGATTGTCCGTCCAAGAGTGGCATCAGAACCGCTTCCATCGCCGACCATGTCCGGGTGGGTTCGCCCACCGCCGAATCCTCCCTCAGCGAGGCGAAATGGGCGCGGGCGATGGAATAATCCCCCGCGCTAACCGCATCGCGGGCCTGCCGGTAAAGCTTGGCGATTCGGGCGGCGGTGGCCGGATCCTGGCCGGGCTGGGTATGGCCGGAATCGGGCACCGCGACCGGTTTGTCGCCGGGTTTTTCAGGGTTCGGCCGGGTGACCCACCAGATCGCGCCGACGAGGGCCATGGCGACGGCGGCCAGGCCCGCTCCTATCAGAATGCGCTCGCGTTGTTTGGCCGCGGCCCTGCGCTTCGCGGCGATCGGGTCCTTGACGATCGGCTTGGCGCCCGCCTTGACCTGGGCGTAGGCATCCTGCAGATAGGAAAGCAGTTCGTCGTAGGAATTGAAGCGGTTGTTAGGTTCGTAGGCCATGGCGCGGTCCACCACCGCGCAGGTTCGCGGCGTGACCCATGGCGCCGCCTGTTGGAGCGGAACGACCTTTCGTTTCGCCTCGCGGAGGATGTTGGTGGCCATCGACTCCTCGTTGCACGGCGGCTTGCCGGCCAGGGCGTGATAGAGCGTGGCACCAAAGGCATACATGTCCGAGCGGAAATCCTCGGGTTGGCCCTCGATGGTCTCCGGCGGAACGTAGTAGGGAGTGGCCCAGATTTCCGAGGCCTTGGCGGTGCCCGACGTCTCCAACAGCAGCGCGAGGCCGAAATCGACGATCTTGGCGTTGCCGGAGCCGTCGAGGAGGATGTTTCCGGGCTTGATGTCGCGGTGGATCAGCCCCGCGGCATGCGCGGCCTTGAGTCCCTCCGCAACCTGGATCGCGAATGGCAGCATCTCCCGCTCCGGAACGGTGCCGCGCTCCTGGATCCGGTCCTCAAAATGGCCGCCGGACACCAGTTCCATCGCAATATAGTAGCGGTCGAACGCCCGGCCGGTGGTGAACACCCGCACGACGTGGGGGTGGCTGAACGACGCCGTCACCCGCGCCTCGTGCTCGAACGCTTCTATCCGACGGCTGTCGGCCGAGTAGTTTTCGTTGAGGATCTTCACCGCGACTTCGCGGTCGAGGGTGTTGTCGTGGGCCACGAAAACCACGCTCATTCCGCCCACGGCATGGCGGCGCAGCAGGGTGTAGGCTCCGAACTCCCGTTTGACCCGTGTGTGCTTGCCGCAATGCGGGCACTCGACGTTGGAAAACGGTCCGACATCGGCGACGTTCATCGGGCTGCCGCAGGCGTGGCAGTAGGCAATTTCTTCCGCAGTTTCCGGCATGCGGCGACGCTACCGGGATCGGGGCGGGGATGCAAACTTGAATCTTGCGGCGCGCGAAATTCCTGAGACCCTCGGGCATGGAACTGCGTGTCGATGTCTCGTCCGGCGAGCGCCTGGATGCCTATTTGGCCGGGCGGCTCGCCGAACTTTCGCGCAGCCGGATCCAAACCCTGATCCGCGAGCAATACATCCTCGTGAACGGCGAGCCCGCCAAACCGCGCGACGCCGTCCGCGAGGGCGACCGGATCGAAATCGCCCTGCCCGAGGCGGTTCCCCTTGAAGCCGCGCCCCAGGATATCCCGCTCGATATCCTCCACGAGGACGACGACATCGTGGTACTCGACAAAACACCCGGCATGGTGGTCCATCCGGCGCCCGGCAATCCCGATGGCACGCTCGTCAACGCGCTGCTCCACCATTGCCAGGGGAAACTCTCCGGCATCGGCGGCGTCGAACGGCCCGGCATCGTCCATCGGCTCGACAAGGATACTTCCGGCTGCATGGTCGTGGCGAAAAGCGACCGCGCCCACCAGTCGCTGGTCGCCCAGTTTTCCGAGCGGAGCACCATGGAAAAGATCTATCTGGCGGTGACCCGCGGCACGCCATCGCCGCCTGCGGACACGGTGTTCACCCACATCGGCCGGCATCCGGTGAACCGGCAGAAAATGGCGGTGGTCAACCCGCCCGGCGGCAAACCCGCCATCACCGACTACGAAACGCTCGCCACCGATCCGCTGTCGGAAACGGCGCTCGTTTGCTGCCATCTCCACACCGGCCGGACCCATCAGATCCGCGTGCATCTGCATCACCGGGGGTGTCCGTTGTTAGGTGATCCGATCTACGGGAAACCCGTGAAATTTCCCGGCCTGCCGGACCGCCTGATGCTCCACGCGTGGCGGCTCGCGTTCGACCACCCGGTTTCCCGCGCGCGGATGGCCTTCGCCGCGCCCATCCCGTCGGATTTCGGCCGCTGGCTGCGCCTTCCGGGCGCGGTGGCATGGATGGAAACCCACCATCCCTGAGGCCCGCCTCCGGGAAAATTGTTAAGCGCGTGTAAAACCGGTTCGCGTTCCGGCGGCAAACCGCTATGCTCGCTGCGGATATGGAAAACCAAGGCGCGAGACACATTCTTGTCGTGGACGACGACCGCAAGCTTGCCGGTCTGATCCGGGATTATCTCGGGCCGCTCGGCTATGATGTGACGCTGCGGCATAACGGGCCGGACGGTTTGGAGGAAGCCCTCGCCACGTCCTACGAGGCGGTCATTCTCGATGTGATGATGCCTGGTATGGATGGCTTCTCAGTGCTGCGCGAGCTGCGCAAACGCTCGGATGTGCCGGTGCTCATGCTCACCGCGTTGGGCGACGAAGCCGACCGGATCGTCGGGCTGGAATTGGGCGCGGACGACTATCTGCCGAAAACGTTTTCGTCGCGTGAGTTGCTGGCAAGGCTTCGCGCGGTCACCCGCCGCTCGCGGCCCGCGACCACCGCGGCGGCACCGCTTGTCGAACTGGTTTCCGGCCCGCTGCGGGTCTGCGAGGAAACGCACACCGCGGTCATGGGCGACGAACCGCTCGATCTAACAACGCTGGAATTCGCCATCCTCACCGCGCTGATCAAGGCCAAGGGCAGGGTGAAAACCCGCGAGAAGCTCATCGAAGAGGTGTCCGCGCGGCGGTTCGACGTGTTCGACCGCTCGATCGACGTCCATGTTTCCTCGCTGCGCCGCAAACTGGGCGACGACGCCAAGCAGCCGCGTTTCATCCGGACGATCCGCGGGGTCGGTTATTCGCTGGCGGATGTGGAACACGAAAGCCCCGGAAAAGCATGAAAGAGTCCGTCCGATCCTCGCTGCTGGTCAAGGCCCTGGCGTGGCTGGTGCTACACTTGGTGGTGCTGGCGCTCGGGTTTTTCGTGTTTGTGCGCTGGCAGTTGGGGATGGGCCTGGATTCGCTGTTGAGCGGTGCCGCCGGAGAACGGCTGAGGTATTTCGGCGAGTCGGTGCGGGGTGATATGTTGGGATCGCCGCCGGAGGAATGGAACGCGGCGGTCCTGAAACGCGGCGAGGATTTGCAGGTGGTGGCGGGGATTTTCGATCCGGAGCAGGTGAACCGGTTTCCCCGGACGATCCCGCGCAATGTTCTTGATAGAGCCGTCGCCGCGCTTCCCCATGCGGCCGATGGCGCGCCCGGCGAGCGAAGGGGCGCGCCCCCATGGTCGCGACGTGGCGGAGGAATGCCCGGCGGAGGCGCCGGGCCGCCGGAGGGCAGGGGACCCTGGTTCGGCGGTCCCGAACCGGATGATAGGCCGCCACCGGTGCAACGCCCCACCTCCCAGACCCTGCGTCTGCCTCCCGCCAATCCGGTGTTCTTGGTTAGAGGCGATGGCGGCGACGGCTACTGGGCCGGCGTCACACTGCCATTCGCCGCCGAGGGGCAACCGCTGCGTCCCCATCTGCTGCTGGTCCGGGCCGACCGCCTCGATGGCTCGGGCATGTTCTTCGATCTCAAGCCGTGGCTTTGGGGCGGGATGGCCGTGTTGTGCCTCAGTCTGGTGTTTTGGACGCCATTCATGTTGGGAATCACCCGCTACCTGCACCGGCTCACCCAGGCCACCGACGGCATCGCGGCGGGCAATTTCCAAGTGGACCTCCCGCGGCGCGGCGGTGACGAACTCGGACGCCTCGGACATGCCATCCGCAGTATGGCAGGACGGTTGGATCTGCTGGTTACCGGCCAGAAACGATTTCTCGGCGACGCCGCCCATGAGTTATGTGCTCCGCTGGCCAGAATCCGCACCGGGCTCGGCATTCTCGAGATGAAACTCGGCGATGCTGCGGCGGACAGTCTGGCCTCGATCGAAGCTGAAACCGCCGAACTCGCGGCATTGGTGGAGGAAATCCTCGCATTCTCGCGTGCCCGCACCAAGGCGGTTAGGGTGACGGACCTGAATCTGGCGGATTTGGTAAATGATATATGCGCGAGGGAGCAGCCCGCCTGTTCGGTTAGGATGGAAGTCGCGCCGGAGATCAAAGTGATGGCGGACGCGGCTTTGTTAGGTCGCGCGGTGGCCAATATCCTGCGCAACGCGGGAATTCACGCCGGCGAAAACGCCACCGTCGTTGTGACAGCCGCTTCCGCACACGACCGTGTCACGCTCTCGCTGGTGGACGACGGCCCCGGCGTGGATCCGTTGGAATTGCCCCGTCTTTTCGAGCCGTTCTATCGCCCTGATCGCTCCCGAACCCGCGAAACCGGCGGCAGCGGGCTGGGCCTGGCCATCGTCCGGACCGCCGTGGAAGCCTGCGGCGGCAGCGCCAGCGCGTTTTTACCTCCCTCCGGAGGGTTCGGAATCCGTCTCGAGTTGCCTGTGGCAAACTCCTGATCGGGCGCGATTTCGAAGCCTCGCCCGTTGCCTCGGTTGCAAGGAATTGACGCTCAAGCCATTGCGGAAATCAACTCCTTCCCGCCGGAATCCAATGCCACGCGCGCTTGCGAAAACCCACCCTGATTCTTCCCAAAACCGTCGGATTCCGGCGCGGATTTCCAAAAAAATTTTCCGTTTCCGACTGATTGGAAACCAACGTGTTGTGGCGGAGGTGAGGGTTTTGGTGAAAAAAATTTGGAAAAAGGTGTTGACCCGCGTGGGGTCGTTCGTGTAGCTTCGCGCCCCGCCACGAAGCGAGGCGGGCGAGCGACACGGGGTCGGACGGTGCGGAAACGAAGCGCCGGCGGCCGCGGGTTTACTCGGTTCCCGAGAGGGAGTTTTCTTTGACAGCACGGCCCGGAACGCAAGCCTGCGGCGCGATGTCCCGCCCCCGACCAATGGGGTGGTGACGGGCCGCCGCCTTTGTAATGGCGGAAGGTTCCGGGCGGGAGAGAGAAGATTGGTTTGTGCGCCGCGTGCCGGTTCCGTTTTTTGGAAAACGGCGGCGCGCGGGAGAAGCGCCGGAGTCCGCCCGCGAGGGCGTGG
>JAFLEH010000032.1 GCA_017301995.1 Verrucomicrobiota bacterium | reverse complement strand
GAGGACGACTACGTTGCCGCGGGCTGGTGTTGTTGTTTTCATTACACCCTACCGAGTGGCAGGGATTTCAACTCAACTCCAGCCCAAATTTTCACTCCAATCTGAGCCATCCTGTGGGACGGCTGTGTTATTGGTTATATGTTATTGGGGAGGAGACGCGGATTTGTAGCGTCCCGCTCGCGCCCGCCTCCAACCCGAATAACCAATAACAAATAACAAATAACAAATAACCAATCCCCTCACTTCCCTTCGATCACGCCGAGTTCGGCGATGGCGGCGTGGTTCCGTTCGAGGGAATGTTTGGCGATGAATTTGAAATAGCGGGCCTTGGTGGCGGGGAAGGTGACGGTTTGCTCTACGGGATTGGCGCGGAGGTTGCCGAACTCGCCGGCGGCGGCCTGGGTCCACTGCTTGCCATCGGTGGAAACGAGGAACGCGTATTGGTCCACCATGCCGTGGACGGTGCCGTCCTGGCGGGGAAGATAGGTGAATCCGGTTAGGGTGCGGATCTCCCCGGTGTCCACCGCGATTTCCTGCGGGAAATTGCGTTCGCCGTCGTCGCCGTGGGTGTGCCAGATCGTGTTGGGTTGGCCGTCGATCGCATGGCGGGCCGCGCCGCCGGGCGGGTTTTCGTAGGAGGCGGAAACGATTTTCCATTTTGCCTTGGCCGCCGCGCGCGGGTCTCCGCCCACGGGGGGAACCCAGTTGGAAAACTCCGGTTCGAGGAACAGCCCGAAGTCCGAGAGCGCGGGGCACACGGGTGACTTGGTCACGCGGATCCGCACCTGGCTGGCGGTGGTCACCGGCACGCGCCAGAGGCGGCAGGACCCGATGGATTCGGCCTTGGCGAGTTCCTTCCACTGGCCGTCCACCATGGCATCGACGGCGACGCCCTCCAGCCGCAATCCGAGGCGGATGTCCTCGCGGAGGCGGATCATGTTGAAGGTTTTCGGGTCGGTTAGGGTGAAGGTCGCTTCCGGAGTGGTGGCCGTGTCATCGGTGATCCAGGCGCTCCAGAGGTCGCTGTCCAACAATTTCGCCGGGCCGAACGCCGGGTCGTTGCCGCGGGTGTTGGAGGCGGTGATTTTCGCGCCTTGGGCGAGGTTCACGGAGAACGTCTGCCGCAGATGCTCGCCTAACTGGCGCAGGCTCTCCGCGTCGTTTTCGTGAACCAACCCGCGGCGGTCCGGCGGCACGTTGAGGTTGAGGGTGGCGCCGTTGCCCACCGAATTCAGATAGATCTTCATCAGGTTCTCGGGCGGGCGGACCTTGCCGTTCTGGCTGGCGTGCCAGAACCATCCGGGGCGGATGGAGACGTCCACTTCGGCGGGGATCCAGTGCTTGCCGCCGAGGTGGCCGGTGCCGAGCTTGCCGGAGTCGATCTGGCCGACCGAGTCACCGGGATCGAGGTTGATGGTGGCGCGGCAGGGATCGGGCGAATGGCCGCCCTCGTTGCCCACCCAGCGGACGCCGGGGCCGACGTCGGAGAAGATAATGATATGCGGCTGGTGCTTGAGCGCGAGGCCCCAGGTTTCCGGCCAGCCGTAGTAGGTCCGGCGGTCGATGCTGCGGTTTTCGTTGACGTCCTTGGACTCCACCGGGCCGACGAAGCCCTTGTAATAGCCGGTGCCGCCATTGGCTCCGTCGAACCAGATTTCAAACAGTTTGCCGTATTGGGTGGTGAGTTCCTCGATCTGTTTGCGGAAGACCTTGGTGACATATTCCGGCTTGCCGTAGAGTTCGCTGTTGCGGTCCCAGGGGGAGACATAGACGCCGAACTCGAAATCGTTCTTGCGGCAGGCGTCCACGAACTCGCGGACCACATCGCCCTTGCCGCCGCGGAACGGGCTGTTGGAAACATTGTGGCGGGTGGTTTTGGTAGGCCACAGGCAGAAACCGTCGTGATGCTTGCAAGTGAGGATCACGCCTTTCGCGCCGCCGGCTTTCAGCGTGGTGACGATCTGGTTGGCATCGAACGCGGTGGGGTTGAAAATCTGCTCCGACTCGCCGCCGGTGCCCCATTCGCGGTCGGTGAAAGTGTCCACGGTGAAATGGCAGAACGCGTAGAACGCGCGTTCGGCCTGTTTGACCTGGGCCGGGGTGGGGGTGGCTCCGTGGGGAGCGGGCGGCGTGGCGGCAGTAGCGGCGGTTAGGCCGAGCGCGGCGGCGGTTCCTGATAGAATGGCGGCGGATGGTTTCATAAGCGGGGCAGGTGCGAAAATGGCGCGGGATGTACGGAAGGGAAGTGGGCGGTCTTTCAGCGACGGGACGGCAGGTCGGCGGGCAGCGGTTTGCCCTCGCGGAGGGAGCGGGCGATCATGCCTGTTAGCCAGAGATAATGATCCGACGGCAGGCCGGGCTCAGTGACGAAACCGCGGGTACCCGTGGGCACCTTGGCCGCCGTTTTGAAGATCGCGGTGCCCTCGTCCATTTCGTCGAACATCGCCACGTAGAGCATACCGGCCCCGCCGTTGAGGCGTTCGCGCGCCTGGTGCCAGAGAAACTTTCCGCCGCGCCGCGGGATCTGGTCGAGCGGCGTGTCCTTGCCCCGCGAGCGCATCAGATTGGTCCAACTAAAACCGGGAAACACCACCGGCATGAACTCCTTGCCGCGCTCTTTGCACCATGTTAGATCGCCGGGCTGGGTGGCGGAGATCATCCGGCTGGCGCTGGCGTCGTCGTGATAGCGGCCCACCGCCCACGGGCTGATGATGTCCGCCCGGTCGAGCGCCTGATGGAGCTTTGGATCGCTGGACGCGTCGCGGTCGAGCGTGCGCCAGCCCCATGGGACGCCGACCATCACCGTTTGGCCGCCGAATTCCGGGTTGTCGTGGAGAAAGCGGACGAGTTCTCCGCATTCATCCACCGTGTAGTCGCGTCCGTCATTGAAACCGATGCCCCACACGGCGACCACCGGTTTTCCGCGATGCCGCTGATAGGCCGGGCTGGCGGTGATTTTCGCCTCGTTGCGCAGGCGTTTCCAATCCTGCATCACCACCGATTCGATCTCGCCCGCGCGGAGTCCGCTGAGGTCATACATCACGCACCACGAGCGCCCGGCGGTCTCGGCCGCGCGACGGACGTTTTCCAACACCCTATCCGGATGGGCGCGGCCTCCCGGCGACCGCAGTTCGGTTCCGAAGCGCTGGAGAAACACTCCGTCGATCCCATAGTCGCGCATCCACTCGAAATGCCGTGCGACGGTTTCCGGATTCGCCGAGCTGAAGACCTTGGCGGGCGCGCCGTCGGCGAACTTCAGCGGCGTTTCGTGGAGTTCGGATTGGGGAAACCCGGTGACATCCGGCCAGAGATCGATGTGGCATTGCCCGGCGGGGCCGAAACCATAATGCCGCCAGCCTTTGCCGGAATCCGCCGGGGTGGCGAACCATCCCTGATAGCCGCACATCACCTTTCCGGCGAGGGTTTCGGGCTTGGCGGGGACCGCGCAGACGGCGTTTCCGGATACCAACAAAATCGCGGCGGCCGCCACGCGGAAAAGGGCGGATGGAAGGGGCAGGGGAATCGGTCGCTGGGGCACAGCCCCGATTAAGCGGTACCCGGCGCCGGATGAAAGCCGAAAATAAATTGTAACCCGATCCGAGCCGGGCCGTCTCGAATTCCAGCGGGCGGAAGGCCGACCCAATCCCCGGACCCCCGGCAGCCGGTTTTTCCCCGCGACCATTCCCACACCAAACCACCAAGTCGATGAAAAAGACCACCACCCTGATTGCCGGCGCGCTCCTGTTCGGAGCCATCGCCGCCAACGCCCAAGACCCCACCACGCCGCGCAAACCGTTCGGCACCGGCGAACTCCCCGAGTTTCTGAAACCCTACGATCTTGACGGCGATGGCAAGCTCTCCGTCGAAGAACGCCAGGCCTTCGAAAAGGCCGTGCGCGAGGCGCGCCCCACCCGGCCCGGCATCAAGAATCCGTGGGACACCGACGGCGACGGCAAGCTTTCCGAAGAGGAAAAACAAGCCGCCCGCGCCGCGATCGAAGCCAAGATGACCGAGACGCGCACCAAGCGCTTCGAGGAACTCGACACGGATGACGACGGCAAACTGACCACCACCGAACTTGGCGCCATCCCGGGAATCACTCCGGAAATGGTCACCCGGATGGTTTCCCATCTCGACAAGGATGCCGACGGTCAGATCAGCCTTGAGGAATTCCTGGCGGTCATGCTTCCGCCGTTCCCGATGCAGCAGCCGATCCTGCCCCCGCCTCCGATGCCTCCGCCGCCCGCCCTTCCTTGCCCGCGGCCTCTGAAGGCGTTTGACACCGATAACAATGGCCGGCTTTCTCCCGCCGAGATCGCCGCGATGATGACCGCGCTCGACACCAACACCGACGGACATATCTCTCCCGAGGAGTGGGGCGCTTATCTGAAGACCCATCCGGAAGCCCTGCCGGAACCGCCTCCCGCTCCGTAACGTGCGGATTGTTTTGGCGATTATTGCCAACCCTAGGATGGCTCGCAGCGATGCGGGCCATCTTTTTTGGCGTTTGCGGCGTATTTGTTATCATTGTTTCCTTGCCAACTCCGTCCCCGGCCGCCCATATATCCGCGTCCTGAAAAATCACCCCAAACCCATGTTCTCCGTCAGGCTCCTGTATGCCCTGGGCTTTTTGCTGCCATTCACCTCGAAGGCCGGCGAAACCTATTTCTCCAGCTTCAACGTTCCTCCCTTCACCACTACCGGCGACGACAGGATCGCGGGCTACGACGGATGGACCGGCTCGTCGCTCCATGCCAATCTGAAACTCCATGGGATCATGAGCGAGAGCGCGCACGGAGTCATCGGAATCGGCAATGCGGGATATCTGGGCGGAAATTATAACAATATCACGGTGGCATACAACACCGCCAACAAACTGGTGTGGCTGAGACGCAGGGTGGACATCGATCCGCTCGCGCTCAATCAGGAGATCGCCACGTTCGGGCTTTCTTTCGGGATCAAGGACTCGTCGTCCACCTCCAGTTACCGCCGGGACAATTTCGATGTGCTGATCTACAACCAGGCCGGGTCCGTGCTGGCCGGCTTGCGGTTTGACAACGTCACACTCGATTCATCCAGCAACCCGCGGCGTCTGATCTATCGGCTGGGATACAACGGCACCGGCATGGTTTACACCAACACCGGGTACACGTTTCTATCCGAAACAATGGAGTCGCTCCAATACCGGATCAATTTCCGCACAAACAAATGGACCGCCACGCTGGGCGGCGTGCCGTTGTTCGAGGACATCGCGTTCTATACCGGCGCCGCCACCAAGAACCTCGGTTACGTGCTTCTCCAAATGTCCGTCACCAATCCAACCGTAACAGGCACCACGCTTTCACCCGGCGACAACTACCTGCTGTTCGACGACTACATGGTGCGGACGGATCCGGTTTCCACCGGGGTGGTTGTCGGCAGGACCGCGTCCGGCGCGCCGAAGGTGACGTGGAACGAGGAGGCGGGCTACAGCTACCGCCTGCAGTGGTCGGCGAACTGCACGGGCTGGCAGGACGTGGCCGCGACCATCCACTCGGCGACATCGACGGCCGACTACAGCTACACCGATCCGGTGTCGCCCGTGCCCGCCAAGCGGTTCTACCGGGTGAAACGGACCTACCCGTAGGGCGGATGACAATTTCCATGTAACCCGGCCGCCTCCGAAACGTCTTCAAACGATAGCAGGGTGAATCCCGAGGACCTCACAGCAGACCCCGATTGGAATGAGATCGTCGAACGCGCCAGAAATGGGGATGAAACGGCAGCCGCGTGGCTCGTCGGGGCGCTTCACGGGCATGTCCTGCGGATCGTGCGCGGGCACCTTCCGCGCGGCGCGGACGAACAGGACCTGGTGCAGGAGGTGTTCATGAAAGCGTTCGGCGGCATCGACGGATTTCTCGGCCTGCAACCGTTTCCGAACTGGGTGGCGCGGATCGCGATGAATACCTGCTACGATCACCTGAGGCGTCAGAAAACCCGGCCTGAAGTGCGTTTCGCCGACCTGAGCGCGGAGGATGTGGAGTTTGTCGAGTCCATCATGGAGCGTGAGGAGGAACCCGCTCCCGCGCGGGAAGTGGACGGCATGGGATTGGTGGAAAAGCTTCTCGCGACGCTGAATCCGCGCGAGCGGATGGTGATGCGGTTGCTGGACTTGGAGAAAAGGTCTCTGAAAGAGGTCAGCACTCTAACCGGATGGGGGATCAGCAAGGTGAAAGTCACCGCGATGCGCGCGCGGAGAAAGCTCAACGACAATCTCAAACGGCTGGAAGGAGGCGTCCGATGAATCGAAATCCGCTGAATTGGGACGATCTCGTGAACCGGGTTTCCGCGGCGCCCGAACCGGAACCCCGCACCGCTCCGCCGGACCTGGCGCGCAAGGTGCTGGCGGTTTGGCACACCCTCCGGCGCGACGAGCAGCTCCGCCGCTGGACCCGCTGGGCGGCGCGCGGCGTGATCGCTTCCGCCGTGATTTGCGCCATCGCTTTCGTTTTCCATCGCGAGGACGACATCCCGATTCTCCTTCCACCGCCCCCGGTTCCGATGCCGACTCCCCGGATTTCCACTCCCACCCCCTAACGGTCCGCCCCACCGTCATCACGCAATCACCATGAAACAGATCTTCAAAACCTATGGCATCCTCGCCCTGAGCCTTGTGGCGCTCTTTGCGTCCGGGATCGTCACGGGCCGGCTGACCGCGCCGAAGTCCGGAAACGTCCCGCCCGCGACGGTGGACACCCGGATCCCCGGCGACTGGCTCGATAGCGCTAGCCGCGCCTTGGTCCGCGAACTGGACCTGAACGCCGATCAGACACGGCAGGTGAGGGAGCAACTCGTTCCGGTGAGCGCCGCCCTTCACGAGGACCAGGAACGGGCGATGTTCCAGATGCATCTGCGGCTCCTGATGTTCCATGACACCCTCGGCGCGAGCGGCACCCTCAGCCCGGCGCAAACGGCCCGATTGGCCGCCAGCCGGGCGAAATTAAAAAGCTTGATCATCGGCCGGTTTCCCGACATGGTCCGCGGCAACCCGGTGCTCGCTGGAGAAAGATCCGGGGAATAAGCGGCCATGAAACCCACCCATTGGTTCACGATTGCTTCGGCCATCACCGGCTGTGCGGTGGCTTTGGGGATCTGGGTTGTTAGGGAAGGCGGACGGCCCGCGGAGGCGCGCTCCGGCAAGGCCCACGAGGCATCGGTGTCGCGGATATCCCCGGTTTCCAACCGCCACTTGGCCGACAAAAACGAATCCGAATCTGCCAAAATCTCCCGCCGCGAGCGATCCGCAACCCACGCCGCTCCGGCACCCGCGCCGATGCGTGTGACCGGCCAGCCGCCGAAAGGCGGCCAAACCGTGGTGAGCGAGGCCGAGTGGTTCGCGCGAGCCGCCAAGGTCGAACAGGAGGCGAATCACGAGGTGCGTCGGCTATCCGAGGCACTCGATCTGACGCCCCAACAACAGGCGGGGATTTTCGGAGTGATCGCCCGCGGTTCCGACAACTGGCTGCCCGGCATGCAGGTGGGTGGCATTCCATCCGGAGACAGGACCGGACAGGCTGACACCGGTCTATCCGAAGCGGACCAGGTGATGGCCTATCTGGATGCCGACCAGCAACAGACGCTCATCCAGGAGGAAATGGATCGGGTGGCATGGTGGGAGGAAGTTCTCCCGCAGTTGCTTCCCCCGGATCTTCCGGCAACAACCGAACCCGTCGAGGAAGTGAAACCGTTCGACGGGGCGGAAACGCTGATGGAGTAGGGGATGGGTGCCGGTCAATCGGGTTACCGGAAAATTTCACCATGGAATATCGACGTCAAAGCAACGGACTGACGACCCTTGTGGAACACTTCGGGTTGTTGGGGATTTGCATTGCCGTTGGAATCGTGTCCAAGCTGTTTTTAACGCTTCTGTCTCGCGCGGAGTGGTGTCTTGCCGTCGCGTTGTCGGTTGCCGGGGTTGGCGTCGGTTTGATCTTTCTCGCCAAGCTGCCACTCTATCGGCAGCGCCGCTTTTTCACGTTCGGCAGCGGTGTTTTGCCGCCGGATAGGCGTTCGTTCTACCTGTGGGGCTACGGTTGCGTCATTCTCGCCGCCGCGGTTTTGATAGGCTTTGCGCTGGCGAAGCCGTGACGGACCTACTCCTCCATCCATGCAACTCTTTCCGGTTGCGGGATCTTGCCGGGCGGGTATCTTCCGGGACCATGATCCGTTTTCTCCATACCCGCATCCGCGTCCGCGACATCGACGCCTCGGTCTCGTTCTATCAAAAGCTCGGCTACACCGAGCGCGAACGGAAGGATTCTCCCCAAGGCAACCGGCTTGCGTTTCTCACGCTGCCGGGCAACGACGTGTTCCTCGAACTGTGCCACTCGCCCGAATACACCGCCACCTGCCCGGAGGATCTGATGCATACCTGCGTCGGCGTGGACGACATCATCGCCTACTGCGCCGGACTCGAAGCCGCGGGGATCGAAATCTGGCCGTCGGGTTGGCGGGAACAGTTTTCCTCGGGCGGACGCAAGATGGCGTTCGTCACCGATCCGGACGGCTACGAGGTGGAGATTCTGGAAATCGGGGGGTAGGTGGAGCCGGCGGTCTCCCTTTCGGAGTTTCTGCTCCGGTTGCGGTTCCATCTTCCCGTTTGGCCAAAATGGGGCGACGGGGGCGACCTCGGGATTGACCGATCCGCCATGTGTCGCTAAAACCCGCTCCGCCCCATGATCCTCGATATCGTCCAATACGGCCATCCCGTGCTCCGCCAGAAATGCCGGAAAGTCACCGAAATCAACGATGATCTCGTCCAATTGGTCGGGAACATGTTGGAAACCATGGTTTCCGCGCATGGCGTCGGGCTGGCCGCGCCCCAGGTGGGAGTCGCGCTGCGGTTGGCGGTGATCGATGTTTCCCACGATCCGGAATGCGTGTCCTATCTGCGGGTGAACGGGCAAGATGCCGATTTGGTGGACCTGATGCCGCTGGTGTTCATCAATCCGGAGTTGGAGTTCGGGCCGACCCGCGAGTTTGGGGTTGAAGGTTGTCTCAGCATCCAAGGGATTCGGGCCGAGGTGAAGCGGCCGGGGGAGGTCATCGCGACGCTGCCGCAGCTCGATGGATCGGTGCTGGTGGTGGAAACCGATGGTCTCTTGGCAAGGGCGCTCCAGCACGAGATCGATCACCTCAACGGAATTCTGTTTGTGGACAGGCTGCCGCCGGCGGCGAAAATCGGGGTACGCGCGCGGTTGAAGGCGCTGTTGGAGCGGAATCGGCAGGTGTGAAATGCGGTCGCGGATTGAACGCAAGATTGTTTGGGATTGTCGAACTTCCTGATTGACAGGCGGGTGTCCGGTGGCTAGTTTGCGGTGGCCGAGCGCGTTATTTTGCCTGTACGCAAGCCCCCCTATCAACCAATCCGATCCACCCATGAGCAATAACGAGGGAATTTTCGAAGCTGTTTCCGGCCACCAGCCGGTGAGTCCTTTTGCCGCTGTGGCTCCGGGTGCCATGGCCAGTCCGTTCATGGCGGTGGAGAAGTCGCCGTTTAC
Source organism: Verrucomicrobiota bacterium (assembly GCA_017301995.1). GTDB lineage: Bacteria > Verrucomicrobiota > Verrucomicrobiia > Verrucomicrobiales > Akkermansiaceae > Luteolibacter. Next base: position 79,320 of record JAFLEH010000032.1, on the reverse strand, counting down.
CGTGGTGGATGAGCCCAACGGATCGCGTCCGGTGGAACCCGGAAAGCCGGCCCGGCTTCCGGAGCGCAGGGCAAAGTCCGAGTCGCCTTTCCAATTGGCCGAGGACGGCGGGGATGTGGGGTTTGAGGCTGTCGCGCCGGTCGCGTCGCCATTTCAGCCGGTTTCCGCGCCATCGCCGTTCGGTTTGGCGTCGTCGCCCGCGCCACAGCAGGCTCCCCAACAACAGCCATTCGCAAGCCCGGTCTATCAGGCGCCCGCCGCCTTCAGCGGATGGGCACAACCGCAGGCCCCCGCGCCCGCGCCGCAGCAAGCTTCCTATCAAGCCCCACCGGTGGCCGCCGCTCCGTTCGCGCCCGTCCAGCCGCAATCGGTGTTTGCAGCGCCAGCGGCGGCACCCGCGCCGCCGCCGGTTTCACAACCGGTGATCCCGCCGCCCGTGCAGGCCCCGGCCCCAGTGGCGATGAGCGAACCAGCGGATTCCGCAGGCATCCGGCAGATCGAACTCCGGGCGATTTTCGGGGTGGACCGTGAAATGAGCCATGACGAAATCCTCCAGCGGGCGCGCGCCCTCCCGGGCATCCGCCATGTGGCGCGGGTGGACATCCAGCACATGGACGCGCTCGATAGCCTGAGAAAGCTGTTGGCCGGACTCGGGTTCGGTACCAGCGGCCTGCGGATCTATTGCGGATCGTCGCCGATGGAATTCATCCGCGAGGGCAGCGTGATCCTTGCCGCCCAAACCGACGGCGGATTCGCTCCCGGTGTGCGGGAAACGCTGATGATCGTGGCTCGCGAGTTGGCCAAGTGATTGGTGCGGGCACTCCGAATGTGACAATTCCGTCACATTTCGGGCTTTGTCATGGTGCCGGATTCTGGAAAGCTGTCGGCGCGTGCCGGGCGCGCCTGATTTTCCGATGACCGAACCTTCCTCCGATGAACCATTGATTCCGAGCGCGCCGAGTTCCGCGGTCGAGATCCGCGATTTGCGTTTCGCCTATGGAGAAAAGCAGGCGCTCCATGATATCTCTCTCGATATTCCCGCCCGACAGATAACCGCGTTCATCGGTCCATCGGGTTGCGGAAAATCAACCCTGCTGCGGTGCCTCAACCGGATCAACGACCGGATTCCGGGCGCGGCGGTGACCGGCGGATCCGTCCACATTCACGGAATTGATATCTATCGCGCCGACATCGACTTGCAGGAACTCCGCCGCCGGGTGGGGATGGTTTTTCAAAAATACAATCCGTTTCCCAAATCGGTGTATGAGAACGTGGTCTTCAGCCTGCGGATTTCCGGAATGACCAAGCGGTCGGAACTGGACGATGCGGCCGAAGCCGCCCTCCGGTCGGCGGCACTGTGGGATGAGGTGAAGGACCGTCTGCACCGCAGCGCCCTGGGGTTGTCCGGCGGCCAGCAGCAGCGGCTCTGCATCGCCCGCGCCATTGCCAACCGTCCGGACATCCTGCTCATGGACGAACCCTGCGCCGCGCTCGACCCGATCGCCACGCTCAAGATTGAGGAACTGCTTCATGACCTGAAACGCGACTACACCATCGTCATTGTGACCCACAACATGTCCCAGGCGACCCGTTGCTCGGACATCACCGCGTTCATGTACCTCGGAAAGCTCGTGGAAACCGGGCCGACGCTGGAGATTTTCAATACCCCGAAGGATCCGCAAACCCTCGCTTACGTGACCGGCTCATTCGGATAGAAACCACGGATCAAGATGGCTAGCGACTCTCCAGACACGCAAGAACCCCGGCCCGCCATTGAGGTGGGCGGGATGGATTTTTGTTATGGCCACACCATGGCGCTGAAAGACATCTCGCTAACGGTGGCCGACCGCAAGGTGACCGCGTTCATCGGTCCGTCCGGATGCGGAAAATCGACTCTGCTGCGCTGCCTCAACCGGATGAATGACGAGATTCCCGGCGCCAGGGTGACCAAGGGCAGCATCCGCGTGGGTGGGATCGATATCCTGCACAAGTCGGTGGATGTCGTCAAACTGCGGCGCGAGGTGGGCATGGTCTTCCAGAAGTCGAATCCGTTTCCCTATAGCATTTTCGACAACGTGGCGTTCGGTCTGAGGCTGCACGGGAGTGTTGTCGGGAAGTCCGAACTCGAAGGACGGGTCGAGGCCGCGCTGCGGTCCGCCGCGCTGTGGGATGAGGTGAAGGACCGGCTCCGCGAATCCGCGCTCGGGTTGTCGGGCGGCCAGCAGCAGCGGTTGTGCATCGCCCGCAGCCTGGCGGTGAATCCGAGGGTGGTGCTGATGGACGAACCGTGCAGCGCGCTGGATCCGATCGCCACTGCCCGCGTGGAGGACCTGATCCGCGAGCTGCGGGAGCGCTACTGCATCGTGATCGTGACCCACTCCATGCAACAGGCCAGCCGTGTTTCCGACCAGACCGCGTTCTTTTATCTGGGAGAGCTGGTGGAGTTCGCGGACACGATGGTGATCTTCAGCAATCCGGCGAACAAGCTGACCGAGAATTACATCAGGGGGACATTCGGATGAAACCGTTGCCCGTCCATGACCGATCCGGCAGCCTGCCAACGTGGCGCGCCTTTGCCGTCCGACATATGATTTCCTTTTCCATCTGACAACCGACAACCCATCACTCCCATGTCCCATATATTCCGCGAATACGACCAGACACTCCGCCAGTTTCAGGAGATGATTCTGAAGATGGCCACCCTGACCCGCCAGAACCTCGAGCATGCGATGAAAGCGCTGCTCACGGCCGATACCGATCTGGCGCACGCGGTGATCGCCGCCGACAATGATGTGGACGATCTGGAGCGCCGGGTGGATCAGATGGGCATGGAGGCGTTGCTGCGGTTTCATCCGGTGGCGTCCGACCTGCGGATGATCATCGCCAGCATGAAGATCAGCACCAGCCTCGAGCGCATCTCGGACCACGCCGTGGGCATTGCCAAGCGGGCGCGCAAACTCAACCTGCTGCCGCCGCAGGCCGAGGTCCAATGGCTGGAACCGCTCTACGCGGACGCCTACTCGCTGCTGCGCGATGCCATGGATGCCTATACCCAGCATGACCCCGATCTCGGTGAGTCGCTCGATGCGAAGGACCGGGAAATCGATCGACTGCACAAGCAGCTTACCCGTGCCTACAGTGCCAAGTTGGAGGCCCACGAAGGCCCGGCCGAGGCATGGCTGCATCTGATTTTCGTTTCCCGGTCTTTGGAGCGGATAGGTGATCTATCGGTGAACATCGGCGAGGAAACGGTGTTTTTGGAAAGCGCGAAGGACATCCGCCACGAGCATCGGAAAAACGGCTCCGGCGGAGATGCCAGCCAGTGAAATCCAACATCAAACTGCCATGAGCAAAATCCTGATCATCGAAGACGAGGTGGACATCGCGGATTTGGTGTCACTGCACCTGCGGCGCGAGGGGTTCGAGGCGGTACAGGCGAATGACGGCATCAGCGGACTCAATCTGGCCCGCACCGAGGCTCCCGATCTGATCCTGTTGGACCTGATGCTGCCGGGAATGGATGGCGTGCGGCTGTTCAAGGAACTGAGACGGTTTCCCGGCACGAGGAAAACGCCGGTCATCATGCTAACCGCCCGCGCCCAGACCGAAGACCGCGTGGCAGGCCTGGAACTTGGCGCGGATGATTATATCACCAAACCGTTTTCGCCGAAGGAGCTGATTCTCCGCATCAAGGTGGCTCTCAAGCGGACCGAGCGGACGGCGGAAGCGGTGGAATCGCTGTCCGCGGGGTCGTTCCGGTTCGATCTGCCGGCCTTTGTCTGCTACATGGACAACCTGCCGCTGGAACTTACTCTAACGGAATATAAGCTGCTGCTGCATTTGTGCGAGAAGGCCGACACGCCGTGCGAGCGGACCGAGTTGCTGCGGGCCGTTTGGGGCTACAGCGATGCCGCCCACAGCCGCACGCTGGACACCCACGTCAAGCGTTTGCGTGCGAAGCTCGGCGAGCACGCGAATTGCATTGAAACCGTCCGAAATACCGGCTATCTGTTCCGCATCCCGCGCTGAGGCGGGCGCATCGGATAATCATGGCGGAAACGATTGCTATCCTGTTAGGTATCAGCACGGTGGTGCTGGCTTTCGCGCTGTGGCGATCCCGGAAGGTCAGACAGACCGCGAGCGGCACGATTCCGCGGGCGGGCGGCTCGGTGAACCGCACCGACGCGTCCATCTTGCTCGACGCGTTTCCGGATCCGTTTTTCGTGGTGGATGCCAGTGGTATCGTGGTGCAGGCCAACGAGGCCGCGACGCGGGTTTTCGGACCGCCGCCGCCGGTTGGAAGGCCGGTGGTGGAAGCGCTTGGCGATTCGCGGTTGGCCGACCCCTACCTTTCCTGCCGGGACAGCGGATTTCCCGCTTCCGACCAGATTGTCCTGCCGCCCGAGGCCGCGCCGGACCGCAGCACCGCGCCGGGAACGGGCGAAAGCCTGTGGTTGGCGGATGCGGCGGTTATTCCGGAGAGCGGCGAGCCGCCGCGGATCCGATTGCTGCTGCGGGATCTATCCGCCGGGCATCGGCTCGACCAGATCCGCAAGGATTTCGTGGCCAACGCTTCCCACGAATTGCGCACTCCGATCACGCTGGTGGACGGTTATCTCGAAACATTGGTTGATGCTCCGGATATCATGGACGACCGCGAGACCGCGCTCCGCTATCTGGGCATCATGCGAAAACACACCGGCAGAATCGCCCGGATCATCGAGGACATGCTGCTCATTTCCCGGATCGAGGCCGGCAGTGCTTCGGCATTGAAACCGGAGGATTTTTCGTTGGCGGAGTGCGTTCAGGACATCATCGAGCGCCTGGAGCCGCTGATCCGCGAGCAACAGGCGGAGGTGAAAGTGGAACTGCATGATCCAGACGTCCTTCTCCATGGCGACCGCTTCTACTGGGCGCAGATCCTCTTCAATCTGATCGAAAACGCGCTCAAGCAGAACCCGCAGCCCGGACTGAAGATGAAAGTCCGCAGCGAAGCCGCGGAGGAGGGGCTCCGGATCGAGGTGGTCGATCGCGGAATCGGCATCCCGTCCGCGGATTTGCCGTTTATTTTCAAGCGCTTCTATCGGGTGGAGAAACATCACTCGCAGAATCAGGTGAAGGGGACCGGACTCGGGTTGTCGATCGTCAAACGCGCGGTGGAGGCACATGGCGGAACCATCATCTGCGAATCCTCGCCGGGGATCCGGACGGTTTTCCGGATCGATCTGCCGGTATCCGCGGTGGGCGGCACGCTAGCCGGTTAGGAAGCGAGCGATTGCCCGCCACGTTTTGCTTGCGGAGCGGGGCGGGATGGGACAGGTTCACGCCGTGTCAGCCAATCCTGAGAGTGGCCGGCGTTGGGGCGGCTTTGTCTGTCCGGATTGCCGGTTTGTCTTCCGCGTGCCGAGAGAGCATGACGGGCGAGGTATCGTGTGCCCGAGCTGCCGCCGCTTGCTGCGCATACCAGCCGCTGGCGAACCGACCCCTGCGCTTGTCGAGGAGAGGCCGGAGGAACCCCAGGCGGAGGAAACGGACGGAGAGGACGCCGCCGAGGGGGGCTCGCTCCGCCGCAGGCGGGTTAGAAAACGGCGGGGTGATTCCGGAAAATCCGGGTCGGGTCCGTCATGGGAGCGGGATGGAAAGTCGCCACGCCGGTCGTCCAGCCGGCGCGAAGGGCGATCCATGCGGTGGATATTGATAGGTGGCGGGTTGGCGTTCCTCCTTTTGGTGGGGGGCGTGATCCTGGCGCTTCGCGAAGGACGGACGGACGACACCATCACGTCGGGCTCCACCCCGCAGCCTCCGCCGGAAAATCCGGGCGGAACCGGGGAAACCGTTGGTTTTGATCCTGCGGCGAAGTCCGAGTCCGAGACGCTGGAGGCCGCCGCGCCATTGGCCAAAACGTTTCTCGAGGCGAAGTCGATCCCGGAACTCGCCAGGTTGGTTAGAAATCCGGATGTCGCGGCGGCCAGAATGAAAGAGTGGTATCCCGGTGGAAAGGTGGAGCCACTGGGCATGGCGGCTTTCAATACGTCGGGCTCGGTGGAGCACGGCGAGGTGGCGGTGATGATCGATGTCCAGACGGCCGACCGAGCGACCAAGGTGATGAATTTCGTCTGGACCGCGGATGGCTTGCGGATCGACTGGGAAAGTTGGGTCGGATGGAGCGAGACCCCGTGGCCCGGGTTTCTAGCGGACCGTCCGGCGCAGCCCAAGCTCTTCCGGGTGATCGTGAAGGCGGTGGACTATTACAATTTCACGTTCACCGATGATCGCAAGTGGAGGTCGCTGAGGTTGGAATCCCTCGATGGTGAAACCTCTGTTTACGGCTATGTGGAAAGGGATACGCTGCTCGACTCGAAGATCCGGGTGGATCCGGATGCCAAGCAATCGCCGATGATCCTGCGGCTGAAGTTTCCGGAAGGTGCGGCGGAGGGAAGCAACCAGGTTCTGATAACCGATTGGGTGGCGGATGGCTGGGTGGAACCTAACAACCCAGCCACATGACCGCCGGAACCTACGACAAGGCCCTCGAATTGAATCTCGATGCCGGGATTTACGGGACCTTCGCGGAGATCGGCGCGGGTCAGGAGACGGCGAATTGGTTTTTCAGGGCATCCGGCACCGCCGGCATGATGGCGAAATCGATTTCCGCCTACGACATGACGATGAGCGACGCGATCTATGGCAAAGCCGCGCGCTACGTGTCCGCCGAGCGCCTGACCGCGATGATGGATCACGAGTTCGGGATTCTGTTGGAGCGGTTGGCGCCGCGGCGCGGGTCCGATACACGGTTCTTTGCGTTCTGCAACACGGTGAAGGCGCGGGGATGGAAGGACACCGGCGAGTGCCACGGATGGTTGGGTATCCGATTCCAGCGCCAACCCGGCGATCCGCCGACGGATATCATTCTTCACGTGCGATTGTTGGATGACGACGGCAACGAACAGATGGACGCGCTCGGCGTGGTGGGCGTGAATCTGATATACGCCGCATTCCACCACCGCGGCAATCTCCGGCGGTTCGTGGAGGCGCTGGTGGAAAACCTTTCGCCGGGGCGGGTCGAAGTGGATCTGCTGAAACTGGGCGGCCACGGATACATGAATTTCGACAACCGGCTGTGCGCCCTGCAACTGGTCCAAAGCGGTCTAACCGACGCGACGATGTTTCTTCCCACCGGCGAGGTCGTGCAGCCGGCCGAGGCACTCTATCGGCGTCCGCTGCTGTTGCTGCGGGGGAGCTTCGATCCGGTCATGAACCTCCATCTGGAAATGATCCGCGGCGCCAGGGAGGGGTTTCTCGGTTTGCTGGATCAGGCGGACACCGGCCGCGAGCTGGTCCTCTGCGAGATCACCCTACAGAACCTCCTGCGCGACGCCGGCGTGGATCCCGTGGACTTCATCGAGCGCGCGGACGCGCTCCAGGCGCTCGGAATCACCGTGCTGCTCTCGAATTGCCCCGAATTCCACCGCATCGCCGCGGTGCTCGGGCGCTGCACCAACCGGCCTATAGGCATCATCCTCAGCATCGGCCTGCTCAACGAGTTGTTCAAACCGAAATGGTCCGAGAACCTTGCCGGCGGTCTGTTGGAATCGTTTGGCAGGCTGTTTGTCAAACAGGTGACCCTTCATGTGTTCCCGTGGAAAAACCGCCGAACCGGCGAGCTTGTTTCGGTGGAAAACTTTATGGCACCCGCGGATTGCGTGCATCTTTACCGGCACTTCCGGGAAAACCGGCGGATTGTGGGCATCGCTTGCGAGGACAGCGACCTTCTGCTTCACACCGGTCGCGACGTGCTCAGAATGATTGCGTCGGAGGATGCAAGGTGGCGCGGATTGGTGCCAGAGGTGGCGTGGCCGCTGGCGCAGAGCCACGCGGGCGCGCGGGCAGACGGGTGAGGGGAACCCCAGGCGCGGGCGCCCGGTCGTCATCGGTATAAACATGCTGGGACGACTCCTTAAGCAGATCGAAGCGGCATCCGCAATACATGCAGGTGAACTGCTGGGACACCAACGTACTCAAAACCGCGGTAACGCCGTGATTGAACGGAGGGAGACGAAACGCCTTGGCGTGGGGAAGCGCCCCGGAATGGAGCATCGGCGTGCCCTTGCACAGCGGACACACCGCCGCGCGGCGCCTGAAATAGGCGATCAGCCAGGAAACGAGTGACAGCCCGAGGCAGGCCACCAGAGCACGCATCGTTCTCTGCTGGGGATCGAGCGCGAAAATCACCCCGCAAGTTACGGTCGCCACCAAACAAAGGTAGTGGATGGCCGAAGCAAGCACCGCCGCCACAAACGGACGCTTGTGGCGAATCGACCGGGCTTTGGCTTCCAGCCTGCCCTTGCGAGAAGATCGGGGGTGCATGATGATTCAGGGGGCCATGCAGTAGGGCCGCCTTGAAATTTCACCAAAATTGCAGATCTGTAAACACAAAAATCAAAATCTTTAAAATTTTTCGGGGTTTAGGATTCAGAGTGGTCCCGTCGCGCGTGTCTAGTGGAGACGCGGGTTTTCGCAGTGTCTTGATTTGGCCCGTAGATAGGGGATATGCATTTGCTTTTGCCGGCTAAATTGGCGTTGAAGCGCCGAACAAAGCTTCCACGGCGGGCTTGTGTTCGAACTCTATCAACAGGATTGCGTGGTCGCCCATGCTCATCCGGAGCGTTTGCCGCAGAACTTATCCAGCAGTTCCGCCCACTGGTCACGACAGAGACCGCAACTCGGACCGGAGAAATGCAAAACCGCCGGAGTTGCTCCCGTGGATTTCAACAAAACACGCGACTTCCTGATTTCATATTCGGGGTTCCGCGAAAGGTGAAACGAATCCGCGGTTCCGATGGTGGTGAAGATCCGGCAGTTGGCATCTCCCTGAATCCGGTTGTCCAGATACAGCGCCTGCATCAGAAACTGATCGTTCTCGATAAGCTCGCTCAGGTCCATTCCTCTGAGCGGACCGGGGTCGGTGCTTATGCCAATTCGCAGTGCCTGTTGGCGGCGGATCGCCTCGGTCAACACCCTGACCACGCCGCTCTTGGTCCCGATCCATCCGCCGGCGTTCGGCCAGTTGCGCCGATCCGTTTGCTTTGGAAATGAATCCGTCCACGCGGGTTGTTTCACCGGCCAGCATTCCTTCTCCATGGAAACGACGAAATCCGTGCCGAACGAGCGGAATTCACTGAGAATCTCCTCGGATCCGCCGATAACTAGCGAATCCCGCCCGTCGGCAAACAGGATATGCTCCGCATCCATGCCCCGGACCCACTCGAGAAGCCGGTGTATTTTCGTCTCCGCATGGGTCCCGTAGTGGGTATCGACTCCCATCACGTGCAGCGCGTGGCCGGACCGGCGCGCGCTTCTCGCCAGGGGCCAGAGAACCTCGGCCGCGTCGGCTGCCGGATAGCAGGCGATTGTTGCCAGAGCCAGTTGCACTGGCGTCCCTTTGCCGCTTGGCTTCCCGGGTTCCGCCGGTTGGATGATCCAGACGCTGTGTTGGCCTGTGTTGTCCTTGCATGTCACAAGAAGCTCGTGCGCGCCGGGAGCGAGTTCCACGCATGCCGTTCGTTCGTATGGCAGGCACAGGCGGCCTATCGGTTGGCCGTCAACGGTGAAATGGCAATACCCGCTCCGGCAGGGGTGGGATGTGCCATTCATCGCGCCATAGACGCGGGCGGGGCCGGGAAGATTGATCGTCAGTCGGGATGGGGCGTGCGCGGAAAAAACGGTGTCGCCACCATCCAGATCGCCAAGTTCGATTCCGCACGAGCAAGGCGTGTCATAACCCAGCAGACCGCCTCTGCCGAGCGACCCGAAACCAACCCTCGCGTCGGTCACAGCGGGCACGAAAACCTGCCGTTCATTCGGAACAACATTTCCGGCTTCCTGCCACCCGATGATCGTTTTTCCCGCAAGATCCCGCAGCTTGGAGGCATCGGGCATGGCGGATGCGCCGTAGATGCCATCCATCCCGAAGATCCGCAGCAATTCCAGGCCGTATTCGATTTCACCTCTGGGAGTTTCCACCATCCATTTGCACAGCCGGGCCTGTGCTCCTGTTTCGGTGGGCGATACGGATTGGCTGCTGGGCTTGGCTATCGCTTTCCGCAGCGTCTCGGGTAGGGCGCAATCCTCCAGCGGCTTGCCTATCCAGGCGAAGATCCGCCTGAGTTCCGACTCCGGGGCACACAGCAAATCCTCGTAAAACACCACGAGCGCGTTCGCGCACTCGGGGAGGGACAGCAGCATCCGGTGCACCGCGCACCAAATCGCGACGAATTTTCGGAAAGGCGTTCGCGCGCCCGCCAACGCCTCCTTCCAGGTTTCCGGAAAGGCGGCGCGCAGGCTGTCCTGAGCCAACAGTGAATCGGGTTCCCTCGCCCAAAACGAGCCGGTCAGACGCACCTTCGACAAGGCGACCGCGAACGGATGGCGGAGCAATAGGATGGGACGGATCTCCGGATGGCGCTTCATGCACCACGGAAGCATCAGGTGGGCGAAAATGTCCTTGACCAGAAGACCGTGTGTCAGTGCCGACTCCCCTGCGGGAACCGGAGTGTAGGGTTCGCAGCGCGGATGATGGAACCGGCCGTGGAAAACGGCATCCACCACATCCGCCAGGAGGTCGCCATCCGGCAGCGATGGAATGTGCTGGAAGGGAACGAAACCGCCACTGGAAGACAACGCCTCGGGATGGAACGGCTCAAACAAAACTTTCCAGCCGCAGTCATGATTCAGCATCTCCAAAAGCCACGTCGTCCCACTCCGGCCATCTCCCACAAGCCAAACGGGACCAGTCAGCCGAAGCGAGCCGTCATCCAATGGGTCATGCTCGGTGCTGATTCGGAATTGGGGGGGCTCAAACCGCGGGATGTGCTCCACATTCACTCTGGGAGCGATATTTCCATTTGCGTTGATCATGTTATTTACGATTTTGAGGGCGCGTGACCCGAAATTCGCGGCAATTTGGATTTCGGCGACCTGAACCGCCAGCAGTTCTTCTACCAGATCAGCCGAGGAGATACGGTGACGAAACTTCTGGCCCCAGGCACTTTGCGCTGGCAGGCGCAATCATGGCGAGAAGTTCTCCGTCAAAAACATCCTGAGTTGCAACCAATTGCCAATTCATCGAGACAACTGTTCACGCCAAGGAGCGGCTTCCTGTGTCATTCCGCGGGTCTCCAGCCATTCCACCATCGCAAGCACTGCTTTCTGCCGCATGGGATCATCCTGCCGCATCCGGCGGATGCAATCACTCGTGAAATGGGAATCCTCCTCAAGCATACCATGAACGACCCCTTTGATGGCAAAATCCTTGGTTTCTGGGACTGTTATCGCGTTAGCCCATGCAAGATCAGTCTCCAAGCTGACTTTGGGAAGCCCCTGTCCAATCGAGTAAGCGTCTTTGGGTTGCTGGTAGACATAGTCCCCGCCACGGAAAAGATCCGGGGAGTGGCGGGCGACCACATCGAGAAGCGACGCTCGCATTTGGATTCCGGTCCCGGCAGGATCATCCGGCAAACATGCCAGGAGCGCGTGTGAGTTTGTCAGTCTCGACTCTGCCGAATTCGGTCCGCAAAGAAAAAGATACTTCGTGGCGAGCACCGCATCCGAGGGCATAGCCGCGACGAGAGATTTGAGCAAGTTTATATCAAGCGGCTTGCCGTGGTTTGGAGCCATGCCCGAACATATCGAATCCCACCGAACCGGAAATTTCTCCGCCTGATGCCGCTTCGCCCAGGAAATCACCGCGGCGGGATCTGCGGCGGAAGATCGCCGAAAGACCGAGTCGAGCATGCGCTGTGCATCCGGATACAATTTTTCACCATTGGATATCCCTGAATCCGCGAAAAGATCCAGCGCCTGCACGGGGTTCTGACCCGCCAATGCGACCGCGAGCCCGGCCTGGAACATGTGGAGTGTGTCTCCCGTCAGCGTCCGGTTGGCGAAGTCCAAAATCCGCTCGATTTCAGGCCCATCCTTCACGAAATCCAATTCGAAACATGCTCTGTTTGCCAGATCGGGATCGATTTTTGCGAGATCCCGTAAGCCAATCAAGGCGCTTTCGTAATCAGTCGCCAGCCATTTTCGGAAGGCACTGGGAATCGAATCGGCACGCCTCTCGCGATCCCTTATGAGATCATCCCATTTGGCCATCGACATTCTGGCACTGGTGGCAGGCGTACCCTGCGCTGGAATGGTAGCGGCCCCAGCGGATACAGATGCCGGCTTCCCTGAGTCTGCGACCCGAATATTCCTTGACAAAATCACAACGGCCACGAGGGCAATGCCAACAAGCGCTCCAAACCTCAATTGGCTAGCAGACATTTTGCACCCCTGCTATTGTGGATTCCACTTCTTTGGCGCCTGGTAGATCTCCATTCGCCGCGACGATTCTCCGCCAATGTCCATCAGCGGTGTGATTTTGTCCAAGGGGATGTTGCTCTGGGCCGCCAGCCACACCGCACGATCAGCCAAGCGATTTGCCTCCGCAAGGGGGAGTTTCCCCAGCGCCTCCGACAATTGGGCGGTTAGCTCCTTTTTGAATACTTGGTCGGCAGCACCAATCAGAATGATCCGTCGCGCAGCCTCGCTACGGCTTGGAAAGTCCGTAATCACATCGGCGGTGTCGTGATTGGCAACATACGCTTTTACAAAATCGCCCTGAACATAAGGTGACGCTTGAAAGACGCTATCGAAGAATAGGTTCAGGTTGTCTCCCGACAATCGTGATCCGGCGTCAATGATGGATTTCCACCCGCCGTCGGTAACGCCTTGTTCCAACAAAAACGCGGCCCGGTCCACTGGCGTATCGTTACTTGGCAATGCCATATAGTAATCCGCGAGTTGGGATTTGACCTTCTTTTCTATCCGGGAGCTTTTTAGGAGTTGACCGTAGATGTCGGCGCATTTGGCCACCTCGTTCTTGCTCCCGAGTTCGGAAAGCCAAAAATCAAGCCCCATGTTGAATAGCTCGTCGTCCGTAAAGGCTTTCTCCAACCAAGCGGGTATTTCACTGGGGTCGACACTGTCGAAAATGAAATTAACCGTGCTGTCGACTCCGCGTCGGCATAGCTCGGGGTTCTCCGACTCATTGATGCGGGCAATCACCCAATCGGTATCTTCAGGAAGCGAGTCACGGAGAACCATGCCAAGCAGGGGAACGCGCAGGCCGGGACTGTTGATGTATTTCCCAACAACATCCCACCGAAGAACATACGCGGAGCTAGGAATCTCACGGACCAACATGTTGACGAACCGCATTCGATCTTCCTCCGACGGCAGCTCGGCAAGGTGGGCATCAATGCGTGCCATGGCCGCATCATGATCCTTGTAGAGGTTGGCAATACTGGACGCGAACGCGTGAACGGCATCTGCCATTGCCTGTATTTCCGAAAGCCGATCACCAGACCCTTGAGTCCGGATCTCCCGACCTTCCAACGCAGGGCGGTGGAGGTCGGGTGTTGCCGAAGCACGATGTGCATTCTGATCACTGGGTTGCTTTTCGCACGACCCCACCAATATGCCCGATAGGACTACTATTGAGGCTTGTAGCCCTCGTGCTATTCCGCAGAGAGATTTCACTGTGGCACACAGGGTTGCCATGCGGTTTCACGCGCCGGGCTATAGTTGCCATTGATGATCTGCCCGTTGCTCTTTTTCTTCAACCTTAAGCGGGCACACACGCCGACGACATTTCCACCACACGCTGTGCGCTTAACCTGAATTCCAACGTAGTAATCTATGCCTCCAAGGGTTGCCGGTGCCGTCACCCAATCGTATGTTTCCTGCGTGATTTGCTGAGTCGTTGTCGAGTTGGGAGTTGTCGTCTCGGCTGTTACAACCTTGTCTAATGTGTCCGTCCAAGCGATGAAATAGCGGTTCATTGCTATACTCGAATTGGGAAGAATCTGGTTTGTCTGAGGATGAAGAAGGTCCAGCTTGCAGCAATATTCAATCTGATCATAGGGGACTCTACATGTGTCCGGATCTTTGAGCGGAGATATAATCTCTATGAGTGCAGTAAAGGCGGTATAGGGATCATTCCAAGTAAGGGATGGCGGCGGCGCGGACGGCAGCGTTCTAACAACGCCCTTTGTTCCCGTCACAATCGTCAAAGTACTACTGACTTCTCCCTGTCCCAGCGCCTTCCCCTGCGAGAGCAGTGCCACCGCGCCGACGGTTAGGGCGGTGGTCTTCATGAAGGATCTACGTGTGAAAGTGTTCACGGCGGGGTTTGACGGACCGGAGTTCGGTTGCGGGTTCATGATGGTATTGGATTGATTTTCGCGCAAGCGCATTTTTCCCTTGCCATAAAGGGGGGGGGGAGGCAAGTTTTTTCTCACGGTGAGGCAAACTTTTTTCTCCGGCTATCAATCCCTGTCCCGAGATCCCATGAACTGGACTGGTGGCTATCCTGCTTTCTCCGACGGTTTGGTGGCCGATTACGAGGTTAACGTCTCGCTTCACAGTCGATTCGGTATTCCGCCTTTTGGTGCCGAGAGCATGGTGGATCGGCGCCCTGACCAACTGGACCCCGCGCGACCTCACGGTGAAGGCGGACTTCCTCGGCGCCGGCGGGTTCACCATGAAAAGCTGTGAAGACGGCCCCAACGCCGCCAACGAAGGCACCGACCACGTGGTGAAGGAAACCCAACTCACCAAGGATTCGAAATTCACCATCCGCATGGCCCAGGGCGGCGGCTTCGCCGCGGTGGTGAGGAAGGGGAGGTGAGGGGGAAAGCCTGAAAACACTCAAAACATAACCCACCCCAAGCGATAATGACTTGGGAACCTATTCCGGCCTTTTCAATCCATCCAAGTGTTTCTGCCAAATCTCCGCGTCGCCTGTTTTGCCCCTTGATCGCAGCCACTCGATCATGGTGCTGATCGCAATTGCCTTCTGTGGGGATGCATCATCCAAATTACCTATTTCTCGGCTTCCCATGTAGGAATTTGCATGCATCATCTGATAGACAATTCCTTTGATTGCCGGAGCCTCGGCCCCGGTTGTCCGGAGCGTCTCGGCCCACTCAAGGCTGTCCTTGAATGATCCTTTTCGTGCCATCCCCACTGCAACCGCGTCGGAGGCGTTATTAGCATTGAAATAGCTTGAATCGAAGATCTCGGGGGTATGCTCAGCTAGCACCGAGATCAGGCCGGATCTCGCCTGTTCCATTTCACCGGAGGTGTCAACCGAATCCATCGCACGCACGAGCTTAAAGGCGGCTTCGCGATTTTGCCCCTTGCCCAAGACCATAAATCCTTCCAAAGCGGGTCCGTTCGGCAGCGGCACGTTTGACAACACACGCGTCAGATCCGCACCTGCAATCCTATCAACGCCGCCTTCTGCGCATGCCCGGCAAAAACTCCTCCATTCATCACTCCATGACCTGTGTTTCTCGAGCCATTCCAAAGTCATTCCGAAATCTCGCTTCACGCTGGCTTCAACCACAAAGCCCCGAACATGGCGTTGCGCGCTCAGAAGGTCTCCCACAACCGGATCCCCAAGATTATCAAGGATCCGAAGCGCGCTACTCGGATCGCTTTCCACCGCTCCGCGCGCAACCACGAGGATGAAAGCTTTCAGTTCGAAACCATTCAAACGCTCTTTCGCTCTTGCTTCTACGGCGGCCCATCCCTTGCCGGACCATTGGTCTCCGCAAAACACGGCAATGTCGCCAACCAAGTTCGGGTGGTCCCGTGCAAGAGTTCCGAACGCTTCAATTGCTGCATTCGGATCTTCGTCAATCCATACGGCCATATAGGCTGCGATCTTTTGGAGGTTGTTCCAGGATGTGTCGGCGATGAGTGTTTCCCATCCCTTTTGAGCGTCGCGCCGAATCTCAGCCCGAAACGATGTGACATTACCTCCTTGGGGTGCTGCCCGAGGGCGATCAGAAACGATCTGAGGGGCATTTTCCGCCGCCTGCGGTGGTCCTCCTGACTGTCTCCGGGCACCGGAAACGGAAACCCACATACCCGCCGCAAGTAGGGCCAATCCGATAGACGCGGTTACCCGGACGCGTGTAAATGAACGTGCTGCCATCACTTGGGCAAGTAGTGGTTGTAGATTTTCTCAAGTTTGGGATTCCCGCCGCCGTACTGGAAGATTGCCTCAATCCTCTCCCTTGGGATGTGGTTGCGGCCGCAATCATTCATGACGCTCTCGATTATCCCTCCTCGGACCGACTCCGGAAACTGATCCACCTTTGAAAGAAGCTCGGAAATCCGGTTGTTTTCGATGGCGTATAGCGAGGTGGCGCACAACATTGATACACGAGCATTTTCCGGATACGCTTCAATCCGATCAAAAACATGTTCCGGTTGATTTGACTTCATGTATTCGCCCATGAAATCGATAATCCTGTATTTGGAAGCGTTGAAGACAAGACCGATGAACTCGTCCGCCTCCGCACCTGTCAGTTTCGCACCCGCCGCCACAATTTGCTTCCAGCCACCGTCCAGAACCTTCTCTTGATCCAACAGGCGGGCGGCTTCCAATGGTGGAATGGCGTCGGCCGAGCTTATATAAATATCGGCAAATTGTTCCTTCATTTTGGCATTAACCCGCGGATCAAACAGTAGCTCCTTGGCCATTTCCAAAGGGATGGAGACCTCGGGTTGGTCATGCAATTCGGAAAGCCAATGATACAACGCCTGGGAATAAACATCGGAATCCCCAAGTTCCTTCCTGATGATTTCGACTGTCTCAAGCAGGCCATCATCAGACTTGATCGATTTGACAACCCCTTGGAGGGCCGCCTCGCAGACGACCGGATCCTCGTGGGACCGCAGTTTCTCGAATGCCCATGATCGATCCACTTTCGCAGCATCACGAATTGCTTCTGCGAGCAGATTGGTCCGTGCTGTGATGGACTCTACAAACTCGCCAGCCAAATTCCACTGGATCTCGAATAGGTCGGGCGGAAGTGTCCGGATCAATCCTTCCATAAACAGCGTTCGTTGCTCGTCGGATTCCAGTTTTGCCAATGCCTCGCTGACTCTCTGGCTGACCTGCGGGTAGTCACCCTTGAGTGATACGATGTCCGATGCGAGCATCTGTCCGGAATGGTAGCAGCCTACTTTCGACACAGATTCTCCGTTTGGAACCGCCGCAGTCGGGCCCGGGGATCTAACGGTAATTGCCGGCACTTGAGTTGATACAGCCCTCTCGCCCGGCGGAGGGTTGTCGTTATCAGTCCGAGCACTTCTTCTGTTGCATGAACCCGATACCGCGCATGCGAGCACCAACGCAAAAGCTACGGATTTGTTATTGACCGCTATCACAAGTCTGCCATACGGTTAGCCTTTCCGGTGTCCAAGCCAGTGGAGTAACAACATTGGTCGACAAGTTCTTCAAAACAGCCCGCGCCTTGACTCCGACAGTATTGGCTCCACAAGCCGTGCGCTCAGATTCAATCGAAAGTCTGTAGGTGTCTTCGTCGATCAGTATCGTACCGCCTGACGTAAATTCCCTTTTTTTCGGCTGAATCGACGCAGAGCCTTGGCTTGTTACCTCCCAAGAATAAATGACGGAGCTGTTCTGATCAGCGGTGAGGACCTGAAATGCTATGAAATTACGGGAGTGAGCTACACTCAGGCCAGTGACACTTCCGGATATCAAAGCCTCGACCTTACAGACGTATTTTACCTCATCAAATTGTTTGCATGCATTCTCCGCGCAAGGTGAAACTACTGTCGTTACAAATTGATAATTTTGACCCAATCCAAAGTTCTCAACAACCGAGTTTACGGGATTGTTCGCAGTAGGCTCTGTTCTCTTAACGCCAGCGCCGTATGGAGGATTGATCTGTGGAATTGTGCTAGAATTATTCCCTCCCACCCCATCCCCCAGCGCCTTTCCCTGCGAGAGCAGTGCCACCGCGCCGACGGTTAGGGCGGATGTTTTCATGAAGGATCTACGTGTGAAAGTGTTCACGGAGGGGTTTGACGGACCGGAGTTCGGTTGCGGATTCATGATGGATTTGGATTGATTTTCGCGCAAGCGCATTTTTCTCTTGCCACAATGGGGGGGGGGGGACGCAAGTTTTTTCTCACGGAGAGGCAAACTTTTTTCTCCGGCTATCAATCCCTACCCCGAATGACCATGAGTTGGACCGATGTTTTCCCCGTGCTGAGCGACGCGCAAGTGTTGGAATATCAGGAAGTTGCAACGGATAGAGACCGAGCTATGCTAGCGGAACTCTGCGGGGTGGCGCGGGTGGAGAATCCCCGTTTCGGACCGCATCTGGTGGCCACCAGCCTGTTCTGGAAGCCCGCCCATGCCTCGGAGCCGGACTTTCCGCAGCCGTCCCGGAGCCTGCTGATGGACGCGAAGCGTCTGGGCCTGGTGTCCCGGCACGCGCCGTGGGAGCACTATGTGCGGCCTCTGCTGGACGGGGCGGAGAAGCTCCGGGAGGAGCGTCCGGACATTGTTTTCCGCGTCTATCTGGCGGCGGATCTGGAGTTTCTGGTGGAGGATCTGGTTGCTGCGGGCTGCGAGGTGATGGTGATGAAGGCTTCGTCGCTCCGCCACAACCCCGGCGCGCTGTGGCGGTTCCTGGCGTTTGAGGAGCCCGACCGCTGGGTTACCATCACCGATGCCGACCACGCTCCCGAAATTCTCCACAACATTGAGCGCAGCGAACACGCGATGCAGGCCGGGCACGGTCTGTGGCGCGCGCCTTACATCCTGGACGGCGGCGGGCCGGACAACGATCCGGGTTTCTATCGCCCGATCAACGCCTGCCAGTTCGGCGCGGCGGGCGGCTATCCGGTGGCGGACCTGATGAAGGCGATGATCTGGCACACCCTGCGCGGAACCATGCCCGGCCACTGCACCATCGGTGCCACGGAGGAGATCCGCCGCGAGACTCCGGTTTTCGGCTCCGACTGGCCCAGCTACGGCTTCGACGAATGGTTCCTGCTGGCCGCGCTCTATCCGCGCATGGCCTGTGCCGGGGTGCTCACGTTCATCGCCTGGAACGACCGTACGGCCAACCATTGGTTCGCGTTGGACGTTGAATACGCCACCTGGGCGAATCCGCGGAGCGAGGTTCTGTATTTCGGGGCCGTGGATCTGGCCGCGAAGCTTGAGATCATGAAGGGCACCGGAACCGCGCGCAGCCCGCTGTTGGAAGCGGCCCTGGAAACAAAGAGAGCGGAGCAGGCGGAGAGGAGATCACCCGCACCCGTGGCAGGCGTCCATCCCGTCACTCTGGTGGTGGCGCGCTACAAGGAGGACATTGGCTGGCTGCTGGATGTGCCTGATGACATCACCGTTGTGCTCTACAACAAGGGTCCGGAGATACTCGATGCCAAGGTGTTGGCCCGGATCGACAAGCTGGAGGTCCTTCCCAACCAAGGTCGTGAGGCGGACACCTATCTGCACCATTTGCAGACCCACGGCCACGGTCCCGCGGACGAATGGACCGTATTCTGCCAGGGCGATCCGTTTCCGCACAGCCCGGACCTACTGAAACTTCTCGACCTGCGCGGCCACTGGGCGGAGGTCCAGCCCCTCACTTCCGGGTATATGGCGGCTTCCGACATCCCTCCCGCCAATCTGCGCGTCATGGAGGACCGGGAATGGGTGGGCGACATCCCGGTTTACACGGAATTCTACAGCCCCGCCACTCTGGACACAACCACATGGCAGGACGGGGGCGGGCGAAACATCTTCAAAGACTATAGCCAGCATCACCGGTTGCCGCGGGGTTGGAGCATCAGCGGGCATTTTCTTGAGTTGTGCGGCTTGACCGATCTGGCGGCGGATGCCTGGCGGGCATCCCTCGCGCGGTTCGGTTACGGAGCCATGTTCGGCGTGCGGAACGAGCGGCTGTCGATGATCCCCAGGGAATGCATCCCGCAAATGCGCGCTCTTGCCCAGGGGCACTACTCCCACGGCTACATCTACGAAAAGCTCTGGCTGCATATCTTCGGCCTTCCGTTCATCCGCGCGGATTGGCAGCCCCTGCCCAACCGCCGCCTTGCCGATGCAGTCGGATGACCCGGAAACCAAGCTCCGGTCACAGTACGCACCCGCCCGTTCTCGGTCCGTCCATTATGAAATTCCACGTTGTCGGTTCCGGAATCTCGGGTAGCGCCGCGGCGCGGCTGCTGGCCGATGCCGGGCACCATGTGGAAATCTGGGAAACCCGCTCCCAAACCGGTGGAAACTGCCACGACGAACGGATCAACGGCGTGACCGTCCACCGTTACGGCCCGCATCTTTTTCACACCAACGACCGCGCCGTGTGGGAGTTCCTATCCCGATTCACCGCGTGGACCGACTATCGGCACAAGGTGATGGCGGACACCGCTCTGGGCCGCATATCGATCCCCTATTCGAAAGTCACCGAACGCCAGATTGGCCACGCTCTAACCGACGAGGAAATCCGGGATCTGATTTTCGCCGAATACTCGGAGAAACAGTGGGGGGTGCCATGGAAGGAACTTCCCGCGGCCATCACCGGCCGCGTGCCAACCCGCCGGGACAATGACGACGACCGCTATTTCACCGACGAGTTCCAGGGCCAACCGGCGTGTGGCTATGCCGCGATGTTCTCTAACATGCTGGATGGCATTCCCGTTCGTCTCGGAGTGAACCCTGACGAGTGGCGCCGCCACCGCAAGCCCGGCGACCGGGTGATCTATACCGGCAAGATCGACGACTATTTCGATTGTGTACATGGACCGCTTCCCTACCGCTCGTTGCGTTTCGAACACGAGTGGAGTCCTGATCGGCTGCCCCATCCGGTCATCAACCAATGCAACCGGCTGCCCTACACACGCATCTACGATCACGCGTGGTTTTCCGGTGAAACCCCGCCCCACACTCTCGTCACCCGCGAATATCCGCTGGCCCACGAGGCGGGCAACGATCCGTATTACCCCGTTCCATTCGGAGATGGGATGGCGATCTACCAGAAATACCGGGCACTGGCCACCGCTGAAATGGGGACCGTTTTCCTCGGACGCCTGGCCACATACAGCTATCTGGACATGTGGATGGCCGTGGCCCAGGCATTCTCAAAGCTGCGCCCTTTTCTCCCGATGCAACAAACCACAAAAAATCCATGATCCCGAAAACCGTACACCAAATCTGGCTGGGAAAGAACCCGTTTCCGGAAATCGCGCTGCCTTGGCAGGCAAGCATCGCAAAATGGCTTCCCGATTGGGAATACCGGCTTTGGACGGATGCCGATCTGCCGGAACTCGCCGCCCGATCGTTGTGCGGCGGGGCAATGCTCAACGAGGCACTTGGCATGGGAATCCGGCCCGATCTGGTCCGTTACGAGATTCTCCGGCAATTCGGCGGATTGTACATGGACCACGATATGGAGCTGCTTGGTCCGCTGCCGGAGATCATGGCGACCGACTGCGTTCACTTCGGCTTCATATTTCCCGGGCCGGAGTCTCCCACATGCTCGATACTCGCAAGTCCCGCCAGACACCCCTTCTGGGACATGCACCTCTACCGGATCCGGGCCGTACTCGGAGACGAGCGTCCGGACAATCCCTGGGATGTGCTGGCCATTTCCGGACCGAAGGCGATTGAAAACTCGCTTGCGGCATGGTTGAACGGAAACTGGAGCGGACGTCCTGTCGAATGTGAGTCGGGTTTGTTGGCGGGATGGATCTTCGAACACGGAGACGTTGTCGGCTGGTCCCGTGAAGCGGTCTATCCCTACTTTTTCGCGGAAACCCCACCTCCGGATTTTCGACGGGAGAACCATCCGCTGGCCTATGCCGCCCACCACTGGCAGGGCGAGTGGTTCAGGGAGGACCGGGAATATAAACAAGCCAAATTGGATTCCCAAAACCTATAGTCGAGGCGTGGACACGCCGCTCAAGGGCAGGCCCACAGGTAGGTTGGCCAAGGTCGTCTGTCTGTTAGCTGGCGCCATGGCCCGGGCCTACGCGCGGTATTTCGCGAGGAGGGCTTCCGCCTTGTCGGAGGTGATGCCTTCGTGGAAGTCGTCGTTGACCATGCACACCGGGGCGGTGCCGCAGGAGGCGAGGCACTCGGCGAATTCGACCGAGAAATTTCCGCACGGGGAAACGGCGATCGGATGGTGGTGAGGGTCGCACTGCGAGCGGTCGATGCCGGTGATTTCGCAGAGTCTGTCCATCAGTTCGTGGCTTCCGCCCATGGCGCAGGAGAGCGTCCGGCAGACACGGATGTGGAATTTTCCGGGAGCCGACTGCCGGAATCCCGGATAGAAGGTGACCACTTCGACCACTTTGATCGGCTCCAGTTGGAGTTTCGCGGCGATCCAGTCGATGGCGGCGGCGGAGATGAACCCGAACCGGTGCTGGACCATGTGTAGCAGCGGCAGGGTGGCGGAGCGCTTCTCCGGGTAATGGGAAACGGCTTCGTCGGCGGCCGCGTCCAGGTCGGGCGTCACCGCGAACGGCGCGAAGTGGCGCGTCCCCGGCGTTTCATGCGAGGCGATGGAATCTTCGAGAGGGGAGTGGGACATATCTATCCAATTGGCTGTTGGGCGAAAACCGGGAGTGGCGTCAGCGGTCGCATTCTCCCATGACGAAATCGAGCGATCCGAGAACGGCAGGAACGTCGGAGACCATGTGGCCCGGAAGCAGTTTCGGAAGAATCGAAAGGTTGCAGAACGAGGGGCTGCGGATTTTCAGACGGTGGGGGACTCCGCCGCCTTTGGAGTGGATGAAAAATCCGAGTTCGCCCTTGGGGTTTTCCGCGGCGAAATAGACCTCGCCGGGCGGCGCGTCGATGCCCTGGGTGGCGACGATGAAGTGGTTGATGAGTTCCTCCATCGACATCAGCACCTTTTCCTTGTTGGGAAGGGTGCTTTTCGCATCGACCACGTTGACCGGGCCGGAGGGCATCTTGTCGAGTACCTGGCGGCAAATCGAAACGGCCTGCTTGACCTCCTCCATCCGCACGAGATAGCGGGCGTAGCAATCGCCTTCCTCGGTGACCGGCACGTCGAACTCATAGTTTTCATATCCCAGATAGGGACTGTCTTTGCGAAGGTCGCGGGGCACGCCCGACCCACGGAGATTGGGGCCGGTGAGCCCCCAGGAAATCGCCGACTCGCGGGTGATGATCCCGATGTCGATCATGCGGTCCCGATAGATCTTGTTCTTGTCGAGCAGCTTGGAAATCTCGTCGAGGGCCACGAGGCAGTCCTTGAGCAGGCTGCGGACGGCGGATTCGGCCCCGGCCGGAAGGTCGCGGATCTGGCCTCCGACGCGGGTGTAGGAGGTGGTGAACCGTGCGCCGGTGAGCTGCTCGCAGAAATTGTGGATCTTCTCGCGCTCCGTCATGGTGTAGAGGAACGCGGTCATCGCGCCGGTATCCATCGCGCAGACGCCGATGCCCAACATATGTGATGAGATGCGCGCGAGTTCGCAACATAACACGCGGAGAGCCTGGCCGCGCGGCGGGAGGGTCCAGCCCATCAGTTTCTCGACCGCGCAGGCGTAGGCGACGTTGTTGGCCAGCGGGGCGAGGTAGTCCAACCGGTCGGTGTACGGCACAAACTGGTTGTAGTGCATGTTTTCCGCGATCTTTTCATCGCCGCGATGGAGGAAGCCCACGTCCGGGCTGGCCTTGAGGATGGTTTCCCCGTCGAGTTCGAGGATCAGCCGGAGCACGCCGTGGGTGGCCGGGTGGGATGGTCCCATGTTGAGGATCATCTTGTCGCCCATCAGGTCGTCGGTTTCCGACTGATAGTGGGCGGCGGCACCTGCCGCGCGGGCGAGGTTGTCCGGAGACTGGAAATCGGTGGTGGAAGTGCTCATGCGTTGCGCCGCGCCAAGTAAGACGCAAGGCGGGGCGCTGCCGCAAGGCGAATGTTCGATTTATTAAGGATTCGGACGGCTGTAGCGCTCGCGGAACTGCCGGAGCAGGTCTTCCACGCGGTCCTGATCGATCGGTGCCTGGGTTTCGGGCACCGGTGCCGGAGCCGGAGCGGGCTCCGCAACGGGCTGGGCCGCTGGCTGGCTGAAGGGCGCGCTGGGAGCGGTCGCTTCGTGCCATGTGGCCTGCGTCGGCGTGCCAACCGGGGTGGCATAGAGAGGGGCCGGAGTTTCCTGTGGAACGGGGGGCTGCCACATCGGAGGGTGCTGTGGCGGAGTGGCGGGCTGGAACGCGGGTGATTGCCAGGCCGGGGGAGACGCTTGAAACACCGGTGCGGGCTCGGGCGTGATCGGTTCCGGCTGTGCGGGATGGAACTCGACCGGCGGAGTGGCGATCGTTTCAAAAACCGGGGAAAACGGCTGGGGTGCCGGAATTTCCGGTGCGGCGGGAGCTTCCGGCGCAGGGGCGGCAGCGGCGGGCTGCCAGACCGGCGAGGTCGAATAAACCTGCTGGGGAGCCTCAACCGGAGCGGGAGAGGGGGCTACCGCTTCGAAAACCGGTGCGGCAGCCGAAAGTTCATGGAATGCGGGCGGCTGCCATGCCGGAGGCGGTTCGAGTACCACCGATGGCGCGGGAGTCGGCGGGGCCACGGGTGGCTCGAAAACCGGGGCCGACGGAGGCTCCGGCACGACCACCTGCGGTTCGGTGACGACGGGAGATTGCCATGCCGACGGCGCTTGGAACACTGCGGAAGGAGTCACCTGAGGCGGGGTGACAGGAGTGATGGGAGGGCTGACCGGATCGGGTGCGACTGGCGGGGACGCCTGAATCACCGGAGAATCCCAAGCGGGCGGGGCTTGAAGAAAATCGGGTTGGGGAGCTGCCGGCACCGTGGGTTCGGCCACGGGCGGCGGGGTGGGGGCATTCTGAGGCGGAGCGGCCTCATGAATGACCGGTGCCTGCCAGGCGGGCGGCGGGGTAAACGCCATCGTCGGCTGAAAGGGTGTCGAAACGACGGGCGCCACCGGTTTTTCCGGAATGGCGGGCGTTGGGGGGGGCGCCGGTGGAGCGGGTTCCAGGATGGGCTCGGTCACCGCTTGGAACGGGGATTCCGGCGGTGGCGGCGCAGCCGGTGGCGGTGCCGGATCCGCGGGAGCGGGTGCCGGAGGCTCAACCGGAGCGACATCGGGCGTGGCTACGGGAGTAGCGGGTGCCTCCTCGGTAAACGCGGCGAGCGCGGCAGCCACTGCGGCGGCAACCGGTGCCGGGGCGGCGGTTTCGGCGAGTGCCGGAGGCGGCTCGATGCGGGGTGCCGGGGGCGGAGCGCCACCCGGATGGCGGGAGGCGCGCGTCCAAGCCGCCGCGGCGGCCCGCAGCACGCCACGGGCGTGCGTTTCCAGATTCTCGCTCCGCATGTAGTCGAGCACTCGCATTCCCAATCCGGGGACGCGGGACTCAAGCAGCGCGACGATTTGGTCGTCGGTGAGGGGCTCCAACTCCACTACCACCTCGGAAAGCCGGTCGGCCAAGCCGCCGCTCAGGCGCGGGATAAAAGCGCTCTCCCAAATATCGCGGTTCAGCGAAAGCACCACGTCCAGCCGCTCGGCCGTGTGCCGCAGCGAGCCGATGAACGCCGCGAGCCGCAGAGCCGCGGTCTCGTCCGCCGAAAAACCTTCCAGATCGTCCGCCACCAAAACCACCCGCATCAGCAGCGAGAGCAGCGCCAGCAGGGCGGATAGCCGTTCCATGGCCACGCCGTCGCCGGAACCCGACGAAAACACGGTGAGCGCAAGGGCGTCCACCCGGCCGGGAACATCGATCGGTGTCACCGCGAAATGGAACAGCGCGTCCACCCAGAACCCGACCGCCCGCGGCGCGATGCCGGTTAGGTTGGACAGCTCCAGCGCGAGGCGCGGGCCGAGGACTTCGAAATTGTCGCGGATCCAGTGGGCGGTGACCGCGCTCGGATGGTGGAAATCAAAGGTCTCTAGCGGACGGTTTCTCAGCGAGGCCAGCGCACCGTCGCGGTCGATGCACGGTACTTCGCCCGAGCTGACCAGCGGCTGCAGCGCCAGCGAATACAAGCGGCGGACAATCAGATCCAACCCGCAAAGTCCGCCGGCGGCCGGCAGCGGGCGGCCAAGGCGGCGGAGGGCGTCGTCGATCACCGACGGCGCGTCGATCCGGCATCCGCTCGCAGGGTGGAGTGGGATGAACTCGTGGCCCGGAGCCAAATGATGTTGGATGCGGGAAAGCAGATGGGTCTTGCCGTGTCCGGCCCGCGGAGCGCGCAGCAGGATGCATCGCCCAGGGTGGTCCAGCGGCACGGACAAGACCTCCAGCAAGGCTTGATAGGCTTCACGGTTGATAGCGTCCGAGTGGGACTGCGGAAGGCGGCCCAGGGATTCGAAGAGATGCAGGAATGGTTGTTCGCCGGACATAAGGGGGGTCGGATGGCCCGATTATGGTGGAAAATCAACCGATGGCAAGAACACATTGCGCGAAAGTTCCTGTTGGGGTGACACAAATCTCCGGTATTGCGGAACCGCGTGGCACGAAAATCCCTGCCCTCCACTTGAACGGTTCCCTTCCGCCCTCCAAGAGACGAATTGAGGTGGCGTCCGTGATGACCATTCCTGCATGGTCTCGGGGTCGATTTGCCATCGCGATCTCTTTCCGGCCTCCAACGATTCCTCTCGGAATTCCCGCCGCCGGATTAGGAATGCCGACGATATGACCGTCCTACGAACTTGCCGAGGTTCCAGGTTGCCCGGATTGCGGGACCGCGCGAAGATCGCTTGGCAAGCATCGCCATCGAAACCCGAACAACACGACCATGGACACTGCCATCCGAATGTTAGCCAGCCTTGTGATTGCCGCATCGGCGTCCGCCGAGGAATTTCCGTTTCGCGGGTTCGCGCCCACACCTCCGATGGGATGGAACAGTTGGGATAACTTCGGCACCTCCATCACCGAGGCGCAGTGCAAGGAGCAGGCGGACGCGATGGCTAAGCATCTCAAACCCGCCGGCTACGATATTTTCACCGTGGATATCCAGTGGTATGAACCGAACTCCAAAGGTCACGATTACAAACCCGGAGCGCTGCTGGAAATGGATGACCTGAGCCGCTTGCTTCCTGCGACCACCAAGTTTCCATCCGCTGCCAATGGTGCCGGTTTCAAAAAGCTGGCCGACTACGTCCACGGCAAAGGCCTCCGCTTCGGCATCCATATCATGCGCGGCATCCCGCGCCAGGCGGTCGCGAAAAACACGGCCATCTCCGGCACCACCGCACGCGCGGCGGACATCGCCAACACCCGCAGCACCTGCCCGTGGAATCCGGATATGTTCGGAGTGGACATGAAGAAACCCGGCGCCCAGAATTACTACGATTCGTTATTCCAACTTTACGCTTCATGGGGCGTGGACTTCGTCAAATGCGATGACATTTCTCGCGCCTACGACGACGGACAGCTCGCGGAAATCGAGGCGATCCGCAAGGCGATCGACAAGACCGGCCGCAAGATCGTACTCAGTCTCTCGCCGGGGGACACGCCGATCGAACGCGGCGGGCACGTGATGCGAAACGCGAACATGTGGCGGATCTCCGACGACTTCTGGGACCGTTGGGAACCTCTGCGCGGCATGTTCGGGCGGTTGGAGAAATGGACCCGCTACCGGACCGAAGGCGCGTGGCCGGACGCGGATATGCTGCCGTTCGGCATCGTGGAGTTCGGCCGCCCCACCCGTTTCACCAAGGACGAGCAGATCCTTTGCATGAGCCTGTGGTGCATCGCCCGCTCGCCGCTGATCTTCGGCGGCGACATGACCCGGATGGATCCGTTCACCCGCGATCTTCTA
This sequence comes from Verrucomicrobiota bacterium, assembly GCA_017301995.1. GTDB lineage: Bacteria > Verrucomicrobiota > Verrucomicrobiia > Verrucomicrobiales > Akkermansiaceae > Luteolibacter. Next base: position 51,616 of record JAFLEH010000032.1, on the reverse strand, counting down.
ACCAACCCTGAGGTGCTGGCGGTCAACCAGCGCGGTTCTAACAATCATCACGTATCCACCACCGACGGCCGGATCGTCTGGACCGCCGGGATCCCCGGCAGCCGCGACCGCTACCTCGCCCTTTTCAACGCCAGGGACGATTCGTTTCCCTACGATCTGGCCAAAGCGGCCTACCGCAGCCCGCTGATCCGCGGCAAGGAGGTGGCCGAGATCTCGATCCCGCTGAATGGCGCCAGGAAGCTCGCCCTCATCGTCGGGGACGGCGGCGACAACTTCAACTTCGACCACGCCTCGTGGGTCGCCCCTGTTCTAACCGGTCCGAAGGGCAGGCTGAAACTGACCGACCTCAACTGGATTTCCGCGAGCGCCGGCCACGGGGAGACGCGCAAGAACCTCACCCACGACGGCGCGCGCTTCGAGGGCATCGGCACCCACTCGAAATCCCTGATCGAATTCGATATCCCCGCCGGGTATGATGCGTTCGAGGCGAAAGGAATGCTGTCCCCCGACCGCCGCAGCGCGGAGGGATCCATCGCGTTCGTCGTTTGCACGGACGCCGCCGCGTTGCCCAAAGGCGGAACGGCGAACGTCGCCGTCGCGTTCGGCGATCTCGGACTAACCGGCGAAGTCGCCGTCCGCGATCTCTGGACGCGCAAGAACCTCGGCGTGTTCAAGGAAACCTTCTCACGGGACCTTCCGCCCCACGGAGCGGGGCTCTATCGGCTGATCGTCCGATAGATCGCGGCCTGGATCATCTCACATCCCATACTGCCACCATGAAATCCATCCGATTCTCGTTCGTTCGCCCGCTTGCGCTTGGCATGGCAATGCTAACCACCGCCGCCGGGGCACCGGTGGAACCCAAGACGCCGGCATCGCTATTTCCGCTGACGGCCGTGCGGTTGCTGCCGGGACCGTTCTCGGAAGCGGCGTCGGCCAACCGGAAGTATCTGTTGGCCCACGACCCGGACCGTCTGCTCGCGCCGTTTTTCCGCGAGGCGGGATTGCAGCCGAAGAAGCCGCCCTATCCGAATTGGGAAAGCATGGGGCTGGACGGACATACCGCCGGGCATTATCTATCCGCGCTGGCGGACATGATCGCGGCCGGCGACGATCCGGACGGGGAACTCGGCAAACGCCTCGATTACATGCTGGCCGAGATGGAGAAAGTCCAGACGGCCAATGGCAATGGCTATATCGGCGGTGTGCCGGGAAGCCGTGGGCTTTGGAAATCCGTCGCCGCGGGGGACGTCGGCGAGGTCGGGAAAAAGTGGGTGCCTTGGTACAATGTCCACAAGACCTTCGCGGGTCTGCGTGATGCCGCGCTCAACGCCGGGCGTCCGAAAGCGCGCGTCATGCTTCTGAAGCTCGGGGATTGGTGTCTCGCCACGATTTCCAACATCAGCGACGCGAAGATGCAGGAAATGTTGGGCAATGAACACGGCGGCATGAACGAGTCGCTGGCGGATATCCACGCGATCACAGGCGAACGGAAATACCTCGATGCGGCACGCCGGTTCAACCACCGCGCATTGCTCGATCCGCTGGCCCGCGGCGAGGACCGGCTGACCGGCATGCACGCGAACACCCAGGTGCCGAAAGTGATCGGTTTTTCCCGGATCGCCAATCTATCCGGAGACCGCGACGCGGACGCGGCGGCGCGGTATTTCTGGAAGAACGTGACCTCCCGCCGCTCGGTGGCCTTCGGGGGAAACAGCGTTTCAGAGCACTTCAACGATCCCGCGGACTACCGGAACATGCTGGAGCACCGCGAGGGGCCGGAGACCTGCAACACCTATAACATGCTGCGGCTCACGGAATCGCTGTTCACCGCGAAACCGGATGCCGGCTACGTGGATTTTTACGAGCGGGCGCTATTCAATCATATTCTATCCAGCATCAATCCGCAGGATCCGGGATATGTGTATTTCACGCCGATCCGGCCGCAGCACTACCGGGTTTACTCAACTCCGGAGGAGTGTTTCTGGTGCTGCGTGGGCACCGGTATGGAGAATCCCGGCCTCTACGGGCGGTTCATCTACGCCCGCGATGCCGATGGTGTTTTCGTGAATCTTTTCATCCCTTCCGAACTCAAGGTGGCCGACGGTTTCCGGATTCGGCAGGAAACCCGGTTCCCCTTCGATCCGTCATCCGCCCTGCGGCTGAGCCTGGCGAAACTCTCGACCTTCACCCTGCGCGTCCGGCATCCGGAATGGATCGCCGCCGGGAGCATGTCGCTCCGTTTGAATGGCAAAACCATCAAAGCGGACTCGAAACCGGGGAGTTATGCGGAAATCCGCCGCGAATGGAAGGATGGCGACCGTTTGGAGGTGGCCCTGCCGATGAAGATCAGCGCCGAGCGGCTCCCGGACGGGTCCGATTGGGCGTCGTTGTTATATGGTCCGCTGGTGCTGGCGGCACCGGGCGGGGCGGGGGACATGCCGGGATTGCGCGCCGGGGCCGGGCGAATGTCGCATGTGGCGGGCGGACCCATGGTTCCGATGGACCGGGTGCCTTCGCTGTTAGCTCCGTTTGATCGCCTTCCGGAACATGTGGCGGGGGATTCCGCGGCCGGTCCGCTGGCTTTCCGGATCAAGGGCATCGCGGAACCGGCGGTTCCGGACGGGATCTTGCTCAAACCGTTTTTCATGGTCCACGACACGCGCTATCAGATGTACTGGCAAATCACCACCGCTGAGGATCTCGCAAAACGGAAAGAGGCGCTGGCCGCGGCCGAAAAGGACAAAGCCGCGCGCGAGGCCGCGACAATCGACTCCGTGACACCGGGCGAACAACAATCCGAAGTCGAGCACGCCTTCAAGAGCGGGGACAGCAAAACCGGCCTCCACGAAGGCCGACGCTGGCGGGACGGACGGTGGTTCGAATATTCGCTCGACACCCGGGGCGAGAAATCGGCCGAATTGGAAATCACCTGCTGGGGTGGGGATACGGGCCGTAAATTCGACATTACGGCTGATGGAGAATTGTTGGGAACCGTCGCGCTGGACGGCAAGAACCCCGGCCATTTCATGGACCTTCGGTTTCCCATCCCCGCCACCGTCCTGCAAAAGGCGGCCGATGGCCGGATCACCGTGCGATTCACCGCCAAACAATGGGTCGCGGGCGGGGTTTTCGGTGTCCGCCTTGCCCGACCCGATAAACCGGCGCCCGGCCAATAGGAAAATCCCGGAAACCGCGAATGGACGCGAATGTGGAATTGAAAATGAATGCGTTATGACGCCAGAGCCGTTCGCCTGATGGATTGGCCGTCTGATGTCTCCAACTCGTTGGAAATTCGCGTCCATTGCCGTCCGTTGGCGGTTCCGTCTTTCCTTTTCGGATAATCCGGACGATATTTTTCTAACGGAAAGTGTTGGTGCGGAATTTGGCTTGCAAGGCAAGGCCGAAAATCCGATCAAGGGGAGGGGAGCGTCGCCAATTCCCCGAGACACAATGCCCACAGGACCAAGGATCACCATCAGGGATATCGCCCGCGAAACCGGGCTGAGCACCGCCGCGGTGTCCCATGCCCTTCGTCCGAGGCCGGGATCGAACATCAAACTCCAGCAGGAAACGATCGACCGGGTCCGCAAGACGGCGGCGGATCTGAACTATCAGCCACATTCCGGCGCGCGCTCGATCCGCTCCAACCGATTCAACACCATCGGCTATTTCATCGCCAAAACCGGACAGTTCACCAGCACCCCGTATGGATATATGGCCGGGGTCCACGACGTGGCGGAGGAGCACGGCTACCGGATGACCCTGATCCGCCTTCCCCGAGACGCGGAGGACATCACCAAGGCGATGCCTTCGGTCTTCAGCGAGCGGAATTTGGACGCGCTCGTGATCGAGAGCTACAACGAACTGGCCGACCGGATCTATCAACGCATCCAGGCCGCGCGCATGCCGGTCGTTTTCGTCAACGACCGGCATCGCACGAATTCGGTTTACGTCGATGACGAATGGGGCGCGGTTCAGGCCACCAAACATCTGTTGGACCGCGGCTACCGCAGGATCGCCTATGTCCAGCGGACCACCGACGACGGACCGCCCGCCGAAAAGATGCACCACAGCGCCGCCGACCGCGCCAAGGGATTCCGCAAGGCGATGGAGAAAGCCGGCCGCAATCCGGTTTTTCTAACCGTCCGGACCGCGGGCGTCGTCGGACCCGATGTCGAACTCGCGCCGGAGGATTGGCGGAAGATCGCCGAACATGACGCGGTGGTCGCCTACGACGACGATCTGGCGAACCTGATCGCGCGCACCGCCTACGTGAACAACCGGCGGATTCCCGAATCGCTCGCCATCGCCGGATTCAATGGCGACTATGCCTCGATGTGCGCCTGGCTTCGACTAACAACCATGCGGATTCCAACCTACGAAATGGGCCGCCAGGCAGCGGCCATGGCGTTCGAGTTGGTGGAGGGGGGCGCGGCCACGTCGATCCCCTCCGCAGTGTTCCGTCCCACTCTGATCCAGGGCGAAACAACCTGATCCCCGGCACGACAATTCCCCCAGCTATCCATCCGACCTATGAATAAACCGTTTCATTCCGAATCATCCGACCACGCCGCGATCCGCAATCCGATTTTGCCGGGTTTCAATCCGGATCCGTCGATCCTGCGGGTGGGTGGAGATTATTATATCGCCACGTCCACCTTCGAGTGGTTTCCCGGGGTGCAGATCCATCATTCGCGGGATCTGGCGAACTGGCGTTTGCTGACCCGCCCGCTGGTCCGGCGGAGCCAGTTGGATATGTTGGGAAATCCGGATTCCGGCGGGATCTGGGCGCCGTGTTTGTCCTATTCCGACGGCGTTTTCCATCTGATCTACACCGATGTGAAATCGTGGAAAGGCAACGCCTACAAAATCGCCCACAACTATCTGGTGACGGCACCGTCCATCGAAGGGCCGTGGTCGGAGCCGGTATATCTCAACAGCAGCGGCTTCGATCCCTCGCTGTTTCACGATGACGACGGCCGCAAGTGGTTCGTCAACATGCTGTGGGACCACCGCAAGCGGAACAACCGGTTCGCCGGTATTCTGCTGCAGGAATTCTGCCCGCGTGCCAAACGGCTGGTGGGGCCGGTGACCAACATTTTCCTGGGAACCGAGCGCGGCTTGGTGGAAGGCCCGCATCTCTACAAGCGCGGCGGTTGGTATTATCTCCTAACCGCCGAAGGCGGGACCGAGTACGCGCACGCATGCACTCTGGCGCGGTCGCGCGAGTTGGCCGGCCCGTATGAACTCCATCCGGAAACCCATTTGCTAACCGCGTGGGGTCATCCGGAGGCGCCGCTGCAAAAAACCGGGCACGGCTCGCTGGTGGAAACCCCGGAAGGCGAGTGGTATCTCGCCCACCTTTGCGGGCGGCCGATCGATGGAAAACACTGCACCCTGGGCCGGGAAACCGCCATCCAGAAATGCGTGTGGAAAGACGACGGATGGCTCTATCTGGAGCACGGCGGTCCGCTGGCGTCCGCGGAGGCGCCTTTTCCCGCCGGCCATTCACCCGCGCCGTTTCCAGCGGAATCCTGGGACGGTTCGTTTGATAGACCGGAACTCGACGCCCATTTCCAAAGCCTGCGGCAACCGGTTTCCGAGGATTGGCTCAGCCTGACGGAGCGTCCCGGTTTCCTCCGGCTGAAAGGAATGGAGCCGACGGTTAGCACCTTCCGCCAAAGCCTGGTCGCCCGCAGGGTGCAGGCATTCGATGTCTCCGCGGAAACCTCGGTCGAGTTCGAACCGGTCACCTTCCAACAAATGGCCGGGCTGATCGCCTATTACGATACCGAAAACCACTGCTACCTCCGCATCAGCCGGGATGAGAACCTCGGGCGGACCCTCAATATCATCGTCACCGACGCCGGACACAGTTGCGAGGTGCTCGGGGACGACGTTCCCATTCCGGACGCCGGCACGGTCGATATGCGCCTGACAATGAACCGCGCCGAACTGCGCTTCGAGTACCGGCTGTCGGGTGCCCAATGGCAACCGATCGGTCCGGTCCTCAATGCCGCCATTCTATCCGACGACCACAACCACCTCGGTTTCACCGGCGCGTTTGTTGGCATTTGCTGCCAGGATATCACCGGTTCCCGCCTCCCGGCGGATTTCGAGAGGTTTGTCTATCGGGAGATTGGCGGGTGAATCGGGGATTCAGGGACTTCCGCCATGTCGTCGGCCAGCGAGCCGCCCGGAGCGACATGCGGGATGAAACGGGCGGCCGCTCTGGTTAGGACGAACCGGTTGCGGACGGCGCAGGATTCCTTGCTGGGACGCGAGGGCTTGCCGTAGGGGCGAGAGAATAAGCAGGCGTCGCTCGGCGGCCGGGCTGCGTGCCACGTCGCGGCCGGGCCCAGAATGATATTGGCAGCGCGGCTGGCGAGGATGGCCAGCACATCAAACACCCATTCTTGATCCCTGGTGTGCAAGATCGTTGCATGCGCCACCGCATTGGTGAAAGGCGGGGGATTCGCTTCCAGTCAACAAGGTCGCGAAGCGCTTGAAGGACGGCACCTTTCCGACGCGCTTTAGATCCGGCCATTTTTGGACGAGTTTGATCGCCTCGATGCGATCCTCGTAACGGCGGCTTCTGCCCCGGAAGTTGGTGAATGCCTTGTTGAGGTGCGATTTGGGATCGTCCACCTTTTCCAGCTTTGCGGGTGCGGTAAAGTCGCAGGGGTGGGCGGGTGTCGAAAGGTAATCTCTCACCGCGCGGTCCTCGGCTATCAGCCAGGTTTCCAATTCCCATGTCAGGCAAAGCAAACGGATACGCCTCTTCACGGTTGGTTTGAGGTCCTTCAACAGCCCGTGAATGAGATTCACCTCGTCCACGCACTTCTTTGCCGGAGGCTTGTCCCAGAGTGGCTTCAGGTCCCAGACAATGAGAACCAAATCGCATTGCTCCACTTCCACGAGCGCGGTGGCGCGGCTCACGGCGTCCTCAAGCAGACGCTCCTTGCTGCCAAGACAGACGGGAAAAACTTCCGGCTCCCCGCCGCTTCGGCTTAGCCTCCGGACCAGACACCGGAACACGAGTTCGTCCGGTCCGCCCGTGTCACATTCCAAAACCAGACCGAGCCGTTTGATCACTTGGTGCCTCCTTCCCGCTTCCGATAGAGCCCCATGGTGTAGAGCGAACCTGGAGCGAAGCGCTCCGCCCATTGCTTGAGGTGCGCGCTTTCCGCCGGACGACGGAAAACCGGCGGCCCGCCGTTCTCGCGCTCGACGGTGACAATGTGGGCGAGGCTGAGCTTGTCGAGGAGATACGGCGAATGAGTGGTGGCGATAACCTGCCTTCCCTCCTCCTGAATTGCGTAGCGGATCTCCTCGACAAGGAAACCGATGGCACGGGGATCGAGTCCGTTTTCGAGTTCCTCGATGCACAGCACTTCCGGAGCATCCGGGTGGCGCAGGGCGGCGAGAATGGCGAGAAGGCGCAGCGTGCCGCCGGACAGCACCCAACCTGGGAGGTGCGCGTGCTTGGCACCAAAGTCCTCGGTCATGCGCAGCAGACTCCTGCTTTCGACCATGTCACGCACGGTTTCCGCTCTCAGGTCCGCCACATAAGGCAGAATATGGCGAAGGGAATCAATCATCGCATCAAAGCCTTCCGGGTCTGTGTCAAGGAAGCTGAGCAGGAAGGCGGACAGGGTGGCACCGGTGCGGCTGAGCGTGGGATTGTATCCCCCGCCTCTCCGGATGCGGGGGCGTCCGATTGCCAGCGGATCAAGATTGAGAAACATCCAGCGATCAAGCCCCATGGGAGCATCCGCCAGAACGGATTGTCCCCTGGCCAGGGAGACCACTTCTTCGGTCTGCCCGGCGAGCCTTCTGGTTGCGGGTTCCCCGAATTTGCGCCGCCACAGCCCGGTCCTGTCGATTAAGCAGGTCTCCAGCTTCGGTTCGATCGACCGAGCTTTGAAATCGCCGACATTCTCCGCAAGTCGCCCGAGGGTCAATGAAGCGCGCCAGTTTTTCTTACTGCGGCCGACGAGGGTAATATCCAGAGGATGGGGATAAAATTGATCGCCCTTCCGGGGAGTCTCCCGATCCTGCCCCTGCCAGAGAATGTGATCCAGATCATACCAAGGTGCCACGGCTTCATCGAGTCCCCAGCGCACATATTGGTGGAAAAACTCCAATGCCTCCAGCACACTGCTTTTACCGGTGCCGTTGTGACCCACAAACACGGTTAGCGGAGTCAGTTCGATCCGGCCGCTGTCGGCAATGGCTTTGAAGTTCTTGATCTGGATGCTGCGGAGCATGGCGGTGGATGTGGCTTACGCGAATTTGCCCAGTTTGACAAGCTCGCGGTAGGTGTTGAGGGTCTGGCTTTTGACGCTTTCGTCTACCAGCGGGAAGGTGCCTAGGATGTGCTGGAACTCGGGGATGGTGAGGTCGTAGAGGCGGGCGACCAAGGCGTCGATCTGCGCGCGCAGGGTCAGCCGGTCCTGCGGGTCGGTCACGCCGTGGGTCTTGTGAGTGGCCTTCTTGCCGAAGACCTCCACCAGCAAATCATCAAACTCCGCCGTGGTGCCCACCAACCGCGCCGCCCGTTCCACCAAGGGCCGGAAGTCGGGATCGGCAGAGGTGAGGCGGGGGATGGGGAGTTGATACATATAGAAGAAATTCACATTGGCACTCACCCTCATGCGCAAGAGGTAATCCAATGTCAGCGTGCTCCACACGGCGCAAAGGTAAAGCAGCGTGTCGTTTCCAACAATCCTTTCGCCTCTCTCGAAAGTTCGGACGGTTTGGAAGCTCTCGCCATGGAAATTCGGCGGAACGATTGTGCCAATTAAAGTCCGCTCATCCGATGTTCTTGCAATCTTGCGGATGCCCAGCCGAAATGCCTGGTAGTCTAGCATCTGGCCGCAGTCTTCAACGCGCCCGAGCACTGCCGCGCGGGCTTCCGCGGGATCGACCCAGTAGCGCGCCTCGGCAAAGCGATGGTCGAAGTGGTGGATCATCTTGCCCTCGAACAATGGTAGAAAGTCATCTCGCTTCTCGACTTGGAAGAGGTGGCTGTCATTGGTCATGTGGAATTCGCTTTGGAGGCGAATGCCCCATCCGTCGCCGAGGTCTTCGGCAAGGCGCGGATGTGAGGTGCTTTTGAAGACGATCTCGGTATCGAGGGGACTGCGAAACTCGATGATCGAGATCGAGTCGGGCGATAGGCGGCGGATGTCCGCCACTCGCAGGGTCACATGCTGGGCTGGCGTGTGGAAGAATGATTCCAGATCCTTGGCGGCAAGCGCTTCGCGGGGATTGATGCGGAAGGCTGCCGCGAACTCCCTCGTTGCTCCGCTCTTTTGGAAGGAGCCGATGCAGATCTTGAATCTATGGTCCACTCCCTCAAATAGGAATCGCTCGTTTGAAATGCCAAACATCTGCGTGACACGCGTTCGGGTGAAGATCATTTCGCGGAGGCCGGTTGACCCAAGATCGCTATAAAGTCCGGTTGGGACGATGAACCCGCAGCGTCCATTCTCAGTAAGAAGCGTGACACATTGTTCGGTGAACAGTTTGTAGAGATTGATGTCCGTTCCGGTTTTCTTGCCGCCCACCACGCTGATCTGGTGCGGGTATTGAGGGGATGTGCGAAAGTACGACGAAACATGCGGAAAGAGGGAGAGGTAAGATAACCAAGCATCGCGGATTTCTGGGTCTGCCAGAAGCTTCGCTTGTTCCTTTTCAAACTCCTTGATCGTGGTGTTGTTCACCATCAGGTGTGGCGCGTAGTCGTTGAAAAACTCCTTGGCCTGGGGTTTCCAGACTTCCCACGGCGGATTGGTGATGATGGCGTCGAAGCCGCCGCGGTTGACGATGATGTCGTCGAACTCGTAGGCCCAGTGGAAGGGTTGGAGGGCCTGGATGTCGGCGAGTTTGAGGGGGCGTTTTTCGGGTTTGCCTTCCTTGCCGCCGGGGATGTTGCGCCCCTTCAGGGCTTGGTTCGTTTCTGGTTCGGAACCCAGGGCGTTGCCCTGGGCTGTTATGTTGCGCCCCGTTGGGGCTGAAGAGGCGGCGTGGCCCTGGGCTGGTAGGGTTCGCCCCGTTGGGGCTGAAGATTTCTTTGCTTCGGCGGTGGAAGATCCTGGAATCCAAGTGGCTTGCTCGAACTGGATGCCAAGGGCTTGAAACTGGTCGAGGAGGAGTTGGTCGAGGATGGCGCGGGCCTCGGTTTTGAGGGCGTCGATGTCGCGTTTGAGGCCGGCGAGGTCCTTGAAGAGGGAAGTGGATTTTTTGTAGAGGTCGATGCGCTCGTTCTTCTTGCGGAGCAGCTCGTCGTATTTGGCGGATTGCTTGATGGCGATGTGGGCCTGCTGTTTCTCCCTGGTGGTGGGGGCGGTGGTGGTTTCGGTGGTGAAACCGAGGGCCTCCTCGTAGGCGAGGGTGATGCGGGCCTGTTGGAGGCGCTTTTTGGAAGAGGCCGGCGAGACGCCCGCGCTCCCTTCGAACTTGGCGGGATCGACATGGAGCAGGCCGATGAGCGAGTTGCCGGGGAGCAGGTTGAACTCGATGTTGGGGAGCGGTTCGAGCTGGTCGCGGGACTCGGCCGAGGCGACGAGGGTGAGGAAGAGCCGGAGTTTGGCGATTTCCGTGGCCTCCTCCATGAGGTCCACGCCGTAGAGGTTTTCGGTGACGATTTTCTTCTTGAGCCAGTAGGCGACAGGTGCCTTGTGCTGCTTTTTCTCGTGTTCGATCCACTGGAGGATGGGCGCGTGGGCGAGCGCCTCACAACGGCCGACGAGCGCGGTGTAGAGATTGAGCAGGGTCTTGAGCGCGGCGACGAGGAAAGCCCCGGAACCGCAGGCCGGATCCAACAACGACAGGCGCGGCAGGATGTCCTGAAGGACCTTCTGGCAGACCGGGCCGGTGGCGTGGAGCAGGAGGTCCTCGATGGACTCGTAGCGGCGCGGCGCGGGAAAAGCCTTGGGGGCGGTCTCGTGGAGTTTTTTCGCCGCGTCGTAGGACGCGTTCACGCGGTCGAGCACGAGCTGGTGGATGGTTTGCTCGCACAGGTAATCGGTGATTTCCGGACGGGTGTAGTACGCCCCGAATTCCTTCTGATTGATATATTTTTCGAAAATATAGCCGAGCACATCCGGGTTGATCTCGCGGTCGTCGCCGCCGGGCGTGTCGTTGAGCGACCAGGAGTAGGCGGCGAACAGCGCGAAGAGATCCGCGAATACCGCATCGGGCACCTTGATTTTGGCGTAGGCCTTGGCGAACAGCGCCTCGCCCTCGATGCGTGCCTCAATGCCGTGGGGGAGGAACAGGCCGCCATTGAGATAGGGGATGTCACCCAACGGCACGGTGCCGACGGGCTCGCGCTTTTCCGCGGTTTTGGCGAAACCCTCGAAAAACAGATCGCGCAGGAACCGGGAGAAGAAGCGGTTTTTCCCGTCGGCCTGTGAGGCGGCGAGTTTTTCCGGGAGGTAGTCGAGGTTGCCGACCTTGTTGCGGCCCACATCGAGGAAGCCCTTGCGCTGGAGGAACCAGATGAACATCAGACGATTGAGCAGGACGGAGGCATACCAGCGGCGCTCGCCGGGATCGGGGATGCCCTCGATGGCTTCCAGCAATTTGCCGTGCTCCTCCTGAAAATCGCGGAAGAATGCCTTGGTGACCGTTTCGATATCGAGGCCCTCGCGGACGCGGCGGGCGGTCTCGGTGATGGGGATGTTGCCGTCTTCGTCGAGTTCGGACAGATCGACGACAAGGGACGCGAGTTTGGATAGAAAGAGGTCGCCGGGCTGGCCCTTGAGGTAGTGGTGGCGGCGCGGGTGGGTCTTTTTGCCATCGCGTTTCATCCACAGCCACGCCGAGCGAGTGCGGGCGGGATCGACGAAAATGAGGAGATTCTCGACCGCGAGCGGGGAGATTTTTTTCCACAGCGCCTGCTGGGTTTTCGCGTCGGGAAACGGCCCGTCGGGAGTGGTGGCGGTGACTTCCAGCACGCGGAAGCCGGAAAGCTGGGAAATCTCGCGGGCCTGATAGGGCGTGCCGTCCTGCTCGAAAACGAGGGGTTTGGCGCGTTCCGGGTGGTTCCAGCCGAGATCCTCGACGAAGAGATCGGCGAAGCGGAAGGCCTGGAGATGCTGGCGCGCGGAGCGGGGGTCGAGTTTCGGGGTCATGGGAAAGCGGCGATGGCTTCGTCCAACGAGAGGGTGTCCGCCGGACAGGCTTTGCGGAGGCGGGTGTCCTCGGTGACGAGTTTCAGGCGGAACGAGCGGGCCAGCGCGATGAAGCGGGCGTCGTAGGCGGAAATGTTGGACTCGCAGGCGATGCGGAGGGTTTCGATGAGATCCACCGGGTGGGTGTTGTAGACGGGCAGAAGCTGGGAAACCCGGCGCTGAACGGCAGTCAGTTCGTCCAGAGTGAACAGTCCGGCACGGTGGTAATTGCGCAAGACATTGGTGAGTTCGATCTGCCACCAATCCGGCAAATGCCAGTCGGCATCAGCCTGAAACAGCCGCAGGGCTTTTTCCCGATGCTCATGTTCGATTAGCAGCGGAATAATCAGGTTCGTGTCGGCAAGGATCATGGTTGGGCGAATCAGCGCTGACCTTCATCGATGTAGCGGAGGGTTTCCTCCATGGTGATGGGGCGGCGGGGCTTGATGGGCTCCGGCAAGCGGGAAGCCGGGGTGGCTGACTCCGACCCCAGTTTTTCGTCGATGATGGCGATGGCTTCCTGGGTCACGGAGCGGCGGTGGCTGGCGGCGGCGGCTTTGAGCCGGGCATGCAGCACGGGCGGGAGATTGCGGATAAGGATGTCAGGCATGGGTGAATGATAGCGCCATGATAGCGTTTTGCAAGCAATTTTCAATCCGCGAGCCCGATGGAGCAGAGGATGCGCGGATCTTTGGCGGGTTCGTCGTGGAGGTTGACGATGACGAGGCGGTCGTCGCGGTGGAGGGTGGTGACGAGGGCGGCGAGGTCGTCGTCGGAGATGTTGGAGCGGAGCTGGCGGTTGAGCTTGTCCACGGCCTCGGTGGTGAGCGGGTGGTCGTAAACCGCCTGGATGGCGGCGCGGACCTGGTCGGTTAGAAAGAGGTCGCCCTCGCGGTGGCTTAGGTAGTCCTGGAGCCTTTCATACACGCGGAAGCGGGCGCCGCGGCGGGTGCCGAGTTGGCCGGACTGGATCGTCCGGCGTTCATCCTCGACGATTTTGGTGGCGCGGGCGACCAGCTTGTGGTGGTCCGTGCGGCGCGGCAAGGCGGGTGTGTCCGGCTCGCATTTTGCCTGGCGGAGGATGCGGACGGGGGATTCGGAAACGGTGTTGCCCGCGGCATCCATCCAGAGCAGGGCGTCGTGATCCTGCGGGGTGCGGATGTAGGTGAGTACGCCGGGAGGCGTGAGGTCCGGGCGTTCGGGATCGGGGGTGTGGGCCTTGGTGGCGAAAACCACATCGGGCAGCGCCTCGATGGCTTTGCGGAGTTCGGGGTTGTTTTTGATTGCCTGCGCCCAGATTTCGAAGGCTTCGGAGGTGAGATCGACCTCGTCGTCGGCCGGTTCGTCGAGGATGCCGGATTTTTCATCGTAGAGGTTGCGCAGGCCCTCCTCATCGGCGGGGGTCTGGTCCTCGAAGAACGATTCGTCGGAGCCGACGACCTCCTCGTTTTCCCGGAGGCGGTGGATGAGCCGTTTGCGGAGTTTGATGATGTTTTCGACCCCGTCGGCGGGCAGGAAGGAATAGCAGTGGATGGTGTCCGCTTTCTGGCCGATGCGGTCCACGCGGCCGGCGCGCTGGATCAGGCGGATGATGGCCCAGGGGAGATCGTAGTTGATGACGCGGCAGGCATCCTGAAGGTTCTGGCCTTCCGAGAGCACATCGGTGGCGATGAGGACGCGGGTTTGTCTGGAGGGCGGGTATTCCCTGAGTTTTTCGTTGGATTCCGGAGAGAAACGCCAGGCTTGCGCGGCCGGATTCTCGGAATCGCCGGTGGCGCAATCGACGCCCTCGACACCAGCGTCATGCAATGCGGCGGCGAGATAGCGGGCGGTGTCGGCGAATTGGGTGAAGAGGACAAACTTGTCGTTGGGTGCGTCACTGCCGACCAAGCGAATCAGGGCCTGAAGTTTGAAGTCTTTGGCCGGGGGAATGTCGGCGGAATTCTGCAGAATGCCGCGGAGAGCGGCGGCATCCGTCCTAAGATCGCGCAGCAGGGTCTTCTTGAAGACATCGGTGCGCAGCCACTTGTAGCGGGAGGTTTGTTTGGTGGAAATGAATTGGTAGAGCGACGCGGCTTCGGCGCGGTAGTGGCTCTCGTCCCACTGACCGAGCGGCGGAAGATCCTGCTCGGAGTCGTCGAGATCGAGTTCGCCATCACCCTGATCGCGCAGTCGGGTGTCCAATAAAATGGAGTCCTGTTGGCCGATTGGCAGGGGGAGTTGGTTTTCCAGCGCGTGGATTTCGAGGTAATTGCGCAGGATGTGGCGGTGGACGGAGAGCAGGAAGGCGTGGGCGGAGCTTTCGAGGCGCTTGAAAAGATTGGTGCGGCAGAAGCCCTTCATGCGCGGACCGGCGCGGGACAGGTCGTCGAGAATCTGTTTGTCAGTGGCCGTGAGGTCCGGCGGCAGCGGGTCCTTCTTGTAAAGGCTGCGGCCGTAGCGGGGCAGATGTAGGGAGTCGATGGTCTGGACGATCTCCTCGCGGAACAAGCGGGCGCAGGGGTCGCCGGTATCGTCGGGATTGGAGCGGAATTTTACCGAGGCCGGCTTGCGGGTGGGAAAATACATCCACTCGCCGGTAGGCAGGGTGAGGAAAGCGCGGCCGTCGCGTTCGTCGGTGTCGGCGTAGTTCTTGATGATGAAGGAACGGGTGCGGCGCACCAGAAAGAGGCGCATGATTTCGCGCCAGTCGTCGGGTTGTTCGCTTTTCGCGAAGGCGGCCAGGGAGGATAACTGGATGCCGCCGCCGGTTTTGAGAACGAACTGCGCCTCGCCGCCGATGGCGCGGAAGTGGGCTTCCGGACGGATGCCCAGATCGTGCTGTTCGTTGAGAAACAGCTTCAGTTGTGCGGCGAGGTCGAGGTAGGTTTTGTTATACGGCGTGGCGGAGAGCAGCACGACCTTGCAATCGTTGCGCTCGAGGTAATCATGGATGGCCTTGTAGATTTTCCCCTCGCTGTTGCGGAAATTGTGGGATTCGTCGATAATGACGAGACGGTAGCGCGGCAGTTTGGGCAACTCCCGGATGGCGATGCTCTGGGAGAGCACCTTGGGCGCGCGAAGGCCGAACTTGTGGGCGTAATCCTCCCACATGGAGGTCAGGTTTTTCGGGCATAGGATGAGGGTTTCCAACATCTGGTCGTCGGCCATGACGCGGGCTATGGCGGAGGCGACGCGGGTTTTGCCGAGGCCGACGACATCACCCACGAGCACGCCGCCGCGTTTGTTGAGGTGGCGGCAGGCGAGTTGGACGGCCTTTTCCTGAAACGGCAGTAGATAGTGGCTGATCTCATGGGGCACCCGGAACTCCTTGATGCCGTCGCGGGCGTCCTGGGAGAGATGCCAGGCCATTTTCAGATAGATATGATAGGGAGGGAGCAGGCGCTCGCCCGCCCAGCTTTCGTTGATGATCTCGACGAGTTCTTCGCTGATATCGAGGCAGCGCGAATCATCCCAGCGATCCTCGAACCACCGATGGAGTTTTTCCGCGGCATCGGGGTCCGGGACATCAATGTTGAGTTCGCCCTGGGATTTCAAGCCGGAAAGGGTGAGATTGCTGCTGCCGAGGTAGGCGATGATCGGGTGGAATGCGTCATCGCGGTGGGCGAGGTAGAGCTTTGCGTGGAGGGGGTGCTTGAGAAACAACTTCACCCGAACGCGCTTTTCGCGGAGTTGGGTGGCCAAGCGGCGGAGGCCGGCCTCGTCGGCATCGGTCGGGTGGCCGAGGGTGAGCTGCTTGCGAAACTCCCGGGCCGCGTCCTTGCGGAGTTGGGTCATGCGTTTGTTGTCCGGCGGGCGTTCCCCGGATTCCGACAGCCACGCGGTGAGTTGCTCGTGGGGCAGGCGCTGCATGCCCACCAGCAGGCGGCAAGGGGGAGGTTCGACGTCGGATGCGGGCAACGGCCAGGAATTGACCACGGAGTCGATGCAGCGCCAGCCGCGCAGGTTGAAGTAGCCTACGCAGAAATCCCCGCGCCGGGCGACTTCCAGCGCGTCTTTCAGCCCGTTCCGGGCATCGTTTTCCAGAAAAGGCGTGGCAATGTTGTCGAAGACGGTCGGCATTTTGAGCGGATGCCTGAGAGAATGGCGGGCCGGATGCCCGGAGGCAAGCCGGAAAACAGGGAGATGGCGTGGTTGTTGGACCTTTGCCGCTTCTCCAAGTCCAACTGGTCGGCCATCGTATTGGGCGGATTAGGATGTTGGATGGATATCTGCTGATTGACTGCGCGCAAACGGTTCCCTGGATATTCGTGTGGGTCACATCGATCCATAGAAAGAACGGGCCTGGACCGAAGTCCAGACCCGCTGTTTTTCGGATTGTCCCTGAGTTACGGTTGGATGGTGGATCCGGAGAGTTGGCCGAAGAGTTTGCCGCCCACCGCATTGGCCTTGGGCAGTTTCACCACGATCAGATCGTAGTCCGCGGTCGTGCCGCCGTCTTCGGTCACCGTGACCGTTACGCCGTTGGCGTCCGGGCCGGCGCTTGTGGCACCCACCGGCACGCTGTTCCAGGTGGAAAGATCGGCGCTCCAGCGGAAGGCCAGCGCGGTGTCGCCTTCGGATAGGTCATAGCGCTGGAAGGTGAAGGTCAGGTGGGTCGCGTCTTCGGTGCGGGTCACCAGATCGCCGTCGAAGGCCAGTGGATTGCCGTGAAGCTGATACTCCAGCACGTTGGCGCAGGAGTCGTTGTCGGGATTGGCATCCGGTCCGTCATTCGATCCGACTGTTAGTCCGGAGGTTGACGCCCAACCGGCATAGCCCAAGGTTCCGATGAAACCGAGCGTGCCGGTGGCCTCGCTGAACGCGTAGTTTCCATCGCCACTGGTCCACACGCGGGTGCCGACTGCCCCGGCATCCGGGGTGAAGCCCGATCCGGTCACCGTGAAATCGGCATCGTAGGTCACGGCGGCGGTGGAAACCAACTGCCACGCCGCTCCGACCGAGGGAACGGCCGCCGCGAGGTCGATGTTCAGGGTGCCCGCGAGGGTGATCGAACCCGATCCGCCGATGGAGTTGGTGACTCCCGTGGTGGCGGGTGTTAGATAATACGTGCTGCCGGTTCCCGGAGTGAGCGCCCCGTTCACGATGAGGTTGACGCCGGAACGCAGGGTGATGTTTCCGGTGTAGGTGTTCGCCGCGTTGTTGAACTGGATGGAGGTGGGAGTGAGCGGCGCGGGCGTGAGATCGGTTAGGTCGAGGGCGCCGCTGCCGGAAACCACACCCGCGAGGGCGATGCCGCCGTTCTGGGCGTTCACGGTGGAAGCCGTCTTGATATCCAGGGTCCCACCGAGGGTGACCGTGCCTCCGGCGTTGACGATGTTGGTGATGCTCGCCGTTCCGGAGGAGTTGGCGAGAATGTAGTTGGCGTTGAAGGTGCTGCCGTCACCTTTCAGTCCCAGTTCGCCGGCGATCGCCAGTTTGGAACCGTTGAAGGTCGCGGAAGTGGTCGCCACATCCGGCGTGCGAAGCCTTAGCCCGGAGGGAACGAGGTAGTTTTTGCCCGCCACGGGAGCGGCGGCACCGGTCCAGTTGGTCCCCGCGTTGAACGAGGTCTGTCCGAAACCATCGGTCGCGGCAAGGAGGATTCCATCGTAGATGCCGTCGCCGTTGGTGTCCTTCACGGAACCGGCGTCCGCTGGGTTGGTGGAGTCCGCGAACTCGGCCGTGTTGTCGGCGGTGTCACCGTCGAAGTCGTTGCCGCCGTTGTAGCTTCTCCACAGCGGGGCGGCAGGATTCGGACCTTCTCCGACATACGGGTTGAAATGGAAATACTCCCAGTAGTCCGCCAGTCCGTCGGCATCGAGGTCGCGGCCGGAGAATTTGTTAGTCGGGTTGCTTCCGAGCGCGGCTTCTTGTACATCGGTGTCGAAATCGCCGTCGTTGTTGGAAGTGGCGTCGGCGGTCGTCAGGTCGCCGAACCAGCGGTATTCCCATCCGTCCGCGATGGTGTCGGCGTCGGTGTCAGGGCTGCTGGCGGCGTTGTTGGGTTGGGTGCCGCTGGTTTCCTCAAGTTCGTTGTCGCAAAAGTCGTTGTCCGGATCATCGGTGCCGACCTTTAGCAGGTTCTTGAAGTATTGGAGTTCCCAGGCGTCGGCGAGATTGTCCTTGTCGGAGTCGGCTAGAGTGGACGCGATATCGTTCGGGTTGGTTTCCGCTACGAATTCGTCATCGTCGTAGGTGCCGTCGCCGTCGGAGTCCACTCCCGCGGTGGCGGTGGTGGTGTTGCCGAAGCGCGCGGTTTCCCATGCATCCGGGAAGCCGTCGGCGTCGGCGTCGGAGCGGTCCATGCTATCGGGACCGATGAGTTGGAAGAGTTTCCGTTCGGTGTCGCTGAGCGCGCCTTTCCAGATGCGGACCTCGTCGTAGGCGGCGGAGGCGGTGTTGTCCGGATAGAGGGACCGGCCTAGCGTGAAGGCGGTGTCGATCAGGGCGCGCAGGTCGCTGGCGGTGTTGAAGGTTCCTTTCGCGGCGTAGATCGGATGTCCGGCTGCCTGGCTGGTTGATGCGGGCGCTGAATACCATGTCACCCGCGCGCCGTTGGCGATGGCTCCGTTGGTGAAAACGGCCGGGGTGATAGTCATCACGATGTGATAGGGAACACCGGGCACGTAGGGAGCGTTGCCGGGTCCGTAGGCGACGGCCTGCCCTTCCCAACCGACTTGATCGAGGTTCACATCGGTGCCCTGGGACCACGTCATGCGCAGGGATTGGTTGTTGCCAGGGTTCACTCCGTCGTCCTTGCCGATGTCGAAAATCCGGCTCCAGCTCTGCACCAGGTTCTGGGTGGCCCAGAGTTCGATGGTGACCGGTTGGACGCCGCCGGTTTGTAGCCCGCTGAGCAGGTTGTTGCCCAGAACCAGATAGTCGCTGGTCGCCTTCGCGCCGCCGGTTAGGCTGTAGTCGGTCGCACCCTGGGTGGATGTTTGGCCGGCATTGGCCGGGGTGTTGTTGGCCACCTGTGCGGTGCTGCCGCCCACGGAGTCGGTTAGGTTTCCGGTGAAGCTCCAGCGGTGCGCGAGTTTGGCATTTCCCGGCATCCACGCCGCATCGTTAGGCGCGGTTCCCGCGAAAAACTCAGCCAGATTGGTGCTGCCGTCGCTATCCGCGTCGTCGGCCGAGTCGTTGGCCCCGACGTTCAATCCGCGCGCGGTTTCCCATCCGTCGCACATGCCGTCGGCATCCGTATCGGGCCAGGAACCCGCGTTGGTGGGGGATTTTCCGTCGGCGATCTCGGCCGCGTTGGTGGCGTAGTCACCGTCGGTGTCGCCTCCCGGAGTTTGGCTCAGGTTGCCGAAATAGGTGAGTTCGGTGGCATCGGAGAACTGGTCACCGTCGATGTCTCCCGGGATGGAAGCGGCGACTTTCGGGTCGGATCCCGCCGTTTCCTCCTGCTCGTTTGTATAGGTGTCGTTGTCCGGATCGGCGGTTCCGTTGTAGGCCGCGACACTGCCGAAATTGGTGACTTCCCATGAGTCCAACAATCCATCTCCGTCGGCATCCGGATTGCCGGCCTGCACGAATGCCATGGAGACCTCACCGTCGGCGCCCGCGGTCCAGCCGAGCGTCTTGGTGCCCGCCGTTCCCGATGATGGCGCGTAGCCTCGGGCTAGCGCGCCTCCGCCCGCGCCGCCGTTCATGTCGAATACCGCCGAATTCGCGCTTGGAATGATCGATGTCCCGGCCGGAACCGTTCCCGCGCCATTGCTGTTGTTGATTCCCTTGAAGTTAAGAACGAACTTTCCGTCGCCCGTGGTCGTGATGGACGCTCCCGTGCCCGAATCCACCGAGGCGGCACCGCCGGAGGTGTCCACGCTGCTGAGTTCGTAAACGAACATCCCCGCGGTAGGAGCACCCGCACCGCTCAGGGTGAACTTGATCGCCACCGACGAAGGCGCGGGCTGCGGCAGGAAATAGCAGGCGATCGCGGTGCGACCCTGTGTCGCGAACTTGGTCGCCGCGTTGGTGGCGAAGGTCGCGCTGGCCACCGCCGTGCCGTTGTCGTTGTAATAGGCCACCACCAATGCCTTTGCACTTGATGGGTTCGCCAAGTTGTAGGTGTAGGTGGAGGATCCCGGTGTGGTGGCGTTGCTGTTGGTCACGAGACTGCCCGTGCCGTTGATGGCCACCTGGGCGGCCGTGGTTTGAATCAACGCCGCGGCGACAATCAAGACGACCGTGCTTGGGAATTTGGATTTCATGGGGTTTGTGGTTGGGTTGGGATGCGGATTTGGAATAAAATGATTAATTCTCGCCCCGACGACCAACCCCAAATCCAGGATTGGCCGCCGACGAACGGGAATTCACAGGTTCAACCCGTGGGCGTCAAGCACGAATTAACCGTTTTATGCAAATTCTTCCGCGATGATATTGCAGAATGTCGCCCGAGATTCACCCAAGGGGGCCGGCAAACGACCGAATAAAGCCCTGAATCCGCCAAAGTTGAACAGGGGATCACATGCGGACCGGGCGCGGTTTCTCAGTGTGCCGCCCGAGTTGCCTTGAGGGACAGGAACAGCCTGGCGGGCAGGGTTCCTGTGACGGTGGCGGTGACCGAGGTAATCCCCGCGGCCGTGCTTGTGGCGAAATTGACGGTTGCTCCGTCCGAATTCTCGCCGTCCGCATGGAAGGCAGTGAGGTCGGTGGACCAGACGTAGGATGCGGAGACATCGCTTGCGGGAGTCGCGTTCGCGGGATGCTGGAAAGTGACGGTGTTGCCGCTTCTGGCAATCTGGACGATGCCCTGGTTCGAAACGCTCGGGTCGGTGCCGAAGAGGTTTTCCAAGCCGTTCTTGATGCCGTCGCGGTCCGCGTCGTCATCGAAGCCGGTTAGGGCACCCACGCCCGGATAGCCGGAAATCCACGCCGCGTAGTCATCGGGAGGATTCGGATTCAGGGTGACGCTGGAGAAGCTGCTGCCCCAGCGGATCTCATCCCACGCGGCGGAATTGCCATCGTAGTCGGATAGGAAGATGCGGTTCCAGTTGAGGTTTGCGCCGGTGACGGTGGTGCCGCCGCTTGGTTCGGCCGCACCGGGGGCGGGATCCACCCAGACCGTTACGGTGTCGGCGTATGCCGCGGCGCTCAGGTCGAACCTCACCACGAAAAGGTGGACATAGGCATCCGCCGCCACACCGGTGCTGGTGTAGGAATCGGAGACTCCGAAGTTGTAATTCGTTCCGGGGTGGCCGCCATTGGTGGTGAGGCCGATATCGAACGGGCGGACGCCGTCGCCGGTGTTCGCGCTGGCCAGCGAGAGCATCTGATAGACCGTGGCGCCGGTTTCCTGGCCGCTTTGGAACAGGAAGCTCAGGTAGCGTGTGCCTGTGGTATGGTCGCCGACCACCAGCGGCGCGTCCAACATCCGATAGACCCTGCCGCTGTTGGCCGCGTTGATTTCCCCGCCTATGCTGTTGTTGGCAACCGATGCCTTGGCTCCCGATGATCCGAGATAAAGCGGATTCGTGTAAGCAAGGGTGCCGGAGGAAACGCCGGGCCAACCGGTGCCGAAATCAACCCCCGTCCAAGGTCCGGTGTATCCCGCGACCGCCGTATTCTGGGCGGGGAGGGAACCCTCGACGTAACCCGCGGCGGTGTCAAAGGATTCGTGACTGACCAGTCCGGACCACGGTTCGAAGACGGAAAGCGTCACCGTTTCCGAACGGATTGTGGTGGTGCTTCCGGTATCGGCCAAGCCCGCGTCGTCCGTGATAATCACATAATAGTTTCCGGCATTCACGGATTGGATGTTGGTGAAGGAAAGCTCGTTCGAACCGGTTCCGACCGGGTTGTCGTTTCCGTCGTGCCACTGGTAGGATAGATTCCCCAAGCCGCCAGCGGACACCGACAGGGTGACATTCGAACCCACCTGGGCCGCTGTGGAAGCCGGTTGGGTCACGATGGCGGGGTTCGGATAGGTGAGAGTGAGGTGCGCGACGCCGCTGGTGTCGGATCCGTTGGTATTGGTAGCAACCACGCGATAGTAGCCTTGGTCCGCATACATCGCGAAAATGATCGGATAGGTGGCTTCCGTGGCATCGGGGATCGGCGCCCATCCCGTGGTGCCATCTTCCGAACGCTCCCATTGATAGGTTGGCGCGGGATCTCCCTGTGCCTCGGAGATCAGGGAAAAATTCCCGCCCACGAATCCGGAGGCATCGAGCGGATCAACGATGACGGTTGGGATGGCAGGCAGGGTTGAAGCGATATCCACGATGAAGATCCGGTCGCCCGTTCCGTGATCCGCAGCCGGACCCGCCCCGTTGAAAGTGCTTGCGGTGCTGAGATCGTTCTTGTTCTGGGTGGTGAAGGCGGCACCGCCTTCATAGGTTCCGGCCTCCAGACCCGCCAGCTCGAACCAAGGGCCGGTGGACGTGAGGTCGAAGGCATAAATACCGCCCGCGGGAAGGACGACCGGTGTATCGAAGGTGAGGTGAAGCCACTTTCCGGTACCGTCCATTCCACTGCCCGCCCAGTTCTGCCCGCCGCCGCCGATGCCGCTGCCGCTGGCAACGGTGGCGGTTTCGCTGGCAATCTGGGTCAATACGGTGCCGGAAACCGAGTGGATCCTAACTGAAACCGTGGATCCGTCGGTTAGGCCGGACCAGGTTCCGTTGGTTAGGGTTGCCGTGTAGCCGACGTGTTTGACCCAGATTCCGTTGATGGCGCCGGAACCGGACACCGTGAAAGTCTGGCCCTGAGTGGTGCGATCGTTCGCCACATAGGTGCTCGCATCGTTCTCGGCGGTGTTTGCGGCACCGGTGCCGTTGATATTGAGCGTGTCCGAGGCGGGATTGCCGAGATGGGAGATATCTTCCGACCCAACGTAGGGAGTGGCGGCCATCGAGGTGATGGCGGCGCCGAAGGTTCCGTCGGTGGTGAATGCGGCGAATGCGAGCGCGGCGATGATTCTGGCGTTCATGGATTTTATGAGGAGTGGCCCGGAGCATCTGCCACCGGGTGGTTTCGGATACGATTGTTGAAATCCACACGGGCATCCCGAAATCGAAAATCGGGATGTCCGGATGTCCGGGATCTGACCTATCAATCCCGTCTGCGGCGGAGAAACGCCAGCACGCCAAGGCCGCCAAGAAGCGCGGCAGACGGCTCGGGGACGGTCACGGTGTTGAAATCGGTGCCCCAGCGGATTTCATCCCATGAGGCGGCGTTGCCGTCGTAGTCGGAAAGCATGAGGGAGTTCCAAACCAGATTCACCCCGGTGACCGAGACGCCTCCGGACGGATCGCCCACACCACCCAGAGTGGGATTCAGCCAGGCGGTGACGCCGTCGCTGTTCGCCGCCGGACTGAGATCGAACTTCACGACGAGCAGGTTGACGGTTGTGTTCGCGGCACCGAGTTCTTGGGAGGTGCCCACCCCATAATTGTCATTCACGCCGAAACCGAACTCGTTTCCATCAAGTGCCCCGTTGTCGGTGATTCCGATATCGAAAGCACGGCTCGCGTCCCCATTGGTACCTTGGTTCAAATGCAAGGTTTGGTAAGTGGTGTTTCCGGTCTGTTGTCCGCTTTGGAAAAGGAAGCTCAGATAGAGGGTGGTGTTGGTGGAGGAAGTGACGGTGAGGGAACTCTCCAGCGAGCGGTACGCGCGACCGCTCGTCGATTCGATGATCTCGGTCGGCGCGGTCGATGGCACGCCGACTTTGTCGCCCGACGAACCCAGATACAGGGGATCGGAGTAAACCAGGGAACCAACCGTGATGGACGGCTGCTGGGTTCCCCAATTGGTCGCGGTCCAATTGCCGGTGTAGCCGGTGACGGCGGGCGACGGCAGATTGGCACCTTCGTCGATCTGGACGCCGGCGCTGTAGCCGGAGAACGATTCGTGGCTGATCAATGCGGCATGCGAGGCCCCGGACACGAGTAAGATGCCGGAAACGGCCAGTTTCAGTTTGTTCATGGTAGGTCGGGCTTTCGGGATTGGATTGGATTTTCGGCACCACCCGCGCCATCGGGATGGGGTGCGCCACCTCCAGATCGCAATTCACCGATCAAACCCGACACAAAATATTCTAGTTTTTCCGGATCCGTTCCAAAATGCCCGGAAATGTCGGGTTTAGCGGTTGCCGTCCGCGCCGATCAGTGTTTCCGCCTCATTCAGAAGGACGTGAGCATTCGCCCAATCCGGCCAAACGATGCCCAGCGAGTTGTTCGACCATGCTTGGATATCTCCACTCAGAATCGTGCGGACTGTCGGTGCCGCCTCATGGAGCAGGTCACGGGCGTCCTGCGGTCGTCCCATGCGGAAATGCACCATGGCAAGCAGGAGTTTCACGCTGGAAACCCTCGCGGGGTTCTTGTCTTCGAGATCAAGGGACTTTTGCGCCCATTGGATCGATGTCTCGAACTCTCCCTTGCGGTAGTCCCAAAGTGCCATTGAAAAACAGGCCCATGCCTTCAGATTCGGTGTGGTTTCCAAAGTTGGATTTCCGGCTAAGGCGTCGGAAATAAACCCGCCGAGTGGCGCAAGTCTGGCCATGATCGAAGGATCGGCGGGTTTCAGCAGACTCACCTTGACGATCTGCTCCGCGACCACCGGGTGGCGGGTCTCTCCGAATCGCTGGACCGCGATTTTCCGGAGTCGCTCGTAGCGGTTCCAGTCCTCCGCTTCGCAGGCGGCCGCCACCGCCGGCAGCAGATTGCGGGAAACACTGTCCGTGTCGGATGTGTCCACCGAGCTTTTGGATTCCACCAGCAGGGAGAAACACTTCGAGGCTTGCGGCCAACGCAGGGCGGCGAGGTGCCAGTCGCCCAACTTGCTGAACAAATCCGCGGCTTCCAATGACGGCGGCACGAGGTCTTCGGGGATGTTGGCGACGATGCGGTCCGCCTCCGCCAGATCCCCGTAGAAGAGTCTAACCGCGGCATGGGCGCAGACCTCCCCGGCCTCCGCCCTTTCGCGCAAAGCCGCTTCCGCGGCGCGCGATTGCTCGGCCAGTGCCCGCTGCCTCGCCTGTTCGCGGCGGGACTCTTTCTCGCGGAGAAACAGCCAGGTCGAGGTGCCGAAACCCATGGCAAGGGTGGCAAACACCACCGCGCCGGTGGCAAACACCAGCTTGTTGCGGCGCACGAGCTTTCCCAGACGATAGCGGCGTCCGGCGGAACAGGCACCCACGGGGTCGTTGTCCAGATGGTGCCGCACATCCACGGCAAGACCGCTCGCGGTGTTGTAGCGTTGCGTGGGATCCCGCCGGACGCATTTCATCACGATGGCGTCCAGATCGCCCCTGAGCTTCCGCGCCAATTCGTGTGGCCCGCACGAGCGGTTGGATGCCACTGCCGTCCGCGCTTCGGCGGGCAGCTTCGCAAACACCCCGCCCGGAGCCGATGCGACGCGTTCCAACAACCCGCGCCGCATTTCCACCGTGTTCGCGGATCCCGGTCCGCCGGCGAAGGGCGTCGATCCAGTTAGAAGCTCGCACAACAGAACGCCGAGGCTGAAAATATCGGTGCGGGTGTCCACATCGCTCCCGCCGCGCGTTCCCTGTTCCGGGCTCATGTAGTTGGGCGTTCCCCAAACGTACTCCTGGACGGCTTCGGAGTTGGCGTCCGCAACGCCGGTGGCTTTCGCAATCCCGAAGTCGATCACCTTGGGCAGCGGCACTCCGTCGTGAAAGGAAACCAGCACGTTGGACGGTTTGATGTCGCGGTGGATCACGCCCTTCTGGTGCGCGTGCTGGATTGCGTGGCAGACGCGGATGAACAATTCCAGCCTTTGATCCACGGATAGGCGGTGCTTGTCGCAGAAATCCGTGATCCGCTCGCCGGTCACCCACTGCATCACGAAATACGGCCGCCCCGTGACGGTGGCACCCGCATCGAGCACCCGCGCGATGCCGGGATGGTCCATCATCGCCAGCGCCTGCCGCTCCATTTTGAATCGCCGGATGACCTCCCCGTGGTCCAGCCCCACCCGGATCAGCTTGAGGGCGACCTGCCGTTTCACCGGAGTTTCCTGTTCCGCCAGATAGACCACGCCGCACCCTCCCGCTCCGAGGCGGCGGACCAGGCGGTATTTGCCGATCCGCAGGCCGATGTCGATCACTTCCGGGGCACCGGAAACATCTTCGCTCCCATCATCCGGCTCGCACGCTTCGAATGGCGCGAAGTCGAAAAAGCGCGCGGAGTGTTCGCGTGATTCGAGGAGTCGCTTCATCCGCGATCGCAGATCCGCATCACTGCGGCAGGCCCAGTCGAGAAACAACGATCGCTCCCCGGAATCCGGGATTTCCGTCAGGCACTCCAGCAGCAGCGCCTCGATCTTGCGCATGTCAGTTGTGTTCACGGACATTCCTCCATCATCATTTCATATAAACAGGACCGGGCATAGGCCCACTGCCGCTCAATGGTGCGTTCGGTCACGCCGTCCATTTCGGCGATCTGCCTGTTGGTTAGGCCACCGAAGAATTTCAGGGTCACGATCCGCGCGCTGTCAGGATCCTGTGTTTCGAGACGATTCAGAACCTCATCGATCATGAGGATACGCTCCTCGGGCTCCGCGTTGGAGACTTCCACCTCGTCGATGGACAATTCCGTGGCTCCGCCGCCCCGTTTCCGGCTGGTCTTCCGGCGGGCGCGGTCCACCAGAATGCCCCGCATCGCGCGGGATGCCGTTTTGAAGAAATGCGCGCGATCCGCCCAGCAGCGTTCGTTGTCACCGCCAAGCCGCAGCCACGCCTCATGAACCAGGGCGGTGGGTTGCAGCGTCACGCCCCCGCCCATGGCGGCCATGCGCTTCGATGCCAGATGTCGGAGTTCGTCGTAAACCAAAGGCAACAGATCGCCGGACAACACGCCGCTGCTGGCGGGAAGTTCGTTGACGGAGTTCGGATCGTCGGTCATGGGGGCGGACGGGAAAGACTCTGCATCCGGGAGATCCGGAACGCAAGAACCAACAGATGACGCCATGCCGCCTGTCAATGAGGGATGTTAAAGCTAGTGACAACCATTGGAAGGTTGCGCCGCTTGGAAACGTAGAATGCCCGCGGAAACCGCGGCTGCCCTGCACGCATACTTCCCCGGATCTCATGAGCGGATATTACCTAACCATCATCACCGCGTTTCTCGTGACGGCCGTTCAGGCGCTGCCGGACCGTGAGACGCGGCGGCAGCTTCTATCGGGACCCGATGCGGAGCACACGGTGCCGTGGGAGTTCCGTTGCTCCGGCGGGCGAAACAGCGGCGCGTGGTCGGAGATCGGTGTGCCGTCGTGCTGGGAACTCCAGGGCTTCGGCTCGTTCCGCTACGGTCACGGCGACAAGCACCATGAGCCGATCCGCGGCGACTACCGCCACCGCTTCAACGTGCCCGCCGACTGGCAGGGGCGCCGGGTTTTCATCGTGTTCGACGGTGTGATGACCGATGCGGCGGTGGAAATCAACGGCGTCGAAGCCGGTCCCACGCACCAGGGCGCGTTCTATCAATTCAAACATGATATTACCAAGCTCGTCCGCTTCGGAGGGGAGAACCTGCTGGAAGTCGGCGTGCTCGACCAATCGGCGGACGCGTCCGTCAACCGGGCGGAGCGAGAAGCCGACTACTGGATCTTCGGCGGCATCTTCCGGCCGGTGTGGCTCCAGGCCGAGCCGCCCCGGTTCATTGATCGAGTTGCCATCGACGCCAAGGCTGACGGCACCTTCACGCTCGACTATTTCCTCGGCGGCGAGGGTGACGCTGATGCGGTCAGCGTGACATTGTTGGATGCCAGCGGCAAATCCTTGGGCGAACCCGCGACGGTTTCCCTAACGGCCGGCCGGGTGGCCATGAAGGTGCCCAACCCCGCGCTATGGAGCGCGGAAAATCCGGTGCTGCACACCGCCGTGGTTCAACTCCGGAAGGGTGGGACCGTGTTGCACGAGATCAGACAGCGTTTCGGTTTCCGCACGATCGAGGCGCGCGCCGGCGATGGCTTCTATGTGAACGGCCGCCGTGTGATGATGCGCGGGGTTTGCCACCATGTCGCATGGCCCACGCTCGGCCGCGCCTCGTCGCCGCGAATCGCCAAGCTGGATCTCGACCTCATCCAGGAAATGAACATGAACGCGGTGCGGATGAGCCACTACCCGCCGGACGAGGGATTTCTCGCGATGTGCGACGAACGAGGCATTTATGTTATCGACGAACTCGCCGGATGGCAGGCGTTCTACGACACCGGGGTCGGCGCCAAACGGGTCGGCGAAATGCTGGCACGCGATGTCAACCACCCGTGCGTCGTCCTTTGGTCCAACGGCAACGAGGGCGGTTTCAACTTCGAACTCGACGATCTCTATGCCCGCCTCGATCCCCAGCGGCGGCCGGTCATCCATCCTTGGGCGCGCTTCCGCGAGTTCGAAACCAAGCACTATCCGGATTATCATAAACTAACGGAAATGCTCGTCGGTGACGCCATCGTGATGCCCACCGAGTTTCTGCACGGCCTCTACGATGGCGGCCATGGCGCGGGGTTGGAGGACTATTGGAACGCCATGAGAAACGCGAAGAACTCGGCAGGCGGATTCCTGTGGGTGTTTGCCGACGAGGGTGTGCAACGGTCCGACATGGACAACACGATCGATGTGGCCGGAAACGCCGCGCCGGATGGCATCGTCGGTCCGTTCCGCAAGAAGGAAGGCAGTTTTCATGCGATCCGGCAGATATGGTCGCCGGTGCAACTTCCTCCGGTCCTGCCCGCGAATTTCGACGGATCGCTTGCGGTGGAAAACCGATACGAGCTATCCAGTCTCTCGCGCTGCCGGTTCCGGTGGGAACTCCGGCGATTCCCAACTCCGGATGGTGCCGCGGAAGCCGCGGCGCTTGGGGAAGGCTCGCAACCGGGGCCGGAGATTGCCGCAGGCAAAAACGGCGCCCTACGACTCGCCCTGCCCGCGAATTGGCGGGTGAAGAACGCCGACGCGCTTGCCGTCACCGCCACCGATTGGACCGGCCGCGATCTGTGGACCTGGGTCTATCCGTTGAGGCCTCGCTCCGCATCCGTTCCGACCGGCAAACCGCTGGACCCGCGGCCTGCGGTTGGCGGATCGGTCCTGAAATCCGGTGGTTCCGAGTTGCGGATAGACTCCGGCACCGGAAACCTGCTCGGGGTCACGATTGGCGGCCGGGAATTCTCCCTGCGCGGTGTCTCGATCCCTAACGCAAGCTGGCAGGCGCTGGATTCCGGCTGGTTCAGGCTGCGATACTCGGTCGATCCCGCCATGCGCCCCGATCCCGTTGGAGTGGCCTTTGACTACCCTGAGGAAAAGATGCTGAAAAAGACCTGGCTGGGCGACGGTCCCTACCGCGTATGGCGCAACCGCCTCAAGGGTGTCTCGTTAGGTGAGTGGGAGACCGTGGCCGGGGATGCCGCGGTTTACCCCGAGTTCGAGGGCTTCTTCTCCGGTGTCCGCTGGCTTCGCCTAACCACCACGGAAGGCGCGGTCACACTGGTGATTCCGGATGAGGACAAATTCGTCCGAGTCGGCACGCCGAAATCCCACGGACCGCAGCTCATGGCGAAGATGGACACGACCTATCCGCAGGGAAACCTCGCCGTGTTGGCGGACATCCCGGCGATCGGCAACAAATTCCATACCGCCAGCCAGACCGGGCCGCAGGCTGCCACGCCTCTGGCCACAAAACCCTTTCAGGGAACCATCTTTCTTCGTTTCGACGCCAAAGGACGGTAGCCGGCGGGGAGGATTATCTATCAAATGAAGACACTCGTTCTAACTCTCCTTTTGCCCGTGGCGTTGCTGATAACCCGTGCCGGTGCCGGGACAACTCCGTCCGCTCCGGGAGTCGTGACCGAACACGGCCGTCTTCAGGTTGCCGGAAACCGGATTGTTGGAAAACACGGTCGGCCTGTTAGCCTGGCGGGCAACAGTTTCTACTGGAGCCAGTGGATGGGGCGTTTCTACACCGCGGAAACCGTCGCCTGGCTAAAGCGGGATTGGGATTCCGCCCTCGTCCGGGCCGCGTGCGGCGTCACCCGCGACGGCGGATACCTCGGAGATCCGGCGGGCAACCTCGCGCGCGTGACCGCCGTCGTGGACGCCGCCATCCAGAATGACATTTATGTGATCATCGACTGGCACGATCATAAGGCGCACCAGCATGTGGAGCAGGCGCTCGCCTTTTTCAGTGAGATGGCCCGGCGCTACGGGAGTTCGCCGCATGTCATCTACGAGATATTCAATGAGCCTCTGGCAGACGCATCTTGGGAGCGCGATGTGAAACCCTACGCCGAGCGGGTGATCGCCGCCATCCGCGCCCACGATCCCGACAACCTGATCGTCGTGGGCACGCCCGCGTGGTCTCAACGCGTGGACCTCGCGGCCGCCGATCCTATCAAGGACCCGAATGTCGCTTACACGCTGCACTTTTACGCCGGAACCCACAAAGCCGACCTCCGCGCCAAGGCGGAAAAGGCGATGGATCTCGGTGCCGCGATCATGGTCACCGAGTGGGGCACCTGCAATGCCGACGGAAACGGCCCGGTCGATGAGGCGTCCGTGCGGGAGTGGATGGACTTCATGCGCCGCCACCACCTCAGCCACTGCAACTGGGCGGTTTCAGATGTCCGGGAGTCAGCTTCGATTCTCCGGCCCGGCGCTTCGGACAAAGGCAATTGGAAGGACACTGATCTAACGCCATCCGGGATGCTGGTCCGTGGAGTGATCCGCGGATGGGGGCGTTAGATCGGCGTTTACCGGCTGTTCAGATCGAGAGCCGCGCCTTTGAGATCCGGCGAGGTGGCTTTCAGGGTGATCTTCCCGGCCTGGGATGTGGTTTGAACAATGGCTTGCGCCAACCCGTTGAACGCGGACCGGCTGTTGGCTTTGTCGGGGTCCTTGCCGAAATAGAGGGGCATCCCTGGTGGCAGGCTGGGTTTCCCGAGTCTCAATATCCAAGCCCGAAGCCCAGCGGGAACAACGGGTTTTCCACGGGTTCCTTGCGGTGGCCGACGGGAATCTGGCTGGCGGAGCGTGGCCAGGTGAACGACAGTTTTCCGGTGGGCGCGTGATCACCGAAGATCACGTCCGCCACTCCGCCGCCCTCGGTGCCGGGCAGCCATGCGGCGAGCACCGCGTCCGCTTTGTCCAGCGCGGAACCTAGCAAAATCGGCCGCCCGGATAGAATCACCGCCACCACCGGCACACCGGCCGACTTCGCGGTGGCGATGACCGCCGCGTCCTCATCGGCGAGCTGCGGCGAAACCGTGTCGCCTTCCATCTCGGCATACGGCCTCTCTCCCACCACGACCACCGCCACATCGGCGCCGGCGGCACCGCTGCCGTCTTTGTCATGGGTGACCTTGGCGTCCGGGCCGGCGGCCTTTCGGATCGCCTGGAGAAGGGTCGTGCCACCGGTAGTGACCTCGCCGCGTTTGCCCTGCCAGTCGATGGTCCAACCGCCGCATTGCATGCCCAAGTCGTCCGCCCCGCGACCGGTCACATGAATTCGTCCGCTCTTGTGGCCGAGCGGCAGGGTGTGCTTTTCATTCTTCAGCAGCACCAGCGAGCGCCGGACCGCCTCGCGCGCCACCTCGCGGTGCTTCGCGGAGCCGAAATCGGCGGCCAGCGCCGGGTCGGCCATCAGACGCGCGCCCTTGTCCATCATCCCCATGGCGAACTTGATCCGGAGGATGCGGGTCACGGCGTCGTCGATCCGCGAGACCGGGACCGTGCCATCATTCACGAGTTCCTGCAGCAGGCGGATGAAATCGCGGTATTTGTCGGTGACCATCACCATGTCCACGCCGGCGTTGATCGAGATCGCGATGCATTTCCGATAGTCCGAGGCATTCGTCTGGCCGGAGGCGTTGTTGCTTGCCACCGGTTGTCTGTTAGGCGCGGGAGTGACCAGTTGGTCGATCGCGTTGTAGTCGGAGATGATGAACCCGTCGAAACCGAGTTCGCCTTTCAGGATGTCGGTTAGAAGACGTTTGTTGCCGGTGCATTTCACGCCGTTCCAACTGCTGTAGGACGGCATGATCGTGCCGACTCCGGCGTCGATGGTCGCCGGGTAGCCCGGCAGGTGGATAGAGCGCAGCGTGGCTTCGTCCACCCGTGTGTCGCCCTGATCCAACAGTCCGGTTCCGGTGGTGGAGCGGAAGGTGGTGCCGCCATCCCCCACGAAATGTTTCGCGCAGGCGAGCACGTTCACCGGGCCGGCGATCCGTTCGCCTTGCAAGCCGAGGACGCAGGCCCGCCCGAGCGTGGCCGCCACCGCCGGATCTTCGGAATACCCTTCATAGGTGCGGCCCCAGCGGATGTCGCGGGGAACCGTCACGCATGGGGCGAAAGTCCACTGGATGCCGGTAGCGCGGGTCTCGCGGGCGGTAATGGCGGCGGCGCGGGCCACCAGATCCGGATCGCGTGCGCAGCCGAGGCTCACATTGTGGGGGAATACCACCGCGCCTAACACATTGTTGTGTCCGTGGACCGCATCCACACCGAAAACCAGCGGAATCCCCAACCGGGTGCCCAGCGCCTGTTTCTGGATATCCTCATAAACATCCGTCCAGTTCTTCAGGGTGTTGCCCGCTTCCGGATCGGAAGTGCCGCCGCAGAGCACCGACCCGAGAAACAGCGCGCCCACGTCATTGCGGTCCTTCAGTGCCCGGTAATCCGGCTGGGTCATCTGGCCGACCTTTTCCGCTAGAGTCATCTTGCCCAACAGGTCGCGGATTTCCGCGTCCCGCGCCTTCATCCACTCCGGCGACGCCGCGTCACAGAGGCCGGGGGCTAGGGAAGCAAGCAGGAAAACAACGGGTCGGATGTGGATTCGTTTCATGATCGTGGTGGTCGGTCTGGGAGGCGAGGTCGGTTGCCGATGCGCTCTTGGCGTGCAGTATAGCCATCCGACTGCGTCCCGCAATCCCCCGATTAGGTGATAATCATCTCCCCGTGCCGCGTTTTTCGGGCGATTGCCCGGAAAAGCCCGGTATGCGGTGGACGTCCTATGGATGCCCCGCGGACACGCCTTCCTTGGTTTGTTTGATCGGTTGGATCGTGCCGTCCGGATTGTAATCGAGGTATTCCACGCAAACCGCCCTGCGTCCGAGTGTGCCGGGTTCGCCGTTGATGGTCAGCCCGGCAAAATGATAGAAGAAATAGGTGCGCCCCTTGAAATCAACGATCCCCGGATGGATCGTGAAACTCTTCTCGGCCGACCCCGTCACCAGACCGCGATAGGTCCACGGTCCGGTGATCCGTTCGGCGGTGGCGTAGGCGATCTGCTCCGCTCCGTTCGGGGGCACCATCGCCGCGTAGATGAGATAATATAACTTGCCCCTTCGGTAGAGCCAGGGACCCTCCACATAATGCGGCACATCGATTTTCGTGATCGGTCCGCCGAGTTCGGTCATGTTGGGTTTGAGTTTCACGAGATAGCAATCGCCGTTGCCCCAGGACATCCAGGGCGTGCCGTCGGGTTCGATCCATACGGTGGGATCGATATCCTCCCACGGGCGTTTGGCTTTCGGGGTCATGTCGTCGCGGATCAGCGGTTTGCCGATCGCATCCTTGAACGGTCCGGTCGGCTTGTCGGCCACCGCGACGCCGATGTTGTTGCCTGGCGCGGTGCGGTTGCCCTTGACGGTGACGAAATAGTAGAACTTGCCGTTTTTCGGGACGACCTGCGCCGCCCATGCCGAGTTGGGTTCGCCCCAACTGAAGTCGTCGGGCTTGAGCACCGAGCCGTGCGCGGTCCAGGTCTTCATGTCCTTGGTGGAAAAGCACAGCCACTCGGGCATGGTGAACATCTCTTTGCCTTTGGCGTTGTCGCGTCCGACGTAGAGATAGACCGTATCCCCTACGACCAGCGGTGCCGGATCCGCGGTGAAAACATCGCGGATGATCGGGTTCGATCCGGGGGCACCAGTCGGCGTGGTCGGCGACGCCGGTTTTCCATCTAGCAGTCCGAGCATGGTTTCGCCGTAGCGTTTGCCAAGTTCCCGGTAGCCCGCCGCATTGAAGTGCAGACGGTCCGGCAGGGCGGCGCAGCCTTTCGACGACACCACATGGCAGTTAGGGATGGTTTCCGGCAACTTGCCGATCACCTCGTTCATCCCGGCGCAAACCCCGTTCTGGTCGGCGTTCACGGTCTCGCCGACCAACAGGGGCACATCCTTGCTTTTCAGGTTCAGGTCCTTGAGCAGGTTGCCGTAAACGCCCCGGACCTTCGTCGGCCATTCGGGATCGCCGCCGTTGGATTCGCCCTGGTGCATCAGGATGCCCTTGATGACCCCGTCTTTCGCGGCGAGTTTCGCCAGATCCAGCAATCGCTGATAGGGGTTGCCGTCGTATTGGCGGATGATTCCCGCCATCCAGTCCGGAGCGGTCGCGGCGTAATCCCGGAACCGGTCCTTTTGAAACAACTCGATCTTGCACCCCGCCACGGAAACATTGACCACCCCGACGCGGATGTCCCGGGGGAGTTTCGCAACGAGGGTTCTGCCGAAATAGTCGGCCGGCCCCAGTCCCGTGTTAGCCCGGCACAGCGGTGGCACGGCCGGGCACCAGGTCCCCTTGGTCCGCCCCAAATCCGGGAAATCGACCGCCGCCATCAGCTTGAAACGCTCGTCAACCGGTTGCTTGTCCTGCTCCTCGATTCCCGGAAACCCCTCCATGTTCGATTGCCCGAAACATAGATAGATATGGAACTTCGGATCCTGGGAAAAGCCGGATGTGGTGGTTAGAAACAGTGCGGCGGCAGCCGGCAGGAAAGAAGATAGGTTCATGGATGTGGGTTAGGTTGGAATTGCGCCCGCGGCGGCCGTCAGATGCCGGACCGGGGAGCGTGCGTTCTCGGGAGAAGATCAGTTTCCGCCCGGTAGCTTGTCACTGATGCGGAAGAGGTCGAAGTCGGCCGAGCCACCGGGCGCCTGCGTCGCATAGGCGAAAAGCCCGTAGCGGTAACCCATGAAATGCGGTAGGGTATAGGCCATCTTAAGCGGTTTGCCAATGGCGGTCCACGCCTTGCCGTCCAGGCTGTAGAAGAACCGTGCGGTGTCGGCCTTGTTGTTGAAATCGCAGTCGGCGCGCAGATAGACGCCGCGCTTCTCCAGCGGAACCGATTCGACCTCCACCGGTCGGTCGGATTCGGCGCTGACCATGACCAGGGCTTTCTTTCCGCCCTCCGCCTTCACGCCCACCCATCCGTATTTCTTCTGGAGCAGGCACAGCCCGGCGAAATCGCCGTCTTTCATCGCGGAGGTATCGAGTGCGGTGGTGGCGGAACATTCCGGACCGATGGTGCGCTGGGTCAGCATGTTGCGGGACAACAGGAGGTCGGTATCGGTCCTTGATGTTGTCAGACGGAGAAACCCGGGCCGTTTGGTAACCGACCAGGCGGTGTTGTCCGGGTTGTGATTCCATTGCCATGCGAGGGGCAGGGGAGCCTCGCCGGGCTTGCGCGCGAACTCGTCGGACACGACGATGCCCGGGATGAGCGGTTTGTTATCCGGCAGTTCGAGCGACGCGGGCACTTTGCCGTTATCCCCGATCATTGGCCATCCGTCCTCCCATTTCACCGGGACAAGGAACGGGATGCGGCCCACCGCGCCGTGATCCTGAAACAGATAGGCGAACCACTTTCCATCGGGCGTGTCGATCAAGCCGCCCTGCGCCACACCCTGATCTTGCAGCCCAACCCGGCCCTCGTAGGGACCGGTGATTTTGTCGGCCCGGTGAATCACCACGGTGCGCATGCCGCCCCTCGGCCACGTGATGTTGAACAGATAGTATTTGCCGTTCACCTTGAACAACTGCGACCCCTCGGCGGGAAGGCCGACGTTGGGGCCTGACGGGGCGCTGGCATTCTGGATCGCCACTTGGTCGAGCCCGCCGGGTTTGAGGCCGGATAGATCGTCGGTCAGCTCGTGGATCCGGATCGTTCCACCGCCGGTCAGCATGTACACCTTGCCGTCGTCGTCGAAAAACAGCGTGTGATCGTGCAGCATCGGCCTGAACGAGATCTTCTTCCACGGTCCCTTCTCGATGTCCTTGGTCGTATAAATGTAAGTCTTCCCGGTGGTGCCGGAAAACGTGGAAACGTAGAACGTGCCCTTGTGGTAGCGCAGGCTGCTCGCCCAGGACCCCTTGCCGTAGGTGCTCTTGCCGTTCGCGAGGTTCAGTTCATCGGTGTCGTCGAGCGTGTCGTAGGCGTAGCCGATGGTCCGCCAGTTCACCAGATCCGTCGATTTCATGATCGGCACGCCGGGACTCATGTGCATCGTTGTGCTACTCATGTAGTAGTTCGCTCCCACCCGGATCATCGACATGTCCGGGACATCGGCGTAGATCACCGGGTTGGAGGCCTTGGCCGCGGCGGGAGTGGTGCCGATCGCGAAACCGAACGTGCCGGCAAGCGCGGCAACGGCAATGAGGGAAAAGTGGCGGGTGGTCATGGCATGCATTGGGTTGGCGGGAAAATGCGCTCGCTCCGGGGGCGGGTCAAACCTCAAAATAAACCGTTTTATGTTACCGTCATGCAAATTTGCTCGACCGGCACTTTTCCGCGTGTTTCGGGTTGCCCGCCCTTGGAAACAAGCGGATTGCCGGATACGGACCGCGGTCCACCGGTCTTGCCGAATTAAACGATTTACTTTTCCGCTTGATCTGGTCGGTGGCCGGTGCGATTTCCTTGCGGCGGAAAGCCGCCGTCCGGTTTGGCCGCATGCCGCGCCACGGGAGAGCGATTCCTAACATCAACCCGATTTGAAACCCGATGAAAAATCCGTCTGATCTTCGTCTTCACCAGGAGGACCGCCGTTTTGTCCGCATGCCGTTCGCGCCGGCCGGAAGGGGGATGATCCGGTCGCTTGTTCCCGTTCTAACCTACCTGTCGGCGGTGCCGGCGATGGCCGACTATCCGGTGGCCTCGCACCGGTATCTGGCGGATCCGTCCACGCTGGTGACCAAGGACCGGGTGTATGTCTATTGCTCGAATGACGACGAGAGCCCGGTGGAAGGGAGCTACAACATCCCGAACGTGGTCTGCATTTCCACCAGCGACATGAAGAACTGGACCGATCACGGAATCGTGTTTGACGCGGCGCGCGACACCTCGTGGGCGAAAAAGACCTGGGCCCCTTGCGCGATCGAGCGGGATGGGAAGTTCTTCCTCTACTTCGGAAATGGCGGGGGTAACATCGGTGTGGTGGCCGGGGACAAGCCCATCGGACCTTTCGCGGACATCAAAAAGAAGCCGCTGATCGAGCACGGCACGCCCGGCGTGCAGCCCGCGAAAAACATGTGGCTGTTCGACCCTGGCGTCTATCTGGACGACGACGGGCAGGCTTACATTTACTTCGGCGGCAACGGTGACGACAATGTCCGCGCCGCCAAGCTCAAGCGCGACATGATCACGCTGGACGGCGAGGTGATCAAAATGAAGGCCGACAATTTCTTCGAGGCCGCGTGGGTATTCAAACGCAAGGGGACCTATTACTTCGCGTATTCCAGCAATCCGAAGGCCGCGATGCGGATCGACTACATGACCAGCGACAAGCCCACCTCCGGTTTCACCTATCGCGGGGCCGTGGCCGATCAACCGCCGATCAACAATAACAACAACCACGCCGCTCAGTTCGAGTTCAAAGGGCAGTGGTATCATGTCTATCACAACCGGATCGTTGCGAAACAGGCGGGCATTCCCACCGGATTCCGCCGCAACATCGCGCTC
The DNA here is from genome assembly GCA_017301995.1 of Verrucomicrobiota bacterium. Classification (GTDB taxonomy): domain Bacteria; phylum Verrucomicrobiota; class Verrucomicrobiia; order Verrucomicrobiales; family Akkermansiaceae; genus Luteolibacter. The sequence continues at coordinate 13,752 of JAFLEH010000032.1, read as the reverse complement.
GAGCGGTTTTCGTTCAAGGCGGACGGATCGATCGAAAAGGTGACCTACACCGAAGATGGCGTGCCGCAGGTGGGGCATGTCAATCCGTTCGCGCGGGTGGAGGCCGAGACCTTCGCCGCCCAGAGCGGGATTGAAACGGAACCATGCACCCCGGGCGGAATGAATCTCTGCCAAATCGGCAACGGCGACTGGGTGAAGGTCAGGGGCGTGGATTTCGCAGCGGGTGCCAAACGGTTCGCCGCGAAGGTCGCCTGCGCCGGCGAGGGTGGGAAGATCGAGATTCGGTTGGACGGCCCCGAGGGCAAGGTGGTGGGAACCTGTGAAGTCAAAAAGACCGGCGGCGCACAGGAGTGGAAGAACGCGATCTGTACGGTGAGCGGGCTGGCGGGCGTAAAGGATCTTTGCTTGCGCTTCACCGGTGGCGAGGGCGATCTGTTCACCATCGACTCCTGGATTTTCCAATAGGCCAACCGTCCGGAAGCGGACCCTAACCATGACATCACCGAAACTCAGCTTCACCGAAAAGGCCGGATACAGCGCGGCGGACGCGGCCGCGAACTTCGTCTTCATGACGATGATCCTGTTCCAGCTCAATTTCTACACCGATGTCTTCGGTCTAACTGCGAGCGCGGCGGCGGCCGTGTTGCTCTGGCCACGGTTGTGGGACGCGCTTTTTGATCCGATCATGGGTGTGCTCGCCGACCGCACGCGCACCCGCTGGGGCCGGTTCCGCCCGTGGATCCTGTGGACCGCTGTGCCTTGGGCGGTGGTGATGGTGCTCGCCTACACCACGCCGAAAGGGTGGGGGATGGGCGCGCTGATCGCCTACGCGGCGATCACCAACATGATGCTGATGACGCTCTACTCGATGAACAACATGCCGTATTCCGCGCTTGGGGGCGTGATCACGGCGGACCTCAACGAACGCGCGAGTCTCAACTCGTTCCGGTTCATCGCGGTGAACATCGCGCAGTTCATCGTCGGCGGTTTCACCTTGCCGCTGGTGGCCAAGTTCGCCGAAGGGCACGACCGCCAGCACGGCTGGCAGATGACCATGACGATCTGGGCGGTGGTGTGTTTGGTGCTGTTCTTCATCACCTTCGCGACAACTCGCGAGCGCGTCCAACCGGTGGCGGAAACCCGATCGTCACCGAAACAGGATTTCCGCGATCTGCTGAAGAACGGCCCGTGGAAAATCATGGCGCTGATGACCCTGGTGCATTTCGCGATCCTGTCGTTCCGAGGGGGCGCGCTCTATAACTACTATCACCAATACGCCGGCAAAGCCGCGATGTTCGATTGCCTGCAAACGCTCGGGCTAACCGGATCGGCCGATGGAAAACCGGGTGGGATTCTGGAAACCCTGGGCTGGCTGGTTCATGGTACCCGCGACAATCTTGCGGGATCCAATGTGGCGGACGTGTTCAACAGCATCGCCAACGTCACCGGCACGCTGACCACGATTCTGGTCATCATGGCCTCCGCCGGATTCGCGCGGCGATTCGGCAAGAAAGCTGTGGCCGTCGCGGGTTTCGCCCTATCCACCGTATCGGCGTTCGCGTTCTATCTGCTGTCCCCGGACGCGGTGTGGGGGATGCTCGGGCTGACCGTGGTTGGCGCGGCGGTCTATGCTCCGACGATTCCGCTGGTGTGGGCGATCTTCGCCGATGTGGCGGATTATTCGGAACTGACAACCGGGAGGCGTTTCACGGGAATCGTGTTCGCGACGATCGGATTCTGCCTCAAGGCCGGGCTCGCGCTCGGTTCGGCGTCGTTTCTCTGGATCATGGCCGGATTCTTCGGCTATGACACCAGCCACCCGGAAGCCGCATCGGCGGTGGCGGGTTATCATTTCAACGCCTCGATCACCGTGGGCTTGTTGTTCGCGGTATGCACGGCCCTGTTGGCCGCCTACAAGCTCAACCGGAGCGCGACCCTCGAACTGGCCGACGAACTCGCCCGCCGACGGGCGGCCGCGGCGCAGACCACATAACCTAATCAACATTCATGAAATCGTCATTGTTTCTCGCGCTCGCCGGACTGCTGTCCGCAAACGCGCAAATGCCGCGCCCCCAGCCGTTCGAATCACCGGTGGTCCATGCCGACCGGACGGTGACGCTGCGGTTCGCCGCGCCCAACGCGAAGCGGGTGGAGCTCAGCTCCCAATTCACTGTTGGAAACCAGGAGATGCGCAAGGACGAAGCCGGCGTCTGGAGCATCACCGTTGGGCCGGTGAAGCCCGATCTCTATCCTTACAATTTCGTGGTGGATGGCATTGGCGTTTCCGATCCGGCCAATCCGGACCTGTTTCCCAACGAGCGCTTCAAGGCGAGTCTCGTGGACATTCCGGGCGATCCGCCGTTGATTCACGCGGTCCGCGATGTTCCGCATGGCGAGGTTTCCTATCACCAGGTGAAATCCGCCGTATTGGGGGCCACCCGGCCGCTGCTGGTTTATACGCCGCCGGGATACCGCGCCGGCACGGACCGACTTCCGGTTTTCTATCTGGTCAGCGGCACCACCGATACCGAGGAAACCTGGTTCAAGGTGGGGAAGCTTAACTCCATCCTCGACAACCTGATTGCCGAAAAGCGCGCCGTACCGATGATCGTTGCGATGCCCTACGGCAACATGATGAGGGGGACTCCGGCGCCGAACTCCCCGCAGGCGGCGGACATGTATCGGTTGTTCAGCGACGAACTCACGAAAACGATCATGCCGTTCGTGGAAGCCACCTACCGGACGCGTGAGGATCGCGAAGCACGGGCGATCGCCGGATTCTCGCGCGGCGGAGGCCAATCGCTGTTCACCGGATTCCTGAATCAGGACAAGTTCGCGTGGATCGGTTCCTACAGCGCCTATCTGACCCCCGCGGTGATGGAGCAGCGGTTCGCGGGCATCTGCGGTGATCCTGAAGGAACGAATGGCAAGCTGAAGCTGCTGTGGTTAGGTGTTGGCAAGCAGGATTTCCTCTATAACGACGCGCGCGCGTTCGATGAATTCCTCACTGCGAAAGGAATCCGTCACACCAGTCTGACCACCGATGGCGGCCACACCTGGATGAACGCGCGGGCCTACCTTACGGAAACCTTGCAACGGTTTTTCCGGTGATGGACCTGTCCTGGGGTGTTTTCCAAAGATTCGCTCCATTCGCGCCGTATCCGGAAGCCTGCCAATACCAATCCCCATTTTCCATGAAACGAATCCTTCCAAAAATCGCCACGCTCTTTCTCGTGTCCGCGGGTTTCGCCGGTGCCGCTCCCGAAGCCGCCGACCAAGCCCTGACCGTCTGGTATGACAAACCGGCTAATCAGTGGACCGAGGCAATGCCGTTGGGAAATGGGAAACTCGGCGCCATGGTGTTCGGGCAGACGGAAAACGAGCGCATCCAACTCAACGAGGGCACCCTGTGGGCTGGCGGTCCCTACAATCCGGTGAATCCCGATGCCAAGGCCGCGCTGCCGGAGGTTAGGAAGCTGATCGACGACGGGAAATTCCGTGAGGCGGCCCAACTCATCAGCGCCAAGGTGATGGCCAAGCCGCTGGGCCAGATGCCCTATCAAACCGTGGGGGATTTGTTGCTCGGGTTTCCCGCCGGGCAAACCACCGGCTACCGGCGTGATCTGAATCTCGACACCGCCACGGCCACGGTGGGTTACACGCTCGATGGCGTCCGCCACACGCGGGAGATGTTCGCCAGTGCGCCCGACGGTGTCATCGTGATTCGTCTATCCGCCGATCAGCCGGGGAAGGTGGCCTTCGGTGCGGGGATGAAAACGCCGATGAAAGCCGTGCTAACGGTCGAGGGCGGCAATACGCTCGTGATGCGCGGGAAGGGCGGCGATGCCGGCGGAATCCAGGGAAAGCTGGCGTATGAGGCAAAGGTTAGGATTATCGCCACCGGCGGCAAGGTGTCCGCCGAGGGTGACAGGATCACCGTTTCCGGCGCGGATTCGGCGATGCTGCTGATTTCCGCGGCGACCAGCTATCGGAACTTCAACGACGCCGGCGGCGATCCGGGGGAGATGGTGGACAAGTGCCTGGCAAAGGCCGCGGGCAAATCGTTCGATCAGCTCCGCGCGGCCCACCTGGCAGACTATCAACCGTTGTTCCGGCGTGTCTCGCTCGACCTCGGGCAAACCGACGCGATGAAACAACCGACCGACGCCCGGATCCGCGGGTTCGCGGGTGGCAATGACCCGCAGCTTGCGGCGTTATACTATCAGTTCGGCCGTTATCTGCTGATCGGTTGCTCGCGCCCCGGCGGCCAGCCGTCGACGCTTCAGGGGCTGTGGAATGAAAGCCTCAATCCGCCATGGCAGAGCAAATACACCATCAACATCAACACCGAGATGAATTACTGGCCCGCGGAGTCCGGCAACCTCGCCGAGTGCGTGGAACCGCTGGTCGCGATGGTCGAGGATCTAGCCGTCACTGGCGCCCGCACCGCGAAGGAGATGTATGGTGCGAAGGGATGGGTGGTTCATCACAACACCGACCTCTGGCGGGCCTCCGCGCCGATCGACGGACCGAACTGGGGCATGTGGCCGACCGGTGGCGCGTGGCTTTGCCTGCATTTGTGGGATCGCTACGAATTCAGCGGCGACAAGGCGGTCCTGAAACGGATCTATCCGATCATGAAAGGCTCCTGCGAGTTCTTCCTCGATACCCTGCACGAGGATCCGAAAACCCGGATGTTGGTGACCAGTCCTTCGATTTCCCCGGAAAACGGCCATCCCAAGGGAGCCGCCGTGTGCGCGGGACCGGCGATGGATCAGCAGATCCTGCGGGATCTTTTCGCCCACACGATCAAGGCTTCCGCCGCGCTTGGAGTGGACAAGGATTTCCGCGACCGTCTGACCGCAACCCGCGCGAAGCTGGCGGCCGACAAGGTGGGCAAAGCCGGCCAACTCCAGGAGTGGCAGGAGGATTGGGACATGGAGGCGGGTGATCGGAACCATCGCCATGTCTCGCACCTTTACGGACTCTATCCGGGTCGTGATATCTCCCTGCGCGGCACGCCCGAACTCGCCGCGGCGGTGAAGAAGTCGCTGGAGATCCGCGGCGACAAGGCCACCGGATGGGCCACCGCGTGGCGGATTTGCCTGTGGACCCACCTGGCCGACGGCGATCACGCGCATGAGATCCTGAAGTTCCTCCTGAGCCCCGAGCGGACCTATCCGAATTTGTTCGACGCCCATCCGCCGTTTCAGATCGACGGCAACTTCGGCGGCGCGGCCGGGATCGCGGAGATGCTGATGCAAAGCACGGTGGGTGAAATCTCACTGCTGCCCGCTTTGCCATCCGCCTGGCCGGACGGAAAAGTGACCGGCCTGCGCGCGCGTGGCGGGTTGGAAGTCGATCTCGCCTGGAAGGGCGGCAAACTCTCCGGCGCGAAGATTCGTCCGATCGGCATTTTCCCCCGGACCGCAAGGATCCGTTGCGGCGACGCCACCGTCACAGTCGAGCTGAAGCCGGGAGCCGAGACCCGGTTGGATTCCTCTCTGCGGATTGTTCAGCGGTAAACGCCGGCGGCTTCCGCCTATTCGAACCACTCCATCACCATGAAACGAACCATCTGTCTGTTAGCCAACGCGTTTGTGTTTGGCATTGCCCCGGTCCTCGCCCAGGGAAGTCCGGATTCCGCTCCGGCTGCCGGACGTCCGGCGGTCACCAATGTGCCGGGTCAGGCCTATCCGTCGATCGGTGCGGACCTTCGGGTCACCATGAAAATCAAAGCCCCGGATGCCAAAATGGTCGAAGGGGATCTCGGACGGCGCTATCCGATGACGAAGGATGAAGGCGGCGTATGGTCGGTCACCACCGATCCGATTCCGCCGGGGTTTCACTATTACTCGATCTTCATTGACGGCGTGGCGGTCTGCGATCCGGCCAGTGAGACGTTCTATGGCATGGGCCGGCAGGCCAGCGGCATCGAGATTCCGGCACCGGACGAGGCGTTCTATCAGGTCAAGGATGTACCGCACGGCGAGATCCGGGAGCGCTGGTATTTCTCGGGGACGACGGGCGATTGGCGTCGGGTTTTCGTTTACATGCCGCCGGGATATGACGAGCGGCCGCAGACGCGCTATCCGGTGCTCTATCTGCAGCACGGCGGAGGTGAGGACGAGCGCGGCTGGGTGGCCCAGGGGAAAATCTGCGCGATCATGGACAATCTGATCGCCGCGAAACAGGCCAAGCCGATGATCGTGGTGATGGCCAACGGCTACGCGAAAAAGGCCGGGGAGCCCGCTGTTCCGGCGCGTCCGCCATCGGGCGGCAACCGGCCCGACCTGAGCCGCATGTTTTCCGCGCTGGATGAGGTATTCACCAAGGACCTGATCCCGATGATCGATGCCACCTATCGGACGATTCCCGACCGCGAGAGCCGGGCGATGGCCGGACTTTCGATGGGGGGGATGCAGACCTTCATGATTGGTTTGGCCCATCTCGATCTGTTTGCCTATCTGGGTGGATTCAGTGGTGCGGGCGGCGGCTTCGGCGGTGGAAACTTCGACCCGAAAACCGCCCATGGCGGGGTCATGGCCGACGCAAAGGCATTCAATGAAAAGGTCCGCCTGTTGTTCCTGAGCATCGGCACGGCCGAGGGCGAGCGTTTCTATCAAAGTGTGAGCGGCTACCGCAAGTCGCTGGAGCAGGCCGGGATCAGGACGGTCTTCTACGAAGCGCCCGAAACCGCCCATGAGTGGCAAACCTGGCGGCGCAGTCTGCGGGAGTTCGCGCCACGGCTTTTCCCCAACGCGCCAGTCTCTAACGGAGCAATCCCGGACAAGCCGGAGGAGGCGGTACTGCGGATCAAGGCGGGCCTCGCCGCGCCGTTTACCGACAGCAAGGGCCGCGTGTGGGCCGCCGAGTCCGGATTCGAAGGTGGTGGCACGATCGAACGTGACGCGGACCTGGTGATCGAGGGCGCCGCCGATCCGGCGTTGTTCCGCAGCGAGCACTATGGAATGGATTCGTTCTCCTGCAAACTGCCTAACGGAAAGTATGTGGCCCGGCTCTATTTTTCCGAAACCTTCGAGGGGATCAACGGACCCGGGGAACGGGTGTTTTCGTTCAAGGTCCAGGACCGCGAATTCAAGAACTTCGATATCTGGGCCAAGGCCGGCGGTCCTAACCGCGCATACGTTGAAAGCGTTCCGGTGGAAGTGGTTGACGGTCGGTTTTGCGTCACATTCACGCCAAACATTGAGAACCCGGCAATCAACGCGATCGAGATCCTGGCCGCCGGTGCGGCCGCGTCCGCCGGTGCGGATGTGCCGCCACCGGTTAGCCCGGTGCTCCGGATCAACGCGGGCAAGGTGACGGGAAAGGTCAGCCCACGGCTATACGGACTGATGACCGAGGAGATCAACTTCTCCTACGAGGGCGGTATCTACGGCGAACTGATCCGCAACCGCACCTTCAAGGGCGATGCGAAAGGTCCGTCCTATTGGTCGGCGGTGGGTGAAACCACGCTGGCCCTCGACAAGTCCAAGCCGCTCAACACCGCGCTGGATTCGAGTTTGAAACTGGATCTATCCAAGGCGTCCGATGTCTCACGGGTGGGCATTGCCAACGGCGGATTCTGGGGGATTCCGGTCCGGCCCAATACAACCTACCGTGGCAGTTTCCATGCCGCGGCGGAGGGCTTTTCCGGTCCGCTGACGGTGACTTTGGAAAGCGCGAACGGCGACCGGGTTTTCGCGAGCGCGGTCGTGCCGAAGATCGGTCCGGAGTGGAAGAAACATGAGTTTGTACTAACCACCGGGAACGTCGAGGCAGGCAAGGACAACCGCCTGGTCATCTCCACCCGCACGCCATCGCCCGGCGGCACGGTATGGTTCCAACATGTATCGTTGTTTCCGCCGACCTTCCGCGACCGGGCCAATGGCAACCGCCCCGATCTGATGCAATTGCTGGCCGACATGCGGCCGCGTTTCCTGCGTTTCCCCGGCGGCAACTACCTCGAAGGCAACACCATTGAGGAGCGCTTCGACTGGCGGCGGACGCTTGGCGATGTCACCGGGCGTCCGGGGCATCCCAGTCCGTGGGGTTATTGGTCCACCGACGGGATGGGGCTGTTGGAGTTTCTCCATTGGTGTGAGGACCTGGAAGTGGAGCCGGTGCTGGGCGTTTATGCGGGATATTCGCTGCGCGGCCAGCATGTTCCACCGGGACCCGAGTTGGAACCGTTCGTGCGCGAGGCCTTGGATGAAATCGAATATGTGATGGGAGATGCCAGCACCCCGTGGGGCGCGCGCCGTGCCAAGGACGGGCACCCCGCTCCGTTCCAGCTCAACTATGTCGAGATCGGAAACGAGGACTGGTTTGACAAAAGCGGAAGCTATGATGGCCGGTTCGCCCAGTTCTTCGATGCCATCAAGGCGAAGTATCCCAAGCTCCGGATCATTTCCACCGTCGGCAACGAACATCCGGAATCCCAGCGTGTCCGCAGCCGGGTTCCCGATCTGGTGGATGAGCACTATTACCGCTCGCTGGAGGAAATGCAGGCTCACGCGCTGGATTATGATACCTATCCGCGCTCGGCAGGCTCGCGGATTTTTGTTGGAGAGTGGGCCACCCGGGTGGGTTCACCCACACCCAACATGGCCGGCGCGCTGGGTGATGCCGCGTGGATGACCGGCATGGAACGGAATTCCGATATCGTGGAGATGTCCTGTTATGCTCCGCTGTTGGTCAATGTTAGCCAAACCAGCGGACCCGGCCGCTCGATGCAGTGGAGTTCGGATCTGATCGGCTATGATGCGTTGAACAGCTACGGGTCGCCGGCCTATCACGCGCAGAAGATGTTCAGCACCCTGCATGGCGACGAGATCCTGGCAACCGACTCGGAGTCCATCCCCACACGGGAATACCGGCCGCGGGCAACCCGCGGGGCGCCTCCTCCGCCGCAGCGGATCCGCGAGGTGTTCTTCAACGCCACCCGCGACAGCGCCGATGGCACGATCTATCTGAAGATCGTGAATGTTTCCGCTACCGCACGCGCGGTGAAGGTGGAGATCGACGGCGTGTCCGCGATCGAGCCGGCGGGCGAGGCGGTGACGCTCTGCGGCACCAGCTTGAGCGACACCAACTCGCTCCAGGATCCGGAGCGGATCGTTCCTCGGACCGCGACCGCCGAAAAGCTCGGCACCCGTTTTTCCCATGAGGTTCCGGCCTATTCGGTCACCGTTCTCAAGCTGAAATCCAAATGATCCGGACCTGATCCGGCTGATGTCAAACCAACCAAACCAACCAAACCATCCATGAAAGCCACAGCCCTACCTGTGTTAACGCATCTCGCCTGCCTGTTGGCGGGCACCGTCATCGTTTTTGGGGAACCCGAGACGAAGGAACCCGCTCCCGGCGGAGCCAAGGAACCCACGCCCGCTGGCAGGCGCGGCATGCCGCCCGGCCCGCGCGCCGCGTTCGGCCGTCCCATCGTGCTCGAAGCCGATGACAAACCGGCGTTCGAGGATCCGCCCGCCGGTTTCAAATCCCGCCGCGACGGGATTCCCCATGGCAAATTGGAAATGGTGGAATACGACTCCAAGACCGTCGGCACCAAGCGCAAGATGCGGGTGTACACTCCGCCCGGATATTCGAAGGAAGCCAAATACCCCGTGCTCTATCTGCTCCACGGGATCGGTGGCGATGAGAACGAATGGCAGCGTTTCGCCAACGTGGATACGATGCTCGACAACCTGATCGCCGACAAGAAGGCGGTCCCGATGATCGTGGTGATGCCCAACGGCCGCGCCCAGAAGAACGACCGTGCCGAAGGCGATGTGTTTTCCACCGCTCCGGCGTTCGCGACCTTTGAGAAGGATCTGTTGGATGATGTGATTCCGGCGATCGAGTCGAAGTTCGGCGCCAAGGCGGATCGCGAAAGCCGCGCGGTGGCTGGTCTATCCATGGGCGGCGGACAGTCGCTCAATTTCGGGCTCGGGCATCTCGATACCTTCGCGTCGGTCGGCGGGTTTTCATCGGCTCCCAACACCAAGGCTCCGAAAGAACTGGTTCCCGACCTGAAGAAGGCGGAAAAACAACTCAAGCTGCTTTGGATTTCCTGCGGCAACAAGGATGGTCTGATCAACATCAGCCAGGGCGTCCACCGGTATCTCCGTGAAGGCGGCGTGCCCCACATCTGGCATGTGGACGGCAACGGCCATGATGCCACCCACTGGAGCCACTGCCTCTATTGGTTCTCCCAGAAACTGTTCCGCTAACCCACGAACCCACGCAATCCATGAAACGCTATTCGAAATCGCTCACCCTCATCGCGGCGGCCGTGCTTTGTGGCACGGTGTCCGCGGAAACCGCTCCGGCAACCCTCCGCAAGGCCTATGCCGATGACTTCCTGATCGGCGCCGCGCTCAACCGCCAGGTGATCGGCGGCCGGGACACGCGCGCGGTGGATCTGGCGGCCGCCCAGTTCTCCTGTCTAACCGCGGAAAATGATATGAAATGGCAGAGCCTCCATCCCGCGCCGGACCGCTATGACTTCAGCGGTCCGGACGCCTATCTGGAGTTCGCGAAGAAAAACCGGATGGTGGTGATCGGCCATACCCTGGTGTGGCACAGCCAGACGCCCGACTGGGTGTTCAAGGATGACTCCGGCAAGCCCGCCACCCGCGAGGTGCTGCTCAAGCGGATGAAGGACCACATCCAGACGGTGGTGGGGCGCTACAAGGGACGGATCAAGGGCTGGGATGTCGTGAACGAGGCGCTTTCCGACGGTGGCCCCGAACCGCTCCGGGATTCGCCCTGGCGGCGGATCATCGGGGACGACTTCATCGAGCAGGCGTTCCGTTTCGCCCATGAGGCCGACCCGAAGGCGGAGTTGTACTACAACGACTACGGCCTCGAAAACGGACGCAAACGCGACAACGCGGTGGCGCTGGTGAAAGGCTTGCTGAAACGCGGCGTGCCGATCACCGGCATCGGCACCCAAAGCCATTTCCATCTGAACCATCCGCCGATCGCGGAGGTTGAGAAGACCATCACCGACTTCGCGGCGCTGAAGGTGAAAGTGATGGTGACCGAACTCGATGTGGATGTCCTTCCCCAGCGCGGCCCATCCGGCAATGCCGACATATCACGCCGCGAGCAGGGCGGCGACGGTCTCAATCCCTATCCGAACGGACTGCCGCCGGAAATGCAGGAGAAACTGGCCAAACGCTACGGCGAACTGTTCGAAGTCTATCTGCGCCACCGGAAATCCCTCACCCGCGTCACCTTCTGGGGCCTCGACGACGGCCGCACCTGGCTCAACGGCTTCCCGATCCGCGGCCGGGTGAACCATCCGCTCCTGTTCGACCGCGACCTCAAACCGAAACCCGCGTTCGACACCGTGGTCAAACTGGGGATGCGGACGAAGTAGGGGCCGGGGATCTCGAATCCGGTGTCCTGCACAACGTGCGCGGCGTGTTCATCCAGAAATCCGCAGTTTGGGATAGTTTGAATGCTCGATTTGCCACTGAGAGACTGAGAACCACTGGGGAAACTGATTTTTTGGAGAAAAATGGGGAAGCACCGATTGATGAATGGGAAGGATTTCCCCATAGTCAAAAACCACTTCAGTGGAATCAGTGATTTTCAGTTCCTCAGTGGAAAAAATGGATGCACGGGTCATGCCAACTTCCGATTTCGGGTTCATGCGGGCGGGATGGTTGGTGGGAGCATCGAGATAAAACCGTTGATCCGAATTTCAAGGCAGTCTGGACGCTCGGATTACCGCCGAGGCGCCGCCGGTAGCGGCGCTTGCTATCGAGGATGGCCTGGAGATTGGTGGTTATGGGGTGAATCGCCGGTCATCGCCCCAACGGGGCGCCGCATACCAGCCCAGGGTAGCTCCCTGGGTTCGGGAATCATCAAACATCCGTGTTCTGAAGGAACGCCGCAAAGGTCGGGCACACGTTCCTTCCCGCGATATGCGGCGTTCTTTCAGAACGCGGGCTTACGCCTGACGTTCTTCCCAGAGTTGCCCCTGGGCTGGTATGCGGATGCCCCCTTGGGGCTGACTTGTTCCGTGGATTTCATGATCGCGTCGTCTCGGTTAGTTCCACACATAGCGTTCGTCATAGTCGATCCCGTATTTCCGGAGGAAGTCGCGGTATTCGTCCTGAAAGGTCCGCGTGCGGTGGTGTTCCTCCTGCGTATCGATGTAATGGAGCAGCGTTTCCTTCTGGCTCATGCCCACGGAGAAGGCCCCGTAGCCTTGCTGCCAGTAAAAGCCCGTGAACGCCGGGTCCTGTTCCTTCAACCATTTGCTGGAGGCCGTTTTGACCTCCTTCACCAAGTCCGCGACGGACAAGGTTCGGGAGAGGCGCACCGCCAGATGCACATGATCCGCCACACCGCCGACGCGATATGCCTCGCAATCCATTTGCCGCACTGCCCCGGCGAGGAAGGCGTGGGTCTTTTCCCGGATGCCGGGTGTCAGCCACGGATGGCGGTCCTTCGTGCTCCAGATGAGATGGATCAGGATGTTGGAGAGCGATTGCGGCATGGCGTTTCAATAGTCAGGGCTTCCAGTTCCAACGGAGCCACGCATACCAGCCCAGGGTGCAACCCTGGGTATCGAATCGACACCATTTATGCGTTCTGAAGGAACGCCGCATGATTCGGGAGCGGGTAGGCGATGCGACGATATGCAGCGTTCCTTCAGAACGCGGGATTTATGGATGTTCCATACCCAGAGCGTTGCACTGGGCTGGTATACCTTGCCCCGTTGGGGCAAACTGCCTCCACTTCCTCCGGGGATGAAGCTGTTGATGCCGCGTAGGGTCTTGGAAGCGGCGAAGACATCCGAGGTGACGATTTCATCCAGCAGCAGGATGAACTCGGACTCCGTGAGGCGGACGCGGTTCAGGGCCTCGAATTTCTCGCGGACGTTGGTCTCCAGCGTGGCGCGGTTGGTGATGTCCGGGCGGTATTCGTATTTCAGGCCCTGGAGCCTGCCGATGAAGCCATACTCGATGCCATCCTCCCGCAGCACCGCAGCCGGGGTGTCGTGGGGAGATTTGGCGTTGGGCTTGGCGGGCATGGTGGCGGGGTTTTCGGGAAAACCGATCAGGCACAAGACTACGGATTGTTTCGGTGGGGGCAATCAGAATGTTGGGGGATGCGGCTGGCACCGGATACGTAACGAGGAGGGGCGATGCCGCCCGACAGAGACTCGGGTTGTCCGCCCGAACGCCTGATATTTTTCCCGGATGGACGGGAGCGTCCCGGTCACGCCTCGGCTTCGGCCATGCGTTCGGCCATTTCGGCTTTTTGGAGTTCGCGGGTGAACTCGTCGAGTTCTCCGGCCATGATGGCGGTGATGTTGTGGGAGGTGTAACCGATCCGGTGGTCGGTGACGCGCGACTGGGGGAAATTGTAGGTGCGGATTTTTTCCGAGCGGTCGCCGGAGCCGATGAGGGACCGGCGGTGCGAGGAATAGGCCTCCTGCTGCGAGCGGAGTTTTTGCTCGTAGAGTTTGGTGCGGAGGATCTGCATGGCGGTTTCCCGGTTTTTGATCTAACGGAAGGGCACCTCAAAATCCAATCCCCCGTTCAAAAATAAACAATCATCAATCGTCAATCATGTCTCTTAAACTGCCTTCTGTAAGGCGGCCTACACTAGTGCAACGTTCCATTAGTTCGTGTGCATTTGTTTTTGATATGATTGAGTCAACTGGACGATGCGCCGCAGTTTCTCTGGACCTTTCGTCCAGACAAACGGGCCGCACGTCTTATTGTATTC
>JAFLEH010000031.1 GCA_017301995.1 Verrucomicrobiota bacterium | reverse complement strand
TCCGGCGTCCACCCCCGTTATATCTGCTAGGCCGGCTCGCCCGGAAATCCACCCGCCGCTCCCGCCTGATATACGCACGTCGGGAGAAAAAATCCTTGCCAAATCAAGGAAAACCGACCACCTTCCACCCCGAGCACCCGTCCGGATATCACGTCCCGACATGCTACGAATAAATACTGTTCGGCAAGAAGATACCCACAGCACCATGACTAAATACGTGCAAATCGCATCATCACTCCTATTTGCGTCACTGTTTGCTCTCTCTGGCTGCGCTTCGACGGTATCCTCATCGAATGAACTGTGTCCCAAGCATGGTATTGCATTGCGCACACGAACGGCTTATAGAATCAGCCAAGATGTCCAAGCTGATCCAGCGAGAGCCTACATTCGAATTGCTGGCCAATACCCGAAGCACACGCCTTGGTTCTATTCCAAGAGGCGCACCGAAATTCATAAGGATCGCGAGACGGTGACCTTTTGCCCTAGCTGCGATGCGGAACTCAGCAATGCCCTACGAGAATTGCCATGAGCATCCTTCCGATAAATCTAAGTCTGTTTACAGCTCTGCTTGTGGGCGTCTCTCCTCTAGCATTCGCTGGGGAAGCCAAACTGGAACTCGTAATGTCGGAAGGCGACCGCATCGTTGCGACGACCACATCCGGCAAGATCGAAATTGTGGCCGGTAACGGATTGAATCGTAGTTACACTTGGGAAGACGCGACGAGATCAGCGGAACTTTGGCCGCGGACGAAGATGTGGTATGGCAGCATGGGCGCGTATTATCCAGGCCCGGGGGAACACTGGAAGAATCATAATGGGATTACACGGGGCGTGCTGCAGGAGGGGCAGCAGCACTTCACTGATCGGGAGGCGGCGAAGAAGTGGCTCGATCAACAAGGTAAGTGGTATGCAACGGTTTACACCAATTCCGGTTTGGTCGTTTCGTTCGACAAGGTCTTGGGGCGTCGCCAACTGAATGTGGAGGTTTGGCAGATCACGATCAACGGAAAGCCTCCGCAAAAGCTTGAGGGCGCAGACGACGCCAAAGTGCGGTTCGTGAAATCCAAGAAAGCCGAACAAGGCGGCACTGGACAACCCGCTACCCGCACCCAGTCGAAGTCGAAGGGTAGCGACAAACCTCAACCTGAAGCGGAGGGGCGCTCCCGGTAGCGGGTGCCAGGCCTTTGACGTTCGGCAAGAATCATCATGCCATATTTGCCATCAAATCAAGCCACCCGACCATATCATGGAAGAATGGCTCAGTTGCTCCAAGCGCTTGCCGCGTGGACTCTGACCGTCGGAGTCCTTGCTGTGCTGTGCATGGCCGCAGCAGGAGGGCGATTT
This sequence comes from Verrucomicrobiota bacterium, assembly GCA_017301995.1. GTDB lineage: Bacteria > Verrucomicrobiota > Verrucomicrobiia > Verrucomicrobiales > Akkermansiaceae > Luteolibacter. The sequence continues at coordinate 88,966 of JAFLEH010000031.1, read as the reverse complement.
GTCGTCACATGGCATAGCGCAGTCGCGGCAGGTCCAATTCTCGCGTTGGTTCCCGAATCGTTCCTTGATGATGGAATTCTCACCGTGATTCTCTACATGATTTCCCTTGGAGCAGCCGTTTCGTTCCAATACTTGAGGCTCTCGTGGCTCTGGCTCGGCGGATGGATTGGATCGGGAATCATCCTCTTGCTGGCGCGTCTAGCCTTCCACTTCTTGACCTGACTATGAATGCGACACCCATGCCGAACAAGACGTCCCTCCTAACGGGCCGTCAGCCATTCATTCTCACTCCATCCTCCATTCAACCACGCCCGTAGGAGGACTCTAACGTTCGGCAATAATAAGAACAACCATGCAACGCCTCAACGCATTTCTGATTCTGGTTGCTCTCTCGTGCTGTTTGACGTCCTGTGGTTTTTGGAACCCCGATCCAGCAGATCGGTTGGGTTCCGCAATCGAACGCGAAGCCAGAGCGCTGAAGCAATCAGAGGATACATCCACCTCTTTTGATTTCGTGCCTGATGCCAAGCGTGCGTCTCAGTCGCCACGTTTCACTGGCAATATTGTCGTAAGGGTGACTCCCGACGCATCAACCGGTGATTCCGGGCATTCACTCATCGCGATCTCTGAGTGGTTTTGGACGACTGGCCACAGTCGTTTTGTGCGTGTTCCCAAAGAGTTGAAGGCCACAAAGACGGCAGACGAGCCCTTTCATATTGTGTTGCAGAAGCGCGGAGATGAGATTTTCTGGACGGGTCTCCGTTGAGACTGCCTCGACAAGGAATTCATACAGCCGAACAAGACGAGCCACAACAACCCCTATCAGCCGCCCTGTTTTCATGCTCTCCCCAAGTTTCAAAATCAACCCCGTGATCGACGCTCACTCCCGCTGATAGGGGTGCGTGCTCTTTGACGTTCGGAAGAAATATGGATCAATTGGCTCTCACATTGTTTCTTGTTGCGGCTTCGATCCCGACAGTCGGAATGGTGCGCGGCTGGTGGCGGCGAACTCAGGTGAGGAAGGCGGTTCAAGATGAACTGCTGCTTGCTCAAGGTGGTATACTGCGGATACGGAAAGAAATTTGGTTTAAGGACTGCGGATCGGTTCGGGCTGCCTTTCTCTCTAGCCTTTGCGTTCGAGACTACACGGTCGAATACATCGGAGTCAGTGGCGCGAAGTTGTCCGTGAGTGTCGAGGCAGAGTTCGATCCGATTTTCGCAAATCTTCGCAAGATCAGGATTCGAGAATCCGAACAAGCCGTGCCTCCTAACGGGCCATAAGCCATTCAGTCTCATGCCAGATTCACCTCAATCGCACCCGTAGGAGCACTCAATCGTTGGGCGATACAATAGACATCTAGCCATGCACCCCGCCACACCAATTACAGCATTAATACTGCTTTGGGCTCTCTCTTCGGGTATCTTCGGGGAGGATCTCAAAGGCCCGCGTCGTCCAGGGAATTGGAATCCCTCCCTTGACGCAACGATCGCACGATTGGAAGCAGAACTAAAGGACGCCACGGGTCAGCAGCCCATGAATTACCTCAGTGCAGAAATCGCCGAGTTAAAAGATGCAAAGCTATTTGTTATCTATGTCCGACTCATGGACCATCTGGGCCACAAGGGGCGACGAGAACTTTGTAACGAGCAGGGGGAATGGCTCAATGCGCGGGCGAAGCATTCTGAAGAGTCTGTGGACTCAGTAGGTGGTTCTGCCGCGCTTCTGGAATATAATACAGCAGAGGCCGAATTTACAGACAAGCGAATCAAGATCCTAACGAAGCGACTGGCGGCCTTTGAGAACGGCCAGAAACAAGAAGCCCAACAAGCGGGCGCTGACCAACCGGCTACCAAGCCCGCAGACAAGCCTGTCCAGAAAGACAAACCCACAACTCCCACGTCAAAGGATAGTCCCCGGTAGCCGGTGGCAGGCCCTTGTCGTTGTGCAAAATATGACCCAATTACACATCGCCTTCGTTATAGCTGGCATGCTGGCTTGTGGTCTTTCGGCATGCTATAGAGGGGATCCAGTTGGCGCTCTGGAAGGACGCCCCGTTTCTGAAGTTCAGATACGATTCCGGGGGGCGAGAGTAATTGACGAAGTTCGGCTCGATAACTTTATATCCACCAAGCCGGGTGATCGGTTCACACGTGATGCGATTGATGCTGATGTGAAGTCACTCTACAAGAGTGGAATGGTGAACTACGTGCGATTCTTGGCTGAGGCTGACGGTGATTCAGTGAGGCTCATCGCGGAGGTCTCGACAATTCAACCCACAATCGAAAAAGAAGCACAACAAGCCGTGGGTGGCAACCGGCGATAATGTCCCTTGTTGAATTCGGGCTCGCCACCGCCGGTGCCACCACTCTATCGTTCGCAATCAAAATGGGAAACTCCTACGTCAGCTTTCAAGATCGTAGTTTCCGCTCACGCGACACATTGCTTGAGCTTTGGTTTCGACTTCTCGCTCTCAACCTGCCCCAAGATCAGTATAAGCGTAAGTGCTGGATACATGAACTGCGCAACGAATGGCTATTCCAAGCCTCGGGGATGTGGAACGGAGTGATCTCACCGCAACTGGACGAGTATTGCACCACGCAAGAACGAATCGAAGTGGTCTTGAGTGCTTCTGATCGCTTAATGAGGCTACTCAGGGAGTGCGGCGAATATGTAGGAAGCCACGAACTCAGCCTCATCGGACTTGGTCGATTCGAGGCGGACTACCCTATCGGTCACTTCGAGCAGATGCATGAACGCTTTCACGCTCTTCTCACAGGTGCGCCTTTGCCGCCGTCTCCTAAAGTCATTCCGGCACCCATAGAACAAGAATGCGAACAAGACGCTCCATCCAACGGCGGGTAACGCTCCAGTTTGAATTCGGGCTTCCATTCCCGCCGTGGATGAGCTAGACGTTCGGCATAAATATGGAATCTGACCCCAAACGAAGATACTGGTGGCTAGAGATCGCCTTCGCATTTGCAGCGATCTCGGGTGCTGGAGGCTTCTTTTTGGCCGCAAAGTTTGGGCATTACTGGGGCGGCAGTCTTCTTCCGTATGTCACATTTCCGATCCAGTTTCTCGTGAGCCTGGTTGCGTTTAGCTTACTATTCGCCGCACGTTGCTACACGAGAGAGTTGATCATCACTATTCTCTCGGTGCTATTTCTGTCGTTTTTGGCATCGATCGCGATGTTCATCTGCGGATCAATCCGCTTCGGAGGCTACCATGGTCCATGAGCCAGATAAATGGAATAGCCGAACAAGACATGGGATGCAACCCGGCAGAGCGGGTCAATCCCCACAGGTTCGCGGAACCACATCCGCACCGGTCCCAAGTGATGTGCCGGGGCCGGTTGCATCCACATCGACGTTCGCCAGAAAACAATGAAAACGATTGCAGGCATTTTCTTCCTATGCGCGTTGGTAGCCAAGGCGTCATTGCTCGCGATAGTCACGGTCAAGCAACCGCTCCATCTGGCGAACTCGGGAGGTGGAGACGAGATTCTGATACGAGATGTTCAGGTGGTTTCGGATCGGGCTGGGCTTGAGGTTGAATTAGGAGCCATCGTTCTTCCGTTCACGCCGCTTACGGACGGATCATGGAAGCATCCGGCCGATGTAAATATTGCGTCCTTAGCCGGCATCAAGATTCGCGCCAATGACCCCGGTAAGGGAGAGATTGATATTGTCGTTGATGCTGCGGTCGCGAAGGTGCCAGCTAATGTTTCATTCACTATCGAGGAGGTTGTTGATGCTACTGTGCGATGCGTTCAGGAAGTTGCCAGTGCGCATGGCCGCAAGGTGAAGATTAGCGTCGAGAAGCCAGCGAATCCAAAAGGCGAACCCCAAAGATAGCTGGTGAGCTTGCCTCACAGCTATCCGTTGTTGGACGGGCCCGCCGTGTGAGGCTTGCGGGGGTGCCGGGCGGTATTGCGGATTCGATTTATGACTCAGGATCAACGGGTTGCGTGATCGGGGTCCCGTCTGACGGGAGCCGGTTCACGCGGGCGGAGTCCATGGTCATTGCTCCGCGCGGAGCAATGACCATCCGGGACGCTCCGGAGCCGGATGATCGGGATGAATGGGGCGGAATGGCTCGTTTCCGCGGGTTCGGGGCCGTTGTCGGCGCCGCGATGCCCTCCATCCGGGCGCGCGTTCCCAGGGCGGCCGGAATGGCGGCGGTCGCCGGGTGGAGGAATGCCTGCGGGCGCGTGGTGGTCATGAAGTTGGAAAGGCGGGTGGTCCGCGCACATGGATCACGGCGACAAGTTTCATTTCCGCCCCGCAATGCGGGCAGCGCGGGACGGGTGGTTCCGGCAGAACGGGCTTGGGTTCGTCGAGTTCCCCGCAGACCAGGGCGCGGACCAGCAGGCGGGACCGGCGCGCGGCCCCGCTCATCCAGCCGTAGTGGCGCACGCGCACGAATCCCTGCGGCAGGACATGGGTGAGCCAGCGCCTGAGGAACTCGTCGACGCATAGGGTGATGACGTGCTCCCGGTTGGTGCCGCTCTCATGGCAGAGCAGCCGGATGTTGCCGGACGGGTCATAACCCAAAAGCCTGCCGGGTCCCAGCGCGGAACGGAACACATATCGGGCCAGATAGCGCAGGGCGGGTTTGCCGCTGCCGGTGTGGCGCACATCGGCGACCCACTTGCCGGCAAACACCTGCGGATGTTGTTCGAGCAGCAGCGAGTGGAGCTGCGGGTGATCGGTTTTGAGGGCGAGTTCGAGGCGGTTGCGGAAGCGGGTCGCCAGGGGAGTGCCGTGGATGAGGAAATCCGGCTTGTCGGGGAAGCGCGCCAGCTTGCCGCGTTTGTCGAGCGCGACGGCGGGGATGACCACATGCACGTGCGGGTGGTGCTGCATTTGCCGGCCCCAGGTATGGAGCACGGCGGTGAAGCCGGGAGCGCCGCCGAGCTTGGTGGCGCACAGGTCTTTCAAGGCGCCGGCGGCCTCGCGCAGCAGCAGGTCGTAGAGGATGGCGGGCTCGAGTTTGCAGAGGCCGCGCAGGGCGTCGGGCACGGTGAGGGTGACGAGGAAATACGGCACGCCGGGCAACAGCCGGGCCTCCCGGGTGGCGGCCCACTTCTGCTGGTCGAGCGCGCCGCACCGCGGACAGGAGCGGTGGTTGCAACTGTGATAGGCGTAGTGGACATGGTGGTGGTGGCAGCCGCAGCGCCAGATGTGGCCGCCCAGCGCCGGGGTGCGGCAGGACATCACGGCCCGCGCCGCCCGGTAATGGGCGGCGGCGAGCCGTGTCTTGTAACGCCGGGCGAAATCCGGCCAGTGGTCCCGCAGGACCTCGTCAAGCCCCAGCGGCACGATGCGGTGGTGTCAGAGTCCGGGGAACCTGGCAATCACCTCGCGCGCGGCGCTTTCGCTCACCTCGGTGAGATGCAGATAGACCAGCGTGGGCTTGAGCGAGCTGTGGCCCAGATACTGGCTGACCAGGCGGATGGAAACCCCGGCGTCGAGCAGGTGGGTGGCGAAGCAATGGCGCAGCGTGTGGCAGGTCACCGGGCGTTTGCCGTGGCGCTTGTCCCAGCCCAGCGAGAGCACCGTGGCGCGCATGGCGGCCTGCACGGCCGAGTCGCTCAGGTGGTTTTCCGACCGGTGCAGGGCCTGTGCCAGGGTGCCGCCCGTGGTCATCCAGCCGCGCCCCGGCGCGGGAAACATCCACCGGGGGTTGCGGTGCGCCTTCCAGAAGGCGCGCAATCGCTCCAGCAGCGCGTCGGAGATGGGGATCTCGCGGTCCTTGGCCCCCTTGCCGCCCACCACGCGCAAAACCCGGCGTGATCCGTCGATGTGGCCCGGTTTGAGCCGGATCACCTCGCCGAGCCTCAGCCCGCAGTGATACATCAGGGTGAACATGGCGCGGAAGCGTCCCACCCGCACGGCGGCGAGGAATCTCCCCACCTCCTCTCGGGACAGCACGTTGGGCAACTGCTCCTCGCGGCGGATCCTGATCCTGTTCCACGCCTTCCAGTCGCGCCCGAGATGGTCGCGGAAGAAGCAGCGCAGGGCGCAGGCCGCCTGGTTGATGGTGGAGTCCTTCAATCCCCTTTCGTGGCGCAGGGCGATGAGGAAATCGAGCGCCTCGCCCTCGGCCAGGGCGGTGATGTCGCGCTTGGGCATGGCCTCGTGGAGCCTGCGCACCCAGGCGAGGTAGGACACCCGCGTGCGCGGGGCGATTTCCCGGAGCTCGACATGGCGCACGAACTCCTGATACCACTCCGGCGAGGCCGGGGCGGCGTTATGGTTTTGGCGGGTGGATTTGTCACTTGTCTGGTTGGTGTGTTTTGCTTTCATAGCGCCAGCCAGCATGAACATCTCCACCCGCCATGCGATCCTCTTCTCTCCGGCGCCGCGAAGCGGCTCCGTTCAACAAGTCGAGGCACAGCAACCCCTATCAGCCGCCCTGTTTTCATGCTCCCTCATAGCTCCAACCTCAACCCCGTGATCGACGCTCGCCCCCGCTGATAGGGTTGCGTGCTCTTTGACGTTCGGCAAGATGAGTCGATCTCCAAGAACCTTTCACATTACGGCCCTGACGGCAGCCCTTTGCAGTCTTGGTGTGGTGGGCATTTGGCGGCACATCGAACATTGGCCCGTGATTGAATTCGTTGCACTTCTTGCGGCTGGATTTACGATTGCCTCACTGGCCGCGATCATCCGGAAGGGGCTCGGTCCGCGAACGCCAACGGAGTTCTCCGCTTCCATAACGACGACCGCTTTCTACATCTGGACAGGTGGTGAGCCATTTTCCGGGATGGGCGAGTTGCCATATGCGGGAGCCCTTTTGCTGATTGCCATTCTCGCATGGCTAGGGTCTTGGTATGGAGTGCGCGTGTGTTCCTCAACAACAAGCGCGGCCGAACAAGACGGTGGTGGACAACCGGCTACCCGCCCCGCGTCGAAATGACCCACTTCACTACGACCCTTAACGCTGTTGCGGAGTGGCGCTCCCGGTAGCCGACGCCACACCTCGACGTTAGCCAGAAAAATGATCGCCACAATTCCGGAGAGTCCGCCCGCGTGGTTGCGAGTGCTCGCCGTCACTTCTGCGGTGCTCGGCGGTTTGCTCAGCGCCTTCCTCTTGGCTATTACGATCGACTTCGACACATCTGAATACATCGTCGGCAGAAAGTATGTGTCGGAGCACGGCGACCAGTATCGGATCTTTGCGGAAGTTTCTCCGGGTGGCTCCTCGATTGATGCTCCATACCGCCAGAACCTCTTTGACGCTGCAACTCCCGGCGACAAGTTGATTTTACGCGGATACGGACTGAATTCCATTCTGCGTGCCGGTAAGACGGTCGCATGGGAGATTTCCAATGACGTTTTGATCCCGGTTGTCTTCGTAGTGTGCGCTTTCCTGCCATTGCTATTGCTGCGGCGCTTTCGCAGTGCGTGGATCAGAGGAATCTGCTACACGATTGGTGGGCTTCTTGCATCCGCGATCACTCTCTACACGATCTTGGGTTTGTTCGCGCCCCTTTGAAAAACCAATGGCTAACAAGTCGTCGCTCTCAACACCTGCCCCGCTGCGAGTTCAATCCGCCATGATCATTCAACCTTCAACCCACAGTCGAAACCTCGCCCTCGGGCAGGTGTGAGAGGACTTCGACGTTCGCCAGAGATTTAATATGAATATCCGCATCACCACTTTTCACCCCTACTTGCCTTTCGCACTCCAAGAGTCCGCGCCCGCAGGTGTTACAGTTACTGTCCCTCCTGTCATCGAGAGGCGCGACATGGGTCAGACGCTCCATGAGATTTTCATCTATTGCGGCGACATCGGGAAGGATGTCGGTGTCGGCCTTTTCTCCGCTTGGCTTTATGATCGCCTTGTGAAGCATAAAGCCGAGAGCGTAGAGATAGACGGCAAGAATATACCGGTCACCAAGACTGATATTGAGAGCGCTATCGAAGAATCGCCAAGAGAGCCAGGGCCATGAAGCCATGATTAGCCACACTCCAAAAACTTTCACATCATGCAAGGGGACAGTCACTTTATGAAAAATCCCCATTGACAATACCGCCATCCCCTCCGATGCTTCCCCCGCCATGAGACGCGCGCGTTGGATCATCAAGCCGAAACCCGAGTCACGGAAGCCGGTCATCTACCACTGCATAAGCCGGGTGGTGAACCGGGATTTCGTGTTCCAGGCCGCTGAAAAGGAACAACTCCGGATGCTGATGCGGATGTATGAGGTGTTCTCGGGCAACCGGGTGCTGTCCTACTGTTTCATGTCCAACCACATCCACCTGCTGCTGGAGATCGTCCCGGCGGCTCCGGAGGGGATCAGCGACGGTGAACTGTTGCGTCGCCTGAGGGCCATCAACTCCGAAGCCCAGGTGGCGGAAGTGGCCGGGGAACTGGAGGAGGCGCGCAAGGCGGTTGCCGCGGGGCGGGCGGACGAATCCCTGGTGAAGGCGATCCACGCCCGGTTCACCTACCGGATGCACGATCTGAGCCAGTTCATGAAAAGTTTCATGCAACGCTACACCCAGTGGCACAACGGGCGGCACCGCCGCAAGGGGCGGTTGTGGGAGGACCGCTTCAAGAGCGTGATCGTGGAAAGCGGAATTGCGGCGCGGACGATGGCCGCCTACATCGATCTCAACCCGGTGCGTGCCGGAATGGTGGCGGATCCAGCTGGATACCGATGGAGCAGCTACGGGGAGGCGGTGGGAGGCGGAGCGAAAGGAAATGGAAAGAAGGCGCGCGAGGGGTTGGTTAGGGCGTGCATGAGCGACGAGGGAGCAGGCTTCGAGGCGGAGAAATGGAAGGAAGTTTCGCGCGTTTACCGTCGTGCGATGGGCCTGGCGCTGGGCCGTAAGAGTGGGAAAGCAGAGGTCGATAGGAAGAAGATCAAGTCCGGTTTGAACACGGAGGAGGCTTTGGCAGCCAAGGACAACGGCACGGTTCTGCCGGATCTGGGCATGGCGGCGATGCTGATGCACCGGGTGAGGTATTTCACGGATGGGGCGGTGATCGGCAGCAAGGAATTCGTGAACGAGGCGTTCGCCAATGCGCGGGAGCGATTTGGGCCAAAACGCAGGACCGGCGCGAGGTCGCCGCGCGGACCCGCGGCTCCGGCCAGAGGCGTGCTTTGGAGCGCAAGGGACCTGCGGGTGAGAGTGTGATTGGAGTTTGGTGTGAAAGGCCGAGCTTTCATCGTACCCGATTTGCCTCCGGCTATGCCGGTCAGTGCCTGCGGCAATCGTCCTATCGCCGCCAGCGCGGCTCTCCGCGTTCCAAGCTCTGATCGTACTTTGCGATCTGCGACATCGTAGATCTTCTCGTTTTGCTCCACAGCGTCCCAGATCACGTTCTACGAAGGCGAGGGGCATCGCGCCGATATTCCAAACCAATACTTCGATGTGAGCATTCCCCCGGTCTCACTTCACCGGCACCAAGCGCAATGTGCCCAGGTTGCAGGGGGCGATGCCGTTGACGCTCTTCACGCGGGCGACGAGCTTGTTCTCGCCGGCCGGCAGCTTGAGGGTGCCCGCTTGCAGGGTGGCCATTTTCTCCCAGCCGCCGGTGGCCTTGATGGTTAGGGGCAGCACCTGATCGCCGCTCACGAATTCGATCACGCTGCCGTCGGACGCCTGCTCGGCGCCGCAGGCGACTTCCAGCCTGTAGGCTTGCGCCGCGGCGGTCTTGAAGGTCCAGGTCGCGGTGCCGGCCTTGCTGGTCCAGCAGCCCAGATTTTCTCCGTCGCCATCGCCTTGCAGGGCCAGGCCGTTTTCAGTCGCCGCCTGGCGAGGATACAACGCGAACACGCCATCTTTGTCGGCCTTGGGATTAAGGTCCAGGGCGGCTTCTCCGACGACTTCGCCAGCCACATCGACCGCCACCACGAAGTTCTTTTTGCCCGCCACCGCTGCTGGCAGAGTGACGGACACGCCGCCGTCCTTGGCTTGCGCCGAAAGCGGCGCGCCGCCATCCAGCAGCATCGCCTTGACCGGGGTGTTGGTCAGGCCTTCCAGATTCAGGACGCCGTCCTTGGAGGCCTCGAACAGGATCGCATACACGCGGGTGTTGCCATTGTTCAGGCGTTTGGTGGTGGTGCGGCCCCAGGCCGGCTGGCGGCTGTAGATGCCGGCGCGCGAGCCGTAGATGGCCTCGCCGTTGACCTTCAGCCAGTCGCCCATTTCCTTCAGATGCGGCACATAGAAGTCGGGAATCTCGCCTTCGGCGGTGGGTCCGACGTTGAGCAGCATGTTGCCGCCCTTGGCGGATAGATCGAACAGGAAAGTCATCAGGGTTTGCTGGGGTTTGACGCTCTTGGCGTCGAAGTCCGCCTTGTTGACGCCCCAGTAATTGCGGCCGCTCATGGTCATGCAGGCCTCGAAGGCCACGCCCTTGCCAAAGCCCTGCGCCGGGATGTGCTGTTCGGGGGTCAGGTAGTCTCCCAGCATGTTCTTGTCGAGCTTGGCGTGGTTGCCCTTGCCGATGCGGTTGTTGATGACTACGGCCGGGTCGGCCTTGCGGATGGTGGCTTCCAAGTGCTTGCCGTTTTCCAACGTCCAGCAGCCCTCCCAGTTGCCATCGAACCACAGCATGGCCGGGTGGTAACGCTCGATTTCCTCCAGCACCGAGGCCTCCAGATACTCCTGGAACTTGTTCATGTCCGGCTGGATGCCACTCTTTGCAGCCACGTCGTTATAGCCGCGGCGGGCGCCGTAGAGCGGGCTGTGCCAGTCCATGATGGTGTGATAGAGGCAGAACTTGAGGCCGCGTTTCTCGCAGGCCTTTTTCAATTCCATCAGCGGGTCGCGGCCGGCCTTGCCGAAGGGGGTGCGGGACAGGCTCCAGTTGTCGCGATCAGAGACCTTGGACGGAAACATCGCGAAGCCGTCGTGGTGCATCGAGGTGATGCAGAGGTATTTCATGCCGGCGTCCTGGGCGATCTGCGCCCATTGCTCGGCGTTGAATTTCACCGGGTTGAACCGGTCGGCGAATTTCTCATATTCCGACATCGGCATTTTGGTGGTTTCGACATACCACTCGGCGTGGCCGTTGTCGGCGGGGTTTTTCCAGTGAACGCCGGCGGGGATCGAGTACAGGCCCCAGTGGATGAACATGCCGCTCTTGGCGTCGGCGAACCAGCGCATGCGCTCGGGGTAGGTGTGGTCCGGGGCGGCCTCCTCGCCGCGCGGGGCGGCGTGGCAGATCGGCACGGAGCCAAGCTGGGACATGAGCAAAAGGGCGGTGATCGAAAAGCGGCGCAAGGTGGGCATGGCGCATGAATACGGGGGTGAAACCGCCGGATTGTCACGGAAAATGGCTGCCGCGGGATTGTTTGGCGTTTTGGCATCACAAAGTGACCATCCCTATTTCGGGTTGATGATGGCCATTACGGTATTTGCGGTACTATTCTACCCTTGGCGGATCATGTTGGATTCATCGTGGAGCGAACTATGGTGACGGGCGTTCGCGGCTTTCCGGCACTGAATCGGGTTCGCTCTATCAACTTTGGGACACTCGATGGAATTCCAATTTCATCGGCATCGACGCTCGTGGAGCGCGGCAGGATGCCCATCTCAGTCTGTCGCGCTGCCTGTGGATAGCCTCGCCCGTTCCTTGGCAGGCAGGCCGGCGACGACCAGGGCGTGGGAGTGGTCGATCAACTCTCTAACCAAACCATCGGGCAGCGATCCGCCGAGCGTCACGGTGTTCCAGTGGCGTTTGTTCATGTGGTAGCCGGGCTGGATCGACCGGAAGCGGTCGCGCAAGGTTAGGGCGCGCTCGGGATCACATTTCAGGTTGATAGACGGAGGCACGTCGTTGGGATCGGTTAGGGCAAACATCTTTCCGCCGACCTTGTAAACGAGGACTTCAGGACCGAACGGGGTTTCCTCAACCACGCCGGGCAGGCTGAGGCAATGGGCGATGGCTTCGTCGAGATGCATGGCGGAAGGATTTTCTCCGCGCAGCATAGCCGAGCTTGCGAACCGACGCAAGACGGCATCCTGGGGGAGTGGTCTATACGGATTGTATTCTCGATCCTCCATTCTTTCCATTTGTGGTCTTTGGGATCGGGCGATTTCAGCGGTTCAACCTGATCCGTAGTTCAAAATGGATTAGGGAGGCTGTTCACCACTGAAGACACTGACTGAGACTGAAATCTCTGATGATTGAGGATCGGGTGCGCGTCGTCCAAACCAAATCCCGATCACATTTTTAGGGGGTGGCTCACTTTTCCCAAAAGATCTTCCGTGTCCTCTGTTCCATCAGTGCTTCAGTGGTAACCCGGGCTTCCAAACAATCCTGGACTTCGGAACTCGGCTTCAACGGGCGACCGACTTCATAAAAATCGAAACCCGGTCTGAATATCCGCAGGCGCGATCCGTCATAGCGGGTGAGGTCGAGAGACCCGCAACCGAAAATGAAAACGAATTCGATCAAAACCGTTCTAACCACATGTTTGTTTGCCGCCCTGACTTGGTTGGGGACCGGCTCCGCCGACGCCCGCCCGGGGTGTGCCCCGCGCCCGGCCGGCCGGGTGTATGTGAGCGGTCACTGCCATTGCGGACTGCCCATTTACACCGAGCGCTATTTCATCGGCTACGATTGCCACGGGCGTCCGGTGTGGGGCTATCGCCAGGTGAGGCAGCACACCCATCACACCATCAGGCCGTCCCACAGGCACCCGATCCAGCCCCGGCCCTACCCCTATCCGTCGCGCTGCGGAAATGGTGTGGGCGTGACCATCCACGGGGTGATCCGGTAGACGCAAAGGAAGATCGAACCTCGGATAGGCCGTCGCCTACGGCATTGTTGTGTTGGTTAGAGAGTGGAGCGTCGGAAGTCTCCGGGGTTGGGTCATTGATAGGTCGGCCCATCAACTCCGCAGCAGGCGGGCGATGACGGGGTCCTTGATGGTGGCGTCATTGGCGAAAAGGATAACACGTGTTAGAATGCTGGCAGCGAGTGGATCCTCGTCGGCAAAGGGCAGGAAAATGCGGCCGCGTTCGGGTTCAGTCACATCAGCCAGCGGCAGTGCCGGGCCGGTTTCGCGATGAACCAGGCCGCTGGCGAGGTGGACGCGGTAGTTGCCGAGTTGGCCGGTGATCGCCGCGTGGGACGCTTGCAAGACGACGTTGCCGAGCCCGATCAGGGCACAGGTTTCGCGGATCAGGGCGGCGCGCATCTCCACGGTCGAAACGGTCGCCTCGGGATTGGCCCCGCTGGCGTGGGCGATACTGACGATGAGGTCCACATCACGCAGCACCTCACTGAACAAACGCGGCGGGACCTTGGTCAGCGGAACCGCTTGGCCGGCTAGATCGCGGAAGCCAATCCCGGTGATCGTGGCGACTGGAGCCTCACCGGCGTGATGGAAATACTCCTCGAAATACTGCTCCGCAATCAGACCGTCGGCACGATGCACGCGATGCAGGCCGTGGCTGGGGTGATAGAGCCACGAGCGTCCTGCGAGCATGGCGAAGGCCTTGCCGGTGTCGATCTGCTGCCGGTCAAACCGCTTGCTAACGGTGGAACCGTCGCTCTCCATGGCCGTCGGCAGATAGGTTTCGCGGAAGAGCTGTTTGAACGGCTGGATCAACCGGCGGGCGAACACGTCCTGCTGCCAAGCGTGCCACCGGCTCGCTGGAAGAAAATCCAACGGATGGGCGATGTGGATGGTTTCATGCTCCGGCCATGGAATTTCCGTGTCGCCAAGCCCGGAAATTCCACCGGTGGAAATATCGGGAAAACCGAGCGGACCTCTGGCGGTGGCAAGCACCAACCGCGACAGAATCGGGCCCGCCAGCGGATGACCGAGAATCGCCCGCCATTCGCTGGCAGGCATTGCGACGCCGTTGATCATCAATGCCTCAAGCGCCGGCCGCAGGCGGCGGGCTTGGGCAGCGAGTTCCTGCTGCCGCTCCAGTAAAGCCTTCACTGCGGCGTTCGGCTTGAGGGCGGCAGGCACTTTGATCAGCTCCTCGCCCGCGCGGGTGATGGTTAGACCGAGCGTGCCATCGGGTTGGATGACCAGCGTGAAGGTGGTATCGCCAACGGAGGCTTGCAGATTGCCTGCCGCGAAATCGGAGGCAGCGGCGGCTTCCATCGCCCACTCGAACCGGATTGGGTCCGCATAGCCGGCCTTGCGGGCGAGGTTGTGGAGGCCGGCTTCGTAGGCGGTCTCCTGGCTGGCACGGAGTTGGGGTTTGGATTTGCGGGACACTTTGCGGAACGCTTGCAGGATCTCGTAGCGGCGCAGCAATTCGATCCGGCGGGCGTCTTCCTCGTCCGGCAACGGGGGCAGTCCGACGGCGCGCACGGCGTCGAGATTCGCCTTGGTTTCGATCCGCTCTTGCAGTTCCGCCACCGTTGCTTTTCCTAACAACGCATCGGCAGCCAAGCGGGCGCGGGCATGGCCGCCGCCGCTGGTGGCGAATTTGGCGGAGGCGTGCAGTTCGTTCCAGATTTCCCCGCCGATCGCGGCATAGGCTCGGAAGAACCACGCGACATCCACTTCGCCATCGATTAGATTTTGCGGGGTGAGTGGCGTGCGCAAATCGAGCGAACCTTCCCACAACTGCTTCGCATTCGCCTGCCATTGCCAGGACGGTTCCCGCAAGTGCGCGAACAACCACTCCACCGCCTCCCGCAAGCCGGCCACGCCGGTGGCGCAGGCGATGAAATCGATCCATTGCGGCGACAGAATGGCGATCTCAAACAAGCGGGATCGCGGAATCCGGTGCGGCGCGAGATGTACTCGGAACTGCTCCGGCGTATCGGTCGGCAGCGGACAACTCACGCGGATGAGTTTCGTAAGCACCTTGGCGCGGGTCAGGTCGGCATGGGGCGGGCGGCCACGGCTGGGTTTCAACTCACCCAACGCGATCAGGCAACGCGCGAGCCGGTCGGCACCCGGCAGGACTTTTAGGAGAACGGCGGCATGGGTCCAAGGTTCGGGTGCCTCGCCGCGGGAGAGTTCCAATTCGAGAATCCGGTCGATCATGCGAATGACGGCCGCGTGATCCGTGGCGGCGGGTTGCGGCTCTCCGCCTGCTTCGGCACGCTCCAACTCACTGCTGAGCATCTTGGTGGCTGATATCAAGGGGCCAAAATCCCGCCCGTTTCTCGCGGGATCCCGGTTGCCGAGAATATTCCAAATGAGTTCGTCACCGGAAACGATACCCAACTTGTGAAGATGCACCAAATTGTCATCAGCCCATGGCTTGCAGTGTGCATCGATCAGACACAATTCCCAAAACCGCCTCTTGAGACCGCGATCAACCGTTTCAGAGCCATGTCTCATCAGAGTTTCCGCCGCCAACTCAGGCCAACGCGTTGAAATGGCAATGACCTCCCACGACAATCCGGGCTGCTGTTGGCGGAGTCGGAGCACCCGGGCGAACACGGTCTCCATGACCTCCAAAACATATCTTTCGTGTCCGGGACCCGGCGGATGGAGCATCTTCAGCCAGCGGTGCAGGCGTTCGAGAACCGAGTCGTAAGCTGGCGGAGCCGACTCGTCCAAGCCCAAAGCAAGCTGCCGCAAGACGGGGTGTTGGTGACTGCCCCCTTTGGTGCGAATGAAGACATCGAGCCGCAGCAACTCAAAGCCGTCGGGGTCTCTCATTTCTTCCGGACGGTTCTCCCACCAAGCGGAGAGTTCGCGCATCAAGGGAAACCGGACAAGGTTGGCATCGGTGGATTTCAACTTCCAATCATAGTACGGCAGGGATTGCCGAAGGGTCCGGGTGTCGGCAGGATGATCCGCGGAAAGCGGGGTGCCGTCCGGGGTTAGATCACGATGGGTTTGATACCAACTTTCAAGATGGCGGGCGAGCCGCAGGGTCACCGGGGAATGCACGAGCACCTCGTGTTCTTGCGGGGACGCGGGCTGAGGCAATGTCGCCGGATCAACCAAGCCAAAGGCGTCCGCGGTGGTGGGTTTGGGCGGCGGGGTTGTTTCGGCAGTGGGGTCACCTTGCCAGAGCGCGACCAACGTCTGGTGAGCCCTGGTTTCTTCGTTGCCGGAAGGAGTGAAGCGCTTGGCGGTGAACGCCGTTTTGACTCTATCAAGGTGAGTGCCGTCCGCAAGCTGGCGGAGCAGTTCCAGTCCGCAGAGCCGCAGGTTGGGCGCTTTTTGGTCTAATAAATCGAGAGCCGGCGGGATCGCGTCGGGCAGACGGCTTAGGAGTTGGGTCGCCACCAGCCGCTTGCTGGCGGTGGCGGATTTCAAGGCCGGGTGGAGGAGTTGGATTTCCTGGGGCAGCAGGTTCAACCCATGAAGCGCGGTGGCCGCCCGCTCGGCTACGGCGGGCGCGTTGTCACTCACAAGCCTCAGCAGGATCTGCCGTCTGGCGAGGGTCCGCCGGCCTTCCGGGCTGCTCGTCCACTCGGCCCACGTCGCATCGTCCGCAATGGCGCGCATTTCTGTCAGGCGCTTATCCTGCTGTTTCAGGCTATGACTGACGACGCGGCAGGCGAGCATGGTTCGCTCCTCGGTGGCCAGTTGAGGCAGCCACTCTAACATGTCCGGCTCGCGCCCCGGCGGGAGCAGGGCGACGAGCATCCTGAAGTTCGCCTGCGGATCCGGCTTCTCATTGGCCAACGGCGCGGGCAAGACCAGCGTCGGTGGCGGGTTCCGCACTTGGTGAAGCACCTTGTCGAAGACCAAGTTTGCTTCCTCGGCGGAGAAACGCCGGGCCCGCTTGTTGTTTATCACTGTCGCAGGATCTTCCGGCGTTCCAGGTGCGATGGCAAATTGCATCAGAGTCGTAGCGACCTGATCTTCGGGGCAGATTTGCAGAAACAAGGTGGCGACCTTGAGGTGAAGCGGGGAGAGGGTGGCGGAACGCCGGACTTGCTCCAGTGCGGCCGGCCCGTCGTCAACCGCCGTTGCCCACAGCGCTAGCAGAAAGTCCAGCGGGTCTGATCCGGCCAGTCCCCGAGCGCGAAGCGCCGCATCCTTATGCATCGCGTGCCAGTGCCGGAGAAAGGCGTCGAACTCCTTCGAGTGCCTCTGAAAATCCAGCGGCACCCCGAAGTAGCCGAGCAGATAGGCCCGCACCATGTCAAACCGACCGAGGCCATGTTCGGCACAAGTGGCGAGAAAGTGCCGCCAAGCGCCGGGATGGCCGCCGAGACGGCGAGCCGCGAGGGCGGTTCTGAGATTCGGTTCGAGTCCGGAATCTAGCATCAGTTGATCGACCTCCGCCCAGAGATCGGGACGATTTGCGCAGAGCAAAGCGGTTTGGCAAGTGCGCGGCTCCGCCTGCGGGAGGTGGCCTTTGAGCCCGGCAAGCAGTACTTCGGCGATCTCCTCGTGACCGGTGGCGCGTTGTTCCAACACCGCCACTGCGGGGTATGCCGGAACATTGTCATTATACATCAATCCGGTGGAATCTTCCTCGGCGGCGTGCTCCTCCATGCTTCCGGCGGTGAGCAGGTCCGAGTAGGCAATGCTTCCCGCCAAGTTGAGTTCGGGAAATGGTGAAACACAGATCATCAACCGGCGCAGACAGTCGAATCTATATGCCGCCGCGGTTCCTTCCCCTACCGGCCAGGCAAAGCGATGTCCCATGCCTTCGCCCCACCCCTCACGGCGGACGATGACACTGGGCGGCAGATGGCTCCAGGCGCATTCGATCGCATCGACCATGTTAGGAAACATGCAACCCCACACCGCCCGGCGGCCTGCCTCGTTCAATTCAGCCAGCGCCGTCTGCGCCGTTTGGATCAGCCTGCCGGATTGGAAATGCGCCAGAAACCCATCGGCGAGAACTTTGCCATTTGGGCCGAGGGCTTCAAGTTGCTCGCGCACGGTGCGCCGCCACGGGGAACGGCGGCGCTTTGATACTTCTTCACGGGTGAGTTTGAGGTCGGTGGGCATGGTGGTTGGAGCAAAGGAGTGCGGATCTGGGCCATGAATTTGTCATAGGCCACACATTGGCATCGACGGTCATAGACCGCCGCTACAAGGCCGCGCATGGACCGCATTGTAGCGGCGCTCTGCGAGCGTCGATGCGGATGATGGGTGCGGGGCACGGGTGGCAGGGTCACAAGCCGCGTTGGGATACGAGTTTGATGAAACGGACAGTGGACTGAAGCTCAGCCGGGATCTCCAAGTCCGGATCGAGAACAGGGCGACCGTCCACGGACACCAACACGACACCATCCGAGACCGCGTCCAACGCGGCCTGGATGGCGACCTCCTGATCGATGACGGGCGGTGTGGGTTGGCGGCCGAAGCTTGCATTTCCCTCAGCGAGGCGGGCTTCCAAGGTTGGTAGGGAAAGCCAGTTGAAGCGGTGCTTGGCCCGCTGACGGCCGCGATAAGCGGCGACTTCGGCTGCTACTGCCGCTTCGATGAACTGGCGCAAGGTCATGGATATCGTGTCGGTATTGACGGATCGAGTTTCGATTTCCCGCAGCCAATGTTACGGATCGGAACGTACCGGTCCATAACAATCTGACGGGGCGTCCGCTGTTGCGTTTGGCCGGTATCGGCGGGCTTCCCGGCTGCTCGGTCCGCAGACTACCGCGGCGGCGCGTTGGTTAGGGAGTGGATCCCGCCCAGCCAGGTGGATGCCATTGCGGCCAAGGCTCCGATGCCGATGAGTCCGCCAGCCTCGCCGCCGGTGCCTGATAGAGTGAGAAAAAACGCACCCGCGCCGCATGCGAGGACGGTGAGCGCCAGCGCGCCAAAGACCAACCGGCCTTTCGGCGACTCGTTTTCGAAAACCATCCCGCCGGGAATCGCGGCGGCGGTCATCGCGCCGCCGAGAAAGGCGAACGCCACCGGTAGGATGGTTAGGCCGCCAACCAGCAGCGCGATTCCGCCGAGAAACAGCCCGCCCACCACCGCGCCATCGAGTTTCTCGGAGCGGGTGAGCGAGAGCCGTGCCAGCGGGTCTTTCAGCAGCAGAAAATGGCCGAGACCGCTGGCCAGCCAACTGCCGAACGCGAATAACAGATAGGCGATGACCAGCGGCACCGCCGCCAGCGGGTGGACGGCGGCGAGGATGGCGCGGCCGAACCGGAAGGCGACGTAAATGCCGATCACGATCAGCCAGCGGTTCTGCGCCGAGTGGCGCTGCATGAAGAACACCCAGCGCAGGTAGAGCCGATAGAACAGGGAGCGCGCTTTGTAGGCCTCGCGCAGCCCGATCCGCGCGTGTTCCATCTCCGGATCCAGCCGCAGCGCCTCGCGGAACAGTTCCTCGGCCTGTTTGCGGTCGCCGCGGTTGAGCGCGGTCCATCCGGCGGTGGCGAAGGTCCACGCGTTTTCCGGATCGCGGGCGAGGTGGCGTTCGATCTCCACCTCCGCCTCATCGAAGCGCTGTTGGAGGCGCAGGATGGTGGATAGAAGATTGGAGGCCGATTCGTCCATCGGATCGAGCGCGAGCGATTGCCGGGCGGCTTCCTCCGCCTCCGGCAAACGGCGCATGTCCAGCATGGCGTGCGCCCGGCATTCCCAGGCGAACGCGTTCTCCGGATCCAGTCCGCGCGCCTCGTCGGCCGCGGCGAGCGCCTCCTGATGCCGGTCGAGCGCGTTGAGGATCGACGACCTCACACAGTGCGCCGCCGGGTTTTCCGGATCGAGGCCGATGGCCCGTTCGACGTCGGCCAGCGCGGCGCGGCGGTCCGTGCCCTCCATCCATCCGGTAATGGCGAGTTCAAGGTGCCCCGAAAAATCGTTAGGAGCGATGGCCAGATGCTGGCGGATCGCGGCCTTGGCCTCCGCGAACCGGCGCCGCTCTCTCAGAAATCTGCCTTGATTGAGATGGACGCTCATTTCTTCAGCCCCAGATAGATCAGGACATCGTCGTAGAAACCGCTCTGGTTGGCGTAGAGCGCGTGGTTTTTCGCGCTATCGAACCACTTGCGGGTGGATGGTTTCACTTCCTTGCAGGCGTTGAGCAGCATCTTGCCGCTCACCGGCACCACCGCGCCCTTGCGCATCGCTTCGGTTAGAGCGGCTTCGGTGGCGGTCTCGAACACCGCCATGATATCGGCGCCGGAAAAGCCCTCGCTCTTTTTGGCAATGAGCGCGGGATCGAAGTCCACCAGCGGTTTTCCCCGTGCGTGGATGCGGGCGATCTCCTCGCGGGCGGAGTTGTCCGGCGGCGGCACAAACACCATGCGGTCGAAGCGCCCGGGCCGCATGAAGGCGCCGTCCACATGCCATGGCGCGTTGGTGGCGCCTAGAATCAGCACGCCCTCGTTGCTGGTGCGGGATCCATCCAGTTCCTCGAGAAACTGGTTGATCAGCCCGCGGCCGCAGGATTGGCGCATGTCACGGCGGTCGGCGGCGAGGGCGTCGATCTCATCGAAGAAAAGCACCGATGGCGCCGCCTTGCGGGCGAGTTCGAAGATCTTGTGGAGCTTTTGTTCGCTCTCGCCGATGAACATGTTGAGCACATGATGGAGCCCGACGGAAAAGAACGCCGCCTTGATCTCGCCGGCGGTGGCGCGGGCTAACAATGTCTTGCCGCATCCCGGAGGTCCGTAGAGCAGCACGCCGCCGCCGGGTTTCTTGCCGTAGGCGGCGAAAAGCTCGGGATTTTTGAGCGGATGGATGATCTTCATGCGGATGTCCTCCTTGACCTTGTCCATGCCGCCCACGTCGGCGAAACGGATGTCGGCGCGCACGCGGAACTCGAGATCCAGATCGCGGGCGACCACCGCATCCATGCCGTCGAACGGTCCGTCGTCATCCTCCTCCTCGTCGTCGTCAATTTCCATCGGCCCGGCCGATGTCATCGCGGTGCGGGTTCCGCCGCCGGCCTTGAGGATCGCAGATAGAAGATCGTCATCGGCCACCGTGCGGTCGAGCGCCACCGCCTTGTCATACCACGCGCGGGCCTGCACGGCCTCGCCTTCGTCGAGCGCGAGCCGGGCGCGCATCAGCCACGCGGGCGCGAAGTCCGGATGGGCGCCGCAAAGCGCCTCCAGCCGCACCACCGCCTGCGAGGTCTCGCCGGCCATGTCCAGCAGCCGCGCGATCCCAAGCGAAGCCGCGGGATGGCCGGGTTGAAGCGCGACGACACGCTCGAAACAGGCCCGCGCGTCGGCCAGTTCGAAGCGGTCCTCATGGGCTTTCGCCACCAGCATCAGCAGCGGAATATTGTCCGGTGATGCGGCCAGCGCGAGTTTCAGGGCGTCGAGATCCATGCGCCGAGCAAAGCAGGCTCCGCCTAGCAGTCAAGCCCCGGCGCGCCAAAATGCAAGATCGGCCGGATACTCCGCGTAGCCTGAAACGCCCGGATCCGGGCTATAACATTCCACCCCATCCGATCATGGCAGTTATCCGATCTTCCGCCTGTTTCATCACCATGCTTTGCCTGGTTCCGTGGCTCGCCGCCGCGGAGGCCCCGAAGCCGGCGTCCCACACGGTTCGCGAGTTGGAAGGCTGGCGGGTGCGGGTGGACGACCGTTTGTTAGCAGGGCCGGATGCCGCTCTCGGAAAACGCGCAATCGACTCGCTTGAGCGGCGGCTTGCCGACATCAGGGCGGTGGTTCCGCAGCCCGCGCTCGGCAAGCTGCAGGGGTTCGGCATTGTGCTCGATCTCAGTCATGGCGCGCTGAACAACCTGCAATACCATCCGAGCGCCGGCTGGCTCACGGCGCACGGTTACGCCGCCGATCTCGCGCGCTGCGTCCACATTCCGGTTGCGGCCCAGTTGTTGGAACCGCGCCAGATCAATGTCCAGCCGTGGTGCGTTCTCCACGAATTGGCCCACGCCTATCACGACCAGATCCTCGGGTTTGAGGAACCGCGGATCCTCGCGGCCTACCGGGCGTTCAAGGAAAGCGGCAGGGGCGACAAAGCGCTGCTGATCACCGGCGAACGGGTGCGGCATTACGGCCTAACCGACCAAAAGGAGTTCTTTTCGGAAATGACGGAGGCCTATTTCGGAACGAATGATTTCTTCCCCTTCAACCGCGGCGAGCTGATGACCGCCGAGCCCGACGTCCACCGTCTGATCGGTGGGTTGTGGGGGATTTCCGACAAAGGCCGATAGAGAATCCATCACCATGCGTTTCCGCGCTTTCGCAATCGCCCTGTTGGCTGCCGGAGCCGTGTTGCCGGCCGCGGAGCCGCCGTCCGCCCAAAGTCCGGTTAGAATTCAGCGCGGCAAGGGTTTTCCCCAACAGTTTCACGATCCGGCCACGCCGGTGAAGGAAGGGGAGATGTGGTGGATCCTATCAACCGGAAACGGCATCGCGACGCGGTTCTCAAAGGATCTGAAGACCTGGGAGCAGGGACCGCCGGTGTTGAAGGATCTCCCGGCGTGGCACAAAGAGGTCGTTCCCTCGCAGCGGGGTCATCTGTGGGCTCCCGATCTGATCCGGGTGAACGACCGCTACCGGATCTATTACTCGGTCTCGGCGTTCGGAAAAAACACTTCGGCGATCGGATTGGCCACGGGTCCCGTGTTGGATCCCGCCAATCCGAAACACGCATGGAAAGACGAAGGCATCGTCATCCGCTCCGGCGGGAGGGATTCGTTCAACGCGATCGATCCCCAGCCGTTCATCGATGCGGAGGGCAGGCATTGGCTGGTGTTCGGATCGTTCTGGAAGGGGATTCATCTGATGGAACTCGATCCCGGGACCGGGCTCGCCCATCCGGAGCGCAAGGAGGTCCGCCAGATCGCCTGGCACGAGGAGATCGAGGCTCCCGCGCTGTGGCGACACGACGGGTTCTATTATCTCTTCGTGAACTGGGGGCTTTGCTGCCGTGGTGTGGACAGCACCTACGAGATCCGGATGGGGCGCTCCAAAGCGATCACCGGTCCCTACCTCGACCGCGAGGGCCGCGATCTCGCGACCGGCGGCGGCACGTTGCTACTGGGGTCGGCGGGCGACCGCATCGGACCCGGCCACGCCTCATTTGTCACCCGCAATGGCATCACCCGGATGTTCTTCCACTATTATGACCGGAAATTCCGCGGTTTTTCGACACTCGGCAGCGCCGACCTAACATGGTCGCGGGACGGCTGGCCTGAGGTCCGGGAGAATGGCGCCGGGACAAAATGACCGGACCGGGACGGGTGGCCGTCCGACGATCTAACCGTCGAGAGAAGCGCCACTCGGTGTCCGTATATCACCCTTTCCGTTTGTTTCCTTCTGCCATGAAATCCACCGCCATTGCCTTGTATTGCGCCGTAATTGCTCCGGTTATCGGAGCCGAACCGCTGGTTCTGACAAGCGGAGCGCTTGAAGTCCGCATGGATCGCGGGTATCCGCGGGTGATCGGCTATCAAATGTCGGGCGGCGTTCTAACGGGATCCGCCAATGGCGCGAGCCAGGTTGAACTGAACGGAAAAGCGGCCGAGTGCCGGATCACCTCCGCCGTCCGCGACGCGGCGTCCGTTTCCTACACGCTGGACTTTCCTACGGATCGGATCGCGGTGGAAATCCTCGCCAGCGTGGCGGAAGGCCGTCTCGAGCTGAGAACCGGGCGGATCGCGGAAAAAGGAACGGTCAAACTGCGGACGCTCGCGTTTCCAAACAATCCGGTGCTGTCGGTTCGCGGTGACAGTCCGGACGCCGCCGTGGCCGTTTGCCATGCCACCAACACCAATGACCAGTTCGGAGCCACATTCCGCGAACGCATCGCGCCCTTGTCCGAGTTGAAAGCTGGTGATCGCGACACCGGCAACTATCTGTTTCTATCCGCCGGTCCGCTTGCGGCGGGGCTGGGATCCAACAATTTCACCGATGTGAATCGCTGCGCGTGGCAGGTTTCGGAAGCCGGTGGTGTCAAGGTCTTCGCCGCCCAGACGCCGGTGTGGGAATACCGCAAGTATGATGACGAGGCGCTTCCCGCCGAGCTTCCTTGGGTCCGCGTTTTCGTGACGCCGGATCTCAACGGCAACGCCATGGCCGACTGGCAGGATGCGGCCATCGCGTTCCGACGCGGCATGCCGAAACCCTTCGGCCATGAGACGGTTAGGGAAATGGTGGGCGAGAACATCGCGATGAACTTCGCCAGCGGGGCGCAGCAGCCGTTTCTGAAGATCCTCGATGAAATCAAGAAGATCGAACTCGCCACCGACGGGCTTCCCAACCAGATTCTCATCAAGGGATTCTCTTCCGAGGGCCATGACAGCGCCAACACCGACTATTCCGGCCACTGGAACGACCGCGCCGGTGGGCTGAAAGATCTCAACTTCCTGTTGGAAAATGCCGGAAAGCACCACGCGCGGATCGGAATCCATATCAATGCCTCCGAAGCTTACCCGGAAGCTCACCGCTATCAGCCCGAGATCCTCCGCCGGAACGCGCAGGGCAACCTGGTCGGCGGATGGGCCTGGCTGGATCACGCCCACATGCTCGACAAAGACAAGGATGTTAGGTCAGGCCGCCTGTTTGGGGCGCTGGACGCGATGCGCCGCGATCTGCCGAAACTCGATTGCGTCTATGTCGATACCTACTGGGAGAACGGCTGGCCCGCCTCGCAGATCGCCCGCAAGATCAACTCGCTCGGTCTGCCGATGTATTCCGAAGGGGACTGCTGCGTGGACCCGTGGATCGTATGGGGCCACTGGCGCGGCACCAAGCACACCATCCAGCGGTTTCTTTGGTTCTCCGACCGCGATCTTTTCGGCAACGATCCGATCCTGCGCGGCGGCAGGGCCGATACGGACGGATTCATGGGCTGGCAGAACCAACACAGTTTTCACAACTTCATCAATCGCACGTTTTCCGCGCGGTTGCCCGCCAAGTTTCTCCAACATTTCGAGCTGCTCAAATGGACGCCCGGCGAATCGGCCGAATTCGGCGGTGGCGTGAAGGTGGCGAAGTCCGGAAACGATGTTTCGGTGAGCCAGGATGGCCGTCTCCTGATGACTTGGACCGGCGATGGTGGAAACTCGAATCTCTTTGTTCCATGGCCGCCCGACAAACCGGAGAAGATCTATCTGTGGTCGGACAACGGCGGCGATATCACCCGCGATCTGCCGCCCGGATGGCCGGCGGAGGGACTCGCGCTCTATCAACCGAGCGACCGCGGACGCGGCGGGAAGACGGTGGTGAACGCGAAGGATGGCAAGGTGACGATCAAGCTGCCGGCGAAAACCGCGTCCGTGCTCTATCCGAAAGAAGCACCCGCCAGGCCGCCAATGGTCTGGGGCGATGGCGGGCACCTGGTGAATCCAGGGTTCGACAGTTATGATCTGACCGGCTGGAAGGGTGGAGAAAACGCACGCGTGGAGGCGGATAAGAACGGCAATCCACGGCTCATCGTTTCAGGGGCCAAGAGCGGAATCTCACAGGGAATTTCGGGAATCAAGGAGGGCGGAACCTATGCCGCCACCGTTTGGGCGCAGGCCACCGGGGGTGGGGCGGCCTCCTTGGGGGTCCGCTGCGACGACAAGATCCACATTGTTTCATCAAACAATTTCAGCGTTCGCCACAGCGCGCCCAATGATCCCAGAACCGGCAGTTTCTATCAACGTCTTCGGGTTGTTTTCACCGCCGGAGCAAGCAATGCCATCGAACTCATCGGCGACCCCGCCGGCGGTTCCGTCGAGTTTGACGATGTGCGAGTTGTCGGAACATCGGTGTCTCCGGAAGCGGCCAAGCACACGTTCTGGGAGGATTTCGAGCACATCGAGACCGGCGGCTACGGGCCGTTCACCTGCTGTCCCGGCGAACGCACCCATCTATCCGAAAGCAACCCTCCGCACACGCGCGACACCATCAACGGCCGGTTCTCGCTGAAAAGCCGCGACAACGGCTGCGTCGTGCGCACGCTGCCATCGTCGCTCCCGCTGAAACCGGCCACCAAATACCGGATTTCCTGCCTCACACTCGGCCAGGGTCGCCTAACCGCGATCTCAAAAGGGCGCACCGTTCTGGAGCTGAAGTTTCCGAACCTGCCCGACAACAAACCGGGCGGGGTCAGCGGCGAGTTCGTCACCCGCGATGATCCCGGATCCTATCTGGCGCTGTTTCGAGATGGCGGGGACGCGATTGTCATCGATGATCTCGCGGTGGACGAATTGCGGCCCGCGACGGCGGCCGAGCTTGCGGCGGCCACCCAGGCTGCGGCAGGGCCCTCGATTCCGGATGAGAAGCTAACCGACCGGAGAATTTTGCTAGAAGATCGCTTCGACAGACCGCTCGGGGCGGAATGGAAGCTCATACCATCGAAACTTCCGGGAACATCGATCACCGCGGCGGACGGATCGCTGGCGCTGAACGCCTACGCCCACATCTCGATTCTGGCCGAAAGGAGTCTGCCTGCGGGAACAACGGCGGTTGAGACCTTGTTAGCCACCGATGGCGACCAAGGGGAAACCTGGGGGCCGGGTATGGCGCTTGTCTGGCCCGGCGGCCAGCAACTCCGGATCAACCTGCGCTCGCCAGGCGGCAAGTTCGGGATCGACTCCACCGCCGCACCGCAGAAGATCACCGGCGACCTCCGCGGAGGGGCGGCCGTGCTCAGGCTCGTTCTATTCGACAGCGAAATCCGCGCGGAAGCGCGCTGTCCGGGTGACGCCAAGTGGCAATCGCTCGCGACGTTCGGCCGCGACCGGTTTCCCGGCGATCCGACGAAAGTCCGGTTGGGCAAGACCCATGCGGTCGAGGCGCTGGACGATCATTCCGACATCGGCCCTGTCGGCACGACGACGTATTCGCGGCTGAGGGTGTATGGAAAGTGAAAGGGGCTGCCGGAAGGGCGGAATTTTACGATTCAGGGCCGAACGTCTTGACAGGTGGTGGCGGTCGGTAGCACCTTGGGCGCGTTCCTTTTATGAGTCTTTGCAATTTCCGTGTGTTTGACAGTCCGGAGGCCGCCGCGCGCGTGCTGGCTTCCGAGGTGGGTGAATTGATTCGGTCCCGCGCGGGCGAGGGCCGCCAAGTCGTGTTAGGTTTGGCGACGGGCAACACGCCGCTGCCGTTTTACCGCGAACTGGCGCGCTTGCATCGGGAGGAGGGGTTGTCGTTTTCTAACGTAACAACGTTCAATCTGGACGAGTACCTCGGTCTGCCGCGCGAACACGCCGAGTCCTATTGGACCTTCATGCACCGCAATCTGCTCGATCACATCGACGTGCCGGCCGGAAACGTCAATCTGCCCAGCGGCACCGTGCCTGAGGCGGATATTCCGGCCCACTGCGCGGACTATGAGGCCCGCATCCGCGAGGCCGGCGGGCTTGATTTCCAATTGTTGGGAATCGGTCGCACCGGGCATATCGGTTTCAACGAGCCGGGTTCGCCGAAGGATTCGCGCACCCGCCGGATCCACCTCGATGAGATCACCCGCCAGGATGCCGCACCGGCGTTCGGGGGCATCGGGAATGTTCCCACCCATGCGGTCACCATGGGCTGCGGCACCATTCTGGAAGCGCGGCGCATCGTGCTGCTGGCGTGGGGGTCGAAGAAAGCGTCGATCGTCCGCGAGGCGCTGCGCGGGCCGGTGAACGACCAGGTGAGCGCTTCGTTTCTCCAGGAGCATCCGAATGCCGTGTTCTATCTCGATCGGGAGGCGGCGGCGGAGTTGATCTAACCGGATGTGCCGGTGTTGAGTGTGGGATTGGCCGCGAAAGATCGGCTCCTCGCGGGACGTTTCCTCCGCTCCATGAATTTGTCCGCCGTTCTGAGTGTTTTTGTTTGCATCGGGTTATCCGTACCGATGGCGTTGTCCGCCGAGGCCGACGCGCTGAGGCCGCTTCTTTCGGGCGAACCGACCCGTGAGGACATCGGCCGCGCGAAGTCGCTGTTGGAAAATTGGGAGAACCGGGAACCGGACAAACAGCCGCGCGTCATGCGAATCATTTACTGGGTTCCGGCGGACCGCGATCCCCAGCCGGCCTATGTCGAGCGGCTCACCCGGGTGATGAAGCACATCCAGGCGTTCTATTTGCGGGAAATGACCGTATGGGGGTTTCCGGGACGGACGATCCGGCTCGACCTCGATGAGCGCGGCCTCCTGAAGATTTGCGTTGCCAAGGGCGCGTTGAGATCCGCCGATTGCAAAAAGGGCGACCAGAAACTCGGCCCGATCATCCGCAGGGACGCGCTTGCGGCGCTGAAGAAGGAGGGAATCAACGGCGACGACGAGACCATGGTTATTTTCTGCAATCTCACCGAATGGGATCCCGCAAAACGGACGCTGAGCCACCACGGTCCCTACTATGCGTCCGGGAGCAGCAAGAACGGGACGGCTTGGCAGGTCGATTCCGCATTGTTGGATCCCGCTTCCCTCGGTGTGAAGGACCAGCACATCGACGATGGCGAATACGGCCACATTTCGCTCGGAAAATATAACAGCATTTTTGTCGGTGGTGTCTGCCATGAGCTGGGCCATGCGCTCGGTCTTCCGCATTGCCGGGAGTGCAAAGCCTGCCGCGACGCCCGCGGAACCGCCCTCATGGGATCGGGAAACCGGTCCTACGGCGACGAATTGCGCGGCGAGGGCAAAGGCACGTTTCTCACGTTGGGGCATGCGTTGAAGCTTGCCGCACACCCGCAGTTTTCGGGGTCGGTCAAACGGATGAAGACCGGTTTGTCCGCCACTTTCCGGATTCTGACGCTTGTTCCGGATGGGGATGGACTGAATGTCACGGGCATGGTTTCCGCCAATCTGCCGGTGCATGCCGTGATCGGATATGCCGATCCGGAGGGCGGGCAGGATTATGACAGCGCGATCGCCGCCGCGGTGCCACGGGCGGACGGTTCATTCGCGCTGCATCTGCCGAAAACCGACAGACGGAACCGTTCGGTCAAGCTGAGCTTTGTGGCGGTCGGCGTCAACGGCGCTGCGACCGCGGGAGTCTGGTCGGAGGAGGCGTTCACCCTGCCGGCGCGGCTTGACGGAAATTCGGCCTATCAAACGGATGCGGCGGTCGAACGGTTGGCCGTGGAGCGGAATCTCAAGGGATGGAAAAACGGTACTCTGGCGAAGAACGAATTTGATCGTCTGCCGGCAAAGGTCCGCGAGGCGTTCGAGCATCTCAGGCAGCCCGATTCGGCGTCGGCGAAGCCGCTGCCCGGCGCGGTCCCATCTGGTGTGTTGGCGGTGCCGCTGTCCCAAATCCGCCCGGTTTCGGCGAAGACCGGTTGGGGTGGTGTCCACTACGACCGCACTCCGGAAGGCAATCCGCTGATGGGGCCGGACGGTGTGTTTGGCAGCGGATTGTTCGCCCACGCCGCTTCGGAATACCTATATGATCTCGATGGAAAATGGAATACACTCAGTGGTGCATGCGCGGTTGTGGAATCCGGATATGGAACCGTAGAAGGTCGGATAACGCTCGATGGCAAAGAGATCTGGAAGTCCGGTCCCGTCGAGGCCGGGCAGTCACGGGCATTCAATTTGCCGGTCAAGGGCGGCAAACAATTGAAACTCGAAATCCGTGGTGTGAACGGCATCAGCGGCGCATGGGGAGCTTGGGGCGATGCGGTGTTGAAACGCGGTGGGTCGTGATTCCCGTGCATGCCGGGATCCGTTAGATCATCGGTCTTAACCCGAAATCCGAAATTGGAATGAATTGTGCATCCATTTTTTCCACTGAAAAACTGAGAACCACTGATACCACTGAAATGATTTTTGATACGGAGTGAAATCGATCCCAGTCATCAATCGGTGCTTCCCCATTTATTTCCCAAAAATCTGTTTCCTCAGTGGTTCTCAGTCTCTCAGTGGTAAGCCGAGCGTCCAAACTACGCCAAACTACGGATTTCGGTCTTAAGCCAGATGGAACCGCGGATCACACGCAATCCGCCTTGCTGAGGGAATCAGGGTTCCGCGTCCCTGATGCCTGTGGTGCGCTGCTGTTCCAGATAGAGGGCTTTGAACGGATTCTCGCGAGCGAGCGGAGCATTCTCGTTCAACATGAGCGGCCGGAGGGAAGACCACCACGATTCGAAGGACCGCTTCATGGATGAAACGATTTCGGGATGATCCGCGGCGATGTTATTGCGTTCGCCGGGATCCGCGGCGACATCGAACAACTGCCACGAAGGCGGCGCTTGCCCGGCTTCCGAAGGGGCGGCGGGCTGGCGTGGCGCCTTCGGCTTGCCCTCGCTCACCAAATGCCAGCGCGCCGAGCGGACGCTGGCATTCTGGTATTTCCCGGTTTCCGGCGACGCTCCTTTCGCCCATCGGCCGACATGGGTGAAAAGCGTCCGGTCGGGCCAGGCGGTCGCGGGGTCAGTTAGAGCGGAAACCAGGCTGATGCCTTCGATCTGCCGACGCTCGTCCGAGGTCAAATCGACTCCCGCGATTTCGGCTAGAGTCGGAAAGAAGTCGATATGCGCGGCAAGTTGCGGGCGGTCACCTGCGGTGAGCGTTCCCTTCCACCGCCAGAACGACGCGGCCCGCGTGCCCCCGAGCCACGGGGACCCTTTGGAGCCACGCATGCCGGCGTTGTGGACTTTCACCCCGGCGGTCCCGCCATTGTCGTTCATGAAGACAATCAGGGTGTTTTCATCCAATTTCCATTCGCGGAGTTTTTCCAACAATCTGCCAACGTTGTCGTCGATGTTCGCCACCATGCCGAAAAACCGGGCCGTTTCCGGAGGGACCTTTCCCGCGTAGCGCGCCGCGTCCTCGGGCCGGACTTGCAAGGGAGCGTGGGGAGCATTGGTCGCGATGTGGCAGTAGAACGGCGCATCCCCATGCCTTTGTTGGTCGATCCAACGGATCGCCCGGCCGAAGAACACATCGGTGCAGTAGCCCTTCGTTCTCACAAAGGTTCCGTTGTGAAGAATGACGGGATCAAAATAAGTGTTTCCCGGTGCGTCGCCGCAGGAGCCTGGATAGGACTGGCCGATTCCTCCGGCGCCGTGGATGAACACCTCGTCGAAGCCCCGCTTGCCGGGTTGATAGGCGGGTTCGTCGCCAAGGTGCCACTTCCCGAAAATGCCGGTGCGGTAGCCCGCCCGTTTGAGCGCTTGCGGCAGGGTTTTCGAATCGGGCGACAGGCGTTCCCTTTCGTTGATGGTGTGGGTGACGCCGTTCTTGAACTCATGCCGGCCCGTTAGAAGGGCCGATCGGGTGGGAGCACAGGTCGGGCTGACGTGGAAATCGGTGAACCTTGCCGCTTCGTCGTGCAGGCGGTCGAGGTTCGGCGTCTTGAGGATCGGGTTGCCGTGGCAGGAGAGATCGCCATAGCCTTGGTCGTCGGTGAGGATGAAAATGATGTTGGGTTTCCGCTGGAGGGGCGATGCTTGGGAATGGATTGGTCCAAGGCAGGCTAACAAAATTGCGAGGAGGTGGATTCGCATGGGATTCGGACGTTTGACGGGTGTGAAACGGAGCGCATCCGGACGGCTGTTCCGTTTGCGGGACTCTCGAGGATTTCAAAACCGAACGGTATGCGATTTTCGCGCCCCACCAAGGAAAATCGCCCGGAATGGATGGCATCTGGAGAGCGACCAAGGTTGAAACCCGCGGAACCTTCTTGTAACCCATTCGGGGTATTAAAAATGCGCGGCTATGGCGCGGATTCTGCTTGTTTTGAGGTGCATGCAGCGACCCAAAGCCTCTACGGTCTCACTTGTCATCGGTCTTAGCGCCCTCGGAACCACCCTAACCCAAGCAGCGGAACTCGCGCCACAAGCGGATTCCGGGGACACTGCTTGGCTATTGAGCGCGACCGCCCTCGTCCTATTCATGACCATGCCCGGACTGGCCCTGTTTTACGGCGGTTTGGTGCGGGCGCGCAACGTGCTGTCGGTGATGGCGCATTGCGCGGGAATCGCCTGCGTCGCCTCGCTGCTCTGGGCGGCCGGACTCTACAGTCTGGCATTCAAGGGCGGGGGAGGGTGGATTGGGAATCTGGACGCCCTGTTTCTGCGGGGCGTGACGGCCGATTCGCTCGCTCCGGGCACGGCGGTGCCGGAATCGCTGTTTCTGATGTTCCAGATGACCTTCGCGATTATCACGCCGGGGCTCTATGTGGGTGCGGTGGTGGAGCGGATGAAATTCGGAGCGGTGCTGATGTTTTCCGCGTTGTGGCTGGTGCTGGTCTATACGCCGGTGACCCACTGGGTGTGGGGCGGCGGCTGGATGCAGGCGATGGGGGTGAAGGACCTCGCGGGCGGCATCGTGGTCCACACCACGGCCGGGGTCAGCGCGCTGGTGCTGGCGGTTATGTTAGGAAGACGCCGGGGCTTTCCGGACCATCCGCATCCGCCGCACAATCCGGGCATGGTGTTCGTGGGAGCCGCGATGCTGTGGGTCGGTTGGTTCGGTTTCAATGCGGGCAGCCAATTGAAGGCGGGATCCGGAGCCGGTATGACTTTGCTGGTCACGCATCTATCCGCCTGCGCGGCGGCGCTCGTGTGGTGTTTGTTGGAACGCCTGCGCAATGGCAAGGCCGGGCTTGTGGGCTTGGTCACGGGTTTGGTGGCGGGCTTGGCCACGGTTACCCCGGCTTCCGGCGATGTCGGGCCGATGGGTGCCATCGTGATCGGCGCGCTGGCGGCGGTGGTGTGCTATTTCAGCGTCAGCCTGATCCGCGAAAGGTTGAAAATCGACGATTCGCTCGATGTGTTCGCGGTTCACGGCGTGGGTGGCATTTTGGGCACGCTGCTGCTGGCGTTCTTCGGCCAGAACGCGCTCGGCGGGTTGGGTTTGGTGAAGCCGGTGTTCTCCCAGTTAGGCATTCAATTGCTAGGTGTCGGGGTGACCATCGTCTGGTCCGCCGCGTTTTCCGTGGGGATCGGCCTGCTGGTCAAGGCGGTCACCGGACTGCGGGTGGACGAGGAACAGGAATTCGAGGGCATGGACCGCTCCGAACACGGGGAAAACGCCTATCCGATGGAACCGTAGGGCGGGGTTTCGGGTTTATCCATTGCAAATCCGGCCTCCGGACATTATACCCGGCGCATGCCATCATCTCCGGAAAGCGATCCCCGATTCAGCGAATTCGTCATCCTGCAGGCCCAGAACGCGGGCCTGTTTCTCGGCCAGATACCCAATCCCCAGACCGGCCAGAAGCAGGTCAACCTGCGCGCCGCAAAGTCGGTCCTGGATTCCTTGGAAATGCTCGTCCCAAAAACCCGCGGCAATCTAACCGCGAACGAGGCGAAGCTGCTGGACACCGCGGTCACCAACCTCCGGGCGCTTTACGCCAAGGCCGGTGGAGAGTGAGACTTCCGCATGGCGGGTGTTTGGTTGGTGTTCCGTGCTGTGCCGCCACCGCGCTCCGGCGCGTTTCCCCGTCGCCGGGCCGATGATTGCGCGGGGGAGACGGTGAGCCCATCTTCCCAAGGGCACGCGATTCAACCCGAAATCCGAAGTTCAAGACAGGTTGGACGCTCGGCTTACCGCTGAACCGCTGAAAACCGCTGAGTTTTGTTTGACCGGAAAGACGACACCGGATGGTGAATCGGGTTCCTGTTGATTTTTGCAGTCGCCATTACAGCGGCTTCAGCGGTACTCAGCGCTTCAGCGGTCAAATGGGACCACATACTAACTATCAACTTCGGATTTCGGATTCAATCTGGCAGTTCGAGACTTGCCTTCGCCAGATAGGGATCGAATCCCATCTTCTTCCAGAAACCGGACGAAACCGGATTGGATAGAGCGATCCCCACTTCCATCCGTTTCATGCCACGGCCCGCGCACCAGTCCCTGGCGGACTGGAAGAGCCGTTTTCCCACTCCCATTCTCCGCAGCGCGGCGGTCACCGCCAAATCGTAAACCGCACCGTAATCGCGCTCCGCGAACACCGGCGGAAACTTGCACACCGCCACAAGGCAATACCCCGCCACCACGCCGTCCGCCTCGGCCACCAGCAAACAGGACGCCTCGTCCGACAAGCGCTCCGTCGCGTAATCCCGGAACCGCTCCGCGCCATCCGCCGCGCGCGCGAACCGCACGTCCCGCTCCTGATGGAAATCCATCAGCTCCTCCCACAGCCCGACAACCCTGGAAATATCATCCTGGGTCGCGTTTC
Source organism: Verrucomicrobiota bacterium (assembly GCA_017301995.1). Lineage (GTDB taxonomy): Bacteria > Verrucomicrobiota > Verrucomicrobiia > Verrucomicrobiales > Akkermansiaceae > Luteolibacter. Next base: position 55,066 of record JAFLEH010000031.1, on the reverse strand, counting down.
TAACCGTTATCATATATTCATCCGGATTCATGAGACAATCACCCGGATCGGCTCCGAACGAGGGCGTTCAGCGACCCGTCCGGAGCCGCCTCCGTGCGTTTGGTGACTATCCTGCCGCCCTCCGCCCGTCAAGCCGATCCTCGGTGCGGTTGGGTTGGAAACCCATGGCGAAATCGCCAAAACTCCGGAAAGAGCGGTAAGGATGCCCCCCTGGTTTCCAACACCTCCCCGATTCCGCACACGCACCCGCGAGGGTTCGTTCTCCTTGGCCGTCGCTTTTCCTCCCGCCATGAAAGACAACGCTGAAATACGCTGTACTCCGGGAAACTCCGCATCACCCATCCCATGACAACCCGCCGCCAAGCCCTCAAATCCCTCGCCGCGCTCGCGACCATCCAAATCGTGCCCAGCCGGGTGCTCGGTCTCAACGGCCAGACGCCGCCGTCCGAAATCCTAACCCGCGGAATCATCGGCTGCGGCGGCATCAGCGCGTCCCACCTCACCATGCCGGGGAAACTGCTCGCCCTGTGCGACGTGGACAAAAACCACCTCGCAAACCGCATGAGGGATGCCGGAGCCGAAGCGAACGGCGTCACCGGCTATCATGATTTCCGCGAACTCCTCGCCCGGAAGGATATCGACATCGTCCACATCGCGACCCCGCCGCACTGGCACGCGTTCATGGCCGTGGCCGCCGCCAAAGCCGGCAAGGACGTTTGGTGTGAGAAACCGATGAGCCGCACCATCGGCGAGGGAATCGCCATGGTCAAAGCGGTGGAGGAGCAGAAGCGGATCTTCCGGCTGAACACCTGGTTCCGGTTCCAGGCCGGATTCTACGACATGCATGTCCCCGTGGTGATGCTCAAGAAAGCGGTGATGAACGGATTGTTGGGATGGCCGCTCAAGGTCACGGTTTCCGGAGTCACCGGATTCGACTGGAAACTCGCCGCATGGGCCGGAAAGGTCGGCCTCCAGCCGGAACCCGTGCCGCCGGAACTCGACTACGACCTGTGGCTCGGCCCGGCGCCCATGAAACCCTATAACCACAACCGGATCCACGGATCCTTCCGCTGCTACTGGGACTACGACGGCGGCGGCCTCGGCGACATGGGCCAGCACTACCTCGATCCCGTGCAATACCTCCTCGACAAGGACGACCAAGCCCCGATCTCCGTCGATATCGACGCCGACCCGCAGGATTCCGAAGCCGTCGGCGTCTGGCGGCGCATCGAATACACCTACGCCGACGGCTGCAAGGTCATCCTCGACGGGGAAAACAAGGACAAGGATGCGGCCTATTTGGAAGGCCCCAAGGGGAAAATCTATCCGAGCCTCCGTTCGGACATCCCGGATCTTCGTAAGAAAATCGACGCGCTGCCCGATCCGCCCGCACAAAACATCGACTTCCACGAGTGCGTCCGCACCCGCAAGAAGTTCGCGCTCAACGAACAGAACGGCTTCTGGTCGTGTACCGTCGTCAACATGGGCATCTGCGCCCACCGCCTGAACAAGAGCCTGAAATTCGATTCAAAAACCCTCAAGTTCGACGACCCCGCCGCCAACGCGCTGATCCGCCAGCCGATGCGCGCTCCATGGCAGTTGAGTGTCTAACCACCGAGCCGCTCCGGGCATCCCGTCATCTGGTCGCTCCGCCGATTTCGGGCTGATCTCAATTTCCTTGCCATCGCCCCGGATGGCCCCCAGCGTGGCGGCCCGCAGCAATTATGGAAACCTGGCAAGCGCTCATCCTCGGAATCATCGAGGGCATCACCGAATACCTCCCCATCAGCTCCACCGGCCACCTGGTGGTGGCGCAGCAATTGATGGGCGTGGGCACCGAGAACTCGCCGGGAGCCAAGGCCGCGGCGGATTGTTTCGCAATCTGCATCCAGGGCGGCGCGATCCTGGCGGTTCTGGGGCTCTATCTGCCGCATGTGCTGAAGATGGCCAACGGCATGTTGGGCCGCGATCCGGAGGGTTTCAAAATGGCGATGGCGATTCTGGTCGGATTCATGCCCGCCGCGGTGCTCGGCGTGCTGCTGAACGATATCATCGATGCCAAACTGATGTTCATGTGGCCGATCATCGCGGCATGGGTGGTGGGGGGTGTTGGGATCCTGGTGGCAACTTGGTGGCGCAAGCGGAATCCCGCGCCGGGCGGTGGCAAAAGCCTGTTGGAAATGACTTGGAAAATGGCGGTGGTGATCGGGTTGCTGCAATGCGTGGCGATGTGGCCGGGCACCAGCCGCAGTCTGATGACCATCGTCGGTGGTCTTCTGGTGGGCCTCAGCCTGCGGGCGGCGGTGGAGTATTCGTTCCTGCTGGGTGTGGTCACTCTAACCGCCGCAACCGCGAAAAAGGCGGTGTGGAAAGTGGACGCGGTGGCACAATACGACCACTGGTTCGGCGGCGCGCGCCTGATGTGGGACAGCTACGGAGCCCTGCCCACCGTGGTGGGATTGGCCGCCGCCGCCATATCGGCCGCGATCGCCGTGAAATGGCTGGTTTCCTATCTGCAAAGCCATGGCCTCGCGGTATTCGGTTGGTATCGGATAGGAATCGGCGCGGTGATCGGCGGCCTGGTGCTGGCGGGCGTGGTGGCCGCGTAAGTGCGCGAATCCGCCGCGGCTTGTCCGACCGGCGATATGGCCGAACTCTTTGCGGCTTTACTTTGGGCCAGGGACCGCTTTTCATCCGGCCCATGGCCGATTCCCCGATCGATTGGACCACCTGGCGTGGTGAAATGCTGGCGACGCTGATGTTTGTCGTGCGCGGCGGGCAGGTGCTGCTCATCGGCAAGAAACGCGGTCTCGGCGCGGGGAAAATCAACGGCCCCGGCGGCAAGATCGACCCCGGCGAAACCGCGCTTGAAGCGGTGGTCCGCGAATGCCAGGAGGAACTGCACATCACGCCGCTCGCGCCCCGGAAACTCGGCGAACTCTGGTTTTCCATGTCCACCTGCCCGGATATCCTCTGCCACGTCTTCCGGGCCGACGATTTCACCGGCACACCCACCGAAACCGACGAGGCGACGCCTTTGTGGACCCCGCTGGACGCGATCCCCTACGACCGGATGTGGGCCGACGACCGCGAATGGCTGCCGCTGGTGTTAGATAACACCCCGTTCCGCGGCCGATTCGTTTTTGAGGACGAAACGATGCGCTGGCACGCGATCGAGACCGGGGTGGCGTATGAATGTTAGAGGGTGCGGCGCGGCGCGGCGAGCGTCCGGCCCTCGATGAATTTCGGTTCGAATATCAGATGGTCGGCGGGGGGGGATTCCGCTTCAAGCCATTTGGCAACCGCGGTGGCCATTCTGGCGACGGGAAACCGAAATCTCGCGAGTTCGGGATGAAACCAACTCCCGTCCTGGCGGTCGCTCAGCAGCACCAGCGAGACATCGGCAGGCACCCTCAAACCGTGGGCGGCAAGGCAGCAGAATACCGTGATCAGGATTTTCCAATCCTGGATGACCACCGCGGTGGGAGGGCGTTTCGCGAGCAACCGCTCCATGAGTTGCGCGATCGCACCGGGATCCAGGTAGTCGCTCTCCGGGTTGTGCTGGCGAGCCACGTAGGATTGGCCGACGGCTTCCAAGGCCGTCCGGGTCGCCTCTCGGAGCGACACATTGAATGGTTCCGAGTTTCCTATCAAGGGAAAGACAATCCGGCGGTGGCCGAGATCGGTGAGATTGGATAGGGCCAGCGCCGCCATGCCGGAGGTTTTGACTCCGATCATCGGTACCGCCACATTTCCCATCACCCCGCCCAGAAACAGGATCCGCAGCTTGCGGCGTCGCGCCCACTCGGCCAGCGCCGGCCGCCCGAATACCGCAACAATACAGGTGTTGGTATCCGCGCGAATCTGGTGGTTCCAGCGCCGATCCACCCGTTTGGCGTGGCGGTAGTCGAGCACCTGGATGTCCTCCTCCCAGCCGTTAGCGATCATCCTGTCCCGCAGATGCTCGATCACTCCCCTCGTGGCGTCGTCAAGCGTCCACAGATGGTCGGGTGTCAGAATCAGCAGGTGCCTGGGGTGTTCGTGTGTTAGAAAGCGGGGCGGTGTCTCCGCCAACCGGAACGCCCGGCGCGGGCCTTCGTTTTTCAGAACCCCCTGCTCTGCCAGCCTCGCCAGCGCGGCGGCCACGGTGGGTGCGCTCACCCCGAGCAACCCGGCCAGCACCCGGACACCCGGCAGGCGGTCGCGCCACCGCCCGGCCAGGCATTCCTCCCGCAAAACGGCGGCCGCACGGTCCGCCGCACTCGCTTTCGAAACCTTTCGCATGGCCGCAGAATCGGCGCGAAGCAACAGGACGACAAGCCAAATCTGCCAAAAACAATTGCTCAGAACAAATCCGGAAATCGGATTGCTTTCCCGATTTTCCGGGGGTTTGTTCGATTCGCAAGTATTTGTCCAACCCCGCAACCCCAAAATCTGCCGTGAAATCCAAGCTCCGCTGTCTTCTCTCCTCACCATTGGTGATCGTATCCCTTACGGCCGCGATCGCCAACGCCGAGTCCATCACCTGGGTAGGCACCACCACCGGCACCTGGGCCACCACCACCAACTGGAGTGACTCACTCCCACCCGCCGCAGGTAACACCTACACCGTCAGCGGCTCCGGCAAAACCGTGACCAATCCTGATGCCAACGCATCTACATTCGCTGGGGATTCACTCACCGTGAGCAGTGGCGCGATTCTTCGGCTGTTTCGCACTAACGGTGGTGGCAATATCAACGTCACCAATACGATACCTAACCTGACTGTGGATGGAGCTACCATTAAGCCAGCAAGTTCTGCAGGTTCCATCACCCAAATTCTCGCCAACCAGGTGACCCTTGCCAACGCGGTGACTGTGGAAATGAACGACAACGGTGGCTATACCAACCAGTTAACTTTTAACAATGGATACACTGGTTCGGGCACCCTCACCCTACAACGCAGTAACACCACAGGTTCCGGTAGAGTAGTCAACATCAATGGCACGAACTCCACCAGTGGATACAGCGGGGACGTCACAGCTTCTGGCAAGGCTACAGCCGATAAACTCGATCTGGTCATCAACACCGCCAGCGGTTGGGGCACTGGATCTCTCACGGTCAATAGTTGGGCCACAGTTACTTTCGGCACGGCCATCACGGCCACCACCAGCCCAATGGTCGTCAACACCAGCGGCACGGTCAATCTGGGGAACTTCGCATCCTCCCTGGGCAGCCTCTCCGGCACCGGCGGCACGATCCAGGGCACGGGTGCCTCGTCTTCCCTAACCGTCACGCAGACCTCCGACGCGGCCTTCGCCGGTGCGCTAACGTTCACCGCCGGCAACGCGCTTTCGTTCACCAAAGGCGGGACCGCCAACCTCGCCCTGACTGGCACGGTGAACAGCGCGATTCCATTCACCCTCAACGAAGGCGGTCTCGGCTTCGGCACCAAAACCATCGCCTCGCTCAACCAGACCGGCGGCCAGGTGATTTTGAATGTCGGCACCTCCTCGGCCGATCTAACCGCAATTGCCGGCGCCTACACCTGCAACGGCGGAGGCATCACCATCCAAGTCGGATCACCGCCCACGCTCAATACCCCCTATACCCTTCTCACCTACGGCTCTTTCTCAGGAACCAATCCGCCGGTTGCCGTCACCGGCCTTTCCACCACCCGCCTATCCTCGGATGTGACCTACGGAACGGACAACATCTCGGTGACCTTCAGCGGTTCGCCCGCCGCCATCAAGTGGACCGGAGCACAGCCCGGCGGCCTGTGGGATATCAATACGGCCTACAACTGGAGCAACGGCGGAATCCCCGACAAGTACTTCGAGTTCGACACCGTCACCTTCGACGACAGCGCCTCCGGCACCACCAGCGTCGTTCTCGACACGGCGGTCTCACCCACATCCGTCGAGTTCGGAAATGCGGCGAAAAACTACACTCTAACCGGAATGGGGTCCATCACGGGGACAACCGGTTTGGCGGTCAATGGCGGGGGAACGGTCACCCTTGCCACCAATAACACCTATTCCGGCACGACAAACATCGGAGCGGGCACCCTGCGGATTGGCGCCGGTGGCACCACGGGCACCGCGGGCGGCGGCGAGATCATCAATGAGGGAATTCTGGTGTTTGACAGGAGCGATTCCCTAACCATGTCGTCCTTGGTCTCCGGAGCGGGCGCCGTCGAACAGGCGGGCGCGGGCACGACCATCCTCACCGCGGACAATACCTTCGGAGGGGCCACCACCATCACCGCGGGCACCTTGCAGGTGGGAGCCGGAGGAGCCACAGGAACTCTCGGCAACACCTCCTCCATCTCCAACAACGGAACGCTCGCTTTCAATCGCCAGGGCTCCCTGCTCGTCGCCGCGGTCATCAGCGGAACCGGAAACCTTCTCCAAACGGGATCTGGCACCACCGTTCTCGACAACGACATGACCTACACCGGCGCCACCACCATCAACGGCGGCACCCTGCAGATCGGCAACAACAGCGTGGTTGGCAGTGTCATCGGCCCCATCACGGACAATGGAAACCTGGCAATCTCACGCTCCGACGACATCGCCTTCGCGAATACGGTTACGGGCACCGGCAGCGTCACCCACGGAGGATCGGGCGTGCTCCGTCTGACCGGAAGCAACACCTATTCCGGAAACACGGCCATCAGCGGAGGCGGCAAGCTGTTGCTGGACTCGGCCGGATCGGCGATCCCTGCGGGAACCGGAGTCTCGGTCTCCAGCGGCGTCCTCGATTTCACCAGTCTTGATCTAACCATTGGCTCGCTCTCCAAGCCTCCGTCCGGCACCGGCACGGTCTATGCGGATCCCGGCAAGGCGCTCACGGTCCAAGGTGGAAACGTCACCGCCAACCAAGGTCTGTTGGACCTCCAGCACATCGATTCCTTCGTGATGGACAGTCCCGGCGGAACCTTCGGCGCCGTGACCACCGCCTCCGGAGGAACCGCCTCCGTGCTGCTGCCACCGTCCTCCGCTCTAACCACATCCACCTTCGCGATCGGTTGGAACGGTCCGGGAGGGTCGGGCGTCACATCCGGCGCCTCGGTGACACTCGGCACCACCGCCACGATCCACTCGGACACGATCCTTGTTGGTAGCAACAGTGCCCAGAACGGAATTTCCACCCTTAACTTGAACGCTGGATCGGGCAGCCCGACAGTCGTCATCCGCGGCACCTCCGGTGGTTCCAGCCGCGCCAACATGACCGTGGGCCACAAGAAGGATTCCGACTACGCCGGTGGCAGCGGCGCGGTGGATTTCACCGCCGCCGGATCGGTGCTGGACGCCATGCTCGGCACCCTGGTGATCGGCAAACACGAAACCGGCGCGGGCAATTTCAATAACGCAACTTCCGGCAGCTTCGCCTTCAACGCGGGCACGCTCGACGCGACCTCGATCACCCTGGCCGTGGGCGGAGCGCCGAACATCAAGACCGCCAACGGGGTTCTAACCACCAATGGCGGCACGATCAAGGTGGAAACCCTCACCCTCGTGCAGGACTCGGGTGGCGCCATGGGCACCGCCACGGTCAGCCTCAACCCAAGCGGAGACGGACTGACCCAATCCACGCTGGAGGCAACCATCATCTCCGGACAGGCGGCCGCCAATGCGGTCGTCAACGTGAATTCGGCAACCCTCAGGAACACTCCGGGATCGGATCTGGCGATCACCGGAACCACCCTGGCTCTAACCGCCACCGCGGATCCGGCTCTCACGGTGGAAGCCGGCCATTCCGCCACGCTCGGCACGGGGACCATCTATCAAGCGAGCTACAACCCCAACTCGCTGGATCACCCGACCCTCACGGTTACCGGCGACATGGTCTTGGACAACGCCACGATCGCCCTGGCCACTTCGGAGGCCCCGGCAGCCTCCATCACTCCGGGAACCAAACTGGTGCTGATCCATTACGCCGCAGGCACCCTGACTGGCGAGTTCGCCGGTCTCGCCGACGGAGCCACGGTCACGGTGGGCGACCAACCGTTCGCCATCGACTACAATGATCCGGCCTACGGCGGCAAAGCGGTCACTCTAACCGCCCTGACGGCGACCACTCCGTTCGAGGACTGGCTCACCCTCAAGGGAGTCACCCCGGGTGGTCCCAACACCGCGCCGGCGGAGGACTATGATGCCGACGGTCTCGCCAACATGGTGGAATATGTGCTGGACACCGAACCGGATTCCGGCACGCAAACGAACCTCCCCGTGACCGCCAAATCCGGTGCCGATATGACCTTCACCTTCACCCGGCTCAAGGCGGCGCTCGCCGCCGGATTCACCACCGAGGTCGAATATTCCGAAACTCTAACCGGAACCTGGGCCACCGCCACCGCGGGAATGTACGGCACGCCGGTGGACCACGGCGCCACCGAGACCGTCACCGTGACCATCCCGATTCCGGGCGGCGCAACCAAGCTGTTCGCCCGCATGAAAGTGGTCGAGCCGTGATTTTAACTGATGAGCGACCATCCACCCTCGAATCAATCCGAAACGACAGAATCCACACAACCGTGAAATCAGAACTACTCCGGCTCGTCACCCCTCCCCTGCTACTCTTTTCCGTCTCTGCCGTTACACACGCGGCGCCCATCACCTGGGTGGGGACAACCACCGGCAACTGGACCACATCAACCAACTGGAGCGACGGGCTCGCCCCTGCCGCGGGCAATACCTATACGGTGAACGGCTCGGGCAAGACCATCACCAACCCCGATGCCAACGCTTCCACGTTCGGGGGAGATTCCCTAACCGTCTCAGGCGGAGCGATCCTCCGCCTGTTCCGCACCAACGGGGGGAGCAACATCAACGTCACGAACACGATTTCCAACCTGACCGTGGACGGGGCAACGATCAAACCCGCCAGTTCGAATGGCTCGGTCACCCAGATCCTTGCCAACCGGGTTACCTTGGGCAACGCTGTAACCGTGGAAATGAACGACTCGGGTGGTTACACCAACCAACTGACATTCAACAACGGCTACACGGGCTCCGGCACCCTCACGCTCCAGCGCAGCGGCACCACCGGCTCCACCCGCACGGTCAACGTCAACGGCACGAACTCCACCAGCGGATACAGCGGAAACGTCGCCGTGTCGGGAAACATCTCCACCGATACGCTCAGCCTCAACATCAACACCGCCACCGGCTGGGGAACCGGGTCCCTTACCGTCAATCAGTGGGCCACCGTCACTTTCGGTGCCGCGATCAATTCCACCAACAGCCCGCTCACCGTCAATACGAACGGAACGGTCAATCTCGGAGCCTATTCGTCTTCCATCGGCGCCCTTTCGGGCACGGGCGGAACGATTCAGGGCACCGCAACATCCTCCGCTCTAACCGTCAATCAGGCGTCCGCCACGACCTACGCCGGAACTCTTGCGACCACCGCCGGCAATAACCTCGCCTTCACCAAGGCAGGCTCCGGCATTCTCACCCTCTCCGGAAACAACACCTACACCGGAGCCACCACCGTCTCCGCCGGAACCCTGCTGGTCTCCGGTGCGCTCGGGAGTACCGCGGTTTCAGTGGCAGCGAACGCGACTGTCGGCGGAACGGGCACCCTCGGCGGAACACTTGCCTTCGACGGAGAATCGTATCTAACCATAGCAAATCTCGCCGATCCGCTGGCCGTGAGCGGCACGGTCACCTTTGGCAGCGGGTTCGGCATTGACAACATCCAGGGGATCGACTGGGACACCCTCGTTCTCAACACGCCCTACACGCTCATCAGCAACACTCAGGATTTCTCATCCGCGGGGTTGGACAACTTCGGACTGGCAAATGCGGCCAATGTGGGATCCATGGGTCGCAAGGCCTATTTCCAGACCGGAAGCCTCCAACTCATGATCATTCCCGAGCCTTCGGTGTTCCTGCTTGGAGGTATCGGGTTGGTGGCGCTGGCCCGCCGTCGGCGGCGCTGATAGGGTTTCGCCCGATTGCCAGGCCGCAAACCAGACCCCATGACATCGCGATCCTACCCCGAGCGTTTGTTCTTTCGGTCGTTCGCGCTTGGCGCGCTGTTGATATGCTTGCCAGATCCAACATGGGCGGACGCGGAACCTGCCGCCACCTTGGCGCGCACCTACACCTATCCGGGCGGTTCGCTCCATGTTTCCTTGACTCTCCAGTCGGTTCGCGGTCCGGCGTTCGAGGTGTTTGAGCATCAGGGTGGCGGCACCTACACCCCATTTGCCCCATCGCGGCCCGCCCGCACCTATCTGGGCACCGTGTTGCAACGCCCGGGCGCCATCGCCGCGGGTCAGGTCCTTGATGATGGCAGCATGCGCACGACCATCGTATTCGAGGATGGTACCACATGGCGTGGCACGGGATCCGCCGTGACGCTGCCTTCACCGGCAAGTTGGACCCCCGGCTATCCCACGCTGTTGGTGGGGTCCGGCGGCGCAGGCTCCAATGTCCGCGCCGCTGAGGTTGGAGTTGATCTAACCAACACCTACTACAATCAAGCCGGACAAAGCTCCGGCACCGCCCTCGAACGCGCCGAGTGGTCGATCATCCAGGCCAACGCGATCTATCTGCGTGATGCGGCGTTGTTCCACCGGATCGGCCGGGTGATCGTCCGAATCGCCCCGGACGATGACCGCTCCACCAGCCTGTCGTTGCTAAAATCCGAATGGGAAACCGTGCTGCCCGTCGATCTGCCCGGCTCCAACCATGACCTCGCCCTAACCGTGCAGACCCTCGGCAGCAGCGGGCTCGCCTGGATCGGTTCGGTCGGTACGTCGAACCGATACGCTTGGGTGAGCATCCGCGGTTCCAGCACCGACGGGGATTTTTCCACCGTCTGGCGTCACGAAGTCGGCCACAATTGGGGCTGCGGCCATTCCGAAGGTGGCGTGCCGGAGGGACCCACCGTGATGTCCGGGAACGGTCTGAGCCGGTTTTCGAGTGCCGATCTCGCGCGGATTGTGTCCCACCGCGACAGCCGCGTTCCGGGGTTGTTGGATGCGCTCGGCCCCTGGCCATCACCGCTGCCTCCGCGCGCCAATGCCGACCGCGGCCGCGCCCTCATTTCCGGAGCGCCTCTCGCGCTGGACGTGCTCGATAACGATTCGGATAGCAACGGCGATGCCATCACGCTGCGTTCCTTTGATACCACCAGCCATCTCGGCGGAACCGTGGCGCGCGTTGCGGCCTCTGGACCGGGCGGGCGCGACCGCCTGTCCTACACGCCGCCCGCATCCTTCACCTCCGGCATCGATTGGCTGACCTATCGGATAGAAGATGCCGCTGGCCTGCAATCCGTCGCCTTTGTCATGATCCAGGCCGCTCCGCAAGGGCCGGACATCTCGGTTGTAGCGGATGTGTCCTCCGTCGCCAACGGCGAGTGGACGAATCCGGAAACCTGGAGCAACGCCACCGCCGCGGACGCGGGGCACCATTATGCGGTTCGCACTGGCACGACGGTTGATTCGCCGGTGGCAAGCGGCCTGACCTTTCCCGGCGACTCGTTGCAGATCGCAAAGGGCGGCGTTCTCCGGCTCCGCCATACCTCGGCCGGCGGCAACACCAGCCAAACCGTGGATTTGAAAAGCCTGATTCTCGCGGACGGAGCCGCCCTCCAGTCATACAACACCGCCGCGGGCAATGTTGTCCGCACCCTATCCAGCCCGTTGGCGGTGCCGGCGGGCCGCGCGACGATCCGGATTCAGTCTGATAGCGGATCGGCCTATACCAATTCACTCATCCTCGACGGCGGTCTGTTCGGCGGCGGCGATATCGATCTAACTGGATCACTGCAGGGTCAAAGCGGCGAAAGGCGCATACTTCGCGTGGACGCGCCCGCGGCGGCTTTTTCGGGAAACTGGTCGGTTGCCGGAGATAACACTTCCGACACCACCCGACGCCTTTGTCTCACGGCCAACGGCGCGGGAGCGCTCGGAAGCGGGTTGGTGCGCCTCGGCCCGTTTTCACAACTCCGCGGCGCCGCGGCCGGTGCGCTCGACAGCCTCGCAGGGGTGACGCTGGACAGCGTCACCGCGACGCTGGATCTGCTGGAACCTTGGACCAACCCGTCGGCAATTCTCGTCATCAACGGCGGCACACTCATTCTCGGAAGCGGGCACAGCCACATCGGCGATCTGCGATTGGAGGGTGTCTCTGTCGATCCCGGAAAATACACCGCCGCCAGTCTAACTGAGCTCGGAGGCGCCGCGACGTTCTCCGGAACCGGTATGCTTTCGGTCGGTCTGTATCCGCCGGATGCCGTGTCGGTGGACGATGGGCCTTGGACATCCGCGTCCATCTGGAGCCACGCCCTACCGGCTCCGACTACCGGTACCCAGGGCGAAGGACTGATCTATCTGGTTGAAAAGCAGACCGTGTCTTCCAACGATCCGGCGTCCAACTCGCAAGCTCTTGTCGGCGCAATGTTGAGGATCGCCGACGATGGAACACTCGATCTGGTTCGTTCCCACTCGACAACCAATCAAAACGTCAGCTACAGTCTCCCGGATGTTGCGGTGGAGGACGGAGGCACCGTACGCTTCCGGGCGACCACCGGCAGTTGTACCCACCATCTTTCCAACACGCTGTCGTTCCAGGGGAGTACCTCGATGGTCATCTCCGGCGGATCCTATTCCAACAACGTGAACGTTTCGGGCCGTCTAAACGGATCCGGTGTGATCGCCCTGGTATCCGATACCGGCGCGGCCACGGTCGGCAATGTACGCACCCTAACGGTTCTATCGCCTGACAATACGTTTGCCGGAGACTGGACGGTCGCACACACCGCGTCCGGCGATGATTTTGTGGCCCTGCGTTCCTTAGCGGCGCGTGCGCTCGGCACCGGTCGGGTTGGTCTGGGAACCCGCGCTCGGCTCATCAACGCCCACCCGCAGGGATTGGATAGTCTTTCCGTCATCAATTTGACATCGGACACTTCCGCGCTCATCCTGAACGAGCCGTTATACAATCCGGCGGCCACCCTGACCATGAACGGCTCCACCCTGGATCTCGGGAACGCTCAAAGCGCGGTAGGAACCCTGATAGTCGGAAACACATCGGTCAGCCCGGGAATATACGATGCGGACGATCTCAACCTCCTGGGTCTCCAGGGGGTCTTCGTTGGCAATGGTTATCTAACCGTGATTGGGACGCATCCGCACCACGCGGCCGCCTACGCCGATTGGATCTGTTCCCATCCCGCCGTCGGCACCCCGGCGGACCGGAATCCCGGTTCGGATCCGGATGCCGACGGTCTCGCCAACATGGTCGAGTACGTGCTGGATACCGAGCCTGATTCCGCCGACCTATCCAACCTGCCGGTTGCGGCGAAATCCGGCGCCAACATGACCTTCACTTTCACCCGGCTAAAGGCGGCTGTCGCGGCGGGCTTCACGGCCGATGTGGAATACTCCGAAACCATGGCCGGCATCTGGACCACCGCCACCGCGGGCATGTACGGCACGCCGATGGACCACGGCGCCACCGAGACCGTCACGGTCACGATCCCGATTCCCAACGGGGCTTCCCGATTTTTTGCCCGGCTCAGGGTTGGGGAACCGTGATGCTGGAGAGGCCGGATCACCCTCCTATGATCCGGTCACCGATGACGATGAACGCCGCGAGGGCGAAGAACAGCAAAGCGAGCGCAAGCTTGACCGCGAACGTGTGCTTCTGTTGGAACGAGATCAGCGCCTCGGCGCGGAGCCCGGCGTAGGCCATGACGAAAATGACCGCCAGCGGGATGATGAAGGCGAGGTTGTAGAGGAACAGCCATGTGACCGCGTCGAGATTGCCTCGCTGGATTTGATAGATGATCGGCGCGTAAACCTGCCCGGTGCACGCGAGTTCCAGGAAGGAGATCGCGATGCCCGACACGAACGCCGCGATGACAAACCGCCGGGCCCGCGCGCCGGTGCGGACCACGCCCTTGATGCGGTCCTTGAGCGCGCCGGGAAGCTGCAGCGTCATCTCGCCGAGCCGTCCGGCCCGGGCGCGGAACGCGTCGCGCAACGAGAGCACCGCGGCGACGAGCGCGAGCCCACCGAAGGCGTAGTTCAGCCACACCCGCAAGCCGCCGAATCGCGAATGCAGCCATTCGAGGGCCTGATGGAGAGCGAGTCCGGCCGCGAAATAGGCGAGAAACACCGCGGAAACGAAGGCGATTCCGACCATCAGCATCTCGCGCGGGGTGCGCCGGGCGATGCGCAGATAGGAAAGGAAAAAGATAATGGTGGCGAACGCGCAGGGATTCAGCCCGTCGATCAATCCCGCGAGGAGAACGGCGGGCAGGGTGATGGCCTCGTAGCGACGTTCGACGGCGGCGGCCGCCTCGGCCAACCGGTTTTCGGCAACGCCGCGCCAGGTCTCATCTTCGGGAAGCGCGGAGGTTTTCACCAACAGTTCGGCAAGCGCCTTCGGAGTGAACTCCTTCACCAGCCATCCGCCTTGTGCGAAAACGGCGGGCGCCACGTTGTGATAGTTGGAAGGCACTCCCATCCGGTCGCACAGCGCCTGGTTGAGGACCACCGAATCCGGATTGAGAATGCTGTGTTCCTCGATGGTTAGAAGCGGAAAATCCTTCTTCAGATCATCGAGCCAACTCCGTGCCTTGGCACATTCCGGGCAGCCGGGTTTTATGAAATACACGATGGCGAGGGACTTGCGTTCGGGGGTCTTTAGACCCGGTTGTTCGGGCTCCAGCAGGGGCTTTGATGGATCGGCGGGCTTGGCGGCGTCCGACGCAAGCGCGGCAAAGGTGGCGAACTCCTTGGTTTCCCCGGAGGCCATTCGGCGGGCGAGGGTGGCGAGGTTCTTCGGACTGATGCGTTTGGCATCCGCCAGATCAAGCAGCGGGCGCAGCGCCGGAGTGGCCCGCGCCGCGTTGTCATCCAGCCAGTCGGCGATCCGATAGGCAACATGCGCGTCGCCCGGTTGTTTGGCGCTGAGAGCGGCGAACTCGCCGAAGTCCGGCGGAGGCACGCCGTGCGTGATCAGTGCGAACGCGGCTTCGAACCGCAGGCGGGGCGAGGGATCGCGGCGGGCCATGCCTTCCAGCGCCGTGCGGATCTCCGCTGACTGTTTCGGAGCACGGCGGTTGTAATCGATCATCGAGTCGCTTTCGGCAACGGTATCCGAAAAGCGGATGATCCAATTGCTGCGCGCGCCCGAGACGCGGTCGGGGAGCACTTCCCTGACGAACGCGGCGGGATCGGCCGCGATGGTCTTGGCGTTCGCCGCAATTTCGTTAGGTTTGAGGCTGAGAAGCGTGTGCCACGCGGCGCGGCGGACATGCGCGTCGTCGGAGCGGGTTTGTTCGCGGATGGCAGCAACCAACCGTGATCCGCCGGCACCGCGGGCGGCAACCAGGGCAAGCACGCGCAGGGGGCCGGAAGAACCGGGATCACCCAGCACCGAAGCCGCCCATGGAATCATCAGGGCGGCATTCTCGCGGGCGGCGTAACCGAACCGGTAGCTGAGGGTCTCGGCGGGCTGGAGCGATGCTCCCGGACGGCGCAGTTCGGTTAGGAGAAGCTGCACCAGCGCGCGGGCCTTTTCGTTGGAAAGCGCGCATTCCGCCGCCGCGGCGCGCACCTCGGGCGAGGAATCCCGCAGCAATGTTGTTAGAATATCCGCCGCGGCTTTGGCCGAGGGTTGCTCCATCGCCTCGCAGGCGGCGACACGCGCCGCGGTGTCGAGTTTCGGCAGATCCCGCATCAGCGCCGCGAAACCCGCCGGGCGCGCGTGGCGGACCAGGTTGAAAATCGCGGGCAGCCGGAGTTCGGCGGGCGTCTCCGGTGTGGCGTAACGCTCCAGCTCGGTTAGAATATCGGCCAATGATCCTTTCAGGACGGCGGTGGCCGTTGTGGCGTCGGACGGCGGCGGTCGGTCGGCGCCGGGCAGCAGAAACGCGTCGTAAAGCGGATCGAGCGCGGTTGTTTCGCCGGGTTGTCTAACTGCGGCGGCCGCCCGTGCCAGCGCGGGGTCGAGCCGCACGCCCGAATCGGAAGGATCGGGCAGCCGCAGGCGTTCGAGGGCGGCGGCCGCCCGGGCCGGGTCGTTTCCGCGAAGCGCCGCGAGCAGCGCTCCGGCGGTCTTCGCGCTTTTGGCGCTATCCGAATCGTGCGCCAGATAGCGCAATGCGGCGCAGGACAAGTCCGTGTCGGGATCGGTGGTGTAGCGGATCAGAAGGTCTTCGGGAAGGCCGGGACCGATGATGGAAACCCGGATATCAACCGGAGCGGCATTGAGTTTCGCGATCATTTCCGCGTCGGGGTTGGAACTCAGACCGGCATAGCCCTCCAACACCACCGGAGCCGTCTTGATATCGGCCAGCAACATCTTCCGCAATGCCGGCAGGGCTTCCTTGGCGCCGAGCGCGATCGCCGCCTTGACCGCAGCCGAACGGACGAACGGATCCGCATCTTCCAACAGGACCAACGTCGCCGCCTTGGAGGACGGTGGCCGGCGTTTGGCGACAAACTCCAGCGCCGCCGCCCGGATGCGCCACCGCGGATCCGCCAGGCATTTGACGATCGCCCCGTCCTGTGCGGGATTGGTCTTGGCGCGCTCGTTCGGCATCGAAAACCGGTCGCTGTTGTCTCCGGATAGGGAAAGGCAGGTCTGGATGGCGGACACCAGCAAGTCCTCGTCCGGATGGGTTAGAAATCCGGCCACGAGCTTTTCGGACGCCGCGCATTTGATCTCCTTGAGCCGCCTGAGCGCGCCGTGGATCACATTGACATCGGGTTCTTTCTCCAACAAAGGCGCCACGATTTCGACCGCACGCTCGCCTCCCGTTACGAGCAGCGAGTCGATCGCGGTTTCTCTAACCAGCGGGTCGGTGTGGGTGATGAAATCGCGCAACACGGGGAGCGCCGCGGTGCCGCATCCCCGGATCACCGAAAGCGCCGCGAGCAATTGGTCGCGCGAGCCGAACGCGAGATGCCGCGCGGTGTCGGACGCCTGGCTGCCGAGCTGGCGGGAAAGAACGATCTGGTATTGCGCCTCTCGGACGCGGGCGCGGGTGCCGGGCGGCAGCGTTGGCGAGGACGCGAGATAGCTTTCCAGGAAACCGACCGCGGGAAGTCCTTCCGCCTCAAGCATCCGCCGCGCGCGGGCCGCCTTATCGGCATCGGACCCGAGCAGATCCAACAGATAGGATCGGCGTTGATCGTCGGAGAACAGCCTCGTTGCGGGAGTGGTTCCGGTTTTCTTGCCGGCCCATGCCCTCCAGCGGGCGCGGGGACCATCGTTTTCCGGGGATTCGCCTGCAAGCCATGGATTGAACGCGTGGTCGGTGCCCGCCAGTTCCTCCAACAATTCGAGCGCGGCCAACCGGGTTGCCAGATACGGATGATCCAGCAATTCGACCAATTCGCTCTGCGGCGGGCTGGCGATGCCGATGATTTTCGACCGGACGAACTCGCGGTGCTTCGGATTCGCGAGCAGCGGCAGGGTTTCCGATAGGGTGGCGATATCGAGCGTGCCCTGGCGGAGCCGCGCGAGCGCCTCATCGGCGGGTGAAACGGCGCGGGTGTCACCGTCCGCGGGGGCGGCTTCCGGCGGCGGTTGCGCCGGTGGGGCGGGCGGCGCATCCTGCGCCGCAGCCGGCGGCCCGGAAACAAGGCACACGGCAAGGACCCCGGCGGAAATCCATCCGCGGAGATCGCGTGCGATTCCGGTTGTGTTAGTGGAGCAGCGCATAGGCCAGGATGTTGGCATTGATTTCCATCGCGTTCTGGATCTCGTTGCCCCCGCAGCAGCAGCAGCCCTCGGCGTTCGAGCTGTCGTTGAGTCCGTCGGGAGAATACAATAGAACGATCTTGCCGTTGAGCGTGATGCCACGGAGAACCGACATGCCGGAAGACTTCGACAGCTTGAGATCCTTGATGGTGAAAATCGTGCGGAATATCTCGTGATCGAGCGGGATGTCCTTGAGACAGTCGTTGCCGAAGATCGCCTTGATTTCCCGTTCGAAGGCCTTGCTCCACGCCTGGTTCGAGCACGACGCGGATGCTAACAAAAACCCTCCGCTCTCCAGATAGCGCTTGAGATTTTCGCGCTCCTTCGCGGGCAGATTGAAATCGTCCTCACCGGTCATGATGACGAAGGGAATTTTGAACAGCTCGTCGTCCGCCAGTTTCACCGCCTTGAACCGGCGCTCGGTGGCGATCGAGGTCTTCTGCTGCACGGTGGTTAGGAACTCGTCGCTGAAGCACTTCGAGGTCTTGGTGCCGGCATAAATCAGATTGCCGCACTCCACCGCCCCTTCCTTCGCGAAAGCGGGCGCGCAAAACATCATCAGAATGGCAATGGAACGGATGGCTTTCATAATTCGATGGTTGTTTCAAGGTGTCATGAATTTTCGAACCGCCTCGCGATAGGGTTCGGGAATGGATTCCGGGGCGGGTGCCGCCGATTGGCCGGAGCGGTCGGCGGGCGGGATGATCTTTCCGGTTTCGGCGGTTTGGGGCAGGGGGGGTGCCGCGGGTGTCTTTCCTCCTTCGCCGCGACCGCTGCCCGGCTGAGGGCTGGAACCGAATCTCATGCGGTCCGGTCCAACCATCGGCAGGTTGTTCATCGGAAAACCGTCGCCGCGTCCGCCGGCCATGCCGCCGGGACCGAACCCCATGCCGCCGGGGCCGCCGGGTTGGTTGCCTTGTCCGGGTTCGCCTCCGATTCCGGGATTCTGGGCGAGGAGACCCTCCAACATTTCCTCCAGCGTCTTGTCGAGGTCCGGGATGTCGAATTGCGGGGCCTCGCCGCGCGCCGCGGCGGCGAACGGATCGTCCTCGCGGTTCAGGAACCGCTCCAACAGGGCGCGTGCGCGCTCGGCGTTGTCGAACGCCTCCGCGGCGGCTCCCGCCTTGCCGTGTCCGGCGGCGGCGTCCATCAGCGACTCAGGTTGCGCCTCCGTTAGATCATCGAGGAATTGTGAGGCGGCGTCCCGCAGGGGTTGGAGCGTGGGTTCGTCGTCAGGCATGGAGTCGAGGCGGCGCTTGAGTTCGGCCTTGAAATCATCGAGCGCGGTGCGGTTTTTGCGTTGGGTTTCGCCGAGCAACGGGAGCTGGCGGCGATTCTGGTCGATCCCGTGGCGGAGTTCATCCACGATGCCGCCGAATCGTTTCGATAGGTTGGCCTGGGATTCGTAGATCTGCCGGAATCTGGCCGCCATTTCCATCAATAGCCCGGCCTGCCGGGCGAGGTCGGCGTTCTGGTCGAGCTGTTGTTCGGGTTCTTTCTCGCGGCCGAGGCGTTCGCGCATCGCGTCGAGTTGTTGTTTGAGGTCCTCCTTGGGTGCGGCGGGATCCAGCTTCTCCAGTTCCCCGAGGTTTTGGCGGAGGGTTTCGGCCTGCTTGTCCGCAAGTTCCTTGAGGCGCTTCTCGAGTTCGAACGCCGGAAAGTCCTCCGCGATGCGGTCCATCATTTCCGCGGACTTGCGGTGGGCGTCGGCAGCCGCTTTGGCGGCTTCGCGGATGGCTTCCGGGTTGCCGCCATCGACCGCCTTGTTGAGTTTCTCCACAGCCTCACGCGCCTCGCGGATCGCCTCCCTTGCCGCTTCGAATCGGGCGGAAAACTCGGCCAGAGTCGTCCGCGCGCGGATGAGCTTGGCGTATTCGTCCTCGGAAATGACCCGGATGCGCGAGATCTCGGACGATCCCTGTCCTAACAAGGAAGGGTTGTGATCGCTCGCATCAAGCATCAGCTCGATGGTCTGCCCGGGATTCAGTCCGAGGTCGTCGAGATCGAGTTTTGCGGAGAAATCGTAGGATTTGTCGTTGAGGGCCGGGGCGACAAGGTGGGATCGGTCGCGGAAGCCGGAAAGCGCGCGCACGAAGTGAACCTTTGATAGTGCGAAATCGTCGGTGGCGCGTCCGGCGACGGCGACCACCGATTTCGGCGTGGCGAGCAGCATCGCCGGAGGTGTGGTTAGAACCACCGATGGCGGTTGGTCCGGCACGCAGCGGAACGCGAGTTGCAGCGGACGAGGCGCGGGGGTGCCGCGGACGTCGCGCAGGGTGGCCGCGAGGGTGCCGCTGTTGGTGGCGGTCCAGGCGAAGGCCGCGGTGTGGCTGGACGGAAGTGTCGCGGTTAGGGTCTGCGGCGCCACGCCGGCGCCGGCCGCGGCGGCGGGGGTTAGAACCAATGTCGCCGCTCCCAACGGGCGGTTGCTGGTGAGTTCCAGGGTCACCTTCGATCCCTCGGTGGCCGTGATTTCGTTGGTGTCGAGCGGCACCGATGTGGCGGGTAGGCCGGTGTGGGCCGGAGGCTCCACCCGCACCACGCCACCGAGAATGTTTGGCTCCAGCAGAATCTCCACCGGGATCCACGCCGAGCGTGCCTTGCCGCAGGCGAAGGCCACCTCCACCGGCTCGGTTAGGCCGTCGATCTCGCGGGAGAAACGTCCCGGCGCCTCGCGGAACGCCGGTAGCCGGAGGACTTGGCCTCCACTGGCGCGCCGCACCAGACACTCTATCGGCTGGGTCGGCTTTTCACCGGTGATCCTTGCTGTTAGAACGAGGCCGGAACCGTAAACGGCGGCGGGATTCTCCGGAGTGATTGAGAAAACCAGGCGGGTGAAGGGCGGGATGTCCGCCGAGGGATGGAGAAGCCGGCTGGCCACCGTGGCGAACGCGCCCGGATAGGCGAGCCTGAGCGCGCCGCATGCCGCGAGGGGAACCAGCAGCGCGCCAAGCGCCATCCCTAACATTTTCCACGAAACCACGCGGCGGGACGGAATGCCGGATAGAGCGGCGGCGGATGCCTCCAGCGTGCGGGTGGTCAGCAATCTGGCGAGCGGCGTGGGCGCGGCGTCCGGATCCAGCGAAAGCGTGGCCGCGGCCGACCGGCGGGAATCACCGAGCGCCTCATCGGCGCGGGCGGCCGCGTCCCTTGGCGAAACACGCAGCGCGAACCAAACCGACACCAACGCGAAGGCCGCGGTGGCCGCAACGAGGGTCACGGTGATCGCAACGCGGGCGGATGATTCGAAGGCCGCCGCCGCATCCGCCAGTCCGAACGCCAGCCACAGCGCGGCCGCCAGCGCGGCGAGCGCCAGCAACGCGCCTAACATTCTTCCGCCGCGCAGAATCAGGCGGATGCGACGGAGAGGTGTTGGCAGGGTTGGCATGGACGGTTGGGTTGCTGATGGAAAGTGTCACGAAAGGCCCTGGCGGCGACGCAGCAGCCATTCGAGGGAGAAGATCAAGGCAAGAGTCAGAGCGACGGGAACCGCGCGCCACGATGATTGCCAAACCGCGCCGGACTCGCGGGTGGCGGTGCGGGAACGGTCGAGCGATGACGCGAGAAAACCGGTGAACCCTTCCGGTTTCACGGCGTTGCCTCCGGTGGCGCGGGCGAGGGTTTCCATCAGCTCCGGATCGGCGGATAGATCATCGGATTCGGTCGGCGGAGCGGGCACCACAAACGCCACCTCCGGTGTGGGCGGAGCGGATTTTCTCGGATCGGCGAGCTTCAACAACCACCGGCCCGGTCGGTCGGGCGTGAAGGCCAAACGCCACGCCGGCCGGCCGGACGGGTCCGCGATGGCGGCGGGCGTCACGTTGGTGGCGGATCCGTCCGGCGCGGTGATCCGGACGGTTGGTTGGGGAACCGGTTTGGGTCCGCGGTAGGAAACCGACGCCGGCAATGTTAGTCCGGACTCACCGCGCATGGAGGGAAGCCGCAGCGAGAAGTCCTGGCCGGGGAGAAACTCCGAATACGAGGCCATCCACTGGATCACCTGCGTCCAGAAATCCTCATAACAATTTCCAAGCTCGCGGGCCTCCGGGAAGAAGTCCCATTTCCAGAGGCCGTCGCCGTTGACCAATCCCGTCACGCCCTGGCCGTATCGGCTGACAACGAGCGCCGGGAACCTGCCGCCGGGCGCGTTGGAACCCGCGCCCGATCCCTCCGCCAGCACGCGGGCGAACGGCTTGACCAGTGAAACGCCACGACCGTCGCGCAAGGTCGGCAGGGAGGTCCACAGCGACGCGTCCGGCGCGGGCAGCGCCTGCCCGAACAATCCGGCGGCCTCGCCGTCGCGGGTGGGGATGAACCGGAAATCCGCCATGCCTCCCGCGCCCCACACCACCGGCTCAAGCGGTTCCAGTTCGGGAACCTCGCCGGTGGTCGGCTTGCCGCGTGAGAAGAGAACGGCGCCGCCGTGATCGCGGACGTAGGAGCGCAGCATCGCGGCGTTTTCGGGTGTTAGAAACGGATCGGTGTTCTTTCCGAACACGATCAGATCGAAGCGCGCCAGTTCCTCCAGCGACTTCGGAAACACCGGTTGGTCGGTCTCGGAGTTGGACGTTCCGGAGTCGATCCGGAAATAGCGTTGGTCGGACAGGCGGTGGACCGACTGCAGTTCCACATGGGTTTGGGCGCGGAGCAGTTGCGCGAGGAATTTCGAGTCCCAATACGGCGCGCCCTCCACCAGGAACACCCGCGTCTTTGATGTTAGGACGCGGATGTTGACCGACGCCGAATTGTTGGAAACGCGGACCTCGCCGGGTAGGGCGGGTGTTTCGAGGGTCCACTGGGCGGATTCGGAGGGAGAGGTTAGGTCGAACGCCGCGCCCGCGGTGGCGCCCGGCGCGAGATCCACCTGTTTCGTGGCGAGTTCCTTGCCGGTGGCATCGCGGAGCGAAACGGTCGATCTAACGGGATCAAGTCCGGTGGATTTCACCACGAAGGGAATCCGCACCGGTTGTCCGGCGAAAACGGTCACCGCGGCGCGCGGTTGGATCAGCGCGAGGTCGGCGGGAGTGGCATCCGCGCCGAGGGTGACGGTGTGTACCGCCGCGTCGAGGCTCCGGGCGCGCAGGGCGAGCGTGTCCAGATCGGTTTGGGTGAATCCACCGGTCTGGCGCCCGTCTGATAGAACGATCACGCCCGCCACGGGATCGCCGGTGGCGGCGGATTCCTCCAACAGTCCTGCGACCGATCGCACCACGCGGGTGCCGGAGCCGTTGGCGGCCTGCGGCGGTTCGGCGACCGCCGCGGAGGGGCCTTCGGAAAACGGATGGATGCGCAGAGGCACCCCGGCATCGTGTGCGGCGGAGACGGCTTGGGCGGTTAGTTTCGCCGCGGCATTCGCGCGGGTGGACCCTTCGCCGGCCGGTTGGTTCATCGATGAGGAAACATCCTGGAGCACGAGCCACGCGGGCACGCGGACCTCGGGCGGAGCCACCCAGCGGCCGGGATCGAAAAGGATCACGCACAACCCGGCGATGGCCGCCGTCCGCAAGGCCAGCAACAGCCAGCGCCGTTTTTGTGTTAGGCCGATTCCGCCGCGCCAGGCGCCCGCCAGCGCGATCGCGCCCGCCGCGAGAACGACGGGGATCAGGATCGGAAGCGGGAATATGGGGTTCATGGGGCGGATGGATATCAGGCGGCGGCGGGGCGGGATCTCAGGTGGACGATCGATTCGATGGTTAGGAAACCGAGTGCCGCGAGCGCCAGCCACGGCCAGAGCGAAACGCCGCGCGCAAGTGCCGCGCGGCGGGCGAGCGAATCGTCACCGGTGGCCAGGTTGCCGAAGGCCGGGGTTTCGTCCAGCGTGCGGAGGTCCGATTCGATTTCCGGGAAATTCACCGCGGTGTGGGCCACCGGTTGGGACGAAATCAGCCAATGATAGATGCCGGGCACGGCGGGATCGGCGGACTGCCAGCGCGAACCCTCGCCGGTGGCGGATTCGCTGATGGGGAGCGCTTGTGCATCGGGTCCCTGGAGACTAACCGCTCCGGCATGCGCGGGATCGGCGGACGACCATGCCACGGGCAATCCCGGATCCGAAAACACCGGAGCCGCAATGGCCGCGCCACGCGAACGCAGGAGGATTTCCGCGATGGCCGGGAGGAAGATCCCGCGGGTGGGCCAGTCGGTTTTCGCGGGATCGAGGGGCAGATTCCACAGCAACACCGGCGCGCCGGAGGTCGGCCGCTCGATCAACGCGGGCACTCCGTCGGCATAGGTGGCCACGGTTCTCTGCGGAGCAGCGGCGGGCAGCTTGAGCCGCTCGCGGAACACCCCGGCGAAGGGGTTTCCGAAATCGCCCGACTTGAACATGCGGATTGCCGGATGATCCGCGGCCGGGATCACTTGCCAGCCGGCCTGCGAAATGTCGGGCGCCAGCGCGGACGATCCCACCGTGTCGGTATTGCCTAACAACACCGAAAGCCCGGCGGAGGCACATCCCGGCGCGGGACGGACGATCTGCGCGACGCCGTTTTCCGCAGCCTTGAGGATGGCTTCCGGAGCGGTTCCGTCCCAACCGGATTGATAGATGAAATCAGGCGGCAGCGGCGATCCTTCCGCGACGATTTCCAGCCAGTCGAGCGCGCCCGCGATCCGTTTGAGCACGGCGGAGTCCGGTGCGTCCGCCGGTCCGGTTAGAGCGAGCCGCAGCGAGTCGCGCACGGGGACGACGAGGTGGCGCGAATCATCCTGCGGAAAGCCGTCGGCCTGTTCGGAGGCAAGCGACACGGTGACCGGCAGGGGGCCGGCGGCGGCGGGTCGCACGACGAATGCCGCCTGCGCGCCGCCCCACGGCGGGATGCTGACCGACTGCGATTGCAGCGCGCCGCCCGCGTCCAGCGCGAGGCGGGCGGTGACGGGTTCCGGCGAGTGGTTGCGCACTTCGGTTAGGAGCGTGATCTCCTGGCCGCGGACGGGTTCGTTCGGTTGGGCGGTCAGGCGGGCGACCGCGGTGTTGTTGGGAACGGATTCGCCCACGCGCTGGGCGCGCAGGATCACATCGGCGGGCAGTTTCGGGGCGAATTCCCGCCACGCGGCGCTTTGGAAATCGGAGATCACCACCAATTCCCGGCGGCCGGAAACGGTTGCGATCTGGCGCAGCGCCAGATCGAAAGCGGGCGAGGGTGGGCCGCTTTCCGGCAGGGGTTTGGATTGTTTCAGCTTATCCAGCAAAAACGTGAGATTGGGGCCGGGTGCCGGAAACACCGGATCGGGTGAGGCATCGATCCAGATGATGTTGGCCTGTTTCGGCTTGGCGGCTGCCAGAAAGCGCACGGCCTGGTTGCAGGCGCTGTCGAACCGGGTGCCCGCGCCGTCGCGTGCGGCCATCGAGGCGGAGCGGTCGATCAGCAGGATGGCGGTGGATGTTCCGCCGGCGGGCGCGGCTTTCCCGGAAATCAGATAGGGCGCGGCAAAGGCGGCGGCCAGCGCGGCGACAGCGAGCGTGCGCAGGACCAGCAGGAAACGGTCGCGCGGGCGGCGGAAGCGCGCGGTGGTGCGCAGCACGCGGCGGAGGAACTCGGTGTTGGAAAACCGATAGACCGGAGGCCGCGCGCGGGAAAGCAGATGGACCAACGGCGGGAGCGCGGCCAGCGCGAGCAGGCCGAGCAGCGCGGGATATTGGAACAGGATGCTCATTCGCGGAGTCGGTCAAAGAGGGCGAAGTAGGGATCGGCGGTGGAGGTGAGCGCGTAATCCGTGCGGCGGGCGGTGGCGAGCGCGCGCAGCGAGCGGGTGTGGGCGAGCAACTCGCCGCGCCACGCGTCGCGGAACGCGTGCGGATGGAGCGTCAGTTGGTCGCCGGTTTCCATATCGACGAAGCGCGAGAGGCCGCGGTCGTCGAGCGACATTTCGGACGGGTCGAGCACATGGAAAAGATGGACGCGGAAACCGCGGTGCAGATAGGGATTGAGCGCGGCGAAGAGCGCGGCCGGGGCCGTGAAAAAATCGGATAGGATAACAAGCGTGCCCTTGCGCCGGAGCAGCGGATGGGCGCGGCCGAGCGCGGTGGTGAGCGAGGTGCCGGAGCCTGGCTTGTTGGTTTCCAGCGTGTTGAGCAGGTCGTTGAGGTGCTTGCGGGTCGATCCCGGCGGCAGGAAGCGGCGGATGCCGTCGTCAAACAGCGTGAGCGAGACCCGGTCGTTTTTCGAGATCACCCACCAGGCCAGGGCCGCCGAGAAAAACGAGGCGTATTCCAGTTTGCTGAGCCGGTCGGTCTGTTCGGGAAAGCCCATTGACGCCGAGCAGTCGAGGAAGATATGGCATTCCAGATTGGTTTCCTGCTCGAAGGTGCGGAGAAACAGTTTGTCGTTCCGCGCGAAAACCCGCCAATCCACGCGGGCCGGATCGTCGCCGGGGGCATACTGGCGGAATTCGTGGAACTCGATGGACGACCCGCGCTGGTGCGACCGGTGCCGGCCGGCCAGATAACCCTCAACCATCGCCTTGGCCCCGAACTCGTAGTTCTTGAGCCTGCGGACGTCGGCGGGATCGAGGAAGCGGGACATGGGAGATCGAGGATGGTGGATCGAGGATGGTGGATAGAAGATGGCGGATGGCGGATGAATCGGAGATCTTCTATCTACGATCCATCATCCACAATCTCAAATCCCGGCAATTAGTTTTGCGATGATCTGGTCGGTGGTGACGCCTTCGCCGGTGGCGTTGTAGTTGGCGATGACGCGGTGGCGGAGGACGGGGAGCGCCACGGCGCGGACTTCGTCGGGCGAGGCGGCGGAGCGGCCTCGGAGCAGGGCGAGCGCGCGGGCGGCGCGGGCCAGGCACTGGGAAGCGCGCGGGCCGGCCCCGTAGGCGACATAGTTTTTCACTTCCGGAGTGGCGTGGGGCGAATCGGGCCGCGTGGAGTGGACCAGTTTGAGAATCGTCTGGACCACGGAATCCGGGAGCGGCACATCCACGGCGGCCGCCTGGAGTTCCATCACGCGCTCGGCGTCCAGCAGGGTTTTCGGAATGATATCATCGTGGCCGGTGGTGCGGCGGATGATTTCGCCTTCCTCGTCCATTGTGGGGTAGCCGATGTTGAGTTGGAAAAAGAACCGGTCGAGCTGCGCCTCGGGAAGCGGATAGGTTCCCTCGTGCTCGATCGGGTTCTGGGTGGCGAACACGATGAACGGTTCGTCCAGCCTGCGGGTCTGGCCATTGACAGTCACCTGCTTTTCCTGCATCGCTTCCAACAAGGCCGCCTGGGTCTTGGGCGGCGTTCGGTTGATCTCGTCGGCCAGGATCAGATTGGCGAACACCGGTCCCGCCACGAAACGGAACGACCGCTCGCCGTCGCCGGAGGTTTGCAGGATTTCCGAACCGACGATGTCGGTGGGCATCAGGTCCGGCGTGAACTGGATGCGCTGGAATTTCAGCCCCAGAATGCGGCCGATGGTGGCGATGAGCAGGGTCTTGGCCAAACCGGGCACGCCAACGAGAAGGCAGTGGCCCTTGCAAACCAGTGAGGCTAACAATTGTTCGACGATCTCGTCCTGGCCCACGATGACGCGGGCGGTTTCCGAGCGGATGGCGGCGACGGTCTCCTGGAGACGGTCCCATTGGGCGGCGGGGTCGGGGTTGCTCATGGCGGCGGTAGGATTTCGGATGGGTCGGGAGTTTCCGGGGTGGGATCTTTCATCAATGCGTCAAGATGTTTGCGGGCGAGGACGATCCATACGACCTGTTGCGGATCTCCTCCTGTTCCGAGGGCGGCCTTGATTGCGGCGGGCGCGTCGGCCGGTGGGGATTCCTCATCCTCGTCCTTGACGACGGATAGGTTGCCGTCCTTGTCGATCAGGATCATCGCCTTGTGTCCGCCTTCTTCTTGGACGGACGATTGAAGGTGGATGGCGCCGGATGCGGAGGGGGCCTTCTCCAGCGCTTCAATGCAGGTTTTGAAGGTGTCCCGCCAGCGGGCAAGCCCGGCGGAAGGATCGGCGGCGGCTTCCTCATCCTCATCGTTTCCGCCGTCGCCCGGCTTCGCCTTCGGCAGTGGTGCGGTTAGGTCGATCTTGATTTCCGTGACAGATAGACCGGGGTGGTCGTCGGACGTCCGGAAAACAACGAGGCGTGGAGTGCTTTCGTCGGGTTTGGCGGCGTATTCTTTGAACAGCGCCAGCACGTTTTCCGGCGAAACAAGAAAACCGGTCTTGATGGCGGGTTGGTATTTCCCCGGCCATGGCGGATCTCTCCAAATCTTCATCTCCTCCTGAACGATCCATGCCATCGCCTTGACGGATGGGGGAACCTCGATGTCTTCCGGATCGGTGATCCATTGTAGCCATTTTGCCTGTTCGTCCGGGGTAAGGGTCTTGATGTGGGCGCCGATCTCGGTCGGCTTGAGCGCGCCGGCGGCGGCGATGATTTCCTTGAGACGGTCTTCGCTCACCTTTTCCGCATCCGGCAGCGAGGGTGGGGCTTTTCCATCCAACCGGGCGACCGCGAATTCGCGGACAAGTTCGGAGGATTTTTTCCCCAACAACTCCGCGGCCCGGATGATCCCGTAGATTCCTTGGTCGGTTTCCATGGATGCCTCCAGCGCGTAACAGGCAAGGTCGCCGATGGTTTCGGTCACCAGCAGCGAGTCCAACGAATTGCGGTGGCTTGGATTCGATGACGCGAGTTCCTTAGGGATTTTAGCCGTATCCGCGATGAGCTTGCGCCAGACTCCGGCCTCCACCGGGCCGATGGCGCGTACCGGGGCGGGCTTGGATGGTTCCCCGCTTTTCTCCGCGGGTTCCTCCTCATCCTCGTCTTCGTCATACCACTCGATTTCGAGGCACGCATGGAGGAATCGCGCGCGGACGCCCGTGTCGGTGGCCACGCTGGCCCCGCCTAGCAGGGCATGCAGGCGCTTAAGCGGCTTGAGTTCCTCCAGCACCGGGGCGAGGGCCTCAATGGCGGCTTCGGCATCGGCCGGTTTGCCGCGCGCGATTTCCAGGGCGATGTCCCGCGGGGTTTTGTCCCCCACCAGCGGGGCGAGGGATTTGATGATCTGCTCCACGCCTCCGGCCTCGCGGAGCATGTAGGTGTTCTGATCGAACCCTCCGCTGTTGTCGGTGTCGTCGTCCTTCGGGTCGGGCGCCTGGGCGCGGATGAGCTTGGCGTAGCTCTCGAAAAAGTCCTTCCCCGCCTTGCCGCGGGATTTCAGATAGACCGTGACATCCTGATAGGCCGGATAGGCGGGATCGAGCGCGAGGATGTGCTCTTCGAACAGCTTGTGGTATTTCTCGTCCTTGGCGGACGCCAGCACGGAGGCCGCGCTGGAAACCTGCCGCGAGGATCCGCTCCGGAGAAAGACGACCGCCAGTTCCTCTCGCGAGTGGTTGCGGTGGGCTTGCCAGAACTCGATCGCCATGGATTTCAGGCTCTCGTCGTCGGTCTCGTCCAAACTGTCGTCCGGATCGGGCAGAGCGGACTTCAGCATCATCCGCGCGATTTCGCCGCGCGACGCGGGGCGGTTGAGGGATTGGAAGGCGGCCGCGGCCTGGTCTTCACCGCCAATTTGCCGGTTGCCAAACGGACTATCATAGCCGCTCTCCGACAAATTCCGCCGGTGAGTCAACGTGGTGTCCCCGAGCACCGCGGCGAGCGCCGGGAGCGCGTCTGTGCCGAGGGCGGCCAGTTTCATCAGCGGATTGGCGATATCGGCCGTCGTGGGTGCTTCGTTGACGAGCCATTGGTCCGGGATGGAAGATCCGCGGCCGTACATGTACCGGATATACTCCGCCCGGGCCTCGGCGGGCATTCCTCTGAGTTCCACGGGATCGACCCCGCCACGGCCGGGTTTCGCCGGGGCGGGCTTCGCCAGCAATTCCGCGGCGATGGCTGCGGCCTTCTCGGGAATTTCCACTCCTGATAGGGAAACGGACGGGACCTCCCCGCCCTTCGCGCGGTTTTCCAACAGCGGCAGCAGCATGGCGACCGGTTCCCGCAGGCTCCATCCGCGGGGAAATTTCTCCACAAGCGCCGCCGCATCGCGATGATAGGCCGCCCAATCGCCGGTCTCGAAGAATTTCTCCGCAACCTCATCATAGGCTTTGGACGCGATTCTCCCGACCACCTGGTCCACGAGGTTCTCGCGCGACGGCATGGCGTCGAAGAGCGCGGTGGCCACACGGTTGGCGGCGTCGGCGTGGCCGGTCTGATGGAGTTGGGCGGCGAAAACGAACACCTCCGCGGCCATGCCGCCCGGCGAGTAGCGGTAGCCCAGAATGCCATCGGACTCGGTGCCCTGGGGGTCGGCCTTGCGCAGCGCCTCGATCAGCGTTGCCACGTCTTTGTCGAGATCCGGCTTCGTCGCGGCCATCGCCCCGGTGGAGGCTCTCACCGCGCCAAACTCGACCATGATGGCATCCTTGCCGGTGCCGGCCTGCCAGGCGTTGCCCTTGAAACCCTTGATCGAGCGCTGGAATTGGTAGGAAAGCCGGGTGTTTTTCGAAGTCACCCATACCGCCTTGTCGTCGAGCGACGGCAAACCGAGCGCGGCGAGCCGTTTGAATCCCTCGGAAAAATCCGGCGTTTTGACCTCCGTCGCAGGCACGTTCTGGGCCAGGCCTGCGATCTGAAGACCTAGCAGAATACCGCACGTCAAACGGAATGTCGCGCTCACGAATTGGGAAATAACAAATCCATAACGCCGTGTGGAGCGAAAACTTTGCGAAATTTCCGCGAATTTCCGCCCCACCGTCGGTTCGCGGGCTTGTTCTTGCCGTCCGGAAGGATTTCCGCTATCCCCGTGCCAGCCATGTCCGACGCCACCAACACGCCGCAAGCCCCGCAATCGACCGAAGCCGAACTGATCGCCGTCCGCCGCGAGAAGCTCGCGAAACTGCGCGAACTCGGCGTGGATCCGTTTGGCGCGCGGTTCGACACCACCACCACTCCGGGCGAACTGCGCGACGCCTTCGCCGAAGGACTGCGGGTGAAAGTCGCCGGGCGCGTCACCGGACTGCGCGACATGGGCAAGTCGTGCTTCATCCACCTCGCCGACATCCACGGCTCCATCCAGGGGTATCTATCCACCAAAACGCTCGACGAGCACCAGGCGGCGGTGTGGAAATGCCTCGACCGCGGGGATTGGCTCGGAATCGAGGGCGAGACTTTTGTGACCCGCACCGGCGAACCGTCGGTGAAAATCGAGGCGTTCACCGTTCTATCAAAATCGCTGCGGCCGATGCCGGACAAGTGGCACGGTCTGGCCGACCGCGAGATCAAGTACCGCAAGCGCCACCTGGATCTGATGGGAAATCCCGAGAGCGCCGCGCTGTTCGTGAAACGCTCGCGGATGGTTGCGGAAATCCGGCGTTTCCTCCAGGACCGCGGGTTTCTGGAAGTGGAAACCCCGATGCTGCACGACGTGGCCGGCGGCGCGGCGGCGCGCCCGTTCGAAACCCACCACAACGCGCTCAACATGCCGCTCACCCTGCGCATCGCGCCGGAGCTGTTTCTCAAGCGGTTGTTAGTGGGCGGGTTTCCGAAGATTTTCGAACTCAACCGCAGTTTCCGCAACGAGGGGATCTCGCGCCGCCACAATCCGGAGTTCACCATGTTGGAAGCCTACTGGGCCTACGCCGATTTCGAAGTCATGGCGGACATGGTCGAGGAACTCGTCTGCCATCTGGCGGAGAAATTCTGCGGCGGTCTGGAAATCCACCATCACGACGAGGAAGGCGATCCGGTTAGAACGATCAATCTCGCCCGTCCGTGGAAACGCGCGGACTATCATGGGCTGATCGCCGGCGCGGCGGGCGCGGATTTCTTCGACCTGACACCCGAAGGCCGCCGCCAGCGCTGCGAGGAATTGGGTGTGCAGATCTCCCCGGAAATGGAGGACCACGAGGTGATCCAACAGGTCTTCGAGAAGCTGGTGGAGGAGAAAACCTTCGACCCGTGCTTCGTCACGCGGGTGTCCAGCCAGCTCGTGCCGCTGGC
Source organism: Verrucomicrobiota bacterium (assembly GCA_017301995.1). Lineage (GTDB taxonomy): Bacteria > Verrucomicrobiota > Verrucomicrobiia > Verrucomicrobiales > Akkermansiaceae > Luteolibacter. The sequence goes on along the minus strand of JAFLEH010000031.1, from coordinate 23,399 downwards.
GAAGGTCAGCCCCGGCGGCAAGACCGTGGAGGTCTATGAACTCATTATCAACGGCCAGGAAATCTCGCCCGGATACTCCGAACTCAACGACCCCGACGTCCAGCGCGAACGGCTCGAACACCAGTCCGGAGAGGAAACCCAGAAGGTCGATTACGATTTCATCGAAACCCTCGAACACGGCATGCCACCCGCAGGCGGCATCGGCATCGGCATCGACCGCCTGTGCATGATGCTAACCGGCGCACCCACCATCCGCGACGTGGTGCTTTTCCCGCTGCTCAAGCGCAAGGAGTAGGCGCAAGCAGTAGGCTTCCAACGCCATCCAACCATACAACCGCGAGCCCGCTGATGCCAACCGCAACCCAAGCATGAGTATCCCCAGATGACCGAAATATCCCGCATCCAGCGCTTGGTAGCAGCCCTTCCAGCCCTTTCCAATCATCAACTGGAGATGATTGACGGAGTGGTTGGGGTTTTTCTATCCCCTAAATCCTACCGACGGAGCCCCAAATCCGATCTCATATCGAAGCAAGCCCTGGATTACTTCGGAGATGTTCTCAGATTACATCACTGCTTCTCGAGGGAGCCGTTTTCCAAGGACAAATTTGAATACGCTTTGGAACGTGTTCTGTTGGATTCAGGCGTTGATTGCTCGCTTGCTCCCCGAGGAACGAAAGGTCACGACATTCTCATCAAAGGGAAACCGTGTTCCCTCAAGACCGAAGCCGCCAAATCCATCAAGCCCATGGTGCTTCACATCTCAAAATATATGGAGTTGGGAAAAGGGGAATGGAACGACAATCCCAAGAATCTGGAGGGGTTGTTGGGCCAGTTCCTTGCGAATCTCAAAGGGGTAAGTCGGATCTTCGTCCTGCGGACGCTTGAAATGGGAGATCCGGAATACAGCTATGAGATGGTTGAAATTCCCGTATCGCTCCTGGCGATGGCGGAAGCGGGCAGGCTTGAGATGACTCTAACAAGCAAACAAAGCCCCAAGCCCGGAAATTGTTTCGTCGAAGAGAACGGATCCACAGTGTTTTCGTTGTATTTCGATGGGGGAACCGAGCGCAAGCTCCAGATCAAAAACCTCGATAAGAATCGCTGCATGGTTCACGCGGTGTGGAGATTTTCTCCTCCGCTCAAGCGTCCGTGAAGAGAGCCGGGCACGCGCCTGAAATCCTTGCTTTCGCGATTTCAACGTATTCCTGTTTTGCCTCCACTCCCATGCACCGGCGGCGATGCTCGATGGCCACCACCCCAACCGTTCCGCTTCCGAAAAACGGATCGAGAACAAGACCGTTTTCAGGCGATCCGGCGAGAACGCAAGGGCGAACCAAAGCGCGCGGAAACACGGCAAAGTGGGCTTCCTTGCATGGCTCAGTGTTGATAGACCAAATCGTGCGTTTGTTCTTCTTCCCTCCCCCTCCGGTGGTTGCCTCCTTGATCGATTCCTGATCGAAATAGTAGTTCTCTGATTTCGAGAACATAAACAGATACTCATGAGCCACGGTGACCCTGTCTTTGACCGACTCAGGCTGACAATTGGGTTTGTGCCAGATAATGTCGGAACGCAGATACCAACCGTCGAGTTGGAGGGCCATCGCAACCATCCACGCCACTCCAATAAGGTCCTTGGGTTTGAGACCGACCGGCGTGTCCGGACGATACGACATTGCGCGTCCCTTGTTCTTCATGTCCTTGTCGCGCCACGCGCGGCCGCCGGAAGTGTACGTATTTCCAAGGTTTAGCCAGAAGGTCCCGTCATCGCGCAACACACGCCGAACCTCGCGGAAGACTTTCACGAGATTCTCCACATATTCAGGGAGCAGTTCCTCCGCACCGATCTGATTGTCGTGGCCATAATCACGCATCCCCCAATAGGGCGGTGATGTGACACATGTGTGAAACACTCCGTCCGGAATCGAAAGCAGCTTGTCGCGGACGTCCCCAAACACAATCTGCACGGGTTGGCGGGCGGTGCAACGAAGCGGCCACGCCTCGGTTCCGTTCACATACTGTGGGTTCATCGCACTCCTCCTTTCCGGGTGTTCACTTTATACTCGCCTGTTTGCTCGTGAACTTTGGCGGATAGGGTGTCTATTATCAGCGAGTGAAGGGTCTTTCCTTCCGAAATGGCGCTGATTTTGAGAGCCTTGTGCAAATTCTCGTCAATATCGAGAGGAAACGTTTTGGTGGTCTTTTTTGGGAGTTGCGCGGGCATGGCAAAAGGAAGTTATCCAAGTTACTTCGGTAAGTCAACCTTTTGCCATGTTTTCATCTGAAAAAGGTTGTTCGGTGTTTATGCTTTCAAAGCCTCCACCTCCGCCAGGGGCCGGGCGGGGGTGGAGGCTGTCGTGAAAAAGGAAGTGTCCCCCTACTGTGCCCATACAGTGATGCACATGATGCTATTTTCTCCCCCCCTGTGGCATTTTCCCTACTGGTGGAGGCGTTGGCTTGGGTGGAGGTGTGGGTTTGAAACCCACCCCGCCGCCCGGTGTCGCGTCTGGTCCCAACTCTCCGTTATGCACTGAGCCGGTCTCGCCGCCGCCTGAAGGAGGTGTTGCGTCTGGTCCCAGCTCTCCGTTATGCACTGCGCCGGTCCCGCCGCCGCCTGAAGGAGGTGTTGCGTCTGGTCCCAATTCTCCGTTATGCACTGTGCCGGTTCCTCCGCCCCCTGAAGGGGGTGTTCCACCTGTCGAGGACGTCCCTTTGCCGCCTGGTTGGTTGCTTGTACCCGTGCCAGGGTTTGTCGCAGGAACGCCAGCTTTCTTCTTCCTTGTAGAGGTTCCAAGCGGGGCACTGCCCTTTTTTCTTGGAGTCACCTTGGGAACCTGAGGGGGAGGTGGAGTTACGGCACCTGGTGATGTGGGTGGCGGTGGTGGGGGTGGAATTACCGCTCCGTCCGTGGGTGTTCCTGCTTCTGCGGGAGGCGGCGGCGGGGGAGGAACCACCGCGCCTCCAGTTGCTCCCTTGGGTGTCTCTTGGCCGAGCGAAATGCTACCGAAAGTCACAATCACCAGCGAGGTGAACACGCAGGCTCGATTTGTCAGGCAAATTCTCATTTTTGTAATGGTTATAAGGTCGGTACAATCATTGTCCATTTGGCCCGCCGTGTGGCTGGGCAGGCTGAGCAGGCAATGTTAGATCACGCAGCGTGACCGTGTAGTCTCCGGGTGCCAGCTTGACAAACTTGACTTCACCACTTTGATTTGTCAGTTTATTGTCGATAACGGTGCCTGAAGTCTTGGCCAATATCACCTTCCATCCTTTGAGCGGCTTCCGCCCGGCTGTTAGCTTGGTGTTGGCGGGTTGCTGCTCTACTTTGACAATGTAATCTCCTGCGGCGCTGACCGTGAATGAATGACTGCCTTGCCCCGCGCCTGTCGTCGGAATGGAATTATCCGGGACGGCAATATTGGTGATCGTAACGACGACAGAACTTGGGATTTTCACATCAGGTTTTGGCCCCGACCATCCGGGAGGCTTTCCGGGAACCCGGCTGGATTCGCCTCCGGAAGTGGCGGGTTCACTTTTCTTGTCCAAGCCTATAGCGCAAGTGGGACAGCGCCCTACCACATTGCCATGCTGGCAACGATTGGCATCGGGAGCTTTCCCGGTCGGCTTGTCGGAGGCTTGGCCGCCGGGGGAGGAGGGACTGGCGCCAGCCGCTGGCGCGGATGGATTAGTTTTTCCACGCTCAGTACGGCAAATGAGACAGGTGCATGTCTTTCCATCGTGACCCTTGGGGGTCACTACTTTCTTAACTGGAGGAATGGTATCAGTGGGAGGGTTTTTGATTTTGTCATCCTCTTTCGCCATTACCTGCATGGAAAATGTGCAGATGATGAAACTTGTGATGATCTTTCGGACGATTGTTTTCATTCAATGGTTGTTGGTTGTTGGTTTCTCCCATCAGAAGCATCCATCGATGGAGAAGAGTGGGACGATCAGGCATAGTGGAGGATCTCCACCAAATGTCAAATTGTCATTTGGAAAAAGCAATATATGCTGAGAAGTTACTTGCTAATTTTGGACAGTCATGAATGGCACTTTCTCTTTGTAGCCCATTCCGTCAGACCAAAAATCAAAAAATCTTCAATCAAAGGAGTTTCCCATGGCCGATTTTTGCACGAGCATCCTGCGGGGGCGGAAGCACAATCACGGAACAGCGAGTTTGACCGCTGAAAGACGCTGTGTTCTCCGAAATTCTCAGCACCTCAGCGATTCTCTGCGTTTCAGCGCTTGACTCCTCCGCGAATCGAGTGGCTCTCGTTTTCGGACTCGGCACTTCTCATTGCAATTCAACGGGTTCCGATATTCAATATATCCGCCGTGGGATTTTCCGGATCATTGGCAATCTGCCTGGCGGGCTACACTAGCGTCCGCCTTCCAGCGGGCTGGCCTTGACCGGATCCCCCGCGCGGAGCATTGCGTTGAGGCTGACGACGACCGCGGTTTGCGCGCTGATCGCGGACGAGGTGATCTCCATTTTGGAACCCAGATTGCGGCCGGGGAGGACATCAATGAAGGCGAGCTTCCCATCCTTGATGATCGCCACGAGAGGTTTGCCCTCGCGGAGCACGAGCGAATTGTTGGGAAGCAGCCAGGTGCCCGGCGGCGGCGGCAGAACGAAGGTCGCTTTCCCGGTTAGGCCGGCGGGCAGGGTCAGGTCGGGATTTTCCAACAGAAGCTCGACCCGCATGGTGCCGCTGGTGGTGTCGAAGAGTCGGCTGGAGCGGCTGACCGTTGCCGGAAAATCGCGGCCGGGAAGCTCGGCAAAGGTGATGGTGGCGGCGGCCTCCTTCGACAGGCGCAGCGCGATGTCCGGCGTGGCGGCCACGGTGAAGCGCAGCTTGTCGAGTCTAACCAGATGAAACGCCCAATCCGCGGACCCGGAATCGCCTTTGACGAAATCCCCGCGGTCGATGCGGCGCGCGGCGATCGTCGCGGGAAACGGCGCGCGCACGACCGAGAACTCACGGATGGTTTCCAGCCGCTTGACCTCGGCCTCGGCGGTGCGCAGCGCGGCATCGGTGATGGCGGCAAGCGACATCCGCTGTTCGGCGTCTTCGCTGGAGAGCGCCTTCTGATCGAGCAGTTTGCCCGCGCGGGTGGCGGCCAGCCGTGCGGTGTCGGCGCGGGCCACGGCTTGGTCGCGCGAGGCCTTGGCGGCTTCCAACTGTTGGAGAATCTCAGGAATGTCGATCACCGCCAGGGTATCGCCTTCCTTCACGCGGTCGCCGATGTCCACGGTCCGTTCTTTCACCACACCGGTGGCGCGGGAAACGATGCGGGCTTGCTCGATGGGTTCGGTGCGGCCTGGGATCTGGAGCGGACTGGCGGCGGTGGCGGGAGCCGGGATGACGGTGCGCACGACGGCGGGTTCCTGCGCGAGCGCGATGGTGGTTAGAAACAGCGGGGCGATGCGTGGGATCATGACGGATCGGCGGTTGCGGGTTGGAGATCGGGGGTTCCGGGGTCGCGCGGTTTCGGATGGAAACGGGCGCGCACGGCGGCGAAGGCCACCGGGACGACGAAAAGGGAGGCGAGGGTGCCGAAAATCAGCCCGCCGATCACGGCGCGGCCGAGCGGCGCGTTCTGCTCGCCGCCCTCGGCGTGGCCGAGGGCCATCGGGATCACGCCGAGGATCATTGCCAGCGCGGTCATGATCACCGGACGCAGCCGGGTGGTGGCGGCCTCCAGCGCGGCCTCTTTCGCCCCCAGCCCTTGGTCGAACCGGTCGCGCGCGAAACTGCTGACCAGCACGCTGTTGGCGGTGGAGACACCGACCACCATGATGATACCCATCAGCGCGGGCACGCTCAGCGGGGTGGCGGTTGCCCACAACCCTAACAAAGCGCCCGAAACCGCCACCGGCAGACCGCTCACCGCGACGAACGGCAGCGTCCAGGATTGGAAATTCACCACCATCACCAGAAACACCAGCACAGCCGCCAGACCGAGACCGCCTATCAGTTCGGAGTAGGCGGCTTTCATCAGCGCCGCTTGGCCGGTCAGCTCGATCCGGTTGCCGGGTTTCTGTTGGGCTCGCAGTTTCCCGAGCATGCGCTCCAGTTCGTTGGTCAGGCTGCCGAGATCCCTTCCGGACGCGTTGGCCACCACGGTGAAGGTCGGTTGCAGCGTGGTGCGGGAAACACTGGCGGGAGAACGCCTTTCGAGCACGGTGGCGAATGACCGCAGCGGCACCGGCTCCGCGCCTCCGGCGGAGGGACGGATCGGCAGGTTCAGCAGGTCCTCCACATGGTCGAGTTTCGACGGCGGGGCGATCACCTGCACATCGTAGGACGAACCGGTCACCGGATCGGCCCAGTAGTTAGGCGCCACCGATCCGCCGCTGCCGAGCGCCGCGAGCATCGCGGACGCGGCGTCCTGTTGGGTGATGCCGAATGTCGCCGCCCGCGCGCGGTCCACCCGGATCACATAGTTCGGTTGGTCCAACACCTCGCGCAGGGTCACATCCACCGCGCCGCGCACTTTTGCCAGATCGTCGCGCAGGTTCTTCGCGAGGGCGAGGTTTCCGGTGGTGTCCTTGCCGAGAAACCTCACCTCGAAGGTGGTGGGCGCGCCGGACGCGAGCGTCTGGCTGGTGGCGTCCGCCGGACGGAAAAACGCCTGAATCTTCGGAAACTTGCCGGCCAACATCTCGCGGATCTTGGTTTCGTAATTCTCGCTGGGCGCGTGCTCGCCATGGAGTTGCACGAGGATCTCGCCATCGGCCGAGCTAACCGAAGTGGTCTCCACCCATGCCTGGTTCACCGATGACGGAGCGCCGATGTTTTCCACCACAAATTGCAGTTCCTCCGGCGGAATGATGGTGCGGATCTCCCGCTGGATATCCGCCAGAACACGCGCGGTGTCGTCGATCCGGATGCCGCTGGGAACGCGCACGAATAGGCGGATCAGCCCCGCGTCGGTACGCGGGAAAAACTCGCGGCCGGATTTCCACGCGGCGAGGCCACCGATGCCGACCACCGCCGCGACCGGCAGCAGAATGAGCCATTTGCGCGGCATGAAAAGGCCTAGGATCCACGCCTGCGCGCCCCCTATCCGATCAACCAGCGCCTCGACTCCGTGATGGGCGAGGCCGAGTCCGCGGCGCGGCTTTCCCTCGCGGGCCTGCTCCGCGGCGGCCTCGGCCGGGAGAAAGACCGACGCCAGCGTGGGCACCAGGGTTCTCGCCAGAAAATAACTGGAGGCCATCGCGAACACCACCGCCAGCGCCAGCGGACGGAACACATACGACGAGGTGCCGCTCAGCAGGAAAATCGGCAGAAACACGATGCAGATGGAAAGCGTGGAAACGAACTCCGGAAACGCCACCTCGCGCGCTCCGTCGATGATCGCCTGGCGCACCGGTTTGCCTAACGAAATCTGCCGTTTGGTGTTCTCGATCTCCACCAGCGCGTTGTCCACCAGAATGCCGATTGCCAGCGCCAGTCCGCCCAGGGTCATCAGGTTGAAGGTGGCGCCCACGAGTTTCAACCCGATCACCGAGCACAGCAGCGCCAGCGGAATCGAGGTGAGCACGATCATCGTCGAACGCCACGATCCGAGAAACAGCAGCACCACCAGCGCGACCAGCCCGCCGACTAACAGAATTTCGTGTCGCACGCCCGTCACCGCCGAGCGCACGAACACCGATTGGTCGAAAATCGGCTCCACGCTCACCCCCGGAGGTGCCGCGGCGCGGATTTCGGGGAGACGGCGGTTGATGCCGTCGATGATGTCCACGGTGGACGCGCCGCCGAGTTTGAGGATGGAAACGATCACCGCGTTCTGGCCGTTCAGCCGGGCGATGTTGGTGCTCACCGCCTCGCCGTCGCGCACATTGGCCACATCCCGCAGCAGCAGCGTGCGGCCTTCCGGAGAACGGATCGGGATGTCGAGAAACTCCTGGATGCTTTCCGGACTCGCGTTGAGTTCCACCGGCAACTCGCGACCGCCCTCGCGCAGGATCCCGGACGGAAGCGTTAGATTCTGGCGCCCCACCGCCGCGCCGACCTCCGCGGCGGATAGACCGAACGCGCTGAGCGCCTCCGGGTTGAGATCGACCATCACCTGCCGCGACGCGCCTCCATAGGGAAGCGAGATCCGCATGCCGGGAACGCTCTGCAACGAGGCGCGCAACGACAACCGGGCGTAGTCGAACAACTGGCCGCCGGTCATCGACTCCGAGGCGACGACCAACTGCACGATCGGCACGCTCGACGGGCTGGTCCGCACGATCAGCGGCGGAGTGGTGCCGGATGGCATGCGGCGTACGATCGTTTGCGAAACCGAGGTGGCCTGGGCCAGCGCGGTGTTGATGTCCACATAGGGCTGGAACTTCAGCTTCACCAGTGCGACTCCGTTGGAGGTTTCCGAGCGGACTTCCAACAGATCGTCCACGTTGTTCATCGTGGCGATTTCCGAAAACGAAGTGATCTTGAGCGCCATCTCCCGCGCGTTCAACCCGCCATAGTTCCACACGATGGTGATCTCCGGACTTTCCACCCGCGGCAGAATGTCGGTGGACATCTTCCGCGCCGACATCACCCCGAACAACAGAATCAGGATGCCAAACACACCGATGGTGTATTTGTAGCGGAGGGCGAAAAGAACAATCCACATGTCAGGAGAAATTCACGGAGTCCGGCGGCAGCATTGGGAGAGCCGCGCGCCCCCCCTATTCCCCGTTTCTCCCCGGACTGGCAAGAAATATCCGACAGCGCGCCAACTCGCGATTGGGGTTGCCGGGGTGGTTGGGAGGTGGCAGGATGACCTCGCGATGCGAGACGACACGCGGAAATGGATCGAGGCGGACCGGGCCCATTGTTGGCATCCGTTCACCCGGCAGGCGGAATGGTGCCACCCGGACCATGAGCCGGTCGTGCTGGTTAGAGGCGAGGGCGTGTGGTTGTGGGACTCCGAGGACAGGCGGTATTTCGACGGAAACTCGTCGATCTGGACCAACATTCACGGCCACGGCCATCCCCGGATCACTGGCGCGATCCGCGACCAGTTGGATCGGGTGGCGCACACGTCGTTTCTCGGTTTCACCCATCCGGCGGCTGCCGAGCTGGCGGATCGGTTGTGCGGATTGTTTCCCGGCGGCGAAATGGAGCGGGTGTTTTTCTCCGATGACGGATCGACGGCGATTGAGTGCGCGCTGAAAATGGCGGTGCAATACCGGATCCAAACGGGCGAACCGGAGCGGCGGACATTCGTGGCATTCGCCAACGGCTATCACGGCGACACGCTGGGGGCGGCTTCGTTAGGCGGGGTGGGGCGGTTTTTCGAACGGTTCCGCGGCTGCGGCTACGAGTCACTGCATGTGCGGTCGATGGAGGAGTTGGAAATGTTGGATGACGCCACCACCGGCCGGATCGCCGGGGTGGTGATCGAGCCGCTGATCCAGGGGGTGAACGAGATGCGCCCGTGGCCGGGTGGCATGTTGGCGGAGTTGCGCGCGTGGTGCGACCGGCACGGGGCCCATCTGATTCTGGACGAGGTGATGACCGGGTTCGGCAGGACGGGCGCGATGTTCGCCTGCCAGAGGGAAAACGTGACGCCGGATTTCCTGTGCGTGGCAAAGGGCCTCACCGGCGGCTACGCCCCGATGGCCGCCACGCTGACCACGGGATCGGTCTATCAGGCGTTTCTCGGTGACGCGGAGCGGGCTTTCTACTATGGGCATAGTTACACGGCCCACCCGCTCGGATGCGCCGCCGCTCTGGCGAGCCTGGATGTGTTCGAGGAAGACCAGACGCTGGAACGCCTGCCGGAGCGGATCGGCCAGTTGCGAACAGGCCTGGCCGCGCTGCAATCGGGCCGAAAGGTGGTCCACGAAGTGCGCCAATGCGGGATGATTGCCGGAATCGAGCTGCGGCGGCCCGACGGGTCGCGCTTCGATCCGGCCGCCCGGACGGGCGAAAAGGTGTGTATTGCCGCCCGCGCCTACGGATTGCTGACCCGCCCGATTCTCGACACGATCGTGCTGATGCCGCCATTGTGCGCGACCGGGGAGGAACTGGACCACGCGATCGGCGCGCTGGACCGGGCGCTTGAGGAAACGATTGACGGTTAGATCGGTGCGATGTCCTCCAGCCGCAGCACCGGGGTTCGGGTGCGGTTGGATTGCACCAGATCGAGGGTGAGGTGGAGCGCCCAGTCATTGGTGTCATCCGGGTCAACGAGCGTCTGCGTGATGGTTAGGATGCCGCGCAGGTCGTTGGGGCCGGGCAGTTCGGGCACATGGGTGTACCGGGCATTGCGCGCCTCGGGATCGAGGCGGATGAACTCGTGCCGGGCGTGATAGGCGTCGAGCCGCGCCTGCAGGCGCTCCGGCGACCATGGCCGGCCGCCGGAATCCTCCAGTTCCAACAACCCGAGCGCGGTTTCGGTTTGGTCGCGGGAAAGCGCGGTGACCAGCGTCATCAGGTGGTTGCGCAAATGGCGGACCAGAGTGGGCCGGTGCTTTGCGAACGGAATTTGCGGCGGCGGAGCGACTGGCACCGGCGAGTCCGGGGTGACGGCGCGGTTGCCGATGGCCTGCCATTCTTGCAACATGCTGGCGTCGGTGTGGCGGACGATGTTTTCGAGAAACGCCTCCGCGTCGGCCACCGGATCGGTCTTGGCCGCATCCGGGACGGTCTGGGAGAGAACCTTGTAAACCTCGTTGAGATGCCGCAGCAGCACCGCCTCGGCGCGCTCGAGTTTGTAGGTCTTGATATAGTCCTCGAACGACTGATAGTTTTCCAACATTTCCCGCGCGATCGACTTGGGCCGGACGTTTTCCTTCCGCAGATAGGGATGCCGGAGGAGAAACGCGTTGAACGTGTCGTAGATGAAATCACGGCCGGGCATCGGGTGCTCCACTTCCTCAAGGCGGGCCATCCGTTCCTCGTATTCCACACCCTCTTCCTTGAGCCGGGCGATGAGTTCGGATTTCAGCAGATCCACTTGTTTGCGCAGGATGATCTCCGGATTTTCGAGGATCGCTTCTATCAGGGAAATCAGGTTGAGGGCATATTCCGGGTCCTCCGGATCGAGTTGCGGCAGGGTGTCGAGCAACCACAGGCCGAGCGCCTGATTGATGGAGAAATCCTCCGGCAGGGAAACGTCCACGATTACTTTGTTAGGACCGTCCCGCTCGCGCCACGGCACGATGTGGAGGATGCCGCCGCCGATCAGGCCGCGGAACAGCTCGAACGCGCGCCGGGCGTGCGCCTTGCGGCGGCCGGGCGGTTCGTGACACCGGCGGATCAGCTCGCGAAGGGCCGCGCAACCGTCCGACGACCTGCGCGAGAGGGTGTTGAGCAGCATGTGCGGCGCCACGTTGAAGTTGGAAACCAGCGCTTCCGGCGGCGCGGCGCGGAGTCGCTCGAAGGTGGCCTCGTCCCAATGGACGTAGCCATGCTCCGGCGGCTTGCGTTTCACAAACGTCCGCTTCTTTCCGGATCCTGCGGCCTTGGCCTCCAGCTTGAGGTTTTCGATGACGTGCTCCGGCGCCTGGGCGACCACATAGCCGGTGGTGTCGAACCCGCGCCGTCCCGCGCGGCCGCAAATCTGGCGGAACTCGCGGGCGGTTAGAATGCGGCTGCCACGTCCGTCGTATTTGCACAGTCCGGTTAGCATAACCGTGCGGATCGGCACATTGACTCCCACGCCGAGCGTGTCCGTTCCGCACACCACCTTGAGCAATCCCTTGGCGGTGAGCTTCTCCACCAGCAGGCGGTATTTCGGCAGCAGGCCCGCATGATGGATGCCGATGCCGTGCCGCAGCGTCCGCGCCAGTTCGCGGCCGTAGGGACTGCGGAAATCGGCCCCCTCCAGCGCGCGGGCGATGGCCGCCTTTTCCTCCTTGGAGCAGACGTTGGTGGAAAGAAGATCGCGCGCGGTCTCGGCGCAGGCGTTCTGGGTGAAATGGACCAGATAGACCGGCGCCCGCCCATCCTCAACCAGCTTGGCCACCTGGTCCTGCAACTGGATGGTGGAATAACTGAACTCCAGCGGCACCGGGCGATGATCGGAGCGGACGAGCACGGTCTCAACCCCGGTTAGATCAGTGAGCGCCTTGCCGAAGACCGCCGAATCGCCGAACGTGGCGGACATCAGGAGAAACCGCGCGCGCGGAAGGGTCAGGAGCGGGATCTGCCACGCCGCACCGCGTTCGGGATCGGCGTAAAAGTGGAACTCGTCCATGATGACGTCGTCCACCGGCGTTTCCGCACCCTCGCGGAGCGCTTGGTTGGATAGGATCTCCGCGGTGCAGCAGATGACCGGCGCGCCGGGATTCACGGTGGCGTCGCCGGTAATCATCCCCACGTGCTCCGCACCGAAGGTCCGGCACAGCGCGAGGAATTTCTCGTTGGCGAGCGCCTTGATCGGCACGGTGTAATAGGATCGCCTTCCTTGGCAAAGCGACTTGAACTGCATCGCGAGCGCCACCAGGGTTTTTCCCGATCCGGTGGGGGTGTCGAGGATCACATTGCGGTCCTGGAACAACTCGAGGATCGCCTCTTCCTGATGCGGATAGGGTTCCACACCGGTCGCGTTCAGGTAGGCGAGAAACGCGTTGAGAATGTCGTCGGCGGTCGCGGACGGCGGCAGGGCGGCGGGATCGAGCGGAGCGGTCACGCGTTCTAACCCTTCAAAACCTCCACCCCGAGGTCCTCGAGTTCGCGGGTGAATTCCGGGTCCGCAGATTCATCGGTGATCAGGCAGCTCAGCGAGGCCACGTCGCCGAAGAAAAACGCGGCTTTCTGCCCCAGCTTGGTGTGGTCCGCCAGAAACACCACGTCCTCGGCGCAGGCGATCACCCGTTCCTTGAAGGCTGCCTGCCGGGAGTTGCGCTCGCTCACGCCACGCTCGAGGTGCAAGCCGTTTCCGGAGAAAAACATCCGGTTGATGTTATAGCGGGACAGCGCCTTCTCGGCGATCAGCCCGATGAACGAACGCGAACGCGCCTCGTAGAGTCCGCCGGTGCATATAAGATCGATCTGCGGACGGTCGGCCAGCGCGGTGACGACATTCACCGCGTTGGTTAGAACCGTGAGCGGTATCTCGGGAAGATAGCGGGTCAGGGTTAGGACCGTGGAACTCGCGTCGAGGAAGATCGTTTCGTTCGGTTGGATCCGTTGGGCCGCCAGCCGCGCGATGGCCTGCTTTTCGGTGCGGCGCACCGCCTGGCGCTCGTTGAACGGCTGGTCCTCGCGGATCCGTTCCGGCTTGCTCGCGCCGCCATGGATGCGCAGCAACTCGCCGCGTTTCTCCAGAACCTCGAAATCCTTGCGCACCGTCTCGTCCGTCACTTCCAACAACGCCGCAGTCTCGGTCGTCCGCAGCGAGCCGGAGGCCCGCAGCAGTTCCAGAATCCGTCTCTGTCGCTCGATCGCCAGCATGAGGTCTCGCTTGGTGCGGCCATAGGCTGGACCCGCTGACCGGGGAGGGTCAAGAAAATTCGGGGATGCCGGAGGCGAAGCCCACGGGAGATGGCGGCGGTCCCGCGGATGATGGCTACTCCGAGGCGGCGGTTAGAATATCGGCGCGGATGAAGAGCAGGACTTTGTGGGGCACCACCGGGCCGGCCGCGGGCTTCGTATTGAGGATGCCGGCAAGCTCGGGGACGCCGTTCAGCAGGGTCAGACTTGTGTTGGAGCGGAGCATGCTGAAAACCGGCCGACGGATCGATGCGTCGCCCCAGGGGGTGATCCATGGGGTGATGGTATCCATGCGGACAAGCGAAACGATTTCCGGAACAAAGCGCACGTCGATGAGACCATTGTCCCAAATGCAGGGCTCCACCTCGAAGGTGGTGCCGGTGTTGCGGGTGTCCCAGAAAGAGGGAGTCTCTGGGACAATTTTAGGACGACGCGCCGCAATTTCCGCATTGAGTGCCGGATCGACCGCACCCGGAAAAACCGGCGGGTCCCATTCGGTGGGAGAGATCACCTCACAGAGACTCTCCACGGCCGCCCTCTGCGAGCTTTTGCACGTCACCATGGTCGTCTCGATGACTTTCGCCTGGCCCTTGGCCACCAGGTCCATGGCGTTCCGATGGATCGCGTGGCCGCGTTTGTCGGGGCCGGACAGCAGGGTGGTTAGAACAGGGTGGGGAACCTCGATGAACTGCGCGGAGATGCGGATGTTCGTTGGAAGACAGGTTTCTCCGGCGGTTTCGGCGAAAGGATCCTCGTCCGCCCGCGCGACGGACGGGAGGACCAGGTGGAGGATCGCCCCTAGCAACAACGCGGACCGTACTCCGCGCTCCGGTTTTTGGATGCGGCTCATGACGGTGGAGGGTGAGGCGGGATCACTTGCCCACCGTGACGATGTCCGCGCGGACGAAAACCATGAGCTTGCGGGTGGGGTCGCACGCGCCCTTGTCGTTCTTGGGAGAAAGGGCGGCGGCAAGGAACGGTTGGCCGTCCACCACGGTCAGACTGGTGTTCATTCTCACGGTGTAGAAATCCGGCATTTCGATGTTCGCCTTGCCATGGTCGTCCTTCCACTCCATCCACACGCGGTTTCCAACATGATAGACGATTTCCGGAACCAGGCGGATGTCGATGAAATGGCCATCATCGGTGATGTTCGGTTCGATCTCCAGGGTGCCGCCCGTGTTGCGCGTGTCCCAGGCGCTGGGCGTGGGGCCATTCACGGTGTTCGGATTGGGCTCGGATTTTTGACCGGAAACTCCATTGCATGGAAGTTCAGGTGGCTCGTATTCGGTGGCGTAGATGATTTCCTCAATGGACTCCGATGTGGCTTTTTGGCCGCTTTTTCCGGTTGCCGCAAGGGTTTCGACGACGGTGGCCTTGCCTTCCTTGGTCAGGGCGGTGAGGCGTGCGCGGAGGTCGGTGTCGTTGGTGGTTTTCCGGGGCGTGGCCATCAGCTCGGTGTATTGCGGGTGGCTCACTTCGATGAACTCGACTTGGACGCGAATCATCTTCGGCAGGCTGTCCTGTTTGGCGAAGGGATCGTGTTCCGGGGTGCCGGTTTCGGCATACGGGGTGGAAACGCAGGCGAGCCAGCAGGCTGCGACGGCGGCGGTGGTGCGGATGGGCGGAATCATGGTGGGTTCGGGTGTTGGGTTGGACGCGGATCTTCCGCCCGCGGAAAGAACTGCCATGGGCGGTGTCCGGGTTAAACGCGAACGACCGGGGATTTATTCGGAGGATTCGCGAGAATCCGAATGAATCCGATCATGGGCCTGCGGCCATCGGGCGGACTGAAGTCCGCGCTCCGTTAGATCGTGGCGATGGCCGGTTACAATTCGATCATCCGCCGTTCGCGGCGGGATTGTTCGGCGGCGAAAATGATCCGGTGGCTGTCGATGGTGGCGTCCGCTCCGGAGTGGATGGCCGAGGTGTCGCCGGTGGCCACGGCGTGGACGAAGGCGCGCATGATGTGATAGTCGCCGCCGCCATGGCCGGATGCCGCGGTGGCTCCGCCGACACGGGTGTCGTGGACGGTTTCCTTCTCGGTTAGAAAATCGAACACATTGATGTGGACGAAGTCGGTATCGATGTATCCCCGGGTGCCGAAGATGCGGGTGGCGCGGTGAAGGGTGGGGGTGAAGGCGGTCATGGTGAAAGTGACGCTCACCGGTCCCTCGAAGTCGAGCATCACCGTCTGGTTGTCCACCACGTCGTTGTCGCAGGCATAGACGCAGCGGCCGTAGGGGCCGTTGCGGACCGCGTCCTCCACCGCCTCGCGGGTGTTGCGGCCTTCGGTGATGACGTCGTTGATATAATTGGCGATGCTATCTCTTTCGAAATTCGTATAATAGATCCGTTTGGCCGAATAGGGGCAGGTTTCCTCGACCTTGCAGTCCCAACAGCGGTCGGAGGCGCCCTCGGGCTTCTCCGAGGCCCGGAAATGACGGAGCGAGCCGAAGCTGGCGACCGTGCGGCAGCGGGAGTTGACGATGTGGCGCAGCCAGTCGATGTCGTGGCAGGATTTGGCGAGCAGCATGAACGACGATTCCGCCTCGTTTCGCCAGTTGCCCCGGACGAACGAGTGCGCCTGGTGCCACCATGCGACCGGTTCGAGGTGTTGGACGCTGACGATTTCGCCGATGGTTCCGGCGCGGAGGATTTCGCGCAGTTTGGAGGTTAGCTCGGTGTAGAGCAGGACGTGGCAGACGGCGAACAGGTTGCGGTGCTCGCGGACGCAGGCGACGATGCGCTCGGCTTCCTCGTTGTTAGGAGACAGCGGCTTTTCGAGCAGGATCGCGTAGCCTTGCGGGGCCAGGAGTTCCACCGGGTGGCAGTGCATTTGGTCCTGGGTGCAGATGGCGACCGCGTCGGCGAGCTTGCCGGCGGCGGCGAGGGACTCGTAGCCATCGAAGCAGCGTTCGGGAGGGATTGCGTGCTCGGCGGCCATGCGTTCGCGCTGGAGGTCGCGGGGTTCGGCGACGGCGACGACGCGGAGTTGGTCCGGGTGGTGTTTGGCGTAGGCGGCGTAGGCTTCGCCGCGTTTTCCGGCGCCGACGATGGCGAGTGTGACGGGTGTGCTCATAAAACGGTGCGGCGCGGAGCATGCATCCGCGCCGGGCGGATGTCACTCGTTTGTTCCGGGGTGCCGGCGGAAATTTCCGACGTAAGGGTATTACCGGCCTGGTGAAAATACTAAAAAATCAATAGTTAATTTAGTTGAAAATGCGGGATTTCCCTTGACGCGGGCGGCGGCTCGGGTTATCCGCAGCGGTTCGCGGCGGGCTTCCGCCTCAATCCTGATTGTACGGTCGGTTGCGGCGAAATCCGGGACCTCATGGATGCTGCCGCGGGCCGTCCGACATTTTCCGTTCCCCTTTTTCATCATGCTCCATGTTTATTAAAAAACTTTTCAGCAACTTTTTCCCCAATGACATCGGTATCGACCTCGGCACCGCCAACACGCTCGTCAACGTAAAGGACCACGGGATCGTGCTCCGCGAGCCGTCGGTGGTGGCGGTGAAGGCGGGCACCAACGAGGTGCTGGCCGTGGGTGACGACGCCAAGCGGATGCTGGGCCGGACGCCGGGAAATATCATCGCGATCCGCCCGCTCAAGGACGGGGTGATCGCGGATTTCGCGGTGACCGAGGCCATGCTCCGCCATTTCATCCGCAAGGTGAACAAGAGCCGCCGCTCGAATCCGCGGGTGCTCATCGCCATTCCGTCCGGGATCACCGAAGTCGAACGCCGCGCCGTGCGCGAATCCGCCGAAAACGCCGGCGCCAAGGAGGTCCACCTCATCGAGGAACCGATGGCCGCGGCGATTGGCGTCGGGCTGCCGGTGCAGGACGCCTCGGGCAACATGATCGTCGATATCGGCGGCGGCACCACCGAGGTGGCGCTCATTTCGCTGTCCGGCATCGTTTACGCCCGCAGCGTGCGCACCGCGGGCGACAAGCTCGATGAGTCGATCATTTCCTACATGCGGCGCGCCTACAACCTGATGATCGGCGAGCGCACGTCGGAGGAAATCAAGATCCGCCTTGGCTCGGCCGCGCCGTTGCCCAAGGAAATGACGATGGAGGTCAAGGGCCGCGACCTGGTGGCAGGCCTGCCGAAGACGATCACCATCACCTCGCAGGAAATCCGCGAGGCCATGGCCGATCCGCTCAATACCATCGTCGATGCCGTCCGCACCACCCTGGAGCGCTGCCCGCCGGAATTGGCGGCGGACCTGGTGGACCGCGGAATCGTTCTGGCCGGTGGTGGCGCCCTGCTCAAGGGGCTCGACCGTCTTCTGCGCGAGGAAACCGGGCTGCCGGTCCACATCGCGGAGGATCCGCTCAGCGCCGTGGCCGAGGGTACCGGCAAGGCCTTGCAGGAAATCTCCCTGCTGCGCCGCGTGGCCAACACCGACCGCAAGGGCGAGCGTTAGACCGCTGCCACGATGAAACCGCTGAATCTGATCGCGCTGCTATTGTTTCTGGGGGGGGCCGTCTGGGCGCTCACCCGCAGCGAGCGCACGGTGCGTGAGATCCAGCGCGGCTACTACTCGGCCATCCAACCGTTTTTGAAATCCGGCTCGGCGATCGAGACCCACTCGCGCGATTTCCTCAAGGAGGTCCGCCATTCCAAGGATCTTGAAACGGAGCTGACCACCATCCGCAGCGAGATCGGACGCCTGCCGATCATCGAGGCCCGCTGCGGGGAACTCGAACGCGAGAACGCCCAGTTGCGCCACGCGCTGGAGTTCAAACAAGCCACCAATTTCCGCGTGGTGGCGGCGCAGATCATCCGCCGGCAGCCCGCCACCTGGTGGCAGACGGTGGAAATCGACGCCGGCATGAAGCGTGGCATCGGACCCCAACTCGCGGTGCTGTCCCATGTGGATCGGCATCCGTGCCTGGTGGGCATCATCGACCGTTCGTCGGACGACCGCTCGTCGGTGGTGCTGCTGACGGACGAGGCCTGCCAGGTTTCCGCCAAGGTTGAGGAAAGCCCGGAAGTGGGGATTCTAACCGGCCAGCGCGGGCTGGGCGAGGGGACCCCGCTGCTGCGGCTGAAGTTTCTATCAAAAAACGCGGTGCTCCAGGCGGGGCAGCGCGTATTCACCACCGGCCGGGGAGGCATCTTCCGGGCCAACATCCTTTTGGGAGAAATCGTGTCCGTCGAAAAAGGCGCCGAGGACTCCGAAGCACTCGTCCGCCCGGCGGTGAACTTCGGTGATCTTGGTACGGTTTTCGTCGTGATCGACAAATCCGATCCACCGCAGTGACACGTTACACGATCATCACGTTGCTGTTGGTGCTGGCCGCGTTTGTGGTGCAGCAGTTCGTGCCGGCGTTCACCGGGTGGCACCATTCGCGGCTGCTGGTGGTGCAGTTGGTGTTTCTCTGCGCGGCGGTGACGGTGAACCAGCCGACGATGCTGCTGCTGGCGTTCGTGTGTGGGTTTCTGTGGGACGCGCAGTTCACGCTTGGTCCGCTGGGCGGCGATGCGGAGATCTACTCGCAGCCGGTCGAGGCGATGCGGTTCGGTTACTCAATCCTGCTGTTCGGTGGCATGGGCTTCCTGATGCAGGGCATCCAGCCGCTGTTCCGGCAGGGGAAATGGTATTTCTCCGCGCTGCTTTCCGGGATCGCCGTGTTTCTCTATCTGGCGGCCGAATACGGGTTCATCACCGTGGTCCGCGGCAGTCCGGCGCTGAGCGCGGCCACCGTGCGGCAGATGACGTGGACGGCCACGCTCACCATGCTGCTTTCTCCGCCCGTGTTCTGGATGCTTTCCACCATCGCGGGCCGTTGCGGCCACACCATTTTCCCGGAGGCGGCGGCTCGCAAGCGCCGGCGCTCGTTCCAATAACGCCATGAACCCCGGATTCCGCTTGCGACTGTATATGCTAACCGCCCTGGTGCTTTCCGGGTTCGGGGTGTTGGCCTCGCGCCTGCACGAGTTCCAGATCGTCAGGCAGGAGGAGTTCAGCCAGAAAATGCCCTCGCCGGTGACCGTCAACGTGCGCGAGCCCGGCGTCCGAGGGGAGATCACCGACCGCAATGGCATCCTGCTGGCGAAAAACCTGCGCAACTACGAGATTTCCTTCAACCTCGAGGAAATCCACAAGGCTTACATGGCACGCCACTCGGAAGAACCCGGCCTCAATCGTCTGACCGAGCGAAACGAGATGTACCGCGTGGATCGGGAAAAGGACATCGTCACGATCGTCAACGAATGGACGATCGCCCGCCTCCGCAAGCTCGGGCTCGCCAAGGACTACAATTCGTCGGCTCTGGCCACCCATTACAAGACCCACAAGGGCTTGGTCCCGTTCAGCTACCGGACGGATCTGACCTACGAGGAATTCGCCCGCTGCGCCGAGTCGAATCTGGAGCTGCCCGGAGTCTATCTGAGCACCCGCCCGCTGCGCGAGTATCCGTATAACGGTCTGGCCAGCCATGTGTTGGGATATATCAAGGCGTGGGAACCCAAGGATATTCCGGATAGCGCGAAGCGGCGCTTCAACCACTACACCGGCGATGCGAAAGGCGTTGCGGGAGTCGAGCAAAGCATGGACGAAGTCCTCCAGGGGCCGGAGGGAGTGAAAACCCTGCTCAAGAACGAAAAGGGCCGGATCATCCGCATGATCGACTACACCCGTCCGGGAGTGGGAGCCACCGTGGCGCTCACGCTGGACGCCCGTGCCCAACTCCATGTGGAAAACGTGATCCGCCGCGCCGGCCGCGCTGCCGCGGTGGTGATGGACGTCAATACCGGCGAGATCATCGCCATGGCCTCCATCCCGGATTACAACCCTAACGATTTCATCCCTTCCATTTCACAGGACAAATGGAACGAGTATCTGGACAACCGGAAAATGGACCCGTTTTCCAACCGTTGCATCAAGTCTTTCACTCCCGGATCCACGTTCAAGCCGCCAACGGCAATCGCCGGCGCGCTCGAGGGCATGGCGGACCGGTCGTTTTCCTGCGACGGTTACATCGCGTTCGGCAACATCAAGATCGGCTGCTGGCTGTGGAACCAAAGCCACGGAGCCCACGGATCGCTCACCCTGCCGAAGGCGATCCAGCAGTCGTGCAATCCGTATTTCATGAAACTCGCCAACACCATCGGATGGGAGTCCATGGTCACCGGCATGCAGATGGTCGGCATCGGCAAACAAACCGGCGTGGAACTCCCCGACGAATCCCCGGGCGTGCTGCCGGGAAGCCGCGCGTGGCGGTTGGCCAATCCATCCGAAGCGATGACGCCCGCACGCACCGCCATGCTCGCCATCGGCCAATACCACGCGATGGCCACCCCATTGCAACTTTGCGCGATGACCGCCTGCATCGCCAACGGCGGCACCTACTATCAACCCCGCATCGTCAAGTGCGCGGTGGCGGCCGACGGACACAAGGTGATCGAGGACAAGCCGAAGCCGGTGGTCGATCTGGTGAAGTCCGGCGCCAAGGCCAAGGATATCGCGCTGCTCCGCAAGGGCATGTGGATGGCCGTCAACCAGCCCGGCGGCACCGCCGGACGCGTGAAGATTTCCGACATTGAGGTGGCCGCCAAAACCGGCACCGCCCAAACCACCGACAACGGAAAGAAATCCAACAATTCCTGGGTCATCGCCTTCGCCCCCTTCGAAGAGCCGAAATACGCCGTCTGCGTGCTGGTGCAGAACGGTGGCTCGGGCGGCAAGGTGTGCGGCCCGCTGGCTCACCTCATCCTCCGCGGGCTGTTCGCCCAGGACGAGGGGATCCGCCTCCCTCTCAAGGCCCAGACGCCCGTGAAAGGCAACACCAACCGCATCGAGGAGATCGTGCTGCCCAAGGACGATCCCCTCGCCGCCGTGGTCGCCGCGGAGGACGACGCCGCAGGCGAAACCGGCGAGGAACTTGAGAACCCGGATGATACCCCGCCGCCTCCCACCCCGGAACCCGTGATCCCCACCCCGGTGATCACTCCGGAAACCGACGCCGACGGCACCGTCATCCCAAGAGCCCAACCCGTACCGGAACCCTAACCTTCCCAAAACCATTAAACACACCAACTTCATAACCAACATGATTCAACGCATCAAACGACTGCTGGGCATCGGCAGACCGGATCCTTCCCGTGGCAACAGCATTATCGTCAATGTCGAGAAACTCGAACGCCGCGTCGCCCTCCTCGAGGACGGCGTGCTGGAGGAATACACCGTCGAGCGCGAAGGCGACCAAAACATCGTCGGCGGCATCTTCAAGGGCCGCGTGCGCAACATCGAACAGGGCCTCAAGGCGATGTTCGTGGACATCGGCCTGGACAAGAACGCGTTCCTGCATTTCTGGGACGCCATCCCGGCCGCGCTCGACGCCGGCCTGGAGGAGATCCAGCGCGAGGGCAAGCCGCGCAAGCAGCAGAAGAAGATCACCAGCAAGGACATTCCCGATATCTATCCGCCCGGATCGGAAATCGTGATTCAGGTTTCCAAGGGAGCGATCGGCACCAAGGGACCGCGGGTGACCACCAACATCTCGCTGGCCGGCCGCTATCTGGTGCTCATGCCCTACACCGAACAGTTCGGCATTTCCCGCAAGATCGAGGACCCGCAGGAACGCCAGCGGCTCCGCAAGATCGTCCAGAAACTTTCCGTGCCGGAAGGCATGGGCATCATCATGCGCACCGTCGCCCAGGGCACCCGCGCCCGCCACTTCGTGCGCGACCTGGCGATGCTGTTGGAACAGTGGGACCAGATCGAACACAACCGGGTCAACTCACAAACCCCGGCCTGCATCTTCCAGGAACCGGGACTCATCGAACGCACCGCCCGCGATTTTTTAACCGACGAGATCGACCAGGTGCTCTGCGACGACCAGGAAACCACCGAGCGCATCCGCGAGATCGCCGGCAAGATTTCCCGCCGCGCCAAACGCCGTGTCCACTATCTGCCCTCCGCCACCAAGCCGCTCTTCGAGCAGGTCAATATCCAGAAACAGATCGACGAGGCGTTCTCCCGCCAGGTGTGGCTTCCCTGCGGCGGCTACATCGTGATCGATGAAACCGAGGCGCTCATTTCCATCGACGTCAACACCGGCCGCAACCGCGGATCGAAGGACGTGGACAAGATGATCCTCGAAACCAACATCGAGGCGGCCCAGGAAGTGGCGCGCCAGCTCCGCCTGCGCAACATCGGCGGGCTGGTCGTGGTGGACTTCATCGACATGCGCCACCGCAAGGATCAGCAGGCGGTGTACAAAGCGATGCGCGACCGCCTCAAAAAGGACAAGGCCAAGACCCAGGTGCTCCAGATCTCGCCGATCGGCCTGATGGAAATGACCCGCCAGCGGCTCAACGAATCCCTGCGCGATTCGATGTACGAGCCGTGCCCGTATTGCCAGGGCCGCGCCCGCGTGAAAACGCCGATGACCATGTCCGTGGAAATCCAGCGCCGCCTCAATCTGGTCATCCAGAAACACCGCGACCAGGTGGGCGATATCGTCATCATCGTCAACTCCGACGTGCTGAACCGCTTCAAGAGCGACGACGCCAAATTGTTAGTGGAACTCGAGCGCTCCCATTCCGGCCGCCTGATCTTCCGCTCCGATCCCACCCTCAACCGCGAACGCTTCGCGATCATCGACGCCAAGACGGAGAAGACGATCGATCAGGGTTAGGAACCCGCGCGCTCCGAGAGCAAGCCCCGAACTCGGGGCGGGTGTGGAGAGGCCGGTTGCCTGCCGGGACGGGCACTCCGGTTTTTCCACCGATTGGCCTTTTGGAAGGCCGTGTAAATTACGATTAGGACATCTGTCCTCTCCCGGTTGAGTGCGGGCCGCAGGCCCTGCAGCCGGGTGGTGGTGGCGGTGTTGTTGCTGACCCGGCGGACGATCCGGTTCATGGTGTGTTTGCTACAAAGCACCACAACACCAACCACCATGAAGATCACTACACAGGAAAGCCAGGCGGAGCAAGCCCG
>JAFLEH010000030.1 GCA_017301995.1 Verrucomicrobiota bacterium | reverse complement strand
ACTCCGCGATGACCTTGTCGTCGCCGATCAGGTCGCGGTAGTGCCGGTCCATCATAGCCTTTGAGGTGCCGTTGTTGAAGGCGGTCAATGCTTCATTCCGGTCGCGCTCGGCCTGAAAGGTGATCGAAGTGTGGCGGATGATGTCCTGCACCCAAGCGGCCGCGCTGGTGGCTTTCTCGAGGGTCTTGAGTTTCGATTGCCAACCCTTCGGCAATCCGGTGAACGGGTGGACTTTCAGCCATTCCACGAGCACGGGAGGAACCGGCACCACGCGTTTTAGCGTCCGCCGCAGCTTCCCGCCCGTCACACGCATCTTTCCGTTGGCGATGTCCTCCGGTTTCAGATCGGCCAGTTCACTCGGCCGCAGCCCGGCAAACAATCCAATCGCGATGGATGCGGCGGCCGCACCATCCTGGTGACGCACGGCCGCCGTCAGCAGGCGTTTCACTTCATCGAGTGACAGCACCTCGATCCGCGTCATGTCCTTGGGCAGCCGGTCAAGCCGCTTGCAAGGATCTTCAAGGCAATAGTGATGGCGGACAGCCCAATGGAAAAACACCGAGAATATCCGCCTGAATGACCTTTGGGAGCGCACATTGGTGTATCTTGCCAATACCGCCTCAATATCCCCAACGGTAAAAGAGTGAACGGGCTTGTTTGGATCCCGCTTCAGGAGCAGTCGCAGTCCGATCTCGTAATTTGCCAAAGTCGTCTCCGTTATGCCACGCCTGGTGGATAGAAATTCCCTGGTGGCGTTCAAGACCGTTATTGTCTTGGTTTCCGGTCGATAATGGTTCTCCACAAACGCCATTGCTTGATCCAATTCGACCCCCAGTTTACGCGCCCGAGAATTGAGACTTTGATAGTGCGACAAAGCATTTGCGAGGTTTCCTCCATCCGTAAACAATCTGAACGCCGCTTCGGCATCGGCGACTTGATCCTCCGACAGAGCCGTTTTGACGGTTTGCTGCGCGGGAGCCGCTCCTTCAGCCTCCATCTCCAACTCCGCCATACGCTGGACGGCTTCCGGCTTGGTTTGAAAATTCAGGCGGACTTGTCTGCCGTTCACAAGCGTTCCTGTCACCCGCCATGCCGTCGTCCCTCCTCGATTGAGAAAGGTGACAACCTTGAATCTGTGGATCTTTTTCGGTCTCGCCATGAGGGGTTTTTAGCAACTTTTTTAGCAACCGGCAACATGCTAACTTCTAACCTGTTTGTAAAACCTTGAAAATGAGTTGTATATGAGATTAACATATTTTCATTCGGGACGAAGAGGCCATGGGTTCGAATCCCGCCGCCCCGACCATCTGGTTTGAAGCACGAAGCTTTAAGCACGAAATTCCAAATGGGGACTCGCCGCGCCATGAAGCATGGGCGGTGGGATGAGAACCCAGCCGTGAGGCCTTGGGTTCGAACGCCCGGGAGCAATCGCGACCTCCGCCAAATCGCGTAGCGCAAACCGGCATGGCCGGCGAGTTTGACCTCCACTCCGGGTTGCACTTCGGTCCAGTTGGCGGCGAAGACCTCGTAGCTGGCGGGCAGGCCCTCCGGAGTGCAGACAAAGCCGAAGTTGACTTGCTTGCAATCGGGGCGCTGGTCGCGCGAATAGCCGCGCGAGGCCTTGGCTTCGGCTTTTGCCTTCGAAATAGGTGCTCGTCACATCGTAGAGGAGGAACTTGAACTCCACGCCAAACCAGCTTTCGTAGCGCTTGAGCAGATGCTGGCAGAGACTGTCCTTGTGCTTGTGGAGCCGGTCCAGACCGCGATAGAGCCGGGTGCGGTGGATGGCCTCGAGGGGCACGCCGGGCAGATCCTCCAGGGTGCTGTTCGGCATACCAGCGTTCGGCCGCCTCCAGCTTGCTTTGGTTGCGCAGAAGCGGGCGACGGTCAGGATGCAGGCGACCAGCTCCCAAGGCACGGCCTCGCGGCATGGTTCGATGATCTCGCACACGAGGGTGTGCAACCCGAGCCGCCGCCACAATGCCAGAGCGAGAAAGACCTCGCCGAAGTCGCGCACGCGTTCGACGCGAAGGGCGCTAACATCCACCTCGGTCCACCGGGGGGGTGGCGGAGCGGGCGGCATCGGTTCGCCCAGTTGGCCCCGCACGATTCCCGGGCGGCGCCCGTCGAGCAGATCGGCGATGTGCTCCCAACCGTGGCGCGCGTCCTGGTCGAGGCCTGGTGCCTTGCCACGAGGTTGGCCACCAACTCGTGCCGCGGCCCCTTGGCGGTGCGGATGGTGCGCATGAGCGACCAGTATGCATAGGTCTCCCCGTTTCGGCTGCGGCGGTTGCGGCGAAAGAACATGCCCGCAGTATGCCCCGCCAAGCGCCCCCCTGGCAATGGGGTGTTCTACACTACGCGCCAGTTTCGCTCGCCATCCCTTGGGAACTCAGGGCCGCGAGCCCAGAAGCCGGGCTAAATTAGCGAGAAATTTCTTCTAACTGTTCAACTTGGGCCAACGGTGTCTAGCGGACGCGGAATGGTTTTGCGACGCCCGGGCACCCTGTGCCACGCTTCACGCCAATGTGCTCCACGGATTCGTTTCACCATAGCAACGATCAAGAAGGTGCGCACGGCTAGGCCACCATGCAGCGGGCCGGTCTTTCTTTCCTTGCTCAAATCACACCACGATTCGAAACCCAGACTGAAAAAGCGGGATGTGATTCACGAGGCATCACCGGCGTCATCAAGGACTGACCCGGGTTGCCTTCAACACGACGAACAGCTTGCCAGGAACCGTTCCGGTGATGGTGGCGGTGACCGTGGTCGTGCCGACGACGGGCGTGTCCGGACTGGCCGCCAGACTAACGGTGGTAGTGCCGTCGCTGGCGCCGCTTCCATGGAATGTCGCCAGATCGGTGGACCATTCGTAGGCCGCCGAGACATCGCTTGCCGGTGTCCCATTCCGCGGATGTTGGAAGGTCAGCGTATTGCCGTTCCTGGATACTTGGGTGATGCCTTTGCTCGCCGCACTTGGATTGGTGCCAAAGAGGTTCTCCAGACCGTTTGCAATACCATCGCCGTCGGCATCCTGGTTGAAACCGGTCATGGCACCCACGTTGTAGCCGCCGATCCAGCTGGCGAAGTCGTCCGCCGGTCCGCCAAGACCGGTGAGGGCCACGTGGAAAGCGCGGTCGCCCGTGAGTTCGGTGTAGTTCGAATCGATGGTCTTGGTGGTAGTCCCGCGGAAAGCCGTGCCACCGGCGTAACCGTCCGCTTTGGTACCGCTGAGTTCGAAGAAGGGATCACCGATTTCCGAGGTGATCTCGAAGTAATAGGTGGTATTGGGCGAGAGTGTGCCGATGCCGACACCGGACAGGTCGAAGGTCAGGTATTGCCCGGAGCCGAGGTTGTTCGGCGTGGCGGCATTCACCAGGGCGGACCCGGTGTATTGGGCGGAGTTGGTGTCGAAAATCGGGGTCTTCACGCCACCGCTGATGCTGCCGAACTGGAATTCGAAGGTGTCTCCGTCCTGGATGTTGTAGAATGTTCCGGTGGCGAGATAATTGTTCAACTGCACCATCCGGACGGTGATCGATTGAATCGAGTAGCCCACCGAATCGTTCCCGGTCGTGAACGTCATTCCCTGGCTGGCCCTGTCGGCCGCGATGTAGGTGGAAAAATCGTTGTCAGCCGGATTCACACCGGTTCCGCCGATGTTGTCGATGTCATCCACCATTCCGGGAAGGTAGGACTGGTCGTCCGCATCGGGAGTCGGGGTGGTCGCGCTGGCGGTGACCAGCAGGTCGATCACGGTAACGCTTGCCGTTGAGGAGGTTCTTGTCGTTGGAGATCCCTGGTCGGCCACAGCCGCATCGTCCGATATGATCACATAGTATCCGCCCGCGTCGCCGGCGGCGATACCGGTGAGTTGTAGCGTCGCGGTCGTGGCCCCGGAAATTTTGCCACCGTCGGTCAACTGGATGTCGCCGCCCGTTTCCACTTTATACCACTGGTAACCGAGATTGCCGAGACCGGTGGCGGAGACCGACAATTGCACATTGGCGCCAGCCAACCCGGAAGCCGGCGCGGGTTGGGTGCCGATGGCCGGACTCGGATAGACCAAGTGAACGAAAGCCACCTCGCTGGTGGCGTCACCGTTCACATTGCGGGCGATCACTTGATAGTAGCCGTTTTTGGCGTAGGTGGCCGAATTGATGGCGAGCGTCGGATTCGTCTCGCCGGGCAGGTCCACATAGCCGCTGCCGGCATCGAACTGCCACTGGTAGGCGGGCGCGGGGTCGCCCTCGGCATAGGAGGCCAAAGTAACGGTGTCACCGACATGGCCGGAATAGCCCGAAGGTTGCAGGGTGAATTCGGGGATCAGCGGAACCGCGGGCGCCTCCACGGTCACGCTGTCGAAGGTGGCGCCCCAGCGGATTTCATCCCAGTTGGACGAATCGCCCGCGTAGTCGGAGAGCGTGAGGCGGTCGAACGCGAGGTTCACACCCGCAACGAGCGCGCCGCCCATCGGTTCTCCGGCGCCGAGCGCCGGATCAAGCCACACGGTCACGCTGTCGCTGTTGGCATTCGGGCCGAAGACGAACTTGGCGACGAAGAGGTGGACATTGGCGTCGGGTGCCACGCCGAGGTTGACGCGAGTGGTGTTATTGTTGTTCACACGGAAGGCGAAGTTGGCGGTGCCGAAGTCGCCGAGGGCGATGCCCGCCTCGAACTGGCGCAGGGCATCATTGGCACTGGTGCCGTTCCACAAACCGAGCACCTGATAATTGTTAGGCGCGGTGCCGGTTCCCTCGTTGCCGGCCTGGAACAACCAACTCAGATAGAGGGTCCGCGAAGACAAGGCCGTGCCTTTCAA
Source organism: Verrucomicrobiota bacterium (assembly GCA_017301995.1). Classification (GTDB taxonomy): domain Bacteria; phylum Verrucomicrobiota; class Verrucomicrobiia; order Verrucomicrobiales; family Akkermansiaceae; genus Luteolibacter. The sequence goes on along the minus strand of JAFLEH010000030.1, from coordinate 95,272 downwards.
GTTCGTCGCGAGCAACCGCTCCGCACGGCCGCTGTTGGTGGTGAGGATGCCGGCGGTGTCGGACGCGCTGCCGACCTTGCCACCGATGCCGGCAAGATAGCCGGACCCGCCATAGGCGAGCGATCCGGCGCCGGTCATCGGCAGGATGTCGCCCCATGCGGCGTCGACCCATGGATTGACATAGCCAGCGATGGCCGGGTTTTGCCCGTCGAGTTCCACACCCGTCGGGTAGGCGCTGAACGGTTCGATACTCAGGAGGTTTGTGGCGGAAGTTTCGAAAACCTCCAACAGGGCGTAGGTGGAACTAACCGTGGTGTCCGGCTGGCCCGAACCGTCTTCCGTGGCTTTGTGATCGGTGATCACACAATAATAGGAATCGGCAGTGGCCAATTGCGCGTTGGAAAGGGTGAGCGTCGCGGTGGTCGCACCGGAAACCGAACCACCGTCGGTCAGCATCCCCGTGTTGGCACTATGCCATTGAAAGCCCAGGGTTCCGAGGCCGGTGGCCGCGACGGTGAGCGAAACGTTGCTTCCTACCTGCACGGCGCCGCTGGCGGGTTGGGAAGTGATCACCGGCACTGGATAGGTGAGGGTCACCAGAGCGGGATTGCTGTTCGTGCTGGTGCCGTTGCTTGCCACGACCCGGTAGTAGCCGTTGTGACCGTATGCGGCGGGATTGAGCGAGAGCGTGTTGGTTGTCGCTCCCGAGACGGCTCCGCCGTTTGTCACATTGGTGTAGGCCGCGACACCATCCTGGGAATACTGCCACTGGTAGGTGGGCGCGGGAGTCGATACGGCAGACGCCGTGAGCGTGGCGTTGGCACCGACGCTTCCCGTGTAGGGGGACGGCTGAATCGAGAACGTGGGCGCCGCGGCCACACCGGTAACGACCACGTTATCCACCACCGACCAAGACTGTGTGCTGGCGGGCCGGTAGTTATTGAAGCGAAGGAAAAGTTGCTTGGTTCCCGCCGCGGAGATGTCGAAGGTCGCGGATTTGGCGGCGATGATGTTGTTGGCGCTGGATGACACAAACGAGAAACTCTGCGAGCCAAGGAAGGTCACGCCGCTGGCTCCGCGAACATCCGTGTTGTCCGCCGGGGTGAACCCGCCGAGCCCGTCATAGGCATAGATTCCGACCGTCACGCCCACCGTGCGTCCGCCGGGGTCGTCGTCCGGCTGACCAAAGCCGAAATCGACCTGAAGCGAGGTCTGGCCCGCTTCGGCGGTTCCAATGCTCTGATAGAGAAAGCAGCCCACATTCGCATCGGCGGACGGGGTGGCCAGGTTGGTCGTGGCGCCGCCGCCATCACCGTTGCTCAAGACGACGACGTTGGTTGCATTCGGCGTGACGGAACTGGCGTTTGTCTGCCAGGCTCCCTGCCAGAAGCTTGTGCCCGTATTGTGATCAAACCAATCGGTCACATTGGTGATATTGCTGCCGCCACCGGTCTCGAAATTGCCGTTTGCGGCACTGAGCGAGGCCAGGGTTGGCTGCATGCCGGCAAATGTGGCTCCGAGCAGACAGGCTAGGATGGGTTTGGGATTCATGGAGGGTTTGGTGTGGATTCGGGGTTTGATTGATTCCGCGGAAGGGAAACCATTGATCATTGATATCAGTGGAAGACGCGAGAATCCGGCGAAAAGACCGACATGCTTGCCGCCGATTTTTGGGTGGGCTCATGGGATAACGCGAGACCCCTTCCCAAACCCGATACGGTTTCCGAAGAATTTCCGGATTTTTTCTCCGGCTGCCAGCGGCGGCTATTTCGCGAGGGTGGCTTCCGCCTCGCGCAGCAGGATGCGGGCGGCGATCCAATCCGGCCAGTGGGGTTCGTATTGGGCGAAGATGTCCGGTTTCGCGGCGAAACGCTTGCTGACGACCGATCGCGCGACACCGAGATTGGCGAGAGCATCCTCGCGCCGCCCTTTCTGGTGCAAAACCAGCGCCTCGACGGAGTTCATCAGGGCGTCGCGGGCCGCGTTTTGGCCGGCATATCTGCGGCATTTGCCGAGCCATTCGAGCGCACGGTCCGGGTTGCCCTTGCGGAATTCGAGGAGGGCGACCGCGAACTCGCGCCAGGCCACCAGGTTGCGGTCCCCGCCGTTGGTTGTCGGTGCACGGGTGTCTGCTTCGAACATCAGCGCCTCGAGCGGCTCGAACTTCGCAAGCATCCCGTGGTCGGCGGGCCGCATCAGGCAGGCCTTGATCACCTGTTCGGCGACGATCGGGTTCGATGTCGTTGCGAACCGCTCGATCGCCATCCGCCGCAGGGTTTCATAGTGGTTCAGCTCACCGGCCTCGCACAGCGAAGCGGCGGCAGGCAGGAGGTTGAGGGAAATCTTCTCGGAATCAGACTCGTCGGCACCCGTGATGGAATAGGCGAGCGCGGCTAACCGTTTGCCGGCTTCGCTCCAGCGGTCTTCGCGCGCATGCCACTCGCCGAGGGTGCGGTAGGTTTGCGCGCTTTCCAGCGATGGCCTGGCCTTTTCGGGCGGAATGTCCGCGAGCAAGGCGTCGGCTTCCCCGGTCTTGCCGTATCTCAAGAGCACGGCGGCATGGGCGATCTTCTGGCCGATCTCCGCTTTTTGCCTCAGCGCGAACTCGTTGGCCCGGGCCAGTTCGGCGGCCTCCCTCGCCCGGTTGGCCTGATAGAACATCCAGGTGGCGGCACCCAAACCGAGCACCAGGGAGAGAAGCACGAAGGTCCCCGCCGTGAAAACGACCCGGTTGCGGCGCACCAGCTTGCGGAACTGGTAGATCCGGCTCGGCTTGCGGGCGGTGACCGGTTCGTTGTTCAGGAAACGCGAGATATCCGCAGCGAGACCATCGGCCGTGCCGTAGCGGCGTTGCCGGTCCTTGGCCATGGCCTTCATCACGATGCGGTCGAGGTCGCCCTTGATCAGTCCGGCAAGCTTCGGAGGATCGCAACTCCGCCGTGCGGCGGTTTGCGTGCGGTCGGCCGGGCTCAGCGCCGTCAGCGCGGCCGATGGCTGCCTGGGTTCCACTTCCCACAGGATACGCCGGATTTCATCCGTCCCGGCTTCCCGGAGTTCCGCGGGGTCGAACGGCGGCTTTCCCGTTAGAAGCTCGTACAGCAGGACGCCCAGGCTGTAGATGTCGCTGCGGGTGTCCACATCCATGCTCCGGCCGGCGGCTTGCTCGGGGCTCATATAGGCGGGCGTGCCGACGAACTGCCCGGCAACGGTGAGGGTGGCGTCGTCCGCAACATTGCCCTGGGTGGCCTTGGCGATGCCGAAATCGATGACCTTGGGCACCGCCTCGCCGGCGTGCACCATGACGAGAATGTTCGACGGTTTGATGTCTCGGTGGATCACCCCTTTTTGATGGGCATGCTGGATGGCCTGGCAGATCCGGATGAACATTCTGAGCCGCTCGGGAATCCCCAGACGCTGCGAGTCGCAGTAGTCGGTGATTTTCTCGCCATCGACCAACTGCATCACGAAGAACGGCCGCCCGGTGCGCGTGGCGCCGACATCAAACACGCGGGCGATGTTCGGATGTTCCATCATCGCCAGTGCCTGCCGCTCCATTTCGAAGCGGGCGATGACATTTTCCGTATCCATCCCCAGGCGGATGATCTTGAGCGCCACCCGCCGTTTCACGGGTTCGAGTTGTTCGGCCAGATAGACCGCGCCGCAACCACCCTCGCCGATCCGCTCCAACAACCGGTAGCGGCCGATCCGCGAGCCCACGCCTTCGGTGGCGTCGTCAGGTTCATCCGGAGCGGCATCCGTCACGCCGTCCGACGGCGCGGTTTCGACATCGAAGAAATCCTGCGCCTCGTGTTGCAACGCGAGGAGACGCTCGAGGCGGTCGCGCAAATCCGGATCGCCGTGGCAGGTGAAATCAAGAAACGCCGCGCGATCCTCGGCGCGTTCGAGGCCGGTCAGCGACTCGAACAGGACTTTCAGCGGCGGAGTGGGTTCACTCATCGCGTACAGTGGGTTCACGATGGGTCGCGCAGCATTTCATACAAGCGGGTGCGCGCAAACGCCCACTGGCGCTCGATGGTCCGTTCCGTCACTCCCTCCATTTCCGCAACCTCGCGGTTGGTCAGCCCGCCGAAGAACTTCAGGGTGATGATGCGGACGCTGTCCGGGTCTTCCTTTTCGAGGATCCTGAGCATTTCGTCAATCAACACGATCCGGTCGTCGGGCTGGGTTTCCGCCAGTTCGATCCCTTCGATGTCGATGCGCTGCAAGTCGCCGCCATGTTTGATGCACGATTTGCGCCGGGCGTTCTCCACCAGGATCCGGCGCATCTCCAGCGCCGCGACACGAAAGAAATGGGAGCGGTCATTCCATGTGCGGCCGCCCTTGCCGGAAACACGCAACCAGGCTTCATGGACCAGCGCGGTCGCCTGCATCGTTTGTCCTTCGGCTTCTCCCTTCATGCGTGCGGCGGCGAGGCTTCGAAGTTCATCATAGACAAGCGGCAACAAATCCTCCGACGGCAGGCCCGCTTTCGCGCCAACCGATTTGAGAATCCTCGTCACATCCCCTTCCATGACGGAGGGAACCTAGGTTGGAAACCGGGGAATGGAAAGGAAAAACCTCCATACCTCAGGGCGATACCCCCACCCGGTAGAACCCGCGGGACGCACCCGCCCCGATGGTGTCCGTGAACTCGATGGACGCATCCGCACCTGCCACCGGATCGCCCGTGTCATGCCATTTTCCCGAACCCGGATCGTCCGTCTTTTGGAAGCGGTAGGAGTGGCCAGGGTAGCCATGAATGCGGACCTTGAAATCGCCGCCGGATATTTCGCAACCGTTGGCCTTCAACCGGCTGCGGTCCAGCACCGTGCCGTCGTTGGTGAAACCCACCGGCAAATCGCCCTGCCAAGTCATGATGTCGAGCAAGCCATGATTCACCAACGCAACATCCGCCGGCCATGCGGTGCCACCGACGAGGCGCAGCGTGCCGTCATTCACCACCGTGCCGGTTCCCGCGAACGCGCCGGCAAAGGCCGCGGATCCATCACCTCCGCTGGCCACATGCAATTGGCCACCCGTCAGGCGGATGATCGAGTTTGCTGCGCCTGAGAGCGAAGCGATCCGCTGGGTTCGGGAGCCGGCGTCGAACTCGGCGCCCGCGCCGAGCGATAGATCCGTCACACCCGTGAGGCTGCCAGTGATGGTTTCCGTCGCGAACCCACCGACCTCGTCTGGCCCGAGGGTATGGAGGGCATCGAGTTCCCCGCCGGTGAAGCTGCGGTTCCAGATGCGAAACTCGTTGTATTTGGCATTGGCCGTCGCGTCGGCGGAGTATTCCGAGCGTCCCAGCCAGAAGTTCGTGTCGGTGAAGTCGGCGAGCGTGTTGCCGGTGTCGAGTGTGCCCTTCGCCGGTCCAAGAGTTCCCGCCGACGAAGGCGCCGCATACCAGGTGACGCGGGAAGCACCGCCGCTGCCTGCGCCGGGTTCGATGACCATCGCGATGTGGTATTCGGTGCCGATGGCTGGACCAACCGAGTTGTTCACGGTATCGGTGACGCCGTCCCTCCACTCCACCCGGTCGGTGCCGGCGGCATCCTGGCTCCACGACATGAACAGATTTTCCGTGGTCGATGCGCCGATATCGAAAATGCGCGACCATGGTTTGAGGGAAACCTGGGTGGCCCAGAATTCGATGGTTACCGGCGAACCGTCCTTCGGTAACAGACCGCCGCCGAGGGAGACATAGTCGGCGGCCGAGCGCGTGCCTCCCGCCACAGTGATGTCGTTGGAACCCAGCGTTGTATTGTTAGGGCCGACATCGACCACCGTGGCATCGGCACCGCCGGCCGAGTCCGTCAGGTTTCCGTTGAAACTCCAGCGGTGGACGAGACGCTGCGCTTGCCGCGAGCCGAAACGGAGCTTCCCGCTTGCCACATGCACCAGACCGGACACATCCGCGGCATTGGCCAAGGTCATGGCACCGGAACCACGCTTGATGAGGGTGCCTGCGCCCGAAATCCTGTTAGCGACCTCGAAATCGTCGCCGCGGTCGAGCACCAGGCTGGCACCCGCTGACACCGAGATGGGAATCGTGGCCGCCACACTGCCGGTCGTGCCGCCGGTGCCGATTTGCACGCTGCCCGCGGAGATCCGGAGCGCGCCGTTGAAAGCGACATCCGAGAGCAGGAGCAGCGTGTGATCGCCGCGTTTTTCGATGGAACCGGTTCCGCCGATGGCACCGCCGAGTGTTAGATCGCCCGCGTCCGCGTCCATCCGCCACGGAATGCCGCCCGTCAGATCCAGCGGCAGGTTGATCCGTTGCCCGACAGCCGACAGGTTGCGGACATCGCCCATGAGACCGACGCCGTTTCCTCCCAGCACATAGGCGCCCGCACCCGAAGGAAACCCGATTCCATCAAACCGGGTGCCGGCCGTGAAATCATTCACCGGTGTCCCGCCCGCGGCCGCGGCGAAGTTCAGCGCGTAGGCGCTGGCGGGCGCGACGTCCCAGTTGCCGGAGGTGGACCATGTTGGCAGCGCTCCGCCACCGGTCCAGTTGCAGGCCCCCTCCGGAGCAATCGTTTTCCAGTAAACCGCATAGCGGGTGTGATGGACCTCGTAGAACGGCTTGAGCGTGATTGGGGTGCGCTCATCGCTGCCGGGATAGGCCATCTCCACGGTGAACTCGAGCGGCTGCCCGGCGGGACGCACCCAGGATGCGGGGTCCGTGGCGTCCGGAGCCGTCATCACCGGCGCGCTGGCGCGGGCGACGTTCTGATAGGCCCATTGGTCCGCCGCTTCATCCGACGCAGGCAAACCGGAAGTTCCAAGGACGCCCGCAAGCAGAACCGGCCCGTAGAACAACGAGGTTTGCGTGGCATCGTCCATCGAACGGTCCAGCCGTAGCCCCATCGGCAGAGTGAGACCGATGACATCGCCGTCCGCCCAAGTGCGGCTGATTTCCGCATAACTGCCGGGGGTGGTGGCGATGCCCTGCGGGGTTCCGTTCACCGTGATCGTCGGTGGCGACTCGATCCACGACGGGATGCGCAAGCGGATGGTGGCGGTGGTCGGCTGCGCGCAACCCATCGTCAACCGCGCCGTGTCGCCTAGCGGAAACGCCGTGTCGAGCCGGACCGTCATGGCCTTCTCGCTCCAGTCGAGCGTTGAGGGAATGTAGAGGTTTACCCACAGCGCGTCGTTCTTGTGGAAGTAGATCGCCGCTCCGTATTGCGACGGATTTTCCATCCCCGAGCCGGTGCAGCACCAGCACGACCCCTCTTCTTGGCAGTAGGTCTTGAAGTGTCCGGAAACCATCGGCACGAAATAGGTGAACATGCCGGTGTCGGGCGCCATCGAGGCGAGGATGTGGTTGTAGAGCGCGTGCTCGTAGTAATCGGCATATTCCGCTGCCGGGTTGTGCTGGAACAGCCCGGCGGCAAGCTTGAGCATGTTGTAGGTGTTGCATGTCTCGGCGGTCGAGACCGTCAACGCGCCGCCGTTTGTCCCGGTCTCCTTCCCCGCCGTGCTGAAGTGTTCGGCGTAGCTGTTGCCGCCGAGCACGAACGAGTGCTGGCGGGTCACGCGGTGCCAGAAATGGTCGGCCGCCGTATAGAGCCGGTCGCGCTGTGGGTCGGCGGTGTTCAGCATCGAGGCGACGCGCGTGAAACCCGTCACTTGGGGGACGTGCGTGTTAGCGTGCAAACCGCCGAGCTGGTCCAGGTCGCTGTGGAGCGGGTTGATGAACCAGTCGCGATGGAACACCTTGGCGAGGGTCAGATGGCGTTCCGGGTTGGCATCGCCACGGGCTTTCGAGAGCTGATAGATGTCCGTGAGCGTTTCGTTCATGCCGCCCCATTCCTCGGTGTTTCCGTTGTCGGTGAGGAACATGTTCTCGACTTGCGCCGTGGTGAGCCAACTCACCCGCAAGGCGTGGTAGTCGGACATCGCGATGGCCATGTCCAACGCCTTGTTGGCCAGCGCCGGCGAGTCAACTTTCAAATAACGATACACATCCGTCAGGCCGGTTAGAATCTTGTGGACCGTGTAAAACGGCACCTGGGCGGCGGTATGATTCGTCTCCAGGGTTTCGAAGAACGAAATCGGAAACGCCGCGAGATAGCCCGTGAGCGGGCGTCCGGCGGCATCCGTCTTCGTTGCAAGCTCATCCTGGCATGCCTTCAACCCATCCACCACCTGCTGGATCTTCGGAATGAAACCCGGGTCGCCCGTCGAGGCGTGCATTTTCGCGACCGCGCTCATCCAGTGTCCCGCCATGTGGCCGCGGCAGGCCGTGAATCCGCTGCCGCCGGCCCCGCCTTCCCAGCCTCCAAGGGTATTGAAACCTTGCGTGCTCAATCCCGCGTTGCTCCGGAACGGCGCGAGCAGTCGGCCGGGTTCGATCCATGTGAGATAGCCCGTCCGGTTCAGGTCCTGGTTGTGCTTGAAACGGCTGTCCAACAAACGAACCCGGTCGAGCGGAAACGCCTCCGCCGCCAATACCGGCTGGGCATACGGCGTGGTGTCCACCGGCGTCACGGTTCCTTCGGCCAGTTCCACCATGAACACCCGGTCGCCCGATAGAGCGTTCAGCTTGTTGTCCGGGCTGCCGTTGGTCGAGCCGTTGTAGGCGCTGCCCGCCGCGTAGGGATTGCCTCCGGCCGCCGCGTTGCGGATGCCGTGGGTTTCGAAAAACAGGGTCGCGGAATTTGACGTGACATCGAAACCGTAGAGCGTGTTAGGCTGTAGGTTGACCGGCTCGTCGAGGGCGATCCGCACCCATACCCCGGTGCCGGTGGGTGAACTGGTGAGACTGGCTTTCGGCGCAAGATTGTTGGGCGTTCCCGACTCCGTGCCGCTGAGCGTGGCCGTCTCCGAAGCCAGCGCGAATCCTGCGGTCGCCGCCGCCGCCGGGTTGGTGATTCGGACGGTCAGGCTGGTGCCAGTGGCGGTCCGCCAATAGGTGCTCTGCGTCTGACCGGAGTAGGCCGCGTGTTTCAACCAGACGGCCTGGACATGATAGCCCGCCGCCGCCGCGCCGGTCTGGAACGTCTGGCCCTGATGCGGCCGGTCCGGCGCGACATAGGTCGTGGCGTCGTTTGCCCCGCCATCGGTCGTTCCGTTCCCGCCGATGTTATCGCGGTCGGCGTTTGCTCCCGTGAAGTTGGTGACATCGCTGCTTCCGGGAACCGGTTGGCTGGTCGAGTAGGACAGGCTTGCTCCGGGACAGGCCTGTCCCAGCCCCAGCAACACCAGCGGAACGACCCCCCAGCTTGGGCTTGCCGGCCGCTTCGCCGCCGTGCGCCTGCCGTTCGCTCCAAGGTCCTGATGTTGGACGGTAAAGCGGGCCAATCGTTTGTCTGTGTTCTCCATGAGTCGTCTATTTCCGGTTGCGGGACGGGTTTCCGGACCATTACGCGAGATTCGGGTACCAAAACCGACAGATCCCTCCGCGATTCCCCATCGAATGAAGGTCATCACTTTGGCTACCCAGTTGCGAATCAACTGGTCCTTGGTTCGGATCCAAGCCGGGGTACCAACATGAAGGCCCGGATCCGAAAGGATCCGGGCCTTCGCTTTGGGTCGCTGGATGCTTATTTCTCTAGCAGCCTGTCGGACTTGGATTTTGACTGAGATTCGGCTTTTTGGGGAAGTGTCGGGTGCGTGGGCGCTTCAACACTTGGTCGAGGGCTGATTTTTTTGGGGGGCAATTGCTGCCTCACAGCTGTTCGCGTACGGAGCCGTGAGATGGGGCTAGTGGCCGGCCATTTGGCCCGAAACGGAGCCCTTGTCCCTTCTCAGCCGTAACCATGCACTCGGACTTTGAATTGCGATTTCGTGGGCGATTTCGAGCGATTTCGGATGGGTGGACTCCTTAAGGCGGGGGGGCATGCCGGAGCATTTGCCGACATAAAGTGAGAGGTCTTGAATTCCTCCGTAAAATTTTCGTTCGCTTCGAAAGCGGACATGTACTCGGCCTCAAGCGCGGCAACGTGATCGCGGCACCTTGCCAGATTTTGGTTATTTGTTATTGGCTATTAGGGCGCGCATCTTCATCGACAATTCGCGATCCACCATCTTCGATCCTCTTGGCGAACTTGGCGTCTTGGCGGTGAATCGTTTGCCGGCAGCGGAGCGCCTGGGTAGCCACGCTCTCACGAGCGCGGCCACGGGGGCATCTAACTTGCCAACGCCGCCTCGATCGCGGCGCAGACGCGTTCGGCGGCGTCGGGGACGGCGAGCGCGCGGGCGGCGGCGGCCATGCGGGCGCGCCTTTGCGGATCGGATAGAATGCCGCGGGCCAGATCGGCCAGCCCGGATGCAGTTAGATCGCGCTCCTGGACCAGCACGGCCGCACCGGCTTTGTCGAACACGGCGGCGTTGTGGGTCTGGTGGTCGTCGGCGGCGTAGGGATAGGGTACCAGCACCGACGGCAGTCCGGCCAGCGCGATCTCGGTTAGGCTGGAGGCTCCCGCGCGGGCGATCACCAGATCGGCGACGGCGTAGGCGCTGGCCATCTGGTCGCAAAACCCTAACACGCGGTATCCTTCGCGGCCTTTGGAAATTTCCTCCGCGCGTTCGCGGTCGAGCGCGCCGGCGATGTGGAGCACCTGGGTTTCCGCGGGCAGGGCGGCGGCGGCTTGGGCGCTGAGTTCGTTGAGGCGGCGCGCGCCCTGGCTGCCGCCGGTGACCACGATGACCGGCCGCGCGGGATCGAGGTTGAACCGCGCCGCGGCCTCGGCGCGCGGGGGCAGGTTCAGGATTTCGGGGCGCGCCGGAGTGCCGGTGGTGGCGGTTTCGCGGTTTTGGAAATACGTTTTCGCGGCGTCGAGACCCACGAACACGCGGTTGCAGAATCTGGCGGTTAGACGGTTGGCTTTGCCGGGCAGTGCGTTGGAATCGTGGATGAACGTTTTGAGGCCCATCCGGTGCGCGGCGAGCACCGGAGGCAGCGAGGTGAAACCGCCCATGCCGAGCACCGCGTCCGCGCCGAAGTCGCGGATCAGGCGTTTGCACGCACGCACGGAGCGCCAGAGTTTCCAGAGAAACGGAATCATGCGCGGCGAGAGGGTCGGCGGTTTGGCGATGGCGGGCACCGTATCGAACCGGAGCTTGCCGTATTTGGCGCTGGCTTCGGCATCGACCTTTTTCCGCGAGATGAGCAGGCGCACCTCGTGGCCGCGGGCGACGAGTGTTTCCGCCACGGCGATGCCGGGAAACAAATGGCCGCCGGTGCCGCCACAGGCGATGAGGATCTTGTAGGACTTGGACACGGGATGGGGAGTGGAAATTGGAGCGGCTCGGTGGGTGAGGTCGCCGCGCCGATTGGACCGCATGCGCCGCCGGAATGCAATCCGCATTCAGGAGGGCGTGGCCCGCTCACCAAAGCCGGGTCACGACCATCAGCGCCACGATCGCCAGCAACGCGCAGCCGAGCGCCCACCAATACCATTTCACGCCCAGTTTCCGGTGCGGAACATGCCCGAACTCGCGGGCCACGAATTCATCGTAGTCGAACCCGTCGTCCGGAAGATCGAGACCGTCGTGAACCTCGTCCTGCTTCCAGCGCTTCGGATCCTTGCGGACCGGAGGACGTTTGCGTTTTTGCTTCCCCACACAACCGGGACAGGGACTCCCCACCGCGGCTTCGCCGCCACAAAACGGACATTGATAGATTTCCGGCATCGCTTCGCGCCGCGTCAGCGCAACGGATATTCGCCATCGTCATCCACGCCATACCAGCCGAGCCGGCCGAACGCGCGCAGGATCGAAACGATCGGCTCGCCGTCGTCCTCGTCTTCGCCGTGTTCGATCGTCGCGGCATGGGACACGCCTCCGGTCGCCTCGATGCTGATCACCGAGCGAAAGCCGTAAATATGGATCCAGTCGCCCCAGCTTTTCGCTTCATGGCGCGGTTCGAGGTGCTCCTTGCGGAGCGCGTCCATGATTTGCGTGATGGTGCTGGGTGCGGCCGAATGCGGGACAACAAGCTGAGTTTCCATGGGTGTCGTAAAGCGGATGTTGGGGTGGTTGAAAGCGTGGCGGGAAGTGACTAGGAGGCAGTGCCATGCGGACCGGGGGCCTGTCGAGAGGAATTTCCGAGCGAACCCTCGCACAACCGGGCGTATGCGCCACCCATGGCGAGAAGTTCGTCGTGTGTTCCTTGCTCGATCAGCGTGCCGCGGTCGAGCACGCAAATGCGATGGGCTTTTCGCACGGTGGACAGCCGATGGGCAATCACAAAACACGTACGGTCGGCACGAAGTCGCTCCAACGCCTCCTGAACCAACCGTTCGGTCCGGTTGTCGAGCGCGGAAGTTGCCTCGTCCAGCAACAAAAGCGGCGGGTTTTTCAGCAATGCGCGGGCGATCGAGATCCGTTGCTTTTCGCCGCCGGAAAACCGCAACCCGCGCTCGCCGGCCACGGTGTCGAGGCCATCGGCGGCCGCTCTAACGAACGCGGCGGCGTTGGCCGCCTCCAGCGCCGCCCAGATCTCGTCGTCGGTGGCATCGGGTTTGGCGACCTGGAGATTTTCCCGGATGGTGGTGTTGAACAGGAAACTTTCCTGTGTCACGAACCCGGTCTGGTCGCGCAGCCATTCCTTGGAAATTTCCGCCAGCGGCGCTCCGTCCACCAGAATCCGCCCGGACGAGGGTTCGTAAAACCGGGTGAGCAGGTTGAGCACGGTGGATTTCCCCGCTCCGGTGGCGCCCACCAGGGCCACCGTTTCGCCGGGCTTCGCTTCCAATGTTAGATCCGACACCGCGGGCGCTTCTTCGCCATACGAAAACGACACGTTTTCAAACCGGATGTGCCCGCGCATCGCCTCCGGACGGATCCCTTCTATCAAATGAGACTCTTCCAGCGTGTCGAGGATCCGGAACACGCGCTCCGCGGACACGATGCCGCGCGTGAACGTCTGCGCCAGCGAGTTGATCCGCGAGATCGGGTCAAACAAAAACCCCCATGCCACCAGAAACGCCAGCGTGGTGCCCTCGGTGATCTTTCCCTGCAAGGTCCATGCCGCGCCGAACGCCACCATCAGGATGATGCCGCTTTCCGCGATCAACGAGACGGTGGGCCAGACGATCGCCTGGCCCTTCATCACGTCGAGGTGCTTCTCTCCCAGTTTCTGCGAAGCCTGCTCGAAATCCTCGAGCGCCTTGGGTTCCACCGTGTAGGCCTTGATTTGGCGGATGCCGGCCAGGTTGTCGTGCAGCACCGCGTTGAGCGCGGACGAGGCTTCCGACGACTCACGCCATTTCGGTTCGGCCTTGCGGCTCCACCAGGCGGTTAGAATCCCGATGAATGGCAGCGGCGCCAGCGTCACCAGCGTGAGTTCCCACGAGTGCCACAGCATGTAGCCCACGATGATCAGGAACTGCAACACGGACGCCAGCGCGGTGTCGGTGCCTTCTATCAGCACGCGGTCCATCGTCGGCACATCCTCGGCCACGCGCGACATGATTTCACCGGACGAGTTGGAATCGAACCACCGCACCGGCAGCCGCTGGAGTTTGTCGTAGAGTTCCACCCGGATCAGATGGGTGAGTTTCAACTCCAGAGCGTTGTTGAAATAGGTGCGCAGCGTGAAGAGGAACTGTCGGCAGAAAATCGCCGCCACGCCGACCGCCACGGTCGGCAGGATCAGGTCGGGCCGGTGTTGTTTGATCACCACGTCCACGAACTGCATGGTCACTCCGGGCAGCACCAGCACCAGCGAGGTGCAGACGATCGCCATCAGCAGCGAAAGCGCGCTGCGCATGGGAAAGCGCAGCGTGTGCCTGAAAATCCTGAAAAGTGTGCCAAGCATGGGGGGCGGAAAACCGCACTATCCACCCGATCCGACCGGGATGCAAGCCGCATGGACGACGGATTCCGCACGGTCACTCCGCGATCAGGAAGCACCCCTTGTTAGGATCGATGGAAATCCCCGCCGCAGGATCGATGGCCGCCTCGGTCTGGAGGTTCGCGCATTCGGGGCGCAGCAGTTTGCCCTTGCCGGGATCGATTCCGAGGGCTTTCCAATCGACTTCCGGTTTCACCGTCACCGGTTCCTTCGCCCAACTGGCCATGGCGATGAATGCGGACCCGGATTTCCGGAAAACCGATGCCTTTACCTGCGGGTGGCCGGTTTTCACCGGGCACGCGGGATCCCACCAGCCGATGAATTCGGAATCCGCGATGCCGAAGCGGTCCTCCAGTTTCCAGATCGGCCGCGGGTCGCCGCTCCACGGCCAGCGCACCCGCATCCCGAATACCATCCCGTGCCATGGATTCGGATGGTCCAGCATCTCGCTCATCAGGCCGAACGGAATGCCGGACATCTCCACCAGCATGAACTCGGGCGGAGAATCGGCGTTGAAACCCTCGCCGTGCCACAGGCCGTCGTAATACGGATAGAGTTCCATGAACGCGATCGAACTGTTGGACCACTTGGCCAATCCGTTGTGGTGGTTCCACGAGTGCATGTTCACGCGCCTGCCGGTGTTGCCGTCGGCATCGAGGATCCGCCGGGCGCGCTGCATCGAAACGCGGTCGAGCGCGGTGTCGTCGATGTAGAGTCCGTCGATCCCCGCGTTTTTGATCAGATAGTCGAGTCCCTCCAGATAAAAATTGTTCCAGCGCGAGTCCGGCGTGGTGATGACCGCGAGGTCGAGCTTGTTGGGATACTCGGGAAACTTCAGATTCTCCCGCCACGCGGGAACGATGTCCTCGCCGACGTGCTCCCTGAGCCACGGATGCGGACCCTGCGGATTGGTCACCGGCCAGGCCACGCCCTCCTTGCGGGGCAGGATGATTTCGCCGCCCATGCTCTTGAGCGCGAAAAACTCGGGGAGATTCTGCGTCAGCTCGCGGGTGGTGTAGTAGAGATTCACCCGCATCCCGTCGCCGTGCGCCTTTTTCACAAACTCCTTCAGCTTCGGCAGCGAGTCGTCGTTGAACGGATAGTTGATATAGGGATTGCACAGCCGGTTGTGATGAATCTCGATGATGTTCGCTCCGTCCGCCTTGAGCTTGGCCGTGTCCTCCAGCCCCGCGTGCTGGCCGATGTGATAGTAGCGGTCGGTGAAATGCTGTTTCACATCGAGAGGCTTGAAGGGGGTTAGATACCAGTCGGTATTAAAGGAAAATCCGCCCAAGCCCTTCACGCGTCGCATTATCTCCAGCCGTCCGCTACGTGCGATGAGATCCGTTCGTTCATTCTTCCGTTCAATGCGGATTCCACCCGATCCCCAGGAGTCGGGAAGTTCGAGCGGGCGAAAATCGTAGTAGGCGTTGATCAGAGGTCGCTCAAAGTAGCGACCTTTGAAACGCATCATCGCGCCGGCATTCACGTCACCTATCCAAATCGCGTCCTGGTGTTTTGAGACATCCCATTTCCAGTCGTGTTTCTCAGGCAGCGGTCTTCCGGTTAGGCCGAGTCCCATTCCGTATTTCGCCACATCGGAACGCCACGGCACGGTGAAGCGGGCTTCATCAACCGTGATGGGTAGGGCATCCGGATCCCAACCCCGGTTGTCGATCAACTCCATCGATAGTGATAGATAACCGTCGAACTCAAGTTTTCCGCTAACCAGGAGTCCCAGTTCCCCGGATCGGTTTGTGGCGCTCCACGAAACTCGGGTTGGAGTTGTCTCGCCGAACTGAAATTCATCGGAATGCCAATCCAGTATCCTGCCGCCTGCGAGACACTCGAATCGGGGAGGCGTGGTAAACGCATCTCGCCCGGTACTGAGAATTTTCGTATTGCTGGGAGAGAAGAACGAGGTGATTTGCGAGGGAATGCCGCTGGGTCCGATGGTGACGCGGCGGCCGAGGATATAGATCGTGCGCGCTTTCTCGTCGAGCTTAACGGGAATGAAAGGACGGGTGACGGCTTTGTCGTCCATGCCAATGTTTGAGTTCAGCCACTTCAATCGGGCCAGCCTCCAGGCTTCATCGACACCGGACGAAGCGACAGGTTGCCCCCCGACGTTCAGGATAAATGAAAGCGTCTCCGCAAAAGCTTCGGATGTACCAGCGCTGCTTGGTAGTGAAACCGGACGGAAGCAAACCTTGCCCCCATAGCTTCCGGGTTTGGCCGACTCGGGAATCTGGACTGCCACCCAAACGGGAAGTACCGCTCTGCCTGCTGTCTTATCATTGAGCCCGAAGACGAGAATGGACCAATTCTGGCTGGTCACAGGCGCGATCCCTGAGATCACCGTCCCAAACGCCTCCGGCAATGAATCGATTTCCACCCGGCAATCCATGTAGCTGCCATCCTCCTCCCCCGGCACGATACACGTCTGAAACACATAAAACTCCCCCGGTCGGGCGGTGCCGGCGAAGTGCTGATAGTTTGTTGCGCCCGGTTCGAACCAGTGGGCGGGGACGACGCCGTTTCTAACCGCCATTTGCCGATCCTCGCCGAAAACCCAGAATTTCGCGGGATGTTGTTTTTTGAATTCCGCGAGGACTTCCGGCTTCACCGCGGTTTCCATCTTTTTCATCACCGCATCCTGGGGCATTGCGCCAGCGACCTCGCCGGGGAGATTATATCCGCCCTCCGCAGCCCGGGAGAGACCGGAAACGGCAAGCGCCAGGAGTGATAGAAACATCGTTCTCATGTGCCGCCATACGGGCTGGATACGGCTTTCCTTTCCTCGGTTGGATCCAGTCCGATGTTGGCACGCTCCCAGGAGACCAATCTATCAAGGCCGCACGGGTTTGGAGGTGGCCAGCGCGATGGTGCGGTTGTCGCGCTTGTCCACCGCGCAGTAGAAATGATAGACCACGCCTTCGTGCTTGAGCAGCCACGGTTTGTGGGCGTATTGGG
The DNA here is from genome assembly GCA_017301995.1 of Verrucomicrobiota bacterium. Classification (GTDB taxonomy): domain Bacteria; phylum Verrucomicrobiota; class Verrucomicrobiia; order Verrucomicrobiales; family Akkermansiaceae; genus Luteolibacter. Next base: position 78,489 of record JAFLEH010000030.1, on the reverse strand, counting down.
CGTCCCATTCCGCCGAGGGCGCGATGAGATCCGGGCCGTCCCATTTAGTCCAATGCACGAGATCGCGCGAGGCGGCGAAGGTATCGAAGGCGCCGGGTTTCCAGAAGGCTCCGAAATAGAACATGACCCACAGGTCGCCGATTCGCACGACCTGGGGATCGCCGCTGATGGTGCTACGCTTGGCGTCGGGCGCGGAATTTTCGATCACGGGATCGGCGAGGTGGCGCTTCCAGGTGCGGAGGTCGTGGCTCAGGGCCAGGCCGATCTTTTCGCTGCCGCCTTCGGCCTTGGCGTTGTAGAACATGACAAACGGCGCGCCGAGCGTGCGAGCGGGGTCGCGGATGATGTGGCTTTTGTAGAGAACGTAGGTTTCCCAGGGCCGGGCGTCGGTGTCGTGCGGATTGAGGACGGGCGCGGGGAGTTTTTCCCATGATTTTGCACGGGTGGGATCGTCGGTATGGGCGAGGCTGATCGAAAGCGGAGGGGTTTCATAGCCCGGCACCTTGCCACTGAGGTAACTGATCCAGTAGCGTCCCTCGTGTTGGCCGATCCCGTTGCCGCCGCCCCATTCGGTGTCGAACAGAGCCAGCCCGCCGGCGGCGTTGCAGGCGTCCCACGACCCCGCCGGACCCTGGGGCAGAATGGTGCCGAGCGGTTTCCAATCGACCAGATTGTCACTAACCGCCAGTTGGGTCGTGTAGCCGACCGGATCGGATTCCAATTGGATATAGACCATCCACCAGCGGCCGTTGTGGCGGAAAACATTCGGACAATCCACCTTCTTTCCGGCCGGCGGCTGGATCACCACCCCAACCTTGTGCGGCGTGCGCACTTCGGCGTGGATGCGCTCCATGGTGGCGCGGTCGATCGGCCCGCCCATGGCTGTTAGAACAGCGAACAGGAGGAGCAGGAGGGCGAGAACGTGCGGTCGGCGCATGGGAAGCGGTGCGGGAAGTTGAAGGAAGACCCACATACGCGGCGAGCGGAACCTCCTCTTTCGTTGCTCCGGGGCGCGATACGGTAGGACCCTGCCACACGCGCCCGTTTCGCCATCACTTCGACTGTGTGTGAATCCCGCAATCCGAAATTGGATTGAATCGCGCATCCATTTTTTCCACTGAAAAACTGCGAACCACTGATATCACTGAAATGATTTTTGATACGGGGTGAAATCGATCCCAGTCATCAATCGGAGCTTCCCCATTTTTCTCCGAAAAATCAGTTTCCTCAGTGGTTCTCAGTCTCTCAGTGGTAAGTCGAGCGTCCAAACTACGCCAAGCTTCGGATTTCGGGTTAATCTCCTGTCGGGAAATTTCCTTGCCACCGTTGCTACCGCGGTTACTTTGGGAGCGTCGGCGGGTGGTTGATCCGCCGAAAACATCCAAACCCCACCTCGCCATGTCCAATTTCAACGAAACCCTGATGGTTCAGGCGGCGCTCTCGCGCTTCCAGGTGTTCCGGCTCCAACTGACGACCGTCGTTCCGCAACCGGGTGGCAATCCCGCGCTCAAATCGCCGCATTTGCATCCCGGTGTTCAAGCGGCCCGGCCGGCGATGGTCGCGGCGAACCATCCCCAGGTCCAACTCCCCGGTGCTGCCGGACCCGGGGCGTCTTCGAACCAGCCACGCCCGACCGGCACACCGATGCCGCAGCCTCCCGCTCTGTTCAAAGCGGCTTCCAACGATCAGGCGGATTGCGATTTCCAACGCGAGGTGCACGACGCCTACTCCAACTACATCCACCAGATCTGCCGCGCGATTTGTCAGGCCCATACCGAATGGAAGATGACCGCGCGGTTTGAGGGGGTGATGGTCAACGGCCCCAGCGCCACCGGCGGGCGGATCGTGGGCTCCGATCTTGGGGGCTTCATCGTCGCCAACGGTCCATCCACCGGGCTGTTCGGCCATGCGTCAGCGTGGACCCGGGCGATCGCCAAAGGGATCGGCGACGCATGGCATGAGTTCATGCGCAACACGACCGTCCCCGGCCTGCCATGGTATCCGGCTTTTGCGGCCTTTCCCGGTCCGATGGCTCCGCCAATGCCCAACGTGCCAACACCCATGGCGGCGCTTGCCTACAATCTTTACACCGTCTCGCCGATGGCGATCGAGCAACGCATTGTCTGCCAGATGGGCACGGGCGAATTCGTGGCGGAGCTGGCTTCGGCCATCGCGGTGGCGTTTTCCGGCGCGGTGTCACTGTGGCTGCCCACGCAGATGATCATGATGGTTATGGGAAAAGGTCCCGTCCCCAGTTTCGCCCCGCCCTACGTGCCCGTCGGACCTGTTGTGGGCGGCGACATCATTTCCACCCCCGGTCATCTGATGTCGTGATCCCCGGTAGTTATCGTTAGATCACGACATGCGTGTCCTGCTGATCCATCCGCCGTCACCCGACTGGCGCGGCACGCCGTTGTTGGGCACGCAATATCTGGCGGCATCGCTGTTGGGAAATGGTATCGAAGTGAGGGTGCTTGACGCCGGCGCGCCCCTGGTTTCGCCGGACGACGATGAAATCGCGGCCGAGGCGCGGAAATTCCGTCCTGATCTGATAGGTGTGTCGCTGTTCACCCGGCGGGTTGCCCGGGCCTACCGGCTGGCGGCGAAACTGCGGGGAATCGCGCCGCTGCTGGTGGCCGGAGGTCCGCACGCCACCGTGTGCCCCGAGGAACCGCTGGCCCATGGCTTCGACGCGGTTCTAACCGGCGAGGGCGAGGTTTCGCTGGTCCGGTTGGTCCGTGCGATGGAACGCGGGGAGCCGCCCGACGGCATACCGGGCATGGTTGTTCGCGGACCGGACGGCGGGATCGTCCGCGGGCCGCTGCCGGTTCCGATCCGGGATCTCGACTCACTGCCGATTCCCCTAACATCCCAGCATCTGTTCGATCCGGCATGGTATTCGGCGGAGGCCGGCGAGACCCTGCCCGGCGGTATCCTAACAAGCCGGGGCTGCCCGGCGCGCTGCGTTTTCTGCGCGAATCAAGTGACCGGCCGTTCATTCCGCTTCCGTTCGGCCGCCGGAGTGGTGGACGAAATCCGCACCATCCATGCCCGCACCGGAAACACCTTCCTGCCCTGTTGGGACGACGCGCTCACCGCCAACGCGCCGCGGTTGTTGGAGTTGTGCGACGCGATCCGGGATCATCTCGGTTTCCCCTTCCGCTGGAGCGCGATCACCCGGGCCACCATGGTCACGCCGGAAATGTTGGGGGCGATGAAACGCGCCGGCCTGGTGGCGGTGAATTTCGGCATCGAAAGCGGCGACGATGCCACGCTGCGCATGATCCGCAAAGGCCAGACCACCGCGCAGGTCGTTCGCGCGCTGGAGTGGGCCAAGGCCGAAGGGCTGATGACCGTGTGCAATTTCATGATGGGCTTCCCCGGAGAAACCGCGGACGCGCTCCGCAGGACGTTGGAATTCATGCGGCGGATAGAGCCTCTGACGGATTGTTTCAGCACCGGCGGCGTGGTGATTCCCATGCCCGGAACCGAACTTTACGAAAAACACCACGAACGGTACGGATTCACCCGCTGGTGGCTTGAAGAAGACCCCACGGCCGATTCCCTAACACAGATTGCGCCGGACCCCGCGGACGATCCCAACCTTGCCCGGGATTTCTTCCGTTATGATACGGATGTTAGAAACCTGATAGCCGAATGCCTGGATTTCAAGGCCCGGCACAACCACGCCCGGTTCGGCAGCCACCGGCCGGCGTCGTTCGCCACATGAAAACCCGGCCGCCTAACGCCATCGGATGGGATCATCCGGAGACCGCCGCCGCCTACCGGGCGTTCGACCGGAAACACGACCGCTACCGGATCGCCAACACCGAACTCGTAGCCCGCGCCGCGCTTGGCGAGGGCATGCGCGTGCTCGATCTCGCCGCGGGCCTGGGCGGCACGGCGCGCGCGGCGCTGGAACGGATAGGCGCAAGCGGACGGGTGGTTTGTTTCGAACCGGCGGCGGCGATGAGGGAATCCGGCCGCGGTTTGCTAGATGACCGCAGGGCGAAATGGACCGGCTCTTGGCCGCGTGGTGCGGCGCGCTTCGACCGCGTGTTGTGTGGCGCGGCATTCTGGCAATTTCCGAAACCGGAAGCCACTCTCGCGCGGATCCACCTCCTGCTCAAGCCCGGCGGCGCGTTCTGTTTCAACATCCCGTCGCTCTATCTTGGCGAGCCCGACGAACCCGGCGGCGGGACGGACCCGATGCTCTATGCCCTCCCGGCTGCGCTCGCCAACGAAATTCCCGTCCGCAGCGCGCCCGCCTCGCACCGCCTCGATGCCGCGGAGATCGCATCCATGCTGGCCGGTGCCGGATTTCACCCGGAGGAATGGCGGTTCCGCCTGCGCCTGACCTTGGACGCCTACCGGGATTGGCTGAGGATTCCACCGCTCACCGACCACCTGTTTGCGGGAAAAAGCGCCGCTTGGCGGTCTCGGCGGATAGATTCCGCCTATCGAACGCTCGATCCGGATTCCTGGCGCCGGGAGCGCTGGTGCGGTTGGACGGCGTGGAAATCCCCGGCCGCCGGGGATTGACCAGTGCCCCGGTTCCGGGCTTGCGCCCGGCCGAAATCCGGTCATGGTGGGCGCGTCGTGAATTCCATCCCCGTCGAACCCTCGTTTGAAAACTTCGCCAACCTCGCGAAGCAAGGGAATGTCGTGCCCGTTTACACCCAGCTTGCCGCCGATTTCGAGACCCCGCTTTCGGCCTATCTGAAGCTGCGTGACAGCCGCCATTCGTTTTTGTTGGAAAGTGCCGAAAGCACCGAGAAGGCCGGCCGATGGTCCATCGTGGGCAGCGGTCCGCGCCAGGTGTTCGAGGCCCGCGGCAAGCAAATCACCGTCCGCGAAGGCTCCAAATCGCGCGTTTTCACCGCGGAGGACGATGTTCTCGCCGCGCTGGAGCGCGAGATGGCCGGCTATCGCCCGGTCCGCCATGGCGCGCTGCCGTTGTTTTCCGGCGGCATGGTGGGCTACCTGTCCTATGACGCGGTGCGCCAGTTCGAGAGCACCCTCGGCGAGCCGCCGCCGGACGCGCTCGGCATCCCGGACGCGATGTTTTTGTTAGCGGATACCATGCTGGTTTTCGACCACCGGCTGCGCCGCCTGCAGGTGGTCGCCAACGCGTTTCTGGACGAGCATCCCACGCTCGAACAAGCCTATACCGCCGCCCGCGGCCGGATCGCCGCGATGGTGGAAATCCTCAACCGTCCGCTTCACGTCCACGCTCTCAACGGATTGTTGGAGGTGGAACCCGTCGATGCGCGCAGCAACACCAGCCAGGAGGAGTTCGAGGCCATGGTCCGCGAGGGCAAGGAGTTCATCAAGGCCGGCGACATTTTCCAATTCGTGCCGAGCCAGCGGTTCGAAACGCCGTTCGAGCGGCCGGCCGTGGACCTTTACCGCGCGCTGCGTTTCGTCAATCCGTCCCCATATATGTTTATTCTCGAACTCGGCGACTTCGCGCTCGTCGGAAGTTCGCCGGAAGTCCACGTCCGCTCGATCGGCGGCCGGATCGACATCCGTCCGATCGCCGGCACCCGCTGGCGCGGAAAAACGCCCGAGGAGGATGAGGCGCTGGCGCAGGATCTGTTAGCGGATCCCAAGGAGCGCGCCGAACACCTGATGCTGGTGGACCTCGCCCGCAACGACGTGGGCCGCATCGCCAAACACGGGGCGGTGAAAGTGGACGATTTCATGATCGTCGAGCGCTACAGCCACGTGATGCACCTGGTTTCCAACGTCACCGGAGAACTCGATCCGTCCCACAGCGCCTACGACGTGCTGCGCGCCACATTCCCCGCCGGAACCGTCAGCGGCGCGCCGAAAATCCGCGCGATGCAAATCATCAATTCGTTGGAGAAAAACAAACGCTGCGCCTATGCGGGCGCGGTCGGGTATTTCGGATTCGACGGATCGCACGACTCCTGCATCACCCTGCGCACCTGCCTGCTCAAGGGCGGCAAGGCCTACGTCCAGGCCGGCGCGGGTGTGGTGGCCGACTCCGATCCCACCTACGAGTACAACGAAACGGTCAACAAGGCAAAGGGCATGCTGCGGGCCATCGCCCTCGCGCGCACCATCGAATGAGCGCGGTTCGTCTGTTAGGGTGTGTGATCCTCTGCGGATTGGGCGCCGCCTGCGACCGCAAGGAAACCGGCGATCCACCTGCTAACATCATTGGAAACGGCGGGCCGCTGGAGGTAACCGCCGCCAGCTTCAACCTGCGCTATGAGAACGCCGGCGACCCCGGATCCCGCTCGTGGCGCAGGCGTCTCGTCCCGGTTGTCCGCATGGTGCGCAAGATGAACCCCGATGTCATGGGCGTGCAGGAGGCGCTCCACGGCCAAGCGGCCGATCTCCGCGCGTCCCTGCCCGATTACGGGTTCTACGGCGTCGGCCGCGACGACGGCCAACGCGCCGGGGAGTACTCCGCCATTTTCTATCGGCGGGATCGCCTATACGCCGATCCGGCCGACCGCGGCACTTTCTGGCTATCCGACCACCCCGAAGAGCCGGGATCCCGAACCTGGGGCAACGTCATTCCCAGGGTCGCCCTGTGGATTCACCTAACCGACCGAAAAACCGGACGGGGTTTATATGTGTTCAACACCCACTGGGATCACCAGCACCAGGGATCGCGCGAGCGCGCGGCCGTGCTTCTGGCCGCGAGGATCGACGCGCGCCGCCGTCCGGGCGACCCGGTGGTACTCGTGGGCGATTTCAACGCGAACGAAAGCAACCCGGCGGTCGCGTGGTTGTGCGGGGCCGCCGGAAAGTGGCCCAACGCCCTGACCGACACCTACCAGAGCATTCACCCCGGCGAGGCCGACCGCCGCACCCTGCATTTCTGGAGCGCCAGCCCGAAAGGCGCGCTCAAGGTGGACCACATCCTCGTTTCCAAGGGCGCGCGCGTCCTGGCGTCAACCATCCACCGTGATCGCGAGCCGATGCCATCCGACCACTTTCCGGTCAGCGCCACGGTCCGCTGGCCATGATCTCCAGTCCGCCGGGGAATCTCCTGCCGCGTTCGGAAGCGGGACCGTGCGATTCGCGTTGCGCATTTTCCGCTTGCGGGTGCCGGGGCACCGCCTAGGCTGGGGCCACGATGAAACAGTTCACAGCATCCGTTGTTCCCCTCTGTGTTTGGATGGTTGGCACCGCTCCGGTTTTCGCCGATGGCGCGTTCTACGGCGATCCGCCTAACGAAACCCATCCTTGGGCGATCCATGACATGAACCGTCCGCAGCCGCCGCGCGTGGAGCCGGGTACCCCGAGCACCCAGGAACAACCCGGCAAACCGCCGTCCGACGCGATCGTGCTCCTGGACGGAACTCCGGCATCGCTCGCCAAATGGGAATCCGGAAAAAATCCCGGCCAACCGGCCCCGTGGAAGCTCACCGACGGCGCGCTTCAGGTGGTGCCCGGATCCGGCGAAATCCGCACCCGCGAGCAGTTCGGCGATTGCCAGCTCCACGTCGAGTGGTCCGCTCCCACCCAGATTCAGGGAAACAGCCAAGGCCGCTCCAACAGCGGCATTTTTCTAACCGGAGACACCGAGGTCCAGGTGCTCGACAACTATAACAACCCGACCTATGCCGATGGCTTCGCCGGATCGGTTTATGGGGTGAATCCGCCTCACGCCAACGCGCTGCAGGCCCCCGGCAAGTGGCAGTTTTATGATATCATCTTCCGCCGCCCGGTTTTCAAGGATGGCAAGATGGTGGACAGCGGCCGCCTGACCGTGACGATCAACGGCGTGGTGGTCCAGGATTCCACTCCGCTCGAAGGCGGCGGCGGCCACAAGGGACGCAGCAAGGACCGTCCGTTCCCCGATGCCGGACCGCTGAAACTCCAGGACCACGGCAATCCGATCCGTTTCCGCAACATCTGGTACCGCCCGCTGCCGAAACGCGCGGTCGAAGGCGGCGACATGGGCGCCATGGACCCCGCTGCGGCCACCGCCAAGAAACTCGAAATCGCCAAGTCGATCCGCCTCGACGCCGAATCCAAACAAGGCGAGGAACGCCTCCTCCGTCTGATGGAATCGCTCTGCTACGCCAGCGACGACGCCACCGTGAAAACCATCGACACGGCCCTCGGAAACTGGACCGAAGCGGTGAAAAAGACCCCCGCCAACGGCATGGAAGCCAAGAAGGGATCGATCATGCGGGTGTTCTACGCGGTCCGCTATCTGACCGGTTTCAAACTCTATCAGGACAGCGCCGGCCGCAAGGGTGAGATCGAACAGATCATCCGCGCCGCCGGATGGGATCCGCGCTAACCGGAGACACCGCCATGGCACGCTTGCCGGACATTCTAACCGTGCTGGCGTGCGCCGTGGCTTGCGCCGCCGCCGCACCGCCCGCGGACACCACCAAACACGATCCGACCATGGGCGGCAACCAGGCCGCCAAGGGCCGGATCGAGTGGCACGACGTCACCCGGTGGGGCGTGGAAGGCCGCGCATGGGCGGACCAGGAACGCAAACGCTGGTTCGACCGGCTCCCGGCCAAGGCCGAGGGCAAGGTTACCGCCGCCGTGTGGTCGCTCAGCCGCGACAGCGCCGGCATGATGGTCCGTTTCCGCACCGACGCGCGGGCGATTCACGCGCGCTACCTCACGCTCAAGCCGAACCTCGCCATGCCCCACATGACGGCCACCGGCGTGAGCGGGCTCGACCTCTACGCCCGCGACGATTCCGGCCGCTGGCGCTGGGTCCAGGCGGTGAAACCCACCAAGCCGGATGTGCAGGCGGAGATTGTATCCGGCCTCGCGCCCGGCTTGCGGGAATACGCGGCCTATCTGCCGCTCTACAACGGCGTGGAACGGTTGGAGATCGGCGTGCCACCCGGCGCGAAGTTCGACGGATTGCCGCCCCGTGCTAACAAACCGTTGGTGTTCTACGGCACCTCGATCACCCACGGAGCCAGTGCCTCGCGGCCAGGCATGGTCCACACCGCCATCCTCGGCCGCCGCCTGGACATGCCGGTGGTCAATCTCGGTTTCTCCGGAAACGGGAAAATGGACGCGGCGGTGGGCGAACTTCTCCGCGAGGTGGACGCCGCGGCGTTTGTCATCGACTGCCTTCCTAACATGGGACCCGCCGACGTCACCGCCAAATGCGCTCCCCTGGTCAGGCAACTGCGCGCCAAGTGGCCCTCCACCCCCATCGTGCTCGTCGAGGACCGCCGCTACACCAACTCGTGGATCACCCCCGCCAAAGCGAAATTCCATGACGAAAACCACGCCGCGCTCAAGGCCGCGTTCGACACGCTGGTGAAAGAAGGCGTCCAAAACCTCCACTACATCCCCGGCGATGTTTTGTTAGGTGTTGACGGCGACGGCGCCACCGACGGCAGCCACCCGAACGACCTCGGCTTCGTCCGCCAGGCCGACGCCATGGAGCCGGTGCTAAGGAAGGCGCTGGAGTCGCCAAAATAATCCGGAAAACCGCCAGGGAATCTGGCAAGCAATCAACAAAGAGCCGCGCCCGTGGAAGCGCGGCCTCTCCCGAGAACCTATCAAGCCAGAAACCGCGAATGAACGCGAATGTACACGAATATGGAATTGAAAATGAATGCGTTCTGACGGCTGGGACGTTCAACTGATGGCTTGAACATCCGAGCTTTCCAACTCATTGAAAATTCGCGTCAATTGGCGTCCATTCGCGGTTCCATTTTCCTTTCTAGCACAGATCCTGGAGATAAAATTCCGTTGTCAAATCGCCGCGATGGGGTAGATTGGCCGCTTGTGCCAATCGCCATGAACCCCATATCGCCCAAGGTCCCTATAGCCGCGTCATCGCTATCCGCCGGTCACGGTGCGGGCTCGCGTCCGCCACGGTCGCCCCGTTTTCCATCCGCCCGTTTTGTTGGGTTGGCGGCCGGATTCGTCATGGCCGCGGCCGGGTTGGCGCGTTCGGAAATTGTCACGGTCAGCCCATGGCATACCGCTGGAAACGGCGTGTACACCGATGGTTTCGGCGGCTGGTTCCAGGTTCCCAATGTGGGTATCCATCATCAGGCGAAAGCCGCGTTCGGCGCGAGTCCCGTCACCGCCCAAATGGTGATCCACAGCCTCGGCTTCAGCGATCTCCAGGGGATCAGTTATACCGGGCAACCGGTGGCCAATGTGAACATCCTGCCGGTTTCCGGATGGACCGGCGGCGTAAGTTTCTACGGTTTCGATCTCGGCGTCTGGCAGACCCCGCCCTTGCAGCGGGATGTCGATTACGAGATCTGGAACGGCGATTTCTCGGTCAAACTGGCGAGCGGCACCGTCAATGTGGGAGCCGCACACGCGACCGTGAAAGTGAAGCTCTTCAGTCCCAACGGATTCAACGTGCAGTTCGGGTCGGATGGCGTGGTGGGGATCGACAACTACCGGGTGGAGGGCAATGACAGCGCGGCCCCGAGGCCGTCGATTTCCCTATCCGTAAATGGCGTGGCGGTTTCCCAAGGTGACGCCACGCCTTCTCTAACCGACCATACCGATTTCGGCTCGCCGTTGTTGTTGGGCGGATCGGTGACGCGGACGTTCACCATCACCAATACCGGCGACCTCGCGCTGAATCTAACCGGGGCCGGGCCCGATTTCGTCACCCTCACCGGCTCGGGCGATTTCACCGTCACGGCGCAGCCATCCTCGGCGGCGCTGGCCGCCAACGGCGGATCCACGACATTCTCCATCACCTTCACCCCGACCGGGACCGGACTCAGGACCGCGACGGTGAGTGTTGCCAGCGACGACGCGGCGAAAAGCCCCTACACCTTCACCATTTCGGGGTATTGGCTGGGATTCAGCAACGGCACGGTGGATCGGAATTTCGGCTCCACCGGCATGACTCTAACCGATTTTGGCGCGGGCCAAAACGAGTACGCCCGGGCGGTGGCGGTGCAGGCGGATGGAAAAATCGTGGTGGCCGGAATCTCCGTGCCGGTCGGGGGATATAACGGCAAGATCGCGCTGGCCCGTTTCACGAACACGGGGGAGTTGGATCCGACATTCGGCGCCGGCGGATTGGTCTTGACCGATATTACCGCCCAAGGGTTTTCCGAGGAGGCGCGTTCCGTGATCGTGCGGCCCGATGGCAGGATTCTGGCCGGCGGGTTTGCATGGAATGGAGCGAACTATGATTTCGTGGTGTTGGGCTATTCTTCGTCGGGCACGCCCGATGCCGGATTTGGCACTGGTGGCGTGGCGATGATTCCGGTCGGAAGCGGAGATGATTTCGGGCAGGCAATGGCATTGTTGTCCGATGGCCGGATTCTGGTTGCGGGATACACCTCCAATGGCACGGATTATGATGTCGCGCTGGTTCGGCTTACCGACGCCGGCGCCTTGGACGGCACGTTTGGTTCTGGCGGAAAGGTGGTGACTCCGGGCAACTCCGGAAGCCATGAGACGGCATCCGCGATCGCCGTGCAGGCTAACGGGCAGATCGTCGTCGCCGGATCCGGCGCCAACGGAGGAGGATACGATTTCATCCTTCATCGCTACAATCCCGGAGGTTCGCTGGACGGAACATTCGGTGCCGGAGGAAAGGTGGCGACCTCTATCAGCGCCGCGGACGATAGGGCGATGGCGGTTCAGGTCCAGCCTGATGGAGAAATCCTGCTGGCCGGCGAGGTCACGAATGGCGGCAACACCGACTTCGCGCTGGTCCGTTATACGAATTTCGGAGTCCTGGATTCGGGCTTTGGATCAGGGGGAATCGTCCAAACACCCATCGGTCCGGGCAATGATCACGGCCGCGGAATGGTGCTGCAAAGCGATGGCGGAATCCTCCTCGCGGGCGGCGCGGAGGTCGGCGGAAGCCACGACTTCGCCCTGGCCCGCTACACCTCTGGCGGCACCCTCGACACCTCGTTCGGAACCGGCGGAAAACTGACGACCGCGCTCAGTCCCGCCAACGATCAGGCATACGCGGTGGCGCTTCTACCGGACAACCGAATCGTGGTGGCGGGGGAAGGGGAGAACACTCTCGGCAACTACGATTTCGCGGTGGCGGTTTATGGACTGCCGCTGCCTAACATCGCGGTGGCGCGGGCGGCTCCGCTCGCAGACGGGGTGACCGGTGTATCCATCGGCACGGCGGTGCTCGGCACCACGGGCGCGCCGGTCACTTTCACCATCACCAATCCCGGCAACGCGGAACTCACCGGTCTAACCATCACAAAGGACGGCCCGGATGCCGCCGACTTCACCGTGGGCCCGCCCAGCGTCACCAGCATCCCCGTAGGCACGGCTTCCGCCACGTTCACCGTGGCGTTTTCCCCATTGTCGGGCAGTGGAGTTAGAAACGCGTCTATCCGGATCCACAGCAACGTGGCGGGCGAGAGAAACCCCTACGACATTTCGCTGACCGCGCGGGCATTGTCGTATGCGGAGGACTCGGACGGCGACGGTCTCAATGACGCGTCGGAGTTCCGGATGGCCGCGATGGGCTTCGACTGGGAGGTCAGCCAAATCGAGCTTGTCAACACCTACTACGCCGCGGCGGCTGGCGCGGGTTTTCTAACCGAAAGCCAGATCCAGGCACAGCAAGGGACCGCGCCGCTCATCCGGCGGGATCCCGATACCGGGGCCTTCACCCTCGCCATCGGCGTCGAGGAAAGCGCCAACCTTCTGCCCGGAAGTTTCCAACATTTTCCGCTAGCCGCCCCGCAGGTTGGCATCGTCAACGGCCAGATCGTTCTGGAGTTCGCCGCGGCGGGCGGCAAGGCGTTCTACCGCCTGTTTCCAGAGTGAATCCGGTCATCTATCTGAAACCTTCGATCGCTTGTCCCGATGAACGCCTACCCAGCAACCCCTACTTCGCTCCTCGCCGCCATTTGTCTAGCCGCGTCACCCGCATGGGCGGGCGCCCCCATGAATCCCTCCGAATCCGACTGGCAGGGCATCCGTGCGGCCTACGAGACCGGCAGCCATGCGTTTCAGCCTCGCGACGGCGTTGGCTGGCAGGCGCGCAACTCCGGCCAGAAATGGACCACCGCGTTCGCGCCGGACGGGTTTTTGGTAGAACCGGATGGCGGCGGCTGGCAGTGGGGGCTCGCGTTGAAAAGCTACGGCTTCGGACGCCTCAAAACCGGCGTTTCCGGTGATCCGGAGATCGGATTGGACGGGCGTCATCTATCATACAAATGGGACGGCACGATCCGCGAATGGTTTCTGAACGACTCGCGAGGACTGGAGCACGGGTTCGTGATCGACGAACGGCCCGCGTTCGCCGCCCGCGGCGACCTGGAACTTCTGATGGAGATCCGCGGCGGTTTGCGGCCTGTCATTTCCGGTGACGGGCGCGGTGTGGATTTCCGGCATGGAAACGGGGTTTCCGCCGTGACTTACACCGGTCTGAAAGCCTGGGACGCCGATGGCAAAATGCTGCCCGCGCGTTTCGAGGATGCTGGCGGGCAAACGATCCGCCTGCTGGTGGACGAGCGCGATGCCCGCTATCCAATCACCATCGACCCCATCGCCCAGCAGGCCTATCTGAAGGCCAGCAACACCGGATACTCCGACCGTTTCGGCTACGCCGTGGCGATCGACGGCGACACGGCGGTGGTGGGCGCCCCTTATGAAAACAGCAACGCCACCGGGGTAAACGGCAATCAAGCCGACAATTCCGCGCCGAGTTCCGGCGCGGTCTATGTGTTTGTGAGAACCGGCGGAGTTTGGTCGCAGCAGGCCTATCTGAAAGCCGAGAATACCGGAAGCGAAGACCTTTTCGGCTCGGCGGTCGCGGTATCGGGCGACACGGTGGTGGTTGGAGCTTGGCAGGAGGACAGCAACGCCACCGGGGTGAATGGCAACCAAAGTGACAATTCGGCGCCCAATTCCGGCGCGGTGTATGTCTTCACCCGGACCGCGGGCGTGTGGTCGCAGCAGGCCTATCTGAAAGCCAGCAACTCCGCGGCGGGCGACCGCTTCGGCATTTCGGTGGATGTCGATGGCGACACCATCGCGGTCGGGGCGAGCCAGGAAGACAGCAATGCCACGGGAGTCGGCGGCAACCAGGCGGACAACTCGGCGACGAACTCCGGCGCCGCATATATCTTTGCGCGCAGCGGCGGGGTTTGGACCCAGCAAGCCTATGTCAAGGCCAGCAATACCGGCGCGAGCGATTTCTTTGGCGGTTCCGTGGCGGTCTCCGCGGACACCCTGGTGGTGGGTGCTATCAATGAATCCAGCAACGCCACCGGGGTAAACGGCAGCCAGGGCGACCACATCAGCACGCAGTATGCCGGAGCGGCCTATGTCTTCACCCGCAGCGGCGGGGTATGGAGCCAGCAGGCCTATCTGAAAGCGGGCAACACCGGAGCGAATGACAACTTCGGCATCTCGGTTGACGTGGACGGAGACACGGCGGTCGTCGGTGCGAACCGGGAAGCCGGCAATGCCACCGGAGTGAACGCACCCCTAACAGGCGGTTCCGGCACCCAGTCCGACAATTCCGCCCAGGACTGTGGCGCGGCTTATGTCTTCACCCGCAGTTCCGGCACTTGGAGCCAGCAGGCGTATCTCAAGGCAAGCAACACCGGTGCCTATGACAGCTTTGGTCTGAGCGTGGCGGTGGATGGCGACACGCTGGTGGTCGGCGCGCCCTACGAATCCGCCAATGCCACCGGCGTGAACGCTCCCCTATCCGGCGGTTCCGGCACCCAGGCGGACAATTCCGCCACCTATGCCGGCGCAGCTTATATGTTTGCCAGAAGCTCGGGCACGTGGTCACAACTGGCCTATCTCAAGGCGTCCAACACGCAGGCCATCGACCTGTTCGGCGGTTCCGTGGCGGTCAGCGGCATCACCATCCTCGCCGGTGCCGCCTACGAGGATGGCGGCACCACGGGCGTCAACAGCACTCCCGACGAAGCCGCCGGCGATTCGGGCGCGGTCTATCTATTCACCCTGCCGGTGCCGCCGCCGGTTGTCACCGGTGTTTCTCCTCCAACAGGAAACGCCGTGGGCGGGACCCCCGTGACGATCACCGGAACCAACCTAACCGGGACTGCGGCGGTCACCATCGGCGGCGCGGCGGCGACGGGCGTAACCGTAGTCAACGACACCACCGTCACCGCCATCACGCCCCCCGGCGAGGTGGGCGCCGCGAGCGTCCAGGTCACCACTCCGGGCGGAACCAACGCTCCTAACACACTATTCGCCTACGGTGCCCCGGACATCGCGCTCGCCCAGACGGGGGCGCTGAGTTCGAATACGGGAAACATCAATTTCGGAAATGGCGGATCCGTGGTTCTCGGCTGGACGGAAGGCCATAACCCACCCGTCACCTTCACCATCACCAACCCCGGGACCGCCGATCTCAGCGGCATTTCCATCGCCAAATCCGGACCGGATGCCGATGACTTCACCGTCAGCGCACCCAGTTCGGCCACGATTCCAGTGGGACCAGGCACGGCTACTTTCACCGTTACCTTCAATCCTTCTTCGAACGCCTATAAATTGGCCACCCTTCAGATCAGCAGCAACGTCATCGGCGACAAGAACCCCTTCACAATCCATATCCACGGCCAGACCCTATCGACTTCGGCGGACACCGATAGCGACGGCCTCAACGACGCCACGGAGTTCCGGTTGGCCGCGCTTGGCTTCGACTGGCAAACCCAACAAACGGCCCTGGTCGAAACCTACTTCGCCACGGCCCCCGGGGCGGGTTTGTTCAAACCGGACCAGGTGCGCGCGCTCAAGCTGCCCACGCCAAGGCTCGAACGCGATCCCCTGACCGGCGCGTTTCATCTAACATTCGGCCTCGAAACGAGCGCCAGCGTCGATCCGGCGGCATTCAGCCCGTTTCCCGTGACCGAACCGCAGATCTCCGTCCGCGACGGCAAGCTGGAGATCCGTTTCTCCGGTCAGGGCGATGCGGCGTTCTTCCGGCTAACCACCGAATGACGCGGTCTTTGGCCCGACATCCGGTGTCTCCGGCGCGGTCTCTGCGGCGGACACGCAGATCCCACCGCCGGACGGTAAGGGGAACGTGGAGAACGGCGGGAAGTTGGTTCCGGTGTCTCCGGTGCCGGCCAAACCCGCGCATCGCCGTCCCGGCCGGGGACGGATCGGATCACTCCTCCTTGATCCAGATATTGGCGAACTCGATGGCCGCGTTGTGGTGTTGGAGCGCGATGGCGCCGCGGGCGGGCATGCCGGGGAGGTTGGCGTTTTCGATGACCACGCGGCCGTTGAGCGTGACGTTGAGGGTGTTGCCCTTGACGTTGATCATCATGCGGTTCCACTCGCCGAGCGGGGCGTCGGCCTTGAGCTTCGGGGTGACGGCGGCGCGGACTTCGGCGGGCATTTTCGGATCGGTGCGGTAGCCATAGACCTCGCCGGAGCCGGCGGGCCAGTTCCAGAGGTTGATCTGGCTCTTGGAATTGCCGCGGACGTAGATTCCGCTGTCGAGTTCCTGGACTTCCTCGGTAACGGGCTTGCCGTCCGGACCTTTTTTTTCCGAACCGTCCGGCTGGAGGACCGGGCGCTGCATTTTCGGGCCATCGGCGGTCCAGCGCCAATCGAAGACGAGGGTGAAGTCGCCGTATTCCTTCTCCGACCACAGATCGGTGATGGCGCCCTTTTGGCCGTTGTGCTTGAGCAGTCCGTCCACGACCGACCAGTTGGTGGGCGGGGTGGGGCCGGTTTTCCATCCGGCGAGGGATTTTCCGTCGAAAATCAGCTTAAAGCCCGCGGTTTTCACGCCGGCGACGTTGGCGGCGGGCGGCAATTCGGTGATGCGGATGTTGCGGAAGGCCACCGCGTCGCCGTGTCCGAGGAAGGCGATATGTCCGGACCGGCGTTTGGCTCCCTGGTGGTCGGGGTATTTCACGTTGATGTCGTCCAGGTTGGTGCGGAGGATGATTTCGCCGTTGAGTTCCACCTTGACGGCGGGGCCGAGGATGGAAACCCGCTGGCGGTTCCATTCGCCGACCGGTTTCAGCCCTGTTTTGGCGGCGGGCGCGAGAGTGTAGAGCGATCCGTGGAACTGATAGTCCTTGAGGTCCTTGTATTTCGGGTCGGAGTTGTCGAGGATCTGGAGTTCCATGCCGGTGTAGGCCGAATCGCCGGTACCGGGGTAGTGGATGCCGAGGCCGTTGTTGCCGCCGGGCGGAAGCTTGAATTCGAAGTCCAGGATGTAGTTGGAAAACACTTCCTGATAGATCAGGTTCTTGCCCTGGGGGGTGCAGACGATGGCGCCGTCCTTCACCTCATAGCCCTCGCCCGACCATCCGGTCAGGTCTTTTCCGTTGAATAGGGGTCGCGGTCCGGATTCGGCGGCGGCGAAGGTGGCCAGCAGCGCGGCGGCAAGTGGAAAAACGAGCGGTTTCATCGTCGGTTCGGTGGTGGGTGGTTGGTTGTCAACAAAAGTGCGCGGCCTGATACGGCGCCGGGCGCGAGAATCATTCAGCGGATGCGGCCGGTCAAGGACGGAGCGCGGCCGGGCGGTCAGTCGAACCGCAGGAACGGCAGGCGTTCTATCAGGCGGGGCAGGTCGCCGATCAGGGTGCGATAGGCGGCGGGGTCGCCTTTTTCCGCGATGCTGTCGGCTTGCGGGCCCAGGGAAACGTCTTTCACCGCCAGTCGGCGGCAGTCGGCCGGGTCGCGGTTGTCGAGTTCGAGGATGATTCGTTTGGCTCCATCGGTGATGGCGAAACGGAAGGCCCGCTCGTTCCATCCCTGGAACGTGAGCGCGCAGTCGGGTGCGGGCGCTCCGGACGGCCGCAAACGGCTCTGGAACGGCTTGCCCGCGAGTCCCGCGGAGGGGTCCGGCGGCACGCCGAGGTGATCGAGCACGGTGGGCATCACGTCCAACAGCGAGAACACGGCGGGGAAGGCCGCCGGTTTCCGCCCCGGCAGGCGCATGGCGAAGGCCACTTCGAGCTGCTCCGGGCCGAGGTCGCTGCCGTGGGTGCCCACGCCGCGCTCCCAGAACGACTCGCCGTGGTCGCCGGTGACGATGACGATCGACCGATCAAGCCTTCCGGACGCGCGGAGGGCGTCGAGGAACCGCCCGAGCTGGGAGTCCACCCAGGCGGCGGAGTTTTTGTAGCGGTTGAGGACGGATTGCCGCGCCGCGGGGTTGGTCCGGTAGCTTTTCAT
The DNA here is from genome assembly GCA_017301995.1 of Verrucomicrobiota bacterium. GTDB lineage: Bacteria > Verrucomicrobiota > Verrucomicrobiia > Verrucomicrobiales > Akkermansiaceae > Luteolibacter. The sequence goes on along the minus strand of JAFLEH010000030.1, from coordinate 60,372 downwards.
CACCGAAGTGCCGTTGCAATACGGTTGGAAGGGCGGCTGGAAACCCTCGGCCCAGGAGTATTCGAAGTGGGTGCTGTCCAGCGCCACCAGATGGAAATGGCCGCCCGCCGGGACGGTGGCCAGGCGTTCCAGCAAGCGGTCCACCACCATCCGGTCACGGTCGGCGGGGAGCTTGGCCGGCGGGTGGTAGCGGTTGGTGAGGAGCTTTCCGCCGGGACCGAAGATCACCGATTCGAGCTGCTGATAGGCCGTGTCCGGTGTGGCCAGCAGATGGGTCTGATAGCCCAGCCCCCGCAGCGCGGCGAGCGGGGAGGACCCTTGCTGGAGGGGATCGCGTTTCGCCACGTCATAGTAAACCGGATACCGCCCGCACAACAGGCCATACCAGGAGTAATGGGTCACGTTACCCGTCGTCACCGCGTGATCGAAGGTCCACGATTCGCCGGCGAACTTCGCGAAGTTCGGCATCACCGCCGCGTCCAACATGTCCTTGCGCAGCGACTCGATGACAATCAGATAGATGTCCGGCAGATCGCGGACGGGGGTCGCCGGAACCTCCGCCGCGGGCGGCAGGGGTGGCTGAGGGGCCAGAGTCACCCGGAACGAAGCCAGCGCCGCCTCCGGCCGGATGATTGAAAACGCCAGCGGCACCCGGCGGTTCTCCAACTCCCAGAGAAACGGATCGCGCGTCCGGTAACCGGCCGAATCCAGCACCGCCAGCAGCCCGAACGCCAGCAGCGCCGCCTTTCCCGCGTCCCATGGCGTCACCGACCTCGGCCAGCGCCGCGACCACCGCTCGGTTTGCCGCGAAAGCGCCACCGCCACGGCCAATCCCGCCGCCAGCGCCACCGCGCCGCCGATCACCCGCCCCACCGGCATGCCCGTGGCCTCCATCACCTCGTCCACCCCCGTCAGGCCGTCGGCAAACACGATCCGGATCGCGGTGGTCAGATGATAGCCCACGAACGCGAACACGAAAACATCCGCCGCCACCCCCACCGTCACCACCATCACCCCGATCCAGAAACCGTGCAGCGCCGTGACCCGGCAGCGCGCCGCCCACCGGCTCCCCGGCCATTTCCGCAGCAACAGCGACTCCGCCAGCAACCCCAGCGCCACATACAATCCGGTGCGCACCCCCAGCGCCGCCACCGCGAACGCCGCGTTCCACGACGGCACCTTGTGAACCCCGAGAATGAACCAGCACCCCACCACAAACGAAACCGCCGCGAACGCCACCCACAACACCCCGTTCGCATGCCCCCTTCCGCCACCGCCCGGCGCGGCCGGCGATACTGGCGTGACTGGCGGGCTGTCCATGCCCCAGCGTGCCCGCACCCCCCCGCCGAAGCAAGGATTTTCACCCGCCCTGGCCGCACCGCGGATTTCCGGAACCGGCAGATTCGTGATCGAGAGGTGCCCATTTCGAAAACGCGAGCCGTTCGATTCGCGGAGAACCGCTGAGGTCGCTGGAAATCCCGGAAAACACGGTGAATTCCGAGTGGTTTCCGATCCAAAACCAGACAACGGCACCGCCTTCCCGCACACCCAAGGTTCAATACTTGATTCCCGCCCGGACCGATCAAAATCGACCGGCCTTCTCCCGAATAACTTGCGAGTTCCTGGAGCCGATGAGGTGCTTGTGGCGGCGCTCTATGAGCGTCGATGCCAGAGCATCGCAAAGGCAAGTTACTCCACACTTCAGAGCAGCGCGGGTTATCCTGCCGATCTTCATCGAAGCCATGGGTTTCATTGGTTGCCCAACGTTTGATGTGCGCCCACCGGCGCGGTTGAATAGATCTTGAAATGAATTTGAAAAGCTTATGGCCGGTTGGTGCGTCACGACTTGTTCGCTTCTTCTTTTGCATTGGCATGGTGCACTCCGGCCATCCGCTCCACTTTAGACCAGTCAGTGACTCTCGAAGCAAATGGCCATTGTGACTTCCCTGCCCGCAACCAATGGCAATCTCTGACCAAAAATCCCGCAAAAAGCCCCGCTATCAATAACCATAGTGGATCTGGGTGCTTGAATCCTAAAAACGAGGCCCCAATCGCTACAGTAAGATAAAGAAGATGCTCACGCCTCATCTTTCCGAATATTCGACCGAGAGAGTATCCGTCTGCTCTCAGTTGTAGTAGCTCGACCGCTGCTTGCTTGTCTGTATTAGAATCAGTCATTTTTAGAGCGATGAGGTCTGGCAACCCGCTACCGGGAGCGCCCCTCCTATTTGGGTTGAGGTTTGTCGTTACCCTCCGACTTCGACTCGGGGCTGGTAGTGGTTGTCATGACGCGGCTTGTTAGCCTTCAAATTGATGTTGCTTGGTGAGAGGCGCGCCACACATCAAGCAGGAGCTCCGACGTGAATTGGTTGCCCGACCACATGAAGGACACTCAAGGAGGGAAGTTCCAATCTTGCCATCAATCAGCCCATCGCGTGCATCGATCTCGCGCATCTTTGATTCGATATCTTCCTCCGTGAGGTCTGATCTATCCCGAAGCAGTTCCCACATCGCTTGACACGCAAGAGTGAGACGATCCACCTGTCGCTGTATGTTCGCGATGTCTGCGGCATACCGATCTGCCTTGGACATTGCTTTATCGGCCGTTCGCTCGGCACCAGCGATCTTAGTTTGTTGGTAGGCTTCCCAGATCATGTATTCTTTTGGCTAACGTTTGAGGCCTGGCAACCCGCTACCGGGAACGCCCCTCCGCTTCGGGTTGTGGTTTGTCGCCACCCTCCGACTTCGACTGGGAACGGGTAGCGGGTTGCCCAGAGCCGTCTTGTTCGGTCTTCTTATCCAAGAGGCGAATGGCGTGCCTGCTGTGTAGCGCGACTAGTTCATTATGCCCATCTCTGTCGGCAGTGTATATGAGAGTGCCATGAGTGTGAGTGTAACAAATTGAGAATCCATCGTGAAAGTGGAGACCAAGAATCTTAAGATACTCGAGGATGGGGGGATCCCATATTCCTGACCCATTCCCAGAAGGCTCATCAAATGGGTTCTTTGTCTGTTCATAGACCTTCTGAGCGAGGATTCGCCCATAGTCTGTGGGGCAAACGTATGCTCTTGTTTCAAGGCCGATGCCCGCATGAGATTTGGTTATTGCTATCTGCTGGTCTTTGTCAGGGATTGGAACTAACTTAGTGCCTGTTGGGCCATCTCCCGCAATTCTACCCTTACAACTGAAAAATGGCACCGCACTCAGCATCAAAAGTGCTAACGGGAGTCTGCCATTTCGTCCTTTCGTGGGGATCTTCACGGTATTGAGACCGAACAGTTTTATTATGCCGAAAAACCGGTGAATACCTGCGCGCATGATGCGTGCACGCGCACGCGCGCGGGTATTATTCGGCCGCGGTGACGGGTTCCGGCGTCGGCTTGGCTCGTTTTCATGGGTCCGTACTATCAGGCCGGCCGGCCGACGGCAAGCCGGAAGTTGCCGATCCCGTCCGCCGGAGTCTCTCTCCTCTTGAATCTGGTTTCTGGACTCTGGACTCTTGTCTCCTGCCTCTCACGGAGCCGGGCGGATTCCGGGTCGGTGTCGTCGGGGTCGCGCAGGTCGATGATGTAGGACCCGGTTTGATCCGGTTCATGTCCGTGTGTGGGATGGGCTCCCGGTCGGCGGCGGCGGCCAGGAACCGTGCGGGAGCAAGCGCGGAAAATCCCGGTTCCCGGCGGCTTCCCTACCCGGAGGGCATAGTCCATCCCCCCCGGATCAAGCGGATTTTGCCAAAACCCGGGGTCCCGGCCTGGGGAAAGGGCTATCTCGGCCACGGGATCCGCGCGGTTTTTTCCCCGGAGCGGACCTCCCGCCACCTGGTCGGGGCGGACATGGCCGGGGGAGTTTGCTTGCGGAGTGGATCGTCACCCGGCCTGCGGAGCGACCGGACCGCGAGGGCGGCGGCTACGCCGCAGTTATTGGTTATCAGGGATGGGCTTCTTCATCTTCGATCCACAATCCACGATCCCCTGTGGGAATGTGGCTATTGGTTATTTGTTAATGGTTATTAGGGGGGTCATGCGCTTTTTCATCCGCGATCCACCATCTTCTATTTTCAATTCCCTTCGCGGCCTTGGCGTCTTGGCGGTGAATCTTTTCCGGCGGGCGGGGGCCTGGGGGCCACGCTCTCACGAGCGCGGCTACGGAGCGCGGCTACGGAGCGCGGGCCTTCACACTCCGGGCGAGACGCGGGAAATGTAGCGGCGGGCGGCGAGGCGGATTTCCGAGGCGACGTCGGCCTCGGGTTGGGCGAAGGGCGGGACAAACCAGGGGAACGAGCCGATGAGGTCGGTGACCACGGCGATTTCGCCGTCGCAGGTTTCGCCGCCGCTGCCGATGCCGATGGTGGGCGCGGCGATGGCGGCGCTGACGCTGCGGGCGGTTTCCGGGACGACGGATTCGAGGACGATGGCGCAGACGCCGGCGTCGGTCAGGGCGCGGGCTCCGGCCAGGATGGCTTCGGATTGCTCGGGGGTTCGGCCTTTTTTCCGGTAGCCGCCTTCGTCGAGCACGCGTTGGGGCAGCATGCCCAGATGGCCCATGACGGGAATGCCCGCGGCGATGACCGCGCGGATCTGGGCGATCACTTCGAGGCCGCCTTCGAGTTTCACGGCGTCGGCTCCGGCGGCTGCGAGCCGGCGGGCGGTTTCGACCGCCGCCGCCGGGGTATCGTAGGTGTGGATGGGCAGGTCCCCGACCACCAGCGCCCGCGGTTTCGCCCGCGCCACGGCCGCGACGTGGTGGAGCATGTGGTCGAGCGTGACATGGGTGGTATCCGGAAACCCGAGCACCACCATGCCGAGCGAATCGCCCACCAGCAGCACATCCACCCCGGCCTCGTCGAGCAACCGGGCGGTCGGATAGTCGTAGGCGGTCAGGGCGGAAATCGGCGTTCCGCCTTTGCGGCGGCGCAGGGCTTCGGCTTTATCGGTCGCGGTCACGGTGCGCGGCCAAGCTACGCCCGGATAGGCCGGCTGGCTACTCGAAAAATTTCCCGGATGGAAACGCGGGCGCGGGTCAGGGTTTGGCGGCTTTGGGCACCGCGCGCCAATCCAGCAGGCCCTTGCTCCAGGCCCAGACCAGGCCCTCGGCCAGCAGCAGCAGGAAAATCATCGCGCCCACGAACGCCTGCCACGGGAGTTTCATGAACGACACCGCGAACGGCAGGAGAAACACGGTTTCCACATCGAACAGCAGGAACAGCAGGCCGAACATGTAATATTGCGAGTGGAACCGGGTCTGGCGGTCGGAAAGCGGGTTCACACCGCATTCGTAGAGCGCCTGCTTGTCCTTGCCCGGCTTGAGCGGGGTGAGAAACATCATCCACACGCGGGCCACGGCCAGCGCGCCCAGCGGCACGGCCAACGCGACGGCGAAAAAGATCAGGACGGGAAAAAACGAATGGCTCATAGCGGATGGCGGCTGCCCGCCGCGCGCGGTGTAGCGCGGCCGGGGTGGACAGTCGAGTCTTTTCGCGCGCGGGCGGGATTCGCCTTGCCAAGGCTGTTGGGCGCGGGCACCCTGCGGGGCATGCGAGACAAGGCTCTTTCCCTGCTGCAGGAACTCACGGAGGCCCACGCGGTTTCCGGCCATGAGGACGAAGTACGCGCCATTTTCGTGGACGAACTCCAGGAAACCGGCGACCTGACCACCGACCGCAACGGTTCGGTGTTTTGCGAGACCGGCCCGGATGGCCCGCGGGTGCTGGTGGCCGGCCACATGGACGAGGTGGGCTTCATGGTCCAGCATATCACCCCGGACGGTTTCATCCAGTTCGTGGCCATCGGCGGATGGTGGGAACACAATCTGCTCGCCCAGCGCGTGGAAATCCTCACCCGCGGTGGCGACAAACGCCTCGGCGTGGTGTGCTCGAAGCCGCCGCATTTCCTCCCGGAAGCCCAGCGACGGCAGGTGATGTCCATCGACCAGTTGTTCATCGACGTGGGCGCGGCCTCGGCGGAGGATGCCGCCGGGAGGCTGGGGATTTCGTTAGGGGATCCGATCGCGCCGGTTTCCTCGTTCACCGCCATCGGAGGCAAGGATCTGTACATGGCCAAGGCGTTTGACAACCGGGTGGGCATGGCCGGCACGATCCAGGCCGGGCTGGTTCTGGGAAAATCCGCCCACCCCAACCGGCTGATCCTGTGCGGCACGGTGCAGGAGGAAGTCGGCTTGCGCGGCGCGCGTACCGCCGCCGTCCGCGCGAGGCCCGATGTGGCGATCGTGCTGGAAGGCCCGCCGGCCGACGACAGCCCCGGTTTCAACCGCTCCGAAAGCCAGGGACGGCTCGGCGGCGGCGTGCAGATCCGGATGTTCGATCCCACCGCCATCGCCAATCCGCGGCTGGCGCGGCTGGCCATCGACACCGCGCGCGCCGAGGGCATCCCCCATCAGGTCACCGTCCGTCGCAGCGGCGGAACGGACGCCGGATCGTTCCACCTGGCCAACGACGGGATTCCGTCGGTGGTCCTGGGCACCCCCGCCCGCTACATCCACTGCCACAACGCGATCATCGACATCAACGACTACCTCGCGATGATTTCCCTAACCGTCGCGCTGGTCCGGCGGCTCGACCGCGAGACCACCGCCGGGCTAACGGCCTATCTGTGAGGGGGCGGCCACGGATGAAACGGCGGATGCCGCATCACTCTTCCGCGGCCCTGAGGATGAAGCGGTCCACCCAGATGGCTGGCGCGTTCGCGGCGTTCGCCGCGGGGGCCACCCACAGCGTGCGGCCGGGGGAGGCGGTGTGGATGCCGAGGTCGTAAAGTTGATAGGTTCCGTTTCCGGTGTCGGATGCTTTGACGGAGCCGCCGCCGAGGCCCTTGCGGGTTTCGTGATCGTAGATGCCGTAGGTGAACGCGATGCCTTCGCCGCCCGCGCGCTCGACCCTAACCGCCACCGAGATATGCCATTTCCGATCCGGATTTTTGGCCAACGCGGGCGCGTCCAACGGAAGTTGCACGGCCCATTCGTTGTGATTGCCGGGCATACGCGCCGCCACACCGTCGGAAGCCGCGGGATCGGCTTCGAGATTCGCCCACTCGCCCGGTTTCGCCAGATTGAAACCGTCGTCCTGGAAGTCCAGCCAAGCGGGTCCGGGTGGATTTCCGCAGCCCGGCGGCGCGGTTGCCACGGCCCGGCGCCGGGGCGAGGATGGCAGGGAACGCCGGAAGTCGTCCAGCGTGCGCCCTTCGCTCACATGGGTCATGCCCGGGCCGGCGCATTCGAAGAACCGGTCGCGCCTCGAATTCGCAACCGGCGCCCGCGATTCTCTCACATCCATCCGCGCGAACTCCGCTTCCCGGGTGAGCATGACATACCAGACCGGCAGGATTTCCCGCATCGCACGGTTGCCGAGGTTTTTGTCGCCGGTGGCCGTTGCGATTAGAGCCGCTTCACCCAACAGGCTTTCCGCCTTCAGGAGATTCTCCTTTGATAGAAACCGGGCGGTCGAGGGCGAATAGCACCCGAGTTCATCGCCCGACTTGGCGACCGCGTCGTGCATCAGGTCGAAGTACTCGCGGATCTTGGGCGCGGCGGCTCCGTAGTATCCGGTTAGGAACTCGTTGACCAGCTTGTCGGCGTCCGCCGTGGGATCCCACAGCAGTTTGGCGAGGACCCAGGACCGCATTTCCTGAAACTCCCCACCCGGCGATTGATAGGATCCCTGCTCGAACACGCCCTTCACGCCGTTTTTCGCGAAGTACTCCAGATTCGGCCGGAGAACCCGGAAATTCGGATGCGGCTGCACATAATGCGCGAAGTTGGTCACGTAGTCCCATATATACAATCGCTGGCAAAGTTTCGACCACCCTTCGATGTCGCGGGCGAAGGCGAGATTGGGTCCGCTGTCCGCCGCCCCGAGCGGTTTGGAGAACGAGCACTCGATGCTGCACAGCCTGACAATCACATTGGGCAGCGGTTTCGCGGTCCGCGGCGGCCTGCGGGATTGTTGATAGGCGAGGGTGTCGATCGCCACATCGGGCCGGACCTTGCCAACCCGCGCGGCCACCGCGTTGACGAAGGCGATCAGCGGGCTGGAGACCCCGCCCTCCGCATCCGCGGCCTTGCGGCAGCGCTCGCACTGGCACCAGCCGGCCCAGTCGTTCTGGGAGACCGACACGATGGTGGACTGCGGCGCGTCCTTGAGCAGGGCGATCACCCGATCCGCGACCACGCCGGGCAGATCCGGATGGGTCAGGCACAACTGGCCGTGATCCCTCACCCGTTTGCCGTCGATTTCCGAGAAATACTCCGGGTGCTCCGCGAAGAATTCGTCCGGCGGCACCAAGGACAGAAACGTGTGGACGAATCCCTGATAGGTTATCTGTCCGCCGCGCGCCGCATCCAGCCGCGCGGCATGGCCGTTGCACTTGTTGCGGACCGCCCAATCACCGTCGAAGCTGTCGAACGCGAACGGTTCGCGATACTCGAACGCCGGCCGCCGGTGGTCGCGCAGCGGCTTGACGGATAGATCCGGATGCGTCGGCACCACGCTGAATTGCGAGGAAAACCACCGGCATCCGACGTTTTCCTCCAGAAACGTGTAAACCGCGTACAGCGTCCCGCGGGGCGATCCTCCGGCCAGCACCAGATGCGGCGGATGGGTTTCAATGACGAACTCCTCGGCCCCGAATTGCGCGGGCTTCCACGAGGTGGCGAGCGCCTTCGCCCGGGCGCCCCAACCCACCAGAATCGCCGGGCCATCGCCCGCGCCCGATTCGCCAACGACCGGAAACTCCGCACCGGTCGATTGTTTCAGAAACGCCGCCAACTCCTCCGCCGCATGGCGCTCCGGCTCGGACGGAGCGTCCGGCAGCACGATCCGATAGACGGTTTGTTTCCCGGTTGCCAACCGGATCGGCGGATCGGAGGCATCCGCCGGACAGGAGGGTGCCAAACCAATAAGGAGGGCTGCGATGCGGAAGTTCATGGCTGCCCTATCACACGTGAACTTCCCAGCCCGACTTTCACCGGACAGCCAAACATTCCGGAAACCGTCCTATCCGAACTCGAAAAATGTTACCATGCGAGGACTGACCCCATGTTCCTTCGGCGGCGGGCGATGGCGGCCAGGCCTAACGAAAGTAGCGCCGCGGCGCCCGGTTCGGGCACCACGGTGATGATTCCGTTGGTGGTGAAGGAGGAGGTATTCCAGGTGAGGCTTCCGCCGAGCGACGGGAGCGACAGATCGGTGGCGACGTTGAAGGCGCCGGCATTGACACCCGCGGCGTCGAATAGGTCGAAGGAGTCGTTCTCCGCCGGAGTGAATCCATTGACGAGACTAACCGTCCACGCGCCGTCGAGGGTCAGGGTGTTGATGCCGAGCACGCTATCATAGTTAGATGAGCCGTTGCCGCGGGTGGTACCGCCCAGTTCGAACAACGCCGTGCTGTTCGCTCCCAGGGTCAGATCGGTGTTGGCGAGCGTGAGCGTGCCGGGCGAGTTGCCCGGCGTGAGCGCGCCGCTGACGGTCAACGCGCCTCCGATCGTTCCGCTGCCGCCAAGGGTGGCTCCTGAAGCGACGGTGACGGTGCCGGAGCCCAGCGATCCGTTGACCAGCAGCGTGCCGGCGTTGACGGCGGTGTTTCCGGTGTAGGAATTCGATCCAGTTAGATTGAGAGTGCCGGAGCCGGATTTTGTCAGCCCGCCGTCGGTGGCGTTGTCGCCGCCGATGTCGGAATGTGCCAGCGCCTGGGCGATGGTGATGTTGAAACCGTTGGTATCGATGCGCGCGCCGCCATTGCGGACGTTCGCTCGGGTCAGGCCCTGCACGAAGGTGGCGTTGTTTCCGCTGGCCTTGAGGGTGCCGCCGTTGAGGTTCAGCACGCCGGTGCTGAGAACGGTGCCGCGCGACACGGAGCCGGTTAGAAGCGTTCCGCCGTCGAGGTTCACCGTGCCGGTTTTCCCGCTGCCGGTGACGGCGTCGCTGTGGAAAATCTGCACCGCGGAAATGCGGGCGTCCGAAGTGCCGGAGACGGTTAGAGAACTGTCGCCGCGGACTCCGACCACCATCGAGCGAGCCGACGAATCGAACAAGCCACCGCTCAGATTGACCGCGCCGGTCGAATTGTTGCCGATGCCGGTCCAGCCGGTGCCGATACTCACCGTGCCCCCGGTTTGGTTGAGGATGCCGTGACTGCCACTGGTATTGCCGGCCAGCAGGTCCCTGGTGCCGAGGGTGACCGTGCCGCCACTGACCGTCATCGTGCCGGTCGATCCCGAGGCCCCGCCCACCACCAGAGTTCCGGACCCCGACACATTGATCGATCCGCCGCTGCCGAGTTCGAGCAGCCCGGCGTTGACGGTGACGGGGCTGGTGGCCGCGCCGGTGACCAGCAAAGTGCCGGCGCCCGTCTTGACCAGGCTGGAGCCGCCGGAGATGCCCGAGGAAACGGTTAGGTCGGCGGCTTGGGCGCCATCGGCCACATCAAACACCGGGTTGTTGTCGTAAAGGTTCAGGTCGGCGACGGAAATGGTCGAACCCGATGCCGCCGCCGTCACGATGACCTTGTTGTTGCCGTCGCGCCTGCGCCATTGCCCGCTGCCGCTGATGGTGCCCGGCGCGGTATCGAAGGTGAGTGTTCTGCCGGCGGCGAACGAGTTGTCGGCGGTGTTGAAGGTGATGGTGCCGCCGTTGAGGTTGACCGTCCCCGAGTGGTATCCGGCGGTGCGGCCATTGGTGCTGAAAAGCAGCGTGGCTCCCTGCGCGATGTTGATGGTATTGGCCCCGTTGCCGATGGCGCTGGCGTTTCCGCTGGTGGCCGCGGCCGCCTCGAGGGTGCCGGCATTCACGTTGATCGCGCCGGTGTAGGAGTTGACGGCGGTCAACTTGAGGGTTCCCGCGCCGCTCTTGGTTAGACCGCCCGCTCCCGAAATTGCGCCGCCGAGAATCTGGTTGGAGGAACTGCCGAGGTTGAGGGTGCCCGCATTGGAGATGGTTCCGGAAAACGTACCACCACCCAGGGTTCCCGATCCGGTGACGGCGAAGGCGCTCCCCGCGCTGATGATCAGGTTGCCGCCGCTGGCGTCCGCCGATGCGAGCGTGGCGGTGCTGGTGCCGTCGTCCCAGGTGACCGCACTCCAATCCGTGCCGCCAATCACACGGACCGAGCCTGCCGTGTACGAGCCGGTTAGGTTCGGCGTGCCGCTGAAATGGGCGTTGGTACCGTTTGCTCCCTGGAGGGCCAGTCCGTAAAAGGTAGAGCTACCCACATAGGTGGAGAATGCGGCCTGTGGAATCACCCAGGAAGCGGTTTGCCCGGTGGAGAAGGTGCCAGTGGCATTGGTGGCCCCGGCGATGGCCGTGATGCCGGGAGCCGTAGTGCCGGCGGTGGCAGTCCAGGTGGCGTTGACCGTGTTGATGGTGGAACCAGAGACCACCCCCCCGTTGGCGGCGTCGATCACCGCATTGAGAGAGACATTGCCATTGATTGTGGCTCCAACCAGCGAGCTGAGGTCGAAATGAAAGTAGGTTCGGTCAGCCACGGAACCCCGCCAGTAGATACCCATGCCGCCTGAAGTATTGTCGATGGTGCCGTGGGGCTGCATGTCCCGGCCCCAGTCGGTCCGGTTGATGGTGAAGTTCTGGGTGGTGGATCCCCAGTTGTAATTATCGGCGTTGGCGACACCAGCGGATAGCAGGGCGGAAGCAACGAGGAATGGATTGCAGGATGGTTTCATGGCCGGTTGCGGTTCGAGATCAGGGAGCGGTGGCGGAGGTGGTCACCGAGAGGCGGGCGAATTTCTTCGGACCGTCCACGGTTAGAGTGGTGGAGATGGTGGTCGAGGTGTTGCCGGACCCATGGGTGACGGCGGGCGTCCAATTGACCAGGTCCGGTGAGGTTTGGATTATATAGGTGACGTCTCCGTTGTCGATGGCGTCCTGCCGCTTGGTGAAGGAGATCGCCCCGGTGGCCGGGTTGTAACTGCCCGCCTGGCCATCGGCGCCGGCCGGATTCAGGGCCAGCGCGTATTCGACGAGGTTGCGGATGCCGTCGTTGTCGGAGTCGCCGTTAGGACCGCCGGTGACGCTGTTGGCGGTGGCCCACGCATAGAAATCGCCGCCGCGCACGAGGCGGAATTCCTTGGCGTTGGCGTCATGCTCCAGCGTGATGCCGGAGGGCAAGGCGGGAGTCCCGAAGTCTCCGGTTAGGGTGCCGGTGTAGGTTAGGATGACCACGGAACCGGTGAATGTCGCCGGATTGAGCGCCGTGACCGCGAGCGTCGCTCCGGTTAGATCGAGATCGCCGGTGACGTTCAACCGGTCGGCGGTGGCGCCGTCGATCTCGCAGGCGTAGGTCCCGCCCGTCAGATCGACGCTCCCCGTGGCCAGCGTGCCGACGCTGGCGCCCGGGGCGACCGAGCCGTCCGCGATAACGGTTCCCGAGATGGTTCCCGAACCGCCCAGAGTGGCACCGCCGGCCACGGTCACCTGCGGGCTGGCGGTGAGCTCGCCGTCCACCTGGAGGGTGCCCGCGTTCACCGCGGTGTTGCCGGTGAAGTTGCTGGATCCGGTTAGAACCAGTTTGCCGGTTCCGGACTTTGTTAGACCGCCGTCAGTCGCGGCGTCGCCACCGACGGTCGAGTGAACCAGCGGTTGGGCCAGGGTGGCCGTGAACCCGTTGGTGTCGATGCGCGCGCCGCCATCGCGGACGTTGGCGGTGGTTAGGCCGGACATCAGGGTGGTGGTGGTGGCGGGCACCTTGAGCAAGCCGCCGTTGAAATTGAAGATGGCGGTTCCGGCGCTGTTTTTCTTGACGGTTTCGGCGGTCAGGGTTCCTCCGTCCAGATTGACGGTTCCGGTGATTCCGGCAAGGCTAACTCCCGGGGAGTGTCCGTATTGGAGCACCGGGATCGTGACCGCCGCCGTGCCCGTGATATTGAGCGCGGCATCGGCGCGCACCGCCAGAATCAGGCCGCGGTCGGTGGTTCCCGCCGTGCCATTGATCGAGAACGACCCGCCGCTGAGATTGAGCGCGGTGCCGGCGGAACCGATGTTGTTGCCCACATAGAGCGCGCCGATGTTGAGATTGGCGGTGCCGCCGGTTTGGTTCCAAGTGGCGGCGGCGAACTGTCCGACGACGACATCCCAGTATTGGACAGGAGCGTTCATCACCAGGTTTCCCGCGGAGTGGTTGAACGTGGCGGCGGTGCTTTCGGCCAGGAAGGTTCCCTGGCCATTGGTGGTGATCGTACCTCCCGAAAGCGCGAGGGTACCGGCGGCGGCGATGACCCGACCGCTGGTGGCCGTGCCGATGGAGGAGCCGGTGGGCAGTTCCAGCGTTCCGCCGTTCACCGTGGTGGTCCCGTTGTAGGCATGGATGCCGGTTAGAGTGGTGGTGCCGGTGCCGTTCTTGCGCAGTGAAAGCGTGCCTTCGGTGTTGGAAATCACGCCGTCATACGTGAAGGTGGTATCCGCCCCACCGATGGTCAGGGTCGATGTCCCCGCGCCGGATTTGACGACCGGGCCGTTTCCGGTTAGGGCGTTGACCGTATCGCTGAATCCCGCGAGATCGAGCGTGCCGGATAGGGCGAGGTTGCCTTTTCCCCCGCCATCCGGAAGCCGGTCGGCCGCTCCCAGCTTGAGTGTGGTTCCGCTGGCGACGGTGGTGTCACCGGCGTAGGTGTTCGCGCCGGATAGAACGAGCGTGCCCGCTCCGCCGATGTCCAGACCGTTGAAGCCGGCGAGCGGCGCCGCGATGGTGGCGGTGTTGGAATCCACGGTGATGGCTGGCGTGGCGGCTCCGTTATCGAGTGTCAGGACGGCTCCGTTGCTGGCGGCGAGGGTCCAGTTGATCGGATTCGCGTTGCCGAAGGTCATGGATCCCACCGTGCGGTTGCTGTCGAGGGTCACGGTGGTGTCCGCCAACTGCGATGTGGTTAGGAAATCAACCGGAATTTCCGCTCCATCTGGAATTGCGCTTTCCAGCCATTTTGCGGACTCCGACCAGAGGCCGTTGTCGTCCACATTCCAGACGGCGGTGGGAATGGTGGTGTAGACCGCGGAAGCCTCCGTGCTGGAGGCCTGGCCGGGCTTGGTGGCAAAGGCGCGGATAGTGACGGTGGAGCTGAGGGGAATCGTGATTCCGGACAGGGGGCTCGCTCCGCTGGCCGACCCGAGTGTCGGCACGCTGCCATCGAGCGTGTAGTAGATGGTGGCTCCGGGTTCCGATGTTAGGGTAATCGACTGCGCGCCAATATATCCGCCCGCGGGGATGGAGAAGATAGGCACGGCGGCGTAGTTCACAACCGTGATGGTTCCGTCCACGGCCAGTTGGGTGATATCCCAGCTCAGGCCGGTGCCGAGCGCCGGTGTCTCAACCGACGAAAATGTCTGGCTGAATCCACCGGATCCGGTGAACAACTGGAAGGAGTCTCCGAGTTGGAGCGCGTCGCCGCTGGCGGTGATTTTCAGAATCCCGCCGAAAGCCACGGCCCCCGTGCCCGCGATCCTGTCGCAATCGAGCGTGGCACCGGTCTTGGTGAGTTCCATGCGGGTTTCGCCGGCCAGAGTCAGGGTGTTGTTGACGGTCAGGGTGCCGGTCGTTCCGGCTCCACCGGGTTCGATCGCGCCGCTGGCGGAGATGCCGACCGTGTTGGAAAGGGTGCCGGTGCCGGCGAGGGTGGCGGCGTTGACCGTGACCGGGCCCGCCAGGGTGCCGGCGAGGGCCAGGGTGCCGCCGTTCACGGTGGTGGTTCCGGTGTAGGTGTTGGTTCCGGTTAGGGCGAGGGTGCCGTCCCCGGATTTGGTCAGTTTTTCGCCTCCAAAGTGACCGGAGACTGCGGACGATATTGTCAGGTCGCTGGTAGCGGTGCCGTCGGCCACGTCAAAGGTGTGCACACCGCCGCCTCCGGTGGTCAGCCGCAGGTCGGCCACGCTGATGGTGGAGCCCGAAGCCGCGGCGGTGACCGCCACCTTGGCGTTGGCGTCGCGCATGCGCCATTGTCCGCTGCCGTCAATCGTGCACGGGGCGATGTCTAGGGTGAGGGTTCTGCCGGAGGCGAAGGAAACGTCGGCGGAGTTGAAAGTGATGGTGCCGCCGTTCAGATTGACCGTTCCCGAGTGATAGCCGGCGGTGCGGCCGTTGGTGCTGAAGAGCAAGGTCGCGCCAGTCGCCACATTGACCGTGTTTGAGCCGTTGCCGATGGCACTGGCGTTGCCACTGGTGGCCGCGGCCGCCTCAAGCGTTCCTCCGTTGATGTTGATCGCGCCGGTGTAGGAGTTGACGCTGGTCAGCTTGAGAGTGCCGTTGCCGCTTTTTGTGAGTCCGCCCGCGCCGGAGATCGCGCCGCCGAGGGTTTGACTGGCGGAGCTATCGATTGAGAGGGTGCCCGCGTTGCTGATCGTACCGGAGAAGGTTCCGGTTCCCAGCGTGCCGGTCCCGGTGACGGAGAAGGTGCAGCCCGGGCTGATGATCAGGTTTCCACCGCTCGCGTCCGCCGATGCGAGCGTGGCGGTGCTGCTGCCGCCGTCCCAGGTGACCGCGCTCCAATCCGTGCCGCCAATCACACGGACCAACCCGGCCGTGTAGGATCCGGTGAGCGTGGATGTGCCGTTGAAGTGGGCGGTGGTGCCGTTGGCTCCCTGAAGGGCCAGCCCGTAATAGGCGGGACTCCCGATGTAGCTGGCGAAAGTCGCTTGTGGGACCACCCAGGATGCGATTTGGCCGGTGGTGAAGGTGCCGGTGGCATTGGTGGCACCGGCGATGGTCGTGATGCCGGGCGCGGTGCTGCCATTGCTGGCGGTCCAGGCGGCATTCACCGTGTTGACGGTCGATCCGGTCACGACTCCGCCCCACTGGGCGTTGACCGCGCAGTTGAGCGAAACATTCGAGGTGAGCGTGACTCCCGCGAGCGAGCTGAGGTCGAAATGAATGTAGGTCCTGTCCGCCGAGGACCCGCGCCAGTAGATTCCCATGTCACCGGTGCTGTTGTCGATGGTGCCGTAAGCCGGCATGTCCCGGCCCCAGTCGGTACGGTTGATGGTGAAGTTCTGGGTGGTGGTGCCCCAGTTGTAGTCAGCGGCTTGCGCGATGCCGGACGAGAGCAGGGCGGAGGCGATCAGGAGCGGATTGAATGAGGGTTTCATGGGCTAGGTCGGTCTGGTTATCGGTTGGATTGGAAAAAGCGGCTGGAGCAAGGCATCAAAGCCATCGGAGTTTAAGGTCGGAATCGGTTGGAATGTTAACGGATTGGTTGGGAATGGGCTTTCATCGCCCGCGTGGCGGCGGATCCGGACGATTGAACCGGATCAGATTGCCGACCTGCTCCGCGGTGATGGCACCGGGAAACACGAACAACTCGTCGATTTCAACCGGATTCCGAATGCCATCAGGCGCGCCATAGAGATGACAGAATAGGGTTAGCGGATACGCATCGTGGCTGGTGGTGTCGGTGTTGACCGGATGCACCCCGCCGGGCGAGGCCTCGGAGGAGATCACGAGCCGGAGAGAATCCGGCTTTCCATCGACAAATCCCAACACCTCGGGACCGCCGTCGGCAAGCCTCCCGCCCGTGTAGGCATACGCGATATGGTGCCACGCGCCGTCGTCGAGGTGGGTGGTCCCCTCATACCATACGTTTTCGAACGAAACCAACGATACCGCGCGGCCATCCCGGTTGGAGTGGTCCACGCCTGCGAAAAACGAGCGCAGCCCGGAGCGCTCTCCCCAACCGACCACCGGATCGAGATACGACACGCCCGGTTTCAGCCGGATCCAGTAGGCGATGCTGCGTGGCGAATTGCCGCCGATCCCCTCCCAATTGGTGGTTAGAAAGGCCCCGGTCCCGTCGGTGGCGAGGCCGCGGCCGAATCTGCCGGACACGCCGCGCAGGGCCGAAGGATGCGCGGCGGCCCGCGGAGTGGCGGTGATCGCTTTAGCCCGCGGATGGGTGCCGGAAACCCTGAAAGAGGCGGGGTCCGTTTCTTCGAATCCCCAGTGCAGATAGGGCATGCCGGACGGCAGCTTCGTCAGAAACCGTTCCGGCGCCGGCTTGGTTTCCCTCAGTTTGCCCGAAACAAACGTCGAGCGCGCCTGATTGGCGGTTAGGACGCCGCTCTCGCCCACGCCCTGAAGCGCTTCGGCCTTCACCTTGCCCTTGAAAACGTGCACCTCGTCGGCGGCGTCCGGCCGCGCGATGACGCCAAACTCGGTCCCCAGATCGACTACCCGCAGCTCGGGTGTCCGGACCTCGAAACCGGTCGCGGCGGCCGGCACATGGAACCAGGCCACCCCCTCGCGCATGGCCACGCTCCGGTGGTCGATCACGGTTAGGTTTTCCGGCCCCTGGACGATGGCTTTAACCCCGGACCCGAAGGTCAGTTCGACGTTGCCTTGGGTGATCCGTAGGGTCGATCCCGGCATCAGAGCGCCTTCCGGCGGGGGCTTGGCGAGCGTGGAGGCGTGGGAAATCGTGAAAATCGTGCCCTCGGACATGGCCACCGTGGCCGTGGCGGGCGGCGGCACGAACAACAGCCGCAAAACGAACGCCCCGGCCAACAACACCGCCGCCGCCGAGATCGCCGCGACACGGAACAACCTCCGGCGCTGACGGAAAACCACCAGATCCACCGGCACCGGACCCTGCCGGACGGTATTGCTCCGCTGCTCGGCCTCGATTTCCAACAACCCGTGCAACGCGGCCAAACCCATGTAGCGCCGCCGGGCGGATTCGTCGGATAGAAGAACGCTTTCGAGTTCCCGGTGCTCCTCGCCGGTGATCGCGCCGTCCAGCAGCGCGTGGATCCGCCGGTCGAGTTCGTTGGCCGGAAGCGGGGTCACGCGATCCCCCTTTCGCCCGAGAGTTTCGAGTCGATGCATTGGCGCAGGATGCCGCGGAGGCGGTTGAGCGCCACGCGCAGCGAGGGCTCGGACCGGCCGTCGGTCTTCGCATACTCGGCGAGCGGCGTTTTCGTTTCATAGCGCGCGGCGATCAGGTCCCGGTCCTTCTTGCGCAGCCCGTCCAGGCATTCCTCAAGCGCCCGGAGTTCGGTTTCCACCATGTCCGCGTCCCGCTCATTCCATGCATCGCCCAACATTTCCATGAGCTCGGACGAAAACACCAGTTTGTGTTCCCGCAGCAGCTTTTTGCGGTGCTCCATCACCCGGAACCGGGCGATCGCGAAACTCCATGCCTTGAAATTCGTGCCTGGCTCGAACGTTTCCCGCCGCTCCCACAGCGCGAGATTGGTGTTCTGCAAAACGTCCCGGATATCGGCCTCCTGCGGCACCAGCGTGCGGATGTAGCCGCGCAACACCGCCTGATGATCGGTCAACAGGCGGACAAATTCGGCTAGATCGGCGGATTGGGAAGGCGGGCGGTTCAAAACTGGATTCTACATACGCTAAAGGGCCGGAAATGTCCCGATGTTAACCCGACTTTCTCCGGATTTTCGAAACCAACCGTGGTCCTCGCCCCCCGCACGCCTGATCCTTCGGAGCAAGTCATTTGTAGGGCTTGGGTTGCCAAGCGGCGTTCTTTTAACCACTCGAGCACCTTTGGATGCAGTCCCAGGCAGGGGTGTTCCCCGAGCGGGCGGCATGAACGATCTTCCGCTAGACATCGCTCGGAAGCGGGGAGGTCTTGGAAAATCCTTGCGACAGGTTCCGCCCCCCTGCCATCCGCCAACACCCGCCGGTCGGCCGGGACTATTTCGCCTTGCCGCCGGCCATGTCCACCAGTTCGACGCGCCGGTTTTTGGCCTTGCCGTCTTCGGTGGTGTTGGTGGCGACGGGAGAGGCAAAGGCGACACCCACGGGGAAGAGGCGTTCTTTCGCGATGCCTTTTGCGGCGAGGCTGGCGACGACGCTTTCGGCGCGGCGTTGGGAGAGGCCGCGGTTGTATTCGAAGCCGCCGGTCGCGTCGGTGTGGCCGACGACGAGGATGTTGAGCGCGGGTTTTTCCTTCAGCAGTTTGGCGATTTCGGCCAGCGTGGGCTCGCTGTCGGGGCGGATCGTCGCTTTGTCGAAGTCGAACAGGATGCCATAGAGGGCGACGCGGCCGTTGAGGGCGATCTGGTCGGCCATTTCCCCGCTTTTCACGAGTTCCATCCGTTGCTCGCGGGCCTTGACCTCGCAGACATCCAGCCGGACGAGGGTGCGGTCCACCGGAATGTCCAGCCACTTGTTATGCTGATTGGAAACGATGTAGGCGCTGACATATATTTCTCCGGAGTCGCCGGTCTTTTTGGCGGCGATGTAGCCCGCCTTTTTCTCGTCGGTGTGCTGGAACGGCCACTGGGCCTTTTCCTCCGGGGTGCCGTAGGTGCCGGTCATGCCGAGGATCTCGCGGGCGATCTGGTTGTTGTAGCCAATGGTTTCGATTTCCTCTCCTTGCCCGCTGTGGAGAATCTCGAACCCGCCTTCCTTGAGTTCCTGCTCGTAGTTGCGGAGCACTTCCAGCGTGCCCATTTTGTCCGGTGTTTTGTAATAGTTGGTCAGGAGCTTGCCCTCGACGGTGGCGCTTTGATAGGGTTTGACCTTGGCCTCGGCGCCGCTCCACTCGATCTTGCCGAGAGCGAGCTTCAGTTTCTCAAAATCGGACTTCTTCGCGAAGAAGATCTCGGACCCGGTGACCCGTTTGACGAGCGGGTGATCGGACGAACCCGCGAAATCCGCCGCCACGAGGACGGAGGACAGCGCGGAAATGGCGGCGATGGGGAGAAGGAGGTGTTTCATCACCCCGCGACATTGCGTGAAATGCTCCGCCGGGGCAAGACAAAACCGATCGCGATAGACAATCCGCCGCATCGGGGGAACGCGGCAAATGCCACCAGGTTTCCAGTGAACACATACTCCCCGCACTGGCGACGACAGGTCCCGGTTTTCCCGGCGTAAATCGTTCGCGGCCCGCGATCCAAGACTCGGGCCGCGCCGTGCCCCATGATGAACACCACCCTCTTCCGCCTTTTCCTGGCGTTTTCGTTGCTCCGCTGCCTTGAACCGAACGCCGCGGACGCCCAAGCCATTGATCGGCTGGATTTCGGAAATGCGGATTCGGAGCGAGTTCATGCGTTCGAAACGGTGCGCAGCGAGACAATCCGTGGCGGATTGGGCCAATCGGCGCGCCAGCTTCTTCCACTGGATCCGGTTTCCTATCGCGGAGGCAACCTCGCGTTCGATCTCATGGTGGATCCGGAACGCCAGAATTATCTAACCGTCAAACTGTGGGGATCGGATTGCGGCGATGACCGCGGCCGGTTGCTGCTTTTCATGGATGGAATGCAGGTGGGTTACCGGCACGAGGGCGACCACGATGTGCTGAACCAGTGTGATCGCGACCCGCTCTGCCCCGGCCGCTTCTTCTATCAGACCGTGGCGCTTCCCAGGTTCCGCACCGCCGGACGCGCGAAGATCGGATTCCGGATCGAGGCGTTGGGACGCATGTGGCCGTATGGCCAGACATTCGCATTGAAGCAACGCGAGCTGGCCCGGCCCAGCCGAGGGATCTATGCGGTCTGCACCCATACCGATGTCCGTTTCGAACCGCCAGCCGGGGAAAAGCAGGAACCACATCCCGAAACGAGGGTCCGTCCGGCCGGGCCGGTTGATGGATTGTTGGAAACCATGAAAACCACCGTCAACCAGCGGCTTGGTGATCTGTTGGAACAGGACAAGCCCAAGACCAAGGATGCCGGAGCCTCTCTTGTTCTGGTGGCCGAGGCCTACCACATCCCGTGGACCGTTGCCTATCGGAAACCGGAGGCGGTCGCCTCGTTGGTTCGGCTGGGTGACGCGTTCGTCGGACCGGGCCGGATCGGGGCGACATGGAACGGTGCCGGACCGCTCGGCGAGGCCATCGCCCGGCTCGGGGCAAACACATTGTTAGATCGCGCGCTCGATGAGTCGGTCGAGGTTTCCGCCGAGTTGCCGTTTCTTCCCTTCACCCGCCGTGACGATCCCAACCTTGACGCGTCCCACACTTCGCCCGCCCCATCCGGAAAAACCCTCCGCCTGACACGCCGCGAGGTGTGGTCGCGGTTTCTCCGTGCCAGCGTCGATTGGACCCGCACCCAGGGACGCCGGCCCTACACGAACCAGTCGATGATCGTGGATTACGGAATCTACACCGCCAACCGGGGGCTAGCGGTGATTTCACCGGAGCGCGCCCTAACCGAGCAGGCGGCGTTGCGGTACCTCCGCGAATCGGCGGGAATTCTCCCGTGGCTTGGAAACGACACCGCCACCGGCAGTGAGATGCCTTATGGGGCGAACCACCGCATCGTCACCCGCAAGGCGGTCTCCCGCGAACTCGGATGGGTGGCCAGCTATGGGGAAACGATCCTGAAATTCCTGCGTGACATGGCCGATCTCAGCGGTGACCCGCAACTCCGCGAACAGCTTGTTAGAATGCACCGCGCGCGTTTGAACTTCCGCTATCCGGCGGTGGATGCCGAAGGGTTCCGCACCATGCGGATCCCCAGCGAAATCGACAACCGCACCGCCCATTTCCCCATGTCCAATCCGGCCTACGGCACCTGCGATGTCCGCGAGGACTGGTGGATGACGGTGCCCGCTTTCACCAGGGACGCGGCCGCCGTGGGCGCCACCCAACAATGTTTGGCCGACAACCAATACTATCCGCGCCTTGCCCAGCGTGCCAAAGACCCGGACACCCTCGGCATGATGCGCAACATTGGCGAATACGCCACCGTCAAATCCCTGCCTCCCAGCGCCTTCCGCATCCCCATGGGCGACGGCCAACCGGACTTCGTCTTCGCCGACGAGGAGAACGCGGTCATCGCCATGAAACACGGCGACCGCAGGCTGTTCGTGAACTTCTACTACCGGCAGGAGCGCGGCGTGAGCGGCTCCACGCGGATCCTCGAAACCGGGCCCGGCGGCATGCGCATCGCCACCGTTCTATCCGAATTCGAGGTGGACGGAACCGGGGATTTCTGGCAGCGCCCCGACCACATCGACTTTCTCCGCACCGGCGGCATCGCGCCACCCGGCGAAACCCTCCACCAGGCGTGGGCCGGCGAGAAGCTGCCGATCGCCCGACGCCCGCCGGACGCCAGGCTGCCCGCCTACGGAAACTGGGGACCTTTCGTCGGCAAGGCCGCGTTCTATCACCTCCGGTACGGCGACTATCTGTTCGCCGTGAACACCACCACGGACTCGGCGCGCCGTCTAACACTTCCGGCGGGTTTCGCATCCGCCACCGATCTCGTCACCGGCCGGAAGACCGATCCATCGAAACCGGTCGAGGTTCCGCCTCTCACCACCGTGGTTCTCCATTTGCGGGGAGAAAAGTGAATCCGCCCGCATGGGAAGGGCGGAGAAAGCATGGGCCGGTCCACGGCGGCCCGCGCGCGGGTTTCATTTTCCGTCTTGACGGCGGGCGCCTGGGTTTCCATCCTCCAGCCCATGAAAAGGAAAAGGCATCCTCATTCCGTCGGGTCCGGTCGCGCCGTTGCCGCTGCGGTGGCGGGCATCTGTCTGATAGGTTCCGGTGTGTGGTGGACCTTGCGCGGCACCGCTCCAACGGCGGATTCCGATCCCAATCCCGGACCCAGCCGCCGGCAATCGGCCGCGCGGGGAAATGACGAGGGTGCCGGTGGCGCCAGTCAAGCCCACAGGATTTCGTTCGCGGAGATCGTCGCGCTTTGCGACAGTTGGGAGATCCCCAAGCTGACGCGAGAAGAGATCGAGAACCATCTCAATCGGAGCGGCCGCCCGACCTCCGGGCTGCTGGCGGCGTCGAATCTAATCGAAGGTCCGGAATATCTGTTGGAGGCCGCGAAAAAATCGCCAAGCGACCCGAGGGTCCTGCTCGCGCTGCTGCTATACGGCGGCGATGAGTCGAGGTTGGGCGCCCTGTCCGCCTTCCGCGCCGCCGCGCCGGATAATCCGTTAGGCGATTATTTTCAGGCGTTGGAGGACTTCAGGTCCGGCCGGACCGATGAGGCGTTCGCCGCCGTGGCCGCGGCCACCGCGAAGCCCGGATTCGAAAGCTACGCGCTCGACACCCGCGGCGAGATGGAGCGGATGTACCGATCCGCCGGGTATTCGCCGCAGGCGGCGCGGGTTGTCGCGATGTTTCGCGATAGCCAGGCCGGAAACCTCGAACTCGCCGGGCTGGGAGACCACCTCGGGGTTGAGATTCGGCGGGCCGCAGGTCGGGGGGATACCGCACGGTCTCTAACCCTCGCACGGCAGGGATTGGTCTTGGCGGAACGGATCCGCCGGACCGACACGCTGCTTGCCCGTGCCGCCGCCTCGGCTCATGAGATGGCGGTGCTTGCGGCGTTGCCGGAGGCGTCGGTGATCGAGCCGGGCGGTCCCACCGTTGGCGAGATGATGAGCCGGTGCCGGAGCGCCAGGGCGGAAATCGAGTCCCTCGCGTCCATGGCCGGGCACCTATCCGAAATGGCTCCGCACGATGCGGAGCGCTATTACGATCTGGCTTGGCAGGCGGGCGAATTCCAGGCCGCCCAGTGGCTGAAAGCCAAACTCACCGTTGGGGAGTGACTTCCCGCTCCATGCGCGCTCCCGGGCGGTAGGTTCCGAATCATCGGGACCATTCCGCTTGCCATTCCGGGCGGGCTTGGAAATGCTCCGCCGCATGCGGTTCGCGGTGCTGGGCAGTGGCAGCGGGGGAAACGCGGCGGTCGTCGATTGCCGCGGCGTCAGGCTGTTGTTGGACGCCGGCCTCAGCGCCAAGCAACTGGTGCTCCGCCTGGCGGAGATCGGCGTGGATCCGGGGTCGCTCGACGGGATCCTGCTCACCCACGAGCACGGCGACCATACCCGCGGGCTGAAAGTTTTCCTCAAGCAGCATCCCGTTCCGGTTTACGGCACGCCGGGAACCGTCCGATTGGTTAGAGAAACCGGCGTGCCTCACGGAACCTGGCGGGTTTTCGATAGCGGTCGCCCGTTTGCCATCGGATCCGCGGAAATCTCGCCCTTCGCCACCCAGCATGACGCGGTGGACCCGGTGGGTTTTGTCATCCGCCACGCCGGCCGCGCGCTCGGCGTGCTCTCGGACGCCGGCCATGTCACCCGCAGCATCGTCGCCAGCCTGCTGCGGCTCGATGCTTTGTTCGTCGAGGCCAACTACGACGAAAACCTCCTCGAAGCCGATACCAAACGCCCCTGGGCCACCAAACAGCGGATCAGCTCCCGCCACGGGCATCTTTCCAACACCCAGGTCATGGAACTCATCGGCGAAATCGCCCACCCCGAACTCCGCCATGTGGTCCTCGGCCATCTCAGTTCCGACTGCAACTGTCCCGATCTGGTCCTCCGCCTGATGCGCGGCTGCCTCGACGAGCAGGGCTGCAACCAAGCCGCCGTCCGTTGCGCCCACCAGGAGAAACCCACCGGCTGGTTCGACCTGGAGGAAAGCTCCGCCTAACCGGATTGAACCCGAAATCCTAAGTTCGAGATAGTTTGGACGCTCGATTTACCGCTGAGGGCGCTGAAATTGAGGCTACAAAAATCGGATCGAAACCGATTCACCATTTGGTACGGGCATCCTGATCAAAAACAAAACTCAGCGAATTCAGCGGTTCTCAGTGGTTCAGCGGTAAAAAGGGGCCAGATGAAAACTTTCAACTTCGGAATTCGGGTTGGCTCCCGCATCACACCACCGCCGTCTGCTCCAGCGCCGCCCTGACAACCAACGCCGGGTCCGCGCCGTCGTTGGGCAGCACGCGGTGACGCATCACCGCGGTGAAGACCTCCTGGACATGATCCGGATAGACCGCGGCCGCGTCGTCGAGAAACGCGCGGGCTCTCGCCGCTTGGACGATGGCGAGCGCGGCGCGCACCGAAACCGCGTGCTCGGCACCCGCGAGGCGGCGCAGGCACTGGCACAGGTTGGTGACGTATTCGGCGATGGCGGCGGACACCGGAAGCGCGGCCGCGGCGGCTTGCAGGCCCAGGATTTCCTCCGGCGAAACGAGCGCCGAGTCGCCGTTGAGCACGGGAATCGTGCCGTTGGCGTGGGCCAGCAGGATTTGGCTCTGGGTGGCCGGATCGGGCAGGGTCATCGCGATCGACAGCAGAAACCGGTCGAGCTGCGGCTCCGGCAGCGGAAAGGTTCCCGTGGCATAGGTGTCGTTCTGGGTGGCGATCACCAGAAACGGCTGCGGCAGCGGACGGGTCTCGCCGTCGAGGGTCACCTGTCCCTCGTTCATGCACTCCAACAAGGCCGACTGCACCCGCGGCGAGGTGCGGTTGATTTCATCGGCTAGAACGCAGTTGGCGAATACCGGCCCGGCAATGAACTGGAACGCGCCGCTGTCCATCCGATAGAGCGAGTACCCCAACAAATCCGCGGGCAGCAGATCCGGGGTGAACTGGATCCGTTTGAAAACCCCGCCGATGGATGAGGCAAGCGTATGCCCGAGTGTGGTCTTGCCGATCCCCGGCGCGCCTTCGATCAGCACGTGGCCTCGGGCCAGCAGGGCGGTTAGCAACAGGGTGGCGGCTTCCTCCGAGCCCAACACGGTGTCCGTGAGGCGTTCGTGGAGCCGCTTGAGGCATTCGGTATTGGCCATCGGTAAATCGGTTCGATCGTTTGAGATTTCAGCGTTTCAGATTTTCAGCATTTCAGATTTTCAACAATCACCCTCCCGACCGCATCCGGATAGAGCCGGTGTTCGACCGTCTGGATGCGGGCGTGGAGGGTGGCCGGAGTGTCGCCGGGCAGCACGGGAACGGATTCCTGGACGATCACCGGGCCGGTGTCCATGCCTTCGTCCACAAAGTGGACCGTGCAGCCGGTTTCCGGGACTCCCGCGTCGAGCGCCTGTTTCCATGCTTCCAAACCGGGAAAACGCGGCAGCAATGACGGATGGATATTGATGATGCGGCGCGGAAACGCCTCCAACAGAGGGCGTTTCACCAACCTCAGGAACCCGGCCAGGCAGACCAACTCCACCCCGGCCTCTTTCAGCCGGGCGGCGGTGGCGGCCTGCGCCTCATCCGGAAATTTCGTCTTGAACCCGCCGCAATCGATCACTCCGGCCTCAATCCCACGGGCGCGGGCACGCTCGAGGATGAACGCGCCGGGGTTGTCCGAGAGCACCAGCGCGATCCGCGCGTCGAGCGTGCCGGCGTCGATCGCATCGAGGATCGCCTGCATGTTCGAGCCGGAGCCGGAGCCTAGTATGCCTAACACCATGCGCCGACCCTACCCCGCCCGCCCGCGACTGGCAAGCGGGAATGGCCGATTCCGAGAACGGGAGCCACTCGAGCTACTCGATTGGCGGAGGAGTCAACCGCTGAACCGAGCGGATGCGAGATAGACTGGCGCGAAGCGGCAGCCCCGAAGGGGGACCGCCGGAACGATCCCGGCAGGATATTCGTGCAAAAATCCGCCGTGCAAGTGGGCTACCGGATCAACACCGGCGTGGCGAGGGTAACCTGTGGCCTGACCTGCTACGAAATAGCCAGAGGAAAAGCAGCGGAAAGATGACGGCGAGGCGGGTCAAGGCGGAACGGTTATGGCAAATGCGGCGTTGCGGGGGAAGCGGAATTTGCTCAATCTCCCGGCGACATCGCGGAAATGAGCCGCATACCTTACCGAATTTGAAAAGGGCCGTCGCCACGCACCGACAGAGGCAGCCTTTGGTTAACCGGGACAGTGCCACGAGGCGGGCCAGGCATTGGTGTGTTCAGTCAGATGTAGGTGAAAATTTGCTCCGGAAACGCCCTGCCGGGTGGGATTGCGGCTCATGCCATAAGGACTGCGTGCAAGCGGGCGGCATGGGCGCGATTCCAACCGACAGGCAATCCTAACGGCGGAGCGTTCATAACCGAGAAGCCATTTACGCTGCATATTCCAAGAGTTGGCACGCCAACTGCTTATGGTTGGCGCGTAGGGTTCAATCTCCCAAGGCCACCGCGCCCGCGGCCAGCACGGCCGGAGCGGCGACGACCACCGCGGTAACGGCAGCCGCTACACAACTATTTGTCTGGGGAATTGTATTGGGAGGATCATTTGTCCGGGAAAATGCTATTGGTTCATTTCCCCATAAAACCACGGGCGCTCAGGAATTGGGATGGGTGTTAGAGGCCTCGTGCCCGTCTTCAAATAGTATCCGATTCCAAACAGTATCGTGTGGTACAACTCTGGGTAAATCCTCGGTCCCGAAGGATCACGTCCCAAACCCAAAACCCCGGCAAGGAACGGAAAGCCAAGATAAATGAGTACGGCGCAAAATACGGCCATTTTTCGGAAGCGTTTCATTTGATCAAATCATCCATAATCAAAGCAATATATTGAGCCGCCCGAGCCCCATTGCGATCCGCGTTTCGAAAGTTATTGTCTCCAATTGCGTGTTGTGCGTCAACAACGTCAGGGCTATTCCACATCGCGCCCATTATATCTATGACACAACCGCCGAATTCGGCATCGACTATGGTTTTGCAACTCATACAACACAAGTGGTCAAATTTGCAAGGGTCAAATTTGCCAGAATTCGATTCAAAGCGCGCGACAAATCCAGCGCCAAGGGTTCCAATTTCTCTCATAACACATATCTTTTTGAGGTACTCCCTGATTAAACGAGCAGCAGCCTCAACAGATCCTTCGTCCGAAGTTAGCGTTTGCTTCACTGCATTGCGGTATTGCAGATTTGCCAAACCTCGAATAGTGGCGTTATTAACAACATGCGCCGGAAAACTTAATGGGGTAACATCAGTCAGACCGTGTTCAATTGCGGTATCAATAGATACTTGTGCCGGGCCGATGCCCCCACCACCTGGACCGTCAAGCGATGGTCCATCAGGAGGAACCCACTCAATCATTTCATTTGCAATTAGAGCTGCTATTAGCCTCTTCGGTACACAATTTGCCAACGCAGATCGATTTATTGCATCACCAAACCTATCCTTGAATGCGTCTTTCCAGTTTTTTGAATCTGACTTTGATAGTTTCTCAAACCTTCTCGGAGTCATGACATCGCCTGGAATAGGAGCGCGATGAGGGAACGTGCCATCCCAAGGAATGCCATCGCCGGTGGGCATATGCGGAGGGGGTCTTAACCCGAGGCAATCCACCCAATCCACCCCATCATTCCCCACGAACCCATACAGGTTCGCCCCGCCATTTTCCCCTATCGGATCCCTGCTTGGCCATCTGCCGGTGTGCGGATCATACCAGCGGTACCCGTAGTAGTAGAGGCCGGTGGAGGGGTCGATGGGTTTGGTGCTGAAACGGTAGGCGAACTGGTTCGTGGCGTCTGTGTTGACGACTGTGTTCCCGAAGGGATCGTATTCGAAGTGGGCTAGAACAGTGCCGTCCGCTCCGAGGTATTCTGTTATGTTTCCGTTTCCATCATATGCGGGATAGGCCAGCGGGGAGCCGATGCGGTTGACGGATAGAAGGCCGCCGACGCCACCGGCGCCTTGGAAGCTTCCGCTGAGGTCGAGACCCCAGAGGTAGGAAGTATGAAGGTTGAAGGATGAATTCTGAAGTTGATATTCGGCGATGCGGTTCCAGCCGTCGTAGAGGTAGAGAGTGGTTGACTGGTCATTGGTCATTGGTTGACTGGTGGAAGATATGAGACGGGATTGGGCGTCGTAGGTGTAGGTGGCCAGGACTTCGCCGGTGGGGGTGGTGACGGAGGTCAATCTGTTTTCCGCGTCCCGGTGATAGACGCAAGAGGCAAGACTTGAAGATTCAAGACCCTGGATTTGCGTGTTCTCCTGATTGCCGTCGTCGTCATAGGTGGGGGCGAAGGTGACGGAGCCTTCGGTGATCGCGTCGTATTGGTAGGCGCGGTCGGCGGCGGGGGTGGTGTCGTCGGCGGAGGTGAGCTGGCCGAGGGTGTCGTAGGCCCATTCGGTGCCGTTGGTGGCGTGGGTTCTCTGGCCGAGGGCGTTCACGGTGTAGGTGATGGAGGCGATGTCAGTTGCGGCATTATCCGATACCAGTTCGTTGGCTTTTGTCAAGAGGACGTCGCGGGCGGGTTCCCAGGTGTTGGTGACGCGGAGAGCGGGCTGGGGTTCGAGGAGACCGGGACGGGTGACGGTTTTGATGAGGCTGCTGTTGGTCTCGTAGCCGTAGGTGAAGGTGCCGGAGGAGTTGCCGGAGACGGTTTCGAGGCGACCGGTGGTTTCCGAGTAGCCGTATGTGGCGGTGTTTTCCACGCCGGCTGAAGCCAGCGCTCCATTGGTGTCGGCCATGCCGAGTTGCCAGCCGGTGGGGCGACCGAGGGAGGGTGTGTTGCGGTCGAGGATGCGGGTGAAGCCGCCGGGATAGGTGATGGTCTCTTTGTCGAGGGCGGCGCCGGTGATGACGGCCGACTGCCGGGCGGCGGTGGCGGCGAAGGCCTCCACGGCGGTGCGGAGGGACGCGGCTTTGGTGCCGAATTGCAAGGGCGGCCTCCCCTGCCACGCGGCCAGATAGGTGGGATCGTCCAGCAGGGCAATGACGGTCCGGCTCATGTCGATACGGTTGGCGTAGCGGTTGTTCATCGTATTTCGAGTGTTCCGGGAAATGACAGGACGACAGCAAAATACGCTCTATCCGAAGCCTCGCGAGTGGTATTTGTTGGAATGTTGCTGGAAAAAGCGGTTATTGCGGCCTTGCTGTGGCCAGATGGCGAATTGTCAGACGCGGCTGCGGGAGTGTCAGCGGCGGCTGCGGGAGTGTCAGCGGCGGTTGCGGGAGTGTCAGGGGCGGTTGCGGGAGCGTCAGCGTCAGCGGCGGTTGCGGGATCCCCTCGGTTCGCGGGGGAGTCAACCGTTGAAACGCAGAGAACCACTGATGTCGCTGCGAATTTCGGAAAACACAGCGTCTCTCAGCGGTCTCAGCGCTTCAGCGGTCAAACCCGCTGTTCCGTGATTGTGCTTCCGATCCCGGCAGGATGTTCGTGCAAAAATCCGCCGTGGGTGAAGATGCCTGAAACCACGGTGCGCGCCGGGAGCCTGCCACGCAGCCAACCGGCCGGTTAGAGCGATCCGCGCACCCGAAATCGGGCCATTTCCGGAAATGCGCGCATTTCCCGCTTGGAAATCCCGGTTGGGGCCGGTATTTCTCCGCCCATGCACGATTCACGCATCGACGCCCTAGCCCGCCAACTCGTCCGCTATTCCACCTATCTGAAGAAAGGTGAGAAGGTTCTGATCGACCTCCACGATGTGCCCGACTCCATCGGTCTGGCGCTGATCCGCGAGGCGCGCGCCAAGGGCGCCCTGCCGTTTCTCCGCGTCCATCAGGCCCGCCTGACCCGCGAAATGATGAAAGGCGCCGAGGACGGACAATACAGCATCATGTCGAAGCACCTGCTTGCGGAAATGAAGGACATGGACGCCTACATCGCCGTCCGCGGCAGCCACAACATCACCGAAACCTCGGACGTCCCCGCCGACAAAATGCGGCTCGCGATGAAACATCTCCGCCCGGTGCTCGACTACCGGGTCAAGAAGACCAAATGGTGCGTGCTGCGCTGGCCGTCGTCCGCCATGGCCCAGCAGGCCGGCATGAGCACCGAGGCGTTCGAGGATTTCTATTTCGACGTCTGTCTGCTCGACTACAAGGCGCTGGTTCCCGCGATGAACGCGCTCAAGAAACTGATGGACAAGACCGACCGCGTGGAGATCACCGGACCGGGGACCCATCTGAAGTTCTCGATCAAGGACATTCCGTCGGTCGTTTGCGGCGGAAACTACAACATTCCGGACGGCGAGGTTTTCACCGCGCCGGTGCGCGATTCCGTGGAAGGCCACATCAGCTACAACGCGCCCACCATCTATCAGGGAATCGGTTTCGACGGCATCCGCCTCGAGTTTGAGAAAGGGAAAATCGTCAAGGCCGAGGCCGGAGCGAAGACCAAGGCGCTCAACAGGATCCTCGATTCCGACGAAGGCGCGCGCTACATCGGCGAGTTCGCCCTCGGTTTCAACACCCGGATCCGCGAACCGATGCGCGACATCCTGTTCGACGAGAAAATCGCGGGATCGTTCCACTTCACACCCGGCGAGTCCTACGAGGACGCCAACAACGGCAACCGCTCGCAGGTCCACTGGGACATGGTGAACATCCAGCGCAAGGACTATGGCGGCGGCGAGATCATCTTCAATGGCAAGCTGATCCGCAAGGACGGCGTCTTCCTTCCGAAGGCGCTGGAGAAGCTCAACGGCTGAACCCTTCCGCCAGGCGGCGCTCGCGGTCGCCCATTTCAAAATTCCCCGATCCAACAACCGTTAGAAAAACTGCCATGAACCATCCTCGGACAACCAGCCGCCGCCGGTTTCTCACATCATCCCTCGGTGCCGCGGGCGCGGTATTCGCCCCGCAAATCATCCGCTCCGAGACACTGGGCAACGCGTCCAAAGCCGCCGCGAATTCACGGATCGGCATGGGCTTCATCGGCATGGGCCTGATTTCCGACGGCCACGTGCGATCGTTTCCCGGCATGAAAAACGTCCAGCCGATCGCGGTGTGCGACGTTAGGGACTGGCAGGCGAAAAAGGCCCAGGACGTTCTCAAAAGCAAGGGCTATGAGGGCATCCTGGCCACACGGCGGTTCGAAGAAGTGCTCTCCAACCCCGACATCCAGGCGGTGTGCGTGACCACCCCCGACCACTGGCACGCGGCCATCGCGCTGGCGGCGATGAAGGCCGGCAAGGATGTCTATGTGGAGAAACCGATGACCCTAACCATCGAGGAGGGCAAGGCGCTCGCGGCCGCGGAGAAAAAATACGGACGCATCCTGCAGGTGGGTAGTCAGCAGCGGTCTTCGGTCTATTTCCGGATCGCCGCCAATCTGGTGCGCAACGGACTGATAGGAGAAATCAAGGAAATCTACTGCCGGCTTGGCGAGTTTCCGCAGCCTCCGGCGAAAGAGGCCGTCGTTCCGGTTCCCGAGGGGTTCGATTACGACCGCTGGCTGGGGCCGACGCCGTTCTTCGAGCACTCGGAAAACCGGGTGAAAGGAAACTACGGCGGCGGTTGGCGCTGCTATTGGGAATACGGCAGCCGCAAGTTCGGCGATTGGGGCGCGCACCATTTCGATATCGTCCAGTGGGCGCTCGATCGCGACACCACCGGCCCGGTCGAGTTTATCCCGAAGGGCCACGAAGGCGCCGAACACCATCACTACCGCTACGCCGACGGCATCACCGTCTGGCGCGACAGGAAGCCCGATGGCGGACACATGATCCGATTCATCGGCACCAAAGGCGAGGTGCTCGTGAGCCGTGACAAAGTGGAGTCCTCTCCCGCCGAACTCGTCCGCCACAAGTTCGGACCTAACGATATCCAGGTGTACGAATCCAAGGACCACCGGATGAATTTCATCGAGTCGATCCTCAGCCGGAAACCGACGATCTGCCCGGCAAGCGTCGGCCACCGCTCGGCCACCATCTGCCAGCTTTCGGGGATTGCCGAGCGCCTCGGACGGCCGCTCAAGTGGGACCCGAAAACCGAACAGATCACCGGCGATGCCGAGGCGGCCGCCATGCAGGACCGCCCGCGCCGCAAAGGCTACGAGATGCCGGCATGAACGCCGCGCTGTCCATCGGAATCGCCGCCCGCAGAGCGCCGCCACAAGCGGTTCATTCGCGCATTGTAGCGGCGCGTCTGTGACCGTCGCACTTCGGCCCCGAGGCTAGCCGCGCAGGCGTCGGTTTTTTGGTTGCGGTGGGCCGGACGAACGGGGAGAATGGGCGGCGGAGCATGATTGAAATCACCAACCTCAACAAATCCTATCCGGCGGCGGCCGGTCCGGTCCGGGTCTTGCGCGGGATCAACTGGCGCGTGGCCACGGGCGAGGCGGTGGCGGTGATCGGGCCCTCGGGCTGCGGGAAAACCACGCTGCTCAACCTGCTGGGCGCGCTTGATCGGCCGGACGAAGGATCTATCCGGGTGGACGGCGAGGAGCTGAGCCGGATGTCGCCCGAGGAGGCGGCCGCCTTCCGCAACCGGGCGGTGGGCTTCGTTTTCCAACAGCATCATCTGCTGCCGCAGCTAACCGTTTTGGAAAACACCCTGGTGCCGCGGCTGGCGGGCGGTTGGAAAGAAAGCGCGGCGGATTCGGCGGCTCGGGCGAAAGGGATGCTGGACCGCGTGGGCCTTGCCGGACGCCTCGGTCATCTGCCGTGGCAGCTATCCGGCGGCGAAAAATTGCGGGTGGCGGTGGTGCGCGCGCTGCTCAACCGGCCGCGGCTGGTGCTGGCCGACGAACCGACCGGCATGCTCGACCCGGAGGCCACCGATACCGTGGCGGATCTTTTGTTGGAACTCAACCGGGACGCGGGATCCACCCTGGTGGTGGTGACCCACAACCTCGGACTGGCGCGCCGGACCGGCCGCATCCACGAGCTGCGACTCGGTTTGCTCAGGGAGGTGGCCGGATGACCTCAACCCGCTGGATCCTGCGGGGACTGTGGCATTTCCGCGGCTCCTATGCCGGGGTGGTGGCCGGATGCGCGCTGGCCGCGATGGTTTTGTTAGGAGCGCTGATCGCCGGCGATTCGATGGAGGAAACGCTCCGCCGCGCGGCGCTGGCGCGGTTGGGAAAAACCGACGCGGCGCTCGATGGCGGCGGCCGGTGGTTCCGTGCGGCTCTGGCGGACGAACTGGTGGCCGACGGGCTGGTGGCCGCGCCGGTGCTGAGGCTGCGCGGGGAAGCCACCGTGGCCGATGGCGGCCGCGCGTTGGGCGGCGTCCAGGTGTTGGGAGTGGATTCCCGATTCTTCCAACTGGCTCCGGAAAAGGGCGCGACCGCGCCGGAGGGCCGGGCATTTCATATCAATTCGCTGCTGGCCGACCGGCTTTTGCTAGGTGCCGGAGAGACACTTGTGCTGCGTTTCGCCAAACCCGGAACCGGCATCGCCGAGGTGCCGATGGCCGGTCCCGTGCCGGAACCAACCGTGCTCCGAGGCGAGGTGGCCGCGGTGCTGGACGAACGTGGATTCGGACGCTTCGGTCTGGAGAACTCACAGTTGGGGCAACCCACGGTTTTCGTTCCGCTGGAGCGTCTGCAAGCTGCGGCGGAGCAGCCGGAGATGATCAATCTGCTGCTGGTCCACACGCCCGGAGGAGCGGCAACATCCGTCCTAACCGACGCGGTGCGGAGCCACTGCACGCTCGCCGACTACGGGATCGAAATGGAGCGCCAGGAGCTCGCCGGCGCGGTGGAACTGCGGACCAAGCGGGTGTTTTTCGACCGTCCGCTCGCCACCGCCATCCAGAAGACGTTTCCCGCCTCACGGCCGGTGATCACATATATGGCCAATGGCATTTCCGCCCGCGGGCTGACAACACCCTACTCGATGGTCACCGCCGTGGACCCGCAGACGGTCGCGTTTCTGCCTCCCGGCCTAACCGGCGTCGCGGTCAACTCCTGGCTGGCGGACGATCTGGGACTGAAACCGGATGATTCGATCCGGCTGGACTACTACGCGGTGGACGAGACCAACCGTCTGGTGGAACGCAGCGCGGAACTAACCGTATCGGCGGTGGTGCCGATGGAGGGCCTCGCCGCGGACCCCAAATGGATGCCGGAGTTCCCCGGAATCGCGTCCGCCGAAAGCACCAGCGATTGGGATGCGGGCGTGCCGATCGATCTCAAGCGGATCCGCGACAAGGACGAGTCCTATTGGGACGAGCACCGGGGCGCGCCGAAGCTGTTTCTGCCGTTGGGAATCGGGCGCGAGCTGTTTGGCAACCGCTGGGGAGATTCCACGGCCATCCGGATCCAGAGCGCCGATCCGGAAAAAGCGGCGGCGGTTCTGTTGGAGACGCTGACTCCGGCGGATGCGGGGCTGTTTGTCCGTGACGTGAGAGACCAGGCGCTGGCCGCCGCATCCTCGCCGGTGGATTTCGCGGGACTGCTGTTAGGCATGAGCCTGTTCCTGATGGCTGCCGCGGTGGCGCTCGCGGCGATGCTGTTCCGCTTCCACATCGAGCAACGGAACCGCGAGAGCGCCCTGCTCGCCACGCTCGGCGTGCCGCCGGCGCGGGTGCTATGGTGGCGCTTGGGAGAGGGACTCGGGGTGGTGGCGCTCGGTGGCGCGCTGGGCATCGGACTGGCGCTCGGGTACACATGGTTTCTGTTGGGCTCACTGGCGGAAATATGGACTCCGGATGGAGGCCGGCCGGTGCTGTGGGTGGACGGGCTGACGGTCTTCATCGGACTATCCATTTTCGCCGGACTGATGATGGCCGCGATTTGGCTGGTCACGCGGAAACAGGTCCGCCAGAGCGCGGCGATCCGCCTGGAGGCCGCCGCCGAGGAAGCCGCGCCGGGGGGTGTTCCGGGGCGACCGTGGGGTGTCGCGTCGCTGGTGGCCGTCGGCGTGTTGTCCGCCGCGGGATCGCCGGTGTTGGGGACCAAGGGCGCGTTCTTTCTAACCGGATGCTGTCTGCTGGCCGCCGGCCTGGTGGGGTTGCGGAGGAGTTTGTTGGCGAGGCTTCATGCGGCGCCATCCGATAGTCCGGCGGATCCCACTCCCCAGTGGCTCGCGGCGCTGAACTGTTCGCGCCGGCCGGTCCGCAGTCTGGTGGTGGCCGGCACTCTGGCCGCCGGAGTGTTCATGCTGGTCTCGGTGGCCGCGTTCCGCAAGGGGGACGAGGATTGGACCCGCCGCGACGGTCCCACCGGCGGCTACGCGCTGTGGGCGGAAACCACCCTGCCGGGCGGCCGACCTAACAATCCAATGGCCGATCCCGCCGGACTTGGCGAGGCGCGCCATCGTTTCGGGGAGATTCTCGCCCTCCGCGAAGGCCCCGGCGACGACGCGAGCTGCCTCAATCTCAACCAGGTCGCACGCCCGAGGCTATTGGCGGTGGACAGCGCCGCCCTCGCGCGGCGAGGCGCGTTCACCATCAAGCGCACGCTCGACGGACTGCCCCGGAGTTGGGAAACCCTGCGCGGCGGGGATGTCATGCGCGCGTTCGTGGACGAGTCCACCCTGCTCTGGGTGCTGAAGAAAAAACAGGGCGACCGCATAACCTATCAGGATGATGCCGGGCACGACTATCCGGTGGAAATCGCGGGGATTTTGGAAGGTTCGGTGTTTCAAG
Organism: Verrucomicrobiota bacterium; assembly: GCA_017301995.1. Lineage (GTDB taxonomy): Bacteria > Verrucomicrobiota > Verrucomicrobiia > Verrucomicrobiales > Akkermansiaceae > Luteolibacter. The sequence continues at coordinate 24,377 of JAFLEH010000030.1, read as the reverse complement.
GCGCGTTCATTGTGGACGAGGCGCGGTTTCTGAAACACCACCCGCAGGCCGGCGGGCCGCGGATTTTCCTGTTGGACGCCACCGAACCGCTCGACGGCGCCCGCGCCATCCTGCGCCACGCCCTGGGCGACCGCGGCGTGATGGCGGACACCACCGCTTCGCGGATGCGGGCGTTTCACGGAGTCGAGAACGCCTACATCGGCGTCTTTCATCTGTTGGGCGGGCTCGGAGTCATCCTCGGCAGCGCCGGGCTGGGTCTTCTAACCGCCAGAAACCTCGCCGAACGGAAACATGAGTTCGCGATTCTCCACACGGTGGGAATTCCGGCGGGCGTGGTCCGGCGGATCGCCCTTTCGGAGGCTGCGATTCTGACCCGCTGGGGCCTCGCGCTCGGGCTCGGCGCGGCGTTTGTCGCGATCCTGCCGGGTCTCGGTTTCGGCGGTGTGTTCCGCGCCTTCGGCTGGATGTCGCTGTTAGGCGGACTGGTCGCGCTGAACGGCTGGTTCTGGTCGTGGCTGGCATGCCGGAAGTGGTTCCGCGCGTCATTCACCACCCTGGCCGACCGCGGGTGACGGGCTGGAATCGCGGGGCTCGTTTGGAATTGCCAGCGGGTGCCGGTCCGCTATGCTCGCGCCATCCCAATGAAAGTGACGCGAGTTTGTTGCCAAGGCTGCGGAGCCGACCTGCAAGTGGATGAGACCATCCGCTTCGTCACCTGCAACTATTGCGCGGCGAAACTCGAGGTGGTGCATGGCGATTCGGTGACCCACACCCGGCAGCTCGACCGCATCGAGCGCACCACCAGCCAACTCGCTTCCAACCTGAAAGTGATCGAGCTGCAAAACGAGATCGAACGCCTCGACCGCGAGTGGGACCGGGACCGCGAGGGGATGTTGGTTAGGGGAAAACACGGGCGCGTTTCGGAGCCTTCGACCGCGGGGTCGTTGGTTGGTGGCGTGATTGCCGTGATTTTCGGAATTTTCTGGGTGGCGATGGCGGCAGGCTCCGGCGCTCCGGGCTTGTTTCCGCTGTTTGGCTTGGTTTTTATTGGTGTCGCTGTCTTTTCTATCATCAGCGGTACCAGCAAAGCCGACCGTTTCCAGCGCTCGCGCTCCAGTTATGAAACCCGCCGGGCCGAGCTGGTCGCCAAACTCGAAGCGGAGCGGCGGGAGTGATGTCCGCGGTTCTAACGCATTCGCCGCTGGCGATGGCGCGGCCGGATTCGAAACACGGTGGCTTTTTCCACTGGTCCGGTTGGCCCGCGCGGGTTATCCAAGGGGTGCCATGACAACACCGCCACCCATTCCCGCGTCGCCCAGCCACACGCTGGAGGAATTCGTCCGTGCCACGTCCCAACAGGATCTCGGCCACGGGTTTTTCGAGAAGGAAACCGACCGCCTGCTGGAGGTGAACCTCAACGGCAGGGTCAATACCAAGATGGGTTCGATGGTCGCCTATCACGGCAACATCCGGTTCACCCGCGAGGGCGCGCTCGACCAAGGGCTGGGCAACCTGCTCAAGAAAGCGGTGTCCGGCGAAGGCATGTCCATCACCTACGCGGATGGCCAGGGCAAACTCTATCTGGCGGACGCCGGCAAGAAGGTGAGCATCATCCGGCTGCAAAACGAGGCGATCGTGGTCAACGGCAACGATGTCCTCGCGTTCGAACCCACGCTGAAGCACACCATCACGATGATGCGCAAGGTGGCGGCAATGCTCGCCGGCGGCTTGTTCAACATCCGGTTGGAGGGGTCGGGCCTGCTGGCGATCACCAGCCACTACGAGCCGAGAACCCTCAGGGTGGAACCGGGCAAGCCCGTTTTCACCGACCCCAACGCGACGGTGGCGTGGTCGGGCGATCTAACACCCGTTTTCCACACCGACACCTCGTTGCGCACCTTCATCGGGCGCGGGTCCGGCGAGTCGTTCCAGATGAAATTCGAGGGATCCGGCTTTGTGGTGATCCAGCCCTACGAGGAGGTCGTCGCCCGCGGGCCAGGCGGTTAGACACGGCTCCGCCACAGCCCCTCACCTGTTTTCCAACAATTCCGGCGAGAGCGCGGCCAGCCATGCCGCGAGGTCGGCGGCGGCCGGGGTCTCGGGGAGGGTGTCGAGGTTGTGGAGATCCCAGCGGAACACCAGCTTGTAGCCGTCCCAGTGGCCGGATGCTCCGCAGTCGCGCATCCAGTCGGCCGCGGCGCGGTTGTCGCCGAGGGCGTAGCCGACGAGGCTATCAAGTCCGGCGCGCAGGGCGGTGAGCCACATCACGGCGAGCAGCAGCGTGCCGATCCCGCGCCGTTGGTCGCCGTCCAGAACCATGGCGGAGATTTCCGCTTCCCTGGCCGCCGGACCGGACCGCCACCAACTGGCTCCGCCCACGCCGGGAAACTCGCGCGCCGGATCCAACAAAACCCAGGTGACATGCCGCGAGGCATCCTGATCGATCAGGCGGTCGAGCATCGTGTCGCCCAACAACTCTCCGGTGTCGCTCCAGAACCGCTGGTAGCGCGCCTCGGGAGAAAGCCGCCGATAGGCCTCCGCCACCAGCGTCCGGTCAGCCGGCACCAGCGGCCGGACGATCACGGGTGTGCCGTCGCGCAGTTCGAGGAGCAGCCGTTCGGGCGGCGGATTCATGTTCGATCGAGATAATCGGCCAAGGCGTCCTGCCAGGGCCGGGGCGGAGTTTCCAACAATCCGGCGAGGCGGGAGTTGTCCATTGCGGAATGGCGGACCCGTGGCGCGCGGAACGCGGTGTTTTCGGCGAGCGGAACCCGTTCGATTTCCGGCAGGGTGGCCAGTTTTCCCCGCTGGTGGAGGTGGCGCACGGTGGCGGTGGCCAAGTCGTGCCAACTCGCGGGGGATCCGGAATTGCAGGCCTGGATCAATCCGGTGGCGCCGCCATGGGCGAGCACGCGGATCCAGTCGGTTAGATCGCGGGTGTAGGAGGGCAGCGAAAACTTGTCGTCCACCGCGGAAATCGCCTCGCCGGCCAGCGCGCGGCGGCGGATTTGGTCCACAAACGAGGGCTTTTCCGGCCCGAATACCCATGAAACGCGGACCACGCAATGCCCCGGATGGGCCAGCACGGCCTGTTCGCCCGCGAGTTTCGACCGGCCGTAATCGCTGGGCGGATCGGTGGGATCATCCACCCGCCGCAATCCGGGCGGCAGCTCGGCAAACACGTAATCGGTGCTGAAATGGATCATCCGCACACCGCGGCGGGCGGCCCATGCGGCGATTTCACCCGGAGCCTCGGCATTGACCCGCCAGGCCAGACCGGGCCGGTCCAGGCAGTCCTCCAGGCCGGTTAGGCCGGCGGGGTTGACGAACACCTCGCAGTCCAACAAATCGAGCGCCGCGGCCATCGCCTCCGGATCGGATAGATCGAACGCCGCGCGCGGCAGTTCGACCACCGTGTGGTCCGGCGCGAAGGCCCGCGCGAGAGCGGCTCCCACCCGCCCGGTGGTTCCGGTCACGGCAACCCTTGGGGATTTCACAGCAACCCTTGCTCGCGCAGTTCCTGATCCACCTCGTCGTGGTCGGGCAGGCCGTTTCCGGCGTCGCGGATGCGCTGGATCTTGTTGCGCACTCCGTAGCGGCTGCGGGGGCCGGTGATGAGCCCGGCCACGCCGTCCACCATGATCGGCAGCACGGCCACCACGGCCAGCGCGCCCAATGCGATGCCCACGCCGCGGCGGGCGTTGCGGTGCATCATGTCCCCCAGCAACAGCCCGGCGGCCGCACCTAGCAAAGCAGGCGCGGCCAGCGCGCTCGTTTCCATCCACTGGGGAGTCGGGTCGGCGTGTCGGTCATCCATGAGCCATCCATAGCAGCGCGCGGCCCAGCCGACAACCCCGGAAACGAAAATCGCCGGTTTTTGCGCTTTCCCGCGCCGGAATTTCCGCTAGTCTCGCGTTCATGACTACGGAACGCACCTACGCCCTGATTCTCGCCGGCGGTTCCGGCACCCGGTTTTGGCCGCTCAGCCGCAACGCCCGGCCCAAGCAACTGCTCGACCTCTTCGGCGACGGCACCCTGCTGGAACACACCATCCGCCGGCTCGAAGGCTTGGTCCCGCTTTCCAACATCCTCATTCTCACCAACGCGCTGCAGGAAGCCGGCGTTCGCGAGATCGCCCACATGCTGCCACCGGAAAACATCGTCGCCGAACCCGCGAAACGCGATACCGCTCCCGCCGTGGCGCTCGGCATCGGGTTGATCGCCGCCCGCGACCCCGAGGCGCTGATGATGGTCCTTCCGTCCGACCAACTGATCCGCGACACCGCGGCCTATCAGACCGTGATGCGCGACGCCCTGGCCACCGCCTCCGCCGGCCGCGGGCTGGTGACCATCGGCATCCGCCCCACCTGGCCGTGCCCGTCCTATGGTTACATCGAGCGCGGCGATCCCGCCGACATCCCCGGCCTAACATGCGAGCACCCGCCGTTCACCGTGCGGCGGTTCCGCGAGAAGCCGGACGCCAAACTGGCCGCACAATTTCTGGAAACCGGAGGATTCTGTTGGAACGCGGGGATCTTCGTGTGGTCGCTGCCCACCGTGATCGAGGAACTCCAACGCCACTCGCCGCAGCTCGCCGGATTCGTCGAAACGGTGCGCTCCTCGCCCGACCCGCTTGCCACCGTGGCGGCGGAGTTCCCCTCGCTCACCCCGATCTCCATCGACTACGCGCTGATGGAACACGCCGGCACGGTCCACAATATCGAGGCCACCTTCGATTGGGACGACGTGGGATCCTGGCTCTCCATCGCCAAGTATTTTCCCGACGACGAACACGGCAACCAATCCAACACCTCCGTCACCCAGATCGGATCCAACAACAACATCGTCTTCAGCGCCGACCGCTACACCCGCGTGGCGCTGCTGGGGGTGGAGGACCTCATCGTGGTCCGCACCGGTGACGCGCTGCTCATCGCCAAACGCCACCAGGCCGACGCGATCAAGTCCCTGACCGACAAACTGCCGCAGGACCTTCTCTAACCGCCATCGTATCGCCCGTCATGCACCCCGCTCTCGGCATCGATCACGGCGACGCGCGGATCGGCATCGCCGCCACCGACGAGTTCGGTCTGCTGGCGTTTCCGGTGGAAACGATCGATCGCGCGAAAACGGATCCCGTGGAGCGGATCGCGGAGTTGGTCCGGCTGCGGCGGATCCGCACGCTGGTGCTGGGCTTGCCGCTGCGGATGGACGGCAGCGAGGGCACCGCCGCGGAAAAGGTCCGGGCCTTCGCCGCTGTTCTAACCGAACGGATGCCGGACGTCCCGCTGGTTTTCGCCGACGAGACTCTAACCACATCCGATGCCGCCGCCAAGCTCCGCGAGGCAGGACGCAAAACCAAACACCACCGTCCGGTGATCGACCAAGCCGCCGCCGTGGAGATCCTGAACCAGTGGTTGGGCGATGGGATATGACTGTCCAATTGAACAACCCATACAAGAACGTTTGGAAATCCTGAAAAAAACTGCTTCCGGCCACGTTTTACGGATTGCAAGATAGTCAGGAAAAGTTTTGAATCTCCCGGCAAGGCGTCAACCGGCGGTCGGTTGGCGTGTGCCGCGTGTTTTCCCAGTTTCACCCGTGTCCAGAACTTCCAGCGTTTCCAATGATTGCGGAGCCGATGTCGGCCACCCGCCGCTGGAGCGTGTGATCGGGCTTCCACTCCCCGCCCTTGTCATGGAGCCGTCCGCATCGCATGCTTTTCCTCCCAACGATACCATCCAATCCCCCCGATGAACGATCTATCCAACAGACTCCTCCAACGCGACGAACCGCTGCGCATCCATCTGATAGGCGTCGCAGGATCCGGCATGAGCGGGCTCGCGCTGCTGCTGCTGGGCATGGGCCACCGGGTCAGCGGATCGGACAAGGTCACGACCGCGGAGACCGAACGGATGCAGGGTCTGGGTTTGCTGTTTTCCTCACCGCACAGCGCGGAGGCCGTCAAAGATGCCGACGTGGTGGTCTATTCATCGGCGATCAAGCCGGAAAACCCGGCGTACGCCGCGGCCGCCGCGGCCGGCATCCCGCTCTATCGGCGCGCGGAATGCCTCGCCGCGATCCTCCACACAAAACAGGGGATCATCATCGCCGGCACCCACGGCAAGACCACCACCTCCGCGATGACCGCCCACGTGCTGCGTGAGGCGGGGCTCGATCCCTGTCACTACGTCGGCGCGGAAATCCCGATCCTCGGGGCAAACGCCCGCTGGTCGGAAACCGGCGGGTACATGGTCGCGGAAGGCGACGAAAGCGATGGCACGCTGGCACTCTATCGGCCGCTGCACTCGCTGATCCTCAACGTGGAAGCCGAACACCTCGATTTCTATCGGGACCTCGACCACATCCGCGAGGTGTTCACCGCGCTGGCCGACCAAACGACCGGCAAGCTGGTCTATTGCCACGAGGACGGCGTGGCCCATGAGATCTGCTCGAAGCGCGAAAACATGATCAACTACGGCTGGCAGGATGCGACCTTCACCGCCACCGGCATCCGCGAACTGAAGGGAACCACCGCGTTCACCGTTCACAAACTCGGCGAAACGCTGGGAGACATCGAGCTTGGCATCCCGGGCCGCCACAACGTGCTCAACGCGCTCGGAGCCATCGCGCTGGCGGATTGCTGCGGCGCATCGTTTCCGCTGATCGCCCGCGCGCTTGCCAGCTTCGCCGGGGCCAAACGCCGGTTCGAAACCAAGTATCTATCCGCAAATTATCATATCATCGACGACTACGGCCACCATCCCACCGAGCTGGGCGCCACGTTGCAGACCGCGCGCACGCTCAAGCCGACCCGCCTGATCGTCCTGTTCCAGCCGCATCGCTACACCCGCACCCAGGCGCTGGCCGATGACTTCGGCAAGGTCCTGCAGGCGGCCGACCGCACCTTCGTCACCGATATCTATCCGGCATCCGAACCGCCCATTCCGGGGGTTTCCGGTGAGACCATCGCCGAGGCGATGAAACGTCACGGCGTGGCTCCGGTCACCGTGGTTCCGGACCTGGCCACCGCCCATCATCTGATAGGCAACATCCTGCGGCCCGGCGACATGCTGATCACGCTCGGCGCGGGCAATGTCCACGAGGTGGGCACCCGCCTCGCGGCCGATCTCAAGGTGCTCGAGGAAATGCAGGCGCTCATGCCGCCCGGTGAAATCGACGGGGTTCTCTACGAGCCGATGAGCCGCCACACCACGATGCTCGTTGGCGGACCGGCGCAGTATTGGCTGGAGCCGCGCAGCTTTTACGCGTTCGCGTTTCTGGTGGAATACTGCCGGGCCCGCGGCATCCCGGTGCGCGTCGTCGGACGCGGATCCAACCTGCTGGTGCGCGATGGCGGCATCCGCGGCGCGGTGATCCATCCCTCGGGCGGCGCGTTCGAGGAAGTCTCGCTGGCCCCAGGCAAGGGCACCATCATCGCCGGGGCTGGAGTCCGGCTCCAGAAGATCGCCAGTTTCGCCGCCGCCAACGGAATCGCCGGATTCGAATGGATGGAAGGCATCCCGGGCAACGTCGGCGGATCCCTGCGGATGAACGCGGGCGCGATGGGCACCGAAACCTTCGACCAGGTGCTGAGGGTCACGTTCCTCGATGAGGACGGCGTCATCCGCACCCGCGAACGGGCCGAGATTGAGGCGGGCTACCGCAACGTGCCGGAACTCAGGCGGAACTTCGCGCTTCAGGCGGTCTTCAAAGGGAAATCCGACCAACCGCTCGCGATCAAGCAGCGGATCGAGGACTCGCGGGACAAGCGCCGCGCCAGCCAGCCGGTGTCCGCATCCGCGGGCTGCATTTTCCGCAACCCGGAAACCATCCCCGCCGGAAAACTGGTGGACGAACTCGGCCTCAAGGGCACCGTAATCGGCAACGCGGCAATCTCCGAGATCCATGGCAATTTCATCGTCAACCAGGGCGGAGCCACCGCCACCGACATTCTGAAACTCATCGAAACCATCCGCGCCAAGGCCCGCAAGGAGCGCGGCGTCGAACTCGAAACCGAAGTCAAGGTGATCGGCGAGGACGATGTGGTGTTCTGAAGCATTTGTGAAACAGTTATCAATTTGAAGTTATGGAAACGTTGGAAAACCTCAGGATTGTGGTGCTGATGGGCGGACCGGGATCGGAACGCCAGGTCTCGGTGGCATCGGGCACGGCCGTGCTCAAGGCGCTGCAAAGCATCGGCCTCAACGCCACCGGACTGGAGATTTCGGATAGAAAACCCTCGCTGCCCGCGGATACCGGGCTGGTGTTCAACCTGATCCACGGCACCTTCGGCGAGGACGGCGAATTGCAGGCGCTGCTCGACGCCGCGGGCGTTCCCTACACCGGCGCGGGCGCGGCCAGCAGCCGTCTCGCGTTCGACAAGAATCTGGCGAAAGCGGCGTTTCTAACCCACGGCGTGCCCACACCCGCTTCGGAGATCCTCGATGTTTCCGCCGGTCCCCGGCTGCCGTCGTTTCCGCCGCCGTTCGTGGTCAAGCCGCCGCGCGAAGGCTCCAGCGTGGGCGTCCACATCGTGCGCGATGCCGCGGAGGCCGTCACCGCCATCGCCGACGCCGCGCGCCACAGCCCGGACCTGCTCGTCGAGGAATTCATCGAGGGCAAGGAACTCACCGTGGGCATTCTGGACGACACCGCGCTGCCGGTGGTCCACATCGCGCCGCGCGACGGGTTCTACGATCTATCCAACAAGTATCCGTGGATGAGCGGCGGCGCTGGCAGCGATTACTACTGCCCGGCGGATCTCGACGAAACCACGACCCTTGCGGTCCAACAGGCCGCGCTGGCAGCGCATCGCGCGCTGGGCGTGGAGGTTTATTCGCGGGTGGATGTTCTGTTGGACGCCTCCGGGCGGCCCTACGTGCTGGAAGCCAACACGATTCCCGGCATGACCGAAACCAGCCTGCTGCCAAAGGCCGCCGCCGCCGTCGGCATCTCCTTCCCCGAACTGTGCCGCCGGATCGCCGAACTATCCCTGCGGCTCCGCCAGCCGTCCTGAAACCCACCCACCCTAACCGCCATGTCACGCCGAACCACCAAAGCCCGCGACCGGCAACGCGACCGGCTCCTCCGCGCCAACGTCTGGAGCATCCGCACGCTGTGGCACGGCATGCTGCGCAACACCTATCGGCTGGTGGTGCTGCTGCTGGTGTTAGCCGCGCTGGGTGGCGCCGGATGGGGCGGCAAGCTGGCACTCGACCGCCTGTTCTACAATAACCCGGATTTCCGCCTGCAAACGGTCAAACTCAATACCAACGAGGCGATCGACGAGCGCGATTTCATCGCCATCACCGGCATCGAACTGGACACCAACATCTTCCGCATCGACGTCAAGGCGATCAAACGCCGGTTGCTGGAGCAGCCCGCGATCCGCGCCGCAAGCGTGGAGCGCCAGACGCCGGGAACCCTGATCGTGAACGTGACCGCCCGCGTGCCGGTGGCATGGCTCGCGTGCCCGGATGCCGGATGCGCCGCGGAACGCGCCGCGGGAGCGATGGTCTTGGGAAACGACGGCATCGTCTATCCGTGTCCCCGGCTCCAGCTCGCCACCGCCGAACCGCTGCCGGTGATCACGCTTTCCGGCAAGGATGGCAATCCGTTCCGACCCGGCGAAAAACTCGTGCATCCCGAACTCGCAAATTGCGTTAGGCTCGCCAACGCGGCGCGGGATTTCGGCGGATTCGAGCCCGGATGGATCGACTGCGTCCGCCAGACGAACGCATGGTCGCTCGCTCTAACCACCAAAGACGGTCTGGTCGCCACCTTCGGACTGGGCGATCACGCCCGCCAGCTTGCCTATCTTCAGGACGCGCTCGCCCATGCCGGCCGCAAGGGATACGCGCTCGCCACCATCAATCTCATTCCGCGCGAAAATGTGCCGGTCACCCTCAGCTCATCGGCTCCGCCGCGGGCGGTGCCGGTGGACGAACCGGAAACCGCGCCGTCCCGCCCCAACCGCCGCGCCCGCGACCTCGACGCGCTCCTCAACCGCAATTAGCCCCGATCCCACCCGCTCCGCAATGGCCCGTCGTTCGAAAATCCATGTTGGCTTGGAAATTGGCACCAGCAAGACCTGCTTCGTGGTGGGTGAGGTGAAGCCGGATACCGCCGTCCGTATCCTCGGCATCGGCACCACCAAGACCGCCGGCGTGCGCAAGGGGGAAATATATGATTTTCCCCAAGCCCGCGCCTGCCTCCGCGACGCGCTCATCAAGGCGGAGGACTCGAGCGACGTCGAAATCGGCAGCGTTTTTCTGGCGGTCACCGGATCGCACATCCACGGCGTGAACAACCGTGGGACATTCCGTTTGCCGGAAGGCCAATCGGTGGTGGAAACCGATCACGTCGAGGAAGCGAAGTCGATCGCCCGCGACGTTCACATCCCGGCCGATCACGTCCACCTGCACCCGATCATACGCAATTATTGGTTGGACGGACTCTATCAACGTGCCTGCCCCATCGGCCTGTATGGCCGCACCGTGGAGGCGGATTTCCATATCGTCCACGGGATCGGCGCGCGCATCCAGAACAGCATCCGGCTCGTCCGCGAAACGCCGCTGGAGGTGGATGATGTGGTGTTCTCGCCGATCGCGACCGCGCAGATGGCGCTCAATCAGGAGCAGCGCGACCGCGGGGCGCTGGTGATCGACGTCGGCGGCGGCACCACCGACTACGCGCTCTATCTGGAAGGCGCGATCGCCGCTTCCGGCTGCATTCCGGTCGGAGGCGACCATGTGACCAACGACCTCCACCTGGTCACCGGGCTGCCGTTTTCCGCGGCGGAGAAACTCAAGATCGGCGAGGGCGACGCCTCGGCCGATCCCTCGCGCTCGGTGGGTGTGGCCAAGCTCGATGACGACCGCGGTTACGCGGAGGTCGAGGTGAGGCGCAGCATTCTCAACGAGGTGATCCGCCAGCGGTTGGAGGAAACCCTGCGGCTGGTGAGGCAGCGGCTGCCTGAAGGTTCGGTCGAGTCGCTGGGCTCCGGCGTCTTTCTAACCGGGGGCACCAGCCTGATGCGCGGTTTCAGCGAGCTGGCTTTCGAGGTGTTCGGCCGCGACATCTATCGGCCGGAGCCGCCCGAGGTCAGCGGCGTCCAGGCGAGCTTCCGCGATCCCCGCTATGCCACGGCGATCGGCCTCATCCGCTACGCGCAGATTCTCGAAACCGAAAGCCCGCCGCAGAAGGGCGTGTTGGGCCGCGTCTTCCGCATGTTCTGGCCCTTCGACCGCTAACTTTGATCCCCTTCGGCTGTTTCCAACTTCAACCTCTCCTTTCCATCCATGATCACCTATCATCGCGATCCCCAGCAGACCATTCCGAGTTCCAATGTGAAAATCGTAGGCCTCGGCGGCGCCGGGGCCAACATGTTGGAACGCGTGGCCCTCGACGGCGCAGAGGGCGCCGAACTGCTCGCTCTCAACACCGATGTCCGCACGCTGGCCGCCTGCGTCGCGGGCGAGAAGATCCAGCTCGGCCGGAATCTAACCAAAGGCCTCGGCGCGGGCGGCGATCCCGATCTGGGCTATCAGGCGATGCTCGAGTGCGAGGATGAGATCCGGATGGCGCTCAAGGGCCGCCGCATCGTGTTCCTGTGCGTGGGATTGGGCGGCGGCACCGGTTCGGGCGCCGCTCCGGTGATCACCCGGATCGCGCGGGAGGAAGGGGCGTTTGTGGTCGTGTTCGCCACCATGCCGTTCGCGTTCGAGGGCCGCCGCCGCCGCGAACAGGCGGAAACCACCCTCAACGAACTCGCGGTGCTGAGCAACGCGCTGGTCACCTTCGACAACAACCGGATGGGCGAACTCGTGCTCGCCAAACAGGGAATCCACGAGGCGTTTTCCGCCGCAGACCGCATGGTTTGCGAGTCGATCAAGGCGGTGATCCGGCTGGTGATCCGTCCGGGGTTGATCAACGTGGGTCTCGACGATCTGATGAGCGCGCTGCGGACCAATCGGTCGCGCTGTTTGTTCGGCTCCGGCCTGGCCAAGGGCAAGGACCGCGCCTCCAGCGCGCTGCGCAATGCCCTATCAAGCCCGCTGTTGGATCAGGGTGCGCTGCTCAAGGACGCGCAAACCGTGCTGGTCCATCTGTGCGGCGGCGAGGATCTGACTCTCTATGAAGTGGAACTGCTGATGCAGCGCCTCCAGAAGTTCGTCCCGGAAAACGCCCACGTGCTGTTTGGCGCGGCGATTGATCCGGCGATGGGCGACAATCTATCCGTCACGCTGATCAGCGCGCTGCCGGAGGATGCGCTCGCCGCTACCCAGCAGACCGCGATCAGTGTCGGCGAGCGTGGAATGTTGGAGCCGGCCGAAAGTTTCGCCGAAACGGCCTCCGATCCATTGGCGGAGCCGCAGCCCGCCGCCGATCCCGAGCCGCCAAAGCCCCGCCGTACCTCCCTCCAGGCCGCCGCGGCGGATATTCCGCTGCTGTTCGACGACGCCTTGCCGTTCGCCGAGTCCGCAGAGGAACCTGCACCGTCGGAAGATCCGCACCCGGAACCATCGGCGGAACCGACCCGCGCCTCGTTTGTCAGCCATGCGGATCCGGAGCCCGATCCGGAACCGGAGTCGTTCGAAGATGAGCTGGAAATAGAGCCGGAGCCTGATCCCGAAATCGAAACCGAGCCGGAGCCCACTCCCGAAGCCCAGCCCGAACCTCCGCCCCGCGAATCCACCCTACCCGCGGGCCGCAAGGTGGGACCCTTCACGTTCCGTCCGCTGAAACGCAACAACCCGCCAGCCACGTGGGGCAAAGCCCCGTTCGGAAAACGCGATGAACCGCCCGCAAAGGACCCGTTCGAAGACGATCTGGAGTCTGCCGCTCCTGCCGCTCCCACAAAACCGGCGGCCGCTCCCGCGCCGGCCGTTGCGGCGCCCGCCGAGCCTGTTAGCCCCGGGTCCGCGGCCGATTCCACCCCGCCTCCCAAACTGAAACTGGGCATCAAGGGCCACGCCACCGAAAACGAACTCGCGCTCGACTCCACCCCGCGCGGCCGGTTCGAAGGCCAGACCCCCAACGTGGTGGACGGCGAAGACCTCGACCTCCCGCCGTTTCTCCGCAAGAAAAAGGGTTAGAAAATACCTCCCCCATCCTCTATCCGAGCAACAAGCCCTCCGGGCCGTTCCGCACCACGGTCCGAAAGCCCGCGCCTGATCTAACATTCCTTCACGGGGGCCCGATAGAGGAACATGAACCGCAGATTAACGCAGATGAACGTTGATTATGAGAGGATTATGAAATTGGGGGCTTTCACCTCGGGATTGGCGGGATGAACCGTGGCTTTGCCTGATTTATCCGCGTTAATCCGCGTCCATTTGACCGCATCGATTGAATATGGAGGCGGTCTATCTCCGCTGCGCTCCGGTTGCGGTTCCTTTTCAGTTTCTGGGGTTACAGGCTATCGGGGAGGCGAGACGCTTCTTCATCCACAACCCACAATCTCCGATCTCCTTGGCGTCTTGGCGGTGAGATTATTCCGGTCGGGGAATGCCTGGGGAGCCACGCTCTCACGAGCGCGGCTACGGTGAATCGGATGCCGCTCGACAGCAAAAACCACCGGCACCCGGACAACCGGGTGCGGTGGTTTCGCAAAATCAGAACCGCTCGCGGTTTACTTGATGAGGTTCAGCGTCAGCGGGGCTTTGTAATCCTCGTTGCTGGCGAACTTGATCACGCGGATGATCCAGAAAACAAGATAGACGATGCCGCCGAGACCGCAACTGACCAGCGTCCAGATCGACCAGGAGATGTGGAAATTCATGGCATCCGGGCCATGGGTTTTCACCGCGGGTTCGCTGTCTTTCTTGACCATCCACAGGATCAGCGGACCAAGGATGTTTCCGAGCGGCAGGAGAATACCTACCAGCGGAGCCAATTCCAGAAACAGCCGCCAGTTTTGAGCCGGAGGGGCGGGAGTGGGAGTGTTTTGCGTTTCCATACGCTCAATGGGAATATCCACCCCACCCGCCTGCGTCAAGCACCGAATTTGCCGAGTCCAGTCGGTGCGGGAGAAAGCGGCCGGGAGAAACGGTCAGGAGATTCCCGCCCATGGATTGCGGTAGCGGAGTCCGACCGCCCGGATCCCATCAGCCGTGGTTTCGATTTCCACCGTCGCCATGCAGCAATAGCCCGGATAGATTTCGGGAAGGCCGTTCCGGGCCAGGAGTTCGCGTGTGGAGGGACCCACCGGCAGGGACATCGCCCAACCTAGCAAAAACGTGACCGGATCGCCGTGGCTCACCGCAACAATATGGCAGCCCGCATGGGGTCCTGCCGCCGCTTCCGCGGCGAAATCCAACAAGCGCCGGAGCACATCGCCCGGTTGCTCGTAGGGCGGTTGCTCGCCGGTGTAGAGGTCGAATCCGCGCTCCACCAGCACCGACATCGGGCATCCGTCAAACCGGGTGAAAACCTCCAACAAGCGATCGTCCGTGGCGAACGGCACCTTCGGAAACCGTTCGTGGATCGCCATCGCGGTCTGCCGCGTGCGCAACAGGGGGCTGGAAAACACCGCGTCCGGAGGATCGTCCGCAAGCGCGAGAGCCGTAGCCTGCGCCTGCTCCTGACCCGCCGGGCTCAGCCAGAACCCGGGCAGCCTGCCATAGAAGTTCTCACGTTTCTCCACCTCGCCATGGCGGATGAACGTGATGCGGGTCACGCGCGGGTCGGATGCCGGATCCATCACGCCAACCGCCGCCCGCGGATCTCTTCCGTTAGATCGGCTAGGAACGCGTCCAGCGGACGTGCGCCAAGGTCATCCCGGTCGCGGTGCCGGACGGAAACCGTGCCTTCCTCCGCCTCGCGCTGGCCGATGACCAGCATGTAGGGCACGCGGTCGAGGCGCGCCAGACGGATCTTGGCGCCGATTTTGTCGGCCGTGCGGTCGATTGTCACGCGCACGCCCGCGTCGGCGAGCTTTGCGGTCGCCGCTTCGGCGAAGTCCATCGCTTTTTCCGAGATCGGCAGCACGCGCACCTGTTCCGGCGCGAGCCAGGTCGGGAATTTGCCTTCGAAATGCTCGATCAGCAGGCCGGTGAAACGCTCCATCGAACCAAACGGCGCGCGGTGGATCATCACCGGCACATGCGGCTGGTTGTCGGCGCCCACATAGGTGAGACCAAATCGAACCGGCAGATTGTAGTCCACCTGCACCGTGCCGAGCTGCCAGTCGCGGCCGATGACATCCTTGATAACGAAGTCGATTTTGGGCCCGTAAAACGCCGCTTCGCCGGGTTCCTCGGTGTAATCCACGCCGAGGGTTTTCACCACCTCGCGGAGCGCCGCCTCGGCCTTGTCCCAGTTTTCCGGGGAGCCCACGTATTTGTCGCTCTCCGGATCGCGCAGGGAGAGTCTCACCCGGTAGTCGTTCATCCCAAGGGCAGTTAGAATCTTCTTCACGATCCCCAGGCAGCCGCGGACTTCCTGCTCCACCTGATCGGGCGTGCAGAAGATGTGGGCGTCGTCCTGGGTGAATCCGCGCACGCGGGTCATGCCACCGAGTTCGCCGGACTGTTCCCAGCGATAGACCGTGCCGAACTCCGCCAGCCTAACCGGGAGATCGCGGTAGGAATGGTGGTCGCTCGCGTAGATCTTGATGTGGTGCGGGCAGTTCATCGGCTTGAGCAGATAGCCTTCGAGCGTGCCGTCGGACAGGCCGTTCACCAGCGTGGCGCAGGTGGCGTCCTCATCGGCCAGTTTCTCCAGCACGTCTCGCTCGGCGATGGCCGGATACTGGCTTTCCTGATAGTAGGGGAAGTGACCGGACGTCCGATAGAGATCCAGCTTGCCGATGTGCGGGGTGAAAACCTGCGAGTAGCCTTGTTTGTCGAGTTCCTCGGTGATGAAATCCTGCAACGCGCGCCTAACGAGCGCGCCCTTCGGTTTCCACAGGATCAGCCCCTGGCCGACCATTTCGTCGATGTGGAACAGCCCCAACTCGCGGCCCAGCTTGCGGTGGTCGCGTTTTTTCGCCTCCTCCAGCCGGACGAGGTGTTCCTCAAGCTGCTCCTTGCTCTCGAACGCGGTGCCGTAA
This sequence comes from Verrucomicrobiota bacterium, assembly GCA_017301995.1. Classification (GTDB taxonomy): domain Bacteria; phylum Verrucomicrobiota; class Verrucomicrobiia; order Verrucomicrobiales; family Akkermansiaceae; genus Luteolibacter. Next base: position 8,323 of record JAFLEH010000030.1, on the reverse strand, counting down.
AGCCGTTGGAGCTGGCCCTTCGATTCGTCGCCCAGATAGAACGACGACGACACGGACATGAGTTTCACATTCTTGCACTTCGCCGTGTAGCCCACGTGCGGGCCGGCGCAGAGGTCGATGAACTCGCCGTTCTGATAGCAGGAAATCTCCTCGCCTTCGGGGATTTTGTCGATGAGGTCCAGCTTGAACCGGCTTGGATTTCCGGGGCGTTCGGATAGGCCGCCGAGGCGTCCGGTTTCGGCCATGGCCTTGGCCTCGTCGCGGGTCAGCGAGCGGCGTTCGAATTTCTGGTTTTCTTTGGCGATCTTGCGCATTTCCGCCTCGATTTTCTCGAAATCGTCGGGGGTGATCCGATGGGCCATGTCGAAATCGTAGTAGAACCCACTCTCGATCGGCGGGCCGTAGGCGAACTGGGCGTCCGGCCAAATGCGCAGGATGGCGGTGGCCATCACGTGGGCGCACGAGTGGCGGAGCCGCTCAAGGTCGGACATCTGGTGGCGTTCTTCAAGGGTCTTGCGTTCGGACATGGTAGGGCGGAAAGGCTACCCGCGACCCGACCGGACGGTCAACCGTGAATTGAGGGCGTGAATTTCAGAGATCCTGATCCGGGGCCTTGTTTTCCGCTCCACTGCGTTTGCCGGTCGGAAAATGATTTGGCACCATCGGGCCAGGAAGCCAGAGACCAGAAACAAGACACCAGAAAGAATGCACCATTCATCGACGTTGCTGTCGCCGCGAATCGTGCCAAATCATTTTCCTGCCGGATCAAGATGTCTGAATTTTGAGTTCTTCTCCGTGCCTTCGGTGGTCAAAAATCGTCCCTTCGTAATCAGAATCTCACGAATGACTCACCAGGCAGGATCATTGGCCGCCCCACTCTTTCGCCGGCTGCGGGCCGAGATCGAGTTCGAGGGTGCCTCCCTTTGCGAACATCTCGTGGGGCACTTGGAACGACCGCCACGGCGCTCCGTTCAGGCGGGCGGACTGGATATATAGGTTTTCCGGACGATTGTTTTTCGTGATGATGGTGAAACTCCCGCCGGGATGGTAATCCGGATGCAGCCGGATGGTCACTTTGTCGAACACCGGCGCGGTTAGGTCAAAACGCGGCCGGATCGAGGCTCCGCCGTCCATATCGAACAGCCCGATGGCCATCAGCGCGCTGAGAGCGCCCATCTGGCCCTGGTCCTCGTCGCCGTTGTAGCCGCCGAAGGGCGTGATGTCCGAGAAGGTGTCATGCTGCACCCGGCGCACCCAGTATTGCGAGCGCCACGGCTGGCCAATATGGGAAAACACATGCGCCATGCCCGTGGACGGTTGGTTTTCGTAATCGACCCACGCGATGGCGTGCTTGCCGTGATCCGCGATGAAACGGAGTGGCTCGGCCTTTCTGAAATTGCCTTCCAACCGTTCCGCCATCTTGTCCCGTCCGCCGAAAAGCCCGGCGAGCCCTGCCAGATCGTGCGGAACATAGAACGAATAGATCGCGGAGGTTGACTCGACAAAGCCCTTCGCGGCGAAGCCCTCGGCGACCGGCTCGAACGGCGCATACCAGGAGCCATCCATCCTCCGCGGGCGCATCCAACCGACCGCCGGGTCCCAAATGTTGCGGTAATTTTGCGCGCGCTTCGCAAACAGGGCCGCGTCTTCGGTCTTGCCAAGCGACTCGGCGAACTGCGAAAGGCACCAATCCTGATAGGCATACTCGAGGGTCATCGCCGCGCCCTGCCGGTGGCCGCCCTGCGAGCCGGGAATGTCCTCTGGAACGTATCCACGATCGACGTAGTAGGAAATGCCGCCGCCGGTGGCGTTCTTGCGGTGTTCGTATCCGGCGTGGTCGCGGATGCCGCCGGGGAAGGCGTTCTTGCGCAGCCCCTCGTAGGCGGCCCGCGCGTCCCAATTGCGGATTCCCTTGTGCCAGGCCGCGGCGAAAAACGAGGCGGCGGGATCACCGATCATCACGAAGGTGTGGTTGCCGCCGGCCGGACCGCGCGGGATCATTCCGCCATTCTGATAGATGGCGGTCATCGTTTCCGCAAACGAATCCATCAGCTCCGGCCAGGCGAGCGGCCAAAGCACGTTCAGCGACCATTGCGCGCCCCACAGGGCGTCGAAGTTGTGGTGCGGCAGCTTGCCCTGGCGGATCCGGGTTTCCGCGCCGGTGTTGTCGGCATAGCGGCCGTCCGCGTCGCTGACGATCCGTCTTCCCAACAACGCGTGCCAGAGGTCGGTATGGAACTTGGTCTTCTGCGCGTCGGTCCCGCCCTCCACGGCGATCCGGCCGAGCCATGAGTTCCAATCGGCGGCCGATTCGGCGACGACGCGGTCGAAGTCCCAGTGCGGCAGTTCCGCGGCGAGGTTCGCGCGCGCGCCCTCGGGGCCGGTGTAGGAAATCGCCGCCTTCATCAGCAGCGGCTTGTCCAAGCGGCCGAAATCCACGATGGCCACGCCGGTCTTCCAGTCGCCCACGGAGGTGAATGGTCTGTCAAACCTAACCACAAAATACGCCTTGAACGGCTTTGGCCGGCGCGAGGTGGGACTCATGGTGAAGGTGCCCTCCACCGCGGTGTTGTCGTCCGCCGCCTTTGCCTCGACGTCGAGCATCTTGCACTCCATCAGCGGCTTGGCCGGATCGATCACGACGCGCGCCCGATCTTCGGGTTGATAGACATAGCGGTGGAATCCCACCCGCGTGGTGGAGGTGAGTTCGGCGGTGATGCCGTGGGTTTTCAAACCGACCTTGTGATAGCCGGGCCGGACGGTTTCCCCATCGTGGGAAAACTCCGACGAGTAGTTTTTCGGATCGGTCTTGTCCGTGACCGGCATGACCGCCAACCCGGCGATTTGCCAGCCATGGATGTGGCTGAAACATTCGATCCGGGTGTCGTTGTAACGGTAGCCCGCGTTCCAATCCCCCTTGGTCTGCGTGTCGGGGCTCAGATTGACCATGCCGAACGGACGGCACGCCGAGTTGAAATAAAACCAACGCGGTTTGACGGTGTCGATCCTCGGATCCACCCAATCGACCGGCTGGCGTGCGGCATTGGTGACGGAAGAGGCACCGAGGAGCAGAAGAAAAAGAGCGATGCGGTTCATGGCGATGCGGGGCGGGGCACCGGCGGAGATCCGCAAGCGCCGTTGGCCGGAGCATGGCTCATATCGGTCTCGTTTGTCAACCGGCCCGCCTTCCAGTTAGACGGTGGACGATGCCGCCGGATCGGTCAGCGCGGCAAGGCAGTTAGATAAGTGGACGGCCTCCGGGACCACCGCTGTCGGTTAGCCAAGCGACTGGTGGAACTGGTCCTTTTCGCCGAGGCCGAGCACCAGGTCGGCAAGCAGGCGGATGATGCGCTCGATGTCGTCGAGGTGGGCGGTTTCCACCACCGAGTGCATGCAGCGGAGCGGCAGCGAGACGAGCGCGCTGGGCACGCCCTGGCGGCTGATGAAGATCTTGTCGGTGTCGGTGCCGGTGAAACGGCTGCTGGCCTCGTGCTGGAGCGGGATCTTGGCGGCGTCAGCGGTCTCGATGATGCGTTTGACCAACAGCGGGTGGTTGGCGGTGCCGTGGGTGAGGGCCGGGCCGCCGCCGAGCTTGACGAAGCCGGTCTTGGCGTGGTCGAGGCCGGGGGTGTCGGTGGCGTGGGTCACATCGAGGCAGACGCAGAGGTCCGGGCGGAGCCGATAGGTGGCCATCATCGCGCCGTGGCCGCCGATTTCCTCCTGGATGGCATTGAGGCAGACCAGGGTGAACGCGGGCTTTTTGCGGGAGGCTGCCACCCGTTTGAGCACCTGCGCGATGATGTAGCCGCCGACGCGGTTGTCGAGGGCGCGGCCGACGAGGCGCTTGTTGGCGAGTTCGAGCGGGCCATCCTGATAGACGGCGGGATGCCCCACGCGCAGGCCGAGCGCGGCGACTTCCTTGGGATTGGAAGCGCCCACATCCACCCAGAGATCATGCACCGCCGGGGCCTTTTCGTTTCCCAACTCATCACGCCGGAGATGGATGGCGGTGTTGCCGATGATGCCGGTCACGGGGCCCTTGTCGCCGAAGAACGTGAGCCGCCGGCCGCGGGCGGTGGCGGCGTCCGAACCACCGGCGCGATCGATCCGGAGGAAGCCCTTGTCGTCGATGTGCTTGATCATGTAGCCGATCTCGTCGGCGTGCGCCTCCAACATGATGGTGCGGGAGGACTTGCCCTTCAGCGTGGCCCAGGTGTTGCCGTAGGCGTCGCAGGAAACCTCGGTGGCGTGCGGGCGGAGATGCTCGGCCCACACCCGCTGGCCGGGCATTTCGAAACCGGTGGGGCTGGGAGTTTCAAGAAGGCGGAAAAGGAACTCGCGGTCGTGCGTTTGCATGCGCCAAGTAAACCGGCCCGGCAACGGCCCGCAAGGAGGAATATCGGGGATTGGCGAGGTGGACGTTAAAATGCAGACCCCCGTTGACATGGTGTGCATCGTGTGTATAATGATCCGGTGACGAGCCGGGAGATCATCGACAGACTGAAAGCCGAAGGCTGGATATTGGCGAATGTCCGTGGTTCGCACCATCAATACAAACACCCCGCCGGCGGCGGACGGGTGACAGTTCCACATCCCAAAAAGGATTTTCCGAAGGGAACGCTGAGGAGTGTCTTCCGTCAGGCCGGTTGGGATTGGCCACCCTCAAAACCATGAAGTTTCCCGTAGTCATCCACAAAGACAAATCCTCCGCATACGGAGTCACCGTTCCCGACTTGCCCGGCTGTTTCTCCGCTGGGGAAACCGCGGATGATGCGTTGAGCAACGCCGTTGAAGCGATCGAGTGCCATGTCGAGGGGTTGTTGTTGGACGGCGAGTCCGTTCCGGCTCCGCACCCCATCGAACACCACCACGGGAAGAGGGAGTTTGCAGGCGGAATTTGGGCGCTTGCCGAGGTCGATCTATCAAAACTATCCGGTAAGGCGAAGCGGGTGAATATCACTCTTCCGGAACGGATTCTCGTGCAGATTGATTCCTTCGCATCCAAAACCGGCTCCACTCGCTCGGGGCTTCTCGCCCATGCCGCACTGGCGTATGTCGGCACCCAAACCGCACCCAGACGCGGAAAACGAAAGGCATAACGCGGGCGATCTTCTAACACCATGTGGCCCTCTGACAATAGGAAACACAATACGGGCGTCCCGCTGACCCAAGCGGTCCGGGACAAGATCGGGCTTGTGTTCGCGGACGGTGATAGACAACAGGCTGCCGATCTTATCCAAAACCATTGCGGATCGGGCCTGCCTTTGATGGATAGCATGGAGCCTGACGATTATGACCGCATTCGGTTCGCAGTGATCAAATTGTCGAATGGTGGGATCGGGAGTTTGCGTAAACGGATTGACGAGGCTAACACCGACTGGAGGGATGTGCTTGTCGGGGCGGGTTTCGCTTGGGATGAGACAGCGCACTTGCGGTGGCACCCGGAATCCGATAAACCGACTCAGCAGTGATGCAAACACCAAACCCTCTGCTCTGATAACAGCCATGACCGGACACCAGCGCACGCTTGATTTCCTAGCCGGAAGGTCCACCGACCGGCTGCCGTTTCATCCGATCCTGATGCGCTGGGCGGCGCGCGGGGCTGGGGTGAGGTACCGTGATTTCTGCACCGATCCGTCGAGCAAGGTTAGGGCGATGCTCAAGGCCGCCGACGAGCACGGGGCGGATTGGGTCACGGTGCTTTCGGACCCGTATGCCGAGGCCTCGGCTTTCGGGGTGAAGGTGGAGTATCCGGAGGACGATCTGCCGCTCGACCAAGGGCATTTCGGAAGTCTGGAGGAATTGGAAGCCCTCAAACCCTACGAGGTGGACGCACATTTGCGAACGGCAAACCGGATCGAGGAAATCCGGCTGTTCCGGCGGCTCGCGGGCGACCGCCATTTCATCGTCGGCTGGGTGGAGGGGCCGGTGGCCGAGTACGCCGATCTCCGCGGACTAACCGAATCGGCGCTGGATTTCATGGACGAGCCGGAGCGGGTGGGCCGGGTGATGGACATGATCGTGGATGCCGCCAAACGGTTCATCACCGCGCAGGTGGAGGCCGGGGCGGATTGCATCGGCATCGGCGACGCGTTTTGCTCGCAGATCGGGCCCGCGCTCTATCAACAGCTCGCGGCCGGACGGCAGCGGGAGCTGGTGGAGCACATCCACGGCCTCGGCGCCCTCGCCAAGCTGCACATCTGCGGCAACACCACCGCGATCCTACCGGGGATGATCGGCACCGGGGCGGACATCGTGGATGTGGACCATCTGGTGGCGTCGATGGCGCCGTTCGCTCCGATGTTGGGAAAGGGTCAGGTGTTTTCCGGAAAGGTGGATCCGGTTTCCGTGGTTAGAAACTCCGATCCCGGAACCATCACCAAGGCGATGGAGCGGGATCTGGCCGAGGCGGGCGGGCGCTGCATCCTGTCCGCGGGATGCGAGATCACCCCGGACACCACTGCGGAGAACCTCGCCGCCCTTCGGCTCGCCGCGGACGGACGGGATTGATAGAGCCTCCCGACGGGAGTGTTTCGCCGCCAGGACGCCAAGGGGATCGTGGATAGAAGATCGGGGGTGAAGACGTTCGTCCGCCCGAGAACCGAGACTTAAGCCCAAAATCGGAAGTTGGCATGAACCGTGCATCCATTTCTATCAAAAAAATCAGTTTTCTCAGTGGTTCCCAGTCTCTCTGTGGTAAATCGAGCGTTCAAACTGCCCTGAACTTTGGATTTCGGGTTAAGGTCGTTTGGAAGCCCGGTTTACCGCTGAATCGGGCGGGCTGGACCGGAGCGGCGAGGCCCCGAAAGGGAACCGCCGCTAACTCCCGCTACTGCGCCTACGACTCCATCGGCAACCGCAGGGAATCCCGCACCGGCACCGCCACCCCCTCCGGCGGCTCCCTCACCTCCTGCTACGCCACCGGCGACGGCGCAACACGTCCCGGACAAATAGTGAAGAAAGCGGAACATTGGTTAACCCTGCAAGTTGCGGAGGGACCGCGGCCCTGACAATCTGTCATGTGCGATCACCCGCGCCAACGCCGAAGACCCGCTCGCGCTGGTCGATGAATTGATCGCACTGGAAAACGCGATCACCACGGGCCTCAAGGCATTGCGTGGCCAACTTGCCTCCTGACACGCCTTGACCCTAAATCCGCCGCTCGTATCCGTCATGCCGCCCGATGAAAAACCACACGATCACGCCGCCATCCTCGATCCCGAGCGCCCGGTGGTCGCGATCCACCCGCACCGACCAATAAGATCCCACCCGCTTGAAATGGAGAGAAGGATGCGCGTGGTCCGCCAGCCAGAGCCGGAATTGTTTCCTGGCCAACTTCCTCACCCCGGAAGGAAGCGCCGCAAACTGCTTACGGAAGGACTCACTGGTCGAGGATTTCATCCAGGGACCGGGTTTTGCCTTCGTTCTTCTCCCGCAGCGCCGCCGCCGCCGCTGCGGCAAAATGCCCCTCGCGCACCAGGCACTCAAACCGATGATCCACCGCACGCGCGGCTTCGGCATCAACCTGCGCCGCCAGATCGAGAAGATCGGCGTCTCCAAGTTTCCGCACTTCCCTCATGATCTCGGCAACTTCCACACCCGAACCCTACCATCCGCCTCGCCCCGGCGCAAGCCCCATTTACATCGTTTGAAACCGACTCCTACCAACCTCTGGCCCACCGACACCATCGGCAGGGTCGCGCCCGCCGAAAAACCGCCGAATCCCTACTGGCTCCTCAACCTTGACCAAATCGAGAAGGACACCGGCTATCTTGGCCCGGCGGAATCCGTCGATCCCTCCGCTGCCGCATCTCCAACATACGCCTTCACCACGGATCACGTCCTCTACTCCAAGCTCAGGCGTCTGGTGCAGCTGCATCTATGGTGAACATTTCCCAGAATCGTCTCCTGCCACTCGAGTTCGCAGTGCCTCCGCCGCTTCTTCAAAAGCGCTTCGCTGACGCTGTGATCAAATTCCGAGAGTCTCACCTTTTACAACCCACCTCCTCCGGCTGCGCCCTCACCTCCTGCTACGCCACCGCCGACGGTGTCACCACCCTGCGCCTCTACGACGACCGGAACCCCATCGCCGAATACAGCATCGCGGAATATTCTGGACAAACGCCCCATAAGACTCAATAAAAAGCCGGCCTCCGATGGCGACGAATCACCATCGCTGAACACATATCCGTAGAATGAGCTACTGACGGAAAATTGGACAGGTGGCTTAATTAGTAAGGACACCTGAAATGAACGAGAAAACACGCTCCAAGCGGCGCACGCACAGCGCCGAATTCAAGACCCGCGTCGTGCTTGCCGCGCT
>JAFLEH010000003.1 GCA_017301995.1 Verrucomicrobiota bacterium | reverse complement strand
GAGGACGACTACGTTGCCGCGGGCTGGTGTTGTTGTTTTCATTACACCCTACCGAGTGGCAGGGATTTCAACTCAACTCCAGCCCAAATTTTCACTCCAATCTGAGCCATCCTGTGGGACGGCTGTGCTTTTCTTTCTTTCCTGATAACCGACAACAGATAACCGATAACCCAAAGCGGAGCTTTGCCTCTGGAAGGGGCAATCAACCGGGCGGCGCGTGGTATGGGTTTCCACGCGCCGCTTATTTTGCCTGAACCGCTACACCGGAGGCACCACGGTCCGGCAAGGATGGCTCGTTCTAACAAAACCAAACCTCGCCGATTCATCCCACGTCATCGTTTCCACCCATGCGAAAATCGCCCTCGATTTCACCGGCGATGACCAGGTGGCGAAAATCACCCTAGGCGACACCACCCACACCGCCCCCGGTCGCTACGACGCCAGGACCTTCCCCGCTTTCTTCTCGGGAACGGGTAGTCTGGTGATCCCGGGAACGCCGAGCCCCAGCTCGGCCGGTGAATGAAATGCGCATGAGAAGATTTCGCGCCGAGCTGGGGCTCAGCGCTCCCGGGGCGTCCGGCCCACCTTTTAAAGAAACTGCGTGCCTCATGTCAGATTTCGCAGGCAAATCGCAATATTCTGGGTAAAACCATCTCCACGATTCTTCCCAGCCCCTCATGAAATTGCTACTCGCCTGTTTGTTTGCTCTGATTATCGTCCATCCGCTTTCATCCGCCACGCTTGATCTCCACCACTCGAAAGCCGAGATCCGCGGATCGGCGGAGCGCGAACAAGCAAAGGACTGCATCGGGGCCTGGGAGGATGAGAAGACGACCGTGGTGTGGTCGATCCGCGTGGACCGGCCGTGCGAGGTGGGAATCGAGTGCCTCCAGGCCGCCGAAGCGCGCAGCGCGGGCAATGGCTATGACGTGGTGATCGGCAAGGCGAAGACGAGCGGCAGGGTGGTCGATACCGGTGCATGGGATCGCTTCAGTTACATCAAGGTCGGCCAGGTGAAAATCCCGACCGCCGGCGAATACGAGGTCGCCGTGGCGCCGCATCCGAAGAACAACCTGGCCGTGATGAACCTCCGTGGCCTGCGGCTCTCCGGCACCAATTTATCCGCCGAAGTTCTAACACCCCAATCCTTGCGGCGCGGCGTGTATTTTTCCAAAACGAAATACACTCCCGAGCCGCTCCCCACCTTCGCCGCGAACCGCGACAAGCTCCCGGATCCGATTCTCGACGCCAATCCGGAATACCTCGAAATGTATTGGAAATGCTGGGAACTCGCCTTCCAGCACCTCAGGCAGCCGCAGCCGGGCAGCGGCTTCGTTTCCAACTACCTCGACGAGGCCTTCAACCCCTGCATCTTCCAATGGGACACGGTCTTCATGGTGATGTTTGCCCGCTACGGCCACCATGTTTTCCCGGCGGTCCAGTCGCTCGACAATTTCTACTGCAAACAGAAAACCAACGGCTTCATCTGCCGCGAAATCAAGGAACCCACCGGTGAGGATTATCATGCGGAAGGGAGTCACGAGTCGATCAATCCGCCGCTCTTCAGTTGGGCGGAGATGGAGAGCTACCGCGTCACCGGCGACAAGTCGCGCTTCGCCCTCGTCCTGCCGGTGCTGGAGAAATACGTCGAGTGGCTGGAAACCGGCCGCCGCAAGCAAGGCACCGTCCACGGATTGTATTGGAGCAACGGCCTCGGCTGCGGCATGGACAATACGCCGCGTTCGGGCTCCGGTTGGGTTGATATGTCATCGCAGATGGTTCTCCAATACCATGACCTCGCCGCGATGTGCGAGGTGCTCGGAAAAACGGAAAAGGCCGCCGCGTTCCGCAAGCACGCCGATGACATCGCCGCCCGCATCAACCGCTGGATGTGGAACGAGGAGGACGGGCTTTACTACGACATCAACGACCAAGGCGAGCACGTGAAATGGAAAACCGCCGGTTGCTTCTGGCCGATGCTCGCCGGCATTTCTTCACCCGAGCAGGAGGCGAAACTCATCGCCAACCTCAAGGATCCGAAGTCCTTCTGGCGGCAGAACATCTTCCCGACCCTCGCCGCCGATCAACCCGGCTATGATCCCTCGGGCGGTTATTGGCTGGGCGGCGTTTGGGCACCCACCAACTACGCCATCATCCGCGGCCTCGCACGACAAGGCCACGGCGATTTCGCCCGCGAGGCGACGACGCGTTATCTCGACGAGATGCATAAGGTCTTCAAGAAAACCGGCACCGTCTGGGAACTCTACGCGCCCGACATGGAACGCCACGGCTCCGGCTCCGCCGGCATCAACGGCAAGCACCAGGCCCGCCCGGACTTCGTCGGCTGGACCGGCTGCGGACCGATCGCCATGGTGATCGAGAGCCTCCTCGGCTTCGACGCCCAGGGCGCAAAGCGCGAGCTGACCTGGGAAGTCACCCGCACCGACCGCCACGGCATCCGCAAGCTGCGCTTCGGAGACATCACCGCCAGCCTTGTTTGCGCGAAGCGCGCCAACCCGAAAGCGGAAGCCGAGATTACCATCCAGAGCAACCGTCCCTTCACCCTCAATCTCCGCCGGGATGGCGCGACGAAATCATTCCAGATCGAGAAGGGCAGCACCCGGATCCGATTCTGATGGCGGCCGGCCCGGGAACGCCGAGCCCCAGCTCGGCGCGAAATCCAAAGACCCACGGCACCCATGCGATTCCCGCGACTCAACACCAAATCCCTCTTCGACATCTCCGGCAGAGCGTGCCCAGCCGGGGCTCGGCGTTCCCGGCCCATAAACCCTGTCAGAAATCCCGCTCACAGAACATTTACCCACGACCATCCATCATGCGAAACTACCTGCTGTCCGCCACTCTCATCCTCAGCGCCACTGCTCAGGAAAAGGCCCCACCCAAGATCCTCGTCGGCCATCTCTGCGCCACTTCGCCACTCGGCATGGCGATGGTGGTCAACGACCGCGCCGCCCTGATGATCGAGCCGCAGTTCAGCCACCGGCCGAAGAACAACGCCGAGGTGCCCTCCGGAACCACCGCACCCGATGGCTCCTTTCTCAAAACCACCTTCAAACACCAGGAAGCGACCATCACCCTGACCTGGGGCAAATGCGGCCCGGAAGGCATCATGGCCGTGATGACCACTGACAAGCCGGTGGAACTTGCACTCCGCATGCAGCGCGGTTGGCCCGATTTCTCCGCCGCATGGAAATCCGTGCCCGGCGGCGTGGACGGCTACCTGGTGAACGGGCCGGACGGTTACCTGCCTGCGTCTGTTAGAACCGATCCAGCCCCCATCCGCGTGGATGGAAACTACGCGGGCGAAGTGAACATGATCGTGCAGTTCGATCCCAACAAGCCTCTGCGCCTCGCGGCGGGATTGGGCGAACTCCCCAAGTTCGACCGCATCGCACCTTCGCTTGAAGCGACCGGGAAACGCTACGAAGCCTCCCGGATTTCCGCCACCGGCGATTGGGGCGGCTTTCCCCAGGCCATCGCCGACACCCTGAACTACTCGCGCACCTTCAGCAACTTCGACAAGCGCCGCGCCCACATCGTCGGCCGCGGCTGGTGGATCTACGAGCACACCAACCACAATCCCGACATGGGCCCGTATTTCTGTTGGGATGCCTTCTTCAACGGCAACCTCGCCGTGCTCGAAGACCCGGAAGGCGCGCGCGAAACCGTCCGCGGCGTGCTCGCCTATCAGCTCCCCGACGGCTTCGTGGCCAACTACGCGCGCTGGGATGTCCCGCAGGACAAGGAACGGAACTTCTGCAGCATGGACCGCTCCCAGCCGCCGGTCGGCGCGATGAGCGTCTGGAAAATGCACGAACACCAGCCGGACCTCGCTTTCCTTGCCGAGGTCTATCCGAAACTCGTGCACTGGAACCAATGGTGGCCGAAAGCCCGCGATGGCAATCGCAACGGCCTGCTCGAATGGGGCTCCGCCCTCGGTCGCTACGACCTCGCCCGGCTCGAAACCGGTTGGGACGACACCCCGCATTACGACGGCACCCCGATGGTCGGTTCGCAAATGGCCGCCGATGCGGTGGACTTGAATGCGCTGTGGTCGATGGACAACCATTACCTCGCGAAAATCGCCGCCGCGCTCGGCAAGACCGCGGACGCCACGAAATTCGCCGCCGCCCACGAGGCGCACAACCGCCGCATCAACGAACGGCTCTGGAACGAGGAACTCGGCCTCTATTGCAGCCGCGCCTGGCAGGATCAACCCGGCGGACGTCCGGCTTTCCTCACCCGCATCACACCTTTCAACTTCTACCCAATGATCTGCGGCGCCCCCGATAAGGCCCGGGGCGAGCGCATGCTGCAATACTTCTATAAACCGGAAAAATTCTGGGGCGAGCGCATGATTCCCACCGTGCCTTACGACGATCCGGAATGGAGCAAGCAACACTACTGGAAAGGCCACGTCTGGGCACCCTGCAACTGGCTCGTCTGGCAGGGCTTCAAACGCTACGCCGACGCCAAGCATCGCGCCGAATTCGCCCGCCGCAGCGTGCGCCTCTTCATGCACCACTGGCACGAAGGCCGCCAATGTTATGAAAACTACCGCAGCGACATCGTGAAAGGCGGCGACCACCCGAACTACACCTGGGGTGCCCTGCTCAATCTCATCGCCATCGAGGCACTCTGCGAAGTGGACGGGAATTTCAACCCGGTTCCATCTAAGGACAGCGGCATCACCGAGAACCTCACCCTCCGCAACATCCCTTATGGCGGCAAACTCTACCGCATCGCTGCCCGGGGCGGCAAGATCACCGCAACACCTGAATAGGCGGGGTGCCTTCCTCGCATGCCGCGCCCGCACATTTTAACGGGTGGACCGGCTTGCGCTATGGGCTAGCCTATGAGATCCTTTGCCTTCCACTCCCATTATCATATCCTTCCCAATCAAGACCCGCATCCCATGACTCACCCCGAATTTTCCGGCACGACGGTGGGACGCCTGCTGCTTGGTTTCCTCTTATCAGGTTTCCTGCTGCTAACCGCCACGGCCGCAGAGATCCCATATTCGGCCGCGCTCGATGCGGCTGCGGTCAATCTGCCGGATGTCTCGGATATTTCGAAAAAGGGCCTCATCGTTGGCAATGGCGAGTTGAATGCCATTGTTTACTCGTCCGGGAATGAGATCCGCCTGCGTGTCTCGAAGAACGATTGCTGGGACATGCGGATCACCACCGACGAAAATCCGCCGCTGCCAATCGTTGATGTGGCCAAACAGACATTCACCGGAGAACAAGGCAAGGCACAACCTAGCTGGGAGAAATATGTCCATCCCACCGCGCTGCCCTGCACGGACATCTCGCTTGCCGGGGCAAGTGGACAGACGGCATGGAAAAGCGCCAAGCTCGATCTCGCGAAGGCCGCCGCCACGATTCTATCAAATGTGGACACGACCACCGTGCGGGTGCTTTCGCAGCGTAATGTGATTCTGATCGACTCCGCGCGTGCCATCGCATTGAACGGAGTTGGGGATCTCGTGAAAGACCGTGATGGAAAACCGATCTCGGGCTGGGTCAGCGCGGCCAAGACCGGCAAGCGGGGGAATCTCACTTGTCTCCAACAGAACATTCCGGGCAACGATGATGTGAGCGGCATGGATGTTTTCGTCGTAGCCGGCCGCGACGGTTCGAAACAGGCCATCGCGGTGGTAACCTCGCGCGAGTCGAAACAGCCTCTAGAAGATGCGGTGAAGATGGTGGAAGCGACCCTGGCGGATGCGAACGCGGTGGCAAGTCACGAAGCGGAGTGGCAAACCTTTTGGTCTCGGAGCGGTGTCGCGCTCGGCGACACCATGTTGCAGAACTGGTGGTATCGCATGGTGTATTTCTTCCGCTGTTTCGCCCGGCCCGGCGGCAATGTGATCGGCCTGCAAGCGGCCTTCGACCAACTCGGCGGCTGGCACAATTCGCTCACCCTGAACTACAACGCCCAGCAGATCTATCTGACCGCCGGGCCGATCAACCATCCGGAATTGATCGAACCGTTCGTCGATGTCCTCCAGCGAAACCTGAACCGTGCCAAGTGGTTTGCGAAAACCTCGTTTCCCGGCAGCGAGGGTGCGTATTTTCATGTCAATCTCTGGCCATTCGAACCCGATCCCGCGAAGTGCGTGACCCGCAACAAGCACCAGCACGCCTACATGCCATGGGGCTATTCGTGGGGCACCAACGGCCACTCGGCCGCCGTGCTGTGGGATTACGCCAGGTTCAAACCCGGCGAAGACAGCCTCCGGCGCATTTGGCAGACGCTGGAGCAGTTCGCACTGTTCTACTGCTCCGTTCTTGAGATGTGTCCGATGGTGGATGGCAGGCGCAGGATCGGCCCAACCTATTTCGCGGAAACCGGTGAGTTCGGGGTTTCAAAATCGAGTTACGACATCGTCTTCATCAAGTTCACCCTCAACGCCGCCATCCGGGCGGCGCGCCTGATGGGCAACCCGAAACTGGCCGAACGCTGCACCGCGAATCTCGCGACCCTGCCCGACTATCCCATCGAGACGGATCCGTCCCATGGCGGCACGGTCATCGGCCAATGGCTCGGCGGCGGTCTGCCGAAGTACATGAACATCGGCAGCGAGGTGATGTCCTTGTTTCCCGCCGACGAGGTGACCTGGATGTCCGATCCTTCAGTCAGAGAGCTGCTGGTGAGAACCATTAACCATAGCGAGAAGGTCACTCAACATATCAATTCGAATGTCGCCATGAACATCGCCCGCGCGCGGCTCGGTCTGGGCGAGGAGGCGATTGCCAATGCGAAAATGTGCTTCAACCCGGCGTCCGATATTTCCGCCGAGCAGCCGAACGGATTGTTCTACTGGAAGATCCACGGCTACTACCTTTCCGAGCAAGTATGCATCGCCCGACTCGTCAGCGAACTGCTGCTGCAAAGCGCGGGTGAGGTGATCCGCATCTTCCCGGCCTGGCCGCGGGGTGTTGACGGAAAATTCAGTCGCTTGTTAGCCCAAGGCGGCTTCGAGGTTTCCGCCGAGCGGATTGCGGATGTCATTCAGAATGTCAACATTACCTCCACCGCCGGTGGTTCCGTAACCATCGCCAATCCCTGGCCGGAATCCGCGATGAAAGTCGTGTCACGAAAATCAGGTATTGACATTCCCACCACCCGCACGGTTTGCGGTGTGACATTCTCAACCACAGCCGGGGATACCTACGCTCTTTCTCCGGAAACCAATCCATGAACCCCATGATCCCATCAACCCCCATTGTCAGACTATTCGGAATGGCCGTTCTCATCGGCCTAGGCACCACGCCCTCCCACGCGGAAATCCGCCTGCCAAAGATCTTCGGCAGCCACATGGTTTTACAGCAGGGCAAGCCGGTCATTCTTTGGGGATGGTCGAATCCAGGCGAAACCGTCACCACCCAACTGGGAGCGGGCAAGCAATCCACTGTGGCCAACGACAAGGGCGAATGGAAGCTATCGCTGCCTGCGATGAATGCTGGCGGACCACACGCGATCAGGATCAGCGGCACAAACGAGATTCTGTTGGATGATGTGATGATCGGCGAAGTCTGGCTTTGCTCCGGCCAGTCGAACATGGAGATGGGCATGAAGAAGTTCCACATATCCCCTCAGGAGATCGCCGCCGCGAATTATCCCGGCATCCGCCTGATGCTGGTCGAAAACAAATGGACCCCGCGCCCGCAGACGGACATCGGAGGAGTCTGGAAAGTCTGCACTCCCGAAACCATCGCCGAAGGCGGATGGGACGGCTTCTCCGCTACTGCCTACTATTTCGGCCGCGAAATCCATCAGACGCTGGGTGTTGCCGTCGGTCTGATAGATGCCGACTGGGGCGGCACCAGGATCGAATCATGGACGCCGCCGGAAGGTTTTGCCGCAGTTCCCGCGCTGAAAGACGAGAGTGACAAGGTGCAACTCGCCGACCCGAAATCGGAAGCGTATCAGCAGTGCCTGCAGCAGGCGCTTGGGCGGTTGGATCAATGGTATCAAACCGCGCGCGCCGCCATGCTCTCCGGTCAGTCGCCACCGCCCGCCCCGAACCTGCCCGATGAAATGCGCGGGCCGCAGGATCTCCAGCACGCCACCGCGCTCTACAACGGCATGATCCATCCGTTGGTGCCCTTTCCAATCCGCGGCGCGATTTGGTATCAGGGTGAGTCGAACATGGGCGATGGCATGCGCTATGCCGAGCGGATGAAGGCGCTCGTCACGGGCTGGCGCAAGGTGTGGAACCAGGGCGATTTCCCGTTCTATTTCGTGCAGATTGCTCCGTATCTTTACGGCGACAAAAAACCGGAGACCGAGCCCGAGATCTGGGAAGCCCAAACCGCGGCCGCCAATGACATCCCGAATGCGGGCATGGCGGTGATCAATGATGTTGGGGATCTTCGAGACATCCATCCCCAGGACAAGCGAACCGTCGGCCACCGGTTGGCATTGTTAGCTCTGGCGAAAACCTATGGCAAAAACGGAATCATCCATTCCGGCCCGGTCTTCAAGTCGCTGAAAGCCGAGGGCAGGCAACTCCGCGTCGAATTCGATCACGCCCACGGCGGACTTGTCACCCGCGATGGCAAGGTACCGGATTGGTTCGAAATCATCGATGCCGACGAGGGCGGCTTCGTCAAAGCCGAGGCCCGCATCAGCGGAAACTGCGTGGTTCTGTCCGCGCCCGGGGTCAACAGCCCCATTGCGATGCGCTTTGCCTGGAGCCAAATCGCCACGCCAAATCTGATGAATGGAAAGGGGCTGCCAGCCGGAGCGTTCCGCGCGGCGTTGGAATCCGAAAACGATTGGCTCATCTCCAAGGTGCCGGAGGCAAAGGCATACGAACTCGTCTATGATCTGGACATGTCCCGTCTCGGCGCAACAGTCCGATATGAAACCGACCGCCACCTGGAAATCCGGAAGCCATTCGACCGCATCGCCTACCTGCTCGAACTTCGCGACGCGAACCTGCGCTATCAGAATCTGTTTGTTTCGATGGACGCTTTCACCGGCGATCTATCGAAAATTGCCATCCCGACCGCGGCTTCGGGCGCCATTTTCCAACAGAATGTCACGAATCTCAATGTGTACTCCAATGTCAAAGGCATCGTGAACGGAACAAGCCTCGGTGGATGCAACATCGAGTTCTGGCCGAACGACTACGCGCAGGCGAACAGCGCCAATGTGCCCGATGCCTCGCCCGAACGCTACGATTTCGGCGACCAGCGCCGCGAGGATCCGGGCGGCTACGGCTCCATGCAAATCCACAATCATGCGGCCAAGCAGACTTTGTTTGCGATCAACCATTGGCGCGACGGCAACCGCGCCGATGTTGGCATCGGCAACCAGCCAAGCGGCGAGCCCGATTGGACATTTGCGGCAAATGCCGGCTCCTACCGTTCGATGCGCCTGAAGGTGCTCGTTAGACTCCGCCGGTGAATCCGGAGAAAATCCGATGAAACGGATCATTCTGCCAGTGGTGGCCGTGGTTTCAGTCACGGCGCGATCGCTTCATAAACGCAACCATTCCGCCCACCCGATGTTCCGATTCCACAATTGCCGCCGCCTGTTCCTTCTGTTCCTGATCCACGCTCCGATCGGCTTGGCCCATGCGGACGGGGAGTCGCCTGCGTTCGGGCATTCGTCCGTTCTAAAGGTGGCGGTCCCAAGATCCGGTGGACAAGTCATTCAGTCAATCATTGAGCCGCGCCCCGGATGCGGATTGGTGAAATCCGGCACGGGCATCCTCGTCATCGCTCCCGAACTCAAAGTCACCGGGATCATCACCGTCGAGCAGGGTGTCCTCGACCTTTCGCAATGCAAACCCGCCCCCGGACTCCGCTTCAACCTCGCCGAAGGGGCCGGATTGAAGCTGCCGGCCGGTCGCGCCATTCCTTGCGACGCGTTGTTTTTCAGCGACGAGAAGCAGGCTGCGGGCACTTGGGGAGGAAAAGGCAGCGTCGCCGCGAAAGCCGCGGACTTCGAGTCGCCTTGCATCGCCGGTGGCACGCTGGTGGTAAAGGACACGGGCATCTCCGCCCGCGAGCGATGGAAGCGCATGAAATACGGATTCTTTGTCCATTATGTGAACGATGGCAATGGGCATACGACTTTGAATATCGACGGCAGTCCGACTTCGGCCGGGGCGGATTACATTGCGGATAGCTTCGACGCCGCAGGCTTCGCCGAGGACATCGCATCGATGGGTGTCGAATATCTCATCTTCACCGCGTGGCATTCGAACTTCCATCCGTTGTTCAACAGTGCGGCCGTCGAGCGCGTTCCCGCCCATGAGCGCCCGCGCATCAAGACACCCAAGACCGACATGCTCGGCCGCATGGTCGCCGCCGTGCGGGCCAAGGGCGTGCGCGTGCTTTTCTACTCGCACCCGGGCCAACAACTCTACTGGGGCGAGGACTGGAACCGTTTCATGGAGGACATCTACGGTGAGATGATGGACCGCTACGACATTGACGGCTTCTATGTGGATGAAAACGATCCCGGCGGCAACAGCGACCGCAACATCAACTTCCACCGGATTGAGCGTGCCGTCCGTTGGCGCAAGCCCGACGCCGTGATGATCCAGAATTTCTATGGCAATCTGTATGCTTTCGACGCCGGTATCGGCGAGTCCGGTCCCGCCGGTCCCAATTTTTCCCCCGACATCGCATGGACCATGCCGAACGCCTATGCCCAGGTGATCTCGAAAACCTGGAGCGCGCAAGTGCTGAAAGTCCCAACGCCAACACCGGCGGCGACCCGCAGTCCGGAAGGCATCTTCCGTGCCACCGTGCTTGGCGCGGGTTCGTGTGTCGAAGGAGGCGGCTGGGCGTGGGCGGCCGGACCCTATCCGGGCAATGGGAAATGGACCGATGCGGCCACCGGGCAGACGAAGTTCGTCGGCCGATGGGAGGAAGGCGTGCTGGAGGCGATGCAAAAGGCGGGTGCCTACATCGCACCGATCGCGGAATCCATCAAAAACACCTATCCGAGCACCTCATGGCGGCCACAGGGATCGATCGGCGACCTCACATGGGGCGTGGCCACGCGCTCGACCGATGAAAAAATTGAGTACATCCATGTGCTCAAGCCGCAGGCAGGCGATACCCTCACACTGCCGCCGCCCGATGACGGCAAATCATTTGCCAACGCCCGGCTGCTCCCGGGCGGAAAGGCGGTGAAGCTCGCGCAGACACCCGCGGGGATTGTTCTAACATTGCCGACGGGCGAGCGATGGAATCCGCTGGATACCGTGATTGCCATGGATGTGACCGGCAAGGGGACTTTTCGCTCCCGAAATGTTCGCGCCGATGATCCGTCCGTCATCTTTGGAACCCGCGAGGTTTTCAACGACAATGCCACCCAGCCCGGCGGCGCGGGCTGGATCGAATACCACGGCAACTGGCCCGGCCAAGCCCGCGACGGCGGCGAATACAACAGCGACATCCACTATACGGCATCCGATGGCGACGCCTTCACCATCCATTTCAACGGCACCGGCGTGATGATGGTGGGCAACGGCCTCGGCGTGATTGACTTCTCCCTCGACGGCAAACCGGTCAAGCGGGTCAACATGAACGCCTCGGGAAACCGCCCGCATGTCGTCGGCATCGACCTGACCGGCTTGCCGAACGGAAAGCACGAACTCAGGGGCGTCAAGGTGGGAGGACCCTATGTGCAGGTGGACATGTTCCGGGTATATAATCCGGCCGGAGGAAACTGGAAGCGATCCGGGGCTAGCAATTCCATTCGGACTACCGACCGCAATGAAGATTTCGTTCAAATCGACTTTGCCGGAACCGCCGTCCAATTCATCGCGCCGCAGGGGCCGGACCGCGGCACGATCGAGGTGTTTCTCGACGGGCAATCCGTCCGAACGATCAACCAATACCACGGAACGCGGATGATGGCGTCACCGCTTGTTACACTAACCAACCTGCCACCCGGCCGGCACACGTTATGCCTGGTGAAGAAACGCGGCGGCTTCATGGATGTGGAGGCTTTCCGCGTCTTCAACCCGTAACAACAGCGGCCGGAGCATCATGGGCATGAAGCCTCGATTTGCCCGGAATTCCCGAGCGGCG
Source organism: Verrucomicrobiota bacterium (assembly GCA_017301995.1). GTDB lineage: Bacteria > Verrucomicrobiota > Verrucomicrobiia > Verrucomicrobiales > Akkermansiaceae > Luteolibacter. Next base: position 322,581 of record JAFLEH010000003.1, on the reverse strand, counting down.
GGCATCTCTTTGGGGCCGGAAAATCACAGATTTTATGCGCAAAATGCCATGGTGAACCGTCCCCCTGACGGATACGGTCAATGGGACCCGTGCATCTCCATTTCCCAATCCAATCGTCTTCCTCTCCGGATCAGCGCAACCCGCCCGTTCGACGCACCGCGCCGGCGGTTGGGTGCGGCCTCTATCCGCCTGTACCGAATTCCACCCTACCGGCGGTTTCCGGGTGGATGGGTCGGATCGCATCGGCACTAACCGGACTGACGGTCGCGCAGGCCGGACTGATGGCCCAGATCCCCGGATTTCCCGGTGCGGAGGGTTTCGGATCGGCGGCGGCGGGTGGGAGAGGCGGTGACGTTTACATTGTCACGAACCTGAACGCGTCGGGCGCTGGATCGTTCGCGGATGCGGTGGCGACGGCGCCTGCGGGCGGGCGGACGATTGTGTTTGCGGTGAGCGGGCACATCCGGTTGCCGAGCGGATCCGGAGGTACGACGGTGGCCAAGTCGAAGCTGACCATCGCCGGCCAGACCGCTCCAGGTGACGGCATTTGCTTTTGGAACAACACGATAACCTTCACGGGAGACGATGTCATCGTCAGGCATGTGAGGTTTCGCTACGGGAAGCAGGCCGCGGGCGGAGACGCGATTGACATCAGTGGTTCACAGCGGATCATGCTCGACCACTGCGACGTGATGTTCTCCACCGATGAGAATCTATCATCATTTGGCACACCGCCGGAGTTTTTCACCTTTCAATGGAGCATCAATGCCTGGGGCTTGCAGTCCCATTCGGCAGGCGGGCTGTGGGACGTGGACCACGCCACTTCCCATCATTCGCTTTGGGCTAACAACCATACCCGCAATCCGAAGCTGATCGCACCCTCGGTATTCGATTGGGCGAACAACGTGACGTTCGGTTGGGACAACGGTTTCAACATGGCCGAGAGTCCGGTTGGCGGCACAGGTTACACCCACCGCGTGAATGTGCGGGGATCGTCGTTTATCCATGGCGCATCGACGACGGAGGCGATCTATGGAGGCGGCGTTAACACGGATGGAACGAACAAGTTCAAGCTGCACATGAGCGACAGCGCGCTGGACGGCAACAACAACGGCGTGGCGGATGTTTCGCGGTCGAACTATCAGATGGTATCCTCGACGGGCTACGATCAAACGGCTGTGGCGTGGCCGCAGACGGTGGATGGCGTCTCGGGCGGCACGGTTGTCGGGGTGCCGGTCACGTTGGATTCGCGGTTGACAGCCTATCGGAAAGTTCTGTCGCAGGTTGGAGCCGCGCGCATGGAGTATGACGCAGTTAGGCCATTGCGCGATGAGATCACCCAGCTATGCGCCGCCCGCGTGGCCGCTCAGCAGCGCGGGATCATCAGCGATCCGCTGGAGTTGGGCCTTAGTACGGGCACGGCGTTCGCCGCGCTGAACTCCACCACGCCGCCAACCGACACTGACAAGGACGGGATGCCTGACGTTTGGGAAAGCACGCTGGGAACGGACCCTGCGGTGCAAAGCCATAACACGTTGTTTCCTGGTAGCAACGGAATCATCAGTGGTGTCACCTTCTTTCCCGCAAACACGCCCGTGGGTTACACCCATCTGGAGGAATACCTCCATTTCAAGGCGCAGCCCCATGCGTTGCTTCCGAAAAACACGGTTGCCAGTCCCAGCATTCTCGATGTGGATCTCAGCCGTTATACCGGCGGTTTCGTGAACAACCCGGCGTTCACGATCTCGAATACGAACGGGGGTACCACGACGCAGAGCGGCGCCGGTGGCAAGATCGTGCGCTTCACGCCGACCCCGGATGTCTCCGGGAGAGCGTGGTTCGACTTCACGGTGACCGACGCGGATGGGATCGCGTGGACGCAGCGGTTCTGTCTGTTAGTCAGTTCGGCGGCGATTCCGCGGGATCTCGGCTGGGTGGGGGACGGTGTGGCGAACCCGTGGAACACGACAGCGGCGCTGTGGAAGCAAGGCGGTGCCGCGACCACATTCAACGATGGCGATTTCGTGACACTTGATGATACCGGATCCGCGACGCCCGCGCTGGCGTTGGCAGGCACCCTCCGGCCGGCCTCCGTGCTGGTGGACGCCTCGGCGAAAAACTACACGTTCACCGGTGGATCCTTCGCCGGATCGATGACCCTAACCAAGAGAGGGGGCGGCACGCTCACGCTGCGCTCGAATCACGCGCACACCGGCGGCACCCGGGTCGAGGACGGCGCGTTGGTTCTCGGTCTTGTCGGCACCACGCCTAATAGCACTGGGAGCGTTGGAAGCGGGACACTCGTGCTGCTGGGCGACTCGACCCTATCCAACGCGTGGTATGGTACGCAACTTCCGCTTGCCGCGCCGATCTCCGTGCCGTCTGGCGCGGAACCGGTAGTCTATACCGGCCGCAATATCCGTTTTTCCGGTGCTCTAACTGGTGATGGCGCCCTGGAGATCGTGAACCAGACCGTCACGGGATCCAACACGTTCGAGCTAACCGGACCATGGGGAGCCTTCGCGGGTGTGCTGCGCATCAGCCGAACGGGGGCCAACGGTGGCATCCGGACCGTGTTCAACGGCGGCTCATTCAATGGTTTGGGAGCCGCAACGCTTGAACTGGGCGGCGGAAACAGCATCAACCCGGTGACGAACTCCGGAGGCAACACCTTCAGCATCGGGTCGCTAACCGGGGCGGATGGCGATGCCGTACTCAATGGCGGCACCGCGGGGCCGCCCACCTACACCATAGGGGCGCTCAATGTTTCCGCGGCTTTCGCTGGCAAGATCCAGGGAAACGCAAAACTGACGAAAGTAGGCATCGGCACACTCACGTTAACCGGGGCCAGCACACACACCGGTGCGACGGCGGTTTCCGCTGGCGGGCTTGTGGTGGACGGCAGTTTCGGCCCATCCGCCGTGACTGTGGCGAGTGGGGCGTTGCTTGGCGGCACCGGCACCCTCGGTGGTACGGTGACGGTGTCGGGCGGCGGTATCTTGGATCCGGTCGGCACGTTCACCACCGGCGCGATCGTCGCCACGGCTCCAACGTTGCGGTATCGTCTGACCAACTCATCCACCGGTGCGAATGATCGAATCAATGCCGGTGCGGCGACTGTTAACCTAAGCGGTCCACATACCATCGAAATCACGGAGGCCGACGGCTATCTCGGGGCCGGAATCTACCCGCTGATCAGCACCACAGGCACGCTAACGGCAGCCGGTGCGACGTTCTCCCACAACCTCGTCAACAGCCCGCGGCAAACTTTTGAGGTGGTCGCAACCGCGAATGCGCTCAACCTCGTCGTCACAGGGTCAGCCGTGGATCTAACATGGGCTGGTGCGCAAACCCTGTGGGATATCGGCGCGACTTCCGCGTGGTTCAATGGCACCGCGAACGATGTCTTTCACGATGGTGACGCAGTGGCGTTTACCGATGCCGCGGCCAACGGTGCGGTCACGATTGGGACAATCGTCGCACCTCGAAGTGTGATCGTGAACAACACGGCCCGCGCTCTCGGGATGAGCGGAGCGGGAATCGCCGGGTTAGGGAGCTTGCGGAAGTACGGCCTCGGGACTCTCACGCTGAACGCGCCAAACACCTTCGGTGGTGGCACGGAGATCAATGAGGGCACCATCCAACTTGGAAATGCCACGGCCAACGCCACCGCGCTGGGTGGAGGAACAGTCACGATGAATGGAGGGATCCTGCGAATGTACAGCGCCGGCACCGGCACCCATGCCGGCACTCTGCCGAACGCACTCCATGTCTCTGGCAACGCCCGATTCGAAGTCGCACCACGATGCGGATTTTCGGGCGGTGTTAGCGGAAACGGCACGCTCGACTATCGAACCAACTATGTTCGGGCGGATATCACGGGTGATTGGAGTCGTTTCACCGGCCAGGTTAACGTGACCACAAGCGGCTCCGGTGATTTCCGCATCGCGTCGAGTTACGCATGGCCCGGTCTGCCGAACGCCACGGTGAATCTCGCGGCGGGCACCTATTTCTATATGAGCGGCATCGTGGACGACGGACAAGGAACGACCATCGCGATCGGCGCGCTTGCCGGGGCGGGCGGCTCGCATCTGCGCGGAGGGGTGACAGCCTCGCGCACTCTGACCTATCGGATCGGTGGAAAAGGATCGGATACAACCTATACGGGAGACATCGCCGAACAGAACAGCGGAACCACCACAGCGATTGTGAAGACCGGTGCCGGTGTTTGGTCACTAGGTGGTCCGGCCACGCATCGCGGCGGCACGACTGTGGAGACTGGCACCCTCTGTCTGCTCGCTGGTGGGTCCATTGCAAACGCCGCCCCTGTTTCCGTACGGAGCGGAGCGATCTTCCGCATGAACGGCGGCAGCATGAATATAGAGAGCATCAACATCTCGGATGGCGCGACATTCAGTAGTGATGGCGGCAGTATAACCGGGGAGTTCAATAACAGCGGGATTGCCACCGTAAACAGCGGAACGCTAACACTATCCGGCGATATTACCAATAGCGGAACCCTGCGTGTCACCGGGGGTGCCCAATTGGTGATAAATGGCACCTTCGTGAACACGGGTGTGCTCGACCTCCTCACCAGCGGAAGCTCGCTCCCCGGGAACCTCGTCAATACCGGCATCGTCATTGAAAACACCGACCGCCGCGTCCTTTCATCCGCGCGGTCGGGCACCAGTTTCAGCGTCACCCTCAACGGTCACGCGGGTCACAGTTACCAACTCCAGCGCACCGGCACACTCGGCGGCACATGGACAAACATCGGTAGCGCCGTCTCCGGGGGTGGGGGGACTCTTGTTCTAACGGACGAAGGTGCGCTGGAATCCCGGCTGTTTTATCGTGTCGCTATCGTCCCGTGATAACCCGTTCCATGCCAAGTTCACGACAAACCATCGCGATGGTGTTTCTGATAGGAAATGCCGTGCTCCGCGCACAGTCCACCTACGAGCAGCGGCACGAGGCGTTTTATGACGATATCGCGAGCCGCAAGATCAACCTTGGCCAGACGGATGGCCCGCACCGGGTGGGGCGCACGGGATTCTGGACGACCCAGGGGCGCTTGCAGCGCGGAATGGCGACATGGAATCCGGGGAAGGTATGGGGGGAGTTGAAAACGACCATTACCAATGCCGATGGCGCGCAGGACGCCGGCGGCGCGAACGGCGGATTTTCGGGGTGGCCGGGAATGGACACCTACATGCGGTGGAATCATCTCATGCCGCAGGATGTGAAGGATGCCTATGCCGCGGAATATGTCGGTCTGAAAACCTACGGCAATGGCTCCACGCCGAACCAGCGCATCATGTGGGCGGCCGCCTGCCGGTTGGCCTGCGAGACCTGGGGCACCGCGCCAGTGACGGCGAACTCGAATGCTTCAAACAAGACCGGCGAGATCACGGGCAAGAAATATATCGAGAACATCTGCGACCGCACGGTGAAATATAACTTCGAGGAGCGGTGGGCGAAACATTATCTGCAATACACCCTCGGACCGCTGCGGACGATCGCGGATTTCACCACCGATCCGGTGCTGGCCAACAAGGCGAATATGACCTGGAACTGGGGCTGGATGGACCTGGCATCGCTCAGTTTCAAGGGCCGCTGGTCGATCCCAGCGGGGCGCGGCGGACTCGTGCAGGATGGCAACAGCAGCGATATCAGCGAGCACGGATCGTGGCTGATGTTCGGCGGCACGCCACGGGCGAACATGCTGGATGCGGACCAGTCGCTGCTCTATACCCAGCCGAAAGTCGGCGCACCTTACACGGTGACCCAACCGCCGATCATCCCGGAAATGTTGGAGGCCGCGACGAACCGCGATGTGCCTTTCACGCGGCGAGGACTGGCGCGGGTGCATGAAACCCAGTGGGCGACGAGCTATCTAACCAAAGATTGGACGCTGTATTCGCAACTCGAGGGCGACACCACGCTGAACGCCGACGGAACCATAAAAATCAAGGACCTCGACAACGGCGGGGTGCCGTCCAACGACTGGGCGAGCGAACGCTGGGCGGTGATGTGGGACGAAACCGGTCCCGCCGGCCTGACAATGAAAGCGCCCACCGGCTACGGCTGGGCACAGGGCAGCGGCCTCGGTCCGCACGAAGATGTGGTGCAACACGAAGGCACGCTCGTCGGCATATTCAACATTCCGGCGACTTGGGAATGGCAATACACCCGCGACTCCATCCCGACGAACACCACGGCGGTCATCGACGATTCCGCAACCACCGGACGATTGTTCCTGCATTACTCGAAGGTGCTCATCGCCATCACCCGCAGCGACATCGGCAATTTCACCTGGCCTCCCGCGGCGCAGACGAGCTGTACCAAGCGTGGGTTCGCCATCGAGTGCGCGTCGCTCGGCGAGTATCCGCAGGCCACCGCGGCGGAACGGTTGGCGGCGTTCAAGGCGGATATCATCGCGCATCCGGCGGACACCTCGCATGTCAACGACGCCTTGCCCCGCATGATCTACACCACGCGGGCCGGCAAGGTGATCGAGATCACCTATGGCCTCGGCGGAAAAGTCGACGGCTCGCCCGTGGACTACGAAGGCTGGCCGCTCAACGAGTCGCCATGGAGCTATCAGTCGCAGATGGGCAACATGTGGGTCTTCGGCAAAACGCGGAAGATCCTCTGGAACTACAAAAATTGGACCGAGAGTGTGGACAACGCACCCAGGGCGACAACCGCCTCACCGGTTCCCGCAGCGGGCGCGGCAGCGGTGGAAGTCGATCTATCAACACGCGTCACGGACACCGAAACAGCATCGTCCGCGCTCAAATACCGCGTTACGGGCGCCACCAACGGCACCGCGAAACTGCTATCGGACGGCAAGACGGTTCGCTTCACGCCAGCGGCGAATTTCTCCGGTTCGAGCACTTTCAGCATCACGGCGGGCGGAGAGTTTCCGGACCATCGCTTCGTCGCGTTGTATGACAACGAAGGCACGGCCATCGGCAATGACGCCTCGACCAACGAACGCCACGCGACATCAAGCGTCGGCGGCATCGCGTCCGCGGCGCGGGTTACGGATGTGCCCGCCGCCGCCGCGGGAGCTAACAACAATCGTTCGCTGCATCTCACCTCGGGTCCGTTCGGTTCGGCGAAGGTCTCGAAGCTGCTTAATCCCGCAACGCTGAATTTCTCTAATCATGACTGGACCTTCGCGACATGGTTCAAGCGCGCAAGCTACGCGGACGATGATTTCCTCTTTTATGTGGGCGATGGCGATGGCTTCGGCGGCAATGGCGAGGAGTTGCAGATCTGGCTGCCCGCGCAGTCGAAGACCGTGGCTGTGCGTCACTACAACGCATCAAACGCCCAGACCTTCACGCTGGGCAGCACGACGAAGGTCGCGACCGGCGAGTGGCATCATGTGGCGGTCCAGTTCGAGCGCGCCTCACACAACACCGGCGTGGTGAAATTGTGGCTCGATGGCGAACTTGCGGGCATCTCCACGAGCGTGACCTGGGCCCTGAAGCAAACCGCCCCCGTCTTCATCGGCGGCCCGGCGCAGAACACCGCGCTGACCCGTTGCTTCAACGGTTGGATGGATGACACGCTGCTCGCGCGCGGCGTGCTCGCCGCCGACGACATCGCGCAGTTGGCGTCAGGAGCCGCGTCATTTCTCGGCGGCATGAAACTCCCCCTCACCATTTCGGTCAATGGAGCGGTGCCACCCCCCGGCGGACTCGGCGCGACGGCGGCTAACAATGCCGTATCGCTTGCATGGAGCGCGGTCGCGGGTGCTACAAGTTATACTGTGAAACGCGGCGCCAGCGGCGACGGTCCGTTCTCCACCATCGCCAGCGGCATCACGACCACGAGCTACGCCGATGCCACGGCGGCATTCGGCACGACCTACTATTATGTCGTAACGGCGACCAACACCACGGGCGAAAGCGATAACTCGAATGTGGCCAGCACCGCTCTGCCGTCAAACGATGCGACGATTTGGAACAACGCCGCGATGAGCGCGTGGAGCCACGGGGCGCGAATCGCTTTCCCTGGCTACACGGGTAGCGAGACTCTGACAAATTTCCCGATGCTGGTGCGGCTCGATGCGACGAATGTGCCGGGATTTTCGTATGCGCAGATGGCGTTTGCGAGCGGCGCGGATTTGCGTTTCACCGACGCGGCGGGTGCGGAGTTGAGCTATGAAATCGAGTTGTGGAATCCCGCCGGCACAAGCCTGGTGTGGGTGAAGGTGCCATCACTCGCAAAGGGCGGCAGCATTGTCGCGTATTGGGGAAATCCGACGGCAAGCGCGACGGTCATGCCAAACTCACTGGGCGGTCTCGCAATGTGGCTGAAGGCCGACTCCCTAACGCTGACGGATGGCGCGACGGTGAGCGCATGGACCGATTCATCCGGAAACTCGCGCAACGCCACGCTCTCCCAGGGAGCGCCCACATTTGAAACGAACGAACTGAACGGGAAGCCGGTCGTGCGGTTCGGGGCGAATGGGGACAGCGGTTTCACTTTTCCAACAATGACCAACATCCGCACGGTATTCTGGGTCGTGAAAGAGACCGCGGCGGCCCCGCACTTTCTGCTGGGAGATGACACTACCTATCATTTTCACCGGGGTGTTTCGGGCGGAACGCTGTGGGACGCGACCTACGCCAGCGCGAATATCCGCAACGGCACGACCAAGCTGAATGGCACGGCGGTCAATGGTACCACCATGCCCCTCGGATCGGGGTGGAAGCTCGTCTCGCTCGTCACGGCGGGCAATGTGGAGGCGAGCCGGCTTTCGCGCGACCGCAGTATCGCCGGGCGCTCATGGGATGGCGATGTGGCGGAGGTGATCGTCTATGACCGCGCGCTCACGGCGAATGAGGAACTGCTCGTCGGCGGCTATCTCGCGCAGAAATACGCGCTGCCCAGCGCCTATGCGGGCGCGGCTCCGGCCTACACGAGCGATGGCTCGACATGGAGCGGGGGCTTCACCGGTGTGTGGCATTTGAACTCCACCAATGTTGCCGACTCGACCGCGACACCGCAGAGCACGACCTCGAACGCGACGGTAGGCGGCGGCATCGTGGGCTCCGCGCTTGTGCACGACGGAACATCCCATCACGCCATCATCCCGAACGCGGCCGATGTGAATGTAGCCAACAATTTCGAGCTGGCCGGTTGGTTCAAGATGGCCCCGGGTGATAAGGCGAACTGGCGGACGCTGTGGGCGAAGGAAACGGACAGTGGCACGCGCAACTGGTGGCTATCGGTGAATGGCAGCGGGCAGGTCTGGTGGACCAGCAGCGCGGGCACGGACATCACCAGCCCCACGGACCTCGCGGACAATCAATGGCATTATGTTTCCGCCATCAACGACGGGAGCTACTCGCGGCTTTACATTGATGGCGTGCAAGTCGGCAGCGACAGCGCGCCGAGCGAAGAACAGACGACATGGGCCGTGCGGCTCGGCAGCGAGAACGCGACCCGATGGTGGAAGGGATCGCTGGATGAATTCCGCATCTCCAATGTCAAGCGCAGCGCGACTTGGGTGCGCGCGACATTCGACAATATCAGCTCCGCGACATGGCTGAGAAACGGCAATGTCACGCCGAACGCCGCGGGCTTCGCGCCAATGGTGAGCACCCGCGCGGCATCGGGCATCGGCACCACGGGCGCGACCCTGAATGGCAACCTGGCCGCTAACGGAGGGTCCACGACCACGGTCGTGATCTATCATGGCCCGACCGATGGAGGCACCAACCCGGCGTCATGGGCGGGCAGCCTGAATCTCGGCGCGCGGAGCGTTGGCAACTTCAGCGGAGCCATCAGCGGACTTGCGAGCGGCACGACGCGATATTGCCGCGCGTTCGCAAGCAACGCCACGGGCGGCACTTGGGCGGCGGAATCGGTGGCCTTTGTCACCGACACGGTGGCACCGACGGGCCTAACGGCTTTGCCCGGAAATGGCTTGGTGAACCTGGCATGGAGCGCGACCCCTGGCGCTGCAAGCTACAATCTGAAACGCGCCACGAGCGCCGCCGGGCCGTTTGCGACGATTCTTTCCAACATCATCACGCCCGCCGCCGCGGACACGGCCGCCGCCGCCGGAACCACCTATCACTATGTCGTGAGCGCGGTGAATGGCGGCGGTGAAAGCGCGAACTCCGCGGCAATTGCCGTCGCCACGCTCGCGCCACCAGGGGACCTCACGGCTACGGCCGGCAATGCGAGCGTGTCGCTAAGTTGGAGCGCGGTGAGCGGCGCGACGGAATACTCGGTGAGGCGGGCGGCGGCGAGCGGCGGCCCATTCGCCACCCTGCAAAGCGGCATCGCGGGCACGGCTTTTACGGACAACACGGCGACGAATGGATCGACATGGTTCTATGTTGTCACGGCGGGCAACACACAATTCGAAAGCGATCCAACCGGTGAGGCGAACGCGACACCGAGCGCGACCGTGGCGGCACCGCCGGATCTAACCGGAAGACCTACGAACACCGGGGCGATGCTTTCATGGAGCGATGTGGCCGGCGCGACGCACTATCGTGTGAAACGCTCGACCGTGAGCGGCGGTCCCTACACGACGGTCGGTAATCCGGTCTATGCGCCGACCTTCACCAATGGCGGACTGACAAACGGCACGGCGTATTTCTTTGTGGTGTCCGCGATGAATGGCAGCGTCGAAAGCGCGAATTCAACTCAAGTGAGCGTCACGCCGGGCCCGACGCCGACGACTTTCACCACGGCGAGCGCAGGCACATGGAGTGCGGCCGTTTGGTCTCCGCAACAGCCATTTTCGGCCGTAGAGACGACAATTGTTTTCAACAATTCCACGGCGATTTCGAGCAGTGACGATCTTGGCACGCTCATCGCAAACAAGCTCCAACTGACCAACGCCGCGGTCGCGCTCAGCGGTGATTCGCTGTTCTTCCTCGGCACCTCGCCGGGCATCAGCGCCACGACCAACGCGGCCCATGTGATCGCCAACAATCTAACGCTCGATGGCACGGCAACGATGAGCATCGCGTCGAACACGACCACCCTTGGCGGCGCGCTCAATGGCAACGGCGGCATCACCAAGGCCGGTGCCGGCACCCTCGTGCTCAGCGGCGCGAACACGCACACCGGCAACACCACCGTGAGCGCGGGTGTGGTCAGTCTGCGCCACCCAAACGCGCTCGGCGGCGGCGATGCGACCGTGGCGAGCGGCGCGGCGCTGGAATTGCAGGGCGGAATCAGGGTGAACGGCGCGCGCGCGACTCTAACTGGAAGCGGTCCGGCAAACGGCGCGTTGCGCAGCGTGTCCGGCAACAACGAATGGGCCGGCGATATTTCGGCCGTGCCGGTAAGCGGCGTGACCCGGGTTGGCTGCGACGCGGGCACCCTAACGCTGAGCGGGGAAATCGCGCTCTCCGCTAACAATTCTAGTGACCAATTTGTGATTCAGGGCGACGGCCCCACGATCGTGAGCGGCGCCATTTCCGGCACATCCCGGGTCACGCGCAGCAGCAGCGGCGCGGGGGTCGTCTCGCTCATCGGCGAAAACACCTATACCGGCCAAACCGTGTTGAACGGCGGAGTGACGGAAGTCGAAAGCATCAGCAGTCTGGTTGGCGATCCGGGAGACGAGGAGGTGGCGCTGAATTCGAGCGGACTCGGCGCGCCGGACACGACGGCGAACGGCACCATCAGCATGGGCTATTCCAGCACCGGCGCGACGCTGCGATTCATAGGTCCAAGCATGAAGACCGACCGGGTCATCGCGCTTGCGGGGAGCACCGGCGGTGCGACGATCGAACAAAACGGCAGCGGCACGCTCACGCTGCTCGGCGCGTTCACGGCGACGGGAGCGGGCACCAAAACACTCACTTTTTCCGGGACCGGTGACGGTGTGGCGGCGGGAGCCATCGTGAACAACAGCTCGACGAACAAGACGAATGTGGCGAAGACCGGCGGCGGAACATGGACACTCGGTGGTGTCAACGGCTACACCGGCACGACCACGGTCACCACCGGCACGCTGCTGATCACCGGCAGCATTGCGGCAGGTGGCAATGTGACGGTGGCCAGCGGCGCGACTTTTGGCGGCAGCGGCACGGTCGCGCCGAATACCACCGTGAATGGAAATCTCGCGCTCAACGGGACCCTGAATTTCGGCGGCACTCTTGCCTTTGGGGCTGGCGCGCGGGTGAAATTGAATGTCGGCGCCAACTCCGCGGCTGCAGGCAATGCGGTCGCGTCCACGGCAGCGGTGAACACCGGCGCGGTGGTGGATGTGACGCTCAACGGCACCGGTAGCGCGGCCGATTTCGCGGATCCATTCTGGAACACCGCACGCACCTGGGTGGTTCTAACGGCTGCGGCGCGCACCGGGAACTTTACCCTCGGCACGGTGAGCGCGGACTCCGTTGGACGGCCTGCCAGCGGTTACGGCGCGTTCTCCATCGCACAAACCGCAACCGCCGCGAATCTGGTGTGGACCCCGCGTTCCGCGATCGAGCAATGGCGCTTCACCCACTTTGAAACCAACGCCAGCGCGGGCAATGCGGCTGACAACGCGGACCCCGACGGCGATGGCGTCATCAATCTCGCCGAGTTCAACGGCGGTTCGGTTCCGACTGATCCGCTTTCGATCCCGGTCTTCATCTTCAACAATCTATCAGGCGGATACTGGAGTGGCGGCGCGAATTGGAACACCGGCGCTCCGCCGGTGGGGAATGCCGCGCTTGCGGTGGAGTTTTTCAGCGGTCAAACGCTTTCGGGAACGATTGCGGCTCCGAATGACTTGGCGGGAACGCTCACACTCAATTCACTGCGACTGGGCGGCACGGGAAGCGGCACGGTGGTGACGAATCTCTCCGGCGGCCCGCTTGAATTCGTGGCGAATGGCGAGAATGCGCCGTATGTCCAGCTCGCCGCGTTCTCGTCGAATGTCAGTGTGAATGTTGCGAACAACATGACCCTCGGTGCGGATGTGACCTTCAAGGGCACCAATTCGGGGAGCTTCAATTTCAGCGGCACCATCAGCGGCCCCGGTGGCCTCACGCGCACGGACGGTTATAGTTTGCTCACGCTTTCCGGAACGAACACCTACACCGGCCCCACCATTCTTCAGGGCGGCACGACGGCCGTCAGCGCGCCCGCGAATTTCGGAGCGCCCAGTGCGCCGCTAACGCTCGATGGCGGCGCACTGCGCATCAACGGCACCGCGCTCGCAAGCATGAGCGCGGTGGGGCGGACGGTGACCTTCGCTCCCGGGAGAACCGTGACACTCGACATCGCGACCGGCACCCACAATTTCACCTGTGATCTCATGCTCAACCAAGAGGGCGGCGGGCTGGCCAAGAACGGTGCGGGCACGCTCACCTTGACCCGATCTAACACTTACGGCGGCGCGACCACCCTCAGCTCCGGCACTCTCGCGATCACCAGCGCGGAAAATCTCGGCGCCCCGACGGCACCACTCGTCTTCAACGGCGGCACGCTTCGCGTCACCGGAACCACACTCGGCAGCCTCGCCGACCTCGGGCGCACGGTGACCTTCACCGCGGCGAAGACCGTCTCGCTCGATATCGCAGACGCCGCGCATATCTTCGAATGTTCCCAGACGCTCGACCAAACCAGCGGCGGGCTAACAAAACTTGGCGCCGGCACGCTGGCGCTGAACACGGCGAACACCTTCACCGGCAGCGTCACCGTGAGCGGCGGAGTCCTCCGCGTTTCACAAGCCTCCGCCCTCGGCGGCGCGTCGAAGAGCGTCTTTGCCACCACCGGCACCGGCCGCCTCGAACTCGATGGCGCGGGCACCGATATCACCCTGCCCGCCACGACCACGGTCCTAACAAGCGGGGCGCAGGCTACCGGTGCGCTGCGCAATGTGAGCGGCAACAACACCATCGCAGGCCAGTTGCTTCTAACAACAGGGGCGGGAAGCACGCAAATCGTGTGCGACGGCGGCAGCCTGGCACTGGCCGGCGGCATCACCACCTCTCCCAGCGCCGGCGCGCGCACTCTTCAACTCGGCGGCACCGCGGGCGGCACGGTCACCGGAAACATCGCCGACAACGGCGGTGCGAACATCGTGAGCGTGACCAAGAACGGCGGCGGCACCTGGGAACTGCGCGGCACCAACACCTATACCGGTGCCACGGTCGTGAATTCCGGCCGACTGGAGATCAGCGGAACCTTCACCAGCAACATCACAGCTTCCGGAGGCACGCTCGCAGTCATCGGCACGCCCCACACCACGGGGAATCTGGCAGTCGCCTCAGGCGCGTGTTTGGAGGTCCGGCCTGGTGCGGATGCTCTAGCTGTTGGCGGAGCGGCCACTCTTGCGGGAGATCTCACCGTCATCGCCGGACCGGGGATCGCTACCGGCACCAGCTTTACGATCGTCAACAAAACCGGTTCCGGCGCCGTAAGCGGAGCGTTCTCCGGCAAGCAGCAGGGAAGCGTATTCCCCGCGAGCGGATACAACTGGCTCATCTCCTACACCGGTGGCGACGGCAACGATGTGACACTCACCATCGCCACCGCGCTCCAATGCTGGCGCTTCGGCCACTTTGGCACCGCGGCGAACACCGGAAACGCCGCCGATGGCGCGGACTCTAATAATGATGGGGAGGCCAACCTCATGGAATTCGCCACCGGCCAGAATCCGCTCGCCAACAGCCGGGTCACACCGGTGCTCGTACCTAACGGCGCAATGCTCGAATTCACCTACACCCGGGCCAACGCGGCCATGGGCGACGGTATAACCTTCGCCGTCGAATCGAGCGACACCCTCGCCATCGGGAGTTGGCGCTCTACGGGCATCATCGAGTCAATCGTCCCGGGATCCGACAATGGAACAACCCAGAGGTGGAAGGCGACCATCCCTGCCGGTGCGGGCCCAAAGCGGTTTGTCAGATTGCGAGTTCTGTCACCAAGCCCGTAAATCGGTACTCCGTGTCCATCGTTTCAACCGTCCTGCCCGCGACTTTCGCCCGCGCGGACTCAGGCTTCGAAGGAACGCTGTTTGCTCGCGTTGAAATGTGTGATTTCCAATGACCAATGCGTAGATAGGATCAGAACACCATGAACTCCATTCGATTCGCCGCTCTTGCCGTCCCGTTCGTATTCTTCCCGCTCCATCAGGCCGACGCGCTGGTGGTGGAGAAGATCGATTGGAAATCGTTTCTCGCCCGCCATGACATGGTGTGGGATCGCCTTCCGGACCGTTTCGAGAGCGCGGCGTTCACCGGCAACGGCCAATTGGGCTCCATGGTCTTCACCGCGGACAAGGGTCAGTCGCTGAAATGGCAGATGGGGCGTTCCGATGTGACATTCTCGACCTCACGCATTCCGATCGGCGACCTGGTCCTGAAACCGCAGGGACGGATCATCTCCGGCGAAATGCGCCTGGATCTTTGGAACGCGGAAGTCCGAGGTCATATCAAAACCGACAAGGGCGAAATCGAATTTCGAACATTCACCCACACCGATCAAATGGTGAATGTCTTCGAGACCACCGACAAGGGCGGGGAACGGGCATCCTGGTCGTGGTCGCCCGGCCTTGCGAGCGATCCGCGCAAGGTTCACAAGAAGGAACCTC
This sequence comes from Verrucomicrobiota bacterium, assembly GCA_017301995.1. GTDB lineage: Bacteria > Verrucomicrobiota > Verrucomicrobiia > Verrucomicrobiales > Akkermansiaceae > Luteolibacter. The sequence goes on along the minus strand of JAFLEH010000003.1, from coordinate 307,010 downwards.
TCACCGAAAGGGACACGAACGCGGCTCCGGTTTCCGGCGCGGACGGCGACATTTCGTTCAGCTTCCAACCGCTGAAACCCGGCGGCGGTCACACCACCGCCTGGAAGACGGTCGATGCGGGAAAAGGCAGATCCGTCGTCTATGCCGCCGTGGGGTTCGCGAATCAGGAGGCCCATTCAAAAGCCGAAGCGGTCAATGCCGTTAGAAAGGCGCTGGCTTCCGGCGTGCCTTCGTTGGTCGAGTCCCATCGCGCGTGGTGGCATCGTTTCTGGCCCGAAGGTTTTCTTTCCGTGCCGGACACCCGGCTTGAGAGCTTCTATTATATCCAGATGTACAAGATGGCCTCCGCCACCCGCCCCGGCAGACCCGCGCTCGACCTGATGGGACCGTGGTTCCGCAGCACCCCATGGCCGAAGATTTGGTGGAACCTCAACATTCAACTCGCCTATTGGCCGCAGTTGACCGGCAACCGGCTGGAACTCGGCCAATCCCTCTGCGAACTCATCGACAGCGGCGCCGATGCCCTCGCGAAGAACGCCGGCGCATTCCAGGCGGACTCCGCTGCCATCGGCAGAACCTCCGGCTACAACTGCGCGGGAGCCGTGGGTGACGAACTCTGCAACCTGCCGTGGGCGATGCACAACTACTGGCTGCAATACCGGTATTCGATGGACGACGAGCTGCTGCGTCGGCTGCATCCGATGCTCAAGCGCGCCACCAACCACTATCTTCATCTGTTGCAAGAGGGGCCTGATGGAAAACTCCACATCACCCGCGGCCTCAGCCCGGAGTACGAGAACCAGCCGAAACCCAATCCGGATTGCAACATCGACCTCGCGCTGCTGCGCTGGGGTTGCGAAACGCTCCTCCGCTCATGCAAACTCCTCAAGCTGGACGATCCGCTGATTCCGAAATGGAAGGACACTCTGGCCAGGCTCACCCCGTATCCGCAGGATGCGAACGGGATGATGATTTCCGCGGCGGTCCCGTTCGCCAGTTCGCACCGCCACTATTCCCACCTGCTCATGATCTATCCGCTCTACACGATGACACCCGAGCAACCGGAGAACCGGACGCTCGTCGTCAAATCGCTCAAGCATTGGATGGGCATGCCGCAGAAACTCGCGGGCTATTCCTATACCGGGGCGGCGTCCATTTCATCCCTGTTAGGCGAGGGCGATGAAGCCGCGCGGTATCTGAACCGGCTGCTGGATTCGAAAATTCCGCCCAACACCTTGTATGTCGAGGCCGGCCCGTGCATCGAGACGCCGTTGTCCGCCGCCGCCTCCCTCAATGACATGCTGCTCAGCAGTTGGGGAGACCGCATCCGGGTCTTCCCCGGTGTTCCCGGCACTTGGCAGGACATTTCGTTTCACAACCTCCGCGCCGAGGGAGCCTTCCTCGTCAGCGCCGTACGGAAAGACGGCAAAACCCGGTGGGTGAGGGTGAAAAGCCTCGCCGGCGGACCGTGCCGCATCCGCCCCGGCATCGTGGGAACGGCCCACGCAACCGTCCCGCTCAAACCCGCGGGCGATGGCGTTTACGACCTCGATCTGCCCAAGGATGGCGAAGCGTTCATCTATCCGGAAGGCACACGGCCGGAGTGCGTCATCACTCCGGTGGCCGCGGATCTCGCGCGCTGCAACTGCTACGGATCTCGGTCCGGGAGGTGAGTCTAACGGCAATTCCGACTTCCTCATGATACTCTTCCAAATCCAATGTTGGACGGACGCGCGCGCCCTGCGACAGGGCAGTGAAATCCCGACTGAAGCGGGCAATCCCATGTGTCCGATTTTCCAACAGATGCGGTCACGCTGGATCGCGGACAACCCGTGCCGCGTGCGGTCAATCCTTCGCCAGGCCAACAACCTCTAAAATGAACTTCTTCAACAAAGCGGCCATTATCGTCGAGTTCATGATCGGTCACATGCCGGTCATCGCCGCCCAAACATCATCCCCGGAAGTCATGCTTTTCTCCTACTTCCGCGACAACGGCAAAGACGGGGTCTTCCTCGCCACCAGCGGAGACGGAGTGGATTTCAAACCCCTCAACAACGACAGACCGATATTCACCCCGCCGAAATGGAAGGGCCAGAACCTCACCCGCGACCCATCGATTCTCTATCATGAAGGCATGTTCCACATGGTTTGGACCTCGAACTGGACCGGCCGTGTCTTCGGTTATGCGTCGTCGAAGAATCTCGCCGATTGGTCGGAACCGGTTCAGGTCCGGCCGTTCCCCGCGTCACTTCCGAACGAAGACCAACCCGACAACATCTGGGCTCCGGAGATCCACCACGATCCGCTGAAAAAGGACTTCTTCATTCTCTTTGCCAGCACCACGCCGCGTGAAAAGGACGACGGCGACGCCAGCAACAACAACGGCAAACCCGGCTCCCAATACGACAACAGGGTCTTCATCACCCGCACCAGGGATTTCAAAACTTTCAGCGATGCCAAACTTTACTTCGATCGTGGTTTCGCTTCCATCGACGCCGTGATGAAGCCTGATCCGGTGCAAAAGAACTGGGTCATGATCATCAAGTGCTCGCGCGACGAATCATTGAAAACCATGCCCGGAAGAAACCTGTGGATCACCCGCAGCTCCGGCATGGATACCGACCAACCGAACTTCTCACCGCTCACTGGTCCCATCGCCGGCAATCATTCGCCGATGTTCACCGATCCCAACCCGCGCAAATCCATGGCGGAGGGGCCCAGCCTGCTTTACCACCGCAACTCATGGTGGCTCGCATGGGACGAACCCGCAGGCGGACATCTCCAACTCGCCACTTCCCGCGATCTCAAAAGTTGGACACATATCAGGTCCGCCAAGTTCCCGCCCCGAGCCCAACATGGCACCCTCTTTCTCGCCCCCGGATCCGCGATCGCGTGGAGCAAGCCAATCGATTCAGACCAATGAATGATCCATTGTCCCGTCCGGGCAGCCTACCCGCTCCGCGCCGCTTGGAAAACGTGATAAACGGGCCGGTATCGGACTGTAGAAGTCCGGCGCTGCTTTTTGAGCGCGCATCCACCGGTCGATCCCAGACCGGTGGATGTGCTTCGAAACCATGAACCAACCTATCCGATGAAATATCCGTTTCACACACTTGAGAGACGCTCGTTTATCCAGCAACTCGGCGGCACCGCCGCCGCTGGTTTGCTAGGCGCGCCGTTAGCCAAGGGCGCGAAGGTTTCTGCGGCGAAACCCGCTGCCGATTCCGCGCCGCCACGCTTTGGTGACGGGCGCGATTGGTTTCTGGAGAAGCGCTTCGGCATGTTCGTCCACTGGGGGCTCTACTCGATCCTCGGTTGGCATGAGCAGCACCAGTGGCGCGGACGGGTCCCACGTAGGGAATATGTGAAGCTCGCCGACCGCTGGAATCCCATCAGGTTCGATCCCGACCAATGGCTTGACCTCCTTCAGGAGGCGGGGATGAAGTATCTAACCGTAACGACCAAGCACCACGACGGATTCTGTCTATTCGACTCGAAGCTCACGAAGTTCACCACCGTGAACACCCCCTACGGGAAAGACCTCATTGGCATGCTCGCGGACGCCTGCCACAAGCGGCGGATTCCCCTGTGTCTGTATTACTCGATCGCCGACTGGAACCATCCGAACTATCCTAACCAGGGGCGCCATCATGAGCTGCCAAAGCCCGAGGAGGGAGACAAGCCGGACTGGAACGCCTATCTGGAGTTCCTCAGGGGCCAAGTCCGGGAACTTTGCACGAACTACGGAAAGATCCACGGTTTCTGGTGGGATATGAATGTGCCCGAGCACGCCGATCCTTCGATCAACCGGATGATCCGCGAACTCCAACCCGATGCCGTCATCAACGACCGAGGATTCGACAAAGGCGACTTCGGAACGCCGGAGCGCGACTACAAGACGGACGACGCCCGCGCGTTCTCGACCCGCGTCGAGGCGTGCCAAGCGGTCGGATCGGAAAGCTGGGGATTCCGCAAGGACGAGGACTATTATACCGTCGGGCACCTCGAACGGTCGATCACGCGCTATCTGGCGCGCGGAGCGAACTATCTGCTCAACGTCGGCCCGCAACCGGATGGCGCGATCGATCCGCGCAGCAGCGCGATCCTGCGCGAGATCGGCCGTTGGATGAAATCCGTGGGAGAGTCCTATGGTGATGCCTTACCCGCCACCCGGCTCTCGCGGAATCCCAATGTCATGCTTACCCGCCGGGGCAACACGCTATATGTCCATCTCCATACCGTGCCCATGACCGATTCGGTGAAACTCAAACCGTTCACAACCTTGCCGAGACGGGCGGTGCTTCTCAACAGCAACTCCGAACTCGGGCTCAGCACCGATCTTTGTCCGTCCGACCATCAGAGCCGCATCGGCTACCTCCGGGTCCGCGGCATTCCGGCGGACTCGCTCACAAATTCGGTCGGCGTTGTCAGGTTGGAGTTTGACGACCTTGACGCCGCTTTGGGGAGATCTGCCGCCAAAGGGAATGAAGACGGAAATCTCATCCGCTGAGTTCTGCTCCTAAATTCGCCAAATTAGTTATGATAACAACCATGGGTCAACGAACTATGTATTTTCCAAGAACCACAATCTGCATGCTGGGGCTCGTCCTCACCACCCACGGAGGCACCGTGGGCCGCACCGATCTGACAAAGCTGCGGGAGCCGCTTTACACGGTGGATGCCGGTGCGCTAGTGCGTCACAACGGCGGCCGCTTCAACAACCGGCCGCTCTACTGCAACCAAATCGGCGCGATCGTCATCGGCGGCGATCGCCCGTTGGTGCGCTTTGGCAACAGCTCGGTGCTTCACGGCACCTTCATGGCGGCGCTGGTGCGCGGAGATCAGACGAAGTGGCTGCACGATTGGTCGGACATCACCTCGGTTTTCAGACCGGATCATATCGAATGGGTGCTCAAGGATGGCGGTTTCGGCGGCACCAGACTTCGGCTGGAGGCGGTGCCGCCGGCCAGTGGCGCAGGGATGGCGCTGCGGCTTCGGATCGAGAATGCCCAACCCGGTGACCGCCTGCTGTGGGCGTTCGGCGGCGTGGCGCGCCAATCCAAAAGTGTGCTCGATGTGTGGGATGTGACCACGGTCGGCCGGGAAAAGATTCTGCTGAAGTCCTTTTCCCCTGACGACTGCCTAACCAACAAGGCGTCGCTTGACGGTGATCGGCTGTTCATCGAGATCGCCGACGGCAAGCCGGGATCGACCTCCGGACGCTGCTCGGAACCCACCGAACTGCGCGTTGCGGATGCGTCCGCATGGACGGATTTTGCCAAGTTTTCCTGCTCAGGCGATGGAAAACGACCCATGGTGTGCGCCGCGGTGAAACTGGACGGCCAGCGCGAGATCTGTTGGGCGTTCCGGGCCGGGAAAGAGCAATCGGAAAGCCCCGCGGAGTGCTTTGCGGCCGGTTTGCGCCGTGCAGGCGAAATCGGGCGGAGGGTCGTGGTGGAAACACCCGATCCCCGTCTCGATGCGATGGTGGGAATGTCGGCGGCGGTGATGGACGGAGTCTATCGGAATGGCATCTACACCCATTCCGGAATGCGCTGGGGCGTTCCACTGTTAGGATGGCGCTCGGTTTTCGGCGGCACCGCGTATGGCTGGCACGACCGGGTGCTCCAGCAGGCACGCACCTGTCTGGCCCGTCAGATCAAGGAGTCCGACAAGAAAGTGGCAAAGGCAAACCCGGAGACCGGTCTCAGTTCGCAGGCTCCGGAGTCGCGGTTCTTTGGCAAGGGCCGGGTCGATGCCTATCAGCCGCGCCACTATGACATGCAAAGTCAGTTTTTCGACCAACTGATCCATGCCTGGCGCTGGACCGGTGACCCGGAATTGGAAAAGCTGCTGCGCCCGGCGCTCGAACTTCATCTCGAGTATATCCGCGATTGCTTCGATCCGGATGACGACGGCCTCTACGAGAGTTATGCGAATACCTGGCCAACCGACGACCAATGGTATGGTGGCGGAGGAACCGCCGAAGAAACCGCTTATGCGTACTCCGCGCACCGGGCCGCGCTCGAACTTGCGCGGCGCGCCGGAGACGCTGCTTCCGTAAAACGCCATGAAACCCGGCTAACGAAAATCCACCGGAGTTTCATGGAGAGGATGTGGATTCCCTCGAAGCAACATATCGGCGCGTCCGTCGAGCAGATCGGTCACCGGCGGCTTCGCGAGGACTGCTGGCTCTACTCGATTTTCTGCCCGATCGACGCGGGAATGTTGGATCACACCAAGTCCGCGCAGGCGCTGCATTATACCGAGTGGGGCCTGGAACGGGAGCGGATGCCCTATGGCGGCGAACGCGTTTGGCCGTCAAACTGGGTCCCCAGCGTCTGGTCGTTGCGCGAAATGTGGCCGGGCGACAACTATCACCTCGCGCTGGCCTATTTTCAAACCGGCCTAGCTGACGACGGCTGGAATATCCTTCGCGGAACCTTCCCGCACATGGCATTTTACGGCCCGGTTCCCGGCGACTTGGGCTATCCCTGCGGATCCACCGACTTCAACGATTGCGCGAGCATGTTCTGCCGCACGGTTGTCGAGGGCTTGTTTGGCTATCGTCCCGACTATCCTAACGGAATTGTCACGATTGCCCCGCAGTTTCCCGCCGAATGGGAGCGGGCGTCCATCAGGACACCGGACTTTTCGCTTTCCTGCGACAGAGGACGCTATCGGATCGGGCTGGCAAAGCCTGCGGCGCTGAAACTCCGCCTGCCGGTCCGTGCCGCGAAGGTGATTCGTGTTCTGGTCAACAAACAGCCGGCGGATTTCAGGATCGAGTCGTCGTTCGGATACGGCGCGTTGCGGGTGGATGTTTCCTCCTGTGCCCAGGTGGCGGTGGAGGTCGTTACCGAAGGTGTGTTAGATGCTCCCCCGGTGGCGGACGCACGCGGCGCATTGCCGGATTTGCGGATCACGCGGGTTGACGGCGCGGTGCCGTTCCTCAAGGTTTCAAAGACCCATCCCGTCCCGCCACAGCCGGTCGCGCCGCCGGAGATTCCGCCCAACGCGGTATGGAAGACGCTCAATCTATCAGGGGTGATCAACGGCGACATCCGCACGATTTTCAAACAACAATACCTCTCGCCCCGGCCGAACACCTGTTCGCTGCGCCTTGCAACCGATGGATATTCGACCTGGCAGATGGTTCTCAATCCGAAGCACCAACCGCCAACCATCGAACTGGACGGAACCGGCAAACCCGTCAGCACTCCCCAAGGAGCGCGCTTCGCGGCGGTTGCCGACGGATGCAACATCGCCTTCACCTCGTTGTGGGACAATTGGCCGCGGCAGGTCACGGTTCCGGTCAACCAGACCGGCGATGCGGTTTGGTTGCTGGTATGCGGATTTTCCCCGCCAATGCAGGGACGCATTGCGAACGCGGAACTGCGATTCAAATATGCTGACGGGGTGGAGGAGAAACTCGAACTGGTGCCGCCGCTGAACTTCTGGTCGCTCTGCCCGTTTGGCGGGGCCGACTACGATCTCAAGCGGGATGGGTTCGCCCTGCCGCAGCAACCGCCGCCGCAGGTGCGGTTGGGGATGAATTGCCGGGCGATGGTTTACGGAAGAAAACTCCGGCCGGGAGTCGAATTGCGGTCCATCACCCTTGAAACGCTCTCGCCCGAGGCCATTGTCGGACTGATGGGAGCCAGCGTGATGAATGGCAAGGACTGATGGATCGCAAGCATGATCCCAATCCGCAAATGAGGCCAGTTGAGGATCGCGCATGGTTGCCGCAGCCACTCAGGATTCAACCGAGATGATCTTGGAAAAGTCCATGAATCGGTTGGATTCGTCTATGGCCAAGGTGGGATGTCTCTGGCATGGTGATTCCGGTGCCGCGCGATTCCTGTAGGTGTTGATTTGTCCCCGGGGGGTGGCGGTGCCCGCAGCGCTCATGACTTTCAGATCCCTAGCAGACACCTTCCGGCAGCCGCCCGATGATTACGGGCCGGTGCCGTTCTATTGGTGGGCCGGCGAAACGCTGGACCGGGCGCGCGTGGCCTGGCAGCTCGACCAATTGCGCGGCCAAGGGGTGCTGCGTACGGTGGTGAGCTACCCGCATTTGCCGGACGGTTCGGGCGATCCGGGCGATCCGCCGCTGTTTTCGCCGGAGTGGTGGGATTTTTTCCGCTGGTTTCTCGGTGCCTGCCGCGAACGCGGCATGAAGGCGGGGTTTCAGGATTATTGCCTGCTGGATCCGGTGCTGGCGGAGATCGGCCGGGAGACAGAGGACATGCAGGGCGGACAGTTAAGCTGCGCGGCGGTGTGTGCGGGCCCCCATGCCGCTGTTAGACTCACGGCTGAACCCGGATGCCGAATCGTCGGCGCGTGGGCCTATCGGTCGCAAAATGGATCCGGGGATCCTGGCGGCGCGGTCGATTTGTCGGCACAGGTGCGGGATGGGGTTCTCGAATGGAGCACGGCTGAGGGCGAATGGCTGGTCGCGCTGGTGTTCGTGCGGGCGGCGGCTTTTGATCCATTGCATCCGCAGGCCGGGCGGTTGGTGGTCGAGCGATTCTATCAGCCCTTCGTGCGCGAATGCGGCGACGATCTGGGGACCACGCTTGATCTGTTCTTCCAGGATGAGTTGGATTTCGGCGGGCGCATGCCGTTTTGGTCGGGATTTCTGTTGGAGTCGTTCCGCGACCGGATGGGTTACGATCTGGCGCCGTTGCTGCCAGCGCTATGGCGGGATCTGGGGCCGGTGACCGAGAAGGTCCGGCTGGACTACGCCGAGGTGGTGGCGGGCTGCATCGAGGAGCGGTTTTTCGAACCGGTGTTCCGCTGGCACGAGGCGCGTGGGATCCTGTTCGGTCATGACAATTGCGGGCGCGGCAGAATTGCGGAGGGCCGAGCCTACTATGGCGACTATTTCCGCGCGATGCGCTGGTTTTCGGCCCCCGGCTGCGATGACCCGAAACTGGATGGATCGCGGGCGTTCAAGGGCCTGAAGGTGAACAGCTCGATCGCCCATCTCTATCAGCGACCTCGGGTTTGGTTGGAGGCGTTTCACTCGAGCGGTTGGGGATCCACACCGGCCGAGGTGATCGCCGCGCTGCATGAGGATTTCGCCTGTGGCGCGAATGTCGTCAATCTCCACGGGTTGTATTACACCACGCTAGGCGGATGGTGGGAATGGGCGCCGCCGGATTTCCATTTCCGCCAGCCGTATTGGATGCACTGCGGACCGTTCAATGGCTATCTGACACGCATCAGTTGGCTGCTGTCCCAGGGAGTCCACCGCTGCCCGGTGGCGATGGTCTATCCGATAGCCGCGCTCGACGCCTTGGCGGCCGATCCCGGTTCGCCCGGATGGGGCGCTCACACCGGAAACGAGCGAATCGCAACCACGGAACCCGAGGATTCGCGTCCGGAGGAGACCGCGTTCGGTCTTGGAAAATATCTTTTTGATCATGGATGTGATTTCGATTTCATCGATGCTCGATCGTTGGCTACTGCGGAATCGGATGGCGGTGAATTGCGTGCCGGGAATGCCCGCTACCGGGTGTTGGTCTTTCCGGCGATGTCAGCCGTGCGTTACGCGATGCTCGAGCGCGCGCTGGATTTCGTACGGGCCGGCGGGTTGGTCATCGCGGTAGGCTGTCTGCCGCGCTCCAGCGAGCGGGCCGGGCGCGATGACCCGGCTCTAACCCATAACCTGATGGCCCTATTTGGCTCGGCCGATGATTCCCGCAACTGTTACAAACTCCATCCGGGCGGCGGCGAGGCGCATTTCCGGATCAACGGCCATGCCGAATTGTTGGATAGCATCCGGCGCGTGGCCCCAATGCCGGTCAAAGCGTCCGGCCCCCTGCATGTCCTTCGGCGCGAGTTGGACCGCGGTGATCTGTATTATTGCTCCAATCCTGCGGACCAGCCGGTGGATGTGAGATTGGAGATCGGAAGCGCCAGATCGGTCACCGAGTGGGACGCCTGGAGCGGCGAAACCCATGTTTGCGGTGGATCAGCCAATGTCACGAGGACACTCGGTCCGAAGGAGGCGCGGATCTGGATCGTTGGCGATTGTGGCGAATTGGAAGCCGACCCGCGGATAGTGCCGGACTCCCCCCGGGTCTTGTCGTTGTTGGACGGCGATTGGGAGTCGGTGATCCATCCCACGCTCGACAACCGATTCGGCGATTTCAGTTTGCCCCCGGCCGAAGGGTTGATAGGCCCGCAGGCTCGGCGGTTCCGTCATGCGGACGAAACGGAGGACGATCCGTCTTGGATCGCGCCTGACTTCGACGACTCGGGATGGAAAGAGACGACCTTTTCGTTTGGTCCCCAGTTGGAATTCCTTGGACCGCTTGGTCCGGACGAAGACCCCGCCGATCCTGAACACGCTGCGGCATGGACGCCCTATCATTTCTCGCGGCGCTGGGGCATCGAGCGCGATCCGTTTCTAACTGACTGGCTGAGCGGCCCCCACGGCTTGAAGGGTCGGGTGCCGGACGAATTCCTGGATTTCGACTGTGACCGTCCGGGCAGCGCCTGGTATGTCAGAGGAACCCTGTCCGCACCCGCCGACGGAGGGCACACGCTGGTGATCGGGGCGCGTTGCATCTATCAAATCTGGCTTAACGGCGAACTGGTGGCAAATCAGCCGGTCAGCCTGGAACCGGGGATCCATCCACGGTGGAATATCCCGCATTATGAATGCGAGCCGGTTACGACCGGGGTCACACTCCGCGAAGGCGAAAACCGGATCATGATGAAGCTGGTCCAGCCCGAAGGGCAGCGCGCACGCGGGTTCTTCGCGTTCGATCCCGATATGGCGGACACCGTCTATCCGGAGTTGCGTTGGTTCCGCGATTCGACGGTTCCCCGAGCCTGCCTGCTGGCCACGGCGAACCGACGGGCGATCCGTTTCCGCTTTCCCGCACCGCCTGGTGTCCGGGAGATGTCGTTCGTGACCCGGGGCGTCGCCACCGCTTGGATTGACGGTCGCGAAATCGGACTGGTCCAGACCAGTGAAACCGCCGACGGCTGTCGCCGTTACCGAGCGGATGTTCCCGCCGAGGTGACTGGGCCGCGGATCATCGCCTTGCGGGTGGTCGCGCCGCCCGACAGCCACGGCGGCGACGCGCTGCCCGAGCCGGTGGCGTTCGATTGCGCGGATGGCCGCTTGCCTGCGGGCGATTGGTGCGGACACGGACTCGAGTGGTATTCCGGTGCGGTGGAGTATCGGAGGCGATTCGACCTAACGGAGCCGCCCGCCGGACACTCCGTGTTGCTCGACCTCGGCGAGGTGGTGGCATCGGCGGATGTCCGCCTCAACGGATCTCCGGTGGCCACTCTGCTCGCGCCGCCGTGGCGCTGCGATCTAACGCCCCATCTGTGTCCGGGAACCAACGAGCTTTCCGTCACGGTGGCCAACACGCTGGCCAACCACTATGCCTCAGGCATTCCGACTCCCTACGCATTTCCATCCCAAACCCGCTCCGGATTGCTAGGTCCGGTGCGGCTCCTAACCTGCCCCATCACCCTGCCATGAGACGCATCCTGATCCTATCCGCCATGCTTGCCGCCGCCTGCCCCGCCGCCACGCCGGGCATGACCGATTTCCTAACCACGAAATACGGATTCTTCGTGCATTATGTGTGGGGCGGCAAACAGGGCACCCAGTTCACCCGCGAGCGCGACGGGCGCCAACCGGCCACCTTCGACGAGTTGGCCAACGCATTTGACGCCAAAGGATTGGCGAACGATCTGGACCGCTGGGGCGTGGAGTATCTGATCCTAACCGCTTGGCACTACAACATCAATCCGCTGTTTCCCAGCGCCACCATGCGCAAGTGGGGCATGGAAAAGCACACCTGCAAACGCGATGTGTTGCGCGATGTGATCGCCGCGTGCAAGGCGAAAGGAATCCGCGTGATGCTCTACACCCATCCGCGCGACGGGCACGATCTCCAACCTGATGACCAAACAAAGACCGGCTGGGGCGGCCCCAACGGAACCGACCCGAAATGGGCGGATTTCGACCGCAACAAGTGGAACGATTTCACCAACGAATTGTTTGGCGAACTGATTGATCGGTATGGCAACGACATCATTGGCATCTACTCCGACGAAGGCAGCGGCGCCGGCGACAGTTATCGGGTGGTGGATTATCCTCGCCTGCGCCAGACGGTGAAAAGCAGGCAACCTTGGCTGACCACGGTGCAGAACTACTACGGCACCACTTATTCGCTGGATCTGGGGTGCAAGGAATACCATCACTGGGGCGAGTTCGCGAATCGCGACGCCAACGCATGGGCCGCCTTCCGGATGCCGGTCGCGTCCTGCTTCGCCACCACCTGGTGGTCTTCGGAAAAGTCCGGAAAGCACACCGTGGTGTTCACCGCGGAGGACATGTTCCGCTACACCGTGCTGCAGGCCGGAGCCAACAGCGAGGGCGGCGGCATGCAGTGGGCGGCCGGCAACTACGCGGGCGGTGGATGGGAAACCGGCGTGGATGAAACCATGACCGTCCTCGGAAGGTATATCAAGCCGGTGGCGGCATCGATCAAGAACACTTATTCCAGCAATTCCTGGCCAACCGCTCCCGGCACAAAACTCCCCGATCTGAAATGGGGCGTGGCCACCCGCTCGACCGACGACCGCATCGAGTATCTCCACATCCTCAAGCCCCCGGCCGATTCCAAACCGCAGCTAACCATTTCGCCTCCCGCCGACGGCAAGCGGTTCGCTAAGGCTGTCATGTTGGCTAACAAGAAGCCGGTCGCCCTCAGGCAGGACGCTTTGGGGCTGACCCTGACACTCCCCGCCGGCGAAAGATGGGACAAGGTCGACACGGTGATCGCATTGCAGGTTGCGGAGGATTCCCCGCCCGTCAATGTGGCCCGCTGGAAGGCGTTCGCGGCTTCGTCGTTTCCCGATCCCTCTCCCGCCGGAGGATCGGCCTACGTGTTCCATGCCGTGGACGGCGACGAAGGCACGACGTGGACCTCGCGGCCGGATGGTGTGACCGAAGGAAACGCGCCCGTCCCGCCGGACCGCCGGCCTTGGTGCGTGGTTGATCTCGGAAGACCGTGCAAACTAACGAAAATCGAAGTGGTCGGACAAATCGGCGCGGGCGTGGCGTTGCAGGTTTCGCCCGACGATGGCTTTTCAAATGCCCCGGTCTTGGGTACCTCTTCCGAAGTGAAATCCGCCAAACTGGAGATCACCAAGGCCACCTACGGAAACGGCGCAAAGCAGGCGGATGTCACCGCCAAACTCCGTGCCGCGGTGGCCGACGGTTCCCTAACTGTGAAGGCTGACAACGCTCTCGCCGGCGATCCCGCGCCGGATGTCCCAAAGGAGCTGCGCGTCGAATATACGCTCGACGGAGTCACGAAATCCGCAGTGGTGGAGGAAACCGGCACCCTGTCGATCCATTCCGCGCCCACATGGACGCTTGAGGTTCCCCGCGGCACTTCGGCGCGATTCGTGCGGCTTTCCCGCACGGACGATGGCGCGCCGCTGCGGGTGAACGAGTTCCGGGTGTTTGGTAAATTCGAATGAACCATCCCATGAACCGACCCACCAGGCATTGCCCGACATCCGGGATGTTGACCTACTCGCTGGGCGAGTGCGCGAACTCGCTGGTGATGAACGGCATCTTCGGATTCGCGATGCTGTTCTACACCAAATCCCTTGGCCTCGACCCGACATGGGCGGGCCTGGCGATGTCCCTCTCGGTTTTCTGGGAGGCCGTTACCGAGCCGGTGATGGGCCACATCAGCGACAACACGCGCAGCCGTTGGGGCCGCAGGCATCCGTATATGCTAACCGGCGGACTGCTGATGGCGCTCTGTTCGTATCTGATCTGGGCGGTGCCACCATCGTTCCGGGACAGCCAGATGTCGGTCTTCTGGTATCTCGTCGCCATGAACCTGTTGCTGCGCACCGGACTCACGATGTTTTTCATCCCCTATCTGGCGCTCGGGTTTGAAATGTGCGGGGACTATCAGGGGCGGGCGCGATTGCAGGGGATCCGGCAGATCTTCAACATGGCCGCCAATTTCTGCGGTCCGGCGATGGCGTGGACGTTCTTCTTCCAAGACAGGAACGGTGTGCAGGCCACCACCGTTGAAGCCAACTACCATCTGATGGGGGGGACTTTTGCCATCGCCACGGCGGTTTTCGTGGTGTTGGTGGTGGTGCGGACTTTCCGCTGGCACGAGGACACGCGCGATATTCCAACGCAACCGGATCGCGGCTGGTTGAAGCATTTCCTGGGAGATATGCGGCAGATTATGCTGGATCCGAATCCGAGGTGGGTCTTCGTCTTCATTTTCATCGTCTGTGCCGGAATGGTGCTGGTGTCGTCGCTCCAGATGTTCGTTTACGACGACTTCATGAGGTTTTCCGCGGGGCACAAGTCCATCGCCCACGGCGGAACGATGGTTGGTATGGCGATTGGCGCCGCGTGTTCGGTCGGGTTATCCAAGCGGTTCGACAAGCGGGGTGCCGTGCTGGTGGGAGGATTCCTCAGCATCGGGTGCAATCTGGTGCTCGCCGGGCTCTTTCTAACCGGGTGGATCGCGCCGGACGCTGTGGTTGCGGCGGGTGGTCTAACCATTCCGCTGGCGCTGGTTCTGTTCGTACTGTTTCACGCCGGCTTCTGGTTCGGCAACGGGATCGTGCTGCCGGTAGCCACCGCGATGATGGCCGATGTCAGCGAAGTCCATCGCATGACTACCGGAGAATCCAAGGACGGCGGATACTCCGCGGTATTCAGTCTCGCGATGCGGATGGCGATATCGTTCAGTCTGGTGGTTTCCGGGTGGTGCCTGAGCGGCATTGGCTATCAGGTTCCGGCTCCGGTCGGCGGTCAGACGCCGGAAGCGGTCTGGCGTCTGGGCTTGGTCACTTTCGTGATCGGGGCGGTGGTGTGTCTGCTCGCGCTTCTCGCAATCCGGAAATATCCGATCACCCGCGAACGGCTTGAGGCGCTGCGCCGTGACAACGGTGACGGAAACGCGATCTAGCCACCCCGCAGGCTGCTGCGGTAGGCCGAGGGCGAGCACCCGTTGAGCCGTTTGAAAAACCGGCTGAAGTAGAACTCATCGGCGAACCGCAGTTTTTCGGCCACCTCCTTCATTCGCAGGTCGGTGTTGATCACCAGTTGCAGGGCCTCCTGGTTGAGGCGGCGTGTTAGATAATCTTTCGGGCTCATGCCGGTTCCGCGCGCGAAGGCCATGGAGAATGCCTCGATGCTGGTGCCGTAAGCTCCGGCCAAGGACTTGAGTCTCAGATCCGCGCCCAACTCGCGCTCGATCAGGTCGAATACGCGGGTGAATTGGGTGTGGGAAGCCAGATGGCGGGAGACGACTTCGTCGAGTTCGGGAACCGCATGGGCGAGCCACGCCAACAGGCGCCCCCGAATCCCCAGAAGGTCAGCCACGCCGATGGACCGTTTCGGGTCTATCCACGTCCTCCATTCCGGAACATCACACGTTGCGGCAAGCCTGGGTGCCCGTCCCGGCCAGTCGAGCAGAGGGTCCACCCCGGCGAGCCATTCGCAATTGAATTTGAAAAAGAGAACCTCGCATGGCTCATCGCACCGGCGTTCAACCGGGGTGTTGCCCGGAAGAAACCAGATTTGCCCCGGCGCGAGATCGTGGACTTGCCGACCGCACACCACCTGTCGGTGTCCTGATAGGGAGATATCCACATGGTGGAGATAATCGCCCTGGAGTTTTCCACCCGACGACCATTCGGGGCCGATTCTGGCAAAATACATGCCGAGCAAATGGATCCGGAATTTCTCCGCAAGACCTGTTTCACGCGCGGCCCCGGCATCGCTGACGAGGGTGCGCATGCCCGCGTGGGCACTGGGATCAGTGGTGTCAGTGAGTCTCATAGGATGTCCGGCAGGCGGCTGATGTTTGGAAAATACATGAAACTCACGGATTCGTCTATGGCAAACGGCGTGTCGGCCCGGCATTGTCTCCAGCGAGTGCGATTCGCGGAGGTGGGAAGTCTCCCGTTTCCGGCATCCGCATACGACCCAAAGTCTCATGAAAACCCGCCGACATTTCTCATTTCTCCGTGGTTCCGCCACGGTCGTGCTCGCCCTATGTGCCGTTCCTGCCCACGCCGAGGACCTCACCTTCAGCGGCACGGGCACGGTGCGGATGCTCGCAACCGACTGGGCGGACTATCTGGGAGGGAACGCAACCTTCAATGGCGGAGTCAACGCCGGCGGGCGCCTCTATTGGCGCGGATCGGCCGGTGACGGGCAGTATCTGCACTTCGACCTAACCCGCCTTTCGGGGCTTACCGTTTCCTCGTCCGCGGCGGTGACCCTGCAGAACGCGGAGGCCTACTGGGGCGGCAGCGTAAGCAACTCGTTCATCGCCACCGCCAACGGCGCCTGGAGCGCGGCCTCGGGCACGGGCATTCCCGGCGCCACCGCCATCGGCGATTCCTCAAGTCCGGCCGGTCCATTCAACACCGGCGACTCGGCCACCTGGAGTATCGGCGCCTCGACCTTCCAGGGTTATGTGGACAACGCCTCCGCTTTCAACGGTCTGGCGATCATCGGTGGGGCGGACTCGACGCTGCATTTCAACGCACCTCTCAATCCCTATCTGGAGGTCCAAACGAACGCCGCGATGAGCGGGGTCGTCACCGTGGCCGGCGGCGGCGCATGGAACGCCTCCAACTATGCCTTCACCAACGGCGTGCTCACCATCAACAATGTCCTTGCCGACGGATCGTCCGGGGGCGGTGCGGTCACCATCAATTCGCTGGGCACGGTGTTCGTCAATGGCAACAGCGGGGACAACCGCTACTGGGCGATCGATTCGACCACGGTCAACGCCGGCGGCGTGCTCGTCATCCAGGGGCATTCGCATCTCCACAACCTGACGCTTGCCGGCGGCGAACTTGGCGGCATCCGGCCTAACGGAACATGGGGCGGATGGACCTTCGACGACGCCACCACGGTCACGGCCACCTCGACCATCAGCGCGCAGCAGATGAATCTCGACGCCAACGGCACTTTCACGGTAAATTCGGGAGCCACGCTCAACATGACGGGCTCGATCCGCAGCGGGTCGCTCACCAAGAATGGCTCGGGCACGATGGTGCTGGCGGGGGCCAACGGATCAAGCGGCGGCATCACCATCAACGGTGGCACGCTTATCGCCACCAAATCCGTCCAGGACGATGGTATCCACACCCTGGGATCCGGCACGCTGACCGTCAACGCCGGCGGAACGCTCCTCACGACAAGAAACTGGGCCACCAGTAGTGAGTGGAATCCCACTTCGGTCGGATCGATCACCATCAATCAGGGAGGCTCATGGTCGATTGAAGGGGTGGGCCAGACGGTTTACAACGGTCTCTATCTGAACGGTGGCGCGATCACGGGCACGGCCTCCCACGGCGATTGGGGTGCGCTGCATCTCAAGAGCGACATCACGGCGGGAGGAAACGCCGTTTCTGCGATTGGCGTGGATACCGCATTCAACTGGACGCGAACCATTACGGTGGATGGAGGCAGCCAATTGGATTACTCCGGCACGATTCATAACCAAATCACGACCACCGGCGCCATCAACAAGGCCGGTGCGGGAACGCTGGTTCTGTCCGGAGCTAACAGCTATACCGGCCAGACCGACATCACCGCGGGCACGCTGGTGGCGGCGAATAGCACGGCGCTCGGGCCGGGCGGTCACAACGGAGGCACCATGAGCTGGATCCGCGACGGCGCGACACTTGCGCTGCAGGGCGGAGTGAGCCTCGACGAGCATTTCCATGTTTGGGGAAGCGGCGTGGGCGGCCTGGGCGCGGTGCGCAGCCTGAGCGGGGACAACGCGCTAACCAACAGCCCCAGTGGAGGCGCCGGTTACTGCCTGCGCTCGGACACCACGGTCGGCGTGGACGCCGGCACGCTCACGGTTTCCGGGTTCTATCAGGACAGCGGCTCGTTCGGCCTCATCAAGGTGGGGAGCGGCACACTGCGGCTCACCGCGGAGAGCACCTATTCGGGCGGCACCACGGTCAACCAGGGAACGCTGCGGTTGGAATCCAACGGCGGCACCGGACGCATCCGTGGCGCTCTGACGGTCAACACGGGCGGCACGGTCGAGACCTTCGGTGACGGCACCGGACTCGGCTATGTTGACCAAATCTCCTCGGTAATCATCAACGGCGGCACCGTCACCAGCGCAGGCTCCATGCATGTCTGGAACATCACCGGCGGGATCAACATGACTGGCGGCACGCTGCAAAGCAACAACGGCACCAGCGATCCGGGCGGCGCGCAACTCGAATGGAACCGCACGGCGGTAAACACCAACGCCAGCGCCGATACCGCCACCATCGGCGGCCGCATCCGCATCCGCGGCGATCATGGAAATACCGGCATCAACTTCACGGTGGCCGATGGCGCGGCCCCGACCGACCTGTTGGTTAGCGCCGCGGTCACGGAGGCATCCGGTGGCATGGGCATCACCAAAAACGGTCCGGGCAAGATGGTCCTAACCGGAACCAACGGTTACACCGGCCCGACCACCGTGAATGCGGGCACGCTCAGCCTTGGCAACGGAACCACCGGCACCAATCTTGATAACAATGCCACGGTTTATCTTGAATCCACAGCCGCGCTGGATCTGAATTTCACCGGCACCGATGAGGTCGGCAGCCTGGTGATCGACGGCATTGACCAGGGCAGCGGCACTTTCGACGCCACCACCCACCCCGGCCTTCTAACCGGAACCGGATCGCTTTTGGTTTTTGCCAACGACGGAAGGTGGATTGCCTCGGCCAACGGCAACTGGGGCAGCCAGCCGAACTGGGACGCCGGCTCCGTAGCTTCGGGTATCGACAAGACAGCCACATTCGACGGCGCCACCGGCACTACGGTTACCCTTGAAAGCAACCGCATGATCGGGAATCTGGCGTTTTCGGTGGAAAATTACACCATCAACGGCAGCGCCACCCTCATCCTTGCCAGCACCTCGGGCAGTGCCTTGGTCTCCGTGGCCGACGGCAAAACCGCCACGATCTCCGCAGGCATCGCAGGCACGGCCGCACTCGAGAAACTCGACCCAGGAACTCTAACGCTGGCCGGACCGATCAATTACAAAGGCGGCACCGTAGTGAGCGCCGGCACGCTTGAGTTGCCGGGAGGCGACTGGGTCACGGGCCAACCGTGGAATTCCTCTGGTGCAACCGGCCCCGTTATCGTCGAATCCGGCGCAACCCTGTCCACCTCGGATGGTGTCACCCAAATCCAAAACGGCCTGACGCTCAATGGCGGCACGGTTGTTTCGCGCGGGCTAACCTACAACGACGCATGGGGCAATCTCTTCCTGAGTTCCAACATTGCCGCCGGAGGTGCGGCAGCCTCGGCGATCTCGTCCCAAATTGTTCTAACCGCGAACCGAACCGTCACGGTGGACGCCGGCAGCTCGCTTGCCATCACCGGCAAAGTGACATCCTGGAATCATCCCGGCGCCGGCCTCGTCAAAGCCGGTGAGGGATCACTCACCCTATCAGCCTCAAACAGCTATACGGGCAACACTTGGGTGACGGCAGGAACCCTGATCCTCGGAAATGGAACCAATCATTCCGGCCTGGCCGATGGCGCCGATGTGATCGTGGAATCCGGAGCCGCACTCGAACTGAACTTCTCCGGAACCGACACCATTGACGAACTCTGGCTCGGCGGCGTCGCCATGTCGCCCGGTACCTATAACTCGGGAAATTCCGGTGGTTTTATCACCGGCACGGGTTCGCTGATCGTCTCCAACGGACCGGCGAGCGATCCATTCCTCGCTTGGATCGATGCCACATGGCCGAGCCTATCGGATAAGACGCCAGGCGGTGATCCTGACAACGATGGAATTCCAAATCTGTTGGAATATGTTTTTTCCGGAGGAGATCCATCCGTGTCCGACTCCGGGATCCTTCCGACCGCGGATGCCGGCGGCACGAACTTCGTTTTCACATTCCACCGGCGTTCGGATTCGACGGCGGACACCACCCAGGTGTTCCAATACGGCAGCGATTTGTCCGGCTGGACGCCTGTTCCGGTGGTCAACGGCGGGCAGGTGGTCATTTTACCTAACACCCCTACCTCCGGAATCGACAAAGTGGTCATCACCATTCCCAAAGGCGCGAACACCTCGCTCTTCGGCCGTTTGGGTGTGACAAAGCCCTGACCCAACAGATCCACCCCTGCTCGCCATCCGATCCCGGCCCCCACCAACCAACCATCCGATGAAGCCCACAATCCGCAAACCCATCCGCAATCCGTTTCTCCGATCCGCGCTCGTCACCACCGTCGGCGTGTTCGGCAGTTCCGCGCTTCACGCCGAGGATCTCACCTTCAGCGGCACCGGCACGGTGCGCCTGTTGGCAACCGACTGGGCGGACTATATCGGAGGTAGCGGAACCTTCAACGGCGGAGTCAACGCCGGCGGGCGTCTCTATTGGCGCGAATCGGCCGGAGATGGCCAATACATGCACTTCAATTTGGCGCGTTTGTCGGGGCTTACCGTTTCCTCGTCCGCGGCGGTGACCCTGCAGAACGCGGAGGCCTACTGGGGCGGCAGCGTAAGCAACTCGTTCATCGCCACCGCCAACGGTGCCTGGAGCACGGCCTCGGGCACGGGCATTCCCGGCGCCACCGCCATCGGCGATTCCTCAAGTCCGGCCGGTCCTTTCAACACCGGCGACTCGGCCACCTGGAGTATCGGCGGATCGGCTTTCCAAAGTTATGTGGACAACGCCTCCGCTTTCAACGGTTTGGCGATCATCGGTGGTTCGGGATCGACGCTGCATTTCAACGCACCTCTCAATCCCTATCTGGAGGTTCAAACGAACGCCGCGATGAGCGGGGTCGTCACAGTGGCCGGCGGCGGCGCATGGAACGCCTCCAACTACGCCTTCACCAACGGCGTGCTTACCATCAACAATGTCCTTGCCGACGGATCGTCCGGGGGCGGTGCGGTCACCATCAATTCGCTGGGCACGGTGTTCGTCAATGGCAACAGCGGGGACAACCGCTACTGGGCGACCGATTCGACCACGGTCAACGCCGGCGGGGTGCTCGTCATCCAGGGGCATTCGCACCTCCACAAACTGACGCTTGCCGGCGGCGAACTGGGCGGCATCCGGCCTAACGGAACATGGGGCGGGTGGACCTTCGACGACGCCACCACGGTGACCGGCGGCGTGACCTCCACCCTCAGCGCCCAGCAGATCAACCTGGATGGGAACGGCACTTTCAATGTGGATTACGGATCGACGCTCAACATGACCGGCTCGATCCGCAGCGGCTCGCTCACCAAGAATGGTTCGGGAACCATGGTGCTGGCCGGTTCAAACGGATCAAGCGGCGGCACCACCATCAACGGTGGCACGCTCATTGCCACCAAATCCGTCCAGGACGATGGCATCCACACCCTGGGATCCGGGACGCTGACCATCAACGCCGGCGGGACACTCCGCACGACAAGAAACTGGAGCACCAGCAGCGAATGGAACGGCACAACTGTCGGGGCGATCACGGTCAACCAAGGCGGCACATGGTCCGTCGAAGCCGTGGGACAAACCATCAAGAACGGTCTCTATCTGAACGGCGGCGCGATCACGGGCACCGTCTCCCACGGCGATTGGGGCGCGCTGCATCTCAAGAGCGACATCACCGCTGGAGGAAACGCCGTTTCCTCGATCGGCGTGGACACCGCGCTCAATTGGACGCGGACCATCACGGTGGATGGAGGCAGCCGGCTGGATTACTCCGGCGTGATCCACAACCAAATCACGACCACCGGCGCCATCAACAAGGCCGGTGCGGGAACGCTGGTTCTGTCCGGAGCTAACAGCTATACCGGCCAGACCGACATCACCGCGGGCACGCTGGTGGCGGCGAATAGCACCGCGCTCGGGCCGGGCGGTCACAACGGAGGCACCATGAGCTGGATCCGCGACGGCGCGACACTTGCGCTGCAGGGCGGAGTGAGCCTCGACGAGCATTTCCATGTCTGGGGAAGCGGCGTGGGCGGCCTGGGCGCGGTGCGCAGCCTCGGCGGTGACAACGCGCTAACCAACAGCCCCAGCGGCGGCGCCGGTTACTGTCTGCGCTCGGACACCACGGTCGGCGTGGACGCCGGCACGCTCACGGTTTCCGGGTTCTATCAGGACAGCGGATCGTTCGGCCTCATCAAGGTGGGAACCGGCACACTGCGGCTCACCGCGGAGAGCACCTATTCGGGCGGCACCACGGTCAACCAGGGAACGCTGCGGTTGGAATCCAACGGCGGCACCGGACGCATCCGGGGCGCTCTGACGGTCAACACGGGCGGCACGGTCGAGACCTTCGGTGACGGCACCGGACTCGGCTGGGTGGATCAGATCACCTCGGTGGCAATCAACGGCGGCACCGTCACCAGCGCAGGCTCCATGCATGTCTGGAACATCACCGGCGGGATCAACATGACCGGCGGCACGCTGCAAAGCAACAACGGCACCAGCGATCCGGGCGGCGCGCAACTCGAATGGAACCGCACGGCCGTAAACACCAACGCCAGCGCCGATACCGCCACCATCGGCGGCCGCATCCGCATCCGCGGCGATCATGGAAATACCGGCATCAACTTCACGGTGGCCGATGGCGCGGCCCCGACCGATCTGTTGGTTAGCGCCGCGGTCACGGAAGCATCCGGTGGCATGGGCATCACCAAGGGCGGCACGGGCACAATGACCCTCGCAGGAACTAACAGCTATACGGGTGCCACCCTCGTTTCCGCCGGTACTCTGCTGGTCAATGGCGCGCTCGGCGACACGGCGGTTAGCGTGGATGCGGCCGGCATGATCGGCGGCAGTGGTTCGATCGCCGGAAGCCTGTCCTTTGCCGACGGTGCGAAGCTTGTCGTCAATCTGGGGGATCCTCTTTTCGTCACTGGCGCGGTGAACTTCTCCAACTTTGATTTCGAAGATATTCTCGGCTGGGACTACGCGGCGGCGGCTAACGGCACATACACCCTGTTGGCAGGTGACAATGTCAATCTCAGTAGCGGCATCGCTCATGTTGGTCTCGAGAATGCCTTGGATCTTGGAGGCGGCAAGTCGGCCTACTTCCAACAGGGTAGCCTTCAGGTGGTCGTCGTCCCCGAATCCGGCGCGGCCCTGCTCGGCGGCCTTGGGCTGCTTGCACTGATGCGCCGGCGGCGGGCATAACAAACAGACTTGCTAGAAAGCGGCATCAGCACAAGACGCGAATCATGCGATTCCCGTCCGGCTGCCGCTTTCGTGAATTTGCACCGCCGCGGAGCCGGAAGACGATGATCCCCATTCCCGCACTCGCATATCTTCCGGTAATATGCGGAAACTCCAGATCAGATGAAAACAATCAACCCGGATGTCCGTATCGAGGCCTGCCTCCAGCGATTGCCCCCACAGCCTATTCCACACCCATACTATCCCCATGAAATCCATTATTTTTCTCTATTCAACCGCGCTGGCGCTACAGGCCGCCATTCTTCCCGATTCCTACAAAATTGCATGGAATACGCCATCGGCGGATTCGGTTGACTCGATGCCGCTTTCGGGCCGTATGGGGGCGGGCGCGAATGTGTGGGTCCAGGACGGCTCTATCTGGCTCTATCTGGCACACAACGGCGCCTACGACGAAAACGGTCGCCTGCTCAAACTCGGGTGCATCCGTTTGACACCGAAGGATATGAACCTTGGCGGCACGGGATTCGTTCAGGAACTCGACCCCGGCAGCGGGACGATCACGATCCGACAGGGCGAATTCGTCGCAACACTATGGTTTGCCGGGGAGACACTTATCTATCAATCGGAAATAAAGTCGCCGCATCCTCTGGAAGTCGCGTTCGGAACCTGGCGCGAGCAAACCAAAGACGGCATTCGCAACGACATGATGGGAGCCAGGACCACCTTCACCGGTGACCATATCACGGCCACGCCGGGCGGGTTCGTTTGGTACCATCGCAACGCCGACCATCCTCGGGATCTGACGGGTTCGGCAAGATCCCAGGGAATCGACCCGGCCAGTCTTCCTGATGTCACCGCGCGCAGGGTCTCCGGCGCGGCGGTTTGTGTGGATGGCGGCCTCACCCAGCCAACGGAATCGCAGGTGCGCTGGCAATTCTGGAATGGCAAGGCGTGGACCGGAACAACCCGGCCCCTCACCAAACAAACAATCACGATGCGCTTGGCAGCGACCGTGAATGCAGATCCGTCCAAATGGCCTGCCGAAGCGAAGTCCTTGCTGGACAAAAAGACTCGCGATGCCGCCCGTGCGGACGAGCGGACACGATGGGACGATTTCTGGTCACGCAGTCATGTGACCATCAATCCGGCTGCCGGAGACAAAGACCCCGGGTTTCTGATAGGCCGAAACTACCAACTCTTCCGCTACATGCTCGCCTGCAACCGGGATGGCGAACTCCCGCTGCTTTTCAACGGCGGCATCTTCACCACCGACAACAACGGCCGGATCAAAGGCAACAACAACGACGAATTGCCGACCTTCGAGGGCGAGCCCGTCACGCCCGACTTCCGCCGCTGGATGGGGTGCTGTTTCATGTCGCAAAACCAGCGATGGCTCGGATGGCCAACCGTGGCCTCCGGCGATGCCGATCTTCTATCACCCACCACCCGCTTCTATCGGGACCGCTCCGGTGTTGCCGCGGCACGAGCGAGGATCCATGCCCCGGAAGGGGTGGTTTACACCGAACCGCTCGATGTGTGGGGGCTTTGCCCGGTGGCTCCGCGACCGGACGGGCTTTGCGGCGCCCAGCACCTTGTCTATCACTTCTCGATGGGCATCGAGAACGCCTGGATGAATCTGCAGGCACATGACACGATGGGAATTCCGCTGGACAAGGATGTCCCGTGGATCGCGGGCACGGTCCTGTTTTACGACAGCTTCTACCGGGCCGAAACCAAGAAACGAACCGGCAAGGAATACGACGATGATGGCAAATTGGTCATCTATCCGGGGAATGGTCTCGAGATTGCCGGCGACGCGACGAACTCGGTTGACGCCGTGAGTGCGTTGCACCGTGTTACCGGCGGGTTGCTCGCGCTAAAAAACCTACCAGGCGGCCTGCGGGCGCGGCTTTTGGCGATTTCGAAAACCCTGCCAACTCTCCCGGTAGGCAGGCGCGGCGGAGTCAAATCCCTGCTCCCCGCTAAAAGTTGGACCACCGAGTATAACAAGTGGGAACCAATCGAGATGTATGCCTTCTGGCCGTATCGTCTGGTGGGAATCACCAAGCCCGAAACACTCCAATTGGGCCGCGACACCTGGGACACGGTGCCGGAGGACCGCGCCCGCCTGTGCAAACAAGACTATTCGTGGATGGCGAACCTCGCCAACATGGCGGCTTTGGCATCTCCCGAGAAGGCAAAGGACCGCGCCATTTACAAGATGGCTAACAACAGCGCGCCGCAGGCCCGCTTTCCGGCATTCTTCGGCCCGGGCCACGATTGGCTGCCGGATCACAACTGGGGCGGCGCGGGCATGACCGGCATCCAGGAAATGCTGCTGGCCCCTGAGCCTGGAACCAATGGCAAACTCCACCTGTTTCCCGCATGGCCGAAAGAATGGGATGTGGATTTCAAGCTCCACGCTCCCGGGCAAACGGTGGTCGAGGCATCCCTGAAAGGGGGCGTGCTCGTGAATCTAACCGTAACACCGGAGTCGCGCGCCAAAGACATCGTGAACTGGCTCGGCAAACAACCGGCATGGGAACCGCTCAAGCCACGCGTGTCGCTCGCCCAGGGAAAACCGATCAAGGCGTCGAGCCAATTCAACGAACCCGGCTATGATGTCACCCGTGCCAACGACGGCGACCTGAAAACCCGCTGGGCGTCCGACTACGGCGCGCGCTCCGGTTGGTTGGAAGTGGACCTTGGCGCGGAAACGGAAATCGCAAGTGTGATGGTATCCGAGATTGAATGGCCCGAAACACGCGAATTCGTGATCGAGGTGAAACAAGGCGATGCATGGAAGGAAGTCGCCCGGGGAACCACCATCGGCGCATGCAAAGAATTGGAGTTCCCGCCGGTCAAGACCCGCAATGTGCGCCTCAGAATCCCGAAGGCCGCCATGGCAATCAACATCAACGAGTTTCAGGTATTCGGCAAGGAGTGACGCACCCGACTCACATCATGGATTTAATAGGAATATCCGCGGAAAGCGCCCGTTTGTTGGCTCTCGGTTTCTGTCTGGCTACCTCCGCGGGCGCGGCGGAGATGGAGAAAATGAATGTCGCTATCGCTGAGGGACCGTGCGAACCGACATGGAAATCGCTCGGCGACCATTTCAAACAGCCGAAGTGGTGGCGTGAAGCGAAGATCGGGATGTGGCTGCACTGGGGGCCGCAGTCGGTGGGCGAGGATGGTGACTGGTATGGTCTGAAGATTACCGGCACCAACCTCAAGGCGGTGAAGCCCCGGGTTTCCGCCCACTAGGTGACCAGCATGTCACAATGAATCAATCCAAGCCTCATGCCTACCTCTAACTCCATGCAACATACCACAGTGCCCCATACCCGCCTCGCATTGGCGTTTTCCGCCGCCCTTTGTTTGCCCTTGTCGGCACAGACCGGCGAAAATCCGTTTGTGGCCGGACATGGCGACAACTCGCAGGTTCGCAGCAACGATGCCAACTGGATGGCACACACCCGCTTTGGGATGTTCATCCATTTCGGGCTGTATTCCATCCCTGCGGGCATTTGGCAGGGCGAGCAAACCGGTCGTAACACTTATGCCGAGTGGATCCGCGCGCAGTGGGGCTGGCCAAATCCGGGCGGCATACCCAAGGAGCAATACGACACACTGCTCAAACAATTCAACCCGGTGAAGTTCGACGCCGACGAATGGATCGGCCTCGCCGCCAAAGCGGGCATGAAGTATTTCGTCATCACTTCGAAGCACCATGACGGTTTCGCGCTCTGGGACTCCGCGGTTTCCAACTACGACATCGCCGCCACGCCCTTCGGCGCGAACGGACGCGACCCGCTCGGCGAACTGGCGAAGGCCTGCCGGAAATATGGCGTCAAACTCGGGTTCTACTACTCGCATTGGCAGGATTGGGAACACCCCGGTGGCGCGCGTCCGCCATGGCCGGAGCGTCCCGGTGACCCGCCGATCACCCAACCCACGGATGCCGAGTTCGCCACATACTGGGAGGGAAAATGCCTGCCGCAGGTGACCGAGTTGATCGTGCGTTACAAGCCCGACATGTTTTGGTTCGATTCCTGGGGAGGTAGGCCTAGAGACCAAGTCACACCCGCGCGCCGCGACCAGTTGATCAAGCTGATCCGCGACAAAGCTCCGCACAGCATGATCAACGGCCGCATCGCTTCCTATGATCCGGCCGGTGCGGACTTCGTTTCCATGGGCGACAACCAGTTCCCCGATGCCGCAAACGCGCCCAAAGTGCCTTGGGAAACGCCCGGCACGATGAACCATTCCTGGGGCTACAATCGTCTCGATTTCCAGTGGAAATCGTTCGACAAACTGCTCGACACCCTCATCACCAACGCCCACCACGGCGGTGCCATCACGCTCAATGTCGGCCCGATGGGAGACGGTTCCTTCCAAGATGCCGCAAAGCGTCGCTTGAAGGAATTCGCGGCGTGGATGACAATCAACGAGTCGGCATTGCAGCCTACCTTGCGCAGTCCGTTCCCGAAAGACAGCCTGCCAGATGGCATCCGCGCCACCCTTGGAGCCGATCCGGCGAAACCCTGCTTCAATCTGTTCCTGCTCAAGCCGCGCCCGGCTGGTGACCTCGTGATCCCACAGCCGCTTCCGCTTGGAAAAGACACCGCATTCCGCGCGATGGTGCTCGAAACACGGGAATCTCTCCCCGTTAGAACCGACGACCAAGGACGCCTCGTCATCACCGTTTCTCAGGGACTGCAAGGTATCGATCACGCCGTCATCCGCGTCGGTCCCGCCGCCTCCATGCCCCATTCCTATGAGGATGGGATGTCTGTCGAACCGGTGAAACCAGGTAAGTTCTAGGAATATGGATATGAATCAATTCAAGGTCGTGCTCCTAACATTTGCGATTGTGCACGGTGTGGAGGCATGTGCCGCGGAAGTTTCCGCAGCCTTTGACGCGGATCGGCAAACCTATCAAATCAGCGGACCGGGGATCGAGCGCTTCCAAGCCGCCTTTTCAGCGACGGTGGAAATTGCCGGCCAGCGCCATTTGCTCAGTTCATCCAACGGAGTTGTAGCGCCAACCTGCGGCAGCGATCTCGAACAGACGCCGTATGGACAGGCAAGGATTCGCGTGGCCACCGTGAGTTTTCCGGAGCACAAGATCACGCTCCAACTGCGCCTCGGCGAAATTCCCGGTCAGCCATGCGTTCTCCTGCAACCGGTCATGCAGAACCAGGGAACACAGCCGGTAAAATTGGTTTCTCTGGCAGCGGTGGATATGCCGCCGCCTTCGTTGGTGATGCGGTTGCCTCGCGAAGGTGATAAGGTCTGGCTTGAGCCGCGCGCGGCTGGCGCCATCCGCGAAGGACACGGCAAGTGCGGGGTGAACCGCTCGACGGACGGTAACCCGATCACCATCGGCGGCCGTGTGTTCTCTCGAGGACTTGGCACCCACGCCCGCAGTGAGATCGAAATTCCCCTCGGCGGCGCGTTCAAGCGTTTCCAAGCGTCCGTTGGTCTCGATGATGAGAAGCCCGGAGGAAGCGTTGGCTTCGAGGTGATTGTCGATGGCCGAAAGTGCTTCGATTCCGGCGTGATGAAATTGGGGGAGGCCGCCAAAACCGTGGATGTGGATGTCACCGCGGCGAAGCGCCTCATGCTGGTCGTCAACGACGGTGGCGACGGCATCACCTGTGATCATGCCGACTGGGCGGACGCCTGTTTGATCGTCGATCCGGCCGCGAAAGCGTCCCCTGTGGCGACTACCAGCCTGGTTGTCGCCGGTCCGGCCAGCGAGTGGTTGGTGACAGCCTACGATCAAAGCACGAACGGCGGTCCCCCCAATCACTTTGGAACGCTGGCCGGCTTGGAGCAGCGGATGAACATTCATGAATACGGATCACTCTACCGAAATGATGGCGTGGGATTGCTGTTCGGCCCGGTGGGTGAGCCGGTGGCGTATTTGAAGAACTGCGTCTCGACGAATGCCGACGGCAGCGCAGCGTTGCAGATTGTTTCCGAGATGAGCGGCATCCAACTTGATCCTGGGGAGACCCGCGCCGGCCAGCAGGCTGTGCTTTGGATGGAGAATCCGCGCGCCGCGCTTGCCAAGTGGTCGGAGTGGGTGGCCCAAACGCATCACGCGCGCACCAACAAAGGCGCGCTCGCAGGGTGGTGCAGTTGGTATCATCTAACCAGCAAGATCAAGGGAAGCGATGTGCTCGGCGTCGTGGATGAGGTGAAAAAACAACCCGCCCGCCTGCGTCCCCAGGTCATCCAGATCGACGACGGCTATCAGGATTTCGATGGTGTGTGGGATGCCAACGCGAAGTTTCCCGAGGGCATGCCGCATTATGCCAAACGAATCGCCGAAACCGGTGCTCGGCCGGGCTTGTGGATGGCTCCGACCCTTATCGGAAAAAACGCTCCGTGGCTCCGGGATCCTGAAAACATGGAGGCCGTTTGGGGCAAAAAATTCAAACTGGAATCACGTTTCAGGCCGGATGAAAGCGGTTGGTTGGATCCGACGCATCCGCGGGCCATCGCCCACATCACGGAACGCGTGCGCCATGCCGTGGAGAGCGGATTCACCTATCTGAAGATCGATTTCAATCTGATGGGCGACGGGGGCTGGCATGAGCGCAAACTAACCACATTTCAAATCCTGAGGGAGCACTTCACGCGCATCCGCAAGGCGGCGGGCGACGACACCTATATCCTCGCGTGCATCATCGAACCAAACCGTGCCGTGGTCGGTTTGGCTGACGCCCACCGAACCAGCCACGACGCCCACCGCGGCGGTGTGCGTTCCGCCATCAACGACGCGCTGCGTTGCTACCAGCTCAACAGCCGTTGGTTTGCCATCGACAACGACATCTACTACCTCGCGCCGGATGCCCATGAGGTTGGCAATGTACAGGGCGGCTGGAACCTCCACCGCACCTGGCTTAGCCTGATGGGGCTCTCTGGCGGCGCCGCGCTCACCTCGGATCCCTGGCATTGGGATGTGCTCAAACCCCAACGCCGCACGGTGGAAATCATGCAGCCCCCGGCAAAGATGCGCTCCGAGGTGGTCGATCTCGGCACCGCCAAGGACTGGCCTCGCATCACCAGCGTGATCAAACGCCCGTGGGGTGATTCGATGGTCGTATTGTTGTGGAACCCCACCGAACAACCGCAAAGCATCTCGCTCGACCTCGCCCAAGCCGGCCTCGATCCGGCACGCGCCTATGCGGTGTGGTCGTTCTGGGACAACAAGTTCTTTGGCACCGCCAAACGAACATGGGTCACGCCGTCGCTCGAAGGCTGGGCATGCCAGCACCTCGTATTCACGCCGATCGATGGCACTGCTACCCATGCTCCGGTGTTGATCGGCTCGAACCTCCACATCTCATCCGGCATTGCGGAAATCGAAACCGTAACCACTTCGGATAAAGGCATCCAGGTTACCCTGACGGATGCCGGGGCCCGTGAGGGAAAGTTGTTTTTCCACAGCAGCAAACCGCTGAAGCTCCACAAGGCAAGCGGCCTCGATGCCGGCCCGGTCGAACCCGCAGGCGAAAACATCTGGTCCATCGGAATCCGCGCCCGCCAAAGTGGCAATATGCAGTCTCTCACTCTGACAACTCCCTAATGGGCGCTGACATCCCCGCCCCAGCCCGCAATCTGTCTCCTATCATGAAAACCAAACTACGCTCCCTGATTCTTGGCCTTACCGTCGTCCTCACAACCGCCGTCCCGGCGGTTGAAGTTCCGGAAAGAGCCTATCTGTTTTCCTACTTCATCAACAACGGCGAGGACGGATTGCATCTTGCCTGGAGCGCCGACGGGCTGAAATGGCAGGCGCTCAACGGCGGCAAATCATTCCTCAAGCCCGAGGTCGGCAAATCGAAGCTGATGCGCGATCCCTGTGTCACAACCGGACCCGACGGGACCTATCACATGGTTTGGACCGACAGTTGGGACAGCGGCACCATCGGTTACGCGTCGTCGAAGGATCTCATCACTTGGTCGCCACAGAAGGCGATCCCCGTGATGGCCCACGAACCTACCACCCGCAACTGCTGGGCGCCGGAGATCACCTATGACAGCGGAAACAAGCATTTCCGCATCTTCTGGGCATCCACCATTCCCGGCAGGTTTCCGGAAACCGATCTGGGAGGCCGGAACGACAACAATCATAGGATTTATTCGACCACCACCGCCGATTTCGCCTCCTTCTCTCCAACCAAGCTCTACTTTGATCCGGGTCACAATGTGATAGACTCTACGGTCACCGAATATGATGGCAGGACGATGATGATCTACAAGGACGAAACCAAAGCCCCCGAGCCAATGAAAAACCTCAAATTGGCAACGGCCAAGAGTCCAGCCGGACCATTTTCACCGGTGCCCGGCAGTATCACTCCGCCCGGAAGTTGGGTGGAGGGACCAACGGTGCTTCGGGTGGGTCGGGAAGCAATTCTTTATTTCGATGCCTACACGAGGCACCGCTACGAGGCATTGGCCACCACGGATTTCAAGGCTTGGCGCGATGTCAGCAAGGACCTCATAATGCCGCCCGGCATCCGGCACGGCACCGCTTTCGCCGTTTCCGGAGCCGTGGTGCGCGACCTGATGAAGCGGCAAGATCCGTAGAAGCCACGAACACAGCTCCAACTCAAGATTCATGATTATGAAGAAATTCGCCTATCCGATCAAAGCGCGGATACTTGCATCCGCTTTGTCGGTCGCGGCCATTGCCGTATCCGCTGCCGAGTCCGGCAAGTCGATTGTCTCCGGCGAGCTTTGGCCCGACGACAAAGGCATTCACATCAACGCCCACGGCGGCGGGGTGCTGTTCCATCAGGGGGTCTATTACTGGTTCGGCGAACACAAAGTCGCCGGCGGCGCGGGAAACACCGCCCAAGTCGGTGTCGGCGTGTATTCCTCGCGGGATCTCTGTCAATGGAAGAACGAGGGAATCGCGCTCGGTGTTGACGACGATCCCAAGAGCGACATCGCAAAGGGATGCATTCTGGAGCGGCCGAAAGTCATCCACAATGCGAAAACCGGCAAATTTATCATGTGGTTTCATTTGGAACTCAAGGGCCAGGGATATGGTGCCGCGCGGAGCGGCGTTGCCGTTGCGGACCAAGTGACCGGACCGTATCGTTTTTTGGGCAGTTTTCGTCCCAATGCGGGTGTTTGGCCGTCGAATGTGTCCGACGGGATGAAGAAGCCGCTCGCTCCGGAAGAATCCGACCGGCTTTCCAAGGTCGCAATGCCGGGGAATTTCGTGCCGGAATTCGCAAGAGATTGGGTATTCCGGCGCGATTTCGCGGGTGGCCAGATGGCGCGGGATATGACCCTGTTTGTCGATGATGACGGAGCGGCTTATCATATATACGCTTCCGAGGAGAACTCCACACTCCAGATATCCCGGCTGAGCGATGACTATCTGAAGCCGGCGGGCAAATACATCAGGGTGTTTCCGTTGGCTTTCAATGAGGCTCCGGCTATGTTCAAGTGCCGCGGAAAATACTATTTGTTCAGCTCAGGTTGCACCGGTTGGGCGCCGAACGCCGCAAGATTGGCGGTCGCGGATTCCATCTGGGGACCGTGGCAGGCTCTGGGCAACCCATGTTCCGGGCCCGCGGATCGGATCGGGAAGACCTTTGATTCCCAGTCCACCTTCGTCTTGCCGGTTGAAGGGAAAAAGGACGCCTTCATCTTCATGGCCGACCGCTGGCGGCCGGACAATGCCATCGATGGGCGCTATGTCTGGCTGCCGGTCCGGTTCGGCAAGGATGGCAGGCCATTCTTGGAATGGATGGACCGCTGGGACATGGATGCCTTCAACAACCGCTAGAACACGCGACACACAATTATGCTTGCCATGTTACGATGCCTCCTCCAATACTTGTCGAACCGATTCATCGGAATCACCCGCGGGCCTTCAGCATGGCGCAATGCGTCGCGCGTGGCACCGGTCGCGCTCTTGCTCGCGCCGTGCCATGCCGAACCGGCGGAGAGGCCGGCGGCAGGCTTGATCTATCATCCGGAAGCGGACGCTATCGCCATCGCCAACGGAACCCGCTGGGACAACCGCCCGCTTTACTGCCATGAGCGGTTCTCATACTATTGGGCCGGCGAGATGCCGGGCCTGCGCGGTGAAGCGGGAATCTTCCGGTTTGGTTTCGAGAGGGATGGCCAGCGTGTGATGCTCGACCAATTTCCGGAGCGGAAAATGCGATACCGACCTGGCTGGATCGAATGGGAGTGCAGGGACCCCCGGTTTCCCGGTCTAACCCTCTCGCTGGCCGCCACCACCCTCGCCGATGCCAACGGCATCACCGCCCGCATTGCATCCAAAGGCAGTCGGCCCGGAGACAAGTGCCTGTGGGCGTGTTTTCCTCCGAATGCCGACAAAGGATCATCCTACCGGTGGCAACACGACACCCGCGGATTCAGGTTGGAAGCCGAGCCCGCGCGGGAACTCGGCTCCGCGGCGGTGGGATTTTCCGCCGCTCCACAAGTTTGGGAAACAATCCCCTTTGCCGATGTTGGAACTCCGGAGAAGGCGGCCAAAGCCCAGCCGGGGGTTCTTGCGGGAACAGGCATTGTAGCGATGGTCTTCTTGTCCGACATGTCGCCGCAGACCATGGCTGCGATCGCCGATGAGAACGATGCCGCAGGCTATGCCAAACTCGTATTGAGAAAGAAGCCACTCGATCCAGCGATGATCGCGGACCCGGTTAAGGCCTTCCAACAGGGAATCGCGCGGGCAAGGGATTTCAGCCGCAGGTTGATCATTGACACGCCCGACCCCTATCTGAACGCGGGCGCGCCAATGGCGGTGGCCGCCACGGCCGGAATCTTTGTAAACCCAACCTTCGTCCACGGCGGCTCGCATTGGCGGCAGCAGCAACCCGGTTGGCGCACCATGGGCGGCGCGATCTATTTCGGCTGGCCGGACCAAGTGCAACGCGCCGTCGAATTTTGGGGAAATCTTCAGGTCAAACAGGACGACGGCCAGCATCAGCATGCCGAGTACTCGGCCAACGGCTGCCAGCAGGCCGGAAAGTCCCGATTCTTCGGCAAGGGATTCATTGATTACAAACAACCGCCCCATTACGAGTTCCAAACACAGTTTTTCGACGAGGCCATCCGCGCCTGGAGGGCCAGCGCCGATCCGAAACTGGAAAAGACTTTGCGCCCGATGCTGGAATTGCATCTGGAACGCGCCAAAGATTGTTACGATCCGGATGGCGACGGCCTCTACGAAAGCTATAACAACACCTGGCCTAACGACTCAATCTGGTTCAACGGCGGCGGCACCCCCGAGCAATCCGGTTATATCTACTACGGCCACCTCGCGGCGGCGGACATGGCGCGTCGTGCGGGCGATCGCACAGCGGCGGCGCGGCACGAGGCCACGGCGGCGAGAATCAAAAGAGCGGTCAATCAGTTGCTATGGATGCCCGACCGCGGCCAGTATGCTTCTTACATTGAGCCGTGGGGCCATAAGAGACAGATGCCTGACGCATGGGTCTACGCCCAGCATGTCCCGATCGAATCCGGGTTGGCCTCGCCGGAGCAGGCATGGAAAGCAATGTTCTACACCGAGTGGGCGATGGAGCGGTTCAAACTGCCGTATGGCGGGGAAATGCGCCAGACCTCCAATTTTGTTCCGGGACAATGGTCGATCCGCGAGTTATATCATGGCGACAACTTCGGCATGTCGCTCGGTTATTTTCTCGGCGGCCAGGGCGACGAAGGCTGGAATCTGCTGCGCGGCACGATGCTGGAGTCCATGTATGGAGATGGCGTGCGGAAATCGGGCTACAGCAATGAATCGGGTGGCTTTAACAATGTGAACCGCATCTCTCCAGGCGGCCTCAGCCATCCGAACTGTGCGGTGGATTTCGCCGATATTGTTTCGGCCTACTCCCGGGCCCTGGTCGAAGGTCTCTTCGGTTACCGTCCGGACTATCCGAATGGAATTGTCCGGATGGAACCGGCGTTTCCCGCAAGCTGGGATCATGCGTCTGTCAAAACTCCGGACTTTGCCTTTGAGTTCAAGGGGACGACATACAAGCTCGCACTCACCAAAGCGGCGAAAGTGAGTTTCGGAATTCCGGTGCGTGCCGGCAAGGTCAATCGAGTGACCGTGAACGGCAGCCCCGTGAAGTTCAGCATCGAGCCATGGGCCGGATATGGCATGTTGCGGGTTGGACTGCCTGAAACAAAACAAGCGGTGCTCGTCGTGGAAACCGAGGGTGATTCAGCCGATCTGCCGGTCCTGTCGCGCGAGGACCCCACAGGCCGGCCCGGCCACCGGCTTGAGATTGCCGCTGTCGGTGGCGATGTTCCCCGCTTCCAGCTCACCAAAGTTCACGGTCCCGACCCGGCATATCCGAAACTGTTGCGTGAAGCACCTGCCGACGCGACCTGGAGGACGGTTGATCTATCCACCATCTTCAACGGCGACCTTCGGGACATCTTCAAACAGCGCTACGATTCCCCTCGGCCGGACCGGGTTTCGATGCGTATTGGCTATGATGGTTGGAGCGCGTGGACCTTCGTCCATTGGGGCATCAGGACGCCCGAAATCTCGATGGAAAAAGTCCTCGTGCCGGAGAGTGTCGCGTTTGATGCCACGGATCCCGCCATTGCCAATCCGATCAAGGCGCTGACGGTGGAAGCCTGGCTGACTCCGGACACAATGCCGGCAGACGGCGGGCGGATCATCGACCGGAGTGTTCCCCACACTCTGGATGGATTCCTTTTGGACACCTTTCCTGGAAACTCACTGCGCCTGATCACGTCCAACGGCGAGGTGACCGCACCACAGGCGTTGACACCCGGCAAGACCGTCCATGTCGCCGGCATATATGATTCCACAGCCCGCGTGATGAAACTTTATGTCAATGGTCGCGAAGTCGCCGGAAAGGCCGACGGCGCATTCCCGGCCATCAAGCCAGTCGCCCACTCGGTGAGAATCGGACACGGCGGACCTGGAACTGCCTCTTTCCGAGGCCGGATCCACCGGGTCGCCATCCACGATCGCGCGCTCGCCCCTGCCGAACTGGCGGCTCGTTTGAAACCGGACGCTCCGATCGCGGGACCCGCCGATTGGACGCTCGATGGAAATCCGGCCGGACTGAAACGGCACAACCTGGATCACGATTCCGGCACAGACCTGATCCAGGGCGAGCATCTGGTCACCCCGCAGCACGCGCGCTTCCTCAAGGCGCGGCCCGGAACGAACATCGCGTTCACCTCGCTCTGGGACAATTGGCCGAAATCGGTGACCGCGCCCGTTCACGCGAAGGGTGATTCCGTATGGTTGTTAGTCAGCGGAAGTACCACGCCGATGCAGGGTAAGATCGCCAACGCGGTCATCCGTTTCATATATGCTGACGGCGTGGAGGAAACACTGGACCTCGTGCCACCGGAGAATTTCTGGTCGCTCTGCGGCTTCGGCCGGGTGGACTACAACTATGAGCGCGACGGATTCTCGCTGCCCAAAATCCCGCCAGCCCAGGTGCAACTCGGCACCAACTGCCGCGCGATGGTTTATGGTTGGAAACTCCGACCGGGGGTCGAGTTGAAAGAGATCGCCTTGGAAACCCTCTCCCTCGATGTCGTCACCGGCCTCATGGGGGTTAGTGTCGCAAATCCCGAATGAAACCCGTATCACACCCTTGTTTCCGTCCGCCCGGTCGCGGGCACATCACCCTATGATCTATCCATGAGACACATCAAACGATCCATCCCACTCGCCTGCGGGTTCGCGCTCGCTGCCGCATCCGTTCAAGGTGCTCCAGCCGACCCGCCCGCGCTCTGGTATCTCCAACCTGCCGCCAACTGGACCGAGGCGCTTCCGCTTGGAAACGGTCGCATGGGGGCCATGGTTTTCGGCGGTGTCGCGGAGGAGCGGATCCAGTTCAACGAAAGCACGGTCTGGACCGGCAAGCCGCACGAATACCACCACGAGGGCGCGGCGAAGTTCCTGCCCGTGCTGCGGGACCTTTGCAATCAAAGCCGCAAGCTGTCGATCGAGGCGGACGGCCTCGAAAAGCGCGGTGAGCGGGATGCCGCGAATCAGCGGCGCAAGGAAGCGAAGGAAAAGCAAAAGGAAGCCGAAGACATCGGTCGCAGGGAATTCATGAGCATCCCGCTCGGGCAGAGAACCTACCAGCCCTGCGGCGATCTCCGGATCACCTTCCCCGCGGGGGACGAGTGCACCAACTACCGCAGGAAGCTCGACCTCGACACGGCCGTGTCCACCGTGACCTATCAGGCCGGTGGGATCACTTTCAAGCGCGAGTGTTTCGCGTCGTTTCCGGATCAGGTCATCGTCTTGCGCATGTCCGCCGACAAGCCCGCGAGCATCAGTTTCAACGCGAGACTGGACAGTCCTCACAAGTCATCGCGGACGGAAATCCGTCAAGGCGATCAACTCGCGCTCGTGGGTCAAGTGGAGGAAGGCGGCGTGAGGTTTGAAGCCCGTTTGAAGGTCACCAGCCAGGGAGGACGATCCGCGGCCTCCGGGGCGGGACTGACGGTCGAGAACGCCGATTCCGCGACCCTTTTTCTAACTGCCTCCAGCAGCTTCGTAAACTATGCCGACATCAGCGGAGATCCCGCCGCGCGTTGTGAGGCGACCCTGGCCGCCATTCCCAAGAAGGATTACAACACGCTGCTTGCGAGTCATTTGCGGGATCATCAGGGATTGTTCCGCCGGGTTTCCATCGACCTCGGCAGGACCGAGGCGGCATCGCTGCCCACCGATCAACGGATCAGGAACTTCGCAACCGGCAATGATCCCGACCTGGCCGCCCTCACCTTCCAATACGGCCGATACCTGCTCATCGCCTGCAGCCGCCCTGGGGGACAACCCGCGAATCTCCAGGGCATCTGGAACGATTCGCTCAGACCCGCGTGGGACAGCAAGATGACGGTAAACATCAATACGGAAATGAACTATTGGCCGGCGGAGGTCGCCAATCTGGCGGATTGCACCGGGCCGCTTTTCGACATGATCGCCGATTGCGCGGCAACCGGCAGGAAAACCGCCGCCGCCCATTACGGCGCGCCCGGATGGGTGCTTCACCACAACACCGACATCTGGCGCGGCACCGCGCCGATCAACAACAGCGACCATGGCATCTGGCCGAGCGGCGGCTCATGGCTTTGCCAGCATCTCTGGGAACACTATCAGTTCGGCGGAGACAAGGAGTTTCTTGCCAAACGCGCCTATCCGATCATGAGGGAATCGGCGGAATTCTTCATGAACTACCTAACCAAGGATCCGATCACCGGCAAGCTGATCAGCGGCCCCTCGAATTCCCCCGAGCAAGGTGGATTGGTCATGGGGCCGTCGATGGATCACCAGATCATCCGCGATCTGTTCCAAAACACCGCCGCCGCAGCGCGCGTGCTTGGCGTGGATGCCGGATTTGCGGCCAAACTCGATGAACTTCGCCCCCAGATCGTTCCCAATCAGATTGGGAAGCATGGCCAACTCATGGAATGGACTGAAGACCGTGATGACCCGAACAACAAACACCGCCATGTTTCCCACCTGTGGGCGGTCTATCCGGGATCGGAGATCACACCGGAACAACCGGACCTTTTCAAAGCCGCGCGCCAGTCGCTGCTCCACCGGGGTGATGAGGCCACCGGTTGGAGCATGGGCTGGAAAGTCAATCTCTGGGCGCGCTTCCTTGATGGAAACCATGCCAATCTCATCCTGAAGAACCTCCTCAAACCCCTACCCGACAAAGGAACTATGGGTGGTGGCGGCATGTATCCCAATTTGTTCGACGCACATCCGCCGTTTCAGATAGACGGAAACTTCGGTGCGACATCCGGAATCGCCGAGATGCTATTGCAAAGCCACATCCAAAAAGACGGAAGCTATACGCTCGATCTGTTGCCCGCCCTGCCGGACGCGTGGAAGGATGGCAGCGTCACCGGTCTCCGCGCGCGAGGCGGATTCAATGTCGATCTGTTCTGGACCGGCGGCAGACTCGCGAAGGCCGTCATCACCTCTGCCATAGGCGGGAAGGCCATGATCCGCGCGAAAGGAACGGCCCAAACGATCACAATCCCAGCCAACGGCAGCCATGTGGTCCAATGACTGCTATGGCGAGCGCCGGATATCCCTGAGCCAAGAACCCCTTCGTATCATGCATCACGATCATGCCCATCCAGCTATGAAGATCATTCTGTCTCTGTTCATCATTCTCTTCATTCAGGCTCGTTCCCAGGATCTTGATCTCGGTTCGCGCGTGAAACCGCTTCCCGCCGCAAATCGCTTCGCCGTGAAAGACTACTTTGTCTGGTGCGGCGCGCCCGTAAAAGGACCGGATGGGAAATATCACCTCTTCTATTCGCGCTGGCCGGTGAAAGCGGGATTCGCTCCCGGTTGGGCGCTCCGGTCCGAGATCGCCTACGCCGTTTCTAACACAGTCACCGGTCCCTACAAGCATGTCAATGTGGCCCTTCCACCGCGCGGCACCAATCCTGCCACCGGGAAGAAATACTGGGACGCCGATGTCACCCACAACGCCAACGCCTTTTTCCACAACGGCAAATACCACCTCTACTACATGGGTGAATACGGCGACGGAAAAACCTACCCGATGCACCGCAATCACCAGCGCATCGGAGTCGCCATCGCGGAAAATCCCGCTGGGCCGTGGAAGCGGATCGACGCGCCCATTGTAGATATCACCGACGACAAGAAATCCTTCGATTCCCTCTGCGTGACCAACCCCGCCGCGTGCGTGCGCCCGGACGGCGGTGTCGTCCTCGTTTACAAGGCGGTGCAATACATCGAAGGCAAGGAGATGGGCGGCAATGTCCGCTACGGCGTGGCCGTGGCCGACAAACCTGAAGGCCCCTACATCAAGAAACCCGGCCACATCTTCGAGGCGGAGAAGCCCGGCAAGCATTGGATGGTCGCCGAGGACCCGTTCATCTGGTTCAGCAAAACATACGGCAACCGCTACTACGCCGTAACCCGCGATGTGGTTGGCACCTTCACCGGTTCCTCGGGCGGCATTTGTTTGTTCCAATCCGAGGACGGATTGAATTGGAAGCCCGCCGCCAATCCGAAAGTCCTCGAAAGCCGCTTTGCTCTTGATGACGGAACGCTGAGCAACTCCAACATCGAGCGCCCCGCCCTGCTCATCGAGAACGGCGAACCCACTTATCTCTTCGGCGCCACGGATGGTTACAAAAAAGGCGGAAAAATCAGCAGCAATGTTCAGATTCCCCTGATCCCATGAATGCCATGCCCCGGATACTCGTTTTTACGCTCCTGCTGGCGCTGGCAGTGACAACTGGTCGCGCCAGCACGACCGCCACAGATCTCCGCTGCGAATATCAACGCGATCCGGTCGCGGTGGATGTTCCCGCGCCACGACTGAGTTGGGTGCTCGAATCCGACACACGCGGTGCATTGCAAACAGCCTATCAGATACTGGTCGCGTCATCGGCCGACAGGTTGCGGCGCGATGAGTGCGATCTTTGGGATTCCGGGAAAGTGGTTTCGTCGGAGCAGAACCAGATCGCCTACGCGGGCAGGCCGCTTGCGGCCGATACGGAGTGCTTCTGGAAGGTCCGGGTGTGGGACAACGGGGGCGAAGTATCCGGTTGGAGCGAGCCCGCGCGGTGGGGTGTGGGTTTGCCAAAGCCCTCGGATTGGGATGCCAAATGGATTGGCATGAGTCCACAAGCGGGCGCCCGGATGGA
The DNA here is from genome assembly GCA_017301995.1 of Verrucomicrobiota bacterium. Lineage (GTDB taxonomy): Bacteria > Verrucomicrobiota > Verrucomicrobiia > Verrucomicrobiales > Akkermansiaceae > Luteolibacter. Next base: position 266,090 of record JAFLEH010000003.1, on the reverse strand, counting down.
AGGTTGTCCGTGGGTTTGGTTTCCCGAAGCGAACCCGGCTGAGAACGCGCCCGCGGGAAAGCGGCATTTCCGCAAGTTGGTGCAGGTCCCCGCCGGGACGAAAGCGACCAGTGCCATTCTGTTGGCAACCGCCGACAACCGGATGACCGCTTATGTCAACGGCCGCAAAGCCGGCGAGGCAAACGCTTGGGAGAATCTTCATCGCTTTGACCTGACAAACGATATGGCGTCAGGCTCGAACGCACTTGCCATCGAAGCGGAGAACACCATCCCCAGCCCTGCCGGGCTCATCGGAAAGCTCTTCATTTCGCTGGACAACGGAACCACACTGGCGATCCCGGTGGATGCCACATGGAGATGTTCTGATAGACCCATTGGTGGCTGGACCAAGCTGGATTTCGACGACCGTGGCTGGCTGACAGCCCGCGAACTCGGGGCATTCGGAATGGAACCGTGGGGGCGTCCACCGGTCCCGCAAGCCGGGCTGCCAATGTTCCGCCGCGCGTTCATGATCGAAAAGCCGTTGCGCCGCGCGGTTGTCCACATCTGCGGTCTTGGCCACCATGATTTGTTCCTCAATGGCCGGAAAGTCGGCGACCATTTTCTGGATCCCGCGTGGTCGGTTTTCGAAAAAACCCAATTTTACTCCAGCCATGATATCACGGCACAACTGCGGAGCGGCTGCAATGTTCTGGGGGTGATGCTTGGCAAGGGGTTCTACAACACCGAAGGAGACCGCCGCGTTCATGGTGTGAATGCCAATCGCCCGCTAAAGCTCATTTTGCAAGCGCACCTGTTCTTCACCGACGCCACCGAGCAGGTTGTAACCAGCGATGCCAACTGGCGCGCCATTTCCGGCCCGATCACACACAGCGCGATGCTGGGCGGTGAAGACTACGACGCGCGCCTCATGCCGGACGGATGGACGCTTCCGGCATATGACGATTCGCTCTGGCAACGCGCGGTGGAAACCGATGGTCCCGACGGCAATCTGCACGCCGCCATATCCCCTCCACTTGGGAAACATGATATCTTCAAGCCGATTCGCATCGATGAGCCGGCACCGGGAGTTTTCGTCTATGATTTCGGGCAGAACGCCTCGGCGATCCCTTCATTGCGCGTGCGCGGGAAGGCTGGACAGAAGATCAGGCTCTCGCCAGCGGAACAACGCCACGGATCCGCCCCACGGCGCAACGATGGCCGCGGCTTGGTAAACCCCGCAGGTGTTGGCCAACCGAACTACTGGGAATACACCCTGCGCGGAGGAACGCCGGAATCCTGGTCGCCGCAATTCAATTACAGTGGATTCCAATATATCCAGATCGTGGGAGCGGTCCCACAGGGACGCGCCAATCCCGCCAACCTGCCGGTAATCGAGGAGTTGGTATCCGTCCATGTGCGCAACGCCGTCCCAACGGTCGGCAGGTTCGAGTGTTCGGACCGGCTGTTCAATGCGATCGACCGCAATATCGACTGGGCGGTAAAGTCCAACCTCTCGCATGTGCTAACCGATTGTCCGCACCGGGAGAAGCTCGGCTGGCTTGAGGTTTCCTACCTGATGGGTCCATCCATCGCCGGGCGCTATGACATCTCGCGATTCTACTCCAAAATCGCGTGTGATTGCAGGGAATCGCAAAGGCCCGACGGGATGGTGCCGACCGTGGCTCCGGCCTATCCCGCGTTCAGCGGGGGATTCGACTACACGCCGGAATGGGGAGCCGCCTCTGTCATCATTCCATGGCAGGTCCATCAATGGTATGGCGACACGGCGGTGCTGGCGGCCAACTATGAAGCCATGCGCGGATATGTGGAATACATGCGAGTGAGCTCCACCGATCTCGTGCCCAAGCCCGGCCTGGGGGATTGGTATGACTACAACGCAGGCGGATCCAACGGCCCATCGCAATTCACTCCGGCCGAACTCAGTGCGATGGCCACATTCTACCGCTGCGCGAAAATCGTTGCCGATACCGCCGGATTGCTTGGCAAGCAGGATGAGCAAAATCGATTCGGAGAACTCGCCAGTCGAATTCGAGACGCATTCAACGCCCGGTTTTTCGATGGCAAAGGGGAGTACAAGAATTCCGGCAGCCCGCAATGCGCCAACAGCATGGCTTTGGCGCTCGGCATGGTGCCGCAGGGTCACGAACAGGCGGTGCTCGAACGCATCATCGCAGACCTGCGCGCGCGCAAGAACCAGCAGACCGCCGGGGATATCGGATTCGTCTATCTCATCGAAACCCTTGTGAAGTTCGGAAGGCACGATGTCCTTTGCGACATTGTCAGCCGCACGGACATGGGCAGCTACGGATTCATCATTAACAACGGCTGGACCGCCATGCCGGAGGCGTGGGATGCCAACACCACCGCCTCGATGAACCACTGCATGTTAGGCCATATCCAGCAATGGTTCCTCGGCTCGGTCGCCGGCATCCGCCCCGACCCGCTCGCACCGGGATTCGCCCGCTTTTCAATCGCGCCGGAACCTGTCGGCACCCTCACCTGGGCACGCGGCGAATACCAATCGATCCGGGGGCGCATCGCGTCCGCCTGGAAGACGGAGGGAGAAATGTTCCGGCTGAGTGTTGTCATTCCGCCCAACACATCGGCAATCGTCACCGTGCCGGCGGCAAGACCAGGCGATGTCCGAGAATCCGGCAAGCCAGCCGCTGGCTCTCCCGGTGTTAAATTCCTACGCCACGAGAACGGCAAGACGGTGTTTGAAGTCTGCTCAGGAAGATACGACTTCTCAACGGTCCGACGCTAAACCCTATTTTTCGATGTGACCGGACGACCAGTGATTATGGGGGCATACTCGCATACATGATGTCTCCGTGTGCGCGGTTGACTGTCGCCTCCGATGATGGTTACGGGTCTAACCGAAACCGGCGCGTGGCTTTCTCATACAAATGTCATCCATGAACCGCCCGGAGGAGATGGCCGCGCGGTGTGGGTGACGAGACAGTTCGAAGACGGATTACCGCGAATCCGCAGTCACGGGAGATTCGGGCCAGGCTTGATTCTGTTTGAGTTCCCTGCCACGCGGTTGGTTTGCCATGGCGTGTCATCTCGGTTGAGTGCGCCTGCAGGATCTGAAGCATGCGATCGCTCGGACTGAACGTGCGGATCTCCAATGCTCCGAAATCGCGTATCATTTCTTAGATATCGCGCAGAAATCAACGCCGACGAAATATCCGGGCGTGGGCCTCGTATCGACAACCATGCTGCTTCGTCTGCCAGTCGTATGCATCTTTCTTGCCGCCACATCCGCCCCAGCGATTTCCCAGGTCACCGTCCCGCCCACACGCTCACCGGAATTGCCGTATAGTTGGCGGAGCGTGGCTATGGGGGGCGCGGGCTTTGTTTCCGGCATCGTCGCCCATCCCGGCAAAGCGAACCTGATCTACGCGCGCACCGATGTTGGCGGCATCTATCGGCTCGCCCCAGATACCGGCGCGTGGCAGCCGCTCCTCGACTGGCTTCCGCCCACCAACGGCTCGGCCATGGGAGTGGAGTCGCTCGCGCTTGATTCTCGCGACCCGCGCAAGATCCATCTGCTCTGTGGCACGCCCTACTGGCGGGGCGGCACCAGCATTCTCAGTTCGTCTGACTACGGGAAGACCTGGCGGGTCACCGATGTCTCAAAGATGATCCGCGCGCACGGCAACAAGTGGGGCCGCCACACCGGCGAGCGCCTCGCCGTGGATCCCAACCATGGTGACATTCTCTTCTGCGGATCACGCGAAAGCGGGCTGTGGAAAAGCGGGGATTCCGGAGCAACCTGGTCACGGGTTGATTCGTTTCCGGATGCTGGCCCCACACGCAACGGGAATGGCATCTGCTTTGTGGTCTTCGATCCCGCGGCAGGAACTCCGGGATCTCCCACCTCCACGCTTTTCGCCGGGGTCTCCCATTCGAGAGGTGAAGTCTGGCAGGAAAAGGACGGAACCGCCCGACGGTCTCCGGACACCACTATCTATCAAAGCATGGATGGCGGCGCGTCATGGATCGCGCTCCCACCGCTGCCGGAGACGGAGAAGTCGGAAACCGTTTCCAGCGCCGACTTTCAACCTAACCGCGCGATCATTTCAAGTGGCAGGTTGATAGTCACCTTCCAGGCGGAAAAGGGCGGCGGCGGAATTTTCCGCTACGATCCGACTTCCAACGTCTGGGCGGACATCACTCCCGGCGCAACTGGAAAAGATCGCAAATGGATCCGCCGTCACGACGCCTACTGCGGCATCTCCCTGGTTCCCGGCAATCCGCCCCGCATGCTTGCCAGCACCTTTTCCGTCTATCAGCCGCAGCGTGACACCAAGGGCAAGACCCTCTGGGGCGAACGGCTCCAACTTAGCACCCGCGGTGTGGACGAGGATGGCACCACTTGGCTGGATCTCTTTGCCACCGACAAGGCACGGTTGGACCCCGGCATCGCGTTTTCCCATGGACAAAACATCCACTGGGGTGCCTCCGCCACTCTCGATCCGTTCAACCCAGGGCGCGCTTTCGTCACTTCCGGCAACGGCATCTGGGCCACGACGAATCTCCATGAAGCCCTTGCCCCGGATAGAAATGCCAGATCACTTTGGCAATTCGCCGTTCAGGGCATCGAAGAGTCCGTGCCGATGGACATTGCCAGCATCCCGGATGGACCTCTCGTCTCCGTGATCTGGGACTACGCCGGCTTCACGAACGAAACACCCGAAGCCTATTCGGAAACCGGCATGTTCCGCGTTTGTGGCGGACTCAATGTGAGGCTGGCCGCCATCGGCCGCGGCAAGAATGCGGGTATCCTGCGGCTCAACGCCGAAGGTGGGCTCTGTTGGTCGCGGGACTCGGGAACCACTTGGACCGCCCTCGAGAAGCCGCCCCTGCCCAAGGCCGGCACCAACGCCACCCTCGCTCTATCCGCCGACGGCAAGGTCGTCCTCTACACCCCTTCGGACAACAAGACCTATCGGAACGAAGATCCGACGCGCCAGTGGCCCGCCTCGCGATGGTCCGAAGTGAAGGACCTAGCCGATGCCACCCGCCCGGTGGCGGACCCGGTTGATCCTGTTTCATTCTATGCCTATCGCGGGAAATCCGGTGAACTTCTGCATAGTGACGACGCGGGATTATCCTTCCGTCCGATCGCCCGCATCGGCCAATGGGCCAATCCCAACATCCGTTGCGCGCCCGGTCGCAGGCAGGACATCTGGATTCCCTGGGGCGGCCAGGGGCTCGCCCGCCACGCCAACGGGACCCTCACGAGAATCAAACTCGCCGGATGCGGCACGGTCGGATTCGGCCGCGGGCGGAACCCGGGCGACTATCCAACCGTCTTCATCTGGGGTCGCCCGCTCAAAGATGATCCCGAGGGTGTCTATCGCTCCACCGACGAGGGCAAGACCTGGGCCCGCGTCAACGACGATCTCCATCAATACGGGGGCCTCGGGAACGGCGGTTTCGTCAAAGGCGACATGAATGTCTTCGGCCGCGTTTACATCAGCACCGCCGGCCGGGGCATCCCCTGCGGAACACCCGAGTGAGCGTCACGACCACCCGCCCCGGCATCGCGCAAAAAGATCCCGGTGATACCATAACAAAACACGTGACAGTATCGGACAAAAACCGCGTATGAATATCCAACCTCCATGAATCGGATCCCCATCATTTTGTCCATAGCGCTCGCTTCCGGGACGTCAGCCCACGCCGCTGCTCCCGGTGGTGCGCCAGGCGCGTTTGCGAATGCGGCGGACTATTCCTATATGAACTGGGTTGACGGTCTGTGCGATCCGAACTTTCGGATCCAGACATCAAGATATGTTTTGAACTATCATCATCCTTCCTTCGGTCCCACGGCCCTCGCTCCCCTGGCGAACGCGCCGTCTGAGGAGCGCGCGCTCACCGCGGATCTGGATCCAGGGCCGCCGGTTTCCCTGAGGTGCGGGGTGATAGCCAATGGCACCGCGCATCCCGCGCGCGCGGCGAGCGATGATTTGAGAACCTCGCAAATCGTGGAAAGCGGAAAGTTTTTCAATCGCCGCTGGCAGACCGGCGCCGTTCCCGGGGGTCCGGCTTGCGACGTGGCGAACACCGGTCTTGAGACCGCCGCATGGCCGGATCGCGTTTCATTCGTCTTCCGATTCGCTCCCGCCGCGGAGGTTGCAGATGGACATCTTGAAATCGTCTTCGATCTGCCGGATGCGTGCCGGAGACTGCCCGCTCAAGGTAATACGGAGGCATTCGCCACGCCGGACGGGGCGGGTTTTGTGATCCGCGGAAGCAGCGGGACCGAATCGGTCGAAATCAATGAGGCCAAGTCCACAATCACGGCGAGAACGAAAGTTGCAAAATGGGTGCCGGGACAGTTGGTATCCGCCGGCCTTATTGTGTATCCGGTGGCGTCCGGCGTGGACGAGGCCCGCGATCTTGTCTCCGCGAACGAGAACAAACCATTGCCGCTAAGTGCGAAGTCCGTCGTTCCGGACAAGGGTGACCTCCCCGTCAGTTATGAAATGGACCAAGGTTGGCACCGGATCGATATTCCCAAAGGCACCGATGGCGACAACGGCCAGATGCGGGCGCGGATTGAGGTTGTAAACCCAGATCCGTTTCCCAGAGTGGTGCGCATCAACTTTGATGGACACCCTTTCTATATTCCGGGGATTTCCGCTGTGATTCGTGATACGGATGGCTATCCGATGGGTGTTCCGGTCCAGTGGTCGAAGAACTGGCACGGACCGGATCGCCGGCCGCCGGGACCGGCGGGATTCGCGGGTGTTTGGTTCCACGGACTAACGATGATGACCGTGCCAGCCGCCTCGACCCTTGGGTTCGAACTGATGATGGTTGGCGAGAACTGGGGTGGCATGGCCGCCGCAAGCCATTCGCAGCTTTCGGTGATCGGCTATGGAGGAAACCAACAATGGGACGAAGCGGCGCTCGGAAATCGGGGGGAGGCGCTTTGTTACGACATGGATCACGTTCTAACGGACAACGACTTCACCGATTCCCGTCCCTTCCTGGTGCTCAATCCGGACAACCAGCGGAATTGGGGCGTCAATGCCGGAGGTGGTTCGGTCCTCCGTTACACCGATGCCAATGGCGTGACCCGCCGCCACAGCCGGATGCGGGTTCACTATGAGCGACATGGCCCGGTTTTGACCAACGCGATCTTCGCGGGGCGCACTGACGACGGACTGATGGACTTCTCGTTCAGCACCGGCTTGTTTCGCTCGGAAGATTGCACGCGTGGGCTGCACCGGATCCGCATCTCCGCGGGCCGGGATGTGGCTTTCAATCGCCTCGTCTTCTATCAGCAGGCCGGGGATTCCTATCACTACAACCAAGGCGACACATTCTGTTGGGGAAACTCTGAAAAGGCCGCGCCGATCCGCCAATGGACCGCTTCGGGCACTCCCGGCGAGGTTGTCGGAACGCCAATCGAACTGACGGGCGAATCTCCGTGGGTTTCAGTCACGAACGCTCCAACGGAGAAGGGCTATCGGGCGGCCAATCACGGCTTCGTCATCCGCTCCTGGTCGGCCCGTATCGGAGGCAGCGACGGAGTCCGGCCATTCCTTCAGGAACGGCGTATATCTCCCGTGGTTTCGATTCTGGAGCTTGTCCCGCCGCCCGGAGTATTGGCGCTCAAGGCGGGCGACTTTGTGGATGCCACGATCGTCCGTGTTTACATCCCGCGCTCCGCGGATGCCTATGCCGGTCCGGACCTGAACTTCCGGCAGGCGCTCGCGCGGTATGACAACTCTCCGCTCATGATCCTGCGCGAAGCGATCGCCAATCGGCCGCAAGTTCGCGCGACATGGGGTGAGATCGTGCGGGACCAGCCGCTGGAGATCGGAACCAAGGACAACCGCGCCGGGTTCATCATTCGCGGCGGCGTCGGTGTCTTTCCGGTTACCTTCAGTGGTCTTGACAACTATCGGCATCCGTTGCTGGAGGAGCGGACGACCGATGGCTGGAAAGCGGTGGATCAATCCGTTCATGGCAATGATTTCTGGCAATGTGACTTCCGCCCGGAGACGGGCCGGTGGGATCTGACATTCAGTCTCCGGCGCGATGATCCCTATCAGGACATTTCCGGACTGCTCGCGTCTCCGGTAGAGCGCGAGTTCCGATTCAGCATCACCAAACCCCAAAACAACCAACCAACCGACTGAGACAACCATGAAACTGACAACGGCTTATCTAGCATCCCTTGCCCTTGTGTCGGGCGTGTTGCCCGCTTTGGCGGAGGAATCCATGGATCAAATGTGGGGCGACCGCTCCACCAAGAGTGGCGTGGAGACCAGCGAACGGGCGGCGCTCTTCCGCGATGGCAATTATGGAATGTTCATGCACTGGGGGCTTTACTCCCATCTCGGCGGGCAGTGGAAAGACAAGACCTTCTATGGAATTGGCGAGTGGATTCTCCGGCAGATGCACATCCCGCGCGAGGAATACATGAATCTCGCCAGGGAGTTCAATCCATCCGAGTTCAGCGCCAGGGAGATCGTCCGCGTCGCCAAGGAGGCGGGCATGAAATGGATCATCATCACCTCAAAGCATCACGAGGGCTTCGCAATGTTCAAATCCAAGCATCCCTTCAACATAGTGGACGCCACCCCCTTCGCGCGCGATCCGATGAAGGAACTGGCCGATGAGTGCCGTGCGGCGGGTCTTGGCTTCGGGTTCTACTATTCGCACAATCAGGATTGGACCGCCCCGGGCGGTTCCGGCGGACCGGCCAAGAACGACGATGGCTCGCCCGCCTCGTTCGACCAATATTTCAAGGAAAAATGCTATCCCCAGGTGGACGAGATCTGCTCGAACTATGGGGAACTCGCGTATGTGTGGTTCGACACGCCGGGCAACATGCCTGCCGAACACGTCAAGGCGCTGGCCGAGTTGGTTAGGAAAAAGCAACCCAGAGCCATGCTTTGCTCGCGGATCGGCCACGGCATGGGCGATTACGAGAGCCTCGGTGACATGGAAGTGCCGTTGAAAAACCACGATGGTTTGTGGGAGACCTGCGACACCACCAACGATTCGTGGTCCTACGCCTGGTATGACCAGAACTGGAAGGACTCCAAGGAAGTCCTTCATCGCGTGGTGTCCACCGTAGGCCGTGGCGGAACCTATCTGCTCAATGTCGGACCGGACGGCAAGGGGCGGATCCCGACCAAAGCCGCAGGCTATCTCGTCGAGTCCGGCAAGTGGATCAAGGAACATCCCGGCGTGGTCTATGGCGCGGGTCCCTCTCCCTGGGGCCACGCGCAACCGTGGGGCGATGTCACCCGTAGCGGAAACACACTCAATCTCGTCGTTTTCGATTGGCCTACCGACCGGATGATTTATCTATCCGGAATCGACGGCGATATTGCGGGTGCCACCTTGTGTGCCACGGATGGGAAACGGGTCCCGATCCCCGTCAAGCGTGTCGGAGGCTGGACCGCATTTGACGCCTCCGCGGCCGACGCGGCCACTGTTTCCTCCCTTGCCGGCTTGATCGAGGTCAGTTTCGCCAAGGCCCCGAAGATCGATGCGACCCTCGGAATTCATCCCAACATTCCGACCCATCTGTCCTGCGAGTTCGCGCGGGTTCGGGATGCCACCTACAAGCGGATCAACTGGATGGAGAAGTTCGGCGAATGGAAATTCGCCCTGCAGGTCGCGGACTGGAAGCCGGATGGAACGGCCGAGTGGGATGTGGATGTCGCCACCGCCGGTGACTATCATGTTTCCCTAACCTACAAAGGCGAAGGACGACCGGTGTGGTCGGTTACCACCTCGGAGGGGCTCAAGATCCAAAACCAGCAGGCCGCCACCCATGTGTATCAATCCTATCCAACCGGCGTGATTCGTTTCTCGAAGCCCGGGAAACACAGAGTTGCCGTCTCGCTGGGCGAGGGCAATCCCAACAAATCCAGTCTCGAAGCGATCACTTTCACCCCAGTTCGCTAACCGACATTTGGTGGTGCCCTCCATGCCGGGTTGCCATATTTCTCACCTTGACGTCTGATCTATCCTGCTCCCAATTTCCATGACACGACTGTCACTTCTAATCGTTGCGGTCCACGCCGTTTCCATGTTGGCATGCTGCGATGATGCTTTCGGGACGATTCCCGTGGGTCTCCGTTGCGAATCCACCGGGAATCCGCTTGGCGTGGATAGTGTGAAGCCGCGCCTGAGTTGGAAGATCGATTCGGACGAAGAGGGCATGATGCAAACCGCCTATCAAATCGAGGTCGTCGGGGCGTGGGACAGCGGTAAGGTTGAGTCGGACCGATCCATCGCCATTCCGTACGGCGGGGCGGCTCTTCAGTCCGGAAAGACCTATCATTGGCGGGTCAGGGTCTGGGATCAGAACGGCGCGGTTTCGCCATGGAGTGAAAGCGCCCGATGGACCATGGGAAAGCTGCGCACGGAGGATTGGTCGGCGAAGTGGATCGCTCCCCCGGAGGATCCGGTTGTGCCGAATCTCGCCGACCTGCGGGTGGACCGCGCGGTTTACCGCACTTTGGACGGAGCGGTGGAAAAGGATGTGACCGCGGTGATGCGGCGTGTCGCGGAGGAAAAGCGACTGCCATTCCGGGTTGACTTCAACCAACTCGGCGGGGATCCAGCGCCTAACATCGTAAAGGAACTGGTGGTGGATTACACGCTCGATTGCCGGACCGGAGTGTCGCGCGCGAGGGATTTCGACATGCTGGCCATACCACAACCCCTCCCTGGAGTTCGCGCCACATGGTTTCGTGGAGAGTTCAATCTACCGTCCGCGCCGGAATCCGCGTTGGTGACCGTCCAATCGCCGGGCTATTTCGAGTTGGTTGTGAATGGTGAAAAGGTGGGTGAAGATGTGCTGATGCCCGCTGTTGCGGACACACGCGACCGAACTTTTGTGGTGACCTACGAGGCGACCCGGTTGCTGAAAGCCGGCAGAAACTGCCTTGGAATTTGGGTGGCCAAGGGATGGGCCGACCACCTGGCGCTGCGCGCGCAACTCGATGCCTCGGTTGGCGGCAGGCCGTTCGTTTTTGGTACGGGACCAGACTGGACGAGCCGCCCCAGCAACATCAGCCACATTGGCGGATGGAGTTGGCACAATTTCGGTGGCGAGCATATCGACGCCCGTCTTGATGTTCCGGACTGGGCAAAGACAGGTTCGAGTCAGGCAGAATGGTTGCCTGTGGCGGAAGCTGCGGCTCCGAAAGGAGCAGGTGTCTGGCATTCCGCTCCGCCAAACCGGATAGGGCAAAGGCTCCCCCCGGTTTCGATCACGGCGTTGGCGGAGGGCCGCTACGAGATCGACTTCGGCCGGAATCTAACTGGATGGCTGCGGATGAAGATGCCGGATCTGCCTGCGGGACGGTTGGTGCGCCTGCATTTCGCGGATCGGGTCTTTCCCGACGGCATCCATGCCTCGCCAATCGGGGATATTGCGATCAGCCGACAGAGTTGCGTTGACTTCCCCCGAACCGGTGGCGGTCACAATTCCTATCAAACCTATCGTCAGACCTCCGAGTTTGTCTCCGGCGGACGACCCGGCGAGATCTTTCAGAACAAGTTCAACTATGCCGGATTCCGTTATGTGGTGGTGGAAGGGATCGAACGTGCGCCGGCGATGGAGGACGCGGTTGCGCTATTGGTCGAGAGTGCGATGCGGGACGCGGGATCATTCGCTTGTTCCGATTCCCTGCTCAACCGGATCCACGAGGTCAACCGCTGGACACAGCGGTGCCTGAACCTCGGCTCCTATTATGTGGATTGTCCAACCCGGGAGCGGATGGGATACGGTGACGGACAGGTGGCGATCCAAGGAATGATGATGAACTTCGATGCGGCGACGTTCTATCAGAAATGGGCGGGGGATTGGCGCTTGGGGCTTGAGATGAGACGCGGCTACCTTCCCTATGTCGCTCCGCCGTTTGAGAAAGGGGGCGGTGGCCCTCCTTGGCCGGGCGGCATCGCGCGCATTCCCTGGGAGCACTACCTGCACTATGGCGATCCGTCGGTGTTGGAGGAAAATCTCGATGGCGCGAGGAAATATTGCGAGTATCTCGATTCGCGCGCGACAAACGGTGTCCTGCGCGACTGGGGCGGAGGATTCACCTTCATTGGCGACTGGGTTCCTCCCGGCCGCGGCATGGACACCCAGAACTGGCCTAACAAGGATATGGCCGAGTTGTTTTGCAACTGCTTCCGCGTTCATCTCTGGCAACTCGTGGAGCGGATGTCCGCGGCCCTCGGGCGCGATGCCAAAGCCAAATCCGCCCGCCAACGCGCCGACGCCGTGCGAGCCGCCACCCATGCTGCCTTCTTCGATGCCGCCAACAAACGCTATGTGATCGACGAGCAGATCTACTATGCGTTTCCGCTTCTGATGGAAGTCACCCCCGAAGCCGAGCGCCCTGCGGTGCTGGACAATCTGGTGAAGTGCATCGCCGTGAAGAACAGGGGCCATCTTGACACCGGCATGTTGGGAACCTTGATCCTGCTCGAATACCTGAACCGAATCGGTCGCGACGACCTCGTTCTCGGAATCTACCAAAAGAAGGACTATCCCGGTTGGGGATACATGATGGAACAGGGAGCGACGACAATGTGGGAGCAATGGAACGGCTACTGGTCGCAGATCCACTCGTGTTTCACCTCGGCCGACAACTGGCTCTATCAAGGGCTCGCCGGCATCCGTCCTGACCCTGGCGCACCCGGCTTCAAGAATGTGATCATCCGGCCCGCCATTGTCGGCGACATCACCTGGGTCAAGGCAAGCCACACCGGTCCCTACGGTACAATCTCCAGCCACTGGAAGCGCGACGGCGCAAGGATCACCCTGGAAGTCGTGATTCCCCCAAATTCAACCGCAACCGTCTTCCTGCCAGGACGGCAAAAGCAGCAAGTGGGTTCCGGCAGCCACCAATTTGAGTCCACGCTGGCCCCCCATCAAACACCCTGACCTAAATCGTTCGGGTTTGAGAACATCTCTTATTATGACGGTCCTACTTTCCGAGTGTAAGAATTGTCCCAATCGGAACCTATTGCTGCCGGTGCCCGCGGTCGATGCGGTTCCGGGCCTCCCATTCATCGCCGTCACACGACAATCCACATCCATGAAATCCTCTGCCATGTTTCGCCTATCCTTTGCCTCCTTCGCTCTATCAGTCATCCCGCTTGCCGCGGTCTCATCCGGGCGAGAGGCATTTAACCTTGCTCTCGTCGCCACGCCTTCCACTTCGTTTGTTTCCGGTCACGAGACTCTCGCCGCCATCAACGACGGGTTCGAACCGGGCAACTCGAACGATCACGACCACCCCCGCTATGGAAACTGGCCGTCCAAAGGCACGCAGTGGGTCTGCTATGAATGGTCGAAACCGATCAGTACCAACCGGATGGAAGTCTATTGGTGGATGGATGGACAGGGAATCAGGATTCCCAAGGCTTGCCGCGTTTCGTTCTGGAATGGGTCGGCCTTCGTTCCGGTGAAAAATGCGGTGGGCCTCGGTTTGGAACTGGAGAAGTTCAACGTGACAACCTTCGATGAAGTCACCACAACCAAGCTCCGTTTGGAGTTCGATGGAGCGGGAGACGCCTCCACCGGCATCCTCGAGTGGAAAGTGCGGGACTCCGGAAAGTCGCCGAAATTCGCTCCACGCGTCGAGGCCGGTCCTGATCGGTCGGTGGTGCTGGCCGGCAAAACATGGCTGGCGGGAGAGATCAAAAACGGTGGTGACGATGTTCTTTGGTCCAAGGAATCGGGCCCAGGTAAGGTGACTTTTGAAAATGGCGGATCGGTGCGAACAACCGCCCGATTCTCCGACCCGGGTAGTTATGTGCTCAAGCTATCAGCGAGCGCCGGAGAAGGACTCGCCGGCAGCGACACGCTTGTGGTAGAAGTGATACCAACCCCCGCGCCCAGCGACATGCGACCGGTGTTCACCGGTCCCTACAAGATCGACAGCCCGATATGGAACAGCCGCGTTAAGGCGCTCATTTGTGGTTGGATTCCCCACTGTGTGGCCAAGCTCGACGATCCGGAGGTCAAGGAAGGCGGCATCCGGAACTTTGTCGAATCGGGCAACAAGAATGCGGGTCGGCCGTTCAAGCCGCACGTGGGCGCGCCTTGGTCGAACGCTTACGTTCTCAACACTTACGAGTCGATCTGCATGGCCCTTATGGTGGATCCCCAAGGCGATGTCGATTTGACCAGATCCCAGGCGGCCCTGCGCAGAACGCTCGATCAGTGGACACCCATTCTTCTGGAAGCCCAGGAACAGGACGGCTATCTGCAGACCCGCTTTACTCTCGGCAACGCCAATGAACGGGGAAAACAACCTCCGCGCTGGACGATCCGGTCCGATCATGAGGGTTATGTCGGTGGCTATTTCATCGAAGCCTGCATCGCCCATTATCATTTGACCGACGGCAAGGACACCCGCATGTTGGATGCGGCGGTTCGGCTCGCCGACTGCTGGGACCGCAATCTGGGACCCGAGCCGAAGAAGGCATGGTTCGACGGCCACCAGGCCATGGAGCAGGCTTTGCTTCGCCTCGCCCGGGTGATTGACGAAAGGGATGGAACCGGGTCGGGTGATCGGTTTGTAGCCCTCGCCAAGTATCTGCTCGACCAGCGCGGCGGTGGCGAATCCTACGATCAGTCGCAAGCTCCGGTCACCCAACAATACGAAGCTCTCGGCCATGCCGTGCGGGCCGTTTACACCTACAATGCCATGGCGGATGTCGCCCTGAAGACCGTCGATCCCGGCTATCAGAGCGCGGTTGAATCGATTTGGTCCAATATTGTCCACCGGAAATATTATATCACCGGCGGCGTGGGGAGCGGCGAGACATCTGAGGGATTTGGGGGCGATTATTCGCTACCCCATAGCGCCTACTGCGAGTCCTGCTCGGGTTGCGGTGAGCTGTTCTTCCAACATACGATGAATCTTGCCCGCCAGGCATCGTTGTATGCCAATCTGTATGAGGAGACCTTATACAACGCCATTCTAGGAAGCATTGATCTTCCGGGTGAGAATTTCACCTACACCAACGCGTTGGACTCCGGAGAAAAGCGTTACCCGTGGCATGGCTGCCCGTGTTGTGTGGGAAACATCCCGCGCACCCTGCTGATGCTGCCGGAATGGACTTACGCCCGAGGACCGAGGGATCTTTACGTGAACCTCTTCATCGGGGGCACAATGCGGGTGAAAGATGTGTCGGGTACCGATGTGGAGATCATCCAGAGTAACGATTATCCATGGAAGGGCAATCTATCCATCACCGTGAATCCCGCGGAGCCAAAAGCGTTTGCCCTTCGCATTCGGGCGCCGCGGCGGGATGTCAGCCGGCTCTATCATTCGGTCCCGGGGGCGGACGGAATCCTGTCGATTTCGGTCAATGGGAAGCCACAAGATATGAAGATCGAGAACGGCTATGCGGTCATTAGCCGCGAATGGAAGGCTGGCGACAAGGTTGATCTGGTCGTTCCCCTCGAAGTGCAGCGCGTGAAGACCATCGACAAAGTGACCGCGAACATCGGACGTGTCGCCCTGCGTTACGGACCGCTTGTTTACAATATCGAGACCGCGGATGGGAATAATCTGGATGGGGTGCTCAAGCCGGATTCGCCCCTGGTCGCCGAGTGGGATCCGGTTTTGCTAGGCGGAGTGATGGTAATCCGGGGGACCTTCGCCAACGGATCGAAACTGACCGCCATTCCCAATCACGTCCGTCTGAACCGGGGTGGGCGCTCGTTGGTTTGGATCAAGGACCGCTAAATCGAACACAAAATGTATGCAATTGAGCAGTCCGCGTTCCAATTGACCTGCGGGTATCGAACGGCCAAGAATGTTCATTCAGGAGTCCGCATGCGAATATCCACGACGAAAGCAACGTTTGTCCGGCTGTCACGGCTCGTATTGGGGATAATGGTCTTGGTCGCGGCCGCCGACGTGCGTGCGGACGAGGCCCTAACCGAGGTTCCGCTTTCGCGGATGCGCTTGTTGGACGGTCCGTTCAAACTACGCCAGGACGTGCACCGGAAGTTGCTCCTCCAATACGATCCGGACCGGTTGGTGCACAACTTCCGGGTCAACGCCGGAATTTCATCGAAGGCCATGCCGTTGGGCGGGTGGGAGGCGCCCGGCTGCGGATTGCGCGGACATTTCACCGGGCACTATCTAAGTGCCTGCGCGCTGATGTACGCGGCCACCGGCGATGCTGCCTTCAAAGACAGGGTCGATCTCATGGTGAATGCGTTGGCGGAATGCCAGTTGGCGTTGGGCGATGGCTATCTTTCGGCGTTTCCCCGATCCGAGTTCGACAAATTGGAAAAGGATCCGTTCAACGGTGTCTGGGCGCCTTATTATACGATCCACAAGATCATGGCCGGTTTGCTGGACGCCCACGAGCATGCCGGCAATCCGCGCGCCCGCGAAATGGCCATCGCCATGGCCGATCACTTTGCCGGACGGATCGAGCGGCTGTCTCCGGATGTCCTGGAGAAGATGACACTAACCAACTACAAGGGAAATCCGGTCAACGAGTTCGGCGGCATCGCGGAGGCCTTTCTCGATGTTTACCGGCTAACGCGAAATCCGAGGCATTTGACCGCCGCGAGGGTTTTCCTGCGCGACTGGTTTATCGGTCCCCTTGCGCGGGGCGAGGATCGGTTGGCACGGCTTCACGCAAACACGCACATTCCCCAGGCGAGATCGTTGGTCGTCGCGTCCGATTTTCTTGACGATCCCCGGTTGATGCCGGCGGCGCGGTTCTTCTTTGGTCAGGTTGCGGACAAGCGTTTGTTCGCTTTTGGTGGGAATGCGTTCGACGAGAAGTTCGGCGATCCGGGGGTAGAGACCGCGGATCTCTCCGATCTAACGGGAGAAACCTGCAACACGCACAACATGATCCGTCTTGCCCGTCTGCTGTTCGAGCGCACCGGAGACGCCCGGTATGCCGACTTTCACGAGCATGCGCTGGTAAACCACATCCTTGCCTCGATCGCCCCCGAGGGCCAGACCACCTACCACGTTGCCGCGCAGCCGGGACGCTTCAAAGTATATGGCAAACACGATGACTGTTTCTGGTGTTGTACCGGAACGGGAATCGAGAACACGGCGCGTTATGCCCAAGGAGCGTATTTCACATCGCCGAAGGGAGTTTGGATCTGCCAGTACCTGCCCTCCCGCGTTCTGGTTCCGGAGTTGGGATGCACTCTCGTCCAGAAGTCCGATTTTCCCGTTGGCGATGCCATTCGATTTGAGATGGAGTGCCCGACGCCCGTTGTTGCAGCGCTGCGTTTCCGCATGCCCGGTTGGCTCGCCGGTTCTGCGGAAGTATCGGTCAATGGTGTCCCAACACCGGGTGTAAGGTCAGGTTCCTGGCTTGTCCTGCAACGCGCTTGGAAAGACTCCGACAGAATATCCCTGCGTCTGCCGATGAGAATTCGCACGCGTGCCGCGATGGACGATCCGGCTCTGGTATCCTTTTTCCGCGGTCCGGTCCTCTTGGCGGGCGATCTTGGCAAGGAGTCCATGCCCGATTCGGACGTGGTCACCAACCAGACCGCGTTCCATGCGCTGCCTGCCATCAAGGCGCCCGACTTGAAGACCCTCAGCGAGGATTCGATCCAAGTGGGGACGGGTGGCCCATCCGCATTCACCGCCACCACCGCAGACGGCGGCCTGGTCCCGCTGGTTCCGTTCTACCAGCTACACCATCGGCGGTATTCGCTCTATTGGCGTGCCGCCAGGTGACAATCTCCCACCACGATCCGATGAAATCATATTTCCCAATGTTGATGGTTTTCATCCTAACCTACGCAACGATCACAGCGAAGGATGAGCCAAAGCCCCAACCGCCGGTCGGCATCGGGCGGGGGTATTATGCCATACTTCCCGGCAAGATGTTGCTGGCGGCGCACCCCCGGCCGGACTGGAAGGACGCGAGACTTTCGTGGTCTTTGGTTGGTGGTCCCGGAGGTGTTGAGATCGAGCGGCCGAATGCCGGCATTACCTGGGCGACCGCCGAGCGGCCGGGTAAGTATGTTTTCCGGTTGACGGCCGCGACCGCGGGCAAAGAGGCGTTTTCCGGAACTACCGAGGTCAATGTCTATCCGCCTGGAGAATATAGGGGCAATCCCATTCTTCCCGGCATGTTTCCCGACCCTCATGTGATCTTCGACGAGGGAAAATTCCATATCTACGCGACCTCTATGGAGAATGATGCCGGCGCGTATGGAAGGGCGTCGGTGTGGACGTCCAATGACTTCGTGAATTGGGAGATGAAACTCACCAATTGGCCGGAATATGGCAAGTTCGGCGGAGACATCTGGGCGCCCGACATCATCCGCAAGGGTGACAGATACTATCAATTCATCACACGGTCGGGTGGCTACGACACGTGGGTAGGCGTTGCAGATTCCCCCACCGGGCCATGGAAGAACCTGCGTGAAGACAACACCGCCATCGTGAGTGGCGGGGGCAATGCCGGTCGGGTCGTGGCCGCCTACAACATGGACGCGCAGCCTTTTATCGATGACGACGGACAAGCGTATATGTATTGGGGGTGGTCCGAGTCGATGGCAGCCAAGCTCACGCCTGACCTGAAGAACATCGATGGCGAGGTGCATTTCCTCAAAGGCACCAAGTGGTTGCCCAGCGGAGGGGAATTGCCGCAGTGGCTCAGCGTGGATATCGGCGAATCCATCCTTGTCAGCAAAGTGCATGTCTCGCCCGAGTTCAAACATGTCGCCTACGGCTACAAGATCGAGGTTTCGGATGACGGGCGGGATTGGAATGTCTTTGCGGACCGGAGCGCCAATCGCACGGAAGTCGCGGGCGAAGGCTACATTGACAAGGGTGAGGCGAATGCCCGCCACGTTCGGATCACATTCAACCACTGCGGGGGGCATTGGGCGGGTCTCTACAATTTCGCCATTTATTCCGGCGACCGGCTGGTTTCGTTGGGCAAGCCAGTTGGCGCCTCAACGGTCCGCGGCAAGGGATCCGAGCCGGAGAACGCGGTCGATGTATCAAATGGTCCGTCGCTTGCCGATTTCGTGGAGGGATCCTATATGATCAAGAACAATGGAAGATACTATCTGCTCTATTCCTCCGGCGCACTGCACGACGGGTCATATTGCGTGCGTTATGGAATCGCTGATCATCCGTTCGGTCCCTTCGTCACGCCGCCGAACCATACCATCCTGAAGATGAACGACGAAGGGACCACCCGCGGTCCCGGGCATAACTCGGTGCTCGAGTTCAATGGCAAATTCCATATTGTCTATCATCAGCACAATCAGCCCCACGAGGGTGGTGCGCTGGTTTTCCGCCAGACTTGCGCGGATTTGCTTGAGTTCAACCCGGACGGCACGATCAGACCGGTCACTCCCACCCAGACCGGTATCGGTCCGCTACAGCCGGCTCCGCCGCAACGAGCCGACCTCGCATACGGGTGTTATGCCACCGCCACCAGCGTGAAGAGTGGCTATCATGTTCCGGAATACGTTCTGGATCACAACAACGCCAGCCTCTGGCGCGCCGCCGATGCCACCTATCCCCAATCCCTCACCGTCGATCTCGGGGAGGTTCGCGGGTTTTCGGAGATCGAGACAACGTTCGAGTATCCCACGTTGTCCTACAAATATCTGATCGAGAGTTCGGTTGATGGGAAGGAATGGAAGACCCACACTGACAAGCGGTCGGCATTTTCCGAGGCGGTTAGTCCGCATCGGGATTCCGGTCCCGCGCGCGCCCGGTTTGTGCGTATCTCCCTAACGGGATGCCAGCGTCCGGAGAACGGCGCTGGGATCTACTCGTTCCAGGTTTTCTGACGGTCCGGGCTCCATAGCGGCCGTATGAGTTTGCCAGCGGATGATACGGAGCCTATTCTCGCCTTCGAACCCAATCCGCTCGACCAGGCGGAAGGCGGTTGCATCAACGGCTTTGTCTCGATTGTCGGTGCCTTGAACTTGGACGGTTTGCTCAATGTCACCGCCAGGAACGAAACCAGCGCCGTTTTTTCCTGCCAAGCCGAGCCCGGAGCACGGGTCGGACGCTTCCTCGCAATGGACCACATCTACGCGAAATCACAGATTTCTTGCGCGTTTTCATCTTCTTTTCCGGGGGAATTTCCGGCAATGTTGCCTTTTCCGGTCCCAAGCCGAAATCAAACCCGCCATCCGGTCCATTCGCCATGAAGCCTATATCCAATCCGTTCCTTCGCCCTGCCGCGCTTGCCGCTTCATTCATTCTTGCGGTCTGCGCGGCCCATGCCACCGTTTACACTTGGGACGGCGGGGCCAACACCACCAACTGGACCGATGCCAATAACTGGAATGCCAATGGCGCCCAGGCTCCATTGGGCGTTACTGGCGCGCATCGGTTTAATATTAACAGCACTCAGAAGGTCATTTACAATTACACCACGTCGACGACCACCTACACCGGTGACACTGGGACTGGTGGCGGTCGTGGTTTGGTCATCGGGAGTGGAACAAGTGCCCGAGGGGAAATGGAGATCACCGCCGGCACATTTTCGACCTTGGGGGCCGCTGCCGGAGATGTAATTGGAAACGGTTCTGGTTCTATTGGAACCCTTACTATCAATGGTGGCACGTTTTTGGGCACCAATGCCGGAAGCAATCTCGGGATCGGCGGCGGACCGGTGAGCAATCTCAACGTGTCTTCTGGGTTAGGCAGGTTGGCCAATCTCAACATGAACGCCACGACCGCCACGGTGAACCTGACCGGTGGCACTCTGGAGGTTAACAACATCACCCGGACTGCTGGTACCACCGGAAACCTGAACTTGAACGGCGGTACCCTCAAGGCGCGTCAGGACAATGCGGCATTTGTCTCCGGGCTGTCCGCCGTGAACGTCAACAGTGGCGGAGCCATCATCGACAGCAATGGCTTCAATATCACCATCGGCAACGTCCTCAAGGACGGCGGCGGCGGCGGTGGACTCACCAAGAACAGCGCTGGCACGCTCACCCTGACGGCCGTCCCGACCTATACGGGAACCACCACCGTGAACGGCGGCAGTCTGGCCTATGATCTAGCCACGAATTACAGCTACGGCAATACCATTGGCGGCGCGGGTTCGATTGCCAAGTCCGGTGCTGGTGTGATGACCTTGACCTCATCCAGCGGCTATTCCGGTTCCACCAGCATCACTGGCGGCACCCTGGCGCTCACCGGTTCGGGTGCCATCAACAGCACCAGCGGGATAACCGTGAATGGGGCCACCGCCAAATTGGATGCCAGCGGTTCCAGCGCCGTTTCTCCGTCCGTTACCCTAACCAACGGCACGGTCACCGGCAGCGGCACGGTCAACACCGTTAATGTGGGAGCCGGCACCGGCGGCATCATTTCCAACAACAACGGAGTGGCTGGTGCGGCCCTCAACATCGGGGCTCTGACCCTTGCCGGAGGGGCTAACATCACCCTGTATAGCAACGGCGCGGACACATCCTCCGTGCTGAATGTGACCACGCTCACCAACAACGCGGCGGCTTCCGCCGTCACGCTGACCGCTAACAACTCCCTTGGTTGGTCCAATGGTGCGACATATACCATCATTGACTACGGCACGCTGGGTGGCAGCGGAGGGTATAATTTCAGCACGGTTGCCAACAACCTCTCCGGCCGCCAGATCGGCACGTTCACCGACACCGGCTCCGCCATCACGCTTGGCATCTCCGGGGACAGCGTCTTCTGGACGGGCGGCACAAACGCGAAGTGGAACATCAGCGACACGAACTGGCAACTCCTCGCCGGGGGGGGCGCGACCCAGTTCATCGCAACCGATGATGTCATCTTCAACGACAGCGGCACGAACACCACCATCGACATCGATGCGGCCAACGTCGCCACCAACACGGTGATCTTCAACAACACCACGGGCACCAGCTACAGCATCGGCAGCAGCGGTGGCTTCGGCATTTCCGCGGGCAGCCTGACCAAGAACAACACCGGCAACGTAACAATCAGCACGGCAAACACCTATACCGGAGCCACCACTGTCAACAATGGAAGTCTGACCATTTCCGGATCATTGGGAGCCACGGCGGTGACAGTGAACGGCGGTACCCTCCGGGCCACGACCAACGCCACCGCACTGGGATCCAGCACGCTTGCGCTCGCTGGCGGCGAACTGCAACTCGCCAATGACACGGGTTTGAGCTTCGGGCGCAACACCACGGTCAGCGGCAATGCCCAGATTACCTCCGATACCATTACCTCTTCTGCCGGCGTCACCCACACTCTCGGCACACTCAGCATCGGGGCCAACACAATGACCATCGCCAAGGGAGCCAACGCCACGGGTGCCACAGCCGGCGTGACTTTCGGTGCCACGACCCTCACGGGAGCATCCACTTTCTCCATCGGAGCCAACACCACCCTGAGTCTGGGTGCGGTCACCAACGGAGCGAACACCGCCACCATCACCGGTGCGGGCACATTCGTCCAAACCGGCGTCTGGGGCAATGGCGCGGGTGGCATCACTTTCGACAGCGGTTTCTCCGGCACCGCCACCTTGAGCCAGGCCAACACCTACACCGGAGTCACCACCATCAGCGGTGGCAAAGTCATCGCGGGCAACAATGCGGCCCTCGGCTCCAATGCGGCTGGGACCACGGTGTCCGGGACCGGTGTGCTCGACATCAACAACAAGAACCTCGGCACCGAAGTCATCACGATTTCCGGCACCGGCGACGGCAATGGCGCGTTGGTGAACAACGCTGGCGATCAAATCAACGCCATCGGTCGCCTCGTGCTGGGCGCGGATGCCTCGGTCGGCGGCACCGGCCGCTGGGATCTGCGCAATTCCACGCCCACCCTCGACATGGGAGGATTCACCCTCACCAAATCGGGTGCCAACTACGTCGGTCTCGTCGCTGTCGCGGTGTCAAACCCCGGCAACATCGATGTGACGGGCGGCACGTTCTCGGTCCAGACCTCCACCTCCATGGGAGGAACTTCCGCAAACACCATCACCGTGCGCAACGGAGCCATACTAACAAGCTGGCAGGCCGCCAACTCCATCGCATGGAGCCTCGACTTGAGGAATGGCGCCACCTTGCGCTCGGAAAGTGCCGCTACGGCCACAAACAACACCTGGGCCGGCCCCGTCACGCTTGAAAATTCCGGCACCGTCACCATTGATGCCGTCGGATCGATGACCATCGCAGGCAACATTTCCGGCACCGGATCGGCGATCAACAAAATCAGCACCGGAGTCACATACCTCTCCGGAACCAACAGCTACACCGGCCTCACCACCGTGACTGCCGGCGGGCTGATCCTCCAGAACACCAGCGCCCTCGGAACCACCGCCAGCGGCACCACCGTATTGAACACCGGCCGCGTGGAACTCGATAACCTAACCATCACCGGCGAGAACATCACCGTTTCGGGCGAGGGCGGTAACTTCTTCGGCGCTCTGCAAGGCCGTTCCGGCACCAGCGTCTGGACCGGCAATGTCAGCGTGGATGCCAACAACACCCGCATCGGCGCACAAACGGGTGCCTCGCTTGAAGTCTCCGGCGTGATCAGCAGCACCAGCAACCACACGGTCGTGTTCCGCCCGGCGGACATCACCTCCACGGTGGTCCTTTCCGGTGCGAACACCTACACCGGGCCCACTTCCATTGTCGGCGGTGTGGTCAGCGTCAGCAACATCGGCAGCATCGGCGGGGGTGGCAGTAACTTTGGCGCGCCTACCACCGTGGCGGATGGAACGATTCATATGAGCGTTGCAAACGCCACCGGGCTGTTGCGCTACACCGGCACCGGCGAGACCACCGACCGCGTGGTCAACCTCGCCGCCGCCACCAACGGGGCATACCTCGACCAGTCAGGCACCGGATTGCTGAAGTTCACCAGCGACTTCACCGCCACTGGCGCGGGGTCCAAGAACATTGTGCTGCGAGGCTCCACCGCGGGCGTCGGCGAAATCGCCGGGGCCATCGTGGACAACTCCGCCACGAATACGACCCTTGTCACGAAGGACGGCACCGGAACCTGGGTGCTCTCCGGCGCCAACACCTTCACCGGGAGTGTGACGATCAGTGGCGGCGTGCTCCGGATCACCAACTCCGATGCGTTGGGACTCGGCACGAAAACCGTCACGATCAACGCGTCCGCCAACAAGTCGCTGGAACTCGACGGCTCCGGCGGCAACATCACGCTGGGATCGAACCTGAGCTTCCAGACAAGCGGCGTGAACGGAGTCATCCGAAACACCGCCGGTGACAATGTGATCAATGGTGCCATTACGATGACGATTGGCAACGGCGACTCCAGGATCATATCGGACAACGCGGGTTCGCTGACCCTCAACGGAAATATCAGTGCGAACACCGGAGGCCGGTTCCTGGAACTCAGCGGTGATTCAACCGGCAACAACACCTTCAGCGGTGCGCTGAGCAATTCCAACACCCCCGGTTTGAACAAAACCGGCACCGGCAAGTGGATACTCTCCGGCAACAACAGCTACACCGGCAACACCACCGTCGGCGGCGGCACGCTCGTCATCAGCGGGAACATCTCCTCCAGCGCGACAACCGTAAACTCCGGCGGTACCCTCGCCGGCATTGGCACGACCGGGTCCGTGACCGTGTTGGACGGTGGCACTCTGGCACCGGGCACTTCTCCGGGTACCCTCACTGTTTCCGGCAATCTCGGCCTGAATGATGCCAGTATCCTCTCTTTCGAATTCGATCCATCCGACATGACCGTCGGCGGGGGCGTCAACGACCTTGTCACCGGCATCTCCAACCTCACCCTTGACGGCCTGCTCAACGTCACCGCCACCAGCGGATCGTTTTCGGGCGTGACCACCGGTTCCTGGCGCCTGTTCAACTACAGCGGCACGCTGACGGACAATATCTTGACGCTCGATAACATGCCCACCCTAGCCAGCGGCTACTCGTGGAGCCTCGACACGGCGACAACGGGCCAGGTCAATCTAACCGTCATCCCGGAGCCCGGTGCTCTCTTGCTAGGAGGGGTTGGCCTACTCTCGCTGTTCCGCCGCCGGCGGAGCGCATGAGCGAGCCCAGCGCCGCACCTGGGCTGGCTCGCGCCGCAGGGGAGACGCATCCTCGCCTTGGGGCGAAGATGATGGGACATCCTTCGGGGAGGCACGCGCTTTCGTTTCGAGGCGAATTTTTCCCGATATGAAGATCACGGCCGATCCGTATTCTCCCCAGCCGAAAAATGACAAGCCCAAAAGCTGTCGCCACACCCGATCTAACATATATGATCGTCGTCAGCGGTGGTTTTTTCCGAAGCCTGCGCCCGGCAGGACGCCGGACCGGAGGAGGGGGCTTTGTCGCCAACACGGCATCCCACCCGATCATCCGCCCATGACGAACACATCTCCATCCCCACAAACCCGCCAGCCATGGCACCTCAGGATATTGATTTCCCTTTTGGCATTCCTCGGCCCGTGCGCTGGAGTTCTGGCCGAGAAACCATCCGATCATGCCTGGCAGGCGCGATGGATCGGACCCATCCTGCCGCCCGCCATTGACTTGAATGGCGCACAGTGGATTTGGGCGGATGAACCGGGCGTCGATCCCGGTCGCAACGCGCCTGCGGGCGTGCGGACTTTCCGCAGGACCGTGGAGATTCCGGATGGAGCCGCGGTGATGTCAGCGACCGCGCTGTTTGCGGCTGACAACCGGTTCAAACTGAGTGTCAACGGCATTTCGGTCGGCGGTGGCGACAGTTGGCAGCATCCGACGCGGATCGATTTGACAAAAACGGTGCGATCAGGAGCCAACGAGGTGCTGATCGAGGCGACGAACGACGCGGACTCCGGCGCGATCAATGCCGCGGCGCTGATAGGCAAAATCCGCGTTGATTTGCAGGACAAGCCGCCGATGGAGATTGTCACCGACGCGTCCTGGAAATCGGCCGACAAGCCCGTGAAAGTGATAGGACCGGTCGGAAGCGGTCCTTGGCAGGGGATATCGGTTTCGGCCGCCGCCGCGACGGCCAACCTGTGGACGTGTTACCGCAAGCGCTTCGATCTTGGGTCACGCCCAACCGCGGCATTGGCGCGTATTGCGGTGGACTCCAAATACTGGCTGTGGGTCAATGGTGCCATGGTGGTTCGCGAGGGAGGCGTGAAACGGGGCCCCAATCCTAACGACACCTATTATGATGTGGTGGATCTCGCGCCTCATCTCCGTGCCGGAAGCAACCAGATCGCGGCACTGGTCTGGTATTTCGGGAAGGACGGGTTCTCCCACAAAAGCAGTGGCTCCCCCGGCTTTCTCTTTGAAATGGGAGCGGGCAAGGACATGATCGTGTCCGATCGCTCATGGCGGGTACTCGGGCACCCTTCGTTCGGCATGGCATCCAACACCCCGAACTTCCGTTTGCCGGAAAGCTCGGTCCGTTTCGATGCGCGATCCGAACCTATCGGGTGGTTGAACCCCGGATTCGACGA
Source organism: Verrucomicrobiota bacterium (assembly GCA_017301995.1). GTDB lineage: Bacteria > Verrucomicrobiota > Verrucomicrobiia > Verrucomicrobiales > Akkermansiaceae > Luteolibacter. The sequence goes on along the minus strand of JAFLEH010000003.1, from coordinate 239,636 downwards.
TTCCGGATGGAGTTCTCCCGCCGATTGCGGCTCACCGCCGGCGGTTCCGTGGAACCGCCTTTGGGAAAGGTCGATTCCTCAATGGAAGGACTTCGGTTTGAAAGATTACACAAACGCGAGTGGTCTCCCGGCGATGGGCGGCGGAGCGCCAATCGTGGCGAAGCTTCCCTACAACGCCCAAATCACACCATGGCTGAAAGTGGTGGCTCCCGCCGGACTCATGATCCGCGTCGGAACCGACAATGCGGCGAATGAAATCCTTGCGGAATATGTCACCAGAGAGGGCGAGCAGGAGTTCGAAACGCCCGCGTGGATGAGCGGCCACGCGGTGGTCTATCAGGTGCCGGCGGGCGTCAGGATCATCGGCCTGAAGTATCGCGAAAGCGGCTTCGATACCGAACTTCGCGGACACTTTGTGTCGGACGACGCTTTCCTCAACCGCTTGTGGTCCAAATGCGAACGCACGCTTTACATCAACATGCGGGACACGTTCTTCGACTGCCCGGACCGCGAGCGCGCGCAGTGGTGGGGCGACATCGTCATCCAACTGGGCCAGGTGTTCTACACTTATGATCCGAAGGCACACACGCTCATCCGCAAGTGCGTTCACAACCTTTGCAATTGGCAGCGGCCCAGCAAAACCATGTTCGCGCCGATTCCCGCCGGAAACTGGGACAAGGAACTCCCCCAGCAGATCCTCGCCAGCGTGGGACAATACGGATTCTGGACCTACTATCAGAACACCGCCGACCGCGCGACCCTTGCGGAAACCTATCCGCATGTCAGGGACTACCTGTCGATCTGGCAAACGGATGGCGACGGCTTGATCGTCCACAGGTCGGGGGAGAACGGTTGGGATTGGGCCGACTGGGGAGATCATGTGGACCTCCGCGTGCTCGACCAGGCATGGTTCTGCCTCGCGCTCGAAGGTGCGGCCCGGATGGCCGATGAACTTGGCAGGCCGGATGAGGCGTCGGCGCACCGGAAGAAACGCGAGGCGCTCATCACGGCGGTAAACGCGAAATTCTGGAACGGCACGGCCTATCGCGATCCCGGCTACAAGGGAGCCACCGACGATCGCGCCCAGGGAATGGCCGTCGTCGCGGGGATCGCGGAGCCCGGAAAATACCCGGCCATCAAAGCGGTGCTTGCCAAGGAATTCCATGCCAGCCCCTATATCGAAAAGTATATTCTCGAGTCGCTGTTTCTAATGGATGACGCGCCTGCCGCTCTGGCACGGATGAAGAAACGCTACGTGGAGATGGTGGATAGCGAGACCACCACCCTGTGGGAGCTCTTCGACCGCGGCGGCACGCTGAACCACGCGTGGACCGGCGGGCCGTTGACCCTGATGTTCCAATACATGGCCGGCATCGCGCCAACCTCGCCCGGTTTCTCAACCTATCAGGTGAAACCGAGACTCGGTGGCCTGGCAAAGATTGAAGCCGGATTCGAGTCGGTCAAAGGAACCATTGATGTGGAAATCACACGGTCCGCCGAAAGTTACCGTCTGACCCTTCAATCTCCGCCGGGAACCAGAGCCACGGTTTGTGTGCCGCTTGCGGAACTCGGGCACCGGGCGGTGCGTGTCCGCGGGACCACGGTTTGGCTGAACGGCGCCCCTACCGGATCGTTGCCCGGACTAACCGCGGGTCCACCGGTCAACGGCCACGCCACCTTCGTGGTTGAACCCGGCACATGGCAATTTGAATCCCGATAAAGCGGTGGAGACCCTAATTGACCGGGAAACGATTCAGAGAACAAGCCACGAAAAAGATATGATGACACCGAAACAGAGAATTCTCGCCCTACTGAACCGGGAGCCGGTTGACCGCATTCCGGTGGACCTTTGGCATACGCCGGAGATCGCCGAGGCGCTGCGCCATCACTTTGGCGCGGCCGACGACTTCGCGATGTGGAAGTCGCTGGGACTGGACAAGATCGTTTGGAATTTCATCGATTACAAAACCGGGGACGGCCGTGCCGGCGGCCAATCCGGAGCTGGGGCGGAATCAGGCGGCGACAGGACCATGTGGGGGGTGCCGTTGAAAAACATCCGGGCCGGAGAGGCAAGCTACGCCGAGTTCGGCGATGCCCCGCTGGCCGGATATGAAACCGAGGGATCGCTGGACAACTATCCATGGTGGCCCGATGTGGAGCACTTCGATTACGATGGCGCGGCCGCCCTTGCCGAACGCGCGGCGGCCGATTACGCGGTCATCGGACCTTGGGTGTCGCTGTTCGAGATCTACTGCCAATTGCGGGGCTTGGAGCAGTCGATGCTCGATCTGGTGGAGAATCCGGAGTTGGTGGAGGCCATTCTGGATCGGGTTGAAAACATCCAAACCGAGATGATGAAACGATACTTCGCGCAGCTCGGTGCCAACCTCGATCTGGTGTTCGTCAGCGACGACATCGCCGGCCAGCAATCGTTGCTGATGTCCGCTGGCATGTGGCGGCAACATCTCCAACCGCGCCTCAAACGCTGGTGCGATCTGATCCACGCGCATGGGATCAGGGTGTTCTATCACACCGATGGCGCGGCGCGTCCTCTGCTGGGGCCGATTCTTGACTGCGGAGTGGATGTCCTGAATCCCATCCAGCACGCCTGTCCTGGGATGGATATGGCGGAGCTCAAACGGGAGTTCGGCAGCCGTGTCATTTTCCATGGTGGTGTGGACAACCAGAGCGTGCTGCCGCGCGGCACCGCCGAACAGGTGCGTGCCGAGGTGAAGGATTGCCTCCGCACCCTCGGCGCGGGCCGCGAGGGATACATTTGCGCCTCCTGCCACAACGTCCAACCGGGCACTCCGCTTGAAAACATCCTCGCCATGGTGGAAACCGTCCGCGGCTCGGCTGCCGAATGATGACAGCTATCCGTAATAGAGATTCAAAATGATTCCATATATGAAAATACCTTTCATCATATTGTCGGATAGAGCATGCCGAGACCGGGCGTCCGCCCCATCCGGTGCCCGATGATCTGCTGGGCAAGGTGCTGGTGGCGGACAAGATGAGCCTCGAATAAACCCGCCATCACTGGGAATCGGTGATCGATCCCTCACCGGATTTCGATGGCGAGCCTGGTTTTGCCTTCGGGGTCTTTGGCGGGGTCGGGATACCATGTGGCGGAGAACCCCTCATGGGCTTCCTGTTCCTGGCGTGCCCAAAGTACGATCTTGCTTTGGGGGGCGGCCTTGAAGCCGAAGCTGCGGCCCTGATAGGCGGCAAACTCGACTTTCAGATCCGTGATGCCGGGTCCGTTGGCGGCCTTGGACTCGGGATCGAGCTTTGTGGTGCTTTCCAATTTGGTCCGCTTGCCATCGGTCCAGACGATCTGGATACGGTCGTCCTTGATCTTTTTGGCGAACTGCTTGGCGTCATCCTTCTCGGTTCGCTTCGTGTTCTTGTAGGCGGATGGAAAAACGGTGCGAACCCCGAAACGGAGCGGGTTTTTCGAGGTGCCGGGGTCTAGCAGGCGGCCGCCGGCCATGAGCACTCCGCGGTCGATCTCGATGCAGGCTTCAAAGGTCGCGCCGCCGGTGACTTTCCCGCGGAACTTGGCTTTTCCCTGCTTGAGGATCGGTTTGTCGGAGGTTTCGATGGAATCCGTCTCAATCTTCCTAGTGGTGATTTTTCCGCCGGGGAGCACTTCCTCGATCACGAAGGTGACGGGGATCTGAAGGGAGTGGCTCAGGGCTTTGCCGTTGTCCGCAAAGCCTTCGATTTTCCCTTGTCCCCATGGGTCCATGGTGAAGGTGAAGCGTCTGCCTTCGAGGGCGGCGAAGTAATCCTGCCACGGTTTGTCGGGCAGGTTGGGCAGATCGGCGGAGGCCGGGGTGGGGGCCATGGAAAGGACGAGCGCGCACGCGGCACCGCGGACAAGATGGAATTGGCGTTTCACGGAGTGCGGTTTACGCCGGGTCGGGTCGGGAGTCAAGGCCAAAGAAAGCGGGGGAAAATACGGGCTTGAACCCTCCGCGCTGGCCGGGGATACTGCGCGCCGCATGTCCAACGTCGCCCAACACACGCTCGCAGGCCCCGCCACCCTCCAAGGCACCTCGCTCCACACGGGAGAAAAGGTTTCGCTCACGCTGAAACCGGCTCCGGAGGGCCACGGCCTGAAATTCCGGCGCATCGACCTGCCGGACATGCCGTTCATCCCGGCGGACGTGGACAAGGTGCAGACCGTCGAACGCGCGACCACGCTGGCCGAGGGATCGGTGAAAGTCCACACCGTGGAGCACGTGATTTCCGCGCTGGCCGGCATGGGGGTGGACAACGCGATCATCGAGATGGATGCCAACGAGCCGCCGATCGGCGATGGCTCGTCCCGGCCGTTTGTGGAACTGATCCGCAAGGCGGGCACCGTCGCGCAGAACGCCCCGAAGCGGATTTGGGAGATTCGCGAACCGATTCACATGGAGGTGGGCGACGGCACGCTGATCACCATCGTTCCCAGCAAGACCTTCCGGGTTTCCGTGACCAACGTGGGACCGGAAGGCCGCTTCACCCAGTATTTTTCGGCGGAAATCAACCCCACGGTTTATGAAAAGGAAATCTGCGCGGCCCGCACGTTCGTGTATTACGAGGACGTGAAGCCGCTGTTGGACAAGGGCCTCATCAAGGGCGGTTCGCTTGAAAGCGCGATCGTCATCCGCGGCAACGAGGTGATGTCCAAGGAGGCGCTGCGTTTCACCAACGAGTTCGCCCGGCACAAGGCGCTCGACCTGATCGGCGACCTGATGCTCGCGGGTGTTAGAATCCTCGGCCACGTGATGGCGGTGAAACCCGGCCACGGTCCCAACACGAAGATGGCCGCCACGATCAAGGCGGAATACGCCCGGATGCGCTCGATGGTGCCCGCGCCGATCTCGATTCCGAATGGCGAGGGCGTGCTGGACATCCACGCCGTGCTCAAGATCCTGCCGCACCGCTATCCATTCCTGATGGTGGACCGGATCATCGGTTTCGAGGGCGAGAACAAGTGCCTGGGTGTCAAGAACGTCACCATCAACGAACCGTATTTCCCCGGCCATTTTCCCGGTCATCCGATCATGCCCGGCGTGCTGCAGTTGGAGGCGATGGCGCAGGTATCTTCCGTGCTGATGCTCCGCAAACCCGAGAACCTCGGGAAAATCGGTTATTTCATGAGCGCCGACGGCGTGAAATGGCGCCGCCCGGTGCTGCCCGGCGACACCCTGGTGATCGAAAGCGAGATCATCAAGATGCGCGGATCGATCGGCCAGACCCGCAACCGCTGCCTGGTCAATGGCGAGGTGGCGTCGGAGGCCGAGCTGAAATTTGCCCTGCTGGACCGCTGAACGGACGGCCGGGAAAATTCCGGGCTTGAGCTTGGCGCGCTGCGCGGTTTGAATCGGCGCGCGCCGGTTGCCCCGGCGGATCTATCCGAACCACACACGCCATGGGAAGAGCCTTTGAATGCCGCCGCCGGGCCAAGGAATCGCGTTGGGCCACGATGTCCAAGGTGTTTCCGAAGCTTGCCAAGTCGATCACCCTCGCCGCGAAAAACGGCGGACCGGATCCGGAAACCAACGCCCCGTTGCGCGTGGCGATCAGCAACGCCAAGGCCCAGAACCTGTCCCGCGAAAACATCGAGGCCGCCATCAAACGCGCCGCCGGCAAGGACGCTTCCGAAATCAGCGAGGTGAACTACGAAGGCAAAGGCCCCCACGGTTCGCTGTTCTTCATCGAGTGCGCCACCGACAACAGCAACCGCTCGGTGACCAACATGAAAACCATCTTCAACAAGAACAACGGCCAGTTGGTCAATTCCGGATCGCTGGATTTCATGTTCTCCCGCAAGACCGTGATCGAGTTTTCGGTGCCGGAAGGCCGCGACCTCGAGGAAATGGAATTGGAACTGATCGACGCCGGACTGGAAAGCCTGGAGGTCGAGGACGGCACCGTCGTCATCACCGGAGAGTTTTCCTCGTTCGCCAGCCTCTGCCAGGCCGTCGAACAACTCGGAATCGCCGGCGTCAAGGCCAGCCTCAAACGCCTGCCCACCCAGCCGATCGAACTAACCGAGGAACAGATGCAGGACGTCGAGAAAATCCTCGACCGCATCGAGGACGACGATGACGTGCAGGCGGTGTTCACCAACATCGCCTGACGTCCGATAGGATCAGCCGCCGCACCGCCCGCTGGCGCAGCAGGTGCCGCCGCGTTGGTTCCACGGCATTTTTCCTAGCAGAATTCCCATCGGGCAGAAACCGGTGGCCCCGGCCATCATCAGGCCGCACCCCACGAACCCGCTCAGGCCGTAGAACCCGGGATGCACGCGCCATCCGAGGATCACGCCTAGCAAAACCATGAATCCCGCCACGATAAACACCTGGCGCTCCAGCGGCAGCGTGAATCGTCCCCGCACCAACGGCAAACCGTCCTTGCCCCACGCGTTGACCCCGCCATCCAACAGAACCCATCCGCTCTGCCCGTTGGCCGCCAGTTGCGACGCCGCCTTGCCCGCGCGGATGCCCGACTGACAGACCAGCACCTTCAGCTCGGCACCCTGCGCCGCCGTCGCCACCGCCGCACAGTCGAGCTTGCCGATCGGCATCAGCACCGACCCCTCCACGTGCGCCGTTTCATACTCCGCCGGTGTGCGCACATCCAACAGGCACACCTTGGTGCCCGCCGCGATCGCCCGGTTCACTTCGCCCGCCGTCATTGTCTTTGCTGTGGTACTCATTTTCTGTCGGTTGTTTTGTTGCTTCGGGGTGAATATAGCCATATAGTGATGTTTTGCAAGAAAAAAATCACCGCGGCCGGAAAAGGAACCCGGTCGGTACTCCAAACCGTTGAAAACCAGCGGTTTGGGACTGGCAAACGGAGCCGCTCAAAGCGCCTCCGCGGGCCGCTTTTCGCACGTCATTCGATTTCAGGGAATTGCACGATTTGGTCCCGATAGAGGCGCACGATTATTTGGCGAACCGAAATAAAACCGGGGTCAAGTTCCAAAATTTTTTGGCTGTGGAACCCTTGTGGAAAGGGCGATGCGGGCCTTCGTCCGGAAGTCGTAAAAAAATCTCTTTTTCACCCCCCGCCGGAACACGCCAAGCTCCCTTCCGTCAGCCGTTCGGAAGTTCCGAAAACGACCTGCGGCGGACGATCACAATCCCTCTCCCTTTTCTTGAAACATGGATCTCAACCCAACACCCGAAAATGCGCACGACCCCGAAATTCCCGATGCCGCACCCGGCCAAACCGCCTGGGATCGCATCTGTGACGGTCTGCGCAAGGCGGTAGGGGCGGATGCGTTCCAGCGCTGGTTTCACGCCGCCACGTGGGAAGGTCATGACGACGGCATCGCCAGCATCGCGGTGCCCGGAGAAATCCATCAGGTTTGGATCGAGGCGAATTACATGCCGGAACTAACATCGGCGGTGGGCGCCGTTTGCGAAGCCACCCGCGAGGTGCGCGTGGTGCTGGGGAAAACGCCGCAGGCGGCCGCGGCCGAGAGCGCTCACTCCCAACCGGCCGGCCCCCGCCACCAGCCGGTGCTCAGCGGCGAACCGTTGGATAAACGGTTGAAGGCCATCGGCCTCAATCCGGGCCACACGTTCGCGAATTTCGTCGTCGGCATCAACAACCAGTTCGCCCACGCCGCGTGCGAGGCGGTGGCCCACAAGACCAAGACCGGCTACAATCCGCTCTTCATCCACGGCGGATCCGGCCTCGGCAAGACCCACCTGATGCACGCCATCGGCCAGGAACTGCTCCGCAAGCACCCGGCCAGCCGCGTGGTCTATCTGACCTGCGAGAAATTCACCAACGAGTTCATCGACGCCGTGCGCCGCGGCGATATCGAGAAATTCCGCCGCCGCTACCGCCAGACCGACGTCCTGCTGATCGATGACATCCAGTTTCTCGCCGGCAAGGAGCGCTCGCAGGAGGAGTTCTTCCACACCTTCAACACGCTGCTGGACGGCCGCAACAAGGTCATTCTAACCAGCGACCGGCCGGCATCCGAAATCAAGAACCTCGAACCCCGCCTCGTTTCCCGCTTCGAGTGCGGTCTAACCGTCGAAATCCAGCCGCCGCAGATGGAAACCCGGCTGGCGATCCTCAAACAGAAATCGGCCGACTGGAAAGTCCGGCTGGACGACTCGATCTTCGCCTATCTGGCGGAAAACATCCGGACCAACGTGCGGCGTCTCGAAGGCGCGCTGATGCGCGTGGCCTCGTTCGCCTCGCTGGCCGGGGAAAGCGTTACCGTCGATAGGATCGAACCGCTGCTCCGCGATCTTTTGGTCGAGGAATCCAGCCGCCAGATCAGCATCGACTCGATCCAGAAAACCGTGGCCGAACACTACGATGTCCGGCTGGCCGACATGATCGGCCGCCGCCGTCCGGCGAGCATCGCGTTCCCGCGGCAGGTGGCGATGTATCTCAGCCGCAGCCTGACCCGCGGATCGCTGGAGGAAATCGGCGAGGCGTTCGGCGGACGTGACCACGGCACCGTGATCCACGCCTGCAAGAAAGTGCGGGCCCAGCTCACCAAGGAACCCGGACTCAAGGACGTCCTCGCACGCATCGAAAGCCTGCTGCGGCGGTAATCGAACGCGCGCCGATCCCCCTTGGGAGATCCTGATCCGAGGCCTTGTTTTCCGCTCCACTGCGTTTGCCGGTCGGAAAATGGTTTGGCACAATCGGGCCAAGAAGCCAGAGACCAGAAACCGGAAACCAGAAAGAAAGCACCATTCATCGACGTCGCTGCCGCCGCGAATTGTGCCAAATCATTTTCCGACCGGATCAGGATGTCTGCCCTTCGGAGCGCCTGCGTCCCCGCTGGCCGGGAATGGGGTGGCAATGCGGCTCCGCAAGCGGCATTCCCATTGGCCTGTCCGTTCTCCTGCCAACGAAGACGTCGGCGCGCCCTGAAGGGACGATGCCTGATAGATCGCGGCGAAGTTCGGTTGGTCAGCCCTGGAATCAATCCGGCTCGTTGCCGGGTATCCATTTGATGTTGCAGCCGCTGCTCGGATAGGGGCGTTCGAGCGGACCCTCGCCGGCCAGCATGCGGCGGACGGCTTCCTCGAGGTCGCCACCGTGGGCGCGCAGGCCGCCGCGCGGGCGGGAGTCGTCGAACTGGCCGGTGTAGAACACGCGGCCCGCGGCATCCAGCAGGAAGAAGTCCGGCGTGCAGGCCGCGCCGAAGGCTTTTGCCACCGATTGCGTTCCGTCGATCAGATAGGGAAAGCGCCAGCCGTGTTCCGCGGCGAAGCCCCGCATTGCGTCCGGGCCGTCCTGCGGGTAGCGGGAGGTGTCGTTCGGGTTGATCGCCACGGTGCCGACCCCCTGCGCGGCGAGCCCGGCGGCGAGCGCGCCGAGGGCGTCGGCCAGATGGATGACGAACGGGCAGTGGTTGCAGGCGAAGACCACCACCAGACCGTTGGGTCCTGCGGCCGTCCCGCGCGAAATGAGGTTGCCTTCCGGGTCCGGCAGCGAGAAATCCGGAGCACTGGCACCCGGGGGAAGCATGAACGTCGATTGAACTTCAGCCATGTCTTTAGCATATCATCATTCCGACGCGGTCAAAATGATTTTTTCCGGAAATTGGCGCTTGGCATCGGGTGGTCGGGTGGCATCGTCGCCGCGGTCATGACACCGGATTTCACCACTGCCGAACTGACGCGCTACTCCCGCCATCTGCTGATCCCCGAAGTGGGATTGGAAGGGCAGGGGAAACTGAAGCGCGGATCGGTGCTGCTGATCGGCACCGGCGGACTGGGATCGCCGGCGGCCATGTATCTGGCGGCGGCGGGCGTGGGGCGGCTCGGGCTGGCGGATCCGGATGTGGTGGATGTTTCCAATCTCCAGCGCCAGGTGCTCCACGGCGAATCGTGGATCGGCAAACCGAAACTCGAAAGCGCCGTGGCCCGCCTGCGGGAAATCAACCCGCATGTGACGGTGGAGGTCCATCCGGTGCGGTTCACGCCGGAAAACGTGCTGGAAATCGCGCGGGGCTACGATGTGCTGCTGGACGGGTGCGACAATTTCCCCACCCGGTTTCTAACGAACGACACGGCGTTTTTGCTAGGTAAGCCGCTGGTCCACGGGGCGATCCACCGCTTCGAGGGCCAGATGACCGTGTTCGCGCCGCATCTCGGCGGACCGTGCTACCGGTGCCTGCTGCCGACGCTGCCGCCGCCCGGCGCGGTGCCTTCGTGCGCCGAGGCCGGCGTGCTCGGGGTGTTGCCGGGGATCATCGGTTCGCTCCAGGCGATGGAGGCGATCAAGCTATTGTTGGAAATCGGTGAGCCACCGCTGGGCCGCCTGGTTTGTTATGACGCCCTGCGCAGTTCGTTCCGCACGCTCCGGCTCAACCGCGACCCGCAATGCCGGCTGTGCGGCGACCATCCCTCGGTCCACAGCGTGGCCAATTCCGAAACCACCGCCTCGCCCGCCTGCTCTCTATCAACACCCGCCATGGATACCATCACCACCACCGAACTCCGCGCCCGCCTCGCGACGGGCTTCGACGGCCTGCTCATCGACGTCCGCGAGCCGCACGAGCACGCCGTTTCCAACATCCCCGGCGCCCGGCTGATTCCGTTGGGTACCCTGCCCGACCACCTCGACGCGCTGCCCCGCGACCGGGAAATCCTCGTCCATTGCAAGATGGGTGGCCGTTCCGCCAGGGCCGTTCTTTTTCTGTTGGACAACGGCTTCACCCGGGTCCGTAACGTGGAGGGTGGCATCGATGCCTGGCTGGCGGAAGCCTAGGGCCAGGTGTGCCGGATGACTCAGCCCCGCGATTTCCATGAAAACGATCCTCTCCCTGATAGCCGCCGCCGTGTGGCTTGGCGCGACCGCTCCGGGCCATGCCGCGGAAAAGCCGATGGAAACGCTGAAGAATTGCCGCCTGGTGCCCACCGATTGGGCGGACGGCGATAGCTTTGAAATCGAAGCGGCGGAAGGCAAACGGCACACCATCCGGCTCTACGGGGCGGATTGTTTCGAGTGGCATGTGAGCGACGAGAGCGACGCGCGGCGCCTGCGTGCCCAGCGGCGGTATTTCGGCATGACCGGGTTCGGCGGTTCGCCGGAGCGCTCCATCATGGCGGCCAAGGAGCTTGGCGAGGCCGCCGCCAAGGAGGTGGTTAGGATGTTGGAAAAACCGTTCACCGTTTCCACCGCCTACGCGGACGCCATGGGCGATGGAAAACACAAGCGGGTCTATGCGTTCGTGACCACCGCCGATGGCACGGACCTTGCCGGGCATCTGGTGAAAGCCGGCCTGGCGCGGGCCTTCGGCGTGGCCCATGAAACGCCTGACGGACGATCAAAGGCGGCCTATCAGGCGATGCTCGGCGACCTGGAACTCCAGGCCGCCAAACGCGGCGCGGGCGCGTGGGCCAAGACCGATTGGGAACGCCTCCCCGACGAACGGAAACTGGAGCGCGAGGAAACCGAAGACCTCGGCCTCGCCACCTCCGGCAAGCTGCCCGACGGATGGAAGATCGATCCTAACACCGCATCCCGCGACGACCTGATGAAACTGCCCGGCGTGGGCGAAGCCACCGCCAACCGGATCATCGAGGGCCGCCCCTACAAATCCCCCGCCGACCTCGACCGCGTGGAGGGCATCGGCCCCCGCACGCTGGAACGGCTGAAGCCGCATCTGGAGATCCGTTAGCAACCGCAAGCCATGCGGTTTCCCATGACCGTCTGGCGGATTCCTTGCGGGATTCCGGAGAACGGAAGGCCCGGCGTGATAACCGGAGAATTCGGCGTGATAACCGGAGGTTCAGGTGTGATAACCGGAAGTTCCGGCGTGAAGGTCCGGGGGAAGAATCGCGTGATTCTGGTGCTGAATCGTCGGAATTTTTCTTCCGTTCTCAAGGATGTGAGGGGGATTTCCGGGTTTTGAAGAACCGTTTCGAAGAGTTCGCGGGATGTTCCGCTGGCACGCGGGACCGCTGGATAGGGTGTCTCCGGGCTATTTGGGCCGCGTTCCGGCCGCTTCGGCGCGCCATATCCCATCCGCCGTCGGCCGGGATCGGTCCCCTCGCATCCGCGCCGGTTTGGACCCTATTCCGCCATTCCGAAAAACCGTGCGACCGGGGGTCCCGGATGAGAGGATGGAAGTTCCGGTGTGGAAGATGGAGTTCCCGGCGTCGAAGTTCCCGCGTGAAACGAGGGTTTTCCGGAGTCGGCGCACCATCCCGGACTCCCGATGTGAAGGATGGGAGGTGGAGACAACCGGTCCGAACCCGGAAACGGCCGTCCGGAGGCCGGAGTCAACAGGCGCCCCCGGCTAACCTATTTCCTGGCGGACCGGGCCGCGTCATGGGTTTCCCGGATCGAAAGGCCGGGTCGGTTGTGGATGATGTTCAGGTCGCCGCTTCCGGCGTGGGCCAACGACCATCGAGATCTCCGCTCACCGGCCGCATTGAGTGACAGAAGGGATCTATTTGCATGGGTGGGCTTGACGTTCTTCGGGCGGGCGTGTTCAATGGCCGTTGAGACGAGGTATGAATGCTATTACGATTATCCGGATCAAACGGAAGCTGCGGCGTAGGAACGGGGCACTGTTGCCGCCGAAACGGCGCGGTTGGCCGGTGGATTCGTGGATTTTCGCGGTCCTGAGAGACCAGGTGAAGCGGTTTTGGTGAGGAGAACGGATTGAGAAAGCACAGACGCCAGTTAGAATCATGAAGACTCTTATCGCTTCGGCAATGCTGATAGCCACTACCGCCAAAGGCGGCGACATCCTGCGCCAGTCTCACCAACTGGCCCCGGAAGACTTGAATATCCTCAAGTGGGAGTTCCGTCAGAAAACGGATTCCGTTACCGGTGCGGTGATGCGGGTGGAGCGCGAAATTTGCGGGACCATCGTTGATGAGTATGAGGAGGTGAATTACTGGCCTGACAAGGAGGATCTTGGCTCCTTGCTGGTCTTCAACTCCGAAACACCCCAACGCATCGTGCTACCCGGTGGCAACCGGATCATACCCGAAGTGGATAAGCATCTTGGGAACATCTCTCAGGGAAGGGAATCCATCAAGGGCGTTGACGGCGTCGAGCGGGACTCGACGTTCGTCCAATTCCAAGGGGAGCATGAGACCGTCCGGATATTCTTTTACACGGCGCCTTTCGCCATTTATCGGAAGGAGCTAAAGGAATTGCCTGATACCACCGATGGGAAGATCTCTGGGTTCAGGTGGACATATCCGATAGTCGAGATGGAATATGTGATTCAGAAAGACGTTCTGGACGGCAAAGAGCGGGTTTCGGTAGTCGCAGGACCAAACAAGGCGGCGGCCGGGCGATCCGCCACCCGCCCCGGATCCAAGCCGGAGGGTCGTCTGGTGCCCCGCACCAAATAGAAGGCGTGCCAGAGCCAATTCGTTCCAATCCCACCTATGACACACTTCATTTTTATCCAATTGGTGCTGGCGGTGGCGCTGGCGGCGGTCTTTACGGAGTTCGCCTGCCGTGTGCGGGTGGCGCGCGGGATGAGGCCGGCTGCCGGCGCGGTGTATGCGGGAGCCTTCGGCGCGGCGGCCATTGCGGTGATGTTCTCGGTATTCCTTTCCGTGGGAGCGCGAGGGTTTTCGCCTGAGTTTTGGGCGAACCCTGCGCTGCCGGGAGTGAAGGGGTATTTAGCGCAGTGGGTGGTGACCGGCATGGCATGTTTGGTTCCGGCGGCCTGCGTGGCGGCGCGGTTCCGACACAGGATGGGGTGAGAGGCAAGATGCCAGAGACAAGAGGAGAGCAGGCATGGATAGGGAGCCGGTCCGGTGGCGGACGGAGACGCAAGACGGCAAGATTCAAGCCGCAAGAGGAGAGCGGGTACCGTTTGAGACCCTTGCTCAAGGGGGCAAATATTTCACCGCCAAGACGCGGAGGACGCGAAGTGGTGGAAATCAATGTCACCTCCGGGTCGCGGTGGCTAGCCGGAGGTGCGCTTGGGGCCGGACGTATCGTCAGGCTGCTTTGATTCCGGACTGGTCAACCGGCACCCACATCACGAAGACCTTGCTCCGTTTGGGATACTCGATGGCTCCGGTCTTCGGGTTCTTCCGCCAGCGGCGGAAGATCTTCCGGTAACCGGGACGCTCGTCCGGGAATAGGGTGAGTTGTTCACTCATGACCGATTCCTTTCCAACCCATACTTTTGTTGTTGACCCCGGACGATTCCGCAGTAACCTCGCTTTGCAACCTGCGTGGTTCCGTTCACGGTTCGCCCTACCAAGGGCTTTGACCGGGCATGGGTCCGGCCAAAAACGTTTGAGAAGAAGCCCGTCCGGTGCGCCAACACCGGGCGGGCTTTCATCATTAGAAAATGGAGATGCTCTGGCTGAGTGCATTGGGCAGAAAAGTTTTGTCAGATCTCCGGCCATATACCTTCTCGGCTGAATCTGGTCAGAATCGTTTGCGAGCACACCCCGAATTTCGGAGCTATGCTCCTCGCGACTTCAAGCCTAAGTTCGCTATTGCGCCTCCAGCCTGGTGGGAGTTCCCTGTTAAAACTAGCTTCGACTTTTTCGAATTCGGCGACAAGACGGGCATGTGGAACCAGTAGGCGACCTGCGAACTCGTCGGCTTCTTTCTCAATAGCCTCCCGACGGCCGCCTAGCGTATTCGTCCATTCCAGAAACTCGTCAAAGGTTTTGAATCCCGACTGCTCGAATTCCTCCCTGTGAAGGTAAAGGTGTCCAATCTCATGAGCAAGTGAGAACCGAAGGCGGTTTTCCCGCCAAGCAGGCCCATTTGGCTCGCAACTCTCGCGATCGACGTAGATTTCGCTGAAATCGGCCGCTATGGCGGCTTCGGCGCCATAGCGGTCCTTGAATTCATCCATCTCAATCACGGGAAACCGGAGCACCGCGTCAACGATAAACAGAATCACGGGTGTCCGGTTAACTGACGGGTCGGTTTTCACAAAATACACAGAATGAGTTTGTTACGGAAAGATATTGATGTCACGCATTTGAACTTTTTTGGGGGATTTCGCGTATTTTCCGGCGATGAACTCCGGTCGCCACATCCTTTCCCAAGTTATAGAAATGGTCGAACGCACAACGCTTTCCAGACTTGCCGCTCGATATGGCGCGGAAGAACGTGTCCGCCACTTCAAATGCCGACAGCAGTTTATCTGCATGGTGTTTGCTCAGATGACTTCGAGGGAGAGTCTCCGCGACATCACAACGTGCCTCAACGCCAGAACAGAAACACTCTATCATCTTGGATTCTCCGAACCGGTTGCCAAATCGACTCTTGCCGAAGCCAACGAACAGAGAGACTGGCGTATCTGGGAGGACCTCGCCAAGAGTTTGATAAGGAAGGCCAGGCCGCTCTATGCGGGGGAGGATCTTGGTTTGGATTTGGACAACACAATCTATGCGCTGGATTCGACCACTATCGATCTTTCCCTGACTCTCTTTCCGTGGGCCGATTTCCGTCAGACCAAGGCGGGCATCAAAATGCATACTCAGATCGACCTGCGAGGACCGATTCCGACCTGCATCCATGTCACGGGAGCGCGCCAGCACGACGTGGGATGGCTCGACAGTCTGTTCTTCGAAGCTGGAGCTTTCTATCTGATGGATCGTGGCTACATGGACTTCGTTCGACTGGCGCTCATCGCCAAGGCTGGAGCGTTCTTTGTCACGCGCGCCAAGACAAACCTTCAGTTCACTCGTCACTACTCGCTGACGGTGGATCGACTGACTGGGTTGCGCAGCGATCATGTCGGCAAACCCACCCTCGACAAGTCCCGCACGGCTTTTCCAATGCTGCTGCGGCGAGTGAAATACATCGATCTGGATACCGGCAAGGATTTCGTATTTCTCACCAACAACCTCGAAATCCCGGCGATCACCGTGGCCATGCTTTACAAGATGCGGTGGCGTATCGAACTGTTCTTCCGATGGATCAAGGGCCACCTGCGGATCAAGCACTATTTTGGCACAAGTCCCAATGCCGTGAAGACTCAAATCTGGATCGCCGTCTGCACCTATCTGATAATTGCGATTCTTCACAAGCAGCTCAAGCTGCCCGGCACACTCCACAGAACTTTGCAGCTTTTGAGCGTTCATCCTTTTGAGAAAGTCCCTCTAAATCAACTACTTATGGAACCCGACCACAGAAATTTGCCTAATGTGAACTGTAACCAATTGAATTTGTTTGAGTTATAACCGGACACTCGTGAAACAGAATATCAATTGGTATCTCATCCATTTCAGGACAAGTGAAATCGTTTTTGAATCTATCGACTTGATTCCAGACGAGGTGCTTCCAGCTCATGGGTGATTAGAGGGTGGGGGGAGGGGTTGGTGTGTGTTGTTTTCGAATGTCAGCAAGCAGCATGTCCGCTTGCTCCTGTGTCATTTGATTGCCGCGCATGACTCTGAAGAACGCAGGCAGTTTTCTGACGAGATCCTCGTCCGACAGGATGTCTGCCGGAATTTGGGATCTTGCAATATCCGCCGCATCGAAGAATTCTTTGCGGCTATCACCAAACAATTTCAGTTTGTCGGCAATTCTTTCCATAATCTCGGGGTCGCCCGATGGCGGATTGACTCCCCGTTCTATCTTGCTCCAATTGCTCGGATCAAGGCCGGCTTCCTGGCAAAACTGCCGAAGGCTCAGGCGCTGGTCCAGCCTAGCGTTTTTGGCAATTTCGTTAAATTTCATAATATTTCTTGGTTTGATTGAAAAAAGTTATAGGTTTTGCAAACTTGTGATGGTTAGTGGCGAGGCATGGGCAGAGGTCGGTGTGTGTGTTGTGTTGGGAACGAACGGAGCCGATTGTGGCTCCGACCGAAATGTGCGCCGGGTGTGGTTGAAAGTCAACCACAAAATTCACTCTCCCCGGAAAATGTCGTAATCCACCGGTCTTGTTACCCAACGAAAGGCCGGGATTTGCCCTACTGCCGCCATCCGGACCCTTGCGCAAGGGTGGCGTGAATTGATGGAGAATTGACATTGGCGGGGAGGGGGGGCAGGATCGGGGGCATGCTTTCTTGGAACGAGATCCGCCACCGTGCCATTGCCTTTTCCCGCGAGTTTGCGGACGCGTCGTCCGAGCGGGGGGAGGCGCAGCCGTTCTGGGAGGCGTTTTTCCAGGTGTTCGGCATGAAGCGGCGGGCGGTGGCGGCGTTCGAGGCTCCGGTGAAGACGCTGGGAGGGGACGGGAGGATCGATGTGTTCTGGCCGGGCAGGGTGCTGATCGAGCACAAGTCTTCCGGGCGGGATCTGAACAAGGCGCATTCACAGGGGATGGAGTATGTCCGGGGGTTGATCGACTCCGGAAGGCAGCGGGAGGTTCCCCGGTGGCTGATCGTTTCCGATTTCCAGCGGATCTGCCTTCACGATCTGGAGCCGGAGCAGGATCCGGATCTGCCGCTGTTCAAGCGGATTCCGCCGACGATCGAGTTTCCGCTGGCGGATCTGCACAAGCATGTGCGGCGGTTCGCCTTCATTCCGGGCTACACGCAGCACAAGCTCAATCCGGAAGATCCGGCGAACATGGACGCCACGCTCATCATGGCGGGCATCCACGACGCGCTGGCGAAAGGCGGATTCCGCGGGCACGACCTGCGGGTGTTGCTGGTGCGGATCCTGTTTTGCCTGTTCGCGGATGACACCGGGGTTTTCAACACGCAGGATTTCCGGATGTTCCTGGAAAACCGGACGGCGCCGGACGGTTCCGATACCGGGCCAAAGCTTGCGCACCTTTTCGAAGTGCTCAATACTCCGGATGGGGCGACTCAAGGAACCAGCAATGAGCGGCAGGCAAACTTGGATGAGGACCTGGCGGCGTTCCCCTATGTGAACGGCGACCTGTTCGCGGAGCGGATCTCCTTCGCGGCCTTCAATTCCGTGACGCGCGGGGAATTGCTCAAGGCGTGCTCCTTCGAGTGGGCGCGGATCTCGCCGGCGGTGTTCGGGTCCCTGTTCCAAGGGGTGATGGATTCCAAGGAGCGGCGCGAGAAGGGCGCGCACTATACCTCCGAGAAGAACATCCTCAAGCTGATCCGGCCGCTGTTCCTGGACGGACTGCGGGAGGAGTTCGAGGCGGCGAAGGCGGACCGCTCCACGCGGCGGACGGCGCGGCTGGAGGGGCTCCAACAGAAGATGTCCCAAATGAAGTTCTTGGACCCGGCCTGCGGATGCGGAAACTTCCTAGTCATCACCTACCGGGAGCTGCGGGCGCTGGAACTGGAAATCCTGCTGGAGCTCCACTCCGGGCAGCAGCAGTTCGAGACCGACGATGTTTACAAGCTCTCCATGATCGACGTGGACCAGATGTATGGCATCGAGCTGGAAGAGTTTCCGTCCAGAATCGCGGAGGTGGCGCTGTGGCTGGCGGACCACCAGGCGAACATCGCCCTGTCCCAGGCATTCGGGCAGTTCTTCCGCCGGATTCCGCTGCGGAAGTCCCCGCACATCGTGTGCGGCAACGCGCTACGGATAGACTGGAAGGACGTGCTCCCGCCGGAGAGGTGCAGCTATGTGCTGGGGAATCCGCCGTTCATCGGCTCCAAGATTCTAAGTCGCGAGCAACGGGACGATATGACATTCGTGTGGGGCAGGGTGAAGGGTTCCGGAGTGCTGGATTATGTCACAGCCTGGCATCGTAAGGCCGCGGAATACGCCCAGCCGCAGAAAAATGGCAGACCTGGAATCGTGTCCGCCTTCGTTTCCACCAACTCAATCAGCCAAGGCGAGCAACCTGGAATCCTTTGGGGCGAGTTGTTCGGAAAATGGAAGATGAGCATCCACTTCGCCCACCGCACGTTCGTTTGGGAAAGCGAGGCGAGGGGAAAGGCGCATGTGCACTGCGTGATAATCGGGTTCGCTCCGTTCAAAGCGGTGACGAGGCCGCTCTACGACTATGACCACGGAGATGGGGATGCAACCGTCTCGAATGTTGCGAACATCAGTCCGTATTTGATAGACGGAAGTGATTTCGCGCTGCTGAACATTACCAAGCCGGTGTGCGAGGTGCCTCCGATAGCGATTGGCAACAAACCGATAGATGGCGGCAACTATCTTTTCACCGACGAGGAAAAAGTAGCGTTCGTCGGGGCCGAGCCCGCGTCCGCCGCTTGGTTCAGAAAATGGCTTGGATCCGATGAGTTCATCAACGGGTGGCACCGGTGGTGCCTTTGGCTGGGCGACTGCCCACCCAACGTGCTGCGGAGTATGCCGCAGGCGGTGGCTCGAATCGAAGCAGTGAAGAACTTCCGTCTTTCCAGCCCGAGTGCCCCAACCGTGAAACTGGCAGCTACCCCGACGCGGTTCCATGTGGAAAACTTCCCCAAGGGCGAGTATTTGGTGATCCCAAAGGTGAGTTCCGAAAGGCGTCCTTACATCCCTATGGGGATGCTGGGCAATGAAGTCTTGTGCAGCGATCTGGTATTCCTGATGAAAGACGCCACCCTCTATCATTTTGGGGTGCTTACATCGGTGATGCACATGGCGTGGATGAGGCAGGTCGCTGGAAGGTTGAAAAGCGACTATCGGTATTCCGCAGGTCTTGTCTATAACAACTTCCCCTGGCCTGACGATCCCGGCGGTATGCTGCGGTTGAGGGTGGAGCACCACGCCCAGGCGGTGCTTGACGCGCGGGCAGCGTTTCCAACTAGCACGCTGGCGGATCTCTACGATCCGCTGACGATGCCGCCGGCCCTGGCTAACGCACACGCCCAACTGGACCGGACGGTGGAGCGCTGCTACCGAAAGGAGCCCTTCGCCACCGACCGGCAGCGGGTGGAGTTCCTGTTCGCGCTTTATGAGAAGATCACCGCGCCGCTGGCAGCGGCGGGGAAGCCGAAGCGGGGCCGTGGGGGCTGAGGTCGGGGGGGCGTTCTGGAGGACACCGCGGATAACCTGACATGAAACACCGTTTCAAATGCCCGTCATGCAGTCGGATCCTTGAGACCAGGAAGGATCTCCGCGGGACCGAAATTCAATGCGGCCGGTGCGGTCAAACATTTTTTCTCGAAGAGTCACCCAAGGTGGTAGCTCCTCAGCCCGACGCTGTCTTCCGCGAGAGTAAAACCCCGAATCATGGCCGGCGGCGATCAATTCTCGAAACCGTGCATCTACTGCTAATCGTCTGCGCGGGCATTTGTTTCATAGGGTCAATTGTTAAGCTGGAGCGTTCCGACCACGAGGTGGAAGGGTTCATCGACGCGCAACTGCCGGAACACGTATATTTCGTCTATGCGAGGATCCGCGATGAGTATGGCTCCCTAGTAGCTGCATATTGGAGGAATGTCGAGTATGGTGACAGAGGACCGGCCATGAACGAGTTCATCAAGCGCATGATGAACGACGCCGACTACCGCGCCATGATCATGCGCGCAAAGAACGCCGGCTACCAAGTCCCGAATGATGCCCGCCGTGACGAGAAGATTCGAACCAAGTTCCAGTGGTTGAGAGACAATTATTCAAATCTTGAGCGGCGAACAACTCTGACAGGACGGATAGGGGACGCACTGGAGTATTTCGGAGTGGGGGCTATGTTTGTATTCGCGGCGATGGGAGTTCACCGGTCGATCAAGAAGGAGAGGCAGAAAAATGGTTAGGTGAGCGGATGATTTGCCCCCCTCTCCCCTTGGCTCCCTTGCGCAAGGATCTGGGCGACTTGTGAGTTGCCGCCGGCTCTGACCGATCCGGCGGACTACCGGTGGAGCAGTTACGGCGAAGCGATGGGCGGCGGGGCGAAGGGCGCGGGAGCCAAGGCGCGGGCCGGGCTGGTGCGGGTGTGAGAGGATCGGGTGTTTTGTTTGGAGAGGGTGGCTTTTTGTTGGCAGCCGGGGAGGGCCTGCGGCCAAGCCGACTGAAGTCGGCGGTCCGTTAGAGGCGGGGGTGCGTTCTGCAGCTCGCCTGCGGTGAGCGTGGAAGCATCCTTCATTCCCCCTTTACAACCCGGCGGCGGGTTTGGCAGGCTTCGGGCGTGTCCGCTGCCCTTTCCGCATCCGAGATTGACGCGCTGCTGCGTTTGCTAGACGACGATACGCCGGTCGTGCGGGAGCGCGTGGCCGAGCGGTTAGCGAGTTGCGGGGGGGATCTGAGCGGTTGGTTCGCGCGGCACCCGCGGGAGTTGAGCGCCGTGGAAAGCGAGTTGCTGTCGGGCATTCTGCGGCCCGCCAAGCGGGAGACGCTGGTCCGGCAGTGGCAGACGGCGCTGGCCGGTTCGTCGAAAACCGAGGATCTGGATTGGCCGCGGACGGAGGCGTTGTTGGGGTGTTTGTCGGAGTTTTTGCACGACGGGATCACGCCGCGCGCCCCGCTTTCCGAGGCGTTGGACGGGCTCGCGTCCGCCGCCACGGAGGATGGCACGGACGGTGAAATGGCGCTGCGGAAGTTTTTGTTCGAGAAGCTGGCGTTCAACGGGAACCAGGAAGGCTATCACGACCCGCGGAACGGCGATCTGGCATGGTCGGTTGCCGAACGGAAATCGAATCCGATCGGGCTGTGCCTGATTTTCATTCTGGTGGGCCGGCGGCTTGGTTATGGGGTGGAGGGCGTGGCGTTTCCGGGTCATTTTCTCGCGCGGATTTATCCGGAGGGAGTGGCGCTGATCGTGGACTGTTTCAATCACGGCCAGATCCTGTTCCAGGACATTCTGCTGGAGTCCGACAGCGACCTGACGCGGCAGCAGCGGAGTTTGCTGCGCAAGACGGCCAGCCCCGGCGCGATGCTGGTGCGGGTGCTGAACAACCTGGCCTCCGCCTGCCAGGCGGGAGGGCGGGACGAGGATTTCCAACTCGTCCAGCGACTGCGGGGGATGCTGGAGGATTAGCGGGAAATTTCCGCTGGTTTTCCGGCCCGGCGCGGGTAGGGTCGGGGGCGTGACCGGCGCGCGGCGCGCCGGCCGTTTCCGCCATGCTGCCCACACTCCTGATAGTCGATGACGAACGCTCCACGCGCGAGGGGCTGCGCAGCGCGTTGGAGGAGGAATTCGACGTGTATCTGGCCGCCGGGACGGCCGAGGCGGCGCGGATTCTCAAGGCCGAGCGGATCGACCTGCTGCTGACCGACCTCAGGTTGGGCGGGGAATCGGGGATGGACCTGCTGGAATCCGCGCTGAAGCTGCCCGAGCCGCCGGTGGCGGTGATGATGACCGCCTACGGGTCGGTGGACACGGCGGTGGAGGCGATGCGCCGGGGGGCGTGGCATTTCGTCACCAAACCGCTCAACCTCGACGAGGTGGAGATGCTGCTCAAGCGCGCGCTCCGCAACCGCAGGCTGGAAACGGAAAACGTCCAGCTCACCCAACAGATCCAGGAAACGCGGAAACTGGACCGCCTGATCGGAAAATCGCCCGAAATGGTCCGCGTGGGCGATTTGATCCGGCAGGTGGCGCCCACCCGCGCCACCGTGCTGATCGAGGGCGAGTCGGGGACGGGCAAGGAGGTGGTCGCGCAGTCGATCCACCAATTGTCCGGCCGTCCCGCCGGCAAGCTGGTGACGGTCCACTGCGCCGCCCTTTCGCCGCAACTGCTGGAAAGCGAGCTTTTCGGCCATGAGAAGGGCGCGTTCACCGGGGCCGCCCAGCGCCGGATCGGCCGGTTCGAGCAGGCGGACGGCGGCACGCTTTTTCTCGACGAGATCGGGGAAATCGACGCCGCGACGCAGGTAAAGCTGCTGCGGGTCCTATCCGAACGGACCATCGAGCGGGTGGGATCCAACACCCCGGTGAAGGTGGACGTGCGCGTGATTGCCGCGACCAACCGGAACCTGCGGTCCCTGGTGGACGCGGGGACGTTCCGCGAGGATTTGTTTTTCCGGCTCAACGTGGTGCGGATCGAAATGCCGCCGCTGCGGACCCGCCGGGAGGATGTGGTTCTGCTGGCAAGCGCCTTTCTCAAGGAGTTCGCCGCGGAAAACGGCCGACCGGTGAAACCGCTGGCGGATGAGGCCCTGGAGCGCCTGCTGGCCTACGACTGGCCGGGAAACGTGCGGGAACTGCGGACGGTGATCGAGCACGGCGTGGTGATGAGCAACGACGCGGACATCCGGTTGCGGCACTTGCCGGCGTTTCTCACCGGCGCGGAAGGCCCGGCGGCCGGGCCGGCTTCCGTTTCACCTGGCCCGGAGGCGTTCCCCGGTATTTTGAACTTGCAAGAGCTGGAATCCCATGCCATCCGTTGCGCCCTCGCCGCCGCCGACGGGAACCGGACGCGGGCCGCTGAGCTACTGGGCGTCAGCCGCCGCACCCTGCAACGCAAATTGAATCTTCTCCATCTTTGATTTTTCCAGCTTTCCGCCATCTCCATGAACGCGAATCCCGCCGCCGTTGATCCGGCCGTCATCATCCGCCGCAGTTTGTTTTTCCTAGTGCTCATCGCGCTGACGCTCGGCAATCTGTTCACCCTGTTTCGCGGCCTGAGCGCCCCGATGGCGATGGATCAGGCCCAGATCGCCCGCGAAATCGCCCGTGGCAACGGTTTCACCACGAAATGCATCCGCCCGGCCGCCTACGCCCAGGAACGCGCGGCGAAAGGAACCACCATTCCTTTTGAAAAATTCGAGGATACTTACCACTCCCCGCTCAATCCGCTGGTCAACGCGGCTGTTCTCAAACTGGTGGGGGCCGATGACACGGAAACCTGGCCGATCGGAAAGAACGAATACGTCTTTCCGCTGGACCGGGTGATCGCGACGGTGTCCACCCTGTTCTTCCTGATTTCCATCGGGGTTACCTATCTGTTGGTGTCCCGGATCTTTGATGCGAAAATCGCGGCGGTGTGCGCCATACTCATGCTGTTTTGCGAGACGTTTTGGCAATATGCGCTGAGCGGATTGCCGCAGATGCTGATGCTCATGCTGTTCACCTGCGGGCTGTATTTTGCCTACCGCGCGGTGGAGTCCGCGGTCGAAGGACGCATCGCCATGACGCCGGCTGTGGTGTCCGGTGTCTTTTTCTCGCTGCTTGCGCTCACCCACTGGATGACCGTTTGGATTGCGTTGGGCTATCTCATTTTCGCGGCGATCATGTTCCGGCCGCGCGGAATCGTCGCGGTGGTGATTCTCGCTCTCATCCTGGTTCCTGCCGCTTTTGTCATGGTCCGCAATGCCCAGGTGAGTGGTTCACCGTTCGGCACGGCCTATCTTGCGCTCCATAACGGGCTGATCGGATCCGAGGATGCGGTCATGCGGAGCACGGACCTCGAACAAGACATCAACCTCAACAGCCTGCTGTCGAAAATCATCCGGGTGACGTTGCTTCAGGGATCCCAGATCATTCCCCTGTTGGGCGGCATCGTGGTGGCTCCGTTGTTTTTCCTTTCGCTTCTGCACCCGTTCAAACGGCAATCCATCGCGGCGTTTCGCTGGGCCATTCTCCTGATGTGGGTCACAACCGCGGTCGGGCTCGCGTTCTTCGGTGTTTCGGCGGAAAAAATCGACCCCAACCAACTTCATCTTCTTTTCGCACCGATCATGACGGCGTATGGTCTCGCGTTCATCTCGATTCTTTGGAACCGGTTGGATTTCGTGTCAACGACGTCGGTTCTGCGCAACGCGCACTATTATGGAGTGGTGGTTTTGTGTGCCGCCCCTCTGGTGCTTGAATTGCCGCAAAAGGTGAAACTCGGCATGGAATACCGTGACAAGGGGGGGGTGCCCCATTGGCCGCCGTATTTCGCCCCCGCGCTGAATCGGGTCCTCAAACCGTGGGTTGCCGAACGCCAGATGATCTATTCCGACCAACCGTGGGCCGTCGCCTGGTACTCCGACCGGATGAGCATGTGGCTGCCCCGCGACGTCAAGCAGTTCGAGGACATTGAGGCGGCGGGAGTGACGCTGGATGCCCAACCGGCAGGCATTCTCGTGACTCCGTCGTCCTACGGCATGGAGAATGATATGTTGGCGATCCGCGACAAGTACAACGAATTCACCTCCCTCGTGATCGACAGCCAATGTGTGATAGCCGCAGCTCCGGCCATGACCTCGCTTTATGATAAGGATCCCAAATTGGCCACCGTGGTGAAGCGGTATCAGCACCGCATTCCGGTGATGAATTACGCGATCACCTTCTACAGCGAACGGCCGATCCGGGCCAGTGAGGCTCCATCCGAATAATGGCGCGCCGCAAATCCAACTCTCTGTCCGACGAATCCGGAGCGGGGCCTTCCTTCGAGGACGCGCTTGCCGGTCTCGAGGATATCGTCGAAGCGATGGAAAACGGCCATCTTCCGTTAGAGGATCTGGTTGCCCATTACGAGCGGGGATCCGCTTTGCTCAAGCACTGCGAGGGGATCCTGCAATCCGCGAAGACAAGAATCGAACTGATCACGCTGCGCAACCAGGAGCCGCTTGAGGAAACGACCGCCGCTCCGGCGGATGAAGCGCCCGCCAGGCAGGAAGGTGTGGAGGAATCCGATGACGATGATGACATCCGCCTCTTCTGAACCGCCGGCGCTCGGCCCGCTTCTATCGGCCATCGGATCTCCCGGCGACGTCAAGCGTCTGGCCGATTCGGAGTTGCCTGATCTCGCGGCGGAGATCCGCCATTCTCTCATCACCTCGCTGGCGCGCACGGGCGGGCACTTGGGTCCCAATCTCGGGGTTGTGGAGCTGACCATCGCGCTGCACCGGGTGTTTGCCACGCCGGATGACAAGTTCGTGTTCGATGTGGCCCATCAGGGATACGTCCACAAGATGCTGACCGGCCGGGCCTCGAGGATCCACACCCTGCGGACCTATCAGGGGCTCAACGGGTTTCTGCTGCGTTCCGAATCCCCCCACGACGCCTATGGCGCGGGCCACGCCGGGACCGCCCTATCCGCCGCCCTCGGCATGGCCGCCGCCCGCGACCTGGCCGGAGAGGATTCCCACGTGGTCGCCGTGGCGGGCGATGCCGCATTCACCTGCGGACCCACCCTCGAGGCGCTCAACAACATCGCCGAAACCACCCGGCGGTTCATCGTCGTCCTCAACGACAACGAATGGTCGATCGACAAAAACGTGGGCGCGATCGCCAGTTATTTCAACGCCCTGCGGACCAATCCGACCTACACCACCGTGCGCCGCCGAACCGCGGCGTTCGTTGAGAAAATCGCGGGCAAAGCCGCGCGCCACCTGGCCCACAAGATGGGCGAAGGAGCCAAAAACCTGCTGTTTCCCAACGTTTTGTTCGAAAAATTCGGGATGCGCTACTATGGTCCGATCGATGGACATGACATCCATCTGCTGGTGCGCACGTTCGAGTATCTCAAGACCCTCAGCGAACCGGTGGTGCTGCATATCATCACCGAAAAAGGCCGGGGCTACCAGCCCGCGCTCGACAATCCGGGGAAATTCCATGGTCTCGGTTCCTACAAGCTGGAGGACGGGTCCACCGGTGCGCCCGCCACTCCCACCTGCTCCGAGATTTTCGGCCGCACCGTGACCGACCTCGCCAAACGGGATCCCAAGGTGGTGGCTATCACCGCCGCCATGCCGGGTGGCACCCGTCTTGATATCTTCAAGGATGAAATCCCGGACCGTTATTATGATGTCGGCATCGCCGAGGAACACGCGGCCCTTTTCGCCGCGGGCATGGCCACCCGGGGATTCCGCCCGTTTCTGGCGATCTACTCAACGTTCATGCAGCGGGCCTACGACATGATCATCCACGATCTGGCGCTGCAAGGCCTTCCTGTTAGGTTGTGTATGGACCGCGGCGGACTTTCCGGAGACGACGGCCCCACCCACCACGGGCTGTTTGACATCGCGTTCCTCCGCCCGGTGCCGGGATTGGTCCACATGCAGCCGAAGGACGAGGACGAACTGGTGGACATGCTCCACACCATGGCGGCCCATGACGCCGGGCCAATCGCCATCCGCTACCCGCGCGGCGGCATCCGTGGCATCGCTCCTTCCCGCGAGCCGAAGATTCTCGAAATCGGCCGCGCCGAAGTGGTGGCCGATGGAACGGACGTCGCCCTGTTCGGTCTGGGGACCCTGTTCGGGATGGCGGAGGAAACCAAGCTCCTGCTGGAAAGCGCGGGACTGTCCGTTGCCCTGATCAATCCGCGTTTCATCAAGCCGCTCGACACGGAAGTGTTGGATACCTATGCCCGCAAGTGCCGGGTGATCTGTACCTTCGAGGATCATGTGCTAACCGGAGGATTCGGCGCGGCCGTGATCGAACACCTGCGGGACGCCGGCATCACCACCCCGGTGGCCCGCATCGGCTGGCCGGACGCGTTTGTCGAACACGGCAAACCGGAAATCCTCCGCGAACTCCACGGACTGACCGCCGCCAGCGCCGTGGAAAAGGTCCGGAAATTGTTAGGATAATCGTTTCCCGTCGCCGGATGCTCCGGAGGAATCCGGCGGTTTGGCCGCGTCTTCGGGGGGCTGCCGGACCTGCGGCTACCAGTCCGGTTTTGGGGAGTCAGGAAGAGAAGGAAGCCAACACGTAGTCCGACCCTGTGATTGACTGAGGATTTTGCTTTCCAACAATCGGGCGATATGGCTTATCCGGTCTGTGCCGAACAAAGCGGAATCCATGGATCAGGTATTGGCGGAAAGTGCCTTCCGGCTTTTCTGCCAGCAGGGAATCGCGCGCGTGACGATGGACGACATCGCGGCGGACGCCGGCGTCACCAAGGGCAGTCTCTACTGGCACTACCGCTCCAAGGCCGAGGTGATCGAGGCGGCGTGCCGGCATTATTACGGCGGCTGGCGCGACCGGATGGCCGAGGCGACCGCTCCTCTGGACGGCCCCGCGGCGAAGCTCGGCCAGGCGATCCGCATCTCGGTCAGAAGCTGCCTGATCGACGCCGGGCACCGCACGTTTACGTTGGAATTGTTCACGCTTTCCGTCCATGACGCCGCGGTGCGCGCGGGTTGGCGGGCGTTTTTCGATGATGTCAGGAGTTTCTATCTGACCTTGTTCCGGGAAGCGCGAAAGGGCGGGGAAATCGACGCCACATTGTCGGAGGACCGCGTGGACCTGATGCTGGCGACGATGGAGGGTTACAAGTCCCGCGCCCTGTTCGAACCGGAATTGTGCGCGCGAAGTGCGGAGCAGCGAATCGCTAGGGAACTGCTCGGAATCGTCGGTATCGGCGCGCCTCTCCGCAGGGGGCGCGTCAAGGCGGCGGCCGCGCTGTCTGTCCGCTGAAGGTTCGGGTCTCGCGTCCGTTTTTTTTCTAACCGGGCCGGGATTGCGTTTCGGACGGACTGAAACCGAACTGGTGCTTGAAAGCCTTGCTGAAATGGAAGGGATCGCAGAAGCCCAGGGCCTCGGCAACTTCGCCCACATTGCGATCACCGCGCCGCAAGTATTCGTGGGCGTGGTCCAGTTTCAACCGCAGCCGGATCTTGGCCGGTGATTCTCCGGTTAACGCGCGACATGCCTTGCGCAGCGATGACGGGCTCATCCGAGCCGCCGCGGCCATGCACTCCAAAGTCCATGGCTTTCCGGGATCCTTCTTGAACGCTTCCAACATCCGCTGGATCGCAAGGTCGGAACTGGTGAAGCGGTTGTCATCGACCCCGGCCGCGGCCCTCCACTCGAAAAACAGGTGCTGCCACGCGGCGTTGGCGAGATAGCGTTGCTCGGTACGTGCCGATTGAAGCAGCTTGAACACTTCATCGCAGCGGACGATCTCGCGCGGAAGGCCGGGGATCCGGAAAACACGATGCAAGGGAAGGTGCAGGGGATCAATGGCTAACAGTTCAACCCACCAGAAATGCCATTTCGGCCCGGAGGTGTGGTAGCGTTCGAGCAAACTGCGGTCGAACGCGAGCAGCGTGTCTTTGGCGAGTTGGTGCTCCGTTCCACCGACAGCGACCGTGCCTTCGCCGGCGTTGGTGCGCACGATGATCAGCGTGGGGGAGTTCGGATCTCGTTTTCCGCCGGTATGGGAATTGGTCTGGCGCAGATTCCTGCGGTAGGCGGGGCCCACCTTGACGCGCCACATGTTGAGCAGGCGGACTCCACAGGCCGTAACGGCCTCGGTAGGGAAGGAACACCGGTCTTCGTGAATTGGCATGGCTGGCGGAGGGAGCATGTCACATTCCGGCTGGCCGGATCAAGCCCGGCTTGACCCGGCCCGCTGAAAAAACACATGAAATCCGCTTTGGCAGACATGGCCTTCGGCGCCCGGGTCCGCTATGCTGCGGCCCACCTTGCCGATCCGCGGATCAGATCGCTCCCATGACCCCGACCATGACACCCCGCCAACGCTGGCTCGCGCTGTTGGAGCGCAAGCCGGTTGACCGCATCCCCACCGACTACACCGCCACCCCGGAAGTCACCGCCCGTCTTCTAACCGAATTGAATTGCGCCGACGAGCGCGGGCTGTGGGAGAAACTGCACATCGACGGCCGGATCGACCTCGCTCCCGCATGGAAACTGCCGCACCACCCGGACGATCCGCTCGCCGACATGTGGGGCGTGCGCTATCAATCGGTGGACTATGGCACCGGCGCCTATGAGGAACCCTGTTTCCATCCGTTGGCCGCGGCGACTTGTGTGGAGGACATCCACCGCCACCGCTGGCCGGATCCGGATGATTTCGACTATTTGGTCGTCACCGCGGGGGTCGCCGCCTCGGACGGAATCTATCCGATCCATGGCGGGTGGTTCGAGCCGTTTCTGTTCTACGCCTACCTGCGCGGGCTGGAACAGGCGTTCGAGGACCTCGTGCTGGAGCCGGAAATCGCCGATGCGGCGCTCGGGCATATTTTTGATTTCTCCTACGAATACCACCGCCGTCTGTGGGAGGCGGGACAAGGGAAAATCGACACCACCTGGATCGCCGAGGACCTGGGTTCGCAGACCGGCCCGTTGATCAGCCTGGATCTCTATCGGAGATTTCTGCTGCCCAACCAGATCCGCATGGCCGATTTGGCCCGAAAACACGGCGTGCATGTGATGTATCACACCGATGGCGCGGCGCGGATGTTCATTCCGGACTTGATCGACCGCGTGGGCATCGAGGTGCTCAATCCGATCCAATGGGTCTGCCCCGGCATGGAGCGGGAGGCGCTCGTTAGGGATTTTGGCGGGCGCATCGCGTTCCACGGGTCCATCGAGAACCAGCGGATCCTGCCCTTCGGCACGGTGGACGAGGTCGTCGCGGAAGTGACCGCGTCGGTGCGCGACTACCGCGATGCCCGCTGGATCTGCGCACCCTGCCACCGCCTCCAGCCGGTCACGCCCACCGCCAATATCCTGGCGCTCTACGAAACGATCCACGCGCTGGGCTGAGCTTGGCTTGGGAAACGGGGGAATGTCGGGAAAATCCCGCGACAGCGGCCGCAGGGTTGAGAAAAACACATGAAATTATGGAAAAGTGACATGGACGGCCAACCGCGGATTTGCCATACTCACAGGTATGGAGAGCGCGGCCCCACCCGGGCGGTTCTTCTTGTCACGATGTGCCGGTATTCGCCTGGCATGGTCGGCAGCCCGTTTCATCCATCAAACCCAATCAGCCCCAATATCGATGAAAGCCCAGTTACCAAATTCGTTTTTCGCCACCCAAATTACCCGGCCATTCGTCACCTTCGGTGAGGAGGTCAGGCACCTGAACCTATCTGTTCTGTTCGTCGTTTTGGGCCTTGGTGCCATCGGCACGCCATCGTTGCGTGCGCAGTTTGTTCTCGTCGATAATTTCGAGACCCATACTCTTGGTGCGGCACTCACTGCCGATGCGGACTGGAAATCGCAAGCGGGGAACAACCCTGCCACCGGAGGAACGATCGTCAACGATGGCGGAAGTAAGGCAGCCCGGATCCTGGGCGGGTCTAACAACGGTGGCTACTATACGGGTTTGGGCACCCAAACCATCGCTGACAACACGACCGGCACGGCGTTCTTCCGATTCCGCAGTGATCCGGCCGCCTGGTTGCAGATCGCGG
This sequence comes from Verrucomicrobiota bacterium, assembly GCA_017301995.1. Taxonomy (GTDB): domain Bacteria; phylum Verrucomicrobiota; class Verrucomicrobiia; order Verrucomicrobiales; family Akkermansiaceae; genus Luteolibacter. The sequence continues at coordinate 208,781 of JAFLEH010000003.1, read as the reverse complement.
CTTATCTGACCGATTGGCAGCCAAACAACGCGACTTGGTATAATCACGATGAGGCGGGTTTTTACAGCCGGTGGAACCAAGGCGACGGCACCTCGGTCAGGCCCCAGTGGAACAAGGGCACGGTCACCAATGTCGCAGGCGGGACCTGGTATAATGTCTGGATTGTGGCCAACAACACCACCAACACTTTCGATCTCCACATGTCGCAGGGAACCGACGGTGCCGTGGGAGGCGTCACTTCTTTCACGGTGGGCACCGGTATCACATTCCGGACAAGCGCAGGTGACCTCGACCACCTGATGTTCATGGATACAGACGGCAATTCAACGACCGGCATCGTGCTCGATGACATCTATGTGGATAAGACAGGCGCGAACCTCGCCAATCCCGTCGCCTCCACCCTCACCAATTACTATTGGGATGGACCGTCCGGAAATCCCAATGGCGCCAGCGACGGCGGCACCGGCACCTGGAACACCAGCGCCACCAATTGGGACACCGGGGCCAGCGTGGCATGGAGCAATGGCACCCTCAGCAGGGCGAACTTCGGCGGCGCGGCCGGCATCGTCACGCTGGCCGAATCCTCCATCACGGCCGATGGCTTGCTCTTTGCCAGCTCAGGCTACACGCTCTCGGCGGCGAACTCCATCATCACCGGCCCGATTTTCATTACCGCGGGCGGCAGCCTGACTCTGGACACCAGCGGCACGCTTGGCATCGCCAGTGCGATTACCGGCACCAACTCCACGGTGAGAAAAACCGGAGACGGCACGCTCAGCCTTTCAAGCACGGCCAATGCTTTCGGCGTCTTGACGGTCGATGGCGGCAAAGTGACGGCCCCGACCGGAACCGTTCCCACTGGCGCCACCGTCACCGTCAACACGGGTGGCACCCTGTCCTTGACCGACGCCACCTATGCCCATGTCCCCGGCACCCTGAACATCATCGGCGGCACCGTCTCGATAGATGGAGCCGCGCTGAACGCCCACAACTACATTGGCAAGACCATCACCATGCAGGGGGGGACGCTGACCTCGGTCAACGGGGTGGCTGGTCCCGCCAACGATGGCGGCTATGGCAACTTCATCCTCAACAATTCCACGCTGGTGGTGAGCGGTTCGAGCCAGTCGGTCATCAGTTGCACGACCTTTCAGATCAACACCGGCGGCGGCTCGTTCGCGGTGGACGATGCGGTCGCAGGCGCGGGCACGGACCTGCTGGTTTCCGCCAATATCAGCGGCGGAGCCTTGGTCAAGAATGGCGCGGGCACCATGGAACTCACCGGAACCAACACTTATGGCGGCAACACCATCGTCAATGGAGGCACGCTGAAATTGGGCGCGTCCGGCACGATCGGCGGTTCGCCATCACTGACGGTTGCCACGGGAGCCACCCTGGACATGACCGCGACGACAGGTTTGGTGCTGAACTCCAAAACCTTGGCCGGCGGCGGGACCGTTCTTGGTGCCGTGACGATCGACAACGGCACCATCAACGCCACTGGCGGCCTCAGCGTGACCTCCCTCGCGGTGGCGGGGTTTGGCACCCTCAACATCACGCCCGGATCGGGATCGCTCACCGTTACCGGAACGAACGGACTTGATACCGGCACGGCGGGAAACCTGGTGCTCGTGAATGTCGGAACCACGCCAATCACCTCCGGCACCTATCCGCTGGTGCACTATCAGGGTGCGATTCAGGGAGATGCCGGCGCCGCCGCGATCGAGTTGGGAACGACTCCGGGAGGGGACTATACCTACGAATTGGTAAACAGCGGCACCTCGCTCGATCTCGTCGTACTGCCATTGGCCAAACTCTGGACGGGCGCTTCCGGATCGGACTGGACCACCGATCCGATCGCCTTGCCGAAGAACTGGAAGGCCGGCTTGAACCCTTCGGATTTCGTGACCGGAGATGAGGTGCTGTTTGACGATTCCTCGACAAATGCCACGATCACAATCAGCGGGGCCGATGTGAATCCGGGCTCCGTGCTGTTCTCCAATCTAACCAACACATACACGCTGCAAGGTCCCGGAGGCATTGCGGGCGCCACGACCTTGGTCAAAACCGGAGGCGGGACGGTCGCCATCACCAATACCAACTCGTTCGCCGGAGCCGTGTCCGTGGAAGCTGGCACGCTCGCCGCGGCAACCGTCGCGGATGGAGGGTTTCCCTGCGCGCTGGGGAGCGGCACCGAAATCTTGCTGGAAGGCGGCACGCTTTCATTCACCGGCGGGAGCGCCTCCACCAACCGGTTGGTGTTTTTGGGGACGAGTCCGGCGGTCCATGTCGCGGGCGCTGCCGCCACCATTGTTCTAACCGGAGAGGTGTCGGGAGGCGCTCTGACCAAAACGGGCGCGGGCACGCTCGGCCTCGGCTACGCCAACTCCTACTCGGGTGTCACCCGCGTCAATGAGGGGACTGTCGAAGTCGCCTCATTGCCGGACGGAGGGGTGCCGGGTCCGCTCGGGGCGTCCTCCAATGCCGCCGCCAACCTGGTTCTTGCCGGGGGAACCTTGGCATATAACGGGCCATCCGCCGCCAGCAACCGCGGCTTCACGCTGGTTCCATCCATATCCGGAGCCATTGCCGTCACACAGGCGGAATCCACGCTTTCGCTCTCAGGACCGGTTGCGGGCGCGGGAACATTCGTCAAATCCGGCCCCGGAACGCTCGTCCGCACCGCGGCGATGAATTCGTATGCGCGTCTGGTGGTCGGACAGGGAAAACTCGCGGTGGCCACCGCCTCCTACAACGGACTTTCCTTCACGGCACCGGTAACGATTGAATCCGGCGGGACGCTTTCCGCGGAGAATGCCACCGACAACGCGCACAATCTCGGCGTCGTCACCCTCAACGGCGGTGTTCTAACATCAATCAACGGTCCCGCCGGTCCGGCCAACGACGGAGGCTTCGGCAACTGGGTGGTCGCCGGTATCGTCGCCGGCGGAACCTCGCCCTCGACGGTCAGTGCGAGTTCGATTATGCTCAAGACGGACGGAACCAGCACGATTGAAGTTGCCGATGTCACCGGATCGCCCGCCGCGGATCTCACCGTATCGTCCAGCATCATGGAAGACGGCGTCTATTCCGTGGGATGCCAACTGATCAAGGCCGGCGACGGCACGCTCTCGCTTTCCGGCGTGAACACCTATACCGGCAATACCACGGTCAACGCGGGCACCCTGGTTCTCGCCGACGGCGCGAGCCTCGCCTTCGCGATCAAGAACACCAACGGCATATCCAACAAACTAACCGGTTCGGGATCGGTGGTCCTCGATGGGGATTTCTCCATCAACACCGCGGCGGTCACCAGCCTGACCACCGGAACCTGGCTGATCGAGGACAACACCTCCCTGACCGGTGCCTATGGCCCGACTTTCTCCGTGGTGGATCCGTCGGGAGCGCCGTGGACGAATGCCGGCAATGACAAGTGGACCCGGATCGAAGCCACCAGGCTGTGGACCTTCGACGAAACAACCGGGACTCTCACTTTGGAGGTCGCCGCCGGCTTTTCCTCGTGGATCGGCGGATTCGGCCTTGCGGAGGGAGATCGGGATCCCGGAGACGATCCGGACCATGATGGCGTACCCAACCTGGTCGAATACGCGCTCGCGGGACGCAACCCGGCGCTCGGCGATGGCACGGCGGGTTCGTTAGCCGGCGGACTGCTCGGTTTCACCAAACGCGCGGACGCCACCGGGATCACCTTGCGGATCGAGGAATCCGATGACCTCGGTCTAACCGACCCGTGGACTGAGGTGTCTGCCTATGCGGAGAACTCGGAGGCGGTGATCTCTTACAGTCTGTTGCCCGCGACCGGGGCGGAGAAGTTCGCGCGACTCGCCGTGACCTTGGACTCCGCTCCGTGATGAGGTTTGTGAAAAGATGATCCGACATCCGAATGGAGCGCAACCCCGCCATGAAAGCGATTTTGAGATATGTGATAACCGCCAGCGTCATGGCGGCAGGCTTGCGTGCGGCCGATCAGGCGGAATCCGGCCCCGCCAATGAGGTGCCTGACAATCCAGCGGCACCGGCCAAGGCCGCCATGGAGTTCCGCATCGTCGATCCGGAGAAAAACCCGTTTTCCAAGGATCCGCGCCGCGATCTGAGCGTGAACATCGGCGGCGGCAAGGGCGTCGTGATCGCGCCGCATTGGGTTCTAACTGCCTCCCATTGCATCTCATCGAAGCGGGGCGATACGGTGGGCATGACCTATGTGAATGAGGATGGCAAAAGGGTGACAATCACCTCCGACAAGGTGATCCGGCATGGGGCGACCGATTTCGCGCTGGTGCGGTTCAAGGCCGCGATCGAAGGAAGAAAGCCGCTCTTGTTGTTGAAGGACGGATTTCCCGTCAGCAGGAAAGGCCAACCGCCCTATCAACTCGCGAAGGTCGCCGGCAACGGCGTATGGGAGGAGATTCCGGCGCGGGTCTCCCAAAAATCCGGAGGGGAGCGGTTCTACATCACCAAGGAGCGGCGCGAAGGCAAGGCCGGCACCAGCGGCGGTCCTTGGGTGATCCACTCGCCGCTGGTCGGCGATGTGCTCGTTGGCGTGACCCATGGGACCGGGCGCGTCCCCCAGGTCGGGCGGGTTTGCCAATGGATCGAACAAACCGTCAACTCACTGGGCGAGGACCGGATCATCTGGGCCACGCCCGCGCAAGCGATGGCGAAACAGACACAACCTGACAAGCCGGAGCATGGCGACGGCACCACTCCCGAATCGACGGAGAATTCCCCTAAATGATTGCCGTTTTCAAACAACGCCTGATGGGCGCTCTTCAACCGCTGCCGAGCCCGGGTCCGGTGTTCTCCGAATTTGGCAAACACCGTGCGTTGTTAGCCGCCGCCCTCTCGGTATCCCTCCAGCCTTTGGCAGCGGCACCGTCAATCGCCTACAATCCTGCGGCCAACACCAGCGGTTCCTTCAGCGGCTACACCGGAAGCGTCGGGTTGGTGTTCACCGTCAACACGCCGGTCACGGTCACCGAACTCGGGATCACCACCAACTCGAACGAACCGCTCGACAGCGCGCAATTGAAAACCCGGCTCTACCGCCTCAACGACCCTAACGGAAATCTGAGCGACGCCACGCTGCTGGCCGAGCGCCTGTTCACGGCCGGCACCGCGTCGTCCCTATCCGGCATCGCTCCCTGGGGCTGGCGGGTGTTTTTCCAGTCGCCGGCCGCGCCGGTCGCGCTTGCGCCAGGCACCACCTATGTGATCGCCAGCGAAGGCTTCGGCGGCAGTCCCAGCCGTGCCTATATCAATGTGCCGACCAATGTGGCCATCGCCCCGGAAATCACGCATCTCGCATCCCGTTACGGGGCCGCGGGAGCGGTGCCCGCCACTCCGGACGGCACCGGCGTCAAATATCAGGGACCGACATTCCGCTATGAGGTCGGGAGCGCGCCCGTGGTGCTTGCCGCACCCGAACGCGACCCAACAACCGGCGGGATGATCCTCTCATGGTCGTCGCGGAACGGCTCGGTCTATCACCTCGAAGGCAGCGGAGACCTCAATGTCTGGCAAACCTTGGATCCGGAAATCATGGCAGCCGGGGAGACCACCAGTTGGGTTGACACCGGAGCGGTCACGGAACCCAGGCGATTCTATCGGGTTGGCAACGGACCCGCGCCGATCTCCCGGGCGGGGTTTACCGCGATCGCCGCCGACGGAGACCTCCGGTTCGACCGCGCGGCCTGGCTGGCCCGCAACAGCCTCGTCTATCAGTCGCCGCCGTTTCGCAAGACCGAGGCAATCCCGCTCGGCAGCGGCAGGGTGGGCGCTGCCATGTGGATCGATCCGCTCGGAGGTCTAACCGCGCAGATCAACCGCCCCGAAGGCGTCCCGGCCCTGTCCGGTCTCGGCAAGATCGAGATTCCCCAGCTTGCGGGGATGACGGCGGCTCAGGATTATCAGGGTGTCCTTTCCCTCCGCGACGGCATTTTCACCCAAACCGGCGACGGTTTCATCGTGACCTCGTTCTTCCGGTGGGGTGGCGAGGAACTGGTGATCGATGTCCGCGGAGCCGATCCGGAAACGCCGGTGACCGTCCGTCTAACCACCTTTCCGGGCGGTGCCGGCCATGGCGGCGCGGCGGAACCCATTACCCCATACTACGCGTTGGCAGGCAACCCGCCCGCCAACGAAACCACCGGCGCGGACTGCGTCGCCATTGCCGGCGGGGATGCGACGGGCGCATCCTATCCGGGATTCCGCGCCACCCAGTTCTTCGCCGTTCGCGCGGTGGGACGCGAGGTGGTGGCCGCCGCCGACGGCAACGGGTCCCGGGTGACATTCAAGCCGAACGCCGACGGCAGCTACCGTCTGGTGATCCCGGTGAAATTGTGGACCGGAAGTCCGGTCAACACAGCGACTCTGAAATCCGAAGCGCTCGCCGCCGTGACCGCGGTGCCTTCGCTCTCGGGGGATGCGCTTGCCACGCTGATGGGCGCCCAATCGGCCGCCTTTGGCGCGAATTGGAACGACACCGCGATGATCCGCCTGACATCCGCGGATGGCAGCGGCCGCTACATCGAACAAATGCTGGCCCTGGACACCTATCTGCGGATCTCGGCCGCGCTCACGCCGCTGCCGGCGGTCGGCGGCGGAGAAACCCGGCTGTTTTGTTGGAATCCGGTCGGCCTGTTCAACCGCAACCATTGGTACCAAAACCTCCGTCCGATCAACCACGCCAATATTGCCTCCGGGCTCTGGCGCGGCAACCAAGGCACCTGGGATTGGCTGAACGGCTGGCTGCCCGCGCTCAAGCAACATGTGCAGGACACTTTCCCGGGCTACGAAGGCGCCGGTTATCCCGAGTACGTCGATGGCCAACCGGGATCCGCCGGCTCGTTCCTGATCTCGCAAACATGGGGAACCATGAATATCGCGCCGCCGGGAACCCGCTGGTACACCTCGCGGATGATGAGCACCACGCTCGAAATGGTGGGAGCTATTCTAACGGAATACGATTTCCGGCGGGACGAGGCCTTTCTCGACACCTATTGGCCGCTGGTCCGCGAGGGAATGCTCTTCCACCGCTCGCTGCTGACGGGGGGAGGCTTGGGTGGCGACGGGCTTTACCACTACCTCGGAGTCAACTCGCGCGAAAACAACTGGGATGACGATGATGACACGCCGGATGTGGCCGGCATCCGTTACCTGCTGCCCGTGGTGCTCGACCTCGCCCAGCGCCGCGGCGATTCCCAGCTCGTTGACAAACTGGACGATCTGGTCGGAAAACTGCCGGAGGTGCCAACCACCACCCGCACCCATCCGGCGAGCGGCCAGTCGGTCGGCGCCATCGCCTTCAGCGCCGCCACGCGCAGCTCCGGCCACAACGCGGAAAACCCGGACCTCGACGCGATCTGGCCCGCCAACCACATCTCCGACGCCAGCGATCCCGCGTGGGTCACATTGGCTAACAACACGCTCGACACCCGCGTTTACCGCGAGGTGTACGACTGGCACCCGACCGTGGTCCAGGCGGCGCGGATGGGACGCCGCGATATCTATCGGGAGGCGCTGTTGGCCGGAATCTCACGGTTCATGATCTATCCGCAGGGCCTGACCAGCTACAGCGGCGGTGCCGCCGATGTGCAGACCGAGTTCACCGCCGTGCAAACGCTCGGAGCCCACGAGGCGCTGGTCCAGAACCACGACGGGCTGCTGCGCCTGGCCAACGCCTGGCCGGCGGACTGGGAAGCCGTCGCCTGGCTGCCCTGCGAGGGCGGACACCGGGTGGCGGTCGAGGTCGTGGCCGGGGTGCTCCAGGCCGCCAGCGTGAGCCTTGGATCGGCCAATCCCGCCATGCGCATCCGCAATCCGTGGCCGGGCGAGGTGTTCAGGGTGCGCGATCTATCCGCTAATGCCGTGCTCTATCAAAACAACGGCGCCACCGCAACCGTGGCGGCCGTAGCCGGCCACCGCCTGCTGATCGAGCGCGCCAGCGCCCCCCACGCCTCGCTCACCTTCTCGCCGCCCGGAGATTTTCCCAACAACGGACCACGCAAACTGGGCAGCCGCACCCTCGGCAAATCGCCGGGCGATACCTTCGGTTTCGCCAATCCACACCTTTTCGATTGGACGCTTGAAAACACCGGCGGCGGCCTGACCAACACCGGCTCGGTCGCCAACACCAACCTACAGGCCCAGGGAACCGTAAGCGTGGACAACACCTTGCCCGGCGGCACGGGCCTTTCGCTCGCATCCGGCTTTCTCAAAACCGGCGTTCTCGGCAATCTCGGCAGCGACCTCGGCGCGACGATCCGCTTCGATGTCAAGGCGAACACCGCATCCGGCTACCGCCGCCTGGTGGACTACTGCGTGCCAGGCTCCAACTGCGATCCCGGTTTTCTGGTGGATCTAACGCCAGCTAACAAGGTCCGCTTCATCTGCTCCGGCCAGGTCGCGACCAGCGGCGTGGCTCTGCCCCTCGACACCTGGGCGACGGTGGCGGTCACTTACCGGGCCGGCCAATCCGTGACCATCACCATCAACGGCACGCCCGAAGTCATCCCGGTGTCCGGAGATCTGCTCAATCTCAGTTCCGATACATTGCACCTGTCAATCGGCGCCGACCTAAACGGCGGCTCGCGTTTCACCGGCTCCATCGCCAGAGTCCGGATCGACGCGGGAACCGGCCCATGACCCCTAACCAATCCATCCCAATCGAATACAAAACCATGAAAAGACGACCAAGAACAACCGGCAATCGCATGATTGCCATTGCGTCCGTCGCCGCAACCGGCCTTTTGCCGGCATCCGCGGCGGTTATCACCATTGACAACAGCGATTCCGGCTATTCCGAAACCGGCTCGTGGAACACTTGGGGAAGCGAGGGCCAGCAAGGGACCAACTACCGCTACAGCAACAGCCCTGCCACCAGCACGGCCACCTGGACCGCCTCCGGAATCGCGGCGGGGCGGTACCTCCTGTCCGCCAGCTACACCCCCGGCGGAACCCGCCCCACGGCGGTTTCCTACGCCGTCAACAATGGCATCGGCACGCTCGGGCCGGTTAGCCAATTGACCGCGACCTACGCGGATTTCTCCCGCGAGCCCACCGCCGGTTCGGACTCCGTGCTTTACTACACGCGACTCTCCAACACCGCCTTCGAAATCAATGGCGGGAGTCTGACAGCCACCGTGTCCGCGCCATCGGGCACCCTGATCGCGGATGCCTTCCGCCTGGAGTCCGTCCGCTCCGATGTGCTCGGAGTCTATGTCATCGACAGCGAGAACCCCGCGTACAACAACGGCACTTTTTCCGTCACCGGCGGATCGTTTGCCAGTTGGAGCGGCGATCTGAACGACCATCGCCAATCCATCCAATACGCGACGGCTGACGGCGCGGCCGCGAGTTATGCTTTCGGCGGGTTGCCCGACGGAACCTACAGGGTTTCCGCCACCTGGACACCGGGTGGCGCCCGTCCGGCCAACGCCCGGTATTTCGTGGATGGCGGCCCCACCATCGACATCGACCAGACGATCAGTCCCAGCGACGACTATTTTGAGGATGTGGCCTGGGACGATCTGTTCACGGTGAATGTGACCGGCGGGTCGCTGACGGTGAAACTCCAAGACCCGCTCGGTGGTGGCAACACCCTGATCGCCGACTCGGTCCGCTTGGAGCGTTTGGTGGTCCCCGAGCCCGGAACACCGGCCATCCTTGCCAGCGTGTTGGTGGCGGGATCCCTGCGCCGCCGGAGGAAGTGATCCTCCGCCAGGGAAACCCATGACCCCCATGATGATTTGCCGGCGAACACCGCGTGTCGAAGCGATTACCGCATCCGTTTTGGCATCCGGTGGCCCGCGGCGGTCACTCCAAGGTCATCCGATCCTAACCGATTCGGAATCGGATTGACACGACATCCGCCCATTTGGCCAGTCTCCCGCGACACAATCCACCACATTCCAACATCAAAATCGTGCGATCCGTTCCAAGGAGGCCAATCCTTGCCGTCAATGCCGCCGGCATCCGCGTCCCCGCGCGCGCCGACGACGCCCCGGCGCGGATCCGCTTGGCTTTGCTCTCCTCATGGTGGTGTGGTGTGCGACGGTGGCCAATGAACTGATATGATACCTTCCCGACGATTCATCGTCCTTTTCGCCACGGTTGCCTTCCCAACCCCGGCTCTTCCGGCATTTCCCGATCCCTGCAGCGTCGTCTGGGATTCTCCGAGCAAGGACCACCACGGATCGATGCCGCTGGGCAACGGTGCCATTTCGACCAACGCCTGGATCAATCCCGCCGGCGAACTCGAGTTCTATATCGGCCGCACCGACACATGGGACGAATACTCGCGCCTGCTCAAGGTCGGCAAGATCCGCATCGTTCTCGACCCGCCGCCACCGCTTGATTCCTTCGGGCAAACGCTCTCTCTAACCGACGCCACCATGGAGGTGCGCTTCGGGAAGGGCAAGGATTCCGTCGCCCTCGATCTCTGGGTCGATGCCAACCATCCGGTCATCCATGCCACCATCGATTCGCCGGTGCCGCGCACGGCCACCGCCTCCATCGAACTGTGGCGCACCACGCCGACGACGCTGTCCGGCGTGGATGTCAGCGATGTGCTCTGCGACCGCCGCAAGCCGGGTGCCCAGAGCGCGCCGACCATCGTCCAGCCGGACACGATCCTGGCGGGGCTGACCGGCCGTGTCGGATGGTATCATCGGAACCGATTCTCCATCGGCCCTCGCGAACATGCGGAGCTTCAGGACATGGCCGGTTTCCCCCGCGAGGATCCGCTGCTCCACCGTACCTTCGGCGCACTGGTCACCGCCGATGCGGGCGTCCGCATCGATGACACGCACCTCCGGTCACCAACCGGCAAACGCCACCGGTTTTCCGTCTTCACCGATACCCTGCATCCGGCGACCGGGCCGGAGTGGCTGGCCCGGATGGACGGACATGTCACCAAGGTTTCCCGGATCCCGTTCGAGACCCGCCGAAAGGCGCACGAAGCGTGGTGGGCGGAACGCTGGAACCGCAGTTGGATCGTCGCCAGTGAGGATGCGAACGAATCCGGCACGCGCATTCCCGCCAACGGGCATCCGCTGCGTGTCGGGACCGATCAGACCGGCGGCAGCCGGCTCGCGGCGGATCTCGGCAGGATCAGCGTGATCGGGCGAGCCCTCGAACCTTCGGAAATCGCCGCGCTTTGCCGAAATCCCCAGGACCAGGCTGTGGCGGCTGCCCAGGGCGTACGGCTTTCCCGGGTCGCCCCGCCGGCCGGGCCGATCAACGGATCCGCCGGATGGAAGTTTGACAGCGGACTAACAGTGGAAGCGTGGGTCAAACCGACCCGCGACGGTGCGGGCGGAGGCCGGATTATCGACAAAATCACCGGCGGCACCGGCGACGGGATACTGTTTGACACCTACGGTGGCCTGCGGCTGATCTTCGACCGGACGACGCTGCGCGGCGCATGCCGCCTCGCCGCGGGTCAATGGACGCATGTTGCCGCCGTCGTTCCTCCGTCCCCGGAACCACCGCGTCTCTATCTGAACGGTCAACTTCTCGCCGAAGGCACAGGCGATTCGCCCGATGATGCCCAGGTCGTCACACGCGGCTACGCGTTGCAACGCTATCTGACGATCTGCGCCGGGCGCGGCACCTATCCGATCAAGTTCAACGGTTCGATCTTCACCGTGCCTGCCGAGGGCAGGCCGGGCGACGCGGATTACCGCCAGTGGGGGCCGGGCTATTGGTGGCAGAACACCCGCCTGCCATATGCCAGCCTCTGCGCCAGCGGCGACACGGACCTGATGGGGCCCCTGTTTGCCCAATACATCGACCGTTTTCTCCCGCTCAACCTCTACCGCACGAAACATTACTTCGGCCACGGCGGAGCTTGTTATATCGAGTGCGTCCACCATTGGGGCGATGTGTTCAATGAGGTTTATGGCTGGACGCCTGCCACCGAGCGCGCGGACAAACTGCAAACCCACAAGGGTCACAAGTGGGAGTGGGTGTGCGGCCCGGAACTGGTGTTCATGGCTCTGGATTACCACGAGCACACCGGCGACACCGCCTTTCTGCGCGACAAGGTGCTGCCGCTCGCCGATGCGGTGCTGCGGTTCTTTGCCGAGCACTATCAGGTGGATGATCGTGGCAAACTCGTCATGCATCCGTCCCAGGCCCTTGAAACCTGGCTTGACACCACCAACCCGATGCCCGAACTCGCCGGGATCACCGCCGTCACCCGCCGGCTGCTCGCTCTGCCGGATGAGCTAACAGACGCCGGCCGCCGCGCGTTCTGGAAGGATTTCCAACAGAAACTCCCGCCTCTTCCCACCCGCGAGATTGGCGGCAAGACCGCATTCGCTCCCGCCGAACGCTTCGACAAGCGGGCCAATATGGAGAACCCGGAGCTTTACTGCGTGTTCCCGTTCCGTCTGGCCAGCTTCAACCGGGACAACGCCGACCTGGCGGTCAACGCGTTGGAACACCGCTGGAGCAGGGTGGCCAACGGTTGGTCGCAGGCCGACATCTTCATGGCTTACCTCGGTCTAACCGACCAAGCCCGCAAGGCGGTCGTGACCCGCGCCCGCACTCACGACAAGAACTCCCGCTTCCCCGCCTTCTGGGGACCCAACTTCGACTGGACTCCCGACCAGGACCATGGCGGCGTGCTGATGAAAGCGTTCCAGGCGATGCTCATGCAGGCCGAGCCGGCCGCCGGCGACGACCACGCGGGCAAAATCCATCTGTTGCCGGCCTGGCCGCGCGGTTGGAATGTCGATTTCAAGCTGCACGCCCCCGGACAAACGGTCTTGGAAGGTCGTTACCGCCGCGGGAAGTTGGAAAACCTGACGGTCATTCCGCCCGCCCGCCGAGCCGATGTGGTCATTCCCACCGATATTCCGGTGGGGGATGAATCCAAATCCCTCCCTCCCAAATAGCCACCGCACCGCCGGATCCGGAATCCAACAAACTCCATGCGCCCCGACTTTTCCACCCCGCCAGACGGCCCCTCGGATACACCGCGGAGCCTGCGGAACCATGCTTTGCCCATCATGCGTACCACTGCCCGCGGATTGTTGGGAGCGTTGCTCGTCCTGACATTCCATGCGCCGTCGTTTGTTTTGGCCGCGGCCCCGCAGCCCGCGGATGACAAGGTTCCCCGGTCCGCGATCGAGCGCGGGCTGGAATGGATGGGTCCCGTGCTAACGGAAACAGATTTCACGCTATGGGGTGCGTCGCCGATCACCGACGATGCGGGCAAGGTACATCTGTATGTCGCTCGCTGGCCGGAGACCAATGTGGATCCGGCATGGCGAAAATCGGCCGAGATTGCCCACTACATCGCTGATCGCCCCCAGGGACCGTTTGTTTTCCGCGATGTGGCCCTGCGTGGCAGCGGAGCGGCGACATGGGATAGGTTCGCCCCATCCAATCCGGAAATCCGCAGATTCGGCGATACCTATGCGCTGCTCTACATCGCCAACGATGACTGGCATCAGCCGCCGCACCCGGCAAACCAGCGCATCGGCATGGCCGTGGCGAAATCTCCCGACGGCCCGTGGCGCAGGGTGGGACGGGACGGCCTGATCCTCGGCCCGTCACCCGACCCGGACCATTGGACCTTTGGCAGCCAAGTGGTGAATCCCACCTTGGTCCATTTCGGTGGAAAGTTCCTCCTCTATTTCAAAGCGCGGAACAGGAGCCAGGCGGGCACGGTCTATGGTGTGGCCGTCTCACAACAGCTCGATGGTCCCTATCAGATATCCGGCGGACCGCTGACCACGGGGGGCGTCACCATCGAGGATGGATGCGCCTTTGTATGGAAGAACAAGGTTTGCCTAATCTCGACGGACAACCACGGCAGTGTTACCGGAATTCGCGGCGGCGGCGCGCTGTGGGTTTCCGATGACGGATTGAAGTTCAATACCGCGTGGACCCAGATCGCATACGGCCGGATTCCCGCATACGATCAGGAGTATGACGCGAAACGGGTGAAACGGATCTATGGCGGCGATCCGAAGCTGGAGCGGCCGAAGATACTGATGCAGGATGGTCAACCCGCCTGGCTCTACGCCCCGTCGGGCTGGAACATCACCGGTGGAAACCGGACCGCCGTTCACCTGCTAAAGGTCAATCTGGCCGGGGATGCTGGGCCTTTGCCACCGGTTGCTGATAGAGAAACGCGCCGCGTGTCCGTGATGTCGTTCAACATCCTCGAAGCCGGGGGCAATGCCGCGCATGTCGGATTCCCGGACGCCGCCTTCGGAGGATCAAGGCGCGATGACATCGCGACGATCATCCGCGACTCCGGCGCTGACATCGTCGGGGTGCAGGAATGTGGGGCGGTCGCCCCCTTGTTGAGGGAGCTTGGCGCCAACTGGCATGGCATCGGCACCGGCAAATCCGTCTACACCGGCGCGCTGGTCTCGAAATTCCCGAGCATCCCCTTGGTGACCGAGGATTTTCTAACGGCGGCTCGGGCCGAGTTGCCGGACGGGGGCGGCCTTGTCGTGGTGAACTGCCACTGGTGGCCGCCAAAGGACAGCGGTGCGGCGCTGATCCGGAAACGCCTGCGCGCCGGCGACATTCCCGATGATCTCTCCCGTTTCGAGTCCGAAGTCCTGGCCGCATCCGATGCCAGCCGCGGCCCGCGTGGCTATCTCCGCACGCTGGAGGTGTTGCGTCCGTATCTCAAGTCCGGCGAATCGGTTATACTAACCGGCGATTTCAACGAATCCTCCCACCTCGACTGGACCGCGCGCGCCGCGGCATCCGGAATCGACCGCTGGGTGACGAACCCGACGGGCAGACCGCTGCGTTTCAAGATGGCATGGCAGGGCTCGCGACTGCTGGCGGACGCCGGGATGCACGATGCCTACCGCACGGTTTTTCCCGACGAGGTCGCCAAGCCCGGCGTCACCTGGACCCCGCCCTATCCCGACGGCGTGCCCGGTCGCGGGCAGTACGGGGACCAAGTGCTGGAACGGATCGACCGCATCTATTTCGCCGGAAAGGACATTCGTGTCGAGCGCTCCGCGATCATCGGGGAGAGCGCCACCACTTGTGATGTGGCGCACCCCGGACCATGGGTTTCCGACCATCGGGCGACCATCGCCGTCTTTCATGTGGGGAAAGCGGTTCGCCGTGCCGGAAAA
This sequence comes from Verrucomicrobiota bacterium, assembly GCA_017301995.1. Classification (GTDB taxonomy): domain Bacteria; phylum Verrucomicrobiota; class Verrucomicrobiia; order Verrucomicrobiales; family Akkermansiaceae; genus Luteolibacter. Next base: position 193,644 of record JAFLEH010000003.1, on the reverse strand, counting down.
TAGCGCGTAACGGTCCATGCCGCCACTTCACGCGGGTCCCTGCGTGGTGAGAAATACACATGAGAAATGAGCATTCTGACATGGACGGGAGAGGCGGTTCTGACATACTCACGGGTATGGAATGCGCCGGGTGCTTTGGCACGGAGCATGGCCGCGGTGGGACGCGGAATGCTTCGTGGCTGAACCCGGCACGATCCATTCTCCCGCCGCCAACCCAATCCCATATCCATGAAATCCCCACACATGCGCGCATTAATCGCAATCTCCGTCGTAGCGACCGGAACCGGATTGCCCTCAACCGGCCACGCGGCGTCGGCGCTTCTTATTGACAATGGGGAATCCGGCTACAGCGAAACCGGTTCGTGGACTCAGCAGGCAGTGACCAACACCCGTGTCAACAGCAACTGGAAGTACCAGAACTCATCCGGCGGAGCCGACACGGCGACCTACTTGTTCAGCGGTTTGTCCTCCGGGAGATATGTGGCCGCGCGATCATCCTTCACCCAGGGGAATCTATCAAGCGCCGCCAGCTACGCGGTTTCCGACGGAGGAGGGACATATGTCCAGGACCAACGCGTTTCGGTCCTCAATTTTGACACCGATGGCAGCGTCGCATTCCAGCGGATTTCGAATTTCAACGGCTACACGCCTGTCAGTGTGACAGACGGCACCCTGTCGATCACCGTGGCGGACACGGATCCCACCGGATTTTTGATTGCCGATGCCGTTCGCATTGAGGAAGTCCGGAGCGATGTGTTGAAAATCCACGTCATCGGCAACGGCAACAGCGGATACGCGGAATCGGCCGGGTCGTGGTATGGCTACGGTGAGACGGGCGATCACGCCGGAAGCTTCCGGTACAGCGGCGGCGGGGTGGGTGACCAGATCACGGTTTCGTTCACCGGTTTGGATTCCGGCCTCTATCGGGTTTCGTCGGCGTGGACGGGGGGCGGAAATGGCAATCGTTCCAGCAGCGTGACGCTCGCGTTCAACACAACCGGGGCTTCGGGAAATATGACCTACAGTCAGGAACCCGGGGCGGAGGCCGACGATGTCTTCGAGAATGTCAACTGGCAGGACATGTTTACCGGGGTGAATGTGACGGACGGCACTCTAACACTCACGCTGACGAACAATGTTTCGGGCGGAAACGAGCTGATGATTGCTGACGGATTCCGGCTGGAACTCATTCCCGAGCCTAGCGGTTTCGCGTTGCTGGGCGTAGGTGCCGCCGGCCTTTTCCTACGCCGCCGCCGCGCATGATGACCACAGGTGCGCTCCGATCCCCGATGCCTCGCCTGGGCGGGGCATTCCTGCGGTTCGCAAGTGCCGCGTGTCTTGGTCTTTTAGGAGCGAGCGTCTCTGCCGCAAACCCACTGGCGGTTTCCAATCCCTCGTTTGAGGAAAACGCGGTGGTCCTGGCGCCCAATGTCGGAAACTGGACCAATGGCGTGGTTCCGCAGTGGACCGTCAGCGGCAGCGCGGGGATATTCCGACCCGATTCGCCGCTCAATTTCGCGGCCGACGGCGGAGTGGTGCTGTATATCAACTCCGGCACGGTGAGCCAACCGCTGATGCTGGATTCCGCCACGCCGCTCATCGCCGCCCAGGGGTTGGCAGTTCGCGTCTCGCTGGCGGGGCGCGAGCGTTTCGGTGCGGCCACCAGCATCACGCTGACACTTCGAAATGCCTCCGGCGTTGCGGTTTCCGTTCCCTATCAGCTCTCGGTTCCCGCAAACACGACGGGATACGGTAACCTATCCGCCACCCTCATCCTCCCCGAAAACCTTGGGACCTCGGTCGGGCAACCGCTCACGCTGGCAATCACCGGCAGCGGCTCCCAAGTCAACCTCGACCACATCCGGGCGGAGGCATTCCAGCCTGTCTCCATCTCCGCTTTCGGCGCTTCGCCCGCCGTGATTGCGGCCGGCGAATCCGCCACCTTGTCGTGGTCGGTGAACAACGCCGATAGGGTGACACTAAACGGGACGGATGTCGCCGCCCTCGACCACCTGACCGTCAGTCCCGCCACGAGCACGGTTTACACTCTAACCGCCACAAACGGGGCGGGCAGCGTCGCCCGCGAGGCGACGGTCCTCGTGCGTCAAAGCGGATTGAGCATCAGCGAGATCATGGCCACCAATACCCGAACGCTGCAGGACGGGGATGGCGATTGGAGCGACTGGATCGAGATCCACAACTCGTCCGGTGATCCTGCCGCGCTGGGCGGCCTCTATCTAACGGACGATCGGACGCTGAAAACCAAGTGGCGTTTTCCGGAAGGGGTCACGGTCCCCGGCCGGGGCCACCTTGTCGTCTTCGCTTCGGGGAAGGACCGGCGCGTGGCGGGCTCCGAGCTGCACACCAATTTCAGTTTGAAATCGGAGGGGGAATACCTGGCGCTCGTCGCCGCCGATGGTGTCACCGTGCTGCATGCCTTGGCACCGGTGTTTCCGCCGCTGGCACCGGACTCCTCCTATGGTTATGGTACCGGTCCCGCAACCGGCACCGTTCCCTTGGTCGGAGCGGGCGCGAACGCAAAATACCTCGTGCCGACTGCGCCGCTGGACAATGCCTGGCGGGGCGGAGGCGTCTTCGACGATGCGGCATGGCAGAATGGAGCGTTCGATTTCGGTTACACCGGTGCGGGCCCCGATGTCACGGCTTACACCGTTGCCGCGGGCACCTCGGGCAACCAGAGCTACTCCGGCTCGCTAGGGATGGACTTTACGGTCAATGCGCCCGTCGTTGTGACCGCTGTGGGATGTTTCGATTCCGGCAGCAACGGGATCGCCGGGTCCGCAACCATCCGCACCCAGATTTTCGTGAGAAACGACGGCGGAACGCCAACCGATCCCGCCGATGACACGGTGGGGGCCGCCCTGCTCGCCCAACCGGTGGCGTTCACCGCCACCGACTCCGGTGATTCTGCCGGCGGGCATCGCTTCAAGCCGCTCTCCGAGCCGCTAACGCTGGCTCCCGGGGCCTATACAATCGTTTCCTGGGGCTACAATTCCAACAATCGCAACGGCAACAATGCGAGTGGCTTCTCCGCCACTCACGATGGCGGAGGATTGCTGGCCTTCACCGGAACCAGCCGCTACGGCGCCGCAGGAGCGTTTCCCGGAACGGTTGACAGCCATGTCTCCCAATATGGTGCGGGAACATTTATCTATCATGGAGACTCGGGCGGCACTTTCAACACCCCCACCGGGGAGGCGATGAAAGGCACCAACGCCTCGTTGTTTGTTAGAAAGGCGTTCCAGATCGACGCCGGTGCGGCCTATCATTCCCTAACCCTCGGCATCACCGCCGATGACGGATATGTTGCATGGCTCAACGGAGTGGAGATCGCCCGCCGCAATGCGCCCGCCACCCTGGGTCACGACGCTACAGCCACCGGGGATGGGCCGGTTTCCGATCAACTGACCATCCCGGCGGGAACCTTGGTTGCCGGATCCAACACCCTCGCCATCCAGGGACTCAACCGCACGCCGGACGGCGACGACTTCCACCTCGACGCCACTTTGACCGGGAACACCGCCACCCATGGGATGGTCCACCTCTCGCAACCCACCCCCGGCGCGGCGAATGGCACCGGAACTTTCGCAAATCACATCGTCATCAGCGAGATCCACGCGGATCCGCCGGATGGGAAATGGAAATTCGTCGAGTTCGTGGAGCTTCTCAATCCGCTTGCCGTGCCGGTTGATATGAGTGGATGGTCATTCTCGCGTGGAATCACCTATGTGTTTCCCTCCGGCAGCGTGCTGGCTGCAGGCGGTCGCCTGGTTGTTGCCGAGAATCCCGCCCACCTCAACCAATATCTCGGTTACCCCGACGCCCTCGGACCGTGGGTCGGAAACCTTGATGGAGAAGGAGAGGAAATCACCCTCGTGGACACTTCCGGAGCGGTGGTGGACAGCGTGAGCTATGGGAACGGATTTCCCTGGCCGACCGTTGGAGCCGAGCCGGGCACCTCGATCCAGCGATTGCATGAGTCGCTCGATGGCGATTTGGGCGGTTCGTGGCGGTCGGCCATTCCCACCCCCGGCACAGCGTTTGCGGAAGAGACCCCGGACGCGCCGCCCGCGATCCGCCAGGTGCTCCATGCTCCGGCATCACCCGTTGCCGGACAAGCGGTTTCGGTTACCGCGAAAGTCACCAGCCCCGCGGGGGTGTCGATGGTTTGGTTGGAATATCAGATTGTCTCGCCGGGTTCATATATCCGTCTCACCGACCCGGAGTGGTCGGCACAGTGGGCGTCCCTGCCCATGCGCGACGACGGAACCGGGGGCGACGCGGTGGCCGATGATGACATTTTCACGGCGATCGTGCCTCCCACCGCGCAACAGCACCGCAATCTCGTGCGCTACCGGATCGGCGCGCGGAACGGCGGACTAACAGCCGCGCGCGTGCCATACGCCGATGATCCCTCGCCGAATTTCGCATGGTTTTGTTATGACGGCGCGCCCGCATGGACCGGCGCGGTCCAGCCGGGGGCAACAGCCGCCGCCACATTCGGCCGGGAAACCATGAACCGGATCGTTCCGTGGCATCTGATCGGCCGGGAAAGCGATGTCCTGGCTTGCCAATACAATCCGGCGTATGACAACGGAAGCTATCAGTTCGAAGGCGCTTTGGTGGCTGGCGGCCGGGTCTTTGACCATGTCCGCTACCGCGTGAAAGGGCAGAACTCGACCTTCGTGGTTGGAAAGAACAAATGGAAGATCAAGTTCAACCGGGCCCACGAACTCGAACTGAGCGACGACCGGAACCAGCCCGCCGGCAGGGTCCGGACGCTGAATCTCTCGTCGCTTGCCGAACCCTGGGCGGAGTGGAACCGCGGACTCGCGGGGCTTGACGAGGCGGTTTCTTTCAAGCTTTTCAATCTAGCCGGCGTCGCCGCGCCCAAGACCCGGTTCGTCCAGTTCCGGGTCATCGATTCCGCCGCCGAATCGAATCCGTCCGATCAATACGAAGGGGATCTTTGGGGGCTCTATCTGGCGTTCGGCAATCTCGACAACCACTTCAAGGAAACGATGGGCCTTCCCGACGGCAACCTCTTCCAACTCGAACAGGGCGCCAACGAACTCACCGGCCAGGGGAAAGGACAGCCCGGCGACTTTTCCGACATCAATTCATTCGCGGAAGGCTATCAAAACGCTTCCCAGACCGAGCAGTGGTTCCGGTCCAATGTGGATCTCGAGCGATATGCGTCGTGGCGGGCGATCACCGAGGCGGTCAACAACACCGACCGACGCGAATTCGAGAACATGTGTTACTTCCGCAACCCGCTCGACGGCCGCTGGAGCATCCATCCGTGGGACAGCGACTTGTTATATGAACAACTCGATCGCTGGGGACCTCAGGGAGTCCAGTCACACGCCGCCTACGAAGGAGTGCAGAACTGCCTCAAGCACACCTCCATCCGGATCGAATGGCAGAACCGCTGCCGGGAACTGCGCGACCTCCTGCTGAATTCCGATCAGGCGTGGAAGGTGATGGACGAAACGGTCGCCTTTGCCACCGGCAACGAGCCGCGGATCATTCCCGCCACCCCGGAGGATCCGCTCTATCCGTTTGATGCTGGCTTCGTCGAAGTGGACCGCCGCATGTGGGACTGGCATCCCCGGGCCAATAACAAAGGGATCTTCTATCGCAATCCCTATCCGATCGGTTCCTCCAAGGGCAATCAGGGTCCCTATCCGGACTCGCGCATCCTCGCTACAGCCGATTATCCGGGCATGCTCAAGTGGGTGAAGGATTTCATCGCCTCCGATCCGCATGGAGGGGGGCGATTGGACGCCATGGCCGAGGGCACCACCAACCCGCTCACGCTTGCCACCGGTGAACCACCCGCGGCGCTTCCCGCCACACCCACCATCAGTTACGCCGGTCCCTCCGGTTTTCCCGCCAACGCTCTGGTGTTCCAATCCAGCCCGTTTGCGGCGGACGCCGGCACCGGATACGCCGCGATGGAGTGGCGGATCGGCGAAGTGAGACATCCCGGAATCCCGGGTTTTGATCCCAGTCAGCCATGGGTGTATGAAATCACGCCGGTCTGGCGCTCGCCGTCACTTCCATCGTTCGACGCCGTTGTTTCCCCTCCCGCAAGCGATCTGCTTCCGGGACACACCTATCGGGCGCGTGTCAGGCATCGCAATCTGGCCGGTCACTGGAGCCATTGGAGCGCGCCACTGGAATTCACAGCCGGTGCCGCGGTTCCCGGAAATCTGGCGGCCGATCTGGTGATCTCGGAAATCATGTATAACCCTCCTGAAGGAAGCAGTCTGGAGTTTATCGAATTGTATAACATTTCGACAACCGCAACGCTGATTCTCGACGGTCTCAGGTTTTCGGAGGGAATCGATTTCGCGTTTCCCTCAGGTCTCTCGCTGGGTCCCCGTTCGCGCGCACTCGTCGTGCGCAACCGCGCCGCGTTCGAAGCGAAATACGGCACCGGACTCCCGATCCTCGGCGAGTGGCTGACCACCAGCCTCGACAACGCCGGCGAGACATTGACGCTATCCTTGGCGGGCACTCCCATCCGTGTGGTTCCTTATGACGATGCGCCGCCGTGGCCAACCGCCGCCGACGGCTCCGGGTCCAGTCTCGTTCTCGTCGCGCCGCATCTCAATCCTGATCATGGCTTGGCTGGCAACTGGCGCGCCGGCGTCGCGACACCGGGGCATACCGACGCCCCCGGCTATGCCGCATGGAAACAGAACCTCAACCTGGCCGGTGATGACGATCCCGACGGGGATGGGGTTTCAAATCTGCTGGAATACGCGCTTGGCGGCGATCCATTGGTTTGCGACCGCGCCATTCTACCTGCGGCAGGCCGGGAAGCCGATGGTGCGTGGCATTTCACCCTAACAAGGCAACTGCTCGCCGATGACGTGGAATGGCAACTCCAGGAATCCGATGATCTGGTGACATGGCGCGCGGCCGAGGGGATCGCCGTTCTATCAAGATCGACCACGCTCACGACCGAGACGATCGAATTCTCCGTTCCGCCGTCCGCCTCAAATCCCGGATTCTTCAGATTCGCGTTCAATGTCAGATAGACCCGTGCATGTCGGAAATGGGGAGGCCGCGATGGGCGGCATCCTTGCGGGCGAGTCAGCCAGGCATTACCGGAGCGCGGTGCCCCACCTTGATTGCCGCCGTCCGGAAGTGATCTTCCGAAATAATGGACGCCAACCGAAAGAACTCCTCGAATCCCGCCGTTGAACTTCTCACCATACCCGCAAGTATGGAAAAACGCACGCACCAACATCCCATGCCATGAATCCTTCGTTCGACTCCCTGCCGGCCCGTTCGCGCCGCCACTTTCTCAAGTCCACATTTGCCGTCGCCGCGGGATTTGCCGCCGCGGGACGCGCTCCCGGCGGGAGTCTCCCGCCCTCCGCGAGGTTGAATCTGGCCGTTATCGGTCTGGGCGACCAAGGCGGAGGACTGCACACGCCCACCTGGTGCGGGGTGCCCGAATCGAGATTGATGGCGGTGTGCGATCTGCACACGGGCAAGGTCGAACGTGCGAAGGCGGTCGCGGATGGCACCCAGGGCAAGGGATCCTGCACCGGCTATCACGATTTCCGCGAGGTGCTGGCACGCGACGATATCGATGCCGTTTCCATCGCGGTGCCCGACCATTGGCACGCGCTCATCGCGATCAGCGCGATGCGGGCCGGCAAGCACGTCTATCTGGAAAAGCCGGTGGCCTACACCGTGGCCCAGGGCCGCGCGTTGGTGACGGCCGCCCGGCGCTACGGCGTGGTCCTGCAAAACGGCACGCAACAACGTTCGATGCCCACCTTCCAACAGGCCGCGTGGCTTGCGCGCTCGGGTCGGTTAGGGCGGGTCCACACCGCGATCGCCACCTCGCCCTACGGCCGACAGGGCGGCGACCCGAAGCCCGCTCCGCCGCCACCCGAACTCGACTATGAGTTCTGGTTAGGTCCCGCGCCGTGGAAGCCGCATTCGCCCGGCCGTGCCGATGGCCATGGCGGTTATGGTTGGTATCAGATTCTCGACTACTCGGGCGGTTGGATCACCGCGTGGGGATCCCATCATGTGGATTGCGCGCAATGGGGACTCGGAAAGGATCGTGAGGCTCCGCTTACCGTGGAAACCACCGCGGAGTTTCCCAAGGAAGGCCTGTTTGACACCGCATGGAAGTGGCGTTCCGAGTTCACCTACGCCGACGGCAAAAAGCTCGTGTTCGGCACCGAAAACGAATCGGGCGGCAAGATGGATGTGCAGATCATCGGCGATGAGGGCTGGGTTTGCGCGAACCGCGGCGCGATCGATGCCTATCCGAAATCGCTGCTGGCGGAGCGTCCCGGACCGGAGGCTGAGGTTTGGTCGAAACACCACTTCCGCGATTTTCTCCATGCCATCCGCGAGGGCCGCGACCCGGTGGCACCCATCGAACAGGCCCATCTGTCCACCACGCTGTGCCACCTGACCAACATCTCAGGTCAACTCGGCAGACCCTTGCGCTGGGATGGCGCGAAAGAGCGGTTCGTCGATGACTCCGTCGCCGACCGGATGCTGGATGTGGCCCTCCGCGCTCCTTGGAAACTCGATGCCTGATAGATGATATGAAAACGACAATTTGCATGTGGGTTTGTCTGTTCGGATGGTTGGCCGCCGCTCCGCCCAATCCCGAGGCGGCGTTGAAAACATTCGCCCGCTACGAGCAGGGCCAACCGCCCGCGTGGGTGGCCGAAGCCCGGGCAGCGGTGTTCTATCAATCCAACGATCCCGCCACCAGCGCGGCGCGGGAAAAGGAACTGCTGGCTTTCCTGAAATCGGACGCCACCACGCAGGCCAAGGCCATCGCCATCGCATGGCTGGGCGTGATCGGCGGGCCATCTTCGATCCCGGCGATCGAGGAGGCCGGGAAAGCTCCGGAACTCAAGGATCCCGCCATCGCCGCCGTGGCGCGCATCCGCGGCATTCCTCCCGCCAATGAGCCCAAGGCGACACACTCCGCCAAGCTCGACAAGGTGGCCGCGTTCACCGCCGCTCTCGCCGCCGTCCCACCGGCCGATGCGGACCGGGTTCTAACCAGCGCGCTGTTTTCAGCCGACGAAAGAACGGCGCTGGCCGCGTTGCAGGCGATCCGCAAGGGGAGCGGATCCCCGAAACTAACGGAGGTGGCGCTCGCCGGCATCGGCAAACTCGCAGAAGCCGATAGGGCGCGGGTTGCCGCCGCTCTCGCAACCCGAGCGGATGCGGGACCCGCCCTGCGGCCCTACCTGCTGCGCCTCGTCCGCGAGGGCGGCGAAACCGAACGCGCTGACGCGGCCCGCAATCTGGCCATGATGCTTGAGCCCGGGGATGTGACCCCGCTGTTGGAGATCGCGGCGGATTCGAAGAACGCAGCCGCCGCAAGCGCCGCGCGCCAGGCGCTGGCCGGGGCGAATCGCCAGGGCGTGGACGTGGCGTTGACCGCCGCCCTGGCGGGTGATCCACCCCGCCGGATCGTGGCCATGGAAATGCTGGCTTCGCGCAACGCCACCGGCGCGGTTGATGCGATCTGGAAACAAGCGGCCGATCCGTCGGCGGTGATTGCCACTGCTGCGGCCAAGGCGCTTGGCGCCCTGATTCCGGTCCAACAGTTGGAGGCCTGCGTCGGCCGGTTGCTGGTCGCGCGCAGCGACGCGGAACGCGAATCCACCGGCCGGATCGTCTGGGATGTGGCACGCCGCCATCCGGACCGCGAGGTTGCCTCGGCGATTCTCCATCAGGCGTCGGAGAAGGCTCCGTCCCCACTCAAGGAAAAACTGCGCGCCCAAGCCGCACGGCTGCAACCCAATGGCGCATTGATCGAGCCTGTCGCACCCGTGCCCGATGATCGGCCCGGATTGTTGCCTAACGGATCAACGGCAGCGATCCGTCTTGACTCGGGCACCGCACCGATGGCGTCGAATGGAAGCATCCGCATCCGCCGCACCGAGGGCGCGACCTATCAATTCGGCGATGTCGCGCTGCCCCAGGCCACCGTGGATTTCGGCGGGACGGTGAGTTATGAAATCACCGGTCTAGATCCGGCGGGTTCCTATCTGCTCGGCCTAACGGCATGGGACGGCGACAACCAGGGCCGGGTCCAATCGCTGGCGGTGGACGGTGAAATGGTGCTGCCCGAGTTCCGTCCCATCGCCTGGCACGGAGACAAGGCCACGCACGTTCGCCTTCAGGTTCCGGTGCCTGCCAAGGCGCTCGCCGACGGGAAAATCACCGTGAAGGTCGGAAAACTGGCCGGGCCGAATGCCGTGGTGAGCGAGGTCTGGCTGGCAAAGCGTCCCGCCGGCGACAAACGCAAGCGCGTTCTCATCATCACCGGCGACGACTATCCGGCGCACCTTTGGCGCGAGACCGGACCGGAGTTCGCCACCATCCTGCGCGCCGATCCCCAACTGGAAGTCACGATTTGTGAGTCGCCCTACGTCCTGGCCGCGCCGGGTCTTGCGGAGTTCGACACGGTGTTTCTGCATTTCAAGAACTATCAGAATCGTCTGCCCTTGGGCGAGAAGCAGTGGCTTGGCCTGGAGAATTATGTGAAGAACGGCGGCGGACTGGTGATCGCCCACTTCGGTTGTGGCGCATGCCAGGAATGGAACGGCTTCGTCAACACCGCCGGCCGGATCTGGGATCCGAAAGCGCGCGGCCATGATCCCTATGGGGAGTTCCTCGTCCGCATCGCCGATGCCAATCATCCGGTGACCCAGGGACTAACGGATTTCAAAACGACCGACGAACTCTACACCTGCCTCGTCGGTGATCCGCGGATTCAGGTCCTCGCCGACGCCACTTCCAAGGTGGATAAAACCGTCCACCCGATGGCCTTCGTCCTCACCCCCGGCAAGGGTCGCGTGTTCCACTGCCCGCTGGGCCACGACGTCAACGCCCTCAAAGCCGCCGGCGTCCGCACCCTCTACCTCCGCGGCACCCGCTGGACCGCGGGGTGCTCCCAATAACCCATAACAAATAACCAATAACTTGTTGCCATGAAACTCTCCTTTCACACCGACGCCTTCAACACGTCTTTCGTTTCGTTCGACCGCTGCCTGGAATGGGCGCGGGACAATGATGTCCATTGGATCGAATGCGGCCTGATTGATGGTGTTAGCTGGATTCACGGACTCGGCTACCAGCCGCACATCGCGATGTATCAGGATCCGCTGTTGTTGCGGAAACACATGGAGAAATTCGGCGTGCGTTTTTCGCAGGTGGACGCCGCGTTTCCGCTGTCGGGCGTGGATGGTCCCGCTTACGGGCTGCCCTATGTGCTCAAGGCGATCCCATGGGCCAAACACGCCGGTTGCGACCGTGTGGCCACCACCGACGGACTGCACCGCCCCGAGGGACTAACCGACGAGGAGGCGATGGACCTGATGAAGCGCCAATACGAGCGGATCATCACCACGGCGGAGGCCTATGAGGTGATCGTGACCATCGAGGTGCACGGCTATTTCACCACCAAACCGGAGTTTCTCGAACGCATGCTGGCCTTCGTGGAAAGCCCGTGGTTGCGCATGAATCTGGACACCGGCAACAGCTTCATCGCCGGCCAGGACCCGGTGGCGTTCTGCAAACGCTTCGGCCCGAAGATCGCCCATGTTCATGTCAAGGACGTGAGTGAATCCCTCGCCGCCATCGCCCGCGGCGGCCAGACCGGCATCGCGCTCTCCCACTGCGCCACCGGCGACGGGGTCAACGCGGATAACATCAAACAATGCCTGCTGCACCTCCATTCCATCGGCTACACCGGCCACCTCTCCATCGAATGCGAAGGCCAGGGCGGCCCAATGCTCACCCGCTCGCTCGAATGGCTCCGCGGCGCCCTATCCGAACTGGGAATTCCGGAGGAAAAGGCCTGAGCCGCGACTCCCGCAACCTGTAGCGGCGCGTCTATGACCGTCGCTAACCGGCCCCGCGGCCCGGATAGACGAAGGAAAAGCCAACGAAAGGAATCCGCATCTCCATCACCCCGACGCTCGCAGAGCGCCGCTACAAACACCTCATTCCCTGTAGCGGCGGGTCTATGACCGTCGTTCTCCGGCTCCGCGGCCTTCCTAACCAGATTCCGCACCCAATAGTCGAACCGCCCCCGCGCGGCCCATTTCTCCAACTCACACGCGCACAGATATTCTACTTTCGAGTCGAAGTCGCCGGCAGGTAAAACCGGGAAAGAAGCTGTTAGTGGAAGACGAGGTGACGAACGAGAAAAGTGAGTTGGTCATCCTACTATGAAATGACAACAATCCAGGCGGAAGCATTCCGCCGCAACCCATGGGAACCATCAAACTCCGATACCCGAAAGAATGGTTCGAGCGCAGCGCCGAAATCGAAGGCGATGCGGAAGTGGGAGCGGGATCCCCACCCGGCACGGAACTGCGAAAACAATTCCCATCGGTTCAGGAATCTCACGGAATCGCCCAGCCGGTTTGCGGATCGAGCACCACAACATCGAGATGTTGTCCGTCCCGCAGCGGCTTGAAACCTTTGGCATCGGTCGTGAGCACCGTGGCACCGCTGACTTTCGCCGCCGCCGCGATCCATAGGTCGTTCTTGTCGTGAAAAATCGCGAACCCTCGCTCCTTGGCCAGAGTACTGTATTCGGCGAAGGAGCGGTAGATCCGCGCGTCGGTCAAATCCACCACCACCAGTTTCCTGCGCACTTCGGACAGTTTCTGCCGCTTGGCCTCGCCCCACTTGCTGCTCATGGCGAAAGCTTCGATTTCGCCAAGTGTCACCTCGCATACCAATGGCCGGAATGCGGATGCTGTCAGCCCGAACTGCCCGTCAATGGTCCCGCATACGCTGCTGCCGCGCAACCAATGGAGCAGGACATTCGTATCGAGAAGGTAATAGCCGCCATTCATCGGTCCATTTCGTCCATGACTTTGAGAAACTCCTCGTCCGACTCCTCGCCCGGAATCATGCCCAGCAACTCCTTGTAGGAAGAAGATCCCGGTCGGGTGCGCACGGCGGCGGCGTAGTCAATCACACCGGGCAGGGGCAAAGTAGAAAAATAGGAATCGCCCGCTCCCGCCGCGGCGATGGCATCCGCATCGATACGCAGCAAGCGGCCCGACGGACGGAACACCGCCATTCCTTCGATCACCACATCCTTGTCGAGAAATCCCGCCAAGCCGGCGAAGTCCTCCGCATTCCACAGCCCGGTGACCTGCGTGCCGTCCTCCAAATAGAGTCCCATCACCTTCCGGCTCACCCCAAGCATGTCGAGCTTGCCACACAACCTCACCCGACGGCCGGGCGGTGTCTGGTGCCGCAACGAGTCGGCGGCACCGACCAACACGGAATCAATCACCGCCCGATCGGGTCCGCTGCCATCCAGCCGGATCGCCTCCACCCCGCGCTTCAGTGCCGCACGGTAGGCCGCGAACCGGTTGAGCAACCCGCAATCAAAGCGGCCGCTGTCCTTCGTCTGGCTCCGGGCATCACCCAAAGAAAGCGCCAGCAGGTCGAAGGCGGTTTGCTCGGGCCGTGGACCGTCGTCCCAAAGCTGGCCCTGCTCGAATAACTCGGCCGCCACATCGCCAAACCGGGCGACCCGGAAATGCAGCCTGGTCACCACATCCCCGCTCCCTTCCATGCCGACAAAGCGGACCTCCGCCGCCGCCGCCAGGCTGCGGGGCATCCGCCCACGCGTCCGGCTCGAATGCAGAAAACCCATGCGCACGGAATCCACCAGCGTGTCGTGCAGGCTGGCAAGCACCGGCCCCACCAGTTCCGGACGCGGCGAAGCCCCGAGCCCAGACGGCCCGCACACTTCAAAAGTCCGATCTACGAGGTGAATGCCCATTGTTTTGCCGGGGAGAGGGTAGCCGAGCTTCCTGCGTAGGTCCATTTCATTCTCGGCCGCCCCCGTCATTTCAATCCCGCGCAATGACCGATTCCGACCCTATGAAACAAAATCCGGAGCAGAAGACCCTGGGGATCTGACCCCGTGTTTGAAGATAGCTGCTTCAAGGCCGCTCAGACGCAAGCAGTTCATCAATCAAATCAAAGGCAGGAATGCCAAGCTCCGCCACAATCGCCGTTGGAAATGACAGATCCGCCGGAGATTCACGCAGAATCTCTATCAATGCCTCATTCCCGAATCTCCGTTGGATGCCGCGCAGTCGCTCAATATGGTTCGACCTTTCTTCAAAGACTTCCTGCCTATTAACGCTGAGGAATTCGATCAGGTTTTTCGTCTCGATGTCCCCGTCATCACAAACGAAGAGCCCACGTTCGTAACGGACGCGGTCCGGCTTCCAGGATTCCAGATCAGGCAGCGGCTCGTAGCGGTCGATCCGTCTGAATTTGTGCGCGTTCATCCAGCGGATGACGGCATGCCAGTTGTTGAAGCCATCGGCGGGGGTGTTCTTCTTACGGGGATCAAAGTGCTCGACTTCAACGCTGTCCAGCGGCTTCAGATGGCGTTCCGAGTATGCGCAAAAGCCTTTCTGGAGGCCAATCAGGGCGTCCCTGGCTTCTTCACTATCCTGCGGATACCTCAGGTCACCGTATTCTTTGGCCGCGGCACCGTCCTTAGGCAGAAAGTTCATTGTGCGGATCGAAGTTGTAGGTCCTTCCGAGTTCGAGGTATTCCTTGAGCAGGTTTTTTCGGGTCTTTGGGTCGCTTTCGGATTCGATGAGGCGGCTCAGTTCACGGAACCGGTTCCAACTGGCCAAGCCTTTCTCGCCGTAGAGGGTCCGAACCGCGAAGTCTTTGAGTAGCACATCGTTGGGATCGTCACCTTCGGGCGTGACACCGCGTCTTACGACAACACCGCGATCCGGGTCGAATTCGAGAATGAATCGCTCCTCCGGTTTGAATTGGGCCGCCACAATCGGGCTGTGAGTCGCGAAGAACATCTGGGCGCCGGGCGCGGTCCGTTGGTAGTGGGCGAGCAGATCAAACAGAAAATCCGGATAGAGGCTGTTTTCCGGTTCGTCGATAAGCACGATGCCTCCCTTGTCGTGGTGGTAACGGAAGATCGTGAAAAGGTGTCCGAGGCGAAACAGGAAGCTGCGGATTCCCGTGCTGAGTTCGGCATAGGGAAGCACCGCGTTTTCAGCCGCCAGATAGATGTAGGCCTTGAGATTGTCGGTGAGCTGGACGGGTTGCGAGGCCTTTTCGTAATCGAACCTCAGTCCGGCTTTGAGGAGAATGGGCTCCCAGAACGCGGCAAGTTCTTTGAGAATGTCCGGGTTTTGCGCAAGAAACTCTTTCTCCACCTCACTGATCGTCCGGTGCTGGTTCTCGGGACGGCGGTTGTATTCGATCAGACGGGCTTCGCGATCCTTAATCAGAACGATCAGCAGCTTCCAGAAATCCGCAACCTTGTCTTGGCCCACCATGAATCTTGTTGGAGGCGATTTCAGGAAAGTGAGGGCGTCGTTGAGATTTGCGGATGGCAGATCATTGATTTTCGACGAACCGGGGGCGAGTTCCGAATCCGGCGGACAATACACGGTGACCGAATTCCGTAGGTCCGTAGTCCATCGCGTCCGTTCTTGGATCGTGTCAGGCCCAAGAATCTGTCCAACCTCGTCCAAATACTCTTTGGAGTTGGGATCCTTGCGTGTCCTCCAAGCCAACCGACCTGGTAATCTATTATTCGGGTTCGGGTTTCCTTGAAGGCACGCACTTGTGTTTCCATGCTCAAACTCTACGAACATGGCCGCGCTTGCAGCCAAGTTTTTAATCCAAGGAGGAGCAGCGGAGGGCACCCCGAGAATCGAGTCCGCTGCCAGCAGCCGGAGGATCGTCGATTTCCCGGTGCCATTGCCACCGATCAGGCAGATGCGGTCCAGCGGCTTGCCGGTATTTGGATCGGTGAAATCAAAGGTCACATCGCGGAATTGCCGGATGGACTTGAGTTTGAGGGTGCGGATGCGAAGGGACATGGTGCTTGACAGGCAAATTGTAGCGAATAGAAAGCGGATGGCGAGGTGGATTTGGCATGGCGGTTGCAAACCGCCGCCACGCTCAACCACCCTCCACCATCCCGACCTCCTCCGGCTTCAGGCGGTAGAGCTTGTAGATGATGGCGTTGAGTTCGGCTTCTTTGGTGGCGATGGTCTGGTCGAAGGTGGTGATTTCGGTGTCGAGGGTGAGGACCCGGTCGCGGAGGGTGGGCTCGTTGGTGGTGCGGAGGGTGAGGAGGAGTTTGAGGAGGCGGGGGGCGTTGAAGGACTCGGTGATGTTGAGGTCGCGGAGGGCGTGGCGCCATTGGGCGGCGAGGAAGGGGGTGTCGGGTTTGTCGTAGAGGCGGAGGGCTTCGCGGCCGGAGAGGTGGAGGGCGAGTTCGTCGTCGGTGTTGGTGACGGTGGGGGTGGCACCGGGTTGGAGGAGGGCGTCGAGGGTGTCGAGGCGCTGTTGGAGGGCGGCGGCGTGGCGTTGTTTGGCCCAGGCGGTGAGTTCGCGGGCCGGGAGGCCGGCGGGGGCGGCGGGCGAGTGTTTCCACGACGCGGGGGTGCCGACCTCCGCCCACAGCCAGTCTTCCTTGGGCGCGGGAGTCACGGGTGTGGTTTGGGCGCTGTTGAGCCGCTGGTCGAGCTTGGCGATGGTGTCGCGGCGGCGGGTGTGGAGTTCCTGCAACTCGCGGGCGCGTTGGCCGACTTCCATGCGCTCCTCCGGCGTCGCGTCGGGGATGGGGAGCGGGGCGATAAATTGCTTGTTGGCCTCGTAGTAGCCGCCTTCCTTGGCCTTTGCGGTTCGGCGGAATACAAAGTCGCAGACCGGGGCGTTCAGGATGCCGAGCAGATACCATCCGTCCTCAGGATTTGCCGTGAGGATTCCATTCACTCTAACATTATTGAGATGGAACGCGGCTTCCGGGTCATTACAGACGCGCAAGGATGGCACGGTTTGCGCCACGATCAGTTTGGGCAACTCCTGTTTGTCAATATTCTGATTTCGACCAAATCGATACCATTCATCATCATCGAAGCTCTTATTCTCTCGCTTTCGCAAGTCGGACTCTCGGGACAGAAGGTAGGCCCAACCAAGCGGATAGACTGCCTGCATTTGATTTGCTGGAATCAAGTGGGCTTTTCCCAAACCTTCGACAGTATAGGGAAAGAGAAGATAGGTTTCGGTTCTCGGGCTCCGATAACGCTTGGCCTCAGGACCCGATACGAGCGGATGCATCAGCGCATCCTCGATTGCCACTTCGATTCCTTTTCGGGTCTCGTATTTATTGGGTCCCAGACGCTTGAGGTGATAGATGTCGTCGGCACTGGTCTGGATGCCGACAACGATTCCCTTCGCGCATTGCTCCAGTGTCTTGCAGGTTTGGCCCAGCCTCGCGATCAATTCCATTTCCGCTTTCGGAGCCAGGGTCCACGCTTCATCTCGGGGCAATTCTTCGAAAGGAACTTTATCGGCCTTCTGCCAATCGACGGCGGCGGCGTTTCCGTCGGGGGCGAAGGCGCAGGTGAGGGCGGGGACGGGTGAGCCGCGGAAGAACTGGAGGGCGGTGTAGGTGATGGCTTCGTCGAATATCTGGTGGCTCTTGAAATCGAGCCAGCGGTCGAGGCAGCCGGTGCGGCGGACGAGTTGGCGTAGCGGTTGGCCGTATTCGTTGACCATCCAGACATTGGGGGCGATGTAGCCCATGCGGCCTTCGGGTTTGAGCAGGCGGAGGCCCTTTTCGATGAAGGGCAAATACATATCAAAATTGCCGCTGCGGGTGCTGGCGTAGAGCGGCGAGCCGTCAGGATGGTTCGCCTCCACGAGGTAGGCGGCGACATCCTCCTGGGCGCGGCGGAAATGTTGGAGTTTGATATAGGGCGGATTGCCGATCACGCAATCGAAACCGCCGTGGGAGAACACTTCGGGAACCGCCGCGTGCCAATCGAAGGCGTTGATGCGCTCGCGCTCGTTGCCATCCGCCTGGTCGAACAGCGTCTGGTGGCGTCCGCGGTAGAAGTCCGCGAAATCCGGGCCGACGAGGCTGTTGCCACAGCGGATGTTGGAGTCCAGCGAGCACAGCGGTTTGCCGGGGGCGGCGGTGTGGAGCCAGAGGGCGAGTTTGGTGATTTCCACCGACTCCTGGTTGATGTCCACGCCGTAGATGTTGTAGGAGAGGATCGAGCGGATGATCGAATCCTGATCGAACAGGCCGCGGCCACCCTCCAGACGTTCCTTTTCCGCGAGCACCCAACGGTATTCCTCCACCAAGCGGTTGAGCGCCTGGATGAGGAAAGCGCCCGAGCCGCAGGCCGGGTCCACGATCCGCAGATGGTCGACACGGAAACGGTAGTCGTCGAGGAATTTGATCCACTTTGAGGCGGTTGGCGCGGTGCGGCGCTTGTCTTTGAGGTAGGCGCGGTATTCGGCGATGGCCGCGTCATCGAGCGGGGCCAGGTTCGCGAAGCCGAGTTCCGCTTTGATATCCTCGAGTCGCGCACCGACGGTTTGCTCGATGATCATGTTCACGACCCATTCCGGCGTGTAATAGACGCCGTCGGTCTTCCGTTTGCTCAGCAGGTTGATGGAGGGTCGGCCATCGGCCTCGGCCTCCATGATTTCGAGTTCGGTGATCGATTGCTCGAAGATGCGGCCGAGGGTGTGGAGCGAGATTGCGCGTTCGCCCGCGGCGGAGCTGAGACCGAAGTTGTAGGCGGCGGAGAAATACAGCAGCGTGCGCGGGTGGCCGAGCAGGTTGGTGGCCTGTCCGTGGGCGCAGAAAACCTTGGCGGGGATGATAAGCGAATCGAGGGCCGGATCCTCCTCGAAGAGTCCGCCGTTGAAGCGGGTGATCGGATGGGAGCCGAAGTTTCCGCCATCGCGCATGGCGCGGAACAGGGCGCGCATTTCATCCCACGGCCCCGAGCCCTCGGGATCGTAGAAGCGGCTTTGGCTTTTCTCGATGAGGATCTCGCGGAGCAGGGCCGGCGGGTAGCGCAGCACGCGCCCCATGTCCTCGCAAAACAGGATGAAGATGCAGCGGTCGAGGAAGCGCTGGGTGAGGCGCACAAGCTGGCCGCGGGTGCCGGTAAAACCGGGGTTGGCCTCGACAAGGGTCAGATAGACGAACTGGCGGTAGTCGCGGTATTCGCGGTAGAAATCCTTTTCGATGGCCTTTTCGCGGACGATTTGGTCGCGCAGCAGGCGGTCGAGCAGTGGTGCGCCGCGTTCCGCCAGCAGCATGTCCGGCCGGAACATGCGCCAGAACACAAAGCGCCGGAAGGCCGCCGCCGGAGTATCGGCGAGGAGACCGGGCTCGGTGGCGCTGCCGGATTCGGAAAGCACGAAGCGCTGGCACTGGCCGCGCCCGAGGCGGCGGGCGTAGAGCCGGAACTCGGTCATGTCGGTGACGAGCGCGAAGAACGGCTCCACGAGAGCGTCGCGGTCGCGGGTTTGCCAGGCGGCGTGGAGGTAATCGAAGCACTGCTCGACGGGCGAGCGGGTGTTGCCTTTGCGGGCCTGCTTGGCATCGAGGCCGGAGCGGATGTCCTTGAATTCGCAGAGCGTTTGCGGGATGCCGTCGCCGCCGCTGCCGAAGCGGCCGAGCGCGAGGTCGGCGAACCCGGTGCCGCCGGACTGGCCCGCGCCGCCCACCTCGAACTGCGGGCGGCAGGTGTAATCCGGGGTCAGGTCGCCTTGCAGTCGGTAGCCCCAGGTTTCCACGAAGAACCGCTGGATGAAAGCCGCCTCGGACGCCCGTTCGTTCAGCGGGTCGCGTCTGGCCCATGCGCGGAGGCGCTCCAGTAGGGCGGCGGATTCGGGGCCGTTTTGGAAGGCCTCGAATTCGGTGCTCCACTGGGCGCGGAGAAAGGTGTCGTCTAGTAAGGGGTAGGCTGGCACGAATGAGGCATAGTGAATGGGATAATCGCATCGTCTTGCCGGATGAACCGGGCATCATTCACGGGACCCAGCTCGCGGATGAGGATGGCTTTGGCTTTTTGATGGGGAGCGGCGGTGAGGGTCATGGCAGCGGAGGAAATTTCGAAGTCCAAGTTTCGAGTTTCGAATGACGGGTGTTGGATTGCGGATTTCGGCTTTGGGAGTGTGGGCTTGGGGATGGTAGAATGGCCGCAAGGCACGGTGACGAGCCTAGCAAGCGTAGCGGGTCAGGAAAGCGGAAAAACGCGGTAAGCCGCATTTTTTTGCGGAGGGGGGAGGGAGAGACTCAAGACGGCAAAACGCAAGATACATGAGGACGAAGGCGCTTTCTCCGGGGCTCTTTCAGGCGGTCGAAGGGGAGTGGGCAGGATGGCCACGCTCCTTGAGGACGCTTTGACTGGCGGTTCTCACGGATGTCAGTCTATCGGTTTTCTGAAAATCCGTGCAAGTCCGTGGATTCGGTGTCAAATGGCGCGGGGGACAATTAGCGAGGATTTCGTCTCCCGGCTTAGATTATGAAAACATCGATCAATCTTCTGTTGTGGACCACGCGTGTGACGGTGGATGACTTGTGTCATGTGGAAACCGTGCGTGACGCGGGTTACACGGGGGTGGAGGTTCCGATCCATCAGCCGGATGCGGCGCATCATGCGATGATCGGCGCGCGGATCGGTGAAATGGGGCTGGATGTGACCGCGTCCACCGCACTGCCGGGGGCGGGCGCGGATTTTCTGAGTGCGGATCCGGCGGTGCGCCGGGCGGCGGGCGATTACCTGCGCGGGGTGGTGGATGCCGCGGCCGCGTTGGGCTCGAAAATCCTGATGGGGCCGCTCTATCAGGCGCTCGGGGTGTTCACCGGTCTGCCGCCATCCGCCGACGAATTCGCGCGGGCCGCCGATGGGCTGCGCGAGGTGGCGGACCATGCCGCGGGCGCGGGCGTGAGCCTGATGATCGAGCCGCTCAACCGCTTCGAGTGCCATCTTCTCAACACCCTGGCCGACGGGGAAAAACTCGTGGATGCGATCGGCCGGCCGAACGTGGCCCTGGCCTATGACGCGTTTCACGCGAACATCGAGGAAATCGATCCGTTAGGGGCCATCGACCGCTTTCATCCGGTGATCGGGCACGTTCATCTATCCGAGAACCACCGCGGCGCTCCCGGCAGCGGGCATCTTCCGCTGGAGGAGACGGTTAGGCGGTTTCTCGATCACGGCTACGATGGCTGGTTCGTGGTGGAGGCCTTCGGCACCGCGTTGCCGGATCTGGCGGCGGCCACCCGTTGCTGGCGCGCGACTTTTGATAGCGAACGGGAAGTCGTCCAGGCCGGGGCGAGGTTGTTCGGGGCGTTCGATTGAACCCGCAGTCCGAGGTCCAAGGGTGGCGGTCCGGGATGGGCTGGGAGAAACCGGCTCACAGCGCCGATGGCCGGGGGTGGTTGCCCTGATGGATCCTCACCGGGGTTCCGATCCGGCAGTGCTGATAGAAAAACCGTTGGCCTTCCTCCGGAGCGCGGATGCAGCCTTTGCTGCTGGGTTGGCCGCGGACGAACCCGCCCACGTGCATGCCCACCCCGTAGTCGGTGAGGCGCATCCACCATGGCATCGCGATCCCCTGATAGACCGTGCCGGGCGGTTTGGGACCCTTGTGTTCCCAATGCTTGGCCACCACCACCTCGCGGGTGTCGGGGCGGACGTATTGGCCGTAGCGGTTGGAGCGTTTGAGCGGCATCTTCTCGCTGATCCGGAAGGTGCCGAGCGGGGTTGCCGATCCCTCCATGCCGGGCGAGATGTCCATTTCCGCCAGCAGCGTGTTGTCCTTTGCCAGAAGCTGCGCGGTCGATGTGGTTAGGGAAATGTCCACCTTCACCGGGCCGGGCGGCGGTTCGGCCACCACGATTTTCGCGCGCGGCGCGGGTGGCGGCGGAGGGGCGGGCGGCCGCGTGACACAGGACGCGAGGCATCCGGCGGTTAGGAGAATGGCGAGGATGTGGCGCATGGAGGTGGCCGGCTGGTGCGATCTAACGTTTCAGCTCCGCCGCCGGAGGCGGAAACGGCTGGTCGGAGACGATCCAGTCGTCGTTTTTGTCGGTGAACGTCTTGAGCGCCCACTCGCTGGGCAGGAGGGCGACGAGCCATCCGTTGGAGTCGCGGGCGAGCGCCGCGCCGAGCGAGAGCGACGGGCGGGCCACCGGGGCCATCGGGTCGCCCTCGCGGGGTTTGAGCCAGCGGGCGATCGACCACGAGGCGGATTCCATGCGGGTTTCCGCGGCGTATTCGCCTTCGAGACGGTATTGGAGCACTTCGAACTGGAGCGGGCCCACCGCGCCTAACAGCGGAGCCGCACCCGAGCCGCCGTCGAGCGGTTGGAACTCGCTGGCCACGCCTTCCTTGAGGAGCTGTTGGAGTCCGTCGCGGAACCGTTTGTACTTGGCGGTGCTTTTGTTATGCAGATAGGCGAAGCATTCCGGCGCGAACCGCGGGATCTCATGGAAGGTCACGCCGGGCGCGGTGGCCAGGGTGTCGCCGATGAGCAGGTCGTAGTTGCCCACCAGGCCCACCACGTCGCCGGCGTAGGCGTCGTCCACCGTTTCGCGTTCGCGGGCGAAGAGCCGCTGCGAGTTTCCCAACCGCATGCGCTCGCCGCTGCGGGTGTTGAGCACGTTCATGTCGCGCTCGAATTTTCCCGAAACGATGCGCACGAAGGCCACGCGGTCGCGGTGTTTCGGATTCATGTTCGCCTGGATCTTGAAGACGAACGCGGAAAACTCCTCCGACGCCGGATCGATGGATAGGTCCTCGCTTTTGCGCGGCAGCGGGGGAGGGGAGAGTTCGAGGAAACGGTCCAACAAAAGCTGCACACCGAAGTTGTTGGCCGCGCTGCCGAAAAACACCGGGGTCAGCTCGCCGGCCAGCACTTTCGCCACATCGAAGTCCGCGCCCGCGCCTTCCAACAGCTCCAACTCGTCGCAAACCTGCCGGTAGGTTCCCTCGTCGATCGCCGCCCTAACGCCCTCGTCGCCGATGCCGGAAACCTTGACCGGCGCGCGGAAGGCGCCGTGGGCGGTGCGTTCGAACAGGTGAACCTGGCGGTGCTCGCGGTCGTACACGCCCTTGAACCGGGGTCCGTCGCCCAGCGGCCAGTTGAGCGGGAAGGCGTGGATGCCCAACACGTTTTCGAGTTCGTCCACCAGATCGAGCGGCGGCTTGGCCGGGCGGTCGAGCTTGTTCATGAAGGTGAAGATCGGCACGCCGCGGCGGCGGCAGACTTCGAACAGCTTGCGGGTCTGGCTTTCGATGCCCTTGCCGGCGTCCACCACCATGACGGCGGCGTCCACGGCGGTTAGAACGCGGTAGGTGTCCTCGGAAAAGTCCTTGTGTCCGGGGGTGTCGAGGATGTTGACCACGCAATCGTTGTACTCGAACTGCAGCACGGTCGAGCTAACCGAAATACCGCGCTGTTTCTCCAACTCCATCCAGTCGGAGGTGGTGGCGCGCTGGTTTTTCCGGGCGGTGACGCTGCCGGCCAGGGTCAGGGCGCCGCCGTAGAGGAGAAACTTCTCGGTGAGCGTGGTCTTGCCCGCGTCCGGATGCGAAATGATCGCGAACGAACGGCGGCGCCGCACCTCCTTCTGCAAGGCGGGCGACGGAATGGAATAGCTGGAACTCGACATGGGCGAGGCAGGGACTAGGCGACCGCCCGCCACCGCGCAAGCCCAAAGCGGCCCGGAAGGGCACGGCATCCTGAAAGATCAGGACACATTTTTCTTGGAAGAACCTGTGGTTTTCTGCGTACCATCGCGCATGAAGACGACCTTCCTCGCCGGAACCCTAGCCGCTCTGACCACCCTGACCCCGACCGCACGGGCGTTGGAGGGCGATCCGTATGCCAACGAAACCCCGGAACAGCGGGATGCGCGCATGGGTTGGTGGCGCGAGGCGAAGTTCGGGATGTTCATCCACTGGGGTGTCTATGCGGTCCCGGCCGGCACCTACAAGGATAAGAAAATCGGCGGAATCGGCGAGTGGATCATGCGCAACGGGCAGATCCCGGTGGCCGATTACCGGGCGTTCGCCGCCACCTTCAACCCCACCAAGTACGATCCGTCCGCGTGGGCGGCGCTGGCCAAGGAAGCCGGCATGCGCTACATGGTGATCACTTCCAAACACCACGACGGATTCACGCTTTTCCCCAGCGACGCCAGCCCGTGGGGGATCGTGGGCGCCACTCCCTGGAAAAAGGACCTCATCGGCCCGCTGGCGCAAGCCGCGCGCGGCCAGGGGCTGAAATTCGGCCTCTACTATTCGCAGGCCCAGGACTGGACCAATCCGGGCGGCGCCAAGGCCGGCATGAAGGACGGCGAGGGCTGGGACGACGCCCACAAGGGCAGTTTCGACGCCTACATCGACGGCGTGGCGGTGCCCCAGGTGCGGGAGATTCTAACCAAGTATCAGCCGGACGTGCTGTGGTGGGACACGCCCCATCTGATGACCCAGCCGCGCGCCGAGAAACTGGCCAAGCTGTTATCCATCAAACCCGGCATCATTCATAACAACCGGTTGGGCGGCGGCTATCACGGTGATACCGAAACACCCGAGCAGTTCATCCCGGCCACCGGATTCCCCGGACGCGATTGGGAAACCTGCATGACTATGAATGACACATGGGGCTTCAAATCCTACGATCACAACTGGAAACCGCTTTCCACGCTCATCACCAACCTTGTGGACATCGCCAGCAAGGGCGGCAACTATCTGCTCAACGTGGGGCCCACCGCCGAAGGCGAAATCCCCGCGGAATCGGTGAAACTGCTCAAGGAGGTCGGCGCGTGGATGAAAGTCAACGGCGAGTCGATCTACGGCAGCCACGCCTCCGTGTTCAAGGGCCTGCCGTGGGGCCGCTGCACCACCAAGAACGCCGGCGCCGACACCATTCTCTATCTGCATGTGTTCGATTGGCCCGCCGATGGAAACCTGTTGGTCCCCGGATTGGCCACGCCTATCAAATCAGCCAACCTGCTCGCCGGCGGCGCGGCGGTGACGGTTGAGAAGACTCCCGCCGGCCAGGTGCTGAAACTGCCCGCCAAGGCCCCGGACGCGATCAGTTCCACCATCAAGGTGGTGGTCCAGGGCAAGCCCGAGGTGGTGGTCATGCCGGTGCTTCCCAACAAGGATGGCGTGCTCACCCTGAAGCCGGATGACGCCCAGTTCCAAGGCAAGGAAATCAAATCCGAGCGGAAAGGCCACGGCCCGTCCAACATCGGGTTTTGGACCGATCCGGCCGACACCGTTTCATGGGACATGCAGGCGGACCGCGACGGCAAGTACGCCATTCACATCGAGGCGGCCTCGCCGAGCGGAGGTTCGGTGATCAAGCTCACCGGCGTGGGCGATCTGGCCTGCACCGCGCCCAAGACCGCGAATTACGAAACCTATCAAACGGTGAAGGTCGGCGTGGTGAATCTGACAAAGGGTCAGAAGGTCACCCTGCGCCTGCTACCGGTCGCGGAAGGCTGGCAGCCGGTCAACATCCGCAAGATCCAATTCACTCCCGAACCCTGATTTCCCCCATGTGGAAAGGCCGCTTCTCCCAGGATACCTCGTCGCTCGTCCAACAATTCGGTGAATCGATCTCCTTCGATTGGCGCCTCTATCCGCACGATATCGCGGGATCCATCGCGCACGCCCGCGCGCAGATGGTCGCCGCACTGCTGACCGCGGAGGAGTTTTCCGCCATCGAGGCCGGCCTTCGCGGCATCCAGGCGGACATTGAAGCCGGAAATTTCGAGTTCAAGTCGTCCCTTGAGGACATTCACATGAACATTGAGGCGGAACTGACCCGCCGGATCGGTCCCGCGGGCGCGAAACTCCACACCGCCCGCTCCCGCAACGACCAGGTGGCCACCGACACCCGGCTGTATTGCCGCGCCCAGGTTGATATGCTAACCGATCTGATCCGCGGTCTCCAGCGGGCGTTGTTGGGGCAGGCCGAGCGTCACGCGGCCACGGTGATTCCGGGCTACACCCATCTCCAGCGCGGGCAACCGGTCACCGCCGGCCACCATTTCCTCGCCTACGTCGAAATGTTGGAGCGGGATGGTTCGCGGCTTGCCGATTGCCGCCGACGCCTGAACGTTTCGCCGCTGGGATCCGGGGCGCTCGCCGGTTCCACCATCAACCTCGATCGCGAGGCGATCGCCGCGGAACTCGGGTTCGGCGGCGTGACCCGCAATTCGATGGATGCCATTGCCGACCGCGACTACATCGCGGAGATGCTGTTCGCGATCGCGCTTTGCGGCGCCCATCTATCGCGTCTCAGCGAGGACCTGATTTTGTGGTGCAGCAGCGAGTTCGCGTTCGTCACTCTATCCGACGCGCACACCACCGGTTCGTCGCTGATGCCGCAGAAGAAGAACCCCGATGTCTGCGAGCTGACCCGTGGCAAAACCGGTCGCCTAACTGGAAATCTGGTGAACCTGTTGGTCGCGCTCAAGGGACTGCCGCTCACCTACAACCGGGACCTTCAGGAAGACAAGCCGCCGCTGTTTGATTCCGTGGATACGCTCGCGCTGGTCCTCGCCGTGAACACCGAGATGGTGGCCGCGCTTGAGTTCCGCGAGGACCGCTGCCGCCAGGCCGCCGCCGATCCGATGCTGCTGGCCACCGATCTAGCCGACCATCTGGTCAAGGCGGGGATTCCGTTCCGCCATGCCCACGAACTGGTCGGCAAGGCCGTGGCCGAGGCCGTTCGCACCGGCACGCCGCTGGACCGGCTGGATTTCCCCGCGCTCGACCCCGCGTTCCCGGCGGACTCCGCCTCGGTCTTCTCGCTCGATCGCGCCCTAGCCGCCCGCACCAATCCCGGCGCTCCATCCCCCGAAAACGTCCGCGCGGAAATCGCGCGGCTGAAGGTGGTGGTGGGGTGATAGGGGGCCAGGAACCCCGGGCGTTTCCGGCGGCGCTCCTCCCCCAACTGTAGCGGCGCGTCTATGACCGTCGCTGATTGCCTTGAGGCCTGGAAATCCGATGAAACCGCGATTGATAGAGATTTCCGCCACGCATCGGCCCCGACGCTCGCGGAGCGCCGCTACAAGCGTTCCATTCGCGGATTGTTGAGTCGGTTCGCGAGCCGTTTCACAAGCGCCTTCATTCGTTCAGAAAATTGTCATCATCCCGTCGGCTATTGGCGGGATACTGTAACTCGGCGCTGACTTCCGCATAGGGAACGGCTTCAAGGCTGGGGCCGTAATTGGTGACTCTCCCGTCATCGTGTGTCACGATGACATCCATGGCCGAAAGATCCCCGGCAACACGCGCCCGTTCAGACGAAAAGTAGGTTGCGGAACCAGCTACCACACGCCTCATTGTAACAGTCACGGATCCGCTATACTCGGACCGTATCTGGCGCATCAAATCATAACTCAATGCCCTAGCCAATTTCTTTGAAACAACCTTTGACAGACCGCGCTCGAGATCGGCCGTTATCCGGGACAATACACTCTCCTCGATTCCTTCATACCTGATTGTCGAACCAGGCGATAGCACGGCACCACCGGCGCTGCGTCGTCGAGCGTCAACGCACTTCGTCGTGATATCGCTCATACAAGCTTCGATACGGCCAATTTCATCTCGGGGCAAACCGTAGGAACTGGAATTCAGCAACCGCTTTCCGTCGAAAATTATCCGATTCTCTGGTGATCCTCCATCGTGTCGATCCGGATCATTGTCCGTTCGTCCATTGGAAAGCGACGGAATTCCATCCCGATCGTCGCGAAGACCGCGTGATGACCGGCGGCAACCGTCATGACTTCCAACTTTTTCCCGTTCGGAACTGTCGGCAGCGCTCCTGTCGTGCGCCCCCAAAGTCATCAAGAGCGCCAAACCCGCCATAACGCAGCCACTACACGCGAAGATAACGCGATTGCCGGTCACCCGCGCCCTCATGGAGTTGGCGAATGCGTAGAAATCCCATCTGCTGTGGGTTGTCTTCACGAAGAAACGACTGTGTTGGGAGATTCAAATCGACGTGCCAGAACTCGACGGTAGAGGTGCGGCAATGAACGCAAGAAAGGGAGGGCACGTCAACCCGCTTATTGCGATTTTAGCGATTCAACAATCCCGGCGCGCCTTCTCCCGATATGGTCCGCGCGGAAATCGCGCGTCTGAAGGCCTTGGCGGAGTGATAGGGGGCGGTGATCCGCACCCAACTGTAGCGGCGCGTCTATGACCGTCGCTGATTGCCCGCTAGGGTGGGAAAGCAAACGGCAAAGATCTTTCGGTTGTTGGGCTGTGGTGCGGATCTCCAACTCTTTCTGCGGGCATTTTGCCGCTTTCAGCTCGAGCGGCGGTTCTTCCGGTCAATCAAGAAAGGATTTTCACGATTCACCATAATCTGTGATTCGTTGCGAAAAATAGCAAATTACGCGGCGATTTTGCGATTTCGCGCGTAGCCTCACCCTCCGGTTATGTGCATCGTCGATCCGTTGGGTTACTCCGAAAAATTCGAATGCCATGAAAACAAATTCTGATGAATTCCTGGCGCGGACGCGCCTGCTGAGGGCTTCGGCGCTTTGTCTGACTCTATGGACGGGAGGACTTGTCACCTCATCGGCGGTGTCGCCCCCGATCAGTCCTTGGGAAACGAACCTATCCGAGGATTTCCCGGATGGGGCCGCTTCGGACTCGTGTGTGGAACTCGCGTCGAGCGGCGAGACGCTGCATTGCGTGTGGGTTTCCACGGTCGGAAGCAACCTCGGCTATCTGAACTACCGGCGTTCGACAGACGGCGGTGCCACCTGGCAGGCGCGCGTGGTTCTTCAGCCCTATCCGGGGGAGGGATCCCATCGCACCGCCCTAACGGATTCGGGATCCTACCGGCTCGCGGTCGATGGCGGCGACGTGCACATCGTGCAGAAACGCTATGTGCCCGGATCTCCCGCGCACTACGAAATCGACTACTTTCGCTCGACCGACGGTGGGGCGACCTTTGATGCCGGGCGGACGATCGTGCGCGCGCCGGACTACCGCAATGTCGGTTCCGTGCGAATCGCAGTCGCGGGCGGCAGGGTCGCGGTGGCCTATGGCACCAACGTGGCATGGGATTCAATCCCGAACGGGCGGATGGTGATCTCCCAGGATCACGGAGCCACTTTTACCGATTTCATGGCGGTTCCCGTCGGCTCCTTCGCTCCCTACGATTGGAATTGGGGAAACATAGATCCGATGGATGTGAAGTGGCAAGGCCAGCGGGTGGTGTCGCTTTGGAAAACGAACGGGACGGTGCCGTTTTTCGCCGTGTCGTCGAACGAAGGTGCGACCTCGTTTTCCACCACGACCCTCTCCACGGCGAAAACGGAAGCCTGGAGCCCGGCGGGCTCCGGCATGCTGAGCCAGATGGGCGCGGTCACCAACGACGGCGCCTCCGACTATTTCCACGCGATCTGGAACCAAAGGAACTCCTCCGGGAGGTCGGCGCTGTTCTACGCGCGTTCCATCGACCACGGTGCGACCTTTGAAGCCGTGCGCGATCTCTCGGAGGGCACGATCGGGAGCGACGAGGTGCGGCCCGGGCGCGTCGCGATGGTGGCCCAAGGGACCCATGTCTATGTATGCTATGTTTCGAACGGGAGCGGCGCGCTGATGCTGCGAAGTTCGTCGGACTCCGGCTTCAGCTTCGGACCTGCCGTTCCGCTCCACCTTCCGGGAATGACGTATTACGGCAATGGGGACCTCCCGGTGATGGCGCTCGATCCCGCCGATGCCAGCGGCGCGAGCGCATGTTTCGCGTTCACGATTCCGGCTGGATTGTCAAACGGCGTCCGCCATACCACCGACGGGGGAGCGACCCTTTCCCCGCTGCTGATGGCGGCGGTTCCCTATGTCTGGGACAACTCCGGCCCCAACAGTTTCCGCCTTTGCCCGGTGACCGGCGGCGGACAGACCGCCTGGTCGCTGCTGAACGCGGGCATTCGCCAGGGATACAGCCATTCGAATCTGTATTTTCGTCAGCTTGCCCCGAGCCCGGCTCCCACTGCGGGCGACAATCGCGCGCTCCGGTTGGCGCCTTCGCGGGCGGCAAACCGGTTGGACATGGCCGAAATCCCGTCCACTCCCGCGCTCCAATTCACCACCTCGTTCACCGCGGAACTGTGGGTGCGCGTGACCTCGCCCGATCCGGTGGACGCCTGGGGAACGGAGGTGCTGCAATGGGGAAACCCGCGCTCCCTCAACCTCAAGTGCATCAACAGCAATTACGACCTCAGCGCCGAAGTCCGGACCACCGGGGGAACCTACACTTTGGCGGGCGGGCAGCTTGGGGACCGCAACTGGCACCACATCGCGATCAGCTACGATTCCGTAGGCGGGCCCTCGAATCTGAACCTGTATGTGGACGGAACGCTCAAACACGCGCTCACGGCGACCGGGGACTTCGTGCCCTCGGCCCAGCCGCTGCTTCTGGGCGGCACCACACGCGGCGCATCGAGCACCCTTGAATTCGTAGGAGAAATTGACAACCTGCGACTCTGGAACACCTCACGCTCCTGGGCTCAGATTCGTGCGGGGGCCACCCGGTCCCTAACCGGCCTCGAGCCGGGCTTGGCCGCCGCCTGGAGTTTCGAAAGCAGCATCCGCGATCTGAAGGCCGGAGGCGCGGACGGCTTCCTGCTCTTCGGGGCCGATTATGTGGTGGCTCCCGGAGTCTGGCAGGTTTCCGCGCCCGCCCTCACCGGCACCACCCTCACCAGCGCCGCGGTGGGCCGGGTATTCCATCATGAGGTCGTGGCTCCGTGGGCCAACAGCTTCACGGCGTCCCCGGTACCGCCGGGGCTCTCCTTCGACAACGAAGCCGGGGTTTTTGACGGCACGCCGACGGTTCCCGGAGTTTATGACCTCGCGATCACGGCCTCGAACGCACAGGGCACGGCCCAAGGTTCGTTGCGGATCGTGGTCCTCCCGAGCGAGCACGTCGTCCTCCGCGAGGACTTCAACAATGGCGCGCAATCGTCCATGACGCGTGTGCGCCCCGATGATGCCTACCTGAGCCGCGATCCGTCCGGAGCCCTCGACATGCGGGCGCATGGAGGTGATTTGTGGGGCGGCAGCAACAGCATTGCAAATCTGATGCTGGCGGACCTCCCCGCCACCGGGGACTTCACCCTCACTCTCGGTGTGAGCCGCTTCGTGCCTCCCCAGGAACGCTGGGTTGAAGTCTTCCTCTCACTCTACGACGATGACGACAACTATCTGCGCCATGGCTACGGCTGGGTGGAGCCGAGGGGCTTCGCTCTTGTTAGCGAAACGGCACGCGCCGGGACCGATTATGGAACCTCCCCGGCGGACCTTGGGGCCGGTCCGTTCCTTCTGAGATTGACCAAGCAAGGTCCGCTCTATCAGGCCTCCTACAGTGTCAACGGCGTGGATTTCACTCCGGTCATGCAGCCGGTCACATGGGGTGACGGAAGTCCCGCCAAGGCGGGATTCTGGTTCGGAATTGATCCGACGTACAACGACCACGCGACCATTGACTCCTTCGAGGTGCGGGATGTGCCCATGGCGCCGCAGTTCACGGGGCCGGCGCTGACGACCGCGATGGTGGGGTCTCCGTTTGCCTGGAGGGTGAATGGACCCACCCAGGGTTATTCGGCGACAGGTCTGCCGCCCGGACTGGAAATCAGCGCGGGCGGACTCATCACCGGCACTCCCACCCAGGCCGGGGTGTTCGACGCCACCGTGTTGGTTTCCCATGCGGGAGGAAGCGGGAGCCAGAACCTTCGCATTGTCGTCGAGCCAGCGGACCATGTGCTCTTCCGCGACGACTTCACGGCCGGCCTGGCCGCCGGCTACTCCACCACCGGCGGGACGAACTACTACTCGGTGGCGGAAGGACTGATGAAACTCCGGGCCAACAACGGCGACACCTGGACCTATTTCAACCGCTCCCTCAACTTCTTCAGCGTGCCTGTCCAGCCGACCTCGGACTGGGTGGCCACCCTTTCCGTCGCGAGCTACAAACCGAACAGCGTCCTCTACAACGCCGTGCGTTTGAACGCGTGGCAGGACACCGACAACAATGTGTGGACGAGTTACGGCATCGACGACAACAACAGCTTCTACAGGGAGAAGGCAGGGGTGATGACCGGCGTGGACCCGACCGCTCCGCTGCGCAACGGTCCGTTCCAGTTGCGCATCGTAAAGACGGGAAACACCTACCATGCCTACCGCAGCACGGATGGCGTGAATTTCCAGAGGGTGGGCGATGGGCCGCTGGATGGCACGGGCATCAGCCCTTCCAAAGCCGGATTCTGGTTCGGGATCGATCCCACGGAAGCCAACACCATGCTGGTGGATGCCTTCGACGTACGCGAACTTCCGGCAGGCACCTTGCGGGCTTCGATGCATGCGATGGGCCTGACCGGCGCAAGCGCCGAGCCGGATGCCGATCCGGATGGCGACGGCATTCCTAACATTATCGAGTACGCCTGTGGAACCTCGCCGGTGTTGAAATCATCCAAGCCCGCGGCCCCGGTGACAGGGACGGTGGGTGAAGCTCCCGGAGGTCCTTATTTCACACTAACAATACCGCTGGCCAAGCCGGTCCCAGCGGATATCGAGATCACGGGCGAGTTCTCCATGGATCTCGGAAACATCATGCCCTGGATGTCCAACGGCGTCGATTTCACCGATACCGATGCCGGAGACCACATCAACCGCACCTTCCGCGCCCCGTTCATCATCGGCTCGCCGCCCTCGGGGTTCATGCGCGTCAGGTTCAGCGGCAACTAGGGATTGTGAAAATGCAACCGCAAAAAACCATGAAACAAGTCATCACAAGTCTGCTGCTGCTGGCCAGCACATTGACCCTTCCCGCCACGGTAACACTCACCCTGCAACCGGAGAAGACCGAGATCAACGAAGGCGACGGAGGCTGGGATGTTCCGATTTATAACACGGTGGGTGAACTGGTCGCGGAAAACCTGGCCGATCTTTGGGACGGCAGCATAAGGAATCATGTGTGCTATACCCAGTACGGCGAATTAAGTTGGTTCAGGTACGCCGCGACAGGCACCAAATGGAACGGCGAGACGGCAACATGGTCGTTAGGCACTAGCATTCCCGAATGGGCCTTGACTTACCACCTTGATCAGAAATGGATCGACTACTCATATGGAGATTACAGGTATGCCAAGCCCCTATACGGAATCAGCGGGGTGATTGTTCCCGAGCCATCCTCACTGGCCCTGCTGGCTCTGGGCGGGGTGGTGATCCGGCGGCGGCGCCAACCCGCCTGAAAATCCGGCCGGATCGGTCGGGTGGATCAATGGTCCGCTGCAACCGCTCCCCAACCATACCCGGCCAACAACGAACCAACTTTCCGACCCAATCCGCACCGGGATAAGAATGCTAGATAGCCAATATCAATGTGATCCCGCACCTGCCAGCATCAGCAATTCCAACAGCCATGAATAATCCGAGACTCACCCGTATCCTTGCCCTTTGCGGAGCGTTAACCGGTTGCATTGTTCCTCACTCCGCCGCCGAAACAGGTATTGTCGCCGGGCCCAACATGACCATCGCCCGCATGAACCATCATGTCATCCGCCTTCCGGATGGCAGGGTGATGCTGATCGGCGGCCATGGGCTGAACTTTGAGGCGCTTGGTAGCACCGACACCTACGACCCGGTCTCCAACAGCTTCACGATGGCGGCGCTACCCCGGCCGTGCGACTACACGACCATGGCCCGCCTCCAAGACGGCAGAATCCTCCTGGCGGGAGGCTCTCTCAGCGGCGGGGTGCCGTCCTACAGCACTGCCATGCTGTTCAATCCGGCGGACAACACATGGTCGGCATCGGGTACCATGTCCCGCCAGCGATCATGGGGCGGCGCCGCAACGCTGAGCGATGGTCGCGTGCTTTTTGCCGGAGCATGGTATGGCGACATCAATAGCGCGAGCGCCTATTCCGATTTGTTCAACCCGGCGACGCTCTCGTTCACATCCGGTCCCCCGCTCGCCGTGCTGCGTTGCTTGCCGGTCGTGTTGCCTGCCGCCAACGGCAAGGCGGTGGTGGTGGGTGGCTACAAGCCGTACGGCGGAACGAGCCATTCGGCGCGCCACCTAGGTGCCTATCCGGAGTTGTACGATCCGGTTCAGAATTCCTTCACCAGCTTGGGAGGCGAAAGCCTTGCCGGACAGAGCGGGTGGTCCGTGATCCGCACTCCGGACGACATATCGAACTATCGTCTCAACGATGGCCGTTACCTGCTCATGGCCAACCGGATCGTCGGCGAAGTCAATGAAGTCGGGCTGTTCCTGTTCAACCCGGACGACCAAACCTTCAGCCGTCTGAATCTCACACCGGCCCCGCCCAACGGTTGGACGGGTTTTGCCTTGTGCCTCAACCCAACCAGAACCCGCGCGCACCTGCTGATGGACAAGTATGCTGCGGGAGAACTCCTTTGGATCTGGGCAACGGTCGATCCGGCCACCGGAAGCGCGGAACTCCCCCCATCTCCTTTTAGTCCTCTGCCGAGTTGGTTCACGCACGACCTCTCACTGCCGATGGCCGCCACCGCAACCTTGGGCGACGGCCGCATCATGATCGCGGGGGGCACGAGCGGTGACAACTTCCACCCCGTAAATGGCACGCGCTTGGTCAATCCGGGTGCTGAGCCTCCACCGCCGCCTCAACCCATCGCCGATGGATACACCGTGCCGGAAGGCACCGTTGAGACGGTGCAATACCCCGGCTGGGATCTGGAGCCAGGCACCCTCTGGAACAACGGCACGATTGCCCTGCGTGGAACGACCGATCCGGCATCGATTTTTCTAACGGGTCAGACGACGGTGGCTGGCAGCGGGATACTCTCGTTCGAGGAGGGCGCCTTCAACCGGATTACCGCCACTGGCGCCGGCGAGATCAGCTTGGCCGCCACTCAGACGCTGCGGGTTCTAGCCGGTGCGGGCGGCAGCATCACCGCGCCCATGCACCACGCCGGTGCCCTCAATGTGGCTGGCGCACTCCAGTTGGCAAGCGGCGAGGTCTCCGGCCCGTTCAACCTGGTCTCCGGCTCCAGCGTCCGTTTGAATGAGGGAACATTCGCAGTCGCCGGGCCGCTCAACTTGGCCTCGGGTGCCGTGTTGCGGGCTGATTCTCTCGGCACGCTCGTGCTGGCAGGGGGGACCCGCGAAATCAACGGAACGCTGCTCGTCGCAGGTAGGAGTACCGCCGCATCCGAGCCTGCCACCGGCACCAGCGTGCCGGTCGGCCCCGGCAGCCTCCGGCTTGAGGGGCCGGTTCATCTAACTGGATCCGGAGTTCTCCAACTTGGCCAAGTTTCGGGAGACACATCCGACCGCATCGAGGCGGCCAATGGCGCCACTTTGTCCCTCGGCAGTTCCTTCACTTTCGCCACCGGCACGGCCGCCGGCAACACCCTTGGCGTGGATCCCGCTCTAACCAATCATGGTGCCGTCGCCCACTCGGGCGGCAGTGTGGCGTTCAATGGTCCGCTGGACAATCGCGGCACCATCATGATCCATGATGGGAGCGTGCTGCTCGAAAATGCCACCGCGGCGAACTCCGGCAGCATCGAAGTGGACCCAGGAGGCACGCTTGTCGTCCACAACGCCGACCTCGACAACAACGGCGGGTTGATTTGTCTGGCCAGCGATGGCCCGGCCAACGGCAGCTTGACCCTCGACGGCGGCATCGTCCGAGGCGGGACGATCAGCGGCAGCGGCGCACTTGGCTCCACTGCCGCTGGCGGCACATTGCGTGGCGTCTCGATCACCGCCAACCTGATGCTGAACGGTCTCGCTCCACAGTTTGAAAACTGCGTGTTCGCGCCGTCAGCCACCCTTGGCGTGGGCGGCGGCGGGATACTCGCCTATCCGGCAGGCACCCATGTGAATGACATCACGATATTGTTGGATTCCGGTCCGGGGTCCAATGGCACCGCGACCCTGCGGGCCGACGGCGCGGCGGTCATCGCCGGCAGCGGACGCGTGCGGATCGGCGCGTCGTCCGGCAATACGATCTCCGCCATCAACGGAGGCTCGTTCACCTTTGCCGCCAGCCAGGGGTTTGAAGTCACCAGCGGCGGCAGCGTGTTGGTAAGCGCGCCGTTGGCCACCGCCGGCAGCGTCGATGTGGATGGCGGCCACCTCACCTACGCCACGGCGGCCAAGACGAACAGCGGCACGATTGGCGTGCGCGGCGCGGGCGCTTGGTTCAAACTGGATGGCATCACGCTCGACAACACCGGTGGCACGATCACGGGTGACAGCGGTTGCGATTTTCTCATGAACGGCGCCACATTCAAGGGCGGCACACTGTCGCATCTGGGGTTGTCACTTTCGGGAACCAACACGATTGACTCCGCCGAACTGACCGATTCGGTGTTTAACATCGGATCGCAGATGCTGAGGATGTTGGGCACGGCGACATTCGGCCCGGCCGTTACGGCGACACTCGGCAATGGCGGCGTGCTGTCGCTGGGCGGCGACTCGCTGGTCTGCAACGGCCTGATCGAACTGGCCGGCACCTCGGCAAACGCCACGCTGGTTGCGGACGGTGCCGCGATGCTGGGCGGCAACGGCCGCATCGTGTTCAAAAGCCCGAACGCCTCCCGCAATATCCTCGAAACCGCCAACGGCGGATCGCTCACGCTCGGGGCCGGCCAAACTCTAACCACCGCCGTCGGCGGCAGCGGCTATGTTCGCGCCGCACTGACCAACCACGGGCTGATCGACGCCACCGGCAGCGGTTCGTGCATCACTTTCGACACCACCAATCTGGCCAACGGCGGCACGATCACGGCCACCGACGGAGGCCGCCTTTCGTTTGCCGCAATCACCATCGACAATACCGGCGGCACCATCGGGGCCGACTCGGGCTCCACCCTCCAACTCAGCGGCACCACGGTCAACGGTGGTTCGCTCGATGGCATTCTCAGCATGACCGGAACGACCGCCGGTTTGCGTGGCGCCACGCTGCTGGCCGACGCCCGAATTTCCGCGGATGCGGCCGGCAAGATTCTAACCATCTCGGATGTTCTGACCAACAACGGCGCCGTCGAACTGGCAAACAACAGCCACGGCAATGGCATCCACAGCACCCTGCGTTGCGATGGTGCCGCCACTCTCAACGGCAGCGGCTCACTTGTCTTCAACAATTCGGACGCCGCAGGCGCCAATGTCATCGATGCCATCCACTCCGGCAGTCTGACCAATGGAAGCAACCACACCCTCCGTGCGTTGGCCGGCAAGAACGGTCATGTCCAGCTCGCCGTCACCAACAACGGCATGATCGAGGCCATCGGCAGCGGGGCCGGAATTTACTTCGATACCATCAATCCGGTCAACCGCGGCACGATCCGCGCCACCGGTGGCGGCACCATCACCTTCCTGCCGGCTACCATCGACAACACCGGCGGCATCATCAGTGCCGATGACACCAGCACCGTCCAAGTCACCAACACCACCATCATTGGCGGCGTGCTCGACGCTCGGGTCTCCAACAGCGGGACCGGCATCACTTTGCAGGACACCACTCTGGCCGAAACGGCCCGGATCGATGTTTACGATTTCGGTTTCGCCAAGCTCAGGGGCACCGTCACCAACAACGGAATCATCAGCGTCAAATGTATCAGTTACTGGGCGGACCCGTCATATTGGGCGCGCTTGCGGGTTGACGGTCCCGTTACACTCGCCGGCACCGGATCGGTGGTCTTCAACAACACCAACGGCCCCAACCTGATCGAGGGCGTCAACAACGGGACCCTTACCCTCGGCTCCAGCCAAACCCTGACGACGCTGGCTGGCAGGTCGGGATCGGTCAACCTCTCCCTGATCAATCGGGGGACGGTTGATGCGGCAGGCACCGGCAGTTCGATCTCGATAGGTGCCGGCACGACCAATTCCGGGACCATGCGCGCCACCAACGCCGGCACGCTTGGATTTGGCGCTGTCACCGTGGACAATACGGGCGGAACGATCACGACGGATGCCACCGGTGTGGTGCAACTGAACAGCACGGTGGTCACCGGCGGCACTATTGGCGGCTCGATTCAGTGTCCGTTCGGCACGCTGCAGAACCTCACCATCGCCCCCAATGTTCAATTGCCCTTGTGGCAAGGCCAGACGGCTGTCCTAAAAGGCACGGTGATCAATCAAGGAACGATTCGATTGGCAGGCAGTGCGGGTGCCCCGAGCGCCTTTGCCAGGCTGCGCTGCGATGGTCCCGTTGTGGTCGGTGGCACCGGCACCATCGTGTTTGACAACAGTGCCGGCGGGAATGCCATCGAACAAACCAACAACGGCACCCTGACCTTGAGTGAAGGAGTCACTTTGACAACCATGCTTGGTCGGTCGGGATCGGTCATCGTCCCGCTGATTAACCGGGGGACTGTTGATGCGACCGGTGCGGGCAGCGGGATTGGGATCAGCGCCGCCGTGACCAACACCAGCGTCATGCGCGCCACCAACGCCGGCACGCTTGGATTTGGCGCTGTCACCGTGGACAATACGGGTGGTCTGATCACGACCGGCACCACCGGCTTGGTGCAACTGAACGGCACGGTGGTCACCGGCGGATCGTTTGGCGGAAGCACTTCGATCAGCGGAAATTCGACCATCGTCCGGGATGCGGCCATCCTATCCGGCGGAAAGATTTCAACCATTGGCGGGAACAAACTCACGCTGCAGGGCACCATCGATAACAACGGCGTCATTGAGTTGGCCAATCACTCCCGTGGCGCTGGCTTCGCCACACTTTGCATGGACGGGGCGGTCACCCTCAACGGTGGCGGCGTGATGCTGTGCAACAACACGGATTTGGGAGGGATCAACCTCCTGAATTCGGTCAACAACGGTTCCCTGACTTTGGGAGCGTCCCAGACGATGCGGGCGATGGCGGGCCACAACGGCTATGTCCGTGTGCCATTGACCAACGGTGGAATGATCGAGGCATCAGGCACCGGCAGCTATTTCTGGTTCGACACCTGTAACCCGGCCAACCGCAGCACCATGCGGGCGCTCGACGGCGGAGCGTTCTACTTGAGTTCGATCACCTTGGACAATGCCGGCGGGATGCTCGCCACGGACGCCACAGGTTCGGTCCAAATGAGTGCGTCGACGGTGGTCGGCGGATCGATCGGGGGAAATGTCGTGGTGAACACCTGGGTGACACCGACGGCGACCTTGCGCGATGTGACCATCACCCCGGAAGGGAAAGTGACCGACAAAGGTTCCAACACCACGCTTACCCTCCAGGGCGCCATCGTCAATGACGGCACCATCGAAGTGGCCAATACCTATCACGGCAGCGCGCTCGCGACCTTGCGCATGGATGGCCCGGTCACCCTCAACGGCGGCGGCGTGATCCTGTTCAACAACACGGATTTGGGAGGGGTCAACCTCCTGAATTCGGTCAACAGCGGCTCGCTAACCCTTGGCGCATCTCAGACGATGCGGGTGATGGCGGGCCACAACGGCTATATTCGCACGCCACTGACCAACGGTGGAATGATCGAGGCATCGGGCACCGGCGGGTATTTCGCATTTGACACCTGCAACCCGACCAACCGCGGCACGATTCGGGCGCTCGACAATGGCGCGATTTACTTCACCTCGATCACCGTGGACAACACCGGCGGACTGATCGCCACCGATGGAACGGGAACCGTCAACCTGATCTCATCGACCATCAACGGCGGGGAGATATCGGGAAAACTGGTCTTCACCAACAGCAAGCTCGTATGCGCGGCGATCGGCGAGGGCAGCACCGGCGTGGCTGGCACGACCATCGTGTTCGAGCAATCCGCCGCCGTGGTTCCAGGCGGCACGCTGCTCATCGGCAACAACGGCACGGTCACCTTCAACAAGGCGAGCGGCACCGGCATCATCACCAACGACGGATTGATCCGGTTGTCGAACCCCGCCGCCACCGGTGGCACCGCCAAACTCCAGTACACCGGACCACTCACCCTGGCCGGCAGCGGCGTGCTCGAGTTTGCCCCGGGATCGAGCAACCTGCTCACGCCGACCAATGCCGCCGACCCGTTGACCAACGGGCCGGGCCACACGATTGCCGCGCTTGCCGGATCAACCGCCACGCTGGCTGCCAGTCTGGCAAACCAAGGAACCTTCATCACCAACGCCACCACCTTCAACCTTGGCACCAGCGGCGCGCAGATCACCAACGCAGGCAACTTCCAGATCCAGTCGGGCACCGTCAATCTAACTGGCTCGTCGTTCGTCAACCAGGAATCCGGCACGCTCTCCGGAAACGGAACGCTCAAGCTCAATGGCGCCACTTTCACCAATGCCGGCATCGTCAGTCCGGGAAATTCACCGGGAGTTCTAAGCATCACCGGCGATTTCCACCAAAGTGCCACCGGCGACCTGGTGGTCGAGATCAACGGTTCCTCGCCGGGCAGCTTCGATGTCCTCGCCGTCAGCGGGACCGCATGGCTGGCCGGAGACCTCGTCGTGAAAACCGGCCCGGGCTATGTCTTTCATGCCAACGACAGCTTCCGCATTCTCACGGCCAACGCCGTTACCGGCCAGTTCAGCCGTGTTGTGTTCGCACAAGGCACCGCCCGGGCGGATTACCAGTCCGACGGTGTGACCGTGACGATTCTGTCAGTGGCCACGGCTTACGACATGTGGACCGCCACCGCTGGCCTCACGGGAGCGGATGCCGCTGCTTCGGCGGACCCGGACCACGACGGGGTTCCTAACATTCTGGAATTCGTCCTTGGAGGCGAACCCAACCCGCTGAATCCCGGCTCAAACTCGCGCGCGCTGCTGCCGACCGCCACCGCAATAAACGGCGACCTTGTCTTCAGCTTCCGGCGGAAGAACCGGTCGGAAGGCTTGGTCGCGATCACTTTCCAGTGGTCGTCCACCCTCGACTTTGGTGCGACCGATCAGATTCTGATAGGTCCGACATCATCGGAATCCGGCGGGGTCACGGTTGCCGTCGAGAACGACACGCCTGATGCCGACACCGACACGATTACGGTGACTGTTCCCGCAATCAAGGCGTCAGGCGCCCGGTTGTTCGGCAGGTTGGGTGCGACGATGCCCTAGCTAACCTGCATGTGCCGGCCTTGCCACCCGCACCATGGGATTGGCGGGACGTGCCGCACGGGACGGTTCACGAGCATTTCTATCAATCCAAAGCGCTCGGCAAGGTCCGCCGGATCTTCGTTTACACACCGCCGGGAAGCGGTGCCGATCCGCTGCCGGTGCTCTATCTTTCCCACGGTTACAGCGACAACGAGGCGACCTGGACGGTCCACGGCAAGGCGCATTGGATCATGGACGCGCTGATCGCGGAGAAGAAGGCGGTGCCGATGATCCTCGTGATGCCGGACGCGCACGCGATCCCGCCGGGAGAGGGGGGATTCGAGAAATACGGCCCCGCGAACTCCGCCGCGCTTTGCCGCGAACTGAAGGAGGATATCCTGCCTCTGGTTGAACGGACCTATCCGGCCAAGGCCGGCCGCGAACACCGTGCCTTCGCGGGCCTTTCCATGGGCGGGCACCACGCTCTAACCATCGCGCTCAACCACCACGCCGATTTCGGATGGATCGGGGCGTTCAGTTCGGCTCCGCCTCCCGATGAATCGGTGGCGTCCGGGTTGGATGACCCGAAGGCGGTGAACGGCGATTTGAAACTGTTGTGGATCGGCTGCGGAAAGGACGATTTCTTGGCCGAAAAGAACCGCGGGTTCGACGCGCTGCTCGGCAAGCGCGGCGTGCGCCATGAAATGGTGTGGACCGATGGCGATCACTCGTGGCCGGTCTGGCGCCGCGCCCTGACCGAGTTCGCGCCGCGGTTGTTTCGTTAAGACGTGCCGACACGCGAGGCCAGATCGTCACAGGAGGAGTTTGAATCCGCCCGTTTTGATCGTGGTCCATAATTCCCGGTTGAGGCCGCGGTACTTGAAAAAATCGCCAAAATCCGCGCGATTTCGCTTGCTAAGGGGGGGAGGGGCTGGGGCAGCTTTCAGAAATGAAAAGAACCCATCGATTCATGCCCGCCACAAACCCGTTTTCCGCCGCCATCCTGATCTCAGCCGCGCTGTCAGGCGGAGCCATGGCGCAATCGACCTGGAATGGAACAACCAATACGAACTGGAGCACGACCACCAACTGGAATCCGGCTTCGGTACCGGCCGCTGGCGCGAATCTAACTATTTCGGACACCACCACCAACGGACTGACTCTTGACGGCACCACCTCGCGGAGCATCGGCAGTCTCACCTTCGGCACCACGGGGACCCGGAGCACGAATTTCACCCTCAATACCCAAGTCACCAACACGCTGACGATCAACGGCGGAATCATCGCGAACGGCGCGTTTCCCAATACGCCAGCCGCGCTCACCATGAAGGGCTATTACACGGTCTCCACCGACCAGACATGGTCGGTAGGCGGCAGTGCCGATCATTCGAAAGATCAGGGAATCTTCGTTCGCGAGATTACCACCGGAGCAACCAACCGCGGATTGCTGACATTGAACGCGAATCTGACGAAATCCGGTGTGGGCCAACTTCTTATGGCCGCCATCGACGTGACCGGTTCAGGCAACCTGATCGTGGATGGAGGTTCGTGCAAGCTCAATGCAGGCGCGAGCCAGCCGCTGGTGGTGGGCGGTAGCGGCAATATCACGGTCAACAACTCCTCGGTCCTTTCCGTTTACAAAAACTCGGGGACGATGAGCATCACGCGCGCCATTGTGATGAATGGTAGCTCAACCCTCGCGACTCGCGCCAACACCTGCGACATCGCGTCCACCCTCACGTTCAACGGAACCCATACTCTCGACTCCACGGTGACGACTAATCT
Source organism: Verrucomicrobiota bacterium (assembly GCA_017301995.1). Lineage (GTDB taxonomy): Bacteria > Verrucomicrobiota > Verrucomicrobiia > Verrucomicrobiales > Akkermansiaceae > Luteolibacter. Next base: position 150,908 of record JAFLEH010000003.1, on the reverse strand, counting down.
AACCGGAGCATGGTCCGGCGCGGGCACGGTCAACCGCATTGGCGGCGGGATTGTCAACGTCAGTTCCGCATCCGGGTTTACCGGCACCCTGAATTTGGGAGCCGGTATCATAAACATCACCGGCGCACTCGGAGGCAACCTCGGTTCCAGTGGCGGCACTAACACCATCGGCGGTGGGGTTCCCGGCAATCTCACCAGCACCGGCGGAACCACCACGGTGAACGGCTCCGTGGGCGGGAGTGTGTCCACCAGCGGGACGACCGGAATCACGACCATTACGGGAGCGGTGACCGGTGATGTCATCATCAATGGCAGCACTCTCAATATCGGGGGCGCGTCCGTGGGGGGTCTGTTGACTCTCGGTGCAACCGGGACCCTGAACGGCGAACCTACCGTGGCGGGTTTTCTGGACTTGAACGGCGGAACCATTGGAGTCAATCCAACAACCGCCGGGAGCCTGGGAACCGTGTCGGATCTCACCTTGAACGGAACCAACACCGTGACGCTCACCGCCAATCCGACATCCACGGCACCGTTCACGGTCCTGAGCTACGGCGGCACTCTATCCGGAGGAGCGGCCAACCTTACCTTGTCCGGCGGCGCGACCAATTACCGCTCGCCCACGTTCAGTGACGCGACTCCCGGAATCATCACGCTTGCCGTGTCTTCGGAAGCCCGCACCTGGAATGCCGGGGCCTATTGGGATGTCAACACCACGGCGGCGTGGCTCGGGGGCGACCAGAAATTCCTCCAACTGGATGCCGTGACGTTCACCGACGCCGGTGTGGGCACAACCGGCACGGTTCCCATGATCGGCACCCTGATTCCCTCGTCGATCACCGTCTCAAACTCGTTCGACTATACTTTCTCCTCGGGCACCGGCGGATTGATCGCAGGTGCGGGAACCCTAACCAAGGACGGGACCGGCACCCTGAATCTCGGCGGAACTAACACTTTCACCGGCAATATCACGATCAACGGAGGCACCCTGAAGCCCGCCGCCACCCAATCGCTGGGAGCCAACGGCAAAACCATCACCGTGAACCCGGGTGGTGCCCTCGACACCAACGGTGTGCTCAATGCCAACCGCGATTACAATACGGTCATCGCCGGGACCGGAGTGGGCGAAACGGGAGCTATCACCAACAGTACGGCAACCGGAAACCAAATCGGCTTTCGTTCGATCACCCTGAGCGACGATGCCTCTATTGGCGGATCGGGCCGCTGGGACGTGCGGCCCATCGTGGCGGGCAACGCGCTGGTGGATCTGAATGGCAAAACCCTCACGAAAACGGGTGTCAACACCATTGCCTTTGTGGATGGAACCATGACCAATGCGGGATCAATTCACGTCACCCAGGGCACGCTTTCCATCACCCGTATGACCGTGGCAGGGAGCGGCACGGTCAGCGTGGATAACAATTCCACCCTCAAGTTTGAAAACTACAGCTCCGGCAGTTTCAACAAGGATCTCGCCGTGGACAGTGCCACCGTCCAGACCACGGGCAACGCGTTCGCTGTGGCCCCTGGAGTGACGGTCGCCAACACCGCCACGTTCCTTTGCGACGTGAACCTGACGATCAATGGAACGGTGTCCGGCGGCGGCCTGCTCTCGAAGACCGGCACGGGCGCGCTCATTCTGGCGGGAGACGCCACCCACACCGGTGGAACCACGGTTACCACGGGAACCCTCCAGATTGGAAACGCGGGAACCACCGGGAGCCTGGCGGGCGATATCCTCGACAATGGCACGGTGGCGTTCAACCGCACGGATGCCATCACCTATCCGGGAGTCATCTCGGGAACGGGCACGTTCGCCAACAATGGCACCGGGACTCTCACGCTCACCGGCGCGAACACCTTCACCGGCGCGGCCGCGCTCAACGCGGGCACCACCTCGCTTGGCACGGCTGACAACCGCTTGCCGGTGGACTGCCAACTCACCCTGGCAAACGCCGCGGGCACCACTTTCGACCTCGCCGGCCTCAATCAGGAGATCCGCTATCTTGCGGGCGGAGGAACGACCGGCGGCATGGTGACCAACTCCGGCGGAATCACCTCCACCCTAACCATGAGGACCACGGGAACCGATAGCGCGGCGTTCGCGGGGGTGATCGACGGCAACCTGCGCATGGTGGTGGCCGGAACCAAGACCGCCCCCTCGTTCACCGCACCGCGCCAGCGGTTCGCCGGAACCGCCAACACCTACACCGGTGGCACGCTGGTTGACGGAGCGACCCTCTTGGTCCGCCAGGATTCCTCACTCGGAGCCGTCCCCGCGGAGTTCGACGCCGACAACATTACGCTCCAAAACAATGGTACCATCCTGAACGAGACGGATCCGCCTTTTTCCCTCAGCACCAGTCCGAACCGCGGAATCACGCTTGGTACCGGAGGTGGCTCGCTCGTCGCCGGGTTCAATACCACCGTCACCGTGCAGGGGATCATCAGCGGTCCGGTTGGAAACAACCTAACCATCATGCCTAACAACGGGACGCTCGTTCTGACCGGAAACAACACCTATGAGGGTGCCACCATCCTCCAGCCGACGACCGGCGGCACCAATGTGGCACGCCTCCGCATCGGAGACGGCGGCACCACGGGTTCGCTGGGCACCGGCGCCGTGACCAACGACGGTCAGCTCAGTTTCAACCGCAGCGACGATACCGCCTGCGCCAATGTGATTTCCGGCACCGGTACCGTCACCCAAATGGGTGCGGGAAAACTCACTCTAACCGGGATTAATTCCTATTCAGGAAACACCGCGGTCAATGCCGGAACGCTCGAACTCGGCACGGCCGGATCACTCAGGTTCGCGCCGGCTGCCAACGGCGTTTCCAACAAAATCACCGGGACTGGAACGGTCTCGCTGGATGGAACATTCAACATCGATCTAACGGTCGCGGATTCCACCGCTGGCAACGCTTGGACACTGGTTGACACGACCCTCGCATCAATCACCTACGGTACCGGTTTCAACGTGGCCGGGTTCACCAATAGCGGTGGCGTGTGGAAAAAGCCGGATGGCACGAAAACATGGACCTTCACCCAGTCAACCGGCGTTCTATCCGTCTCGGCCGGCGGCTTCGCCTCCTACATGGCGGGGTTCTCCGGTCTCTCCGACTCCACCCCTGGCGGCGATCCCGACGGCGACGGTGTGAAAAATCTGTTGGAATATGTGCTCAACGGCAACCCCGGCGCCTCGGATTCCACCATTCTGCCGACTCTGGACGCCTCCGGCGCGAACTTCGTGTTCACCTTCACCCGTCGCGAGGAATCCGCCAACGACACGACGCAGGTCTTCCAATACGGTTCCGATTTGTCCGGATGGACCCCCGTGAACATCACCGCCCCCACTGGCGCTGAGGTCAGCCTCGGAACGCCATCCGGCGGCCTTCAGACGGTCACCGTCACCATCCCGAAAACCGTCGCTCCGGACGGAAAACTGTTCGGTCGTCTCCAGGCCGGCTCGCTTTGATAGAAATCCGGCACACTCGAACCCAACCCGCAACCGACTGATATGAAACCCGTCCTCCGCACTCTCGCCCTGTTCACCTGCGCGACTCCGGCCATTGCCGTCGCCGCCGACGGAACCTGGAACGGCACGACCAACACCAACTGGAGCACCGCAGGAAACTGGGCCTCGTCAATCATTCCCGGTAGTGGCGACAATCTCACGATTGCCTCAACGACCACCAACGGACTGACCTTGGACGGCACCACGTCCCGAACCATCGGGACGCTGAAATTCGGTGCTGACGGATTGCGGGCGACGAACTTCACCCTCAATACCCAGACCGCCAACACCCTCACCATCAACGGCGGAATTGTGGCGGGAGGTAGTTTTGCAACAACCCCAACCGCTCTAACGATGAAGGGGAATTTCATCGTCGCCAATGCGCAGACGTGGTCGGTCGGCGGCAGCGCGAGCCACTCCACCGATCAGGGTATCTTCGTCCGCGAGGTGACCACCGGGGCGACCAACCGCGGATCGCTAACATTGAACGCGAACCTGACGAAGACGGGTGCCGGGCAACTCGTGATGGCGGCCATCGACCTGACCGGTTCCGGCAATCTTATCGTCGATTCAGGTTCGCTCAAGTTGAACGCCGGAGCCAGTCAGCCGCTGGTCGTCGGCGGCACCGGCAACATCACCATGAACGGATCATCGGTTCTCTCGGTGTACAAGAACTCGGGGACCATGTCGATCTCGCGCGCCATCGTGATGAACGGCACTTCCAGTCTGGTGACAAAGAACAGCACCTGTGATATCGCGTCCGCGATCACGTTCAACGGAACCCATTCCCTCGACGCGGGCGTCACCACCAATCTAACCGGAGGGTGGAGTGGAGCGGGCACGGTAAACCGGACTGGCACGGGTTCCATCAATGTCACGGGATCGACCACCGGATTCACCGGCACGCTCAATTTCGGAGCGGGCACCTCCGTTCTCTCCGGAGCTTTCGGTGGAAACATCGGTTCCACCGGGGGGACGAATTCGGTGGGCGGAGGTGTCACTGGTTTGCTCACGAGCAGCGGCGGCACGACGACGGTAAATGGCAATGTGGGCGGTGCCATCAACACCACCGGGGGCATCACCACGGTTACGGGCAATGCCGGGGGAAATGTCGTCGTGAACGGGGGGACGCTCAATCTGGGCGGCTCATCGGTTAGCGGGACATTGAGCCTTGGCGCCACCGGAACGCTCGGAGGCGAGGTCATCAGCACCGGTGCGATGGACCTGAACGGTGGTACGTTTTCGGTCAATCCGGTGACGCCCGGCACACTAGCCACACTTGGCAATCTCACGCTAACCGGAGTCAATTCCGTCACCCTCGCCGCCAATCCGGTTTCGACCGCTCCGTTCGCGATTCTGACCTATGCGGGTTCGCTCACAGGTGGTGCTTCCAATCTTTCGCTCGTGGGCGGATCCACCAGCTATCGGTCGCCAACCTTCAATGCGGACACACTTGGAGTGATTACCCTGGCCGTTTCCTCGGAAGCCCGCACTTGGGCCGGTGGTGCCTCTTGGGACGTGAATACCTCGGCCAACTGGACTGGTGGCGATACCAAGTTCCTGCAATTGGACTCCGTGACGTTCACCAACGCCGGAGCGGGCGCGGTTAACCTGGAGGGAACCCTGATTCCCTCATCCATCGCGATTAACAGCAACACCGATTACAGTTTCACTTCCACAACTGGCGGGCTCATCGGAGGTGCCACGGGACTGACGAAAAGCGGCACGGGAACCGTGACTCTGGCGGGCGCCAACACCTTCACCGGCAACATCACCATCAGCGGCGGCACGCTCAGACCCGCGGCCACCCAGTCGCTGGGCGGCAACGGCAAAACCATCACCATCACCGCGGGCGGCGCGCTGGACACCAATGGCGTGCTCAACACCAGTCGCGACTACGACACCGTGATCGCCGGAAACGGTCCGTCCGGAACCGGTGCGATCGTCAACAGCAGCGCCACCGGCCAACAGGCTGGATTCCGCTCGATCACCCTGAGCGACGACGCCACCATAGGAGGCGTAAACCGATGGGATGTGCGCCCGATCGTTGCAGGCACCGCGTTTGTCGATCTGAATGGAAAGACCCTAACCAAGTCCGGTGCCAACACCATCGCGTTGGTCGATGGAACGATGACCGATGATGGCAGTGTCGTGGTTTCCGGCGGCACACTTTCGATCACCCGCATGGTGGTGGGCGGCGCGGGATCCGTCAGCGTCGGCACCGGCGCCACCCTCAAGTTCGAGAACAATACCACCGGCAGCTTCAACAAGGCGCTGGCGGTCGATGGCGGGACCGTTCAGTCGGTGGGCAACGCCTACACGATCGCGCCTTCGGTGACGGTCTCCAACACGGCCACTTTTCTGTGCGATGTCAATCTAACCATCAATGGAACGGTCGGCGGGCTCGGTGCCGTGGCCAAGACCGGAGCCGGAACCCTCATCCTGGCGGGCGATGCCACCCACACCGGCGGCACCACGGTTTCCACGGGAATTTTGCAGGTCGGAAACTCGGCCACCGCCGGGTCCATTTCCGGAACCATTACCAACAGTGCGGGACTCGTCTTTGATCGGTCGGATGCCTCGTCTTTCTCCGGATCCATTTCCGGTGCGGGTACCGTCACCAAGCAGGGAGCGGGCGTCCTCACTCTATCCGGCGCAAGTTTGTTCACCGGTGCGGCGACGCTCAATGCGGGCGGCATCCGGCTCGATGGCGGCAACGACCGCTTGCCGGTGACGACGGTCCTCACCTTGGCCAACACGGCCGGAGCCGCCCTCGATCTCAACGGCCGGAATCAGGAACTCCGCAACCTCATCGGTGGCGGCACCACCGGTGGAAATGTGGTCAATACCGGAACGGGGACATCCGTTCTTACCATGCGTCCGACCGGATCGGATAGCGTCGCGTTCGCGGGCGTGATTGGCGGCGACATCCGCGTGGTGGTGGCCGGCAACAAAACCGGCCCATCCTTCACCGCTCCCCGCCAGCGCCTGGCTGGCACCGCCAACACCTACACAGGTGGCACCCTGGTCGATGGCGGGACGCTCATGGTCCGCGTGGATGAATCCCTTGGCGCGATCCCATCCTCGTTCGATCCGGACAATATCACCCTCCAGAACAACGGAACCCTGCTCAACGAAACCGATCCTCCGTTTGCCCTGAGCGTCCACGCCAACCGCGGCATCACCCTTGGCACCGGCGGTGGGGCGCTCGTCGCGGGGTTCAATACCACGGTCACCGTCAATGGCGTGATCAGCGGCGACGCCGGAAACACGCTGACCATCATGCCCAACAACGGCACCATGGTCCTGACCGGAAACAACACCTACGCGGGCAATACCGTCCTCCAACCGACGACCGGCGGTTCCAACGTGGCGCGCCTCCAGATCGGCAACGGCGGCACCAGCGGCACGCTCGGCGCCGGGAATGTCACCAATGACGGCATCCTGACCTTCAACCGCTCCGATGCCTCGTCCTACGGCGGCGACATCAGTGGCGTGGGCACGTTGGTCAAGCAGGGCGCCGGTTCGCTCACGCTCGGCGGGGACAGCACCTATACCGGAACCACCACGGTTTCCGCGGGATTCCTCTATGTGAACGGATCGCTCGGAAACACCGCCGTTTCCATCGCCGATGGCGCGACCCTGGGTGGGTCCGGCAGCATCAGCGGCGGAGTCACCGCCGCCGCCGCGGGGTCCCACATCGCTCCAGGCAACTCGCCTGACACGCTTTCCGTGGGAACCCTCGATCTATCCAACGGCGCGGTGATGGATTTCGAACTCGGATCGGTTTCGGATCTCATAGCGGTTGCGGGTGGTCTGGCGGCATCCGCGGGTGTGATTGACTTCCGTTTCGCGGACTCCGGCGGCTTCGCGAATGGCGTTACTTACAACCTGATCACCTTCGCGTCATCCAGCGGCCTTGACTACTCCGATCTAACCGCATCGGTTGTCCCGGACGGATACATGCTCGACACCGACTTTGGAACGGGCGGTTGGCAGATCAATTCCGATAGTTTGCAGGTGAGGTTCGTTCCGGAACCCTCTTCCGCGTGGTTGGTTCTGGGCGGTTCCCTGGGCTTGGCCCTCCGCCGCCGACGCGAACGCTGACCGAAACCAGGGGTCGGCCGGATTGGTGGCTGGACGCTTCCGGATCGCGCGGGCGCGCTTGTCTTCACTTTCCGCTGCCCTAGGGTTTGGCGCTTGAGTCCGCCGAGGTCGCTCGGATAGGTGCCAGCCGCGGAGGTCGGTGAGTTCCTCGGGTTGCCGGCGACTGTTCGGGATCGCTTTGATGATTGGACCCGCCTGAGCCTCTATCGCTTGGTTTTTGGCGGTTGGACGGGTTTCACGGAGCGGGAGAATCGCGCCATCTTCGCCTCACACGGGAGCAAACAGCAGCGTCGCGGTGTCTCTTGGCAGGGCTGGGGCGGGTTCGTCCTCGGCTGGGGCGGGATGGATTTGGATAGGTGGCCAGGGTTTGACCTTTCCCGTCGGAATGAAGTTGCGGAGATCGTCGTGGAGGTAATGGCGGCGGCCGCAGTGGTCGGCGCGGCAGGCCCGCCGGAGGCCGGGAACGCAGTCTTTCCACGGGCAGATCCGGCCGAGATAGGTGCCGGTTGGATCCGTTAGGAATACATCCGACCACCGGCCGTCGCCGAGTGCCATGGTTTTGCCTTCGAGTTGCCGCCGCAGTTTGGCCAGTGGAGTTAGATCCATGTCATCCGCCATCGCGACGACAAATGTCACATCGACGGGATTGGCTTCGTCGGTGGCGAGTGATCCGGTTAGGAAAATCCGTTCGATGCCCGGCAGCTTGCGTGCGGCGAGGATGAAATCGTGCGCGATCTCCAGCATGTCGCGGCGGCGGTTGGGCAGTTCGGGCGGGGTGAAGATATCGCATCCCCAATCCGGTTCGATGCCCGCGTCGCGGAGCCATCCGACGATTTGCTCACGGCTCATGCGGGTCTCGAACCAGTTCCACGAGTGCTTGAGCGCGATGTCGTTGGAGTTGTAGATATAGTCCCTGACCCTCCGGAAGGCTCCGCAGCCGTTCGCCAGGCGGAGCAGTTCCTCCCGGTGGCGCGCGTTTTCCAGCCCCTCCGCGAACCCGATGACATCCGGCCATTCGAGTCGTCCGATGTCCGTCGGGAATGATAGATAGCGGTCCCAATCCGGTTCGTCGTCCTCATCGCCATCGGAGTCGGGGATGTTTTCGACCTCTCCGGTGACCAGATCCAGATAGGGAGTGCCGAACTCGTCGTCATAGATCCCGTTCCGCGCGGCCATTGAAGCGGCGTCGCAGCACGACTCGATCATGAGAATGTCCATGCGCAGCACCTTGCGCAGATGGGATGGGCCGTCGGTGTCCATGCCGGAAGGATAACCGGATCCGCAGCCCAAGTAAAGGAGAGAGCGGATGGCGCCACCCGATCGCCGCGGGATTTCCGACATTCAGGCGCCGTGGCTGGCGGGACCGATGGTTTCCCCCGGGTGGAAGATCGCGGGGAATATGGTTTCCTGTTTCTCGATCTCGCCCATGGCGACCCTCCCGACCCAGCGGACGATCCGGTGAATGTGGCTGTCGATCGGCCATTCGAAGTGAGCCAACCGCTGTGGCAGGAGGTCGAACATGGGACCCGACGTCATGCACAGGATCGAAACATCGCGTGGGATGAGCAGTCCTCTCCGCCCCAAGAATCCTAAGGCGGCCACGCAGGCGGCCGGATCGACAAACAGGAGGGCCGTGGGCGGGGTGATCTGGAAAAGGGAATTCAGCAGGTTTTCCAGTCCGGCGGGCGTGCATTCCCAGTTTGGCAGATTGTAATTCGACGGCTGGTGGCCGTTCGCTTTCATGGCGGTTAGAAACCTTTTTGCGGTATTGCTGGGCTCCGGAACCCGCCAACTTTCCGGAGACACGGCCACGATGCGCCGGTGGCCGTGCCTCGTGAGTTCACGCACCGCCGCATGCAGCGCTTCGGAAAGGTCCGTGATGGCGCTGGCCATCTGAAGTCCGCCCGGCACCCTGCCCATCGCTAGCGCGGGGGCGGAGTGACTGGAAAACCACCGGATCACTTCGTTAGGCGCGGCATAGACCACCCACGCATCCGCCTTCGCCGCCTCCACCATGCGGGTGATACGCGAGAGCTTGTTGCCGAGATCCCGCATACTTCTGTCCGCGAAAAAACAAACATGTCCGGCATTCTCGATCTGGCGGATCAGTTTGAGGAGCAAGTGATGCGAATTGGGATTGATCTGTTCCAACGCGGACGAAAGCAGAATTCCCACCCGCAGCACGCGAACCGATATCGCATTCTCACGGGGGATTACGATTTCTCTCCGCTTGCCATGACCACCGGACTTGAGGCTTCCCTCCCGCTCGAGCTGGCGCAGCGCAAGCTCCATGGTGTCTTTGGATACGTTCAGTTCTCGGGCCAGAACGCGCACTCCGGGAAGGATTCCGCACCAATGACCGGTGCGGAATCCTTCCCGGAGGTGTTCCACGGTCTGTTCGACCAGCGAAAGCGGGTGGAGCGGGCGCATCGGGAAAACTGTCCGGTTCTTCCGGACACCAGTCAAGAAGAATCGGCTCTATGCCGCTGGAATCCGGGTTTAGATTCGATGCCCAACCCACCAGACTCCTTATGAAAATCAGATCCAATCCATACTTCGCCACGGCCTTGGCGATCACCGCCATCGGAGCTTCCGCCATTTGCGCGGCCCCGCTTTATTGGAAAACCAGCGCCGCCGCCGCATGGGACAGCGCGTCGTGGGCCACCGCCCCCGGCGGCACCTACGACCAGGCGTGGGTTTCGGGTTCGGATGTGATTTTTGAAGACAACGGCGGGACGGCGCTGACCATCAATGGACCGTTGGCGACCACTCAGTTCGCTTCCATCATGGCAAACGAGAATGTGACGTTGGCCCCCAGCACCACCCTCGGCACAGGCGGCACAATTGCCATCATTGACGTGGCGGCCGGCAAGACCCTCGATTTCTCCACACAGGCGGTGTCCACCGCCGCCGGCACCGGCTTCATCAAGAACGGTGAGGGCACTTGGTCTCTCGCAGGCGGCACCTATGCCGGCGGCTTCACCCTCAACGCCGGCACGGTAGCGGTCGGCGGTGTCAACGCCATGGGATCGGGTGGCACCCTCACCATCAATGGCGGCGCGATCCGTTCTAACGGAACAAACTCACGCGACTTGAGCGGGAAATACACCTCCATCACCCTAGGCGGCGACTGCACCCTCGGCGACGCCACAGCCACCGGCGCGTTGACCTTTTCCAACAGCACCTCCCTCGGCTCCGCCACCCGCACGCTCACGGTCAACAGCGCCGTCACCCACACCGGCGTCATCAGTGGCGATACCGGCGCCGGCCTAACCAAGGTCGGTCCGGGAACCCTCACTCTCGGCGGCGCGAACATCTACACCGGCCCCACCTCGGTTTCCAACGGCATCCTAACCATCACTGCCACCGGAGCGCTGCCCGGCTACAACACCAGCGGCAAATACTCCGTCGCCAGCGGGGCCGCTCTCGCCGTATATAACGCGGTTACCGATGGCAACATCACCGCGATGCTCGGAACCACCAATTTTGCCGCCGGATCGGCGATCGGATTCGACACCACCACCGCCAACCGCAGCTACTCGGCCGTTCTGGCCAATACCGCCCAGGGAAGCCTCGGATTGGTCAAGCTGGGAGCAAATACCCTAACCCTCTCCGGCGCCAATACCTACACCGGCGGCACGATTATCAGCAACACCGGCGATACAACCGGGATTACCGTGGCGGACGCCTCGGCGCTCGGTACCGGATCCGTGCTGGTGAACGGCGGCCAGCAGTACAATCCCGGCCTCCTCGTCAACAACGCTCTAACCGTAGCCAACTCCCTGACCCTGAAGCGGGGAAACGGAGGAAGCAATCGTGCGGTTCTCAAGCTCGGTGCCACCGCCGGAGCGAACTGGGGCGGAAATATCACCTTGGACAACACCGCCACCGCCGGATTTGCGGCGGTTCTGACCGGAGGCACCACCGCGGCCACCGCGAGCGTGATATCCGGAAACATCGGTTTCAGCACCCTGGGAACCGGAAACACCGCCAACCCCACCCTCGCCCTGCGGAGTTCCAATTCCTTTGGCAAGATCACCGGGTCCGTTTCCCTATCCACCGGCTATGTCCAGTTGTTGGATAGCAGCAAATGGGAGTTCAGCAATGTCTCCAACACCTGGGGTACACTCGATATCAGCAACTCCGGGGCCATCGTTACCGTCGGCGCGGACAACACGCTTTCGCCCACCGGGGTGGTCACCTCCACCTCCTCCACCGGCGGCACGCTGCAATTGAACGACCAGGCCGGCACAACCGCCCACAGCCAAACCATCGCCGGTCTCAGTGGCAAGGTGAAAGTCGGACTTGCCACGGGGTCCGCCACCCTGACTCTTGACACCACCGCCGACCAATCGTGTTCCGGCGTCATTTCCGGAGCCATCAGTCTGGTCAAAACCGGTTCGGCCATCCAGATTCTAACCGGGGTGAACACCTATACGGGGTCCACCACGGTCTCCGGTGGCACGCTTGTGCTGGGAAACACGGGAGCCATCAGCACCGGGGACCTGACGATCAACAATGGCACCCTCGATTTGCGCAAGGGCACGGCGACCCGGAATCAGGCCGTCAACAATCTAACGCTCGCGAACGCCACCGTTGACATCGGCCTCAACGCCAATCCGGACAGCATCAGCGCGGTCGCGGCCACGGTCAGCGGCACCAACACCCTCCGGTTGCACGGCAGCATTCCCACCGGAACCTATAACCTTATCTCCTCGCAGGCCCCCTTGGGCGGAACGTTCGTGCTGGACACCAACAATGTGGCTGTTTCCGGTTTTCCGACTTCCTATTTCGGCTCGGTCGTCGGTGAAAACTACGTCCTGACCGTGAGCGGAGCCGCAACGCCCTACACCGCCTATTGGAAAGGTGATGTGAGTTCGGTGTGGAACGAGTCATCCGCCGCTCCCGACAGCAACTGGGCGGCCGACAGCACCGGGACCACCGACGCCGGACAAATTCCCGGCGCCATCACCGATGTGTTCTTCTCCTCCGCCAACGCCGCCAATACCGACACCACTCTTGGCGCGGACACCAGCATCAACACCCTCACGTTCGAAAACGGAACCGCAACCGTGGGCGGATCCAACACTCTATCCATCCTCGCCACCTCCGGTATCGGACTGGATGTCCTGTCCGGCGCCAATGCCACCCTCAACACCTATTCCACGGTCGGCACGGCTACCGTAGCCGTGGAGGCGGGCGGTGTCCTAACCGTAAACGGGGGCGGCCTGGGTTCCGGTCCGCTGCTCGTCGATGGCACGGTGAATCTGAACGCGAATGCCTCCAATTCATCGCTGGCCGGCGCGGCCACGGGCACCATCACCCGGACCATCCCGGGAACCAGCGCGCTTACCCTATCCGGAACCCAAAACGATACGTTCGCAGGCGCGATCAACGACGGGGCCGGCATCTTGGCGCTCGCCAAGGGTGGCACATCCACCCTCACTCTAACCGGAATCAGCGCCTACTCCGGAGGCACCACCGTTTCAGGCGGTATCATTCAGGTCAACAGCAGCACCGCTCTCGGCACCGGTGCCGTCGGCATCACGTCGGCCGCCAACAAGATCTATCTGGGCGGCGGTGTGACGCTCGCGAACCCGATCACCATCAGCTCCACCGGATCCACCGACTACCAAGGCTCTGTGACCGCCAACGGAGGCGCGCCCGCCACGATCACTGCCACGGTCACCGTTGGCAGCAATCCCTCCACCGGCGGCCATTTCGCCTCGTCCGGCACCAATTCCGTCCTGCGGCTTATGGGTCCGGTCAATGTCACTGGCGGCGCCATTCCCAACTCCCGCGTCGGAACCGTCGAGGTCGGTGGTGGCGGCAACTACACCGAGTTCCGGATCGGCGAAGGAACCTTGCGCCTGGCGGCCAATAACGGCCTCAATCCCGCGGCGGTCCTGAACATGGCGGTTTCCAATCCCGCCACCTTCGACCTCGCCGGGTTCAGCCAGACGCTGGCGGGCGTCAGCCAGAACAATGCCAAAGCCGCCACCATCGGCAACAGCTCCACCACCGCCGACTCCGTCCTAACCACCACTGCGACGGCCACCTACTCCGGGGTTATCAAAGACGCCATCGGGGCGGGTACCCGAACCACCGGAATCGCCGTCAACGGCGGCACACTTACCCTGAGCGGAATCAACACCTACACCGGAAACACCACCGTCAACAACGGAACGTCGCTCGTCCTGGTGGACAACGCCCAACTTAGGTTCTCCATCGGAGCCACCAGCGGTGCCACCAACGGTCTATCCGGCGCCGGTTCAGCGACCCTCGACGGCGACTTCAATATCGACACCTCCCTTGCGGACGCCGCTCCACTCACTTCGGGCACATGGGTCTTGGAAAACCTGGCCGCGGTGTATGGCGGAACCTTCCGGGTCATCAGCGGCGCCACGGCGTGGACCGCCAGCGGCGACGTGTGGACCAAAACCACCGGCGGCAAGAATTACTCGTTCGACGAAGCCACCGGCGTTCTAACCATGACAAGCAGCGGCTTCGAGTCATGGGCCGCCGCCAAGGGGCTAACCGGCGCGGACGCCGCCTTCGACGCCGACCCCGACAAGGACGGCCTCGACAACGGCCTTGAATTCGTCCTCGGCGGCGAACCGAATCCCGCCAACCCGGGGTCCAACTCGGCCTCGTTGCTCCCCACCATGGAGCAGTCCGGAGGCAATATGATCTTCACCTTCAAACGGAAGGATCTATCCGAATCCGGAGTCGCCCTCAACTTCCAGTGGTCCGAGGATCTGTCATTCCCGTCGCCCGCAAACGATGTTCCCGTGGGTGCCGTGGATTCCACCACCGACACCATCACCGTGGATGTCACCGAGGACGCACCCGATGCCGATACCGACACCGTCGTCATCACCGTGCCCGCTGCCAAAGCCGCCGCCGGGAAGATCTTCGGCCGCCTCCGGGCCGTCAAACTGCCGTAAGTTTCCGGTTTGGCCGTCAATATCACTCCAACGCTTCCCACATCCATGAAATACAGACTCAATCCGTTTCTCGCAGCCGCGTCGGCGGTTTCCATCGTTCTAGCCGGCACATCCGCGCAAGCCGCCACGGCCACCAAGCAGAACAATGGAACCAACGATCTCTCATCGACCGCTTCCGGCGTGTGGTCCGGCGGATCCGGCACCAACGGATCACCCGCCACCGCCGATGTCGCCACTTGGGGCGCAGCCTCGTCAACCGGTGCTCATACCGTTGGTTCCGCCGTCAATTGGGGAAGCATGTCGCTTTCCGGCAACACGGCCGCCGTCTCGATCACGGGCAGCGACATCACCCTGGCTGCCAGCGGAGCGGCCATTCTCACAAATTCGTCTCAAGCCCTCACCATCGGTAACAACATCGTGTCCACTGCGGGGGGCGGCGCAGCAGTGGGGATCGGCTCCACAACCAACCGCACCCAGATCAGCGCCGGAGCATCCATCACCCTCAACGGAAATGTGACCGCCAACGGCACTGGCACTGCCAACGACGCCAACCTCATGCTTCGCGGTGCCAACACGGGCAGTTCCATCAACGGAACCCTCACCGTTGACGGTCAGCTTTACAAAGGCGACTCCGGCACTTGGACGCTCAGCGCGGCGAACTCCATCGGCTGGGTTTACATCAACAACGGCACCCTGCTCGGCGGAAACAACGGGGCATTCGGCACCGGCACCATCTATCTCGCGTCCGGCGGCGGCAGCATGACCCTCGCCTCGACCGACACCACGGCGCGCTCCTTCGGCAACAAGGTGGATTTCTCGACAGGGGGCTTCACCGGCACCGCCAATTTCGGCCAAACCTCCGTCGGCACCGGTGCCCTGGCTTTCGGCGAACTCTCCCTCGGTTCCGCCGTTCGCAATCTCGCCATCAATGCCAACACCTCGTTCACTTCGGTTAGCGGCACCACCGGCGGCATCACGAAAACCGGCGCCGGAACTCTGACTCTATCGGGAGCGAGTTTGACCTCCGGCACCATCACGATCAGCCATTCATCGACTTCCACCAACGGTGTCGTCGTGGGCGATGCATCAGCGCTTGGCACTGGTGCGGTGGTGGTGAACGGCAACCAACAGTTCAACGCATCCTTGTCAGTGAACGCGGGACTGACGGTGTCCAACGCACTGACTTTGAAACGGGGCCAAGGAGGAGGCAACCGGGCGGTTCTCAGTCTGGGCGCCGGTTCCACATGGAGCGGCTCCATCACCGTGGACAACACCAGTGCCAGCGGTCTCGCCACCATTGCGAGTGAGGGCGCCACTACCGCGGCAGCCAGCATCGTTTCGGGCGATATCGGCTACAGCACGCTGGGCACGGGTGTCACCCTGGTCCTCCGGGGTGGCGCCAGATTCGGCAAGGTCGGCGGTTCCGTTTCCCTATCTACCGGCACCGTGCAGATTCTCGACAACAGCCAATGGGAATTCAGCAACGCTTCCAACACCTGGGGCACGCTCGACATCAGCAATGCCGCTGGCACCGTGACCACCGGTGCCGCCAATACCCTCGCGGCCGCGGGGAATGTATCATCTTCCGTTGGAGGCACGCTCCAGTTGAACAATCAGGCAGGCACCACCGCCTACAACCAAACCATTGCCGGTCTGGCGGGAACTGTGAAGGTCGGTCTGGCGACGGGTTCCGCCACCCTAACCCTCGCCACCGCCGCCAACCAGTCCTCGTCCGGCGCGATCTCCAACGCCATCAGCCTGGTGAAGTCGGGATCGGCCACGCAGACCCTATCCGGCGTGAACACCTACACCGGCACGACAACCATCAAGGCCGGCACATTGAAACTCGAAGGCGCGGGCAGCATCGACAGCAGTGCCAGTATCACCGTCGGCGACGCCGGATCCTCCGGAGCCATATTGGATGTGACAGCGAAGACCGCCGACTTCACCGTGGGCAGTTCCCAAACGCTCGGCGGCATCGGCACGCTCAATGCCGCTGGAAAAAAGGTGATCGTCAATGGATCCATCAGCCCTGGAAACAGTGCCGGGGTGCTATCCGTTTCCACCACCAATGCCGCCGATGGCCTTTCATTCGGCAGCACCGGATCCCTCAACATCGAAATGAGCCGGGGCGTCGCGCCAAACGCCGGATCCAACTACGACCAACTCGGCCTAACGGGCGGTCTAACCATCGCCTCCGGCGCGGATCTCAACCTCACCGCGCTCGGGTCCGGATCGTGGGCGCTGAATGATATCTATTTTCTCATCGCCAACGACGGCGCCGATGCCATCACTGGCGCGTTCGACGGCTTTGCCGAAGGGGGGATCGTCACCTTCGATTCGCAGCAGTTCAAAGCGACCTATCAGGCGGACAGCGGGAGCAACTCGTTCATCGGCGGCAACGATTTCGCGCTTCAGGTGATTCCGGAGCCGTCCGCGATTCTGATTGGCGCGGTTGGTTCCCTGGCGTTGTTTCGCCGCCGCCGAGCATGAACCCGCCGTCTCCCGTGTGACACAACCCGACCCACGCGGTTGCGGCCGGATCCCTTCCGTCGCGTCGCGCTCCAACCGACCTTCCACTGAAACCATGTACCGACTCCTGCTTTTGTTCCGCGTAGCTCTCATTGTCTGCCTGGCGCCGTGTCCGGGCCATGCCGCCGGTTCTAACGAACAATTGCCTCCGGACCCCGCGGTTCCGGAGCGGGGCGGAACAACGGATACTCCGGCATCCACCGATGTTCCCGCCGGCCATGTGCTCATACCCAGCCACAGGGACCGCAATGACAACTATCTCCTGTCCGCCAAAGTCAACGGCCACCCGGTCTGGATGGCGCTGGATTCGGGCGCGGACACCATCGCCTTTCACAAGCCCTTGGCCGCCGAATTCGGCGTCACCTTGCGGGAGGACAAAAACGGCAGTGCCATCGGCCCGGATGGCAAGGTGTTCGCTCTATCAACCGGCCTCGTCGAATCGATCGAACTCCCCGGCGGCATCACCGTGAACAAGCAGCGTTTCCCCTTTTCCGATCTGGGGGCGTTCTCCGAAACCGCCATCGATGGCAAACCCGCCCGGCTCGGAGGCCTGTTGGGAAGTGGCTTCATGACTCCCTCACGGATGATTCTGGACTGCGGAGAAGGCCGCGTCCTCATGCCGCGGCAGGCCAAGCCGGGCGACTATCTTCGCCAACTCCACAAAGAAGGCGGCCGGGTGGTCACGCTCCTGACCGGTAAAACGGGAAAACTCTATCTGCCGGTGGAATTCGGGGAGACCCGCGCCGCCCTGCTCGTCGACACCGGAGCCGCGGTCTCCGCCCTCTATGCGGAGCATCCGGTCGCCAAGCCGCTGAAACGCGAGCCCTCGGGCGAGGTTGTCAAGACACTCGGCAAGACGGTTAGAACGGAGAACGCCATCATGCCGGATACCACGGTCGGCAGTGTGAGTCTCCCCAATCTCCGGTATGTGCTCCTGCCCGATGGCAGAGCCAGGCAAACCGTCACCGTGGAGGATCGCGAAGTATGCGGAATCATCGGCAACAACCATCTGGGTCCGCTACGGTTCGTGATCGATTTCGGAGTCAAACAGGCGGTGATTCCGGTAAACCGGTTTGGAAAGAAAAAGCCATGATCCGTTCGGGCAGACACACCTTCGCACTGTCTGCTTCTGCCAAGGATCCCGGCGCGCGGGAAGTGGACCATCGATTCTGAGATACAATGCACCCAAAACATGCCGGGCAATCCCCAGACCCCATGCCACGCCCCCTGCTGGATCGACGCGGTTTCATGGAAATTTCCCTAGCCACCTTGGGTGCCGCCGGGTTGGACGCGGCTACCGGTTGGGCGCAACCGGGGGCGGCGGCCGCCCGCGACGGAGCCTTCGGCCCGTTCCGCAATCCGATGTCTAACCGGAGTTTGTCACCGCACACCGGCATGGACCGCGCCTCGTGGCTGGCCTGCGGAAGGCATATCCTGGAGGGCGCGTTTTCCCATGTGAAGGGCATGGACGACCCGATGTTCCTGCCGAAAATGCCGGGGCCGGGGTATCCGGAGAACAATGAAACCGCACCCCGCCAATTGCGAAGCGCCGCCATCTTCGAGGCCATCGCCCGCACTTTCAATGTTGCCGCTCCCTTGCTGAAGGAGGATCCGGAGTTGTCTATCAATGGTATCCGCCTGATCGACTACTACAAGCTGCACCTTCTGCGCCTCGTCACCGATGAGCGGTGCGATTGCTTCATCGGCCGCGCCGCCGATTACCGTTCCCAGGTGCAGCAGACCTGCGAGTTGGGCAATCTCGCCATGTGGTGCCTTCTGGCACCCGAGGCGTTCTGGTGCCGTCTCACCCAGACGGAGCGGGACCGGATGGCCGCCGCCATAGGGCAGTGGGCTGTCGGTCACACGCTTCCCCACAACTGGCGCTGGTTCAATGTGATGATGCTCACATTGCTCGATCTAACCGGCTATCCCGCGGATAAAGAGGCAATGCGGAATCACCTCGAGCATCTCATCCTGCTGCACGCCGGGGACGGATGGTATCGCGATACCGGATACGACTACTACACGGCCCATGTGTTCCAACTCTACGGCGCCATCTGGAACAGCCGTTATGGAAACCACCATCTTCCCACGCACGCCGCCGCCCTCGACCGGCAATTCGCGGCCTTCATCCGCCACTATCCGCAGATATTCAGCCGAGAAGGCCATGTGATCATGATGGGCCGCAGCGCGCTCTACCGGCTGGGAGCCAGCGCGGGGATGGCGGCCGCGCAGTTCCGGCGGGACTCCGATCCCTCTCTGACGCCGGGCCTCGCGCGCCGGGTGGCTTCGGCCGCGCTGCTGCAGTTTGTCACCCATCCGGATTTCTTCCAACAGGGGGTGCCCGCGCTCGGTTTCTACGGACCGTTTCCCGCGGTTATCCAGGGCTACAGTTGTTCCGCCAGTCCATACTGGATGTTTCTCGGCTTCACTTGTCTCACGCTGCCGGAGGACCATCCGTTCTGGACATCACGGGAGGAGATGGGCGGCTGGGGTGATATTCCATCAGGAGACGCCCGCACCGAGTTCTGGCCGGGCCCCGGCTTCCTCGTCACCAACCACGGTCCCAGCGGTGCCACCGATGTTAGGCCGGGCAAGATCCATGACCGGGACCCCAACTATTCGCGCCTGGTTTACAACTCGGCCTTCCCATGGGCGGCGGACGGCCCCGTAGCCATCGCCAACACGATGACCCTGCTCGATGAAACCGGCGAACCGACGCTACCCGATCATATCAGTCTCGCCGGGTTCCGTGACGGGGTGTTTTACCGGCAGGGGGTGTTTGCCGGGCACTTGCCACCATCGGTGGATATGGCCACCATCCCGATTCCCGGCGGAGAGATCCGTGTGGATAGGTTGAGGCGCCTGCGGCCCGCCACTTTCCGGCTCGGCCATTTCTCCATGCCACACATCGGTGACGCACGCCCCGCAATCCGTCGCGCGGAAGCCGCCGGAAAGGCCAGCCTTCTGATCGCCATTCCGGGCCGCCAGCTCGCCCTGACGATCTATCAGGGATGGGACTTGTTGGAAACCGTGACCCAACATAACAACCACCCCGAGGCAACGGCATGCACCGTCATCCATGTCACACGCACCGATCCGCCGCAACCCGCCTGCCCGGTCGTGCTTTGCATTTCCATCCTGCTCCACCGCACCGACGACAAGCCGTGGACTCCCGACGAACTCCAACCGATCGAATCCGTGGAGCCTCTGGCGCCCGACGGCATTCCGGCCCTGTGCGGTATCCGCATCCGGCTGCGCGGTGGCAAAGAGGTACCGGTGGACTTCGGCGACATCGACGGCAGCAATTCCATCTGGTAGTGACGCGGGCGAATGGACGTTAGGCCTGCGGCCACATCACCGCGTCGCCACGCGCAGGTGGAAAAAGCGTGCTGGGGTGGCGGCGGGGGAGATGGCCCGGTAGGTGACGGTTTCGGTGCCGTCGTTGTGCGGGATGATGGAGACCAGCGTCATGTCGGGCGGGTTGGGCGTCCACAGGCCGAGATTGGTGGAGGATTCGACGATCCAGTCGAGGGTTTCGAGGAAACGCAGGCGCCGGTAGGTTAGAGTCACCTCTGTCTGCGGACCGGTGCCGGGATCGGTGGTGGCGACCGATAGGGTCGGAAGCCGCGCCGGATCGTCGTCGGAGGACAGCGGATCAAGTCCCATCGCGAACTCGACCAGATTGGGGCGCCCGTCGTGGTCGGAGTCGGCGGATAGATCGACCGGACCACCGAACCAATCGGTTTGCCATTGGGCGAGGTTCGGTCGGTCATCGGCGGCGGGCGCCGGATTGTTGGTTAGGGATGCGCGCCAGTTGATGCCCTGGGCGGGATCCGGGTTGGTTTCCGGGTTCACGAGCACCAGCGCGGCGCCGGTGCCGGAGGTTTCGGTTTTCGGCCAGGGATTGGTGGCGATATTGTTATAGACAAAGCTGGTTAGAACAGTTCCGCCGGCATCGGTCAGAGTGACCCGCTCGGAGCCGCTGAGGTTGCTGCCGTTGATGAATTTCCCGATCACCCGCGGGCCGTTGCCGTAGCGGTGGAGGAAGGCGGAAGGCTTGGCCACGAGGACCGCGCGCTCGCCCGGAGCGAGTTCGGCGGGGGCGGTTCCGGTGAGTTCGATGTCCAACCCGTGATCGATCGCAATGCCGGTCAGATCAACCGGCGACGCGCCGGGATTGAACAACTCCAGAAACTCGAACTCGGAGTCATCGGTGAAACCGGATAGAAGATCGGTTTCGTCGGGTGGGGCGGGTTTCCACATGATTTTGGAAATGATCAGGTTGCCGGGCGCGGGGGCGACGGTTCCCACGGAGAACGTCGCTTCGTTGAGGGCCGACCACACGCCGGACAGGCAAGTGCGCGAGCGGACCGTGACCGATCCGGCCAGAGGCACCGGATCGGTGTAGGTGAGCGCGCCGGGGGAAACCGCTCCTCCGATGAGGCGCGGGTCCGAGCCGTCGAGCGTGTAGAGCACGGCGCCGAGTTCGCCATTCGGGTTGGCAATCGCGAGCTGATAGCCTGTCGGCACCCTGCCGCCGTGCTGGGCGTAGGACGGAGCGTGGAAGATCGCGGATGCCGCATTGGCGGGTTCCACCCGTGGATAGAGCGCGTTGGTTTTCGCTTTCAGCGAATTCAGGATCAGCGGATTGCGGGCCGGAACGATCCCATCCAGCATCCGGGATTTCTCGTTGAGCCACTCCACGCCACGGGTGTAGGTGACGCCGGTGTTAGGCGCCTGGCGGGCGGGCGCGCGGTTGTCGCCCCAGCGGGCGGACTCGCAGCGCATGGCGGCATCGATTTCGGCGAACTGGCGGTTGCAGATGTCGGTTAGCGACGCGGTGGTGAAGAGGCCGCCGTTGAAAAACAGCTTGTGCATCCGGTCGGCGAAGCGCATCCGGTATTCGGCGTTGGTGGTCAGGCGCTGGTGGATGAAGGTGGGGCAGCTCGCCTGGTTGGCGTCGGTGATGGTGGCCCCGCCGGTGATGACCGTTTCGTCGGTGGGCACGCGCAGCACATGCTCGGCATCCCAGGAATGGAAGCGCCAGCGGCCGTCCGGATGGTTGCGGCGGAACGAGCCATACCAATTCTGATGCGACCAGTCGAAGTTGCCCAGATAGAAATTGAGCAGGATATAATCGATGAAGGCGTCGATATCCAATTTGGCTCCGGCCGCCGTGTAGTTGGTGTTGTTGGTCAGATCGACTCCTGTGGCCACGGTGGCGAGCATCGCCTGATAGTTGGCGTAGGCGGTGTTGTTGGTCTTGACGGTGGCGGAAAGCGCGGGGTTGACGAATGTGCCGCTGTCCAGGCAGTCGTCGCGGAGGGGTGAATGCTTGAGGACATCCCAGTCGTCGGCGTTGCCACCCTGATAGGCCGCCTGGAAATCGGCGCTGGGTTTCTCATGCAGGGTGTAGAGTCCCCAATACATGCCATTCAGATAGAGATGGATGCGCCGCGAGTGGGTGCCCGCGTAGCCCATTCGTCGCTGGGCTTCGGATGCGACTTCGTCGCGGATGTAGTCGCCGCGGGTGCGCTGGACGTCATCGGTGGCGTGGAGCCAGGTGTTGCCCATGCGGGCGTCGAGGATGAACTTGCCGTAGGTGCCGGTGGCGGTGTCGCCGTAAACTCCGGTGCTGACGGAGCCCGCCACGTTGAAATTGAATGACAGTTTGTCCACTTTCCAACGGTCTTGGCTGGTGCCGCCGAAGATGTGGCTGCGGCCTTGGGCGGAAAAGGTTTCACCCGTGTTAGGTGCGGAGGCGCTGGCATTCGAGTTGAGCAATTCCAGATTGGCCGCTTTGTCGAGGCCTTCCTCGGGCACGGGAGCGATCGCCGGATAGATTCCCGGATTGCCGAAGAGTTCGGTCCAGTCCATCACCAGCGACACCGAGGGAATGGCCATGAGGTCCTCCACCGTGCAGCGGCTTTCGGGATCCGCGTGATTCACGATGTTTTGGTCCATTGCCCAGTCGGCTGTTCCATAATGGCTCCATGGCGCCGCCGCGGGAAACTGGGCGGGCGGCGAAGTCTGGCTGAGAACATGGGCCGGAAAAATATAGGTATGTGTATCGGTTTTCGATGATCCCAATCCGGGTTTGACCGCGCGGACGCGCAAGATGGTGGTGGTGGAAACCGTGAGGCCTCCGGATGGCGCGGAAAAGGCATCGGCGGGAGGAATCGATGCCGTGGCACTCCCGCCTTCAGTTGGAACGGACCCGTCAAGCGTGTAGAGGATGGTGGCGCCCGCGGTCGGGCACGAGATATTTACGGAAAACGGGTCGGTGAACAGGCCGCGGTCGATGTCGGTGGTTGTTCCGCTGACAAAACCGGGCACGGCGGTGGTGGTGTTCGCGGCGCCGGGAGTGGGTGTGGCGAAGTAGGCGAATGCCGGCGCATCCGGCGGTACGGTGGTGCTACCGAACGAGGCGCCGCTGCTTTGGGCGTTGTAGGAGATGGTGGATAGAACCGCGTCGATGCCAGAGGGGTCCGGGCGCGAGAGTTGGAGAAAGCCGGAGTTTCCGAGTTTGAAATTGGTGTGGAGTTCCACGGTGCTTAGCTGGCGGTTTTTTCCGGAGGCGAAGACCAGCAGGCGGGCGCCGGGTTGCAATGTGATTCCCGTCGGAAAGACCCACCGCGAGGGTTGCAGCGGATCATCGGTGAGTTTCCATCCGGATAGATCGGCCGCCGTGGCGCCGGCGTTGTGAAGTTCCATCCAGTCGGCCGAATCCGAGTCCATATCCAGCACCGAGCCCTGAAGGACCACTGGACCGGGGTTGTCCGATAGAAACTCACTGATATAGACCGAGTTGGAGTAAGGGTCGATGGGCGCTGTGGTGACAAATGACGCGGTGGAGGAATAGGAAGTCCCGATGGCGTTGGTGGCGTATGCCTTGAACGAATAGGAGGTGCCCGGCGCAAGGCTGCCGACGCCGAGGGAAAACGCGCCTGTGGTCCCCGCCACGGGCAGGTCGGTCACGCCTGATCCGTTGAGCAACGGGTCCGGGTTGGAGGAGGTGGTGGATATCACGAATCCGCGGGCGGTGATGGGCGAGTTTCCATCGCCCGCCACGCTTCCTGACAGAGTGGCGGAGGTGCTCAGCACTGCGGAGCTGGTCGCCGAGCCCACCGCGGGAAGCCCGGCGGTTCCATCGTCGTAGCCGATGCCGTCATAGACCGTGCGGGAGTTCGATCCGGTGCCGCGCCGGATGTAGATCTTCAGTCGTCCGTTGGCATCGGTGGTGGCGTCGGGTAAGGGATACCACACCCGTTTCTCGTTAGCCGTGGTGGAAGCAACCGGAGCGCCCACGCCGTTGTTGGAGACATCCACCTGGGTGCCGGCGTAACCCGCGTCGCCGAAATCCGCACAGGTGATCCAGTTGGCGCCGTCGCTGCTTGCGTCGATCGGCCAGATATTTCCGCTTGCGTTCGGCACGTTGGCCCGGCCGATGAAATAGACGCGGATGCCGGAATAAGTAGTGTTGGGCGAAAGGCCGGTCACTTCCGTGCGGATGGGCAGGTCGTCTTCGGAGGTTCCGATTTCGTAGCAGGTCAGGCCATAGGTTACCGCTGCCACGCCGGTGTTGATCCGGTAGCCCCACTTGTCGTCGTTGAAAGTGGAGCTTGTGGTACCGCCGGTGGCCCAGTCGTTCCGCGAATTGGTGGCGTTGTTGCGGGTGTTTCCCGACGATCCGGAGGTGGCATCCACATAGACCTGCGTGCCATGCGCGTGGGCAACCATGAGCGCGGCCGCCAGCAGTCCGGGCAAGCCGGTTGCACGAAACGATCCTGATTCCCGGACTCGGAGAATCCGGGGTGTGGTTGGGTTTCTTTGGGGCGTGGAAGTCACGGGCAGACCCGCAACTCTATGATTCCCAGCGTTCTTGGCAAGCCGCGAAATTGGGATGTTAGGCCCGCGGAAGGGTTGCGATGTCCCAGGCGGGAAGTCCGAGTTCCGCGGCGAGCTCGTGGAACTCCGCGACCTCGGCGGCGGTGAAAAGCAAACCACCGGCGGCGTCGGAACGCTTGCGGGCGTCGGCCTCGATTTGGCCGGGTAGCATGGAGGTTTCGTTGCCGTGGCCCAGAATGTCGGCGATTACCGCTTTCAGATTGTCCCGCTGGTTGCGGCCGCAGGCGAAATCTCCGCCCGATAGCGCTTCCGGATGGATCACCTGGAAGTAAAACGCGGGCGTGTTTTTCTCGCCATCCGGGAATTTCCGTCCCCGCAGGGTGGGAAGGGATCCGCCGATCAACGCGGCAAACAGCTCGTTGATGAGGGATAGTCCGTAGCCCTTGTGCGCGCCGAAGGGCAGCAGCGAGGCGACTTTGTCAGGATCGGTGGTCGGTTGGCCGTTGGCGTCAACGGCGGCTCCAGGCGGAAGTTGTTTGCCCTCGCGTTTGAGCGCCTGCACCCGGCCCATGGCGACGGTGGAGGTGGCCCAGTCGATCACGATCGGAAAACCGTTGGCCTCGGTGGTCGGAATGCCCCAGGAGTGCGGATTGGTGCCGAGGGTGGGAAACTTTCCGCCGAAAGGCACGACTTCCGCCAGCGCCGAAGTGCAATTGGTATAAGCGAAGTATCCGCGTTCGGCGGCTTCCATCACATAGCCGCCGCCCCACAGATAGTGGAACGCGTTGTCCACCGCGATCTGCGCGATGCCGTATTCGTCGGCCAGTTCGATGGCGCGGTTGATGGCGCGGTAGGCCACCGATTGCCCGAGCTTCTTGTTGGCGTTCCAGCGTTCGGAAGCGGCGAAACGGGTGGGCAGTACTTCGATTTCCGCGCCGGGTGTGCAACCGCCCGCGGCCGAGCCGAACAGGTGGTCGAGGTGCAGCGCCTTGAGCGCGTGGTGGGTGCGGATCCCGTGGCGGGCCGCTTCGGCGGCGAGCTTGGCCCCTTCGGCGGCTTCGTCGGCGGTGAAACCGCGGGACTGATAGGCTTTGGACACCAATTGGTCATGGGCGTGGCGGGGAATGACGAGGAACTCGGACATATTTTTGTTAGGTTGGGGTTGGTGAAAACCGTCGGACACGGGAAGTGTAGAAAATCGGCGCACCGAGGCAAGACCTTACGACGCGCTGAGGCGAAACTGGCGGCCGCCGGGCAAAAAGCACGAACCACGAGATCACAAAGAAGGAGAATGAACCGCAGATTAACGCAAATGGACGTTGATTTTGAGGGGATTAAGGAATTTGGGGCTTTCACCCTTTGGGTAAGCGGGATGAACCGTGATTTTGCCGATTGATTTGCGCAAATCGGCGTCCGTTTGACCGCATGGGTTGATAGGGTGGCGGTCTATCGCCGGGTCAATCCGGTTCGACGATGGTACGGAATGGAAATCGAGCCCTACCGTCGTCGATGTTTCTCAGGAAGACGGGGCGTGTTTGTTGGAGTTTGTCAGCAAAATGAGTGGGGTCCGGATAGAGACAGTGGATCCGTATGCCGAATAAGCAATGGGATTCGCACTGATGGATGCTCAGTGGCGGGTCACCCATCCCTCCCGCCCCTCACCCACCTGCGCACGGTGAATTCCGGATGGTTCTCCATGGTTTCCGCGAGGGAGAACCGATCCTCGAATTGCGGGAACCAGGTGTCGCCAGGCACGTCTTCAGCCAGGTGGCTGATGAGAAGCTCGTCCAGCAGGGGCATGAATTCCTGATAGACCGCTGCTCCGCCGATGACAAACACGCGCGGGCCGATTTCCGGCAGGGTGAACAGATCCTCCGGACGGAGGATCGCTTCCACGCCGGGCGCGGACCAGTCCGGATTGCGGGTGAGGACGATGTTGCGGCGGTTGGGCAACGGCCGTCCGATCGAATCGTAGGTGGCGCGGCCCATGACGATCGGGTGGCCGGTGGTGGTCCGTTTGAAAAACGCGAGGTCGGCGGGCAGGTGCCACGGCAGCTTGCCGTCCTTCCCGATCACCCGCGACGGGGTGATGGCGACGATCGCGGTTAGATGAGGGCGGGCGGACATCGGAAAGTGGCGGTTAGATCGCGATGGGCGCCTTGATGCCGGGGTGGGGATCGTAGTATTCCAACGCGATGTCGTCGATGGTGAAGGCGTCGATGTCGCGCTTTTCCGGATTGAGCCGCAGTGACGGCAACGGCCGCGGCTCGCGCTCGAGCTGGGTCCGCGCCTGATCGAGGTGGTTCGAATACAGATGTAGGTCGCCGAAGGTGTGGACGAACTCGCGCGCCTCGTAGCCGCAGACGTGGGCGACCATGTGGGTGAAAAGCGCGTAGGAGGCGATGTTGAACGGCACGCCGAGAAACAGGTCGGCGCTGCGTTGATAGAGCTGGCAGGAAAGGCCCGGCGGGCCGCCGTCCGGGGCGTCGTGGACGTAGAACTGGAACAGCAGGTGGCAGGGAGGCAACGCCATTTGATGGATCTGGCCCACGTTCCACGCGGAAACGATATGGCGGCGGGAATGGGGGTCGCCTAGCAAATCATCGATCAGCAGGCGGATTTGGTCGATGCCCCGGCCGTCGGCGGTGGGCCAGGAGCGCCACTGCTTTCCATAGACCGGGCCGAGTTCTCCATCGGGATCGGCCCACTCGTCCCAGATGGTGACCCCGTTTTCGCGGAGGTAGGCGATGTTGGTCTCGCCGCGGAGAAACCAGAGCAACTCGTGGATGATCGACCGGAGATGGAGCTTTTTGGTGGTGAGGCACGGAAATCCGCGGCGCAGATCAAAGCGCGCCTGGCGACCGAACACGGAAAGCGTGCCGGTCTTGGTGCGGTCGGACCGCGCCTCGCCGTTTTCCAACACATCCCGCAGCAGATCGAGGTAGGCTCTCACGCGGGAGAGCCTGACCCACCGAAGCCGCCGGTGGCAAGCGGAATGGAAGCGAATTTCGGGGAAGCGTCCCATAATCCGGGCACCTGACAGGAATGGGATTGCCAAATCGGGAGAATCCAGCCACCTTGACAACCGAAAGCCGTTCGGATATCTCGATCCGACACGCCACGAATTCCAATGCTCCGCAAAATCGTGATACGAACCGCAATTCTTCTCCTGATCTTGGCAATCCCGGTTTTCGGCGCGGAGGAGAGTCCGCTCGAATATGTGATCGATTGCCTCCGAATCAAAGAGAATCACGGGATCATTGAGGCATCGCAGGGTTCACTCTCATGGCCGAGGATCATCGATCGGGTACCCACTGCGCTTACCCCATGGCATGGCAATACCGCCAGACTCACGTTGAAGCTGCCAGCCGATCAGGTGCCCAAGTTCATCGCTTGGAACGGATTCAAGGAGGATCGGGCGATTGTGATGCTTGAAGGAGTGCCACCGCTGAAGGCATTGTTTGCAGGTTCTTCTCCCACCTACTCGGTTTGGTTGGAACTCCCAAGACTTGGAAGTGTCGAGATTACCGCCTTTTTCGTCCGCCCCAACATCAAAGAAGCCGAAGCCGGCTCCGCCCCCCCCTGCTACCCGCCCCGAGTCGAATTCGGATGGCGGCGAAGAACCTCAGCCTGAAGCGGAGGGACGCTCCCGTTAGAAGGATTCCAAGCCGCGACTTCCTTTATCAATCAACCCGTCCTCATGGAACGCTATCTCAAAGATATCGAAGCGTGGTGCTGGCGCTATCTTGAGATGGAGCGCAGCTACCCAGGGCTGCATTTCACCGCCAAGCCAAGAGCGTGCGATGCCATTTTCGAGTGTGTCGGCCAGCTTCGGTCCAGTGGATTTGGTTCGCACCGAACGATACCGCTGCGTGACCTAGGTCCAGCGGAAGAAGCGAGAATTTCCGGTGGTCTGCGCTATCGTTGTTTCCGCCGTCTTCGGATCACTCTCCACGAAGAATCGGATGAACTGCGCCAGTTTGCGTTTCGCGCCCTCGACGATACCGTTCATTTCGAACTAACCGAACGATATCTCGCGGATTTTGAACAAGGCATACGCGACGTTCAATCGGGAGTTGGGGATTACTCGATTTCACCTCGCGGGGAAGGTCGTCTTCTTGGATCTCTCGATCGTGAGTCCGAATGCTTGTGGTTTTGGCCCTGTTTCGGTCACCTGTCCGTAATCCCTTGATAGTATCGCCGAGCAGTGATCTGAGATTTTCGGGAATCGCGGTAGATCATATGTCGTTCCGATGTTTGGATCGGCCTGGGCTGATGGACCGGTGGATGGCTGACGGTGGCGCCGGGGGTTCCGTGTTGGCCAGCGGAATAGGGCCGATTGGTATGGCATTGCCGGGGCCGCGGGTGAAATGGGGGGGATGGCGGTGCGTTCGGGGGCGGTTCTTTGCGGTGAATTTAGGGGTTGGCGGGCGGGGGTGTTTGGGATAGGGTGGCCGCCAGATGGATGCGCCCCGTGTGGATGGATATGAAATCAGGCGCCTGCTGGGAGCGGGCGGCTGCGGCCGGGTGTTTCTGGCGCGGGATGAGGATGGAAACTGGGTGGCGTTGAAGTTTTTCGACGGAATGGCGGTGCAGCGGGCGTTGCTGGCGCGCATGACCGCGCGGTTGGGGGAGGGAGGATGGCCGATCGGCGTGATGCCGGTGATGCACGCGGATTTCGATTCGCGGCCGGCCCTGCGGGTGACCCCGTGGTTGGGGGATGGCGATCCTGATGGTGAGGCGCCGGTTTCCGAGCGCTCGCTCCAGCAGGCGCTGGCCGAGTTTCCCGGCGACCGATCGTGGCCGCTGGTCAGGGAAATCGCCCGCGCGTTGGCGGCGATGCACGAACGGCGGGTGGCCCACGGCAACCTCAAGCCCGGCAATGTTTTTCTAACCGAATCAAACGGGGTGCTGCTGAGCGACTGGACGCTCGGCAACATGCCCGGCGTGGGGCGGTTCGATTTCACTGATGCGGTGCTCTATCAACCACCGGAACAACTGCTCGACCCCCGCGGATACGCCGAGGAGAACGGCTACCGCTGGGATGTGTACGCGTTCGGAACGCTGGCATTCCGACTGCTGACCGGACGCTTTCCCCGGTGCCATGAGACGTTCGGTGTGGTCGCTCCGGCACCCGGCGAATACCGCCGCGAGGGCATTCACGCGGATTACGGGAAAATTTCCGCGAATTTGTGGGAGGAAGGCGCGATCGCGTGGCCGGACGAGCCGAAAAACCCGCTGGAAGCCGGCTTCCGCGATTGGATCAACCGCTGTCTGGAGCTGGATCCACAGCGTCGTCCGGCGACGATGATCGAGGTGGTGGCGGGTTTCGAGGCGGTGGAAAAGGAGGCGGCCGCGTTACAGGAACGCGAGCGATTGTTGGATCAATGGCGGCGGGCCGACCGGCGGGCGTGGCGCGCGCTGTTCGCGGTGGGCATGTTCGCCGCGGCTTCGGTGGTGTTGGGCGCGCTCTGGCAGCTCACCCGATCGCAGTTGAAACGGGAGAAGGCGGAGCGCCGGGTGGAACGCGGCGAACTTATCGTTAGAGCGGATGCCGCGGTGGCGGCAAAGTCCGTTGCGGAAGCGGCGGCGGTCGAGGCCAAGCGCGCGAAGGAATTCGAGAACGAGGTGGCTACCGCGCGCTTGGAGGCCTCCCGCCAAATCGGCGACCATTTGTTCAAATGGGCTTTGGAGAAAGGCAACCGCCAGCTTCCGCCGCTGGACGGACGCGAGCTGAGGCTCAAACGGCTGGAGCGCTACTTCGAGGATTTTCTAACACGGACGGCCGGGATGAAACCATTGGAGCCTCTCCGCGACCAAGCCCGGTTGCAGCTCGCGGAGGTCGCGATTTCCTCCGGCGACGCCGCCCGAGCCGAGACGCGGCTGGTTGAGGCGCTCAAGGCTTGGGAGGGCAAGGCGATGGATGCCGAACTGAAAATGCGGATCGCCACCAACCGGCTGATGCTGGCGTTGCTGTGCCAGTCGTCGGGAGACCCGTCCGCGGTTGCGGCGTTCGAGGCGGCGCGCAAGGCCCTGGCCGATGTCCCGCAGCCCGAAGCCGGGAGCGACCGCATGCGCCAGATCACGGCGATCCTCGATTTCCAGGAAGCCAAACTGCTCGCGTCCAAGGGACAGGATGACAAGGCGATGAAGCAGCTTCTATCCGCCACGCAGGCGCTGGTCAGGCTGGTGGACGAACGTCCGGATTGCGCCGTCCTCCGCTCCGAGCTGGCGGCCTGTTATCTGACGTCAGCGACGATCTTCGAAGGCATGGGAATGTTAGGTGATGCCCGCGACGTCAGGACGGACGCGATGAAGACCTTGTTGGAAATGCTGAAGAAAAGCCCCGATGACTTCGCGCTCCGCCTCGAACTTGCCGGGTGTTACGGAGCCATGGCGGAAACGGCCGTGCTCGCCGGTGACATCACCGGAGCGGACAATCTATCGAAAGAAGCGATGAAACTGTTGGACAAGCTCTCCGCGGAGCAACCGGACAACAGCGAAGTCGCCTCGCGCATGGCCGCGCAACTCGGTCTATCCGCCGGGCTGATGCGCGACCGCGGGCAGTCCACGGAGGCGCTGAAGGCGTTCGATCAGGCGATCCGGATGCTCGAGGCCGTGCGCGCCTCGAAACCGGGGAACACCATGGTTTCCTATCGTCTGGCCCTGCTTTGGTGGCAGAAAGCGTGCGCGCTTGGCACCTCCGGCAAACGCGACGAGGAGATCCGTTTGCTCACCGAGTCCAGACAGTTGCTCGCCAAGCTCGAGGCTGGCGCGGCGGGCGAGGGACCGCCGGTCGAGCAGATCCAGCGATCCGCCGCCTATCTGTTGGGAGATCTCGGCCACTCGCTGCAGCTATCCGGCCGCAAGGACGATGCGCGCAAGGCGTTCGGCGAGGCCCTCGACCACTGGAAACTCTTGCTCAATACCCGCAAGAACAGCGAGGAGTACCTCGAAGGCGAAACCCGCTGCCGCGAGCGCATTTCGGAGCTGAAATAAGCGATCAACCCGCCTGATAGTCCTTTTCGCCGGGCTCCTGGACTTCCTTGAGCACCTTTTGGATGATGCCGTCCACGTCCACCCCCTCCGAGTCGGCGGCGAAGTTGGTGAACATCCGGTGGCGGAGGACCGGAGGCGCGGCGCGGCGGACATCGGCGCAATTGACCACCAGCGAGCCGCGCATCACCGCGCCGGCCTTGGCGGCTAACAAAAGATACTGGGTGGCGCGTGGCCCGGCGCCGCAGTGGATCCACTTGCGCACGGCCTCGGGCGCGCGTGGGTCGCCGGGCCGGGTGGCGCGCGCCAGCCGGGTGGCGTATTTCACGACGTGCGGCGAGACCGGCAGCCGGCGCACCAGTTTCTGGAGCAGCAGGATCTCATCGCCGGTCATCCGTTTCGCGAGTTCCACGTGGCGGTCCGAGGTGGTTGAGGACGCGATCTGTTCTTCCTCCGCCTCGCTCGGGTAATCGACGCGCAGGCTGAACATGAAACGGTCGAGCTGCGCCTCCGGAAGCGGATAGGTGCCTTCCTGCTCCAGCGGGTTCTGGGTGGCGAGCACGAAGAACGGCTGCGAAAGCGGATAGGTTTCACCGGCGGCCGTGACGTGGTATTCCTGCATCGCTTCCAACAATGCCGCCTGGGTTTTGGGTGGCGTACGGTTGATTTCGTCCGCCAGCAGGATGTTGGTGAAAACCGGTCCCCGGATAAACCGGTAGCTCTTGCGGCCGGTGGCTTCGTCGATCTCCAACACATCGGTGCCGGTGATGTCGGCCGGCATCAGGTCCGGCGTGAACTGAATGCGCCGGAACCGCAGATCCAACACTTCCGCCAGGGTACGGATCATCAGGGTTTTTGCCAGGCCCGGCAGGCCGATCATCAGCACATGCCCGCGGGAAACCAAGGCGAGCATCAGGCTGTGGACGATTTCCTTCTGGCCGATGATCGCCTTGCCGATTTCCGCGGACACCGCTTCCAACCGTTGGATCAGCACCCGGAGTTGGGCGGCGGTTTCCTCCGCGGAATGCTCGGGTGGGTGGGGTTCCTTGCCGGCGTCGAGATTCACCGTGGACGATCCCTGTTTGCCGGAGGTGGCCTGCCGCCCCTTGGGAGGCTCCACACGGGTCAGATCCTCGGCGGAAACCTCCTCGAACACCAGCACCTCGCCGGCAAGCTTGATTTGGTCGCCGGGACGCAGCACGCGGGGCCATTCGACCCGTTCGCCATTGACATACGTGCCGTTCATGCTGCCGAGGTCGCGCACCGACCATTCTCCGTCTTCTCCGTTGAATTCGGCATGGTGCCGGGACGTCTTGCTTTCCTGCGGAAGAACGATCCGGTTGTCCCCCGCGCGGCCGATGGTAACCGTCGGCGCGTCCAGCGGAAACCGTCGGCCGGGTTCGGTTCCTTCGAGAACTCTAAGGCATTTCACGGTACTCATATCATTTTGTGGTTAGATCAATGGTTCCCAGATCGCGGGCAGTGGCCCCGACGCGCAAGCCGCCAAGGGTCGGGAGCTGTTGGTGGGTTAGAAACGGCAAACCTTTGACCTTGGGCGCTTCCTCGCGGAACAGGTGGCGGGTGCCGACCATCTGCCAATCGTCATCCGCCGCGCGGAGTTCGACCACTTCGAGGCGGCGGAGGTTGGCGTTGATCTCCTCGCCGGACCCGCGGAGGATCTGGCCGTCGCGGATGCGTTCGACGAATACCAGCGCCACGCCGTCCGCGGTGCCCGAACGGTGGATCGTATGGCGGTTGAAAAACGAATCGGCCTTGGCGATGCTTTGGTTCAGGTGTTTCGTGCGGTCCTCGTCCAACTGCGACTGGCTTCCGAGGCCAAGGCCCTCGATGATCCGCTGGTCGGCCGTCACCAACACCAGATCATAGCGCCCGACCGGCAGGTGTCCGAAGCGGAAGGCGGTATTCCCGGCATCGAGTTTTCCCAGATAGACGCGCTTCCGGTCCCGCTCCATGGCGATCGCGTGGGTTAGGGTGGTCCCTTTCACCGATCCCGTAACCTGTCCCTGATCGGTGTCCGCTGGCTGCGTGTAGATTCTGCCAGGGCCGTCAGCCATCGCGGGATGGTGCAGGCCGAGAAGCACGGATGTTAGTATAATCAGGGTTTTGCCGACCATTGTTTCGCCGCCTCCGCGCGTTCGTGTTTCGGATAGTCCTTGATGAGAGCCTGCCAGATCTTGCGGGCCTCATCCTTGCGTTTCAATTCGAAAAGGGTGCGTCCCAGCCAGAAGCGGGTTTCGATTTCCTCCGGCGCGCCGGGCCGCACTTTCAGGCTGGTTTCGAGATCCACCAGAGCCCGCTTCCAATCCTCCGCCAGAAACATCACCCTGGCCCGCCACAGCAATTGGTCGCCCTCGATCCGCGCCATCGGGTGTTGGCGTTCCCACTTGTCGAGGCGGGCGAGCGCTTCGTCCAGGTGCTTGTCCTGAATCAGATCCTCGATCGCCAACGACGCGGCCCGATCGATCACCGGACCCTTTCGTTCGGCCTCGGCAGGGTCGGCTGTCGCTTCGGTATAACATTTGATCGCGTCACCGGTGCGGTCCATCAGCAGATAGTAGTCTCCGAGCCGGATTTTCGCCATCGCCGCAAGATTGCGGTCGCCGCTTTTCACCAAACGGGCGGCAAGCGCGGTCGCTACAGGATCCTTCAGATGAAAAACCCGCAAATCCATCTCCAACAGATCGGCGGCCGGGCCGAGCGTGTCGCGGGCCGGTTTGGGCAAACCGGTTAGGCGGGCGAGCGCCGCTTTGGGATCGCGCTTCGCCGACTCGCGGATGGCAAGCGACACGGCGGCCACCCACGGTCCCGGTGCGGGTTGGGCGACCTCCAGCCATGCCTCCGCCCATGCGGCGGCGACGTTCGGAGGAAGGAAATCCCGCGCGAGGGTGAATCCCGCCTTGCGCGCGGGTTCGGGGACTTTCGTGGGATCCTCATTGGCTAACAATCCGAGGAATTCATCCAATTGGGGCCGGTTGTTCACCGAGGCCGCCGGGAGATCGGCGGGAATGGAAACGATGCGGCGGCCCTCGTAAACCCGCTGGCCCTGGCGGAACCTCAGCACCACTCTAACCGGCTCAAGACCCGGCAGCCATCGGCGGATTTCCGGTCCGTGGTCCACGCGTCCATCCGGCCACACCCACTCCGTCTGCCAGCTCGGATCGGGTGGCTCCACGCGCGCCTTGGCGATCACGTGCCATTCGCCCGCGTAGCCGAGGTAGCGTTCCGGAACCACCTCGCCCAACGGCACAGGAGCGCCATCGGCCGACGAGAACCCGCCGGTTTTGGTCGTGCCCGGATGGACCCATGCCTCCGGGGGGACGGTGTCGAGTTTGCCGCCCCGCTCCCAGCCTAACACCATCGCGCCGGGAGCATCCACCGCGGCATGGCAATAGTCAATCGGGGTGGTGCCTTTCGCGGCGCGAGCCGCGGCGGTGGGCACTTTCCGCGGATCGAGCGGCGGAGGTTGGTTCTTCTGCCACTTCAGGAGCGGGCGTCCGTCGATGCTGACATAAGAAACGTCGTCGGATAGGGTGTAGAATTTGATATCTCCTCCGTCCGGTGTCCTGATCCGTCCGGTGTAGCGGCTGAGAAACCGCGCCGACTCGCCGAACGGGTTGTTGCCGTGGAAGATCAGCGGGACAAAGGCCACGCCATCCACGGCGGGTGCTTTTTTCCACGCCTCCTGCCACCCGGCGAACGTGGTCGGATTCGCGCCGGGAGGCATCCGGCGGGTCTCCAACATCAGGCTGCGTTTCGCCGACCACGACTTCATCCGGCGGGATGAGGTGCCGCCGAAATACAGGGTGGCCGCGGCTCCGTCCGGAGGCATCGACTCGGCTAGCAGAAGAAGGGTCCGGCCCGGTCCCCGCCACACCGGATCGAGCGCGATCTCCTTTCCCGCATGATCCAACAGCACGACATCCGCCATGTCCGGACGGCCCGCGCCGAAGTCCGGCAGACGGATCTCCCAGCCCGCGTCCGGAAACTCCGGCGCCGTGGATGCCTGAAGAGTAACCCGATAGGGAGCCCCGCGCACCGCCCAGGCGTTGTCGTCCGGCTTGGGGGCCGCGATGGCGCCCATGGCCGAGACGATCATCAGGAAAACGGTCGGTCGGATCATGGCGCGTCTAACGAGCGATAGTAGTCATCCACCGGCTGTTGGAAACCGGGAGGCACGGCGACATCGGCGCCGCCGGGGAGGCGTTTCTCGCCCACAAAGCGGCTGCCGGGGCCTTCCAGGGTTTTGACGGTGCCGGTGCTGCCGCCTTCTCCGAGTTGGCGCAGGTTGGCGATGATCCGGCGGTGCAGCGCCTCGTAGTCCGCGAGGCGGCCGCTTTTCAGCGCCTCGCGCGATTCATCCATCAGCCGCGCCACCTCCGGCAGGGGGCCGGCGCGCAGATAGAAGAGCCGGGCGGTGGCATAACTCTTCGCGGTTTGTTGGGCCAGCAGCGCCTGTTCGGCGGCGAGCGCGTCGTTGACTGTCCGGTTAGGCGAATTGACCGGCCGCAATGGGGCCTCGCCGGTCATCCCTTCGCGTTGGCTCGCGCCGCCCGCCTTGCCGCCGCCGGTCGCCTTGGCGTCAGCCGGCGGACCATCGTCCTGAACCTGACCTTTCTGGAGCGGATCGTTGGTGCGGCGGGCGTCGATCGAGCTGCCCTCCAGTTTGTCGGCGCGCTGGTTGACCATTTCGCCGCTCGACATGCC
The DNA here is from genome assembly GCA_017301995.1 of Verrucomicrobiota bacterium. GTDB lineage: Bacteria > Verrucomicrobiota > Verrucomicrobiia > Verrucomicrobiales > Akkermansiaceae > Luteolibacter. Next base: position 114,233 of record JAFLEH010000003.1, on the reverse strand, counting down.
CTCGCGGCCGCCGCTGGAACGGCCGGTCTGCTCGTTCTTGTTGGGCGGGGTGTTGCCGGATTTTCCCTGGGCGTTGAAACCGGGCATCGGGCCGTCGGCCACTTCCCAGCCGTTCGCCGGATTGACCGCGAACGCGTTGTTGGACGCCGCGTCCTGCACTTCCTCGGCCAGGCCCTCCTGTTCCTTGAGCAGATCGCCGACGAGGTCGGTGAACGAATCCGGCAACGGCAGATTGGGAATCTCCGGCATCTCCGTCAGATCGAAGTTCTCCATCAGCCACTTGGTGGTTTCGTTTTTGTCCGGAAGCCACATTTCCATATCTTCGGCGGTTTCGGCGGCCTTTTCCAGCGCTTCGAGCAAGCTTTCCTCTTTCTGCACCGCGATCTCCGACGGCTTGAGTTCGCCGGCGGCCGCCTGTTCGGCATCCTGTTGGATGACATCCTCGTAAATCTTGGTGAGTTCCTCGCGCAACTCGTTCATCGGCCTAAGGTCGGGAAACGCGTGAGCGTCGGTTAGCATCTGCTCGATCAGCTTGGCGAGTTCCTCCTTCTTTTCGGCGAGTTCCTTGGCGATCGCCTCATCCTCGGGGCTTAGCTGGTCCTTGGATGCGAGTTCGCGGCTCTTCTCGACCACCGCGCGCTGCTGTTCGACGAGGGCGTCCAGTTTCTCTTTGAGCTGTTCGGCGGCTTCCTTGAGAGACTCCGCCTTGTCTCCCGCCGCGCCGCGCTGGGCGTTGTTGAGCAGTTCCAGAATCTTCGCCAGATCGACGAGGACCTGTTTGGCGAGCACCGCCGCGTCGCCGAAACGCTCCGCTTCGAGATGTTCGGCGCAGAGGATCATCTGTTCATAGATCCTCGCGGTTCCCATCATCTCCGCCGCCTTGGTTAGGGCGGTGCGGAAGGCGGCGTCACCGATCGACGCGTTGGACGACCCATCCGCAAGCGCCTGGCTGACCGACTGCGACTCATCGGCGAGCGCGTCCTGGTCGGCGGCGATCGCCGGGCCCTCTCCTTTGGCCGCCTTGCCAATCCGGGCGTGGGTTTCCTGCTGGCGTTTGAAAAGCGCCTCGACCCGGCCGATGAGATCGCGGGCGGCGGTGCCGGACGCTTCGTCGCGCAAGTCGGCTGGCAGATTCTTCAATCGGGCGAGGATGGTGATTTCCAGCGCCTCGGCTTTCGCCAGAGCCGTGCGGCGGGGCGCGTCTTTGGCGGCGACGGCATCGCGCAAAGCGAGGACCGCGCGCGGGATTTCGTTGGCGACGAGTTGTTCCAACAAATCGCGCCAAGCCGCGGATCCGGGAGGTGTGCCGGCGACGAGTTGGGTGGCGGATTCCTGCACGCGGGTCTGGCGCTCCGCGAGTGCGGATGGCGCGCTGTCGTCGGTGGCGGACGACTTCATGGCGGCGCGGGTGGCTTCGAGATTCGTCTGTTGGAGGCGGATCAGATCGTCGAGATTGCCTAACAGTGATCCGGTTTTCGATTCGGTGGCGCGCCGGAGTTCCTCCGGGGTGACGATTTTCACCACGAGCATGCGTGAAAGCGTGCGGCCCGGGCCGGTGACATCGTTACCATCCCGGGCGGCGATGCAGAACCACGCTTCGCTTTCCTCCTTGCCGATCCAGCGGGCGAGCTGAATGTCGGCGGTCTGTTTGAACGAGCGGGCACCGGGTTGCCAGCTTTGCATCACGCGCCCGTCCGGTTTTTCCTGGGTTCCCCGGCAGAGCGCGACATCCGCAAGCCCGTAATCATCGGTGGCCTCAAAGGTCAGGCGCAGGGTCGAATCGCGGGTGAGCAGGATTTCCTCCTCACCGGTCGGTTGGATCAGCCGGACGCGGGGCGCCTCGTCCGGTTTGAGATTGAAGGTGATCCTCGATTGGTCGGTTAGGCCGGTGGTGTCCGTCCAGCGGGCGGTCCAGGAGCGGTTTAGCGCGAGCTTCCCGGTTAGGCGCCACTGTTCGGGAGCGCTCCCGGCGGTGGCGGTGGCATCATTGCGGTCGATAGTTAGGGAAGTCACGCCACGGTCGAAGGTCCAATCCACCACCACTCCGGATCCCTGCGGCACGGATGGCCAAGGCGCGCCGTGAGGGACGGTTGTGACCGGAAGTTTGGTGTAGGCGGGCGGCAGGATGGTTAGTTTCGACGAAACCACCTTCGCGGGGAGGGTGACCTCGATATTGCGGCTGAAGGATCGCGCGTCTCCGGCCTCGAACCAATATCCGCCGGATTCGTTCCACCGGTGGCCAGCCGACCAGCGCATGGTTTCCCCGTCGCGGATGGCGACGATGCGTTGGAGGTTGCCGCCGTTTGCCGCGACGACCAACCACACTTCGGCAGGCGCCTTGCCCGCCAGGGTGACGGACATCGGCAGCGTGGTGCCGCGCGCGACCGTCCGGTTTCCCGGCGAAACGTCGAGCACCCGTGTTTCGGTTAGCGGGGCGATCTCGCGGGCCGGCAGCAGCACGCGGGCCATCCGTTGGGAAAACTCGCCGGGTTTGACCAGCCAGAACAATCCGCCTGCCAGAGCGAGCGCGCCCGCCGCCGCGCCCCATCGCCGCAGTTTCTTCCAGTTGTAGATCCGCTGCCATTGCGCGCCGTTCCAGCGGCCGGCCAGTTCACCTAACACGATGTTCCGCCATTGTGGGTTGTCGCCGAGTTGTTCATCGAGTTGCACCGCGTTGACCAGCGCGTTGTCATCCCGGCCGGTGGTGGTTTCAAGACGCCGTGCGATGGCCGCCGCGTCGATCCGCCGCAAGGTGCCGCGCAGAGCGGTCACGATCGCGGCCAGCAGCGGCAGCGCGAACGCGGCGAATCCCAGCCAGCGTCCGGTGGCTCCGAAGCGCAGCCGGGCATCGAGCGTGAGCCAGATCGCGAGCGCCACGCCCGCGACGACCAGCCCGCAAGCCATGGCGGTTAGACTGCGGCCCAGCTTGAGGGCGCGCGCCGCCCGCCGCAGCAACTGGCGCGGCGAGGTGTCGGGGGCTGGTTCGGGTTGTGGGTTCACCGCTGACTATTACGGTTGGCGCGGGCCGGGTTGTTCGCCGGATTTGGATTCCACCCGAGACAGGCGGAAATTCGTGAAATAGGATTTTCCGGCGCCCATGGTGGCTCCATAGTTGACCACTTTCACGGAAATGAACTCGGGCGCCTGCTCCTTGCCAGCGACGGTCACCTTTTTCGGAACCGTGAACTCGCGCCCGGCGGTGGACCACGATTTCGCGTTTCCCGGAGGCGATGGGACCTGGGCGCGGTAGCACATGATGAGCGCGGGACGCCCTCCCATGGGCGCGCGCCGGAAAATGGTGCGCTTCTGATCCGGATTCGGATCGGTGCTCCATGCCTCGGCGTGGATCTTGGCGGATAGATCCCAGGTCATGCAATCCACTTCTATCCGATAGGTGGCGCCCGGAACCACCGGCACCGGCACGCTTTCGATCTTGCCGCCCTGGTTTCCCGCGATGCCCGGGGGCAGGTCAAGCACCACCGCGCGGCGTCCGCCCGCTTCCGACGCCGGCGCGATCTTCACGTAGGGTCCGTTGTCCTTGTAGAACGCCTCATCGGGAAACGAGGTGAGCCAGCCCGCGAGTGGTTCCTTTCCGGAGAAATTGCCGTTAGGCAGGAGATTCTTCGGTTCGGCGGCATCCAGCGCCGCCGGTGCCAGCAGCGCCGCGAGGAAAAATGGAATGGTGCGTTTGACGGTCATTGGGTTCGGGTGCAGGGTCGCAGGATCGGGGCGGGTTTCAAGCACTCAGTTTCGGCAGCCGATGATGGCGACCGCGCCGGGGACGATCTTTCTGGACGGGGGCGGCGGATTTTGTAATGTCGCGGTTGGGAGGTGAGCGCTCCGCAGATAGCCCTTTTCCGATCCCGCGCCAGCAATCCGCTTTCATCACTTCAGCTTCACCGGACCATCTCCCGATGCACGGAAAACCCAAACAGAACAGCCCCGGAAAGGCAAAACCGATCGGTTTTGCCTTGGTGGTCACGCTCGGTTTGATGGTGCTGCTGACCTTGCTAATAGTCGGTCTTCTTTCGCTTTCTGCGGTGGGGCTGCGGAACGGCGCCGCCGAGCGGGCGCGCCATGAGGCCAGAGCCAACGCGCGGCTCGCGCTCATCTTGGCCATCGGCGAGTTGCAAAAACATCTGGGGCCCGACCAACGGGTTTCCGCGCCCGCCGGCATCCTCGATAGCGATCCTTCCACTCTCCAGATTGACGGGGTTGCCAATCCGTGGTGGACCGCCGTTTGGAGCACCCGCTGGACCAGTGCGAGTTCCGCGGCCGCCAACAGCACGCCATGGGTGCGCAACGATACCGAAGGCGGGCTCAGTGACCGCCGGTTCACGGGAACCTATGACCGCAAGAAGCAGGTGCTCGCCTATCTCGTCAGCGGCAACGAGGGCGTCCGGACGGGAAAGGCCGATGACGGCTATCTCGACGCGCTTGGCACCCGATTGTCGGAAAAAGAGCGGGTTGTGTTAGTGGGACCCGGCACTCTTGGAAACCAGGCGTTCGATTCCGGAACGGACCGTCAGGTGGTGGCCAAACGCGTCCCGACATTCCGCGACGAGCGGAAATCCGGAGCATACGCCTTCTGGGTGGGCGATCTCGGGGTCAAGGCCAACGTCGGGCTGGTGGACCGGCATCACGATTCGGTCGCGGAACCGGGATCACCTAACGGATCACAGCGGTTGCTCAACGCGCAGGACACCGCCTCGGAATATGCCGGAGGCCTCGGCCGGATCAAGGAGAACGAAGCCGAAAGGATGTGCTCCGAACAATCGATCGCGCTGGCCAAGGAGGTCACGAAACCCAAGGCCCAGCCGCTGTTCCACGACATCACCCGCGAATCGCGCAGCGTTCTAACCAACGTGAGGCATGGCGGGCTGCAACGCGATCTAACCGTCTATCTCAACGGCAGATCCGGATCGATTCCGGACCTGACGGTCGGCCGCAAACGGATCGCATGGGGGATTTCCGACTCCGACAAAATCGTCGGCCCGGCCAATCCGCAATCGGCCGCCGACCAGGGCACCGCGTGGGGGCAGGCCCGGTATCGCGATATCGCACCGTGTTTCGCGCTGCTGCGGCATTGGCACCAGATCGGGCAGAAGACCGGATTCGGCGCCCCGCAGCTTTCGATGGTTGCTCCGGCACCCACCAAGGACAGCACCGATCTGCGGGGCATGAACGATGGCACGAATGTTTACGACGGAGCCAACCTGCTGCCGGTACGGTTTCTGCCCCATGACGAGCCCAACATCGCGCCGGTGATGGTCGAGGGTTCGATCTATTACAATCTGGCCACCTATCCGGACCAGGCCGGTTCAACCACATCGCAGAACAACCTGCGGATCTGTATCTATCCGAGGGTGGCGCTCTGGAATCCGTATAACGTGCAACTCGCGGTCGGGCCCACCGTTGCCGAGTTCTTCCTCAACGGAAACAAGGAGGTCGAGGTCGGTTATGCGAATGGCGAAAAACGGATCGTTTCGATTCCCTATGGCCGTGGATCAACCAAGGTCGGAGCCGTGTTGCACGGAGTGGACAAAAGTCCCGGCCACTATTCGGGCACGGTTCTTTTCAACCTTCCCGCGGTCACCATGGGGCCGGGCGAAACGCTGGTTTTCAGCCCCAACCAGACCTCCGAATACCGGTTGGACAACATTTATCTCAACACTTTGTCCTGCGGCGTCGCCCCTGATACGCGACGCTATTTTTGGCAGGACATGCAGCGGAAGTTCAGCCAGCCTCCCGTCAGATTCATCGAGATGCCGGGACCGGGTGTCGAATCGGGAGCGGATAACTATCTGATCGCGCTCAAGGACGCTTCGCGGGTGAGCGGACGTCCGACCGACAGCGACTTCGACAGTCTGCCGCTGATATTCTACGCCAACGGCTCCTTGCAGGCCGGGGGCAGCGACGAGATGCCCGTCCAGTGGTCATCCAGCTCGCCGGTGACGGTCTATCAGTTGGCGTCCGGCGCGTCCGTGTTGCCCGGCAATGCGGTACCTGACGTGCGCACCCGCGACGGGATGCGCCTGCGCTGGTGGCAGGAAACCCAGTCCAACATTCTCGGATCGGGCCAGTTGGCGCGGTTTCCGCAGCATCTCCAGTCGGCATTGATAGGAAACTGGAACCCCCGCGCGGCCTATTTCTGCCGGACACCGTGGGACAACGTGAGCGATCAGGCGCCGCATATGTTCGGCTGTTATACGCGGGACCTGTTCGACGGGGATGTTTCGTGGTCCGCGATGGCGCCCCGCTCCCGCAAGGGGAAGATGCTTGGCAATCCGTTTGGACCTCCGTCCGAGGGACAGGACCAACTGGTGCTGTTCGAAGTGCCGCGCAAGGAAACCGGCATCCCGTCCCTCGGATACCTGCGCCATTTGAAACTATCCGAATTCGGTTGGCACCCCAGTTATGCGATCGGCAACTCGCTTGCCGACCCCCGGGTGGGCCGCCGCACCACCTGCCCGGTTTTCACCAGAGCCCAGGAACGGCAGAGCAACGGGTGGAACCAATATATGTTCGGCTGGGCGTCCGGCCGTGACTCCGGCCGTGGGGCGGACTACTGGGCCATGTTGCACCGCCAGATCCTGTTCAATCGGCCGGACGACCATTTCGTGGTCTATGACCTGAGTTACGAGGCCAATTTCAACCTCTGGGACAGCTTCTTTCTATCCACGGGAACATCGGAGGACAAAAAGGGTTTCATCAGGAACCCGGCTGGGAACCCGCTGCCTAACGGCCGCATGAACCTGTTCGCATACGGACCTACCACCGAACAGGATATCGTCGATTTCCACCGCGCCGCGCGTCAGATCCTGCTGGATGGCGGGTTCAATGTCCATTCGATCAGCAAAGAGGCGTGGAAGGCGGTGCTGGCAAGCACCGGGGACACCGGATTCGGCAGCGACCACGCCGTGCCATTCCCCCGCTTGCTCGATCCGCCCGCCGATGAGTGGCTCAACGGCGTCGCCGACAGCAAGGAGGCCACCGCGGGATTCCGAAGTCTGTCGGACTATCAGATCGACGCCCTCGCGACCCAGATCGTGCGCGAGGTGAAGGAGCGCGCGCCGTTCTTCGGCCTGGCCGATTTCGTGAACCGCCGCCTTGTCAACGGAAAACATGGCGAAAAAGGGCCGATCCAGGCCGCGATCGACGCCGCGGGGCTCAACACGGAGTTCGAGAAAGCCTATCCGCTCAACAACACCCGCGATCTCCCTAACGTCAGTTTCGACAACATGACGGACTCGACCCGGCTTGATGTGACCCTCGAACCGAAATCGACCGCGTGGGGGTTGCCCGGGTACCTCACCCAGGGCGACGTGCTCCAGGTCATCGGATCCACGCTCACCGCCCGATCGGACACCTTCATGATCCGCGGATATGGCGAATCGGTCGATGCCAACGGCAAGGTGCTGGCCCGTGCCTGGTGCGAGGGAATCGTGCAGCGCACTCCCGAACCGGTGAAGCCCGATGAGGCCAATCTCAACCCGGCCGCCGTGGCACCCGGCGGGATCGATTTCGGACGGAGGTTCCGCATGGTTTCGTTCCGGTGGATGAACGCGGAAGAGATCTGACAAACATGGGGTTTACGCCAGTCCGCGGCGGCGGCGGAGCCACCATTCTGCGCAGAGACATCCTAACAGCGCCAAGGCGGCGGCGGGGTGGTTCCAGATGTCGGTGACGGTTTCGCGTTCGGACTGGCGGCGCGGTTTGGGCAGCGATGACAACCAGCGATCGCTTTCGGTGCGGGTGAAATAGCCGCCGCCGGTTACGGTTAGGGACTTGAGCCATGCGGCATCGGGTGTTTCGCCCCGGCGTTCCTCCGGCGAACTGGCCACCGCAACCCGCAGATTGGCGGATGCTTCGCCGCCGGTCCACGCGGCGCGGACGTTGGTCTCGTGGACTCCGGTTTGCGAAGCGGTTAGTTCGCCGCGGAATCCGGTGACCCGGCGGCCGTCCGGATTCTGCCAGACGGACGGGCGCATCGCCACCGCGCGGGATTCCCCGGACGGCAGTTTCATGGTGGCCTCTAGGGCGGAGTAGGGCGCCGCGCCTTTTCCGATCCACTCGGCCTGGAGCACGATGGGATCGCCCTGCCGATAGAACGGACGGTCGGCGGTGAGTTCGATGCGGCCGGCGCTTTGCAGGCCCTCCTGGTCGGGTGCCAGCCAATCGAGCGTCTGCGCCCAGAACGTGTCGTAGGGCGATTGGCGGCCGGTCCATCCGGGCGAGGCCACCCGCCAGCGCCACAGGGTGTCGCTGAGCACCATGGCGATGCGGCCCGCGCCTTCCTGCTTCACCACCACCAGCGGGCGCGCCTGACCATCCGCCACGGTCTCCATCAGAACTTGCGCGTTGCCGGCCACGCCGCTCGCGAGATTGGCGCCCTGCAACGCGGGAAACTCTCTAACCGACTCGAACAGCGGTCCGAAAACCGGATGGCGCAGCCCGGCATCGGTGAGTTTCACGCCGAACCGTCCGTCGCGGTGGGGCGCGGGGACCGGCACCGGCGAAATCCGCCCCAGTGCCGCCGTGGCGGCAGGCGCTCCCAGCAGATTGGGACCGCCTAACACAACCAGCCCTCCGCCGCGGGACGCGTAGTCGGCGAGCGCCTGCCATTGCGGCGGGGTGAGCGCGTCCGGGCTAACATCCGCGAGCACCACCGCCGAGCGCGAGGCGAGTCCGGCGGCGGATAGATCAATCGCTTTTCCACCGCTGCCGCCGCCATCTCCGAACGAGGCCCAGCCGCCGTCCGGCCAGCGGGCGTAACTGTCCAGGCGCACGTTGCGGTCGGTGGTTATGGCGCGGCGGAGGAACTTGCTTTCGAAACCGAGGGTGTTGGAAAGCAGCATCACCGAGCGTCCCTCCTGCCGGACGGTTAGGACGAACGGCTGGGCCTTGGCCGCGGGATCGGCCGCGGGATCGGCGACGCGGATTTCATACGCGTAGGTGCCGGGTTTCTCGGGTTTGAGCGGCAGAATCGCTTCGGCCACTTCTCCCTGCCGGGTGAATCGGACGGTCTTTACGCCGATTTTCCGGTCGTCGTTCCACAATTCGACCGGCACGTCACGGCCATCCATGCCCCATGCCTGGAGCACCACTCTCACCGACGTCTCGGCGCCCGCGACCGGCCGGCGCGGCGGCTCCACCTGCCAGACGGCGACGCGTGCCGAGGGAGCCGCACCGGGCGGTTCCACCTCCAACACCCAACAGGGAACCGCGGGTTGGATCGGTTGGCCGCCCCCGGTGTCGAGGCCGTCGGATAGAAGCACGATCCCCGCCGTTTCCTCGCGGCCCCAGCGCCGGACCCAGGCGGTGAGGCCATCGCCGATCCTTGACTCCGTGGCGTCGAATGTTAGATCGGCGGGCAGAATTTCGGATAGTTCCCGGCCGACGGCAAAGTAGCGGAAATCGCAGGTTTCGCGGGCCTTGCGGAACGCGGCGGACTCCAGCCACGCCCGTGCGGCCTGGGCGCGGGTGCTGCCGGCCGGGCCGTCGTTCATGCTTTGGGAGGCATCCACCAAAACGCCCACCACCGGGCGTTCCACCACGGTCTCCTTGCGGCGGTACTGCGGCTGGAGCACGATCCACGCGAGCAACAGCGCGGAGGCGGTCCGTAAGCCTAACAACCAACGCGCGCGCACCCGGTCGGGGTCTCGGCGGAAACCGCGGAGCGTCCATGCGGTGCCCGCCAACAGCGCCGCCGCGAGCGCCCAGAACAGCCAGTTGGAGGTCATGCGCCCGCCCTCCTTTCCGGGTTGGCCGCTTCGATCCGCCGACTGCCGGCGCGCGCCGACGCGGCGATTTCCGCCAGAAATACCAGCCCCGCACCGCCTAACAGCCATGGCCAAAGCGGCACCTCGCGGCGGATTTCATCGCGCCATTCGCGGATCCCCTGGGTTCCGGCCGCCAGCCGGCCGGGGAGCAATGTCCGCAGCCGTTCGGATGGAAGCGGGCGCAGCTCGGACTCGGCCCGTCTTGCGTTCACCGCACAGCGCCAGCGGATTTCGCCGGTCGGTGTGGCGGCGTCGAAGGCACCGCCCCGCGTCGCCCGCGGAGATGATCCGTTGGAAGGCCAGGCGGCTTGCGCGGCGAAGTTTGATAGATCGGGCCATGCCTCGCCGACCTGGATCTGGGTGGAGGCGCGGCGAGCGAGATCTCCGGCGCGGGCGAATTGTTGGACCAGCGCCACATAGGCCGGAGAGAGCGGCAAATCGCCCCATGAGCGATCGAAGCTCGCGTTGATCCACAGCACCCGACCGCTGCCGTGCGGGAGTTCCACGATGAGCGGAAATTCTCCCGCCAGGGTGGCGAGGGCACGCGCGCCAGCGGCCGGCTCGCAGCGGCGCGCCGTACGCTGGGGCAGGGGAGGAAACGGCACGTGTTCGTTCCACACGCCATCGAACAGCGGATGTCCGCCGTCCAGCAACCGGGTTGCGATCCGTCCGGGTGGCAGCGGCATTTCATCGCCCGCCCCAACCGGCCACGAAGGCATTTTGATTTCGGGCCGCAGGTTGCCGGCGAGAACGACGGTGCCACCGTTCGCGGCGAACTCCAGCGCTTGGGTCCACGCCTGCTTGTCGGTTAGAGAATCGGCCGTGAACCACAACGCGTCGAGGCCGCCCACGTCGCGCTTGGGCCATTCCGAAGCGCGGACGGTCTCCGCCTGGCCCGCACTCCCGGCCGCAAGCGCGCGCACCAGGAAAAACGAGGGGCTCATTGAACCATCCGGCCCGCCGTCCTTTTCCACCACCAGCGAACGCTTGATGGAACGGACGGGCAGCGCGAAATACCAGCGATCATCCGTCGCGAGCGCGTCGCCCGCGAGCGCGAGTTCGCCCGCCAGCACCGGCGCGTCCGTCGCGGGAACCGTCACCGAGACGGGCACGTCGAGCGTGCCTTCCGCCGGGATCTCCACCGCGGTGCGGAACACCACCTGCCCGGCGATCCGGCATTCCAACAGATCCGTGGAGGGCGATGCGCCGTGATTCGCCAACGTCGCCACACCGGTTAGGATGCTCCCCGGTTTCACCTCGGGATCGTGCCACGCGGCGCTTGCGACGGTTGTGTTGTTAGATTGTTTGTCGTCCGGCGAGAGCACCACCAGATTCGCTCGGCCGCGATGCCATGAATTGCGGAAAAACCCGTCGGCCGGCCAATCCCATGCCGCCGGCTGGTTGTCGGTGATCACCACGATTTCCTTGCGGCCGGCGCTGCGGCTTTCCGCCCATTCCGAGGCCGCCGAGAAGACCGGGGCCAGCGTGGAAGAGCCTTCGGAAACCTGGATCGCCGCGAGTTGTTCGAACCAATGGTCGCGGTTGGCGATCGGCACCGGGACCGGCCGCTCCAAACGGTCGGTTAGAACCCATAGCCCCACCGCGTCCGAGCGATCGAGTCCCTCCACCCACTCGCGGGCGAGGCGTTTGGCGGCATCCAGACGGGTGCCTTCGCCGTCCCGCCACCCCATGCTTGCGGTGGCGTCGATCACCACCACCGACTCCACCGTGCGACCGGCTCCCAACCATCCGCCGCCGGAGCGCACCACCGGCCGCGCGAACGCCGCCGCCAGCAGCGCCACCAACAACACCCGCAGCAGCAGCAGGCCCAGATCCTCCACCCGCGCCTGCCGCTTCATCCGCGCCGTGGCCGCCCGCAAATACCGCAGCGAGGGAAACTCCACCGGCGCCTGCTTCCGCCTCCGCCGCAAATGCAGCCACACCGGCACCGCAAGCGCGGCGGCGGTGGCTAGCAGGAGTGGGGAGAGGAAGGACATTTGTTATTCGCTATCGGACGTCGTGAAATCAAGGTGCCACGATATCCTGCAGCACAAGGTGGAAACCCTTTTTTCCGGCGAAGCGGAAAGTGCGGAATCCGCGTTCATCGAGGGTTAGGATGCGTGGGATGTCCAGGCGTTCGGCGAGGAGAACGAGAGTGGCGTCCGCAAAATCCATCGGAGTGTCCTGGTAACGGATCATCAGGCGGACCGCATCGTCGATCCGGGCGGGGGTGAAGGCGTCCTCCACTGCCACGAGTCCTTTCCGGAGAAACGCCGCGAGTGCCTCGGTTCCTCCGGGGATGGGTTGCAAAAAGTGCAGGGTTTCGGTGACGACAGCGCCTGTCGTGAAGAACTTTCCGATCAGGGGAGCCCACCTCTCGCGAACCAGATCGTGGTCGGGATCGTTGCGGTCGAACAAGGCCACAAGCGCACCTGTATCGACGAGGAAAAACTTGGGTTTCATGGTTTCCGCCGGTTATTTCGGCCGATCGTGTCGCGAAATGAAACAGGCTTTGCGGCGGCTGTACGCGTGGAGGCAAGGCAGCCCATGAAATCCGCGGCCCGCTCGCCGAAAGGGGTTTGCTCGAATTCTCGTTCCAGCAAATCCCGGATCAGCTCGGATTCGGACTTGCGCAGCCGCTTGGCGGCTTCCCGCAACGTGGCCCGTTGTTCCTGAGGCAGCCGGATGGTGAGGGTCGAAGTATTCATGGGCATGAGATTACATATTGCAAGGCATGACGCAAGACAAAATCCCGTGGTTTTCACGCCCCCAGCCGTTTGCGTTCGGCGAGGAGTTCGTTGAGGAAATCGGCGGGGGTGCGGTCGGTGGTGGCGAGGCGGTAATCGACGCGGAGGCCGCCGCAGCGTTCGCGGAAGCCGGCGATGGCGGTATCCACGGCTTCCCGATAGGCGCGGCGGACGAGGGCGGCATCGGTTTCCAGGCGTTCGCCGGTTTCCATGTCGATGAAATCGGAGACGCCGTCGTAGGGCAGGTCGAGTTCGGCGGGATCGAGCACATGGACGAGGACCACATCGTGGCCGCGGCGGCGGAAATGGGCGAGCGCGCGGAACACGGCATCGGGATCATCCAGCATGTCGGACATCATCATCACCAGGCCGCGGCGCGCCATCCCTTCGGATAGGGCGGCGAGGGCTTTTCCCGTGTCGGTGCGTCCGCCGGGCTTGTGACCGGCGAGGGCTTCGAGGAAATGCCGGATGTGGCGCGAGCCGCCCTTGGCGGGAAGCCAGGAGCGTACATCGTCGTCGAACACCGCGAGGCCCACCGAATCCTGCTGGTGGTGGGCCAGATAGGCGGCCGCGGCGGCGAGTTCGCGGGCGAACTGGTATTTTGTCAGCCGGCCGCCGTGTTTGAACGCCATGGATGCGGAGGCATCGACCACGAGGTGGACGCGCAGGCAGGTTTCCTCCTGGTATTGTTTGATATAATACCGCTCGCTGCGGCCGAAGACCTTCCAGTCGAGATGCCGGAGGTTGTCGCCCTGGACGTAATCGCGGTGGTCGCGGAACTCGATGCTGGCGCCTTTCAGCACGCTCGAATGCCTGCCCGAGCGGCCGCCCTCGGCGGTCCATCGCGAGCCTAGCGCGAGGTGGTCGAGCCGCCGCATCGTCTCCGCAGTTAGGAAATGGCTGAAACCGGGCATTTCGGATTTGAAATTTGATATTCTAACGGGCGAGGGCGTGAAACAGGATGTTGACGCCGAGCGCGGTGGCATCGGCCGCCTCGTAGCCCGCCGCATAGGGAGCGGGCGCCTGTTCCCAGCCGGCGGCGAGGTCGCGCGGGCAGTAGATCACGGCGGTGGAGCCGTTGATTTCGGCGGAGAACAGCTCGGGGCTGACGGACGCGCGGCGGTCGAGTTGCGCGGCGAGGGAGGGGCGGGCCTTGACTTCCGGCAGCCGGTTGGGCTCGCGGAACAGCGGCGAGTCGGCCGCCACCGGGCCTAACGGGTGATCGGGAAGCACCTTGGCCATTTCCGCGCGGAACGCGGTGTCAAACGACTGGCGTCCGTCGCCGGCCTCGGCGAACAGCACGCCGCCCTTGAGCAGAAACTGGCGGAGGTTGGCGCGTTCGTTCTCGCCGAGCGCGAAATCGGTGGTTCCGGTTAGGTAGAGCAACGGGGTTTCGAACATCGACGCGTCGGATAGATTCACCTCGCGCCACTGGAAAGAGACCGGCGCACCGGTGGACTCGTTGAGTTTGCGCAGCAGCATCGGCAGCGCGGCGGGGCGGGATTTCCACGGCCCTTCGTGGACGACCCAACCGATATTCAGGCTGCCGGCCTTGGATCCCGCGGCGTCGGCGAGTTCCACGCTTTTGCCCGCGCTGCGGCCGGCTTCCTGCATGGCGGTGACGTAGGACAGCAGGTTGGCGCCCAGTTTCCGCGCGTCGGCGTCCTCATAGCCCCAACTGTCGTGGCGGTTCTTTTCCCATCCCATCGCGATGTCGAACCGGGAGATGATGATCGCGGTGCGGTTGTCGATGTCCACGCCGTCGAACCATGGGAAATTGTCGGACACCACGCCGTCCCTGACCGCGCGTTCACGGTAGGTGACCCGTTTGATCTCATGATAGGACCGGTACATCGGGTGGTCGAGACGCAGGCGGTAGACCGGGTTTTCCGGCAGCACCTGGCGGGCGGCCACCAGCGCGGATTGATAGAAATCCGGATGGCCCACCAGCGCGTTGAAGATTACGGTGCCGCCGTTGCGGAGGTATTCCCGCAGTTTTCCCGCCTCCGCGTCGGTTAGGGTGAATGGCTTGTATCCGGACCGGTAGAGCACCGGATTTTCGCGGGGATTCACCGAGATTTCCGACCAGGTTTTGATGTTCGAGGTGAAGCTGGCGCCCATTTCGCCGCTCATCCACTCGAGGAGTTTTTTGAGGTCGTGGGGCGTGCGCGCCCAATCCTCGGCGTCGGCGGTGCGGATTTTCGTCAGGAGCACCGGCGGTTGGGGCGGGTTTTTCCGTTCCTGGCGTTTCTGCGGGACCACCGGGTAGGGCAGGGGCGGCATGCCCTCGGACGACGACACCTGGGCGGGCGGCGGCTTCGGCTGCTCCAGCGGCGGCGGATCCGGCGGCTTGGGTGCCGCGGACGCCGCGAGAGTCAGCAGAGCGAGAAATGTGAGCGGGTGATTCATGGATGTGGCGGAGAGTGTGGTCCGGAACGGACAAATGGAAAGGGAATACGACGACACATCGGATACGCGTCCGGATGTGGGCCGTCTATCGTCCACCGCACGACAATTCGGTTCCCTCGGGGAGTTCGGGCCCTCCGTTCCAGAGGAGCGGTACCGGATGGTTTAGTCCGTAATCGTCCCCCAATCGGGGGGGGTGGCGTGGGTGGGTCGAAGTGCGAGACTTTCCAACTTCGGCGAAGCCCGGCGGTGATAACCCAGTTCCCCGCGCGGACGTCTGACGAGTCATTGAAAAACCAAATAACCACACGATGAAAAACACACTGACAGTTCCGACCGGACCTCCTTGCGGGAGTGACCGGTTACGGCCCGAGAGACCCGCATTGCGGGGAATCGTTGCCGCCGGCCTGCTGCTTTCCGCCGCAGGATTGTCCGCCGCACCCGTTCTAACCATCGGGGATCCGGTATTCGCCTACGACACCGATTCGGCCGGAACCAATACCGGCGGTATCAACTATCCCGCCACGGGCTACCCGGCCGCCGAAAGTCCCGCACACGCGATCGACGGTTCGAGTTCCACGAAATATCTCAACTATTCAAAATACTGTGCGGGAATCATTGTCACGCCGTCCGCCGCGGCGGCGGCGCAGAGCATGGTGCTGACGACCGCGAACGACTCCTCCGAGCGTGATCCGTCCAGCTACATCATTCTCGGTAGCAACGAAACGATCACCAGTGCCGACAAGAGCAACGGGTGGAGCGACCACTGGACCTACATCGCGCAAGGGACCCTGAGCTTGCCATCCGGCAGGCAAACCGTGGCAAGCCCGATCAACTTCACCAACACCAAGACCTTCTCGTCCTACTGGATTGTATTTCCGACGGTGAAAGACGCAACCGGGAACAATCTGATGCAGATCGCGGACATCCAGCTCTACACCGGTTCTAACGGAACAGGAAGCGCGATTTTCGCTTCCGGCAATCCGGCGCTTTGTACCGGTTGGAACAGTTCGGTTGCGGGTTCGGAGTTTGTTTCACGGGTGATTGACGGCAACGGTTCGACGAAATACCTCAATTTCGGTGAAAACAACTCGGGCTTTTTTGTGGTTCCAAGCGTGGGACCGACCAATGTGACGAGTTTCCAGCTCACCACCGCGAACGACTCCGAAGATCGCGATCCCGCCTCTTGGGAACTGCACGGGATGGAATCGGATGGAAAGTGGAGCCAACTCGCCACTGGAACGCTGAGTCTGCCATCCGCCCGCGGAGCCGTGGGATCGGTAGTGACGTTTTCCAACACCAAGGTTTGCCGCGCCTACCGCATGACGTTCCCCACCGTCAAGAACGCGACTTCCGCGAATTCCATGCAGGTGGCCGAGGCCCAGTTCTTCGGCACCATCTTTCCGGC
Organism: Verrucomicrobiota bacterium; assembly: GCA_017301995.1. Taxonomy (GTDB): domain Bacteria; phylum Verrucomicrobiota; class Verrucomicrobiia; order Verrucomicrobiales; family Akkermansiaceae; genus Luteolibacter. The sequence goes on along the minus strand of JAFLEH010000003.1, from coordinate 97,890 downwards.
CAATGACACGGATTTCGATGGCATGGATGACACCTGGGAATCCCAGTATGGTCTGATCGTGGGAACCAACGACGGTGCCGGCGATTTGGATTCCGACGGTTCGACCAACCTTCAGGAATACCAGCGCATCACACTTCCCAACAACCCGGACACTGACGGTGACGGTCTGACCGACGGCGTGGAAACCAACACCGGAACCTGGGTGAGCGCGTCCAACACCGGAACGAATCCGCTGAACAAGGATAGCGACGGCGATTCCTACTGGGACAACTATGAAGCGATCCACGGAACCGATCCGAACGTGGCCGGTTCGATTCCCGTCATCACCTGGGACGTCACTCCCGGTGTGGCAGGCGCGGGCGACAGCACCATCACTGGCGGCGCCGGAACGTGGGACCAGAACACCACGGGCAACTGGACGATCGATGGCGGTGCCAACAACATCAATTGGGACAACAGCGGGAGCCGCGTGGTGGCCATCTTCGGCAACGTGGGCGGAGCGGTGACCTTGGCCAGCCCGATCAGTGCGGACGGCGTGATCGTCAATACCGGAGCGTACACGTTCTCCGGTGATACCCTCACGCTCGGCGGGTCCACGCCGTCAATCAATGTCGCCACCGGCACCACCGAAATGGCGCAGGTGATCGCCGGTTCCGCAGGCTTTACCAAGCTGGGCGGCGGCGTGCTGAAACTCACCGGTCTCAGCAATACCTACAGCGGGACGACCTACCTCAATGGCATTGGCAAGCTCCTCCTTGCCAAAGACGCGGGTGAGATCGCCATCCCCGGCGACATTTATCTCAACTCGAGCGCATTCAACGGCAACAACTCCGGTGTGGTGCTGGGCGGCGACGAACAGATCGCGGACGCCGCGGTGCTCACCTGGGCCGGTCTCGCGGACACCTATTTCCGGATGAACGGCCACACCGAAACCGTTGGCGGGATCGTTTCCGAAGGACGCGGAGGGTTTGTGATTATCGAAAACCGCGGCTACAACGACACCGCGTCTTATGCCAACGGCACGCTTATTATCAATACCACGGGTTCGAACAGCTATTCGTATAACGGTGGCATCCGCAATGTGGATGGGGGCACCCTCGGCGGTTTGATCAACATCACCAAGGCGGGCACCGGCACGCAGATCCTGAGCGGCAACCTGAGCTACACCGGCACGACCACCGTGAACGGCGGCATCCTGCAAGTCGATACCAACCTCTTGGGCTCCGCCGTTACCGTTTCCGGCACCGGCACCCTGGCTGGCACTGGCACCATCGGCTTGGCGCTCAACGTGCAGACCGGCGGTTCGGTCTCCCCCGGCGCGGGTGGGGTCGGAACCCTAACATCAACCGGCGGCGTGACGCTTAACGGCGGCAGTCTGATAGGCGGCGGATCGCTGGTCGGAACCGTCACCGTGGCTTCCGGCGGTCTGATCGCGAATTCCGGTTCTGTCAGCGGCGCGGTCACCGTGCAATCCGGCGGCACCATCGGCGGTACCGGCACCTTCCCCAGCGCGGTTTCCGTGCAATCGGGTGGCACGCTCGCTCCCGGTATCAGCGGTGTGGGCACCCTGACGGCCACCAGCACGGTGACGCTCGCGGGCACCACCGAGTTGGAGATCGCCAGATCCGGCGGCGTGGTCACCAACGACCAACTGGCCGGTTTCGCCAGCCTTCTCTGCGGAGGCGACCTTGTGGTCACCGCCACCGGCGATCCGCTGGAAAACGGCGACACGGTCCAACTGTTCGCGCCCGGCTTGAATGGCACATTCGGCGGAACGTTCGCCAGCATCACGCTGCCGACGCTTTCCTACGGACTGTCGTGGGAAACCACCAACCTGCTGGTCACCGGTGAAATCGTGGTGGTCAACTACGCGGCCACACCGACTTTCAGCCCGGCGGCCGGCGGATACATCGGTGCCCAGACGGTGACGATCACCTCGGAGGACGGCGCCACGATCTATTACACCGTCGATGGCAGCGAGCCCACCCAGTTCTCTCTATCCGGATTAAGCCCGGTCACCGGAATCTCGATCCCGAACGATTCCTCTCTAACCATCAAGGCGTTCGCCAGCAAGGCCGGCCAATCGGACAGCCCGGTCGCCACCGCGGTCTATCATACGGCGTCCTACGCCGCTTGGGGCGTGGATGGCGGCGGCAACTGGTCCGATTCGCTCAACTGGCTGAACGAAGTGACTCCGAACCAGGCCAACGCGCCGGTCGAGTTCCTCCTGGCCCAGAGCGGAAACGCCACGGTCTATCTGGACGGCAGCCGCACGGCAGGAAACCTGACCTTCGGCAATCCGAACGCGGTGGATTGGACGATTTCCGGCTACGTCGGCAGCATCCTGTCGCTGGACACCGGAGCCACCACTCCGACGATCACGGTCCAGAATAACACCGCCACCATCGCGGCGGAGGTCGCGGGTTCGCAAGGACTCCTGAAATCCGGGCCGGGCACGCTCGCTCTAACCGGAACCAACAGCTACAGCGGCACCACCACCGTGAATGGCGGCGTGCTCAGCGTGAGCGTGCTGGCGGGCAACGGCAACAACTCCGGTCTCGGCACCGGCACCGACCTTGTGCTCAATGGCGGCACGCTCCGCTACACCGGAGGAAGCGTGGGCGGCGGCGGATTCAACCGTGCCATCACCCTCGGCACGAACGGTGGCGGACTCGACGCCGCCATGACCGGATTCTGGTTCACCACCGGCGTGATCTCCGGACCGGGAGCGCTCACCAAGAGCGGCACCGGCCAATTGATCGTCCAGGCGAACAACACTTACGACGGCATCACCTATCTGAACGCGGGCGAAATCCAGCTACGGAGCCTCACCGCGCTCGGCAGCACCGTGGGCGGCACCGTGGTGGCCGATGGAGCCCGTCTCTGCGCGGGAGGTGCTCTAACCGGCACGATCACCGAGAATCTCGTGCTCAACGGACTCGGCGGAAACGGCGGCGGCGCCCTCCAGGCCAACGACGGCGGCACGGCCGTGACCTACTCGGGCAACATCACGCTTGCCACCGACAGCGGCTTCGGCAGTTTTGCCGGAGGCATCGCCTTCACCGTCACAGGTCCGATCAGCGGCGCCGGCGGCCTGGTGAAACTGAACAACAACGCCGTGACCCTGTCCGGCACATCGGCCAACACCTACACCGGCGTGACCACTCTCGGCGGCACCGGCAAACTGGTGCTGGCGAAGCCCAACGGCGTGACCGCCATCCCCGGTGACATCCGTTTGTCCTCGACCGCATGGAACGGCAACGCCTCCGGTATCGTGCTCGCGGCAGACGAACAGATCGCGGACACCTCCGTCGTCACCTGGACGCTCAACAGCCAAAGCGGCGGAGCCCAAGAGGATTCATTCCTCCGCCTCAACGGCCACGCCGAAACCATCGGCGGTCTGGTGGCCACCGGCAACGGCGGCAAGGCCCAGGTTGAAAACCGCGGCCTCAACGATACCACCACCTACGGGACCGGAGTCCTAACCATCAACACGGTCGGAACCAGCAGCTACAGCTACAACGGCGGCATCCGTGACATGGACGCAGGCACCGGCGGCGGCGCGATCGCGATCATCAAGACCGGCACCGGCACCCAGGTTTTCGCCGGGAACCTCAGCTGCACGGGCGCCACCCAGATCAACGGCGGCACTCTTGAATTGAATGCCAACGCCGCGACTCCGTCGATCACCGTCGCCAACGGGGGTGCCTTCGCGGGCATCGGAACCGCCAGCGGTAGTCTAGCCGTCAACGCCGGTGGTTCGGTTTCTCCGGGCACCGGCGCCGGCGCGCAAACTGGCACGCTGACCACCGGGACCGCTACAATTGCCGGATCCTACGCCTGCCAGGTCGATGGCACCGCAGCCGACCGCCTGACCGTCAATGGCGATCTCAACGCCACCGGTGGCACGCTCGCGTTCAGTGTGTTGGCCGCGCCGACCGCCGCCGAGTATGTGATCGCCAGCTATACCGGCACCCTAACCGGAAGCTTCGCTGTCACCGGCCTGCCTTCGGGCTATCAGGTGCAGGTTGACTCGGGAGCCAAGCAGATCAAACTGGTTCAGGCTTCCGGATTCCAGAGCTGGGCGACCAGCAACGGTCTCTCCGGAAACCCGGCCGCCGACTTCGACAACGATGGTCTATCCGACGCGGTCGAGTATGTGCTGGGCACCAGCGCCACGGCCGCCAATGCGGGCGGTCCGACCGGAGGCGCCTCCAACGGCAATCTGGTCTTCACGTTCAACCGCGACCACGCGTCCCTCACCCCGGACGTCACCGTGGCGGTGGAAACGGGCACCACCCTCGGTGCGTGGCCGGGCGTCTATCACGTTGGCGTTGACACCCCCTCGTCGGACCCCGGGATCACCGTGACCGATAACGGTACCTATGACACGGTCACGCTAACCGTCCCCATGGGAACGGATACCGCCAAGTTCGCCCGCCTGCGGGTGACCGTGGCTCCGTAAATCGAACCGAATTCCAACAACCGGACCGGGCGGGGGCGATCCCCGTCCGGTCTTTTTTTTGGGGAAATTCGGACACCGCCGGAGAGCGGGGAGGCCGATCCGGAAGGCTGACCGGTCCACGGGCGAGCGCGTATGGCTCGTCTATCGGCTTGCGCCGCGGGCTGGTGTGGTGTGTGATTCCGCCCGTGTTTGCCATATACGTACACAATCTGGATCCGGTGATCGTCGCGGTGGGGAAGCTGGCCCTCCGGTGGTATGGTCTGGCCTATCTGATGGGTTTTGTGGCGGGGTTCCTGCTCCTGAGAAATCTCGCGCGGCGGGGAATGTGGGTGATGGCGCCGGACAAGACCGCGGACTTCATCGCGGCGGCGGCCCTGCTGGGCGTGTTTCTCGGCGGACGGGTTGGGTACATCCTTTTCTATCACATTCCGCGGGAGGGTTTCGGTTCGTTGCTCAGGGACCCGCTGCTGGTGCTGCGCGTGTGGGAGGGCGGCATGGCCAGCCATGGAGGGATTCTGGGGCTGGTGGTTTTCACCTGGTTCTATTCGCGGAAACACCGGGTGTCCTGGACCGGACTGGGCGATGGTCTGTGCGTGGTGGCCCCGGTCGGGCTGTTTTTCGGAAGGATGGCCAATTTCATCAACGGCGAGCTTTACGGAAGGGTCGCGCAGGGCGTGGGTTGGGCGATGAAATTCCCGACCGCGCTGATGGATCCGAAGGCTCCGGAGTTCGGGAAATTCGACCAAGCGGCCGGTGCGGCGGCGGATGCGGCCCCGGCGCTGGCGGACTCCTATCAGGCGTTGGAAACCGCGCGGCTGAGCATGCAGATGGGCATGGGACCGGCCGATAGCGGCTATGAATTCGCCCGGAGCCAGATGTTCGAGCGATTGCTGGACGCCAACCGCCACTCCGGAGTCGTTTCCGAGGCGATCGCGCCCTATCTGGAGCCGCGCCATCCCTCGCAACTCTACGAGGCGGGCCTTGAGGGCTTGCTGCTGTTCCTGATCCTCTGGTGCGTGAGGGTCCGCTTTCCCAAGGCTCCCCACGGCACGCTGACCGGACTGTTTTTCGGCCTATACGCCGCGTTCCGGATCTTCGCCGAGCAATTCCGCGAACCGGACGCGGCATGGGTGATCGAAGGCGTGCTCACCAAGGGACAGTTTTTCTCCCTGTTCATGTTCCTCTTCGCCGCCGGCTTCCTGGCGTATGCCTGGCTGGGGCGGAAGAACAACCGGAACCCGGGCAGCACGCTGACGCGAGAATGAGAAGGTAGCGCGGCACCGCCGGGGCCGCATGCGAATGTGAGGAGAATGAGGTGGAGCGTCCGCTGTCAGCCATTCTCCGGTTCATTCTCCTGCGCTCTCGGCGAGAGCGCGCCACCTTTGCGGGTGAGAATGAGGAGCGCTTCGCGGTCGGTTAATCGCGGGTTCATTCTCCGGAAAAAAGAGAAGCGGCCCGACCGATTCACCCAAGGAAAACCCAAAAACCAAGGGAGCATTCAGTCGGACCGCCTGCTTGTGTGCCGCGCCTGGTGACCTTGGGCGACCGACCGTCCTTCTTGGGAAAAACCCAAAAACCCGAAGAAGTGTCAGTCGGACTTCCTTTTGGTCTGTCGCGACACGCGGGAACATACGGATTTACCCCCGACCGTCAATCAAAAAAATCGAAAAAACTTCAGATTTTTTCATTTTCCTTGATTTGACGGGGAATTTTCGGGGTCGAAAAAACCGGTTTTGATAGGGTCCGAAGGGGGATTTTCCGTTTGGCGACGTTTTGGGGTGGTGAAAGTCGTGGTAAACCGCGCTTTAATGCGCAAAGATTGCGCGGATTTTGCGATCCGGGGTGCAAGCGGTGTTTTCTGCTCGCCGTGGGGTGGGTCGGGTGGCTAGCGTGGCTCCGCCAGCGCGGCCGGAGTCGGCCTGACCCGTATCCGCGCGGCGGAACATTTCCCCAATTCCCATTCTCACCATGAATCTCACGCTCAAAGTCTGGCGCCAGCCGAACCCGAAGGTCCAAGGCCGCATTGTGGAGTATCCGGCCCGCAACATTCCCGAGGAAGCCTCGTTTCTGGAGATGCTCGACATCGTCAACGAGGAGCTGATCGGCAAGGGCGACGAGCCGATCCATTTCGACCACGATTGCCGCGAGGGGATCTGCGGGACCTGCTCGCTGACGATCAACGGCATACCTCACGGCAAGGACCGCGGGGTGACCACCTGCCAGCTTCACATGCGGAAATTCAAGGATGGCGACACGATCTGGATCGAGCCGTTCCGGGCGAATCCGTTTCCGGTGATCCGCGACCTGATGGTGGACCGCACGGCGTTCGACCGGATCGTGGCGGCCGGCGGCTATATCGATGTGCGGACCGGTTCCGCGGTGGACGCCAATTCCATCCCGATCGCCAAGGTGGACGCGGACAACGCGTTCGACGCGGCGGCGTGCATTGGCTGCGGCGCCTGCGTGGCGGCGTGCAAGAACGCCTCGGCGATGTTGTTTGTTTCGGCGAAGGTTTCGCATCTGGGCCACCTGCCGCAAGGGCAGCCGGAGCGCAACAAGCGGGTGCTTGCGATGGTCCGGCAGATGGACGCGGAAGGATTCGGCAACTGCACCAACCAATACGAGTGCGAGGCCGCCTGCCCGAAGGAAATCAGCGTGGAGCACATCGCGCGGATGAACCGCGACTACATGAAGGCGCTGGCCCTCGAGCAGTTCGTCGGCTGAACCGGTCGCGCGTGGAAAAACCACTTGGCCGGGAGCGGATCCCGGCGTATGGGTGGCGCCGATGAGCGACACGCCACCCAACCCGAAGAGCGAGCGGACCAACGTCCGCCGGCCGGATGTGATGCAACTGGTGAGCGCTGAAGTGGCGCGGCACTATCATTCTTCGCTGGTGGAGAAACTGCGCGACGCGGGCGGCAAGGTCACGGTGGGAAACACCACGGTGCTGCTGGCCAAGGAGTTCGGGTTCTGTTATGGTGTGGAACGGGCGATCGACCTGGCCTACGCGGCCCGGCGGGTGTTTCCCGAACAACGGATTTTCCTGATAGGTGAGATCATCCACAACCCGGACGTCAACGCGCAGTTGCGTGCGATGGACATCGTTTCGCTCCCGTGGCGCGAACTCGACGGGGCGTATGACGGACTGACCGAGGATGATGTGGTGATCGTTCCCGCGTTCGGCGCGCCGACATCGTTCATGGACAAACTGGAGTCCCTTGGCTGCCGGGTGGTGGATACGACTTGTGGCGATGTGATGAAAGTGTGGCGGCGGGTGCGGGAATACGCCCGCGACGGAGTGACCTCCGTGATCCACGGCAAGGCCAGCCACGAGGAAACCCGCGCCACCGCGTCGCGCGCGCTGGGCAAGGCGGGTGAGGGACATTATCTGGTGGTGCTCACCCTGGCCGACGTCGGCAAAGTCACGACATATATGATGGGGAATGGCGGGACCAAGGAGGAGTTTCTAGCCGCCTTCGCCGGAGCGCACTCGCCGGGATTCGATCCGGACATCCATCTGTCCAAACTGGGCGTGGCGAACCAGACCACGATGCTCAAGAGCGAGACCGAGGCGATCCAGCGCCTGCTGCGCGAGGCATTGGTGGAACGCGACGGCGGCGACCGGAATTTCTCGATGTTCGACACGATCTGCGGGGCGACACAGGACCGCCAGGACGCGTTGTTCGGGATGCTCGCCGAGCCACCCGATCTGCTGCTGGTGGTGGGCGGCTACAACAGCTCCAACACCGCCCATCTGGTGGAGATCGGCGAGACCCGGACCGCCACGTTTTTCATCCGCGACGCCTCGCGGCTCCGGTCGCTGGAGGAGATCGCCCACTTCGACCTGCATCGCGGCGAGGAGGTGGTGTCCGGGTATTCGCGGGCGTTGTTGGGGGAAGGTCCGGTTAGGGTGGGCGTGACCGCCGGCGCGTCGTGCCCCAACAATCTGATAGAAGAAACGGTCCTGCGTGTTTTCGAATTGCGTGGAATCGCCAGGGAGCGGGTGATGGAATCGCTTGGTTAGGGAGTGGGCGGGGCTTGTTTCAGCCGGAGCAGTTCCACTTGGCCGCGGCGGGCGAGGTCGCAGGCTTCGCCGAGGATGCGGGCGGATTCCTGCGGGGCATGGAAGCCCATCGAGTTTTCCGCGTTGATGAAGTCGATGCGCCATCCGGCTTCGCGCTGGAATTTGAGCACGGGGGCCAGTTGGGCTTCGGCCATGCCGGCGGCCTTGGCGGCCTTGATGTCAGCCACCAGTTCGGATAGGCCGTTGAGCGCGCGGTCCATCAGCTTGTTGGTTCTTTCCTGGATGGTGGCCACCCGCTGGCGGAGCGATTCCTCATCGGTGCGGTGGCAGGTTTGGCAGGATTTGGCGACGTCCAACAGCGGACTGCGGACGTGATGGCTGCTGACTTTCACCGATCCGTCGCGCACGTAGGGCATGTGGCAATCGGCGCAGGAAACGCCGGCGCGGGCGTGGGTGCCCTGGCTCCACAATTCGAATTCCGGATGCTGGGCCTTGAGCGCTGGGGCTCCGGTGTCCTTGTGCGCCCAGTCCTTGTGGGGGGCGCCGTCCTTGAAGTTCGGCTCGTCATAGTAGGCGAGGATGTTTTCCGCCTTGAGTCCCTTGTGCCACGGATAGGTGAGCAGTTTGCCCTCGCCGCGGAAGTAGTATTCCACGTGGCATTGGGCGCAGACGAACGAGCGCATTTCCTGGCGGGAGGCTTCGGTGTTGGGATCGTAGGGCTTGGCGCGGTTGCCTTTGCGCCAGCGTTCGACGGACGGAAGGTGCGGCACCGGATCGTCGCTTTTCGCGAGCGCCTGGACGCCGTTGAGGAAACCGGGCTTGCTGATCCGGAGCGTGGTGTTGCCCGGATCATGGCAGTCGATGCAGGAAACGGGGTGTTTCACCTTTCCGACAACATCCGCGTAAGGTTTGGCGCAAAGGGTTTCGAAGCCCTTGTGGAGTTGGGCCATGCCGTTTTCGGATAGAAGCGGTTCCTTCGCATCTCCCGGCGCGCCCGCCTCAATGCCGGCCTGCCGGTATTCGACGGTGGTGGAGGCGTGGCAGTGCAGGCAGGCGCCGGGTTGGGCCACCACCTTCTGGCGTTCGGTTTCTTTCTGGTCCTGCAACATGTAGGCATGCCCGCGTTCCTCGCGGAAATCCACCGCGAACGCGTAGCCGTTCCACATCGTCTTGAGCCGCGGATCGGCCTCGATCTTGCTGAAAGTGGTGTTAGGATGCGCGGGGTCGGCTTCGGAGCCTCCGAACTTGGTCCGCTCCATATCGACCGTCCGCTTGTAGGAGTCGAACTGGCGGGGAAAGTTAGCCCCCCATTTCGCGGGATCGTTGGTGGTTTCGTCGAGTCCGGTGACCTTGAAATGGGTGGTCTCCGCCTCAAACTGGTGGCGGTTGATGCTTTGCAGCAGGAGGGCGATGCCGGCGCCGGCGGCGGCGCAAGCGACAAATCCCATGGCGACGGTGGCTTTGGTGTTCATGGCGGTGTTTGGGGCTGTTTGGTTATTGTTAGAACGGGCCGCGGCCGCTGTGGCCCACGTTGGCGTGGCAGCGGATGCAGTTGAGCGGATCGCGGTCGGACAAGGTCTTGTGATCGGCGATCTCGGTGGTTAGATCGTTGTGGCAGCGCAGGCAGTTGTTCTGCAGGTCGTGGAAACTCTTGGGTTTCACCTGGATCGGTTCGTGGAAATTTCCGGTGGTGAACGCCTTGGAGTGGTTCCATCCGTGCTCGGCCTTGGCCAGCCACTTGCTGAAAAAACCGTGCGGTACGTGGCAGTCGTTGCAGGTGGCGACCGCATGATGGCTGCTTTTCTGCCAGGACTCATGCTGGTCGCGCATGATGTGGCAGTTCACACAGGCGTTGGGATCGTTGGATAGATACGACGTCCCCTTCGCGGTGTGAAACGTGAACCCGGCCATTCCGAACAGTACCCCAATGCCACATGCCCCTATCAACAACAGCCGGCGGACAACAGGACGGGTCTTGCGGAAATATCGGAACGGATTCATCGGACGGATCGGGGTGGGGGAACCGGGAAACACCGGCTCCCGGAGCGAGGTTGTCCAATTTTCCTCCATAATGCAAGAAAAAAAGAACAACAATTCGTGAATTATCCGGAAGGGAGGGAATTCCGCGCCGGCCGGGAGCGCGGAGAGAGGGTAGGGATCCCCGCTTGACAGGTCCGGTTGGGCTGCGGATGCTGCGTGCGGAAAGGTCCGGCGGAGGAAAGGTCCTCGGCCAAACTGCCTGATCCAAACCCTCACAAGATCCCATGAACCCCACAGATTGCTATTTCGCCGGCCTCGATATCGGAGGATCCACTGTCAAAGCCGTATTGGTCGATGCCGCCGCCGAGCAGGCGGGCCCTCCGGTGGAGGTGAAAAGCCGGGTGAAGGAAGGCTATGAGACCACGTTTGCGCAATTGGAGTCCGCGCTGGACCAATTGGCGGCGGGTGCCGGGATCGAGCGGTCGCGGATCCGCGGGGTGGGCCTGGACGTGCCCGCGCCCAGCAGCAACGGCGTGATCTGGGGAAAAGCCAATCTGGGTGATGACTGGGTGGGCACCGATATCCGTGGCGAGCTTTCCGCGCGGCTGGGGGTGCCGGTTTACATGACCAACGACTGCAACGCCGCGGCGGTGGGTGAATACGCGCTGCGCAAATACCACACCAGCAGCCTGATGTTGGTGGCTCCCGGAACCGGGTTGGGTGGTGGCTTTGTGCTGCCGGGCGGCCGGGTTTACGAGGGCGTGAACGGCATGGCGCTGGAGGTGGGGCACGTGACCGTTCCCTTCCGCGAGGAGGATGGCAGCCTGCCCGCGTGCTCCTGCGGTCTAACCGGTTGCGCCGAGGCCTGGGTGTCGCTGATGGCGCTGCGCCGCCGGGTGGGCATCGAATTGGCAAAACCGCAGTGGGCCGCCCACCCGCTCAATCAGGGAGACCTGACGATCGAGGAAAAGGCGTTCCGTTTGCGGGATTTCGCCGCTGCGGGTGACGAGCTGGCGGTTTCCATTTTCAAACAACAGGGGTTCATTCTCGGCTACATGATCGCGGATATGGTCCGGGTGTTCGATCCGGGATTGGTGGTGATCGGCGGCGGGTTGGCGGAGTCGGCCTTCCGCGATGATTACATGAAATGGGTGGAGGAAGGATTCGCGGACCGCGCGTGGGCGGTATTCCGGTATAGCCCGGTGGAACCTGAGAAACAAACGACACGCTTCGAGTGGGCGACCGGCGGGGACGCCGCGGCCGCGATCGGCATGGCCTACACCGCGCGCGAGCTGTTCGCTTGACGGGAGTTCGCGGGAACGGACCGAGGGACGGTCGGTCTTGATGGTTTCTTTCAGGAAATAATGTTGTTGACATGTGCAACATCTTGGCTGAGAGGTCGGGTCATGAAGTTTACCCCATATCGGTTTTCGGCCATCGTCGCCATGGCCATCGGATTGGCATTGCCTGCACCCTCCCAAACGGCGGGACCGCTGGTGGGCGAGGTGCGCCAGTCGGAGGCCTATCTGCTATACCGGACCGACGGTGCGGTTAGGAACCTGCGCCTGTCCGTGATCGATGGAACCGGCGCGGTGGTGGCCGTCAGCGAGAGTGAAAGCGCGGCGGCGAACGACTATGTGGCGAAATTCCAGGTCACCGGCCTGGCGGCGGACACGGCCTACCGCTACAAGCTCGAGGACATCACCGGAGGCACCCCCGTGGCGGTGGCCGGCCCGGGTGAGAATTTCCGTTTCCGGACGAAGCTGCCGGTCGGCAAGCGCGGGGTGGTGACGGCGGCATTCGCGTCATGCGCCAACGATACCTCGATTCCGGTTTGGGAGCGGATGGATTTGCTAGGGGTGGATCAGGTTTTCATGATGGGGGACACGCCCTATATTGACAGCACCGACCTCGCCGTGGTGAGGCAGAAGCACCGGACCTTCCTCAACACGCCGACCCTGGCCGCGATGGGCAAACACATCTCGTGCGTGGGCGTGTGGGACGATCATGACTTCGGCCTCAACAACGGCAACGGCCTCACCGTGATGGCCGGCAAGCCGAACACCCGTCAGGCGTTTGTCGAATACCGCGCCCACGCGCAGTTCGGCAACGGCACGGAAGGAGTCTATCACAAAACCGACCTCGGAGTCATGGAGGTGTTTCTGTTGGACCCGCGCTGGTGGTCGGAAACCGGGCCCTCGCCGGTCGATCCCGCGCAGAAGACCTGCTTCGGCGCGGATCAGTTGGAGTGGGTGAAAACCACGCTCAAGGCGTCCCGCGCGCCGTTCAAGGTGCTGGCGATTGGCGAGATCTGGCAGGACAAGAAGAATACGGAAACGGACGACCTCTTCACCTATTGGTACGAGCGCGACGCGCTGTTGGATTTTGTCAGAAACGAACGGATACCCGGTGTGGTGCTGATCGGCGGGGATATTCATATCTCCCGCTATCTGAAACACCCGCGGCGGGTGGGTTACGATCTCCATGATTTCGTCACCTCGCCGGCCCATACCAGCACCATTCCCTCGCTCAATGTGCCGCATCCGTCTCTCGAGTGGTCGTCGGAGCAGCCGCAGCAGTTTCTAACCCTCAAGGCCGATACCCGGAGCAATCCGGCGGTTCTAACCGCCCGCTATCTCCTCAAGGACGGCACGGTGCAGAAGGAAGTGGTCATTCCCTACGACCAACTCACGCCGAAATCCGGCAGCGGATTGGGGGCCGGTCTGCGGGCGTGGTGGAATTTCGATCAGGATTTCACCAATCAATCGGAGATCGGAGCGAGACTCAATGCCACTCCGGCGTCGGGGGCTGCCATTGTCCCTGATGCCGGGCTGCGTGGCGGCGCGGCCGGGTTTGTCCGGGCAAGCCAGCAATACCTGGTGGTGGGCCGAAGCGCCCTGGACGACAACAGCGCCGGCCATAGTTACTCGCTGTGGTGCAAGGCTGCCACCCTGCCCGCCCACGGCACCACCGAGCGGAGTTTTCTCATCGAGAGCACGCTCGACGGTTCGATCACCGCCGCCAACGGATATAACATTTCGTTGGGGTTCCGCGCCGGCGATACCGCGGACAAGATCAATCTGGAGCTTTTCACCCATACCCTACAGCCGGCGGCATCCACCAGCACCGCGCCGACCGCGCTCGCCCAAGGGGCGTTCGTTTGTTACCTCGACCGGGCTCTGTTTGCCAACACCTGGGCGCATGTGGCGGTGACTTTCGACAGTGCGAAACTGCGCCTCCATGTGAACGGCGCGCAGGTCGCCGAACACGCGCTGCCGATTCCCGGCCCGGCATCGGAAATGGGCGGCCTGGTGATCGGCGGACATCGGAGCGGCACCGGGCGCAATTTCGACGGGCTGATTGACGAAGTGGCGCTCTGGCAGCGGGTGCTGGGTGCGGACGAAATCACCACGCTTTACGGAGGCGGCAACCCGCCCGCTCTGCCGGTGGCCACCGCCGCCGCCGATCAGGACGGCGATACCCTCGAAGACTGGTGGGAAGTGCTCAACGGCCTCGACCCGCAGGACGACTCGGACGCACTCGCCGATGCCGATGGCGACGGCGTGCCCGCTTGGGGCGAACGCCAGACCGGAACCCATCCGCTCAACGACGACTCCGCGCTGTTCGCGTCGGTCCTGGCATTCACCTCGCCCGGCCAACAGCGTGCGCCGATGGTTTTCCGCCATCCGTCGCGCGATTCGGTTAGCCTGCGGTTTCGTCTCGACTCGTCGGTCGATTTACTGGCGTGGCCGGCGCTTGATCCGGCCTCGGCATTCACTTGGAGTCCCCAACCGGATCACTTGCGGATCAGCCCGGCGCCGTCCACCTTACCGGCCCGGTTTTTCCGCGCTTCCATCACACCCTGAGCCACCATGACGAATCGCCGCCACTTTCTAACATCCTGTGCCGGAGCGCTCTGCGTGCTGCCCGTGCCCGCTCTCGCGGCGGCGGGAACGGGAAAGATCCGCTTCGGTCTCATCACCGACATCCACCAGGACGTGATGCACGACGGCCCCGAGCGCCTGTCGCGGTTCATCGCCGCGATGAAGGAGGAAAAGGTGGATTTCATCGTCCAACTTGGGGACTTCTGCGTGCCCCACGAGCGAAACCGGGCGTTTCTGGACGAATGGAACAAGTTCTCCGGGCCGCGCTATCATGTGTTGGGAAACCACGATACCGATGGCGGCTACAAGCGTGAACAGGCGGTGGCGTTTCTCGGGATGCCGGGGCGGTTCTATCGGTTCGACCAAGGAGGCATCCGTTTCCTCGCGCTGGATGGCAACGACCGCGGCGGCACCACCAAAGGCTATCCGAAATTCATCGCCGCCGACCAGATTGATTGGCTCAAACGCGAACTGGATGAGGCCACCATGCCGGTGATCGTGCTGATCCATCAGCCGCTGGAAAGCGCGGGCGGCGTGGACAATGGCGAGCAGGTCCGCGGGTTGTTGGAAACCTCCCGCCGCGACGGCCGCCCCGGCGTGGCGGCGGTTCTAACCGGCCACCTGCATCTGGATTATGTGCGCCGGATCAACGGCATCCCGCACATCCAGTTCAACAGCGCCTCGTATGTCTGGCTGCCGGGCAACGACCGCCGCAAGATCTATGATGAAGCCGCCCACAAGGCCCATCCCTACCTCGACCACGTCGCCCCCTACCGCGATCCGCTGTGGGCCGTGGTGACGCTCGACAAATCCGCCGGCACCCTATCCATCAAAGGCCGCCGCACCGAGTGGGTAGGCCCCGACCCCTGGGAACGCAAGGCCCCG
Organism: Verrucomicrobiota bacterium; assembly: GCA_017301995.1. GTDB lineage: Bacteria > Verrucomicrobiota > Verrucomicrobiia > Verrucomicrobiales > Akkermansiaceae > Luteolibacter. Next base: position 82,652 of record JAFLEH010000003.1, on the reverse strand, counting down.
GAAAAAGACTATCCCCGCGACATCACCCGCCCCGCCATCAGCGATTGGAGCGGGAAGTGGACGGGAGAGTGATGAGCATCGTCCGTAGCCGCGCCCGTGAGAGCGTGGATTTCCAGGCTACGACCGGACCACAAGGCCACCTTCTCACGAAGGCGGCTACCGGAACTTGCCTTCTTTCTAACTTCGTTGCGGATTTTTGATAATTGCCGCGCGTGTGGCCGTAGATCAGATCACAACCACCGCAAATCACCATGAAAGCCGCTTTGCCATTGGCCGTTTGTCTTGTTTTCACCGTGATCGGAAATTGCGAGGAAACGGCGCCGTGCGATTGGACGCTTGCCGTTGTTCCGCGGTTGGACTGGACCGCCGGGGAGATCACGGTGGCCCGCGAATGGCTCAAGGCCGCGAAGCCGGATGTCGTCGCGGCGATCGGCAGGCCAGAGTGGTTGGATTCCGCCGCAAATGCTGCCGGTCCGCCGTCTGTCAACCTCGCGCCGGAAGTCAAGGCGGAGCGGGAGGCCGGCAACGACGAGATCGTGCTGGATCGGACCAAGATCGTTCCGGTTTCCGCGCCCGGCGCCAAGGGGCGTCCGCTCGAGATCATCCGCGCCGCCACGCGAAGAAATCGCTACGGAACGATCAACATCAACCCGGTGGATGTGGCCGAAGCCATTCGAAAGCTCGGGGAGAGCGCTGCCTCCAACGATGCCGACCAGGTGATTATCCTCGACGATGCCGCGGCGGCGGGTGCGCTCGAACTCGAAGCCATCCGGATGGTTACCCGGCCCGGGACGACAGCGGCGATCCACCTCAACGCCGCCCGGCTTGCCTCCGACATTCCCGCCCGGCCGGATCATCCGCGCGTGCCGTTGATCCACATGCTAACATGCCGGGGCGCGGATATCGAGTGGCATGTTTTCCCCATCACCGGCGAACCGGCGGTCCACGCCGAGAGATTCCCCGCCGCGGCCAGAGCCGACTGGTATCACCATCCGAAACTGACACCCGACTGGCAACCGCCGCGGATTCCGCATTGGATAGACGCTTATGTGTGCGACAACCCGGCGCTATTTCCGCATATTGGAGATGCGGCGAAACGTCCGCCCGCGCGGCGGCTGCGATGGGAACACGATGATTTAGGGAGAGGTTTTCCACTGTTTTGTGATTTCGAAAAGCGCGCGAATTCGATCGATCCATCGCTGCCCGCCAATCTTCCCGGGGATGTCGTGCGTTCACCCGGCTCCCGGTTTGCCTATTTGCCGTGGTCTGACAAGCCGGAGGATGGTGGCGACGACGGGCAGGGTGTCGATGTGGTCGAACTGAAATCCGGGAGATACGTCCAATTGTATTGGATCGGAGTTTCGGGCGGCAAACCGCTATCAGCGACCTGGTTCACCGACCGCTATCTGTTGGAGCGGCGTTTCTCATACGACCCTTGCGGAGGGGTGGACGACCGGGATGACCCGGGGCAATTCCATACGGTCGAGAACCATGCGTTGACCTTGTACGACTTCGTCACCGGCGAGCGGTTTTCGCTAGCCGGAGAGGATCTCGACCGCCGGCATGGTGGCAAGGGAGTGTTTCGTGGGAAAGTCTTCTTTCCAACGGGAGACGCCACCGTTGAGAAGGGGATTCGCGCCGTGTGGGATGCCAGTCAGGCCGCCATGGACTCGCCGCCGGCTGAAGCGCCCGTCACGGTTGCGGACGCATGCGTGCTGGCGGGGATTCCGTCCGCCGCTGCCGGTTGGAAAAAACTCGGCGTCTGGCCGCCGCCGGAGAACTGGCGGTTGCTGAACGCGCGGGGTGGCTCGGTCTATCCGGGCGTGGACGATTCCGGTTGGAAATCCATGAATGAATCCCCGCTGCTGGAGCGGAAGGATTATCCGAACAATGGCGGGTTGATCGGATGGAAAATCAAAAGCCCCCGGTCCGGCACAAAAGGAAAATCCGGAAACCAACCGCCGGGAGACAGTCCCTCCGTGGCACGAACACCCTTGTTTGCTACGGGAATGGGCTGTCTGCCGGAAATGACCGCCGTCCGGACGGCGGGAGAGGCCAACCGTCTGACCCTCATCGCCGGCAAGGCCGGGTTTCCCGTGGGGCGTGAGATCCGTTCCGGTTGGTGGATGCTGCTGCTGGATTCCGTTTCCCACCAGGCTTGGCGGGTGGATTTCGGGGACGATGACAAGTGATGCCGCCAGAGAGTGGATGGGGTAGTGATGTGCGTCGTCCGTAGCCGCGCTCGTGAGAGCGTGGATTTCCAGGCTCCGACCGTACCTCAAGGCCACCTTCTCACGAAGGCGGCTACGGGATTTTTCTCCTGATAACCAAATAACAAATAACCGATAACCGCGGAGCAGTCGCCCGCGCTCGTGAGATCGTGTCCTCACCTCCCCACCACCCACCGCCCTTTGTAGAGGGTCTCGCCTTTCAGGGTTATCTTGCCGTTAGGTTGGGTGAATTCCGCGGTATCGGTCCACCAGTGGCCGCCGGCGGCCTGGATGACCAGGGTGCGGCCGGAGTCGGGGTGGATGGACACGCATTTGACGGAAGCGCGGTCCTTGAACTCCGGGTGCGGGCGGATCGCGGGCTCGTCGCGGTCGAACAGCCAGACATGGCGATCGGTTGTTAGAACGAGGTCGGCCGAGCCGGGAACCGGGCTTAGGTCGTGTCCGTCGTCGTCGGGCAGGGGGAGGGATTGCTTGAGGTCCAGGGCGGGTTTGGGCGTGTCCCAGTCGCGGAGCGAGTAGGTGCGGAGTTCCTTGAAGCCGAGTGCGTAGAGGTGCTTGCGGTGCGGGTCCCAGACCACGCCATGGGCGGATGGCAGCGGGGTTTCCCAGAGCACGCGGTCGCCCTTGGCGGAGTCGAACAGCAGCAGCTTGTCGCCTCCGACCGACGAAGCCACGATGATCCGACCGTCCGGGAGCGCCTCGATCGAGTGGGCGTTGGGGACCTTGGCCCACCAGAGCGGTTTGCCGGTTTCCCGTTCAATCAGCGCGCAGCCGCCGGAGGACGAGGAAACCAGAATGCGTTTGCCGCCGTCCAAGGGTTTGCAATCGTCGGTGGTGGCGAAGGCTTTGCGGAGGCTATCGGGCAGTTCGGCGTGGTCTTTTGCCTTCCACGACCAAATTTTCGCCGAGGCGTCGGGTTCCACCATGAAAACCTCCGCACCACCGCAGAGGAGGAGGCGGTCGGCGGCGGTGGCTGACAATGTCATGGCAAGAAGCGCGTGGAAAATGGATTTCATGGTTGGGAAACTTACGGATCCGGGCGTCGGATTCATTCCGTCGAGTGGGTGGGCCATGGGAGTTGGAGAAAATCGGAGACGAATTTGATAAAAAAGTTGCATTCTGGGAAACATGAGGCAGGATCGGCCGTATTAGTTTCGCCAAATCCAATGACCACAAACCGCTACCTTGCCGCTTCCCTTGCCCTGTTAGCCACTGCGGGCCTCAGCCGTGCGGTGCCCCTTACCGACAACCTCGTCGCCTATTGGAATTTCGAGGGCAACTCCAACAACCACGCCACCGCCACCGGCGGAACCGCTTACGACGGCGTGCTGATGGGCGGTGCCACGACTGCGGGTACGCCGAGGGCCGGCACTGGCGCGCTGGCACTCGATGGCGTGGATGACTACATGGATGTCACCTCCATCGTGGATGTGAGCCAGCCTTGGTCGGTGCAGGCGTGGTTCAGGCCGACGGATTCTCCGCCGAATGTCAGCGGCAATACCTCCCGCTATTTCGTGTTCGAGAGCAGTGCCGTATCGACCATGTCCTTCGGCTTGCGAGGATATGACACCAGTACCACGGTTCCCGGAGCCGCCAATACGCGCTATCAGACTTACACCCGCTACGCCCTATCGGGTGCCTCGGACGCGGATAAGAAGGTCGGTGACTTCGACCTGTTGGACACCGCTACCACGCTCACCTGGCATCACATTCTGTTGGTTTGCACGCCACCGACGCCAACCACCGACGGGTCCGTGGTTGGATTCCTGGATGGAAAACAACGCTATACCCACACTGTGCCCGCAGGAAGCACGATGGCGGCGGTCACCGGCATTCATTTCGGAACCTACCGGGACGCCAACGGACGCTGGTTCAAGGGAGCGATCGACGAGGCGGCGGTGTGGAACCGGACACTGACCGCCGCCGACGCTTTGGGTCTGTTCCACCGCGGTCTGACCGGCGAGGCGATTACCTCCGGAGTGTCCGATCCGGCGCTGGATAGCGGTTTGTTAGCCTATTACGACTTCGAGCAGACCGGTACCGCCGGCCTGCTCAACAAGGCTCCCGGTGCCACCTCTTACAACGGCACCCGCGGCCAATGGAGCGGCACCGACCCCGACTGGGCAACGGGCGCCGACGCCACCGGTCCGGGATTTGCCGGAAACGCGGCGTTCAACGGCGAGGGCGGCGCCAGCGACCGCTCGGATCTGTTGGTGGGCAACGCGCTCAATCTTGACGATGCTCGCAACGAGTATGTCAATGTGCCCCTCGGAACCTCACAGACGGGAACCGCGTTCACCATCTCCGCATGGCACGCGCTGACTCCTTCGTCCGGAAACAACAGCAACCGCTATCATGTGTTCGAACCCGGCGATTCCGGAAACTATGACATTTCCTGGGGCACCAATGCGGTGACCACCACCACCGGACCGTTGGCGAGTTATACCTATCTGGGGTATGTGGCGGGCGGTCCGGCGGGCGGCTTCGGCCCCACCGGGGTTTCCACCGGCCCGTGGCACCATGTGGCGCATGTCTTCACCAGCGATGGTACCAAGACCCACCTGTCGATTTATGTGGATGGAGTGTTTGTTGAAGCGCGCCCGGAACCAACGGCCAGCATGGACTTCACCTCGATCAATCTTGGTCGGGCGCGAATTGATCAGAACGACCGCGACTGGGATGGCATGATGGATGAGGTGGCGGTGTGGAACCGGGCGCTGAGCCCCGCACAGGTACAGGAACTTTTTACCAAGGGCAGCGGCGGCAGCCCGATCATCGGCGGCAACAAGTTGACCGTCTCGCTCAGCGCCACGCCATCCGGAGCGGGTACGGTTTCCGGCACGGGCTATTATGATCCGAACGCCCAGGCTGCCATCACGGCGACCCCAGGTCTCGGGTATGTGTTCGTCTCATGGAGCGGTCCCTTCGGCGGCCAACCGTCCGATTTCACCCACACCGTCACCGCGGATGTCACCGCAACAGCCACCTTCGGACCCGATACCGCCGATACGGATGGCGACGGACTGTCCAACTATGACGAAGTGGTCGTCTATCAGACCCAACTCGACGACGAGGATTCCGACAACGACGGGATGCCGGACGGGGTGGAAGTCACCCAGACCGGGACCAGTCCGACCCAGGATGACTCCATGCTTGTCGACTATGTCCGGGAAAACCTCTCGCCCGCTTCCGCCGGAGCGATCGCGATCCTGACCCCGGTGATTGAGCGCGACCCCCTCACCGGCGCTCTGACCCTGAAAGTGGCGTTCCAAGGATCGGCCGACCAGCGTTCGTGGTCGGCGATCCCGCTCGGTGGACCGGAGGTTTCGATCACGCCTGACGGCAATTACCTTCACATCACCCTGCCCGCGCCCTCGTCAACGGTGGATTCGTATATTCTGATCGGCGGCCGCCCGTGAAACGGGGTGTCTTCTAACATACATGCCCGCCATGAACATGAAACCGTTGATCCTGGTCCTGTCGCTCGCGCCGCTTGTTAGCCACGGCGCCCTGACAGACGGTTTGGCCGCATATTGGGACTTCGAGGGGACGGTCGCGAACCATGCCTCCGCGAGCGGTGGCGGCGCGTTCGACGGCACCCTGATGGGAAACGCCGCGACCACCGGCACACCCCGCGCGGGCACCGGCGCTTTGGCTTTGGATGGCGCGGGCGATTACCTCGATGTGACCTCGCTGATTCCGCTCAACGCGCCGTGGTCGGTTGCCGCATGGTACCGCACGGATGTGGCCTATTCCGGGACGGCGCGCGGCTTCGTGTTCGAAACCAGCGGCGGCTATCCGATTTCCTACGGCCTCAGGGAAGGCGCGACCACCGCGGAAACGGCGCACCAGGCATACACCAGCCTGCTGCCCGCGTCCGGACCTAACCAATCCGTGCAGATCGCGGACGCCGCCACCGTGAACACCTGGCATCACATCCTGCTGGTATTCACTCCGGCCACCGCCTCGCAGGCCGGAGCGATCACCGGCTACCTCGACGGAAGCGCGCAGTTCAACCTAACCGTCCCGGCGGGGTCCACCCTGGCCCCGGCCGACGGATTTCACATCGGCACCTACCGCGATGCGAGCGACCGCTGGTTCGGCGGCTCGATTGACGAAATCGCGATGTGGGGACGGGCGCTCTCGCCGATGGAAATCATGGAACTTCACCAGCGCGGCCTGGCGGGGATTTCGATAGTCACGCCGTTGGCGGAAGTCGGAAAGAAATTCGTCGGAGTGTCGTCCGCCACACCCGGCATGGGGACGGTTTCCGGGAGCGGGATCCACGATGCCAACGCCGGAGTGCCTATCGTGGCCACGCCGGCGACCGGTTATGGCTTCACTGCGTGGAGCGGCGATTTTGCCGGACAACCGGGATCATTCACCTACACGGGCACGACCGACGCCCGCGCCACGGCGACATTCGCGCCGGTGCAGGGAGCGCCACGCTGGTGGAAGGGAAATCTGCACACGCACTCGTTCTGGTCGGACGGCAACGGATTCCCCGAAATGGTGGCGGATTGGTACAAGAACGCGGGCTATCATTTCCTCGGATTCTCCGAGCACAATCTTCTGCAGACCGGGGACAAGTGGAAAACCGTGGCCAGCGTGGACACCAGCGCGGGCACCACGGCGTTCGACGCCTACATGCAGCGTTTCGGCGATGAATGGGTGGAAACCCGCAACGATGACACGCCGGCCACCCGTGAGGTGCGACTCAAGCGACTGGCCGAGTACAGGCCGATGTTCGACGAGGCCGAGCGGTTTCTCATGATCGAGGCCGAGGAGATCACGCTATCCTCCGGCAACGGCAAAGCCATCCACATGAATGTCATCAATCTGCCCGAAGTCGTGTCGCCCATCACCGGAGCAACTGTTAGGGAAACCATTTCCCAAAACCACGCGGCATCGATCGCGGCGGCAGCGCGCACCGGCAGGCAAATGCTTTTTACCACCAACCATCCGAATTATATATGGGGGGTCACCGCGGAAGACCTCGCGGCCGTGCCACAAAGCCGGTTCTTCGAAATTTGGAACGGCGTGGTCGGCGACAACGATCCGGGCGATGCCACCCATCCCTCGACCGATCAAATCTGGGACATCGCCAACACCCTGCGAATGGTCGGCTCGGGCGCGCATCCGTTGTTCGCACAGGGAACCGACGACGCGCATGACTATCATCAGAAAAGCACCACCCATTGGCCGGGCCGGGCGTGGATCATGGTGCGCTCCACCTCGCTTACGGCCGAGGGACTCCTCCAGGCCATCGACGCCGGCGACTTTTACGCATCCACTGGTGTGGAGTTGAATGATGTCAACTTTGATCGCGTTGCGAAACGGCTCTCGCTGGCAATCAAGCCCCAGGCCGGCCAGACCTTCACCACCCGCTTCATCGGCACCCGCCGCGGCGCGAACATCACCGGCAAACCCCGCCTCGATGGCAGCGGCAACCCGGTGGCCACCACGCTCGACTACAGCACCGCCACCGGCCCGCAGATCGGCGAGGTGTTGGCCCAGTCCACCGATCTCAATCCGAGTTATGTTTTTCAAGGAAACGAGTTGTATGTCCGCGCCGTGGTCACCTCCAGCGCCGCGCCCGCTGTTCCGGGCGAGGCGGTCTATCAACAGGCGTGGACCCAACCCGCCTACATCCGCGACGAAACCGACGCCGATGGCGACGGAGTTACGGGCTATCAGGAATCATGGATGCACGGAACCGATCCGAACCTGGCGGACACCGATGGCGACGGCCTGCCGGACGGCTTTGAGATCCTGCAAGCCCACACCGATCCGCTTTCCAGCAACAAGACCGCCGTCGGCTACATCCAGCGGAATTTGTGTCCCGTGACCGTTCCCCTTGCATGGCGCGATTCCGTATCAAACACCGTGACCCTGCGGATGGGTATCGAGGAATCCGGCGATTTAAGCGGCACCTGGCAGTCCGTGACCCCAACCGGCGCCGGAAAGACAACCCAATCGGTGGAAATCCCGGTCTCCGGAACCGGAGCGGCCAAGCGGTTTTTCAGGGCAACCGCCGCTTCCACACCCTAACACCAAACGCGCTTCCACGAGAGAAAATCCCATTGAGAACCCCCGCTCCCACGAACGAACCATGAGAACCATCCCGTTGCTAACCGCCATTCTCGCCGCAGGATACTCGCTGGCGAACGCCGCCATCACCGACAACCTCGTTGCCTACTGGAACTTCGAGGGCAACGCGAACAACCATTCCTCCGCCAGCGGCGGCAGCGCCTACAACGGCGCGCTGACCGGAGGCGCAACGACGGCGGGCACGCCGCGCGTCGGCTCCGGCGCGCTCGGACTCGACGGCGTCAACGACTATATGGATGTCACCAGTATGGTCAATGTGAACGCCGCCTGGTCTATCCAGGCTTGGTTCCGGGCTGCGGACGCGCCTCCGCAAGTTTCAGGGAATACCAGCCGGTATTTTGTTTTCGAGAATCCCACCAATGGAACGATGTCCTTCGCCTTGCGGGGCTACGAGACGGCGACGCTGCCGGCCACGGCAAACACCCGATATCAGGTTTACACCGTCTACAACGCGACCAATCCGAAGGTGGCCGAATACGACTACGCCGACACCTACACCGCCTTGACCTGGCACCATGTGGTTTTGGCGTTTGTTCCCCCGACTGCAAGTGTGGCAGGCTCGCTTGTTTGGTATTTGGATGGAAAACAGCGGGCCACCTACGCGATTCCCGCCGCGGCGACCATGGGCGCGACGAGTGGTTTGCGTGTGGGCACCTACCGAAACGCCGACGCCCGTTGGTTCAAGGGGGCAATTGACGAAGTTGCGATTTGGAACCGGACATTGTCCCCGTCCGATGTTGCGGACGCGTTACATCGCGGCCAAGCCAACCTCGCGATCACCGACCCCGCCCCGGCCGCCAATGTGCGCGCGAGTCTGCTGGCCTATTACAACTTCGAGGAAACCGGCGCCAGCGGATTGGCTAACAAGGCTCCCGGCGCATCGTCGTATGGCGGCACCCGCGGCCAATGGAGCGGCAGCGATCCCGATTGGGCGGCCGGCGCCGACGCCACCGGGCCCGGGTTTGCCGGAAATGCGGCGTTCAACGGCGAAGGCGGAACCAGCAACCGTTCGGCCTTGCTCACCGGCAATGCGCTGAATCTGTCCGACTCCCGCAACGAGTTTGTCAATGTTCCCATCGGAACCGCCCAGTTGGGACAGACCTTCACCATTTCCGCCTGGCACAAACTGACACCGGCATCCGGAAACAACAGCAACCGCTATCATGTCTTTGAACCTGGCGACACGGGCAACTATGATGTGTCCTGGGGCACCAACGCGGTGACCACGACTACGGGACCCTATTCTAGTTACACCTACCTTGCCTATCTCGCCGGCGGCACCTCCGGCGGCTTCGGTCCCACGGCCGTTTCCACAGACTCCTGGCACCATGTCACTGAGGTTGTGACAACGGACGGAACCAAATCCATGATGTCGGTGTATCTTGACGGCGCATTCGTCGAGGCCCGCACTGAGGATACCTCCGCCATGAGTTTCACCTCCATCAATCTCGGGCGTGCGCGCCCGGCCGCGGACGACCGCGACTGGGACGGCCTGATGGATGAAGTCGCCCTGTGGAACCGCGCCCTGAGTCCGGCCGAGGTGCAGGTTCTCTATCAGGCGGGTATCGGCGGGACGGGCGTGAATGCCGGGTTGATCCCGGCCAACGACAATCTCACCAAACCCGCCGGAAACCAGCCGTTCGTGATCGCCGTGGCGGATCTGCTGGCCAACGACCGGCGTGCTCTAACCAACGGAAACCTGACAGCGTCCGGGATCACGCTCACCTCCGTCACGGCCGGCGGGGGCAACACGGTTTCCCTCGGCACCGGACCCGATGCCGGCTGGATCTTCTTCACGCCTTCCGCAGCCTCGCCGGAGACCTTCAGCTACACCGCCACCGACGGCACCAATACGGCCACCGCCACGGTAACCGTCACCACCGAGGGAGCGCCACCGGCATTCAACCTTCAGGTGGTATCGCGCGGCACGGCGGTTTACGACGGCGGCTCCGGCTCTACTTCCGTGACCCATGATTTCACGGGCATTCCCGGACAAACCTATCAGATCCAATGGTCCACCGACCTAACCAACTGGACCACGATCTCCGGGGTGGCGGCCGGGCCCACCGGTTCGTTTTCCGTAACCATCAGCGCCGCCGGAGACCACGCTTCCGCATGGAACTCCAGCATGTTCTTTCGCGCCAGTCTCTAACTTCCAACCGCACGCCAACCGACCACCGCCATGAATCCACGCCATTTTCTCTGGTTGCTCGCTCCCGCCGCCGTACTTCCCGCCACCGGGCAGATCAGGGTCGAAACCAAGTTCACCACACCGTCGGCGATTCCCGATCGCGGCCAGGTTGCCGATGTTCGGGTGCTTGGCGATTTGGGGCTGTCTTCGATCAGCGGTGTTGCCGTTGACCTGGCTCTATCCGGGGCGCCCGCGATGAGGCTCGGCGACCTATACGGCACTCTAACCTACGGAACGGCCTCGGAAAACGAGCGGGTATCGGTTCTTCTCAACCGGCCCGGCGTTTCCAACTCCAATCCGTGGGGCAGCTCGCTGGGATCCGCCTCGATCACGCTCGATGACACGCTCGGGACGGCGAGCGTCTTCGGCATCAGCGCCGGATCGGGAATCTATCAGGCCGACGGCAGGTTGTCGGTAAATCCGCTTGCCGCGCCGGTGGTTTACAATCCGGCGGATGCGACGACCGGGCTTGCGGCTCTCAATGGCGGAATCCTCGCCAGCAATACCTGGGTGCTGATGCTGGCCGACACCCGGCAGGGTGCCGCCGCGCAACTGTCCGGATGGACGCTGCGGGTTACCGGGATGCCTGCTGCGGGCGGTTCTATCAATCCGGGATTGGGCGGGGGAATCTCCGACACGCCCGGAGCTACGGACACCGATGTCAAGGCGACGCTGGTGACGACCGGAACGGGAACCGGCGGCGTGACCGCATCCGTCACCGATCAAATGACCTTGAGCGGCGGCTTGTCGGGCAACGGCGAACTGACCAAAACCGGCGGCGGAAATCTTGTCATCGGCGGAACATCGGCGGGGTTCGGCGGACACCTGCAAGTGGATGCCGGACGGGTTTCCCTAGCCTCCGGGGCCACGCTCGGTTCGGGTTCGGGAAGTATGGAGATCGCTCCCGGCGCGACCTTGGGCGGACTGGGCGGAATCAATGTTAGCACGGAGATTCATGGGGTTCACGCACCGGGAAACAGTCCCGGCCTGCAGACTTTCGCGGCCGGATTGACCTACGGCGGCGATGCCGTTCTGGAGTGGGAGATTGTGGGAAACACCCTGGGCCTGCGGGGGACCGACTACGATGCGGTTGATCTAACCGGAGGTGATCTCGGTATCAATCCGCTCGCCACCCTGGCGATTCTGGCAAGCGGCACCGACTATTCGCAGGCGGCGTGGGCGGCTCCGCGGTCGTTCGCGGTGATTGATGTGTCCGGCGGCGGATCGGTATCCGGGAGTTTCACGCTCGATGTTTCCGGCGCCGGTTCGTTTGGAACCTACGGATCGTGGTCCACCACGGTTTCGGGTGGCGATGTGATGGCGGTGTGGACGCCGATTCCGGAGTCCGGGACATTTCTGTTGGGCGGCCTTGGAATCCTGTTGATGTTCCGCCGCAACCGCTCCTCCTCAAGCTGGGCCACGCCATGAAAGTCATTCCGATCATTTGCTGTTGTCCCATCCTGGCGCTTGCCGCCGCGGCGGCGACCACCGACGGATTGTTGGCATATTATGATTTTGAAGAAACCGCCGCTTCCGGCGGGCTGAACAACAAGGCGCCCGGCGCCACCGGTTACCATGCGACACGATACGGCGGTGGGACCTTTGACGGCTCCGAAAATCCTTCGGGACCGGGTTTTTCCGGCAAGGCGGACTTTGATTCCGGTGTGGGAACCAGTGATCGCTCGCAACTGCGGGCAGGCAACGCCCTGAACCTGGCCGCCCCGCGCGGCGACGCGATCATCGTGCCGGCCGGAAGCTCCGCGCTCGGAACCTCGTTCACCATCGCCGCATGGCACGCCCTCACGCCAGGCCCCGCCAATTCCGCCAGCCGCTACCATGTGTTCGAATCGTCCAACACCGACAACTGGGATGTTTCATGGGGCACCACGCTAACCGGATTCAACCTGCCGCAGACTTCCTACACCTATCTGGCATATGTCGGCGGAAGTCCCGCGGGCGGATTCGGCCCCGCGGGTGTGACAACCTATCAGTGGCACCATGTCGCCCATGTCTTCACCGCGTCGGGAGGCATCACCCGGCTGGATGTCTATCTGGATGGGGCCTTTGTCGCGTCGCGAACGGTGGCGACCAGCAACATCAGTTTCACCAACCTGCATTTCGGCCGCGCCCGCACCGGCACCACCGGACGGGACTGGGACGGCATGCTGGACGAGGTCGGGCTTTGGACCCGCCCGCTGTCCAACATCGAAGTGGCGGAACTCTATCATCGCGGTCTCGCGGGTGTCGGCCTCACGGCGGACTTGGCCGCCCAAGGCAAGGCGTTTGTCGGCGTGGTGTCTAGCAACCCGGCGCAAGGCGGCGCCACCGGCAGCGGAATCTATCTGACCGGACAGACCGCCATCATCACGGCTGTGCCGGTTCCCGGATTCCTGTTCACCGGGTGGGGCGCGCCCTTTGAATCGCAGCCTTCCCCGTATTCCTTCACCGTCACGGAAACCGTGGGATCAGTGGCCGGCTTCACGCCGGATCTGGCGGATCCCGACCAGGACGGGCTAACCAACCATGACGAGATCGTGCTGCACGGCACCAATCCCGCGCTGAAGGACACCGACGGCGACCAGCTTTCCGACAGCGCGGAGGTGAATGATACCCGGACCGATCCGTTGGTGAGCAACCTCCCGGCGGTGCAGTGGATCGTCGCCAATCTGGAGGGCACGGGCGGACTAACCGGTCCGGCGCTTGTCCGCGATCCGGGATCGAACACGGTAACGCTGCGGCTGGGGCTTCGCCAGTCCGCCACGCTGGCGGATGCCTGGAACACCTGGAATTTCACCACCGCCGATGCAAGCGTGGGCGCGCAAAACGGGATGCTGCGGGTGACCGTGCCCGCCACCGCGGATTGGGCCCGGTTCTTCCGGTTTGAAGGCGATTCTCCCATTCCCTAACATCTATGAATTTGCTTGAACTCGCATCCCGCGTGCGCGCGGCAAGAGTCCGCCGCAACCTCACCCTCGACCAGGTTTCGGAGCTTTCGGGACTGGGAAAAGGATTGATCTCGAAGGTCGAGAATTTCCGGGTCACACCTTCGTTGCCAACTCTGGCAAAACTCTGTGAAGCGTTAGGAGTGACGATGGCCGAACTGCTTTCGGGACTGGACAGTTCGCCGAAACTGTGTGTGGTACGGTTGGAGGATCGGGTAGAGGTTGAGCGTGACGGGGATGTTTCGGATGTCCGGTATGCCTCGCTGGCGCACAGCCGGCCGAGCCGCGGGATGGACCCGCTCGAGTTGCGGATTCCGCCCCATGGCGGGAGACGGGTCGCGCTCACCCACGAAGGAGAGGAGTTTTTGTTGGTCGTGGAGGGCCCGGTCCTGCTTGAATACGATGGCGAGAACCATGAACTCGCCGCCGGGGACGCGGCGTATTTCGATGCCGGCATGCCCCACCGGATCCTGAATCCCGGGGATGGCGAGGCCAGGGTCTTGAGCGTCAACCTGGATCGTCCGAATTGACATCCGCGGGCGGTTCACGGTACCCTCGCGCCGTCATGAACATGGTCGAACTCGCGGCACGAATCAAAGCGGCCCGGACCGGAAAGGGCTTCACCCTGGATCGGGTGGCCGAGATTTCCGGTCTCGGCAAGGGTTTGTTGTCGAAAGTGGAGAACTTCCGGGTGACTCCGTCGCTGCCCACGCTCGCCCGGATCACGGAAGCGCTGGGGTTGACCATGTCGGAATTGCTAGACGGCCTGGATGCGAAACCCCAGATTAGCATTGTGCGGGCGGCCGACCGCCGCGAGGTTGAGCGGGACCAATCGGACGTCCGGTATTTTTCCCTGGCTCACGGAAGGCCGGACCGGAGCATGGACCCGTTTGAGTTGGTGATTCCCCCGCATGGCGGGCGGCGCGATCCGATGCCGCACGAGGGCGAGGAGTTCCTGATCGTGCTTGAAGGAACCGTCGGGTTCGATTTCGGCGACCTAACCTATCAATTGGCGGCGGGTGACGCGGTGTATTTCGACGCCGAGACCCAACACCGGGTGTATAACAACACCGGAGATCCGGCCCGCGTGCTGTGCTTGTTCCTGGGGCGGCCGCTTTGACCGCCGCCCAATCGATGATAGAAAGCCCGGGTGCCATTCACTTCAGGGGCTGGATCCGCAGGTTGCGGAACTTGTATGTGGCCCCCTTTTCGCCGTGATGCTGGATGCCGATGACGCCGCTGGCGTCCTTATCGTCCTCGACATCCGTGGTCAGCACGCCATTGACGAAGATCTTGAGGTTTTTGCCGCGGCATTCGATGCGGTAGGTGTTCCAATCGTTCCGTTTGAAGGCCTCGCCGGCGCGGGCGCGGAAAGCGGTCTCGCTTTCCTTGTTGCCCTTGATCGGGCTGGCGAACCACGTGCGGCGTCCCTCATCGTAGAGTCCGCCGGACCATTTGCGCACGGGATCGCCGTCAACCTCGGCCTGATAGCCGAAGACCTTGTTTTTTTCGACATGGGCACGGAACATGAATCCGCTGTTCGCCTTGCCTTCGGGGAGTTTGACTTCACCTTCGAAGATGAAGTCGCCGTAGGTCTTCTCTGTGACCAGGAAGAATTTCTTCCCGGCAGTAAGGTGGATTTCGCCGTTGACGACCTCGGTCTTTCCCCAGTCGTAGGGGTTTTTCCAGCCGTTGAGCGTCTTGCCGTCAAACAGCGGCACGAAGTCGGCCGCGGATGCGGCAAGGGTGGTTAGAGCCAAGGCGGCGAGAATGGCGGGTGCTTTCATGGTTGTTGTTTGGCGGGGTTTGGTGTTAGTATGTGGGGGAGAGTCTCAGGGATTCACGACATTGACGGGGTTGCCGGCGAGGAAGGCCTTCACATTTGCGGCGCAGGCGGCGATCAGGCGTTGGCGGGCCTCGTGGCTTGCCCAGGCAACATGCGGGGTGGCGAGGCAGTTGTTAGCCGTGAGGAGCGGGTTGCCGCTGGCGGGGGGCTCAATGCTCAGGACATCCACCGCGGCACCGGCGATGGTTCCGGCGTTCAGCGCCGCCGCAAGGGCCGGTTCGTCGATCAGCGGACCGCGGCCGGTGTTGATGAGCAATGCGGATTTCTTCATCAGGCCGAGGGTGCGGGAATTCACCAGATGTTGGGTGGCGTCGGTGAGCGGACAGTGAAGGGAAACGATGTCGGCCTCGCGGAATATCGTTTCGGCATCGGCCGCCTCGACGCCCGCGGGAGGTGGATTCGTCCAGTGGCGTTTCGCCGCGAGCACGCGCATGCCAAAGGCCAAGGCGATGCGCGCTACCGCGGTGCCGATCTCACCAAACCCGATGACGCCCAGCGTGCGGCCCGCGAGTTCGAAAATCGGTTGATCCCAATAGCAAAAATCCGGGCAGTTTTGCCAGCGTCCGCCGCGCGCACCCTGGGAGAAGGCTCCGGCGTGGTTGGTGAGTTCCAACATCAATGCGAAGACATGTTGTGCCACCGCCGGCGTGCTGTATCCCGGCACATTGGTGACGATCACGCCGTGTTCCTTGGCCGCGGCGGCGTCCACGATATTGAAGCCGGTGGCGATCACGCCAATGTATCTCAACTCCGGCAACGCTTCGATAATCGCCCGGCTGATGGGTGCCTTGTTCGTGATGACCACGGGTGCCCCGGCACAGCGCGCCACTGTTTTCGCCACAGGCGTGCGCGGATAAATCTCACAAGGGGCGATTTCTTCGAAGGGGGCCCAGCTAACATCCCCTGGATTGGCAGCGTGGGCGTCGAGCATGACGATTTTCATCGGAAAAGCGGGCAAACAATGGGTCACGGGAAACAGGTGGAGGTCAAGCGTGTTCAGGATTTCAGGAGGGCGGCAATAGCCGAAGAGCGGTCGGCGACGGCGGCTTCGAGGAGTTGGGGGCCGTGTCGCATGGCTTCGGCAAGCGGCATGGTGTCGGGTTTGATCGCGTGGAGCAAATCAAAATGGTAGTTGAGAGGATCGGGGTCTTCGATGATACCGGCAAACGCGGCCACCGGTTTGTTCAGGGCACGGGCCATTCGGGCAACACCGATGGGGCCTTTGCCATGCAGCGTTTGGATGTCGAGGCGGCCTTCCCCGGTGATCACCAGATCGGCGGCGGCGACGCGGTCGCGCAAACCCATGATCGCGGCGATCAGATCGAAGCCGCCTGTGAGCTTCGCGCCACAGAATGCCATCAAGCCGAAACCCAATCCACCGGCGGCACCGGCTCCCGGCACTTGGCGATGATCCACGCCAAAATCGCGTTCGATGATATCAGCCAAATGTTGGAGCCGTGATTCGTAAAAACCAAAGTCATTCACACCTTTCTGCGGTCCAAAGACGCGGGTGCACCCGTCAACGCCAAGAAGGGGGTTGGCCACATCGCAGGCCACCAGGATCGCGGGGAACTCACCCGTTTCCGGCGACTCGATTTTTGCCAGGCGGTTCATGTTGCGAATGACGGGTTCGAGGGAAGATCCACCGGCATCGAGAAACCGATAGCCGAGGGCCGCCGCCATGCCGATGCCCGCGTCGTTGGTGGCGCTGCCGCCAATGCCAATGATGATGCGCGCGACTTGCAGGCCGATGGCGTCCCGCAACATCATTCCGGTTCCGTAAGTGCTGGCGGTGGCAGGGTCGGACGGCAGATCGCTTACCATCGCCAGGCCGGACGCGGCGCTCATTTCCATCACGGCCTCGAGAGTGCCGCCGTCGCGCAGCAGGCCATAGCGCGACCTAACATGACGGGACCGGGCGTCGCGCGTTTCCACTTCGCGCCACCCGCCGTTTCGCGCCGCGACCACGGCTTCCACCGTGCCCTCGCCACCGTCGGCAATCGGACAAATATCACAGACTACGCCCGGAAGCGTCCGCCGCAAGGCGTTCGCGATGGCGTTGGCCGCGACCGCCGCGGACATGCAGCCTTTGAATTTGTCAGTGGCGATCAGGACGCGCATGATATGTTAGCAGCTCATTTGGCGGCCGGCACGGCGATCACCCGCAGCATCGAGGGTTCCGGCAGCGGCGGATCGCGGGGGCGGTCGCGGTTGGCGCCGAGCGTCTCCCATGTCAGGGCAAACCGCATGCCCGGCGGCGGTTCGCCGGAGTCGGGACGGGTACGTTTTTGCATGCCGGGAAAATCCGATTCCCGTTTGAGATAGGGAGCCGGCACCGGGCGTGGTTCCACCGGGGCCTTCGCACCCGGGATCGGCCGCAAGGTTTTTTCATCGAGAATCCAGGTTCCCGAACCGCGCGGGTATCGGTAGTTCAGCGCAAGCCGTCCATCTCCAACCGGCCGGACCGCGCCTACGGTGACTTCAACCTGGATCGAGCCGCCCCCGCTGAAATTCCAGCGGTAATCCTTCCAATCGCTGACCTGGACGATCTTCCATCCGTCGCCGTCGTGGCGCGCGACATTGACCTGAAGATCGCCCCGCGCGTCGTATTTGTGATAGCTAACAACCGGTTTGCCGGCATGGTCGAAACCCAGTTCGCGGTTCACATTGATCAGGCCGCCTCCCGGTGGCACCTTGTCGATGATATCTCCGGTTTCGACCGTGATTGGCAACTTGAGCGGACGGCCGCGCGCGTCCATCCAATGGACGAGGTCGTCGCTGCGGGCATAGCTGATGTCATGATTGGTGGCGCAATCGGGTGTGTCGCGCCAGACCCAGACGATGTGGAAACGGCCGTCGGGTCCGCGTTCGGGCACCGAGCAATAGGCATTCATCCGGCCGAGACCGGCGGTCAGCGGTTCGTTCATCAGGCGTTTCCACGAGCGCGTTTTCTCGTCGTAAACATTGTAGAGATCGTCGCCGTTGCCGCTGCCGCCGTCGCGATAACGGAAGACGAGGCCGCCCGCGCGGTCGCGCAGGAAAACCGGATAGGTGGCCCGTTGCTCGCGGTTGCCAACCATCGCGGGAACCCGCTCCAGCGTGGTGGCGTCCAACGGTTTGGTGCTCCGGAAATACACCAGCGGCACGCAGTGCATGTTGCCGGAGACATGGAGATGACCGTCGCGGTCGAACGCCAGGGTGACGTAGTTGTGGGAATCCCAACCGAGCGTCGAGGGCAGCTTGGTGATGGTCCATTGGGTGGAATCCAGCGACCGCCGTGCGACGCTCATCCGGCGTTGCGCGTCGTAATAGGCCACGAATTGGAACGGCGGTTTGGTGAGCAGGGCGAAACCCACCGGATGTCCGGACCATACCGGTTCCACCGGAATGGTTTGCGGTACCACTTCGGCGGCGGCGCCGGATGTCATCAGGGATGCGGCGAAGGCCGCCTGGGCAAGAATGTTCGGATAGAGTCTCATGGTTTCGGTGTGCGGTTGGTTTCCATCCTACCGTTGGCCCGCCATGCCTTGATAGATCCGTTGCGGGCAAGTTCGCGTGGAAATCCCCGGACGCATGTTCACGGGGCCTCCCCCTTGAGATCGGCGGGCAGCTCGGTCACATCGGCCCGCCGCAGCTCCGCCAGTTTGGCTTGCAGGGATTGAACCTTCTCCGGATTGGAGCCCGCCAGATTCTCCTTCTCGCAGGGATCGGCCGTGATATGGAACAACTGCGGATCTCCTTTCGCGGAGACGATCAGTTTCCATTCGCCGTCGAGCACGGCCGCCGCCTTGGGCAGGGGAATGTAGATCGTCCGCGGCGGCGGATTGGCATCGGCTCCGGTGAGCAATGGCCAGACATCCACGCCATCGAATCGGGGATCCCCGGCCGGCTTCCAGCCCGCGATCTTTGTTAGAGTCGGCATCCAATCGGCGGCGTGCATCGGGGCGGTGACTTTGCGGGGCGCAAGTTTTCCGGGCCAATTCGCGAACGCGGCGACGCGGCATCCGCCTTCGTAGAGTTGGGCTTTGTGTCCGCGGAGGGGCAGGTTGCTGCTGACGGCTTTCTTGAGCGGCGGCGTATCGCCCACATAGCCGTTGGCGGTGACCGGCGTTCCTCCGTTGTCGGACGTGAAAACGATCAGGGTGTTGTCACGTTGGCCGGATTTCTCCAACAGGCTGACGAATTCGCCGATCTTGGCATCGAGTTGCGAGACGAAGCCGCCGTAGCGCCGGACGTCATCGCTCTGTCCGCCGTAGAGATTCTTGTATCGCTCCGGCGCGTCGATGGGGATGTGAACGGCTTGGAAAGGCACATAAATGAACCACGGCTTGTCATGCTTGCGGCCGATCCATTCGAGAGCCTGTTTGGCGATCAATTCCGTGGCATTGCCCTCTTCATCCAACAGCGTTCCGTCCCGGTGCCAGGATTTCAGGTAGGGACCTTTCCGGTATTGGTGGCTCGCGGGATCCACGGCTCCGGCAAGGGACCCGTAGCTGTGTTCGAAACCAAAATGGTTAGGACCCCATTTCGGCAGCGATCCCAAGTGCCATTTGCCGGCCAGGAAGGTCTCGTATCCCGCCTCGCGCATCGCCACCGCCAGCGTCGTGGTGCCGGGCGGGAAGGCGCGGAGGTTCGATGGATTGAGCACATGCGGGCCCCAGCGGCTCGTCCAGCGCCCCGACATCAGAGCGGTGCGCGTCGGTGTACAGACCGGCTGGACATAGTGGCGGTCGAGTTCCACGCCGGCTTTGACCAGACTGTCCATGTGCGGCGTTTTCAACGCGCTGCCGTGCCAGCCGACGTCGGCCCAGCCGAGATCGTCAGCCACGATGAGCAGAATGTTGGGCTTGGCCTGACCGGCGGCGAATGCGGAGAGGCCAACGATCCAACCTAACACTATTAGGACGGTCTTGTTCACGGTTTTCATTTTTGGGAAGGGGAATTCCGGCCAACATGGGCACGTCGTCGGGTGGTCCGGAGCCCGGAACGCTACGGCGGCACCGGATGGTCCTTTTCATCCGTCCGGCCATTTCGGCCGGGTGCTTGGGTTTCCTCCCTTGGCGGGTGAACGAAGGGCGATTCGTGGAATTTCACGGCGGGCTAAAATTCCGGCTTGCCACGGCAGGAGGGCTGGTTCATCATCGGAGCGTGATATTAAGGATATCATGAGCGCCATGAAAGACCTCCTCCATTTGTCAACCGTTCTCGTGCTCAATCGCAACTGGCAGGCGATTCACGTCAAAACGCCGGCCGAGGCGTTTTGCATGATGGCGGCGGGCAGCGCCACGGGTCTCGATGTCCGGGACGGCGATACGTTTCTGCCGGTGACCTGGGATGTCTGGCTGACCTTGCCGGTTAGAGAGGAGGACGGCCAGGTGAACACGCCGCGCGGTCCGGTGCGTGTGCCGACCGTGGTGGTGGCGGCGAATTATTCCAAGGTGCCGCTTTGCCGCCCGCGGTTCGGAGCGAAGGGGATTTGGGAACGGGACGGCGGAATCTGCCAATACACCGGCCGCAGGCTAGCGCCGGGTGAGGGGAATATCGATCACGTGGTTCCGCTATCGCGCGGTGGCCCCTCGTCGTGGGAAAACTGCGTGCTGGCGCATCGCGAGGTCAATTCGCGCAAAGGTGACCGATTACCCCATGAAATCGGCCTGCGGTTGCTGAGCAAGCCGACGGTGCCCCGCCCGGTTCCTGCCACCCAGTTGATCAGAAACCACCATGGGATCCGCGACTGGAAGCATTTCCTGGCAGGGTGAGATGGCGGGTGATTTCAGTTAGATCATTGAGAACCCGATCCGCGGCGGAGAAATCCAGCCCGGACGTGACCCGGTTTGGCACGGCCCACACGTCCATGCAGGCGGCTTTCGCCGCAATCAGGCCGTTGAGCGAATCTTCAATGACCAGACACCGGGCGGGGGCGACGCCGAGGCGCTCCGATGCGGATAGAAAGAGGTCGGGCGCCGGCTTGGTTGCCGGGGCGTCACCTCGACAGACGGTGGTCTTGAAATGGCGGGCCAGCCCGAGGCGTTCCAGCCAGCCATCGACCCAGCGGTGTGACGAACTCGAAACGACCGCGAGCGGAATTCCGGCTTCCGAGAGGCTATCCAACAGCGGGACCGCGCCTGGCATGGCGCCTTCGTCTGCCAGATCGGCGGTGATTTCATCCTGGCGGCGCGCGTCGAGATCATGCCAATCGAAGGCCGTGCCAGTGAGGTCCTCGAGGTGCGATTTCGGCGACCAGGTGGCGAAATCCGAGCCGATGCAGCGGGTGTAAACGGCGAGCGGCAGGTCGTGGCCGTTTTGCCGGAACAAGCGCAGCCACGCTTGGTAGATCGCCCATTCGGTGTCCACCAACACCCCGTCGAAATCAAAAAGTACCGCAGAATAGTCCATCGGAAGGCCCGGCTGTATGGCGGCCGGCGTGATGGCTGTCAAGCGTCACCTTGGTTTCCCCCGCAACACCGGAACGGATAACGCTTGCCATGCATGCCGGGCTGGTGAATCGTCGGCGCGTGACGAAACCGGAACGGACGCCATGGTGGCTCT
This sequence comes from Verrucomicrobiota bacterium, assembly GCA_017301995.1. Lineage (GTDB taxonomy): Bacteria > Verrucomicrobiota > Verrucomicrobiia > Verrucomicrobiales > Akkermansiaceae > Luteolibacter. The sequence goes on along the minus strand of JAFLEH010000003.1, from coordinate 60,782 downwards.
GGCCCAACCTGCTGAGCCTTGACGCTCCGCTGGTCGCGGTTGTGTGGCTATACATGTTGGCGCGGGCCTGGAGGGTGGACTACCTGCCGTGGCACGAGTATGTGCTGCTGGGCCTCGCGGTGTGGGTGATCTATGTGGTTGACCGTCTGCTGGATGTGCTGGTTCAGGGCGAGTCGCCACGTTGCCAGGAGCGTCATCGGTTTCACGGACGCCATCGGAAGAAGTTCGGTGTTTTGGCGGCACTGGGTGTCATTGGCGTCGTATTCCTCGCTCTAACCGAGAGCCGGATGGCCATCTTCAGCTATGCGGCGGTGGCCGGGTTTCTCGCGGCCGGGTATTTTGCGATGGCTCTGTTCGCTCCGCCCGACGACGGTGAGATATCCTATTCGAAGAACATCCTCGGGGGCATCACGTTCGCATTCGGGACATCGATGGTGGCCCATGTGTATCTGACCGACGGGATTTTCGATCTGCTGTTTCACAACCGTGAGTTCATCACCCTCGCGGTGTTGTGCGTGCTGAACATATCCGCGATCGACCTGTGGGAGCACGCCAGCCGGACCAGCGACGAGGAAATCAAGGCCCAGGATGAGCTGGCGCTGACCTTGCCGCTGGCGCTGCTGGGCGGGGCCGCGTTTTTGTTCGCGTGGCAGGGGGAGGGGGCCGGTTCGGCTCCGTTTTTCTATGCGGTGCTGACTGGTGCCGCGCTGTTGTTTGTCCTCAACCGCGAGCGCGGCCGTTTCAGCATGGACGCGCTGCGTGTTCTCGCCGATGTGGCGCTGGTGGCGCCGCTCGCGGTGTTTCTGGCGATGCGGTGAGTCGCATGAAAATACCAAACGAAATATCTTGTGCCGAGGGGGCGTGAGGTTAGGATGGCTGCCGATGAGTGCGGAAGATGTATCAGGAAAACTGCCAGCCTTCGTGCTATTGGGCGCGCCCGGCTCCGGCAAGGGAACCCAAGGCAAAGTATTGGGGACGATTCCGCGGTTTTTCCATTGCGCTTGCGGTGATGTGTTCCGATCGCTGGACACTCGCTCGCCATTGGGGCAGGAGTTCGTGAAATACTCCAGCCGGGGTGAACTGGTTCCCGATGAATTGACCATACGGTTGTGGAAGGCTCGCATCGACAACCTGCGGGACAGCTCGGTGTACAAGCCGGATATCGATTTCCTGGTGTTGGATGGAATCCCGCGCAACGTGCGGCAGGCTGAGATTCTGGATGATTTCATCGAGGTCCATCAGGTGTTCCGGTTGTCCTGTCCGGATCGGGCGGAATTGGCCAGACGGATGCGCAAGCGCGCCCTCAAGGAAAACCGATTCGATGACGCCAGCGAGGAGGTGATCCAGCGCAGGATCGCCGCTTACGAGGCGGAAACGCTTCCGATCCTGGGATTCTATCCGGCTGATATCATTTGCCAGATCGACGCCTCGCAACCGCCGGTGAAAGTGTTGTCGGATGTGATCGGCCGGATCCTGCAATTGCCGGCCTATCAGAAATTGGAACGGCGGATGGCTTGATTATGGAAAGGATGATGAGACTGGTGTTCATGGCCACGGGAGACATCGCGCTTCCCGCGTTCCGGAAATTGTTGGAACGCGGGCCGCGGCCAATGGCGCTTGTGACCCAGCCTGACAAACCGGTGGGTAGGCACCAGATGCTGATGCCGCCGACGATCAAAACGGAGGCGCTCGAGGCGGGGATCCCGGTTTTCCAGCCGACGGTGGTGGGGGAGGCGGCCGCCGACCTGCGGATGCTCTCGCCCGAGGTGATCGTGGTGATGGCCTACGGGCAGATTCTCAAACGCGATATCCTCGATCTTCCGAGCCTTGCCATCATCAACCTGCACGCTTCACTGCTGCCCCGGCATCGCGGCGCCTCCTGCATTCAGGCGGCCATCGCGGCGGGCGACAAACGCACCGGCATCACCGCGATGCACGTCGTTCCCCGGCTCGATGCCGGTGACGTGATCCATGCGAAATCCCTGCGTATCGAGGACGACGACACGGGAGGCGCCCTTCACGACCGTCTTGCGGATTTGGCCCCGGATGTGCTGGTGGAAACTCTCAAACGCTTGGCTAACGGAACCGCCGAACGCAAACCCCAGGACGAATCCCAAGCGACCTACGCCCCGAAACTGGGCCGCGATGATGGGAAAGTCGATTGGCGGCAACCTGCGGCGGATTTGGCCCGCCGGATCCGCGCGTTTGATCCGTGGCCGGGAAGCTATACCGTGACTAACGAGGGCGGGGTTTCCCGCAGGCTGAAGCTGTTCGCGCCGGTCGAGATTCTGGATGTCGCGCTGGAACCGGGCCGGACCCTCGGGCGGGACGGTAAACTTGTCGTGGGCTGTGGCGAAGGTTCCTTGGCGTTCTGCGAAATCCAACCGGAAGGTTCGCGGCGGATGCGCTGTTTGGATTACCTCCGGGGGCGTCCGCTGCCGGAAATTTCCTAACGGAATATCAGTGCTTCATCGAAGTCAGATCATCGGTGTGGATGGTCTGACGCGCGCGGAACAGGGCGACGATGATCGCAAGGCCCACCGCCACCTCGGCGGCCGCCACGGTGATGACGAAGAATACCAGCATCTGCCCGCGCGGGTCAGGCAGGCCCATGAAGGTGTTGAACCGTGAGAAGGCCACCAGCGTGAGGTTGGCGGCGCTCAGCATCAGCTCGAGGCACATGAAAACCACGATGACATTGCGTCGCAGCACCACGCCAGCCAAGCCGATGGTGAAAAGCAGTCCGGAAACTAGCAGGTAGTTGTTGAGAGTGGCCATGATGGGGTAAATGCTGAAAACTGAAATGCTGAAATGCTGAAATGCTGAGATGGGGTGGGGCGGATGGGTCAGTCGGCGTTGTTGGATTTCTCCCGCTTGGAGAGCACCACCACGCCCACGGTGGAGACCAGCAGCAGGGTGCCAAGGATCTGCAGCGGCAGGTTGTAGCGGGTGAAAAGCGTGTGGCCCATCAGGTGGGTGTCCGGCAACCGGCCGTCATTCAGGGCTTTCACGATTTTACCATCCGCTTGCAGTCGGCCCGACTCCACGCCGATTTCCGCGGCGTTGGCGAGGGTTTTCGCGTCGAGCGGAACGGATTCCGAGTTGGTGTGGTTGGATAGAACGCCGATGAACTGGATGGTGAAGGCGACGATCAGCGCGACACCCGCCAGGATCGCCGCCGGCTTGCGCGGTCTGGCGGCTTCCGCCTTGAGATCCAGCAGCATGATGATGAACAGGAACAGCACCATCACCGCGCCGGTATAGACGAGCACCTGGATCACCGCCACGAAATAGGCGTTGAGCCCGACAAACAGCCCGGCCATCCCCACAAAGCAGGTGACCACGGAAAGCGCGCTCGAAACCGGATTCCTAAAGGCAACGACCGCGATGCCGCCGATGAGCATGATCAGTGAAAAGATCCAGAATAGGATTGTGGGCATGGGTAGGGGAGGTTGTCGGTTATCTGTTATCGGTTATCAGGATGTCAATGTGCGGAAGACTGGTTCTTTGACGCACGTTGGAGGTAGGAGATGAAACCATTGATGAGCTTTACGGCACGATTGACGAGATCGCGGCCCTCGCAAAGCAGGTCGCCGGAAATAAAGCTATCGTCGTTTGCGGTGATGAGGTGGTCGAGCACTTCCCAGCATGATCCACGGGAATTCGAGGTGAATTTGGCATTGTCCAGATAGTGGTAACGCCCGTAGCCTTCGGCGATGTTGGCGGTGGTGGATCTGGAGGATCGGATCAACTGGTCGGAAAGCCGGTAGGTTTCTTCTCTCGGAAGAACCGGCACGATTTTCCGGCGAACGAAATTGCGCAAATCCCTGCACGCCTTCCAGCACTCCAGATCCTCGAGAGTTCTTATGTTTTCCTGGCTCATATCCTGATAACCAATAACTGATAACCGATAACCAATAACTACTTCACCTCATTCCACTTGTTTACCAGCCCGGTGCGGACGCCGCCGATTTCGTAGAGTTTCTTTTTGTCGTGGACCATTTCGGCGCGGGAGAGACCGGTGATGACGTAGTCCTTGCGGAGGAAGATCGCCTGTTCGGGGCAGACTTCCTCGCACATGCCGCAGTAGATGCAGCGGATCATGTCGATGTCGAACTCGGCCGGGCGCTTTTCCACTTTGGCCCACGGGTCGTCGGCCGGGATTTCCCCAGGGACGATCCGGATCGCCTTGGGCGGGCAGATGAACTCGCAAAGCTGGCAGGAAACGCAGCGCTCGCGGCCCTGTTCGTCGGTGACCAGCGCGGGCGCGCCGCGGTAGTAGGCGGGGAGTTGGTCGTCCCAGGTCTGCTCGGGATATTGCATGGTCACGCCCATGCCGGAGGATTTCAGTTCCTTCGCGCCCATCGACTTCCCGAGGAGCGATTTGACCGCATGGGTCATGGTAATGAAAAATCCCTTGGCGAGGGCGAGAAGGTAGATCTTTTCGCCGGGGCCGAGGTTGGGGCGGTTGAGTTTGACGACTGCCATGGTGTGTTAGGGAGGGGATGGGTCAGTAGGTCTCGGGCAGGGTGCCGGGGAAGGGGTGGCCGTAGAGGCGTAAGGCGGTTCAGGCGCGGAGCGGCGGGGTTTTGGGGTCGGAAACTCTCGCTGCCCAAATCAGGGAGGCCGTGACGGCGATGAGGAGGACGGCGCCGATCCCGACGATCGTGGTCCCGAGCTGTGGCGCGGCCACCACCAGCGCGGCAAGGAACACGTTGATCAAGGCGGCTTCGAAAAACACCACCCAGCCGAGTTTCATCAATTGGTCGTAGCGGAAACGCGGGACCGTCCAGCGGACGAGGATGAAGAACAGGATGAAGGCCACCAGTTTGGCGACGAACACCACGAGATGCACCAATCCGCCGATGCCGACGCCGCCGATGTTCAGGTTGCGGACCCATTCGTCCATGCCAAACGGCAACGACCAACCGCCGAGGAAAACCGTGACGATCATCGCGGAGCCGATCACCATCGCGGCGTATTCACCCATGAAAAACATCGCGAATTTCATCGACGAATACTCGGTGTGGTAGCCGCCGACCAGTTCGGTTTCGCACTCGGGGAAGTCGAACGGCATGCGGTTGGTTTCCGCGAAAATGGAAACCGTGAATATCAGGAACGCGACCGCGGCCGGGAACCAGAACAGCAGCTTGGGCAGCAGCGGATGGGCGGCGTCGTGGCCCCACAGCGGCATCAGCAGCCAGCCGTGGCGGGATTGTTCCTCGACGATCCGGCTGAGATTGAGATCGCCGAAATACAGCAGCACCGGAATCAGCGCGAGGCCCAGGGAAATTTCGTAGGAAATCATCTGCGCCGTGGACCGCACGCCGCCCATGAACGAGTACTTCGAGTTGGACGACCAACCGGCCAGGGTGATGCCATAGACGGATAGGGAGGCGATGGCGAAAACAAACAGCGGCCCGACATCCAGGTCCGCGATCACCAGGCGCTCGGTGCGGCCGAAGGCGGAAACCTCCGACCCGAAGGGGATCACGCATGCGGTGATGAGCGATGGCGCGAGGGTGATCGCCGGCGCGAGCCAATAGAACGCTTTTCTAACGTAGTTGGGCGTGAAATCCTCCTTGAGGAACAGCTTGATGCCGTCGGCGATGGGTTGGGTGATCCCGCCGATGCCGAGGACCGAGCAGTCTTTCTTGAAACCGAACAGGGTGAGCGGCACGCCGGTGCGGTTGGGCCCCACGCGGTCCTGGATGACCGCGCAGAACCGGCGCTCGAAATAAACCGAGACCGGCACCAGCAGCAGCACGACGCAGAATGTGAGGAAGATGATTTTCGCGAGAGTGATCGCCAGGGTGAGATAATCCATTATTGGGTTAGTGGTTATTTGTTATTTGTTATTGGGGCCTTCGGGTCTCTCTTTGGCGGCTCTTTGGAGGTATGAGATGTAGCCGTTGAGGAGGGCGATGGCATTCGCCACGGTTACGCGTCCGGTGGCGAGCAGTGTGGCGTCGATGAGTTCTTCGTCGTGTGCGATGATGACGTGGTCGAGCGTTTCCCAGACGGATCCGCGGGCGTTGGAGCAGAATTTGGCGTTATCGAGGTAGTGGAAGCGGCCGTATCCCTCGGCGATATTGGATGTGGCGGAGCGGGCGGCGCGCAGAATCTGGTCACCGAGCCGGTAGCGTTCATCTTTGGGCAGCGTACGGCAGACGGACTTGGCGACAAAACAACGAAGAACCCGGCATGCCTTCCAGCATTCCAGGACTTCAAATGTTCTGACGGATGTTTCGTTCATGTGATGTTATTCGAACCAATAACCAATAACAAATAACCAATAACTTATTTCTCCTTCGCAAGAAGGGAAATACGGTAGCCGGTTTCGAGGATGGGGATGCCGTCCGCGGGGATGGTGGCGAGGGTTTGGCCTTCCAGGGTGGGGGCGAGTGCGGCGGAGAGGTTTTCGATGGTGGATAGATCGGAAACATCGGTGCCGAGGGCCTTGAGCAGGTCGCGCAGGATTTCCCAATCGTCGCGGGCCAGGCCGGGGCACTCGGTGGCGCGGTTGAGGCGCTGGAGGCGGCCGGAAAGGTTGATCATCGAGCCGCGTTTTTCGGTGAAACCGGCGGCGGGCAGGACAACGTGGGCGGCCTTGGCGGTCGGGTTGGCGAGGATGTGGGTGAGCAGGATGAACTCCGGTTTCGCGAGGTCGTCGGCGGTGAAGCCGGCGTCGGTGACGAGGTCCTCGCCGAGGACGACCAGGGTCTTGATTTTTCCGGAACGGACCGCCTCGCGGACGGAATCGAGCGCGGCGTAAGGATCGTTGGACCCGAGCACCAGTTTGGCGCCGGTGGTGTTGGGATTGCGGTCGGCGGCGATCAGGAGGCCGTCGGGTTCGCCGGTGCGGGGAACCAGCGTAAGGGCGGGTTTGCCGAGCGCCGCAGCCAGCCGGTTGGTTAGGAAAAGCTCCTCATTGGTCATCCGCGCGGAAGCGATGATCGCGGTGGTGGCGGGGTCGGCTTGTTTCAGCGCGCCGGCGGCGGCAGCCAAGGAGTCATCCCACGAAGCGGGAGCCGCGTGGCGGGAGCCGGGGGCCAGAACCAGCGGTTCGGTCAGGCGGGCGTCGCTGTCCAGATAGTGGAAATTCAGGCGGTGCGAATCCGGCATCCAGCAGGAATTCACGCTGTCGTTCTGGCGCGGGGTGATGCGGTGGACCTTGTTGCCGCGGGTCCAGACGGTGATGTTGGAACCGGTGCCGCAGTTGACGTCGATGCTCGGCGTTTCCCTGAGGAACCAGACGCGCATTTGGAAACGGAAATCGGTGGAGGTGAGCGCGCCCACCGGGCAGATGTCCACGGTGTTGAGCGAATAGTTCGAGTCCAGCAACCGGCCGGGGTGGACGGTTAGGGTGGTGTGGGTGCCGCGCTGGGTGAAACCGAGCACCGGATCGCCGGCCACTTCCGCCATGAACCGGATGCAGCGGCTGCAAAGGATGCAACGTTCGTTGTCGAGCCGGATGCGCGGGCCGATGTCCACGTTTTTCGGTTTCTTGACCTTCAGATCGAGGAACCGCGAAACGCCGCGGCCGTGGGCGAGGGCGTTCTCCTGGAGACGGCACTCGCCGGCTTGGTCGCAGATCGGGCAATCCAGCGGATGGTTGATGAGCAGGAACTCCATCACGCCCTCGCGGCATTTTTCGACCACTTCCGCAGTGGTGCGGATTCCCATGTTTTCGCCGACCGTGTTGGCGCAGGCGATTACCGGGCGCGGCATCCAGGTGATCGGCTCGTAGCCCTGCTCGTCGCGCTGGGGTTCCTGGCCGGGGGCGGGGCGGGGCGGCATCCCCATCTGCACCAGGCACATGCGGCAGTTTCCGGGCGCGGAGAGTTTCGGATGGTAGCAAAAATGCGGGACGGCGACCCCCACCTTTTTGCAGGCCTCAATCATGCGGGTGCCCTTCGGGAACTGGTGCCAGATGCCATTGATCTGGACGTTCACCATGCCGTTCTCGGCCGCAATGTCCTTGGGCAGCCTGGGCGTTTCGGTTAGCGTGGAAGGTTCGCTCATGGGGATGGAAAAATGTCTCCGGCCGACCGCAATTGGCGGAAAAACCGGGTCGGCCCCGAGTATGGTGGCCGCCACCGGTCGCGGCAAGCCCGGTTTGCGAAAATTCAGGGCGAAAAATAAGGGAACCGTGGCAACTACCGAATCCCCGCCTCCAGCGCGGAGCGTTCATCGGCGGAGAGAGGTTGTGGTTTTCCCTGGTGATCCACCCGCACGGTGACGAGGGTGCCGGTGGCGGATGGTTCGCCGGTGGCTTTCAGCACCTCGAATTTCCAAGTGACCGATGAGGCGCCGAGCGAGGCGATGGCAAGGTGGATCTCGATTTCATCGCCGCAGAGGAGCGGACGGCGGTAGTCGCAGTCCACGTGGACGCGTGGCCAGCCGCCATGGGCGCGGTCGAAAACAAGCAGGTCCAGTTTCCTGAGGCAGGCGTGCTCGGCCACCTCCACGTGGTGGAAGACGTTGGTGAAATGCATCCAACCGCTGGCGTCCGTGTCACGGAAAGTGATGGCGGCTGCCTGGCGGTGGAACGGGTTCTCCATGCGCTTACTCGAACTTGCGGACCAGCACGGAGGCGTTGTGGCCGCCGAAGCCGAAGCTGTTGCTGATGGCCACGTTGACCGGCACCTCGCGGGCGACATTCGGCACGCAGTCGAGGTCGCACTCGGGGTCCTGGTCCTCAAGGTTGATGGTGGGCGGGATCACGCCGTCGTGGATCGCCATGACAGAGGCGATCAGTTCGATGCCGCCGGCGGCGCCGAGCATGTGGCCGGTCATCGACTTGGTGGAGCTAACCATCAGGCCGTTTTTGGCATAGTCGCCGAAGGCCAGTTTGATCGCTTTGGTTTCCGCGATGTCACCGAGACCGGTGGAGGTGGCGTGGGCGTTGAGGTAGTCCACGTCTTCCGGGTTGAGTTTGCCGTGGCGCAGGGCCATGCCGATGGCGAAGGCCGGGCCGGTGCCGTCCGGGGAAGGAGCGCTGAGGTGATAGGCGTCCGCGCTGATGCCGTAACCGACGAGTTCCGCGTAGATTTTGGCACCGCGCTTTTTCGCGTGTTCCAGTTCCTCGATGACGAGGACTCCCGCGCCTTCGCCCATGACGAATCCGTCACGGCCCTTGTCGAACGGGCGGCAGGCGCGTTCGGGCTCGTCGTTGCGGGTGCTGAGCGCCTTCATGTTGCCGAAACCGGAAAGGCCCATGCCGAGGATGGTGGCTTCCGCACCACCACAGAGGAAGGCGTCGGCATCGCCGAACTTGATGATCCGCCACGCCTCACCGATGTTGTGGTTGGAGGTGGCGCAGGCGGTGACAACGCACATGTTGGGGCCGTGCAGGCCGTGTTCCATGGCGATGATCCCCGACGCGATGTTGGAAATCATCATCGGAATGGTGAAGGGGGAAACGCGTTTCGGGCCTTTTTCCATCAGCACCTTGTGCTCGCGTTCGAGCGTGGCTAAGCCACCGATCCCGCTGCCGACCATCACACCGAAGCGGCGGGAGTCGAGCGTCGAGACATCGACGCCGGCGTCTTCCATGGCCATTTTGGAGGCAGCCACGGCGAACTGGACATAGCGGTCGGCGCGGCGGGCGTCCTTGGCGACCTTGAAATACGCGTCCGGAACGAAGTCCTTCACCTCCCCGCCGATCTTGCAATCGTAGGGGGTCAAATCCAGTTGGGTGATCTGCCGGATGCCGCTACGCCCGTTCTTCAGGCCGTCCCAAGTGGAGGCCAGATCGTTGCCGAGTGGAGAGAGACAGCCAATGCCGGTGATGACTACGCGTCGTTCGTTCATAAGGTCGTGTTGCTGGGGCAATCTGACCCACGGGCGGACCGTGTGCAAGCAGGAACGCAAAATCGTGCCAATATCGGCAAGATAAGCGGTTTTTTTGCGAAAATACGCTGATTTTCTTGTGGAAATGGGCGCAATCCGGGTTGCGGCACCTCCAGAGCCTCCCTATTTCCGCCGCTTTCCCGCTTGCGGGATCCGCGGATCGGGGCAAAGTTCCGGCCATGTCGAGCCATACCCCGGAGGATGTCCGTTGGATGAATCTGGCGCTGGCGGAGGCCCGGAAAGGGGTCGGCCGCACCGCGCCGAATCCTCCCGTGGGCGCGGTGGTGGTGCGCGACGGACGGTTGCTCGGGGCCGGTTGGCACCGGGGCGCCGGGTTGCCACACGCCGAGCGCGAGGCCCTGGCCGCCGCATTTCGGCTTTACGGGCGCGACGAAATCCGCGGGTCCACGGTGTATGTCACGCTGGAGCCGTGTTGCAGCCACGGCCGGACGCCGCCGTGCACCGCCGCGCTGATCGAAGCCGGAGTGGCGCGGGTGGTTTACGCCTGCGTGGACCGCGACCCCCGCCATGCCGGGCGTGCCGACTCGATCCTCGACGCCGCCGGGATCGAGGTGGTCTCCGGGGTGGGCCAGACGGCCGCTTTGGAAATGCTCCGTCCGTTTTTCAAGGTCCGGGAAACCGGTCTGCCCTGGGTGGTTTGGAAATCCGCGATGAGTTTGGACGGTAGGCTGACCCGGCCGCAGGGCGAGGGCCAGTGGCTCACCGGCGAGGCGGCCCGCGCCGATGTCCAGCGGCTCCGGTCCGAGGCCGACGCCATTCTAACCAGCGGAGAGACGGTTCGGAAAGACCGGCCCGCACTCACCATCCGGACGCCTGAGCTGTTGGACGGGCGCGCCCAGCCGTGGCGCGTCGTCCTAACCGAGAATCCGGGTTCCCTGCCGTCCGATGCCCCCCTTTTCACCGACGAATGGCACGGCCGGACGCTGGTCCGCTCCGGCCGCGACCTAACCGCGGTGGCGCGCGGTCTCGCCGAGGAACAGGGAGTACTTTCCGTGCTGGTGGAGGCGGGCGGAAAACTCGCCGCATCGCTGTTTGAGGCGGGAATGATCGACGAGGTGGTCGTTTACATCGCTCCGATGGTATGCGGAGGCCCGGTTCCGGCGGTGGCCGCACTGGATCTTCCCGCAAGCGTTAGGCTGACGCCTTTCGAAGTATCCGCCATCGGCGATGACGTTCGGCTGAGGGCCAGGGTGCTGGGCGGGTGAGATGGCCTCCGCGGATAGCGCGGATCCGATGGCTTGGTCACATCAGCGACGCGTGGGCTTTGGCGAAGCCGGGCTTGATGGTTTGATAGATCAGCTTGATGCGCTCGTCGAACGGGGCGAAGGCGCTCTTCATCGCGTTGAGGGTGAGCTTTTCCAGATCCGCCAGGCTCAGGTCGAACAACTCGGTGGCCAGGGTGGTTTCCTTGGTCATGGTGGTGTCGCTCATGAGCCGGTCGTCGGTGTTGAGGCAGACGCGGAAGCCTCGCTGGAAGAACATCCCGAACGGGTGCTCCTCCAGGCTGGCGCAGGCGCCGGTGTGGAGATTGGAAATGAGGCACATTTCGAGCGGCACACGGCGGTCGAGGATGTATTGCGCGAGGCGGCCGAGTTTCATGGTGCCGTCCGGGAGGATCTCGATGTCGTCGCGAAGGCGGGTGGCGTGGCCTAACCGATGTGCGCCGCAATACTGGAGCGCCTGCCAGATGGACTCGGGACCATAGGCTTCGCCAGCGTGGATGGTGATGTAGAAATTGGCGCGCTCGATCGCCTGGAACGCCTCGACGTGTTTCTTCGGTGGGAAACCGTCCTCGCCTCCCGCCAGGTCGAATCCGACCACGCCCAAATCACGGCAGCGGATGGCGAGTTCGGCCGCTTCCAACGAATCCTTGAGGTGGCGCATGGCGCAGATGATGAGTCCCCAGCGGACGCCGAAGGACTTTTCACCACGCCGGAGACCGTTGACAACCGCCTGGACGACCTCGTCTTGTGTGAGCCCGCCGGAGGTGTGGAACACCGGAGCAAAGCGTACCTCGGCATACGCCACGCCGTCCTCCGCCATGTCTTCGATGAACTCGAAGGCCACGCGTTCGAGCGCGTCGGCGGTCTGCATGACGCCGGTGGTGTGTTGGAAACCCTCAAGGTATTCGGGGAGATTGCCGCGTTGGGCGCCGCGGTGGAACCAGTCGGCCAAGGCCTCGGGATCGGTGGTGGGGAGTCCGGCGTAGCCTTGTTCGGCCGCGAGTTCGATTACGGTGGCGGGGCGGAGTCCGCCGTCGAGGTGTTCGTGGAGCAGGACCTTCGGAATGTCGCGGAGGTTGAGACGGGCGGTAAGGTCTTTGCCGCGCAGATGGTCGACGGGAATCGGGTGGTTCATGGGGGTATTCAAGACCATGATCGGCCGGATGGCCCGCAAAAAATCCGGGTTGCGGGAAAAAACCGGTGATGGCGGTTGGACAGGGCGGGAGTTAGGTGCTTGAATGGGCCGCAACATCATGAAGGAATACGAACGATTGCTTTCCAACAACCGCGAGTGGGCCGAGTCCGTCCACTCGGCGGATCCCGGATTTTTCGACCGCTTGGCCAACCAGCAGCGTCCGCGGTTTCTGTGGATCGGGTGTTCGGACAGCCGGGTGCCGGCCAACCAGATCACCGGTTTGATGCCGGGGGAGGTGTTTGTCCACCGCAACGTGGCCAATGTGGTGGCGGAAACGGATTTCAACGTGCTGGCGGTGCTGCAATACGCCGTGGACGTGCTCAAGGTGAAACATGTGATCATCTGCGGCCATTACGGCTGCGGCGGCGTCACGGCCGCGCTGGAAAACTTCCGCCACGGGATGATCGACAACTGGCTCTCAGGCATCCGCGCGCTGCGGCGGCAGCACCGGGAGGAAATCGATTCCCTGCCGGCGGATGCGGCCTGCGACCGCTTGTGCGAACTCAACGTGCTGGCCCAGGCAAAACACGCCGCCCACACGACGATATTCGAAGACGCCTGGGAACGCGGGCAGGAGCTGGCGATCCACAGTTGGATCTATCGGTTGGACAACGGCATCATCAACCCGCTGGCCCCGCCGATCACGGCGCCGCTGGAGGAGAGTTAGAATCGGTCTCGGATCCGCCGCGGTCCCGGTAGGTGTCGGCGGTGCGGTTGATTTCGGGGAACCGTTTGCCGGTTTTCTGGGCGTCCAGGGTTTCGCGGTGGGTATCCTCGTCGATCCAAAGGACGTGGACTTCGTGGGGGTCGAGCACGACCGGCGCGCTGAAGCGGGTGTGCTCGCAATCCGGCCACTTTACCCATCGCCACGACGCGAGGCGGATGAAATCCACGGTGTAGGCCGGGGCGAAGATCGCCTCGTCGTGAACGATGTGCTGGAGCGCCCGCGCGGCATCGCGGACTTCCTCCACGGTGCGGCCGGTCCTGACGATGTCGCAGAGTTTGTCGGTATCCGGACGGGCCCAGACGAACAGGTTGTTGGTCTGCGGCTTCGGGTTGCCCTTGGCGTCGAGCGCGGCGGACGAATGCAGGAACTCGTAAAATCCCGGCAGGTCCGGCGCGACGACCCAACTGCTGAAATCCATCTCGTATTGTTTCAGCATCTCCTTCTTGTAGGAAACGGTGAACTCCAACGGATCGAGCCGGAGATCCAGACCACATGCCTTGGCGTCCTCGCGCAGGATTGAGAACATCCGGTCGTAGAGCGGGATGACCGGATAGGAAACCGAGGTGGTCAGGCGGGTGCCGTCCGGTTTGCGCAGGATGCCGTCGCTGCCCTCGTTGGTGTAGCCGGCCTTGGCGAACGCCTCGCGGGCGGCTTCCACCGAATACGGACGCGCCTTGATCGACGGATCGCTGAACAGCGGATAGCCCTCGTTGAACGCGTTGAGCCGCTTGTAATCGCCGCGGAACAGGGTGTCGATCACCTTCTGCCAGTTCAGCGAGAAATGGATGCCCACCCGGACGTCGCGGTTGTCGAGCGGCGGCTTGCGGACGTTCATGTAGAACCCGCGCGGAATCGGCGGATAGCGGTTGAAAAACGTGGTGCGTTCGATGTAGCCGGAGAAAACCTCGTTGATCTCGCACTTCTCATACCACAGCTCCGGGCGTGTCAGATAGAACGTGTCGAGTTCGCCCGCGCGGAACAGCTCGAAGGCCTTCGGTTCGTCGCGGATCACCACGTTCACCAGGCGGTCCGGGTTGAAACGATAGCGGTAGTATTTCAGATCGCGCGCCCACCAGTTCTTCACCCGGTGCTGCGTGATGGAGGCGCCTTTCACGATCCCGTCCGCGCGGATCTCGTAGGCACCGGTGGTGGGTGGGAACTGCCATTGGTAGCGCTGCGGGTAGTCGGGACCGTAATCCTGATAGAACGACGGGCAGGCGGTGGGGAGCGCTCCGGTGAAGGTCACGGCATTGAGCCGCGTTTCCGGCAAGCTGACGGATAGGGTGTGCTCGTCATACACCGCCACCTGGGCGATTTCCTCGCGGTAGAATTGCTTGGAAAACGGATTGAAAATGTCATCGGAGACCCGCAGATAGACCGCGAGCTGGAAATCCCGCGCGTTGACCGGCTCGCCGTTGGAGTAGGTCGCGGCCGGGTTGAGCTTGAAGTAAACCGTGCGCCCGTCGGCGGACACAGCCCACTTTTCGGCCACCGCGGGAATCGGCTGGAGGGTGGTCGGGTGGAGGATGACCAGCGGGAGGTCGATGTAGTCGTAGATCTCGCCGCGGAACTCGTTGTTGGAGTTGTCGCCGAAGGGGGCGATGGTGGCGGGAAAATTCGGCACGAAGCGGCGCAGGGTGCCGCCCTTTTTCGCGCGCGGATCGCCGATCTCCGGCTGGTCCATCCCATCCTGCCACACTAGGTCCGCGGGGATGTCGGCGGGGGATCCGGATTTCAGGTAATCGCCCAGGCCAAGGCGGAATTCCCACTTTTCCATCTCGCGTTGGAGCGCGGCGGTTTTGGTCTCGAGGCCGGGGCGCTGGTCGTCGCCGGCCGCGGCCAGTTTGGCGGTGGTTTCATCCAGCTCCTTGCGGGTGGCCACGCGCTGTTTGGTGAGCCAGTCGCGAATGTAACGGTTGTAGGTGGGGACGAACGCGTCAAACCGCGAGACCCGCGCCGGCGGCGGCTCCTCGCGGCGGCATCCGGCGCAGACCGCGGCGCAGATCAGATATGCTAACAGAAATAGCGGTCTGCGGTTCATCGGTAGTAGGTGAATTTTTTCGGATCGAACGCCTCGCGGACCGCCTCGCCGACGAAGGTGATCAGCACCAGCGTGCCGACGAGAACGACGAATGTGCTGGTGACCAGCCACGGGGCGGATAGATTGGCGATCCCGTCCTGCATCAGGCGGCCCCATGTGGCGTATTCCGGCGGCAGGCCGAAACCGAGGTAATCGAGCGAGGTAAGGGAGAATATCAGACCGGAAATGGTGAACGGAACCAGGGTGACCAGAATCGCGACCGTGTTTGGCAGGAGATGGCGGAAGATCACCCGCGGTGTGGACGCGCCAAGCACTCGGACGGCGGCGATGTAGTCGCGCTCGCGGTCGCGGTAGGCGGCGGTGCGCATCAGGAACGTCATGCCCATCCAGCCGAACACCACCAGAATCGTCAGAATCACCGGCAGGCCCTTGAAACGGTCCGGGACCATGCTGGAAAAGATGATGACGATGAACAGGAACGGCATGTTGGAAAACACCTCGATGATCCGCTGGACGATCAGGTCGAACCAGCCGCCGAAGTAGCCCATCAGCAGGCCGATGGTGATTCCGATCAGATAGATGATGGGCAGATAGATCAGGGATGCCTTGAAGTTGACCTGAAGGCCGCCGTAGAGATAGGCCAGCACGTCATAGCCCTGGCTGGTGGTGCCGAGCCAGTTTCCGGTGTCGGGCGACGGCGGCGAGGGATGGAACTTCAGGGCGTGGAGTCCGCCCTGCCATTTGAGGAATCCGGCTTTGTCACCGGAGCCGGTATATTGGTCGGAAACCAGCCTGCCGAACGCCCAATCCCCACTGTACACCCGGTCGCCGTCAGCGTTCCATCCGTCCACGGGCCCGGAGAAAACCCCGTTGCGCAGCGTGTGGCGGAGTTGGATGCGGCCGGCATCGCCATCGTGGAACGTGGCGGCCATCCCCGAATACGGATAGACCGCGCCGGATTCATGATAGAGGCCGTCGCGTAGTTCCAGATCGCGCGTGCCGATCGGCAGGGTGTCGCCGGTGGGATCGAACGGCACGGGAGGCATGATTACCCGGCCGGTTCCCGCGTTTTCCAACCGGGATTTCAGCGCGCGGTAGTCCACCTCGGCCCGCGCTTTGTCGCCGCCGATCCCGAAGTCGGCGTTCTTGTAGGGTCGCGCGACAAACGCCGGGAAAATCCATTTTCCATCGTAGTGGACCGCCAGAGCGCGCTTGCCGACGACCGTCTGGTCGAGCGCGGCGACGCCTCCCAACAGAATGAGAATGACCAGCGAGGCGTAGCCGCGGCGGATCGCCCGGAACCTTCGCCAGCGGGCCTCGGTGACCGGATTGTAATGCCCGCCGCCCCACGCCCGGACGATCATGGTTAGGCCTGATGTTATCAAAATCGCCACCGAGAACCAACCGAACCACGGCCAACCCGGATCGCCGGCGGTGTGGAGCCACGGTACCTCGCGGCTCGCCGTGAAAAACCAGCGCGCGGTGGGCGGTTCAAGCCCGAGGATTTCCCCCGCCGCCGCGAGCGCGCCCAACAATGCCAGCACTGTGCCGATCCGTTTCATGCTCACTCGAATTTGATCCGCGGGTCCACCATGGCGACGATCACGTCCGAAACGACGTGGCCCAACAACATCAGGAAAGCCTCGATCACCAGCGTGCCCATGATGATATTCGAGTCCCGGCCGACCACCGCCTGGAACTGCAGCAACCCGAAGCCCTGGATGTCGAACACCGTTTCCACCAGCAGCGACCCACAGATGAAAATCTCCAGCAGGCTGCCGAGGCTGGTGGCCACGGGGATCATCGAGTTGCGGAACGCGTGGCCGAACACCGCGCGGCGGTAGCTCACACCCTTGGCCACCGCGGTGCGCACGTAGTCGGCGGCCAGATTGTCCATCAGATTGTTCTTGGTGAGCATGGTCAGCATCGCGAACGCGCCGATCACATAACAACTCAGCGGCAGCACCGTGTGGTGCGTCAGATCCTTCACCTTGCCCCAGGCGTCGAGATCCGCGAAATCCGGGCTGGTCAGGCCGAACAGAGGGAACCAATGCAGACGGGCGCCGAAATGCACCAGCAGGATGGCGCCCAGCGCGAATCCGGGGATCGAATACCCGACGAAAACCAGCACCGAACTTGCCGAGTCCATGAAAGTGCGGTGGCGCAGCGCCTTGACCACGCCCAGCGGCAGGCAGACGGCGTAGGTGATGATGGCGGTTAGGAGGCCGAAATACACCGCGATCGGCATGCGGGCGAGGATCAGGCCGAGCACCGGTTCGTTGAACGAGGTGGAGGTTCCCAAGTCGCCCTGGAACAGGCCGCTGACACGGGTTTTGAACACGACCGCGCGATCCGCGTAGGACGGCGGTTCTTCGTCGTTTCCGTTGCGCTTGCGGAAGCGCGCCTCGCGGTCGGCGGCGGTTTCGTAGCGGACTTTCCAGCCCTCTGAATCCACCGGTTTCCCGTTGTCCGCAAACACCGCGGAGGCGATCCTGCCGCCGGCGCGGGTCACCCTAACCGCCCTGCCGTCGCCTCGCAGAACCACCATCGCGGAATTGTCGGCGTCGGATCCGGAATCGATCCGTTCGTCGTCGCTGCCACCGAACTCGGCCTTGGAAAGTCGGCTCTCCCGTGGCCAGACGCCCAGCCACTGGGCGTATCCGGTTAGAATCGGCTTGTCCAACCCGTATTGCTCTTCGATTTCCTCGAGCTGGTCCTCGTTGAGGCCGCTGTGGGACTCGGTGGAGGCCCCGCGTTTGCCGCCCTGGTCGGCGCCCTTGGCCGCCTGTTGGAGCATTTTCTCACCGGGGCCGCCGGGCATGAACCGCGTGATCGCGAAGACAAGCAGCGTGATCCCCAGCAGGGTGGGGGGGATCAGCAGCAGGCGGCGGATGAAATACTTCAGCACGGGGGAAGGAAAGGTTTTACCCGAACCGGCGGCCCATGCAAGCCCGGAGCGGGAGAAGGTTTCCCCGCGATCCTTCCGAATCGCCATCCCGTTTCCGCTTGCCGGGCGATGCGCGAGCGGCCATCCTCGGGTCTCCGATGAAAACGCGTTCGTTTCTCCGTCTGTTGATCGTTCTGGGCATGGTGGTTTCCGCCGCGGCCAAGGACAGGATTTCCGTGAAAAAGGGTTGGGGCGGGTCGTCCGGCGACGCCACCGAGCTGAAAGCCGTGTGGTTTTACAATTGGGGCCCCGACGGCAAGTCGTCCGAAGGGTTGGAGTTCGTGCCGATGGTCAAGGGTCGCCAGCACGTCAATCCGGAGACCCTCGGCCGGATCAAGGAGAGCGGGGCCAAGGTGCTGTTGGGTTTCAACGAACCGGAGCGCGGCGACCAAGGCAACCTGAGCGTGGAGGACGCGCTCGAACTGTGGCCCCAGCTGGAGGCCACCGGACTGCGGCTCGGCAGCCCGGCGCCGTCATCCGACAACAAGGGCATGGCTTGGCTCGACAAGTTCATGGAGGGAGTGAAAAAGAAGAAGCTCCGGGTGGATTTCATCGCCGTCCATTGGTATCGCAGCGCCAACCCAGGTGATTTCGAGCGCTGGATCGACGAATTGGCGAAGAAATGGCGCCGGCCGATCTGGGTGACCGAGTTCAATGCCTACTATGCCGGCGGCGACAAGGACAAGTTCGCCGAACAGGCATTCAAGATTGTCGAAAAACATAACAAGGTGGAACGGTACTCCTATTTCACCTGCCCCGACGGCCAACCCGGCGCGCTGTGGAAAAAGACCGATGATGGTAGGGAACTCACCAAGCTTGGCACGACCTATCAGGCAAAATAGGGCGGGCGAATCCGAAGGTGGAAGCCATTTCCGGTGTTCGGATGTTTTCACGCGCCGATATATTCCAATACGCTTGCGAACGGCCGATCCCTCCACATGCCGAACTCCGGTCTCGCATTGAGACCGGCCTTGGTCGCGGCGGGACTGGGGATGCCGCACAGAAAGCGGGCCAACTGCCGCGGAGTGTCCAGCGACGGATGCCGTTCGTCGCGCAAGGCCCGCATCCGGGCCCAACCGTCCGGATCCGGAACCGATCCGGCGAGCGGCGGAAACTTCACCGGTGGTTCGCCCCGGCAGCGGTCGCAGGTGCCGCAGCGCCCGGCATTCCTGACGCCGAAATACTCCGCCAGATGGACCGCCCGGCAGCGGCGGGTGCGGACGAAATCCGTGATCGAGTCGATCCGTCCGTGCTCGAATCGCGCGCGGTTGCCGAACTTGCGGGCGATTTCGTCGGCCACCGGGCCGACCGCGCCATCCCAGCGCGGGTTTGTCTGATAGATCACCCGCAGTCCCCGTTTGACGATCCGGATTTCCCCGGCCACGGCGAGTGCTTCCACCAGATCGGCGATCTTCTGCCGGGAGACGCCGGTTTCCGCCGCCATTTCGGTCAGGGGAAACCGCAGTTCGCCGCGGTATCCGGATGCCATCCCGAACAGCCCCGCCAGCAGCTTGCGCTCGCGTCCGCGTCGGCCGGTTAGGATATGTTCCAGCGACCGGACCGGGGCGACCCGCAGCAGGTCATGATAGGATCCCGCGCGTTCGATCACGCCGGCCAATTCCAGATAGGCGAGCACGGTTTCCACCGTTTCCTCGCGCATGTCATTGGCCAGTGACAGATCGTAGGGCGAGACGGCGAACGACTTGCCGGGCGCCGCCAGGCGCAGCAGTCGGTCCAACAGATTCCGCAGGCCTTGCGGCGATGGTGTGGCACCGTGGATGAAATTCCCGAGCGCGAGCGTGTCTTCCGGGCTTGCCAGAAGCTCGCAGCGGGACGGCAGTCCGTCGCGACCGGCGCGGCCGGTTTCCTGGCAATAGCCCTCAATGCATTTCGGCAATTGATAGTGGATCACCGCCCGGATGTCCGGCTTGTCCACGCCCATGCCGAACGCGATCGTCGCCACGATGACCCGCGTGGTGTTGCGCATGAACGCCTCCTGCGCCGCCATCCGTTCCGCCGGATCGCAGCCGGCGTGATAGACCCGCGCGGAAAACCCGAGGCGCTGGAGCATCGCCGTGATCCGCTCGGTATCGTGGCGGGTGGTGGCATACACGATCACCGGACCCTCGATCTCCCGGAGCAATTCGATCAAGCGCGCGTCTTTGTCGTCCACGTCACACGCGGAAACCGAAAGGCGCAGGTTCGGTCTGGCGATCGGCATGTGGAACGCGCCTTCCCGCGGGATCCGGAACTCGCGGCGGATGTCCCTGGCGACGGCGGACGTGGCCGTTGCGGTTAGGGCGAGAATCCTAGGCACGCGCATCCGGCGGGCGAGCGCGGCCAGTTTCAGATAGTCCGGCCGGAAATTGTGGCCCCATTCGGAAACGCAGTGCGCCTCGTCCACCGCCAGCAGCGCCAGCGGCACTCCCCGCAGCCGCTTGCGGAACGCCGAGGAAGCCAATCTTTCCGGAGAAACATATAACAATTTGAGCGAGCCATCTTCCAGTCCGCCAAATACCGCCTCCACCTCGTCGTCGGCAAGCGTCGAGTCGATCCTGGCCGCGCCGATGCCCAGCGAACGGAGTTTCTCCACCTGATCGGTCATCAGCGCGATCAGCGGGCTGACCACCAGGGTGAGCCCGTCCAGCAGCAGCGCCGGAAGTTGATAGCACAGCGATTTTCCCGCCCCGGTGGGAAACACCGCCAGTGCCGAACCGCCGTCCAGCACCCGTCTCACCACCGCCTCCTGTCCGCCGCGGAACCCCTCCACGCCGAAGCGGGAGCGGAGGGTTTCAAGGACGGGATCGGCGTTCATCGGTCTGCGGGAAATCTATCCTCCCCAATGCCGCGGCCAAGGAAAAACACCTGCGGTATGGTGCGGCGGCATCCTGTAGCGGCGGTCTGTGACCGTCGCTGACCGGCTTGTTCTTGCGCTCCGACGCTCGTAGAGCGCCGCTACATGCGATTTCTTTCACTCCGCCGCCAGAGCGACACTTGGGACAGCGTGAACTGGAATTTCCTCGCCGTTTCCCGGATGAGAAACGGCTCGTGTCCGGACCGCAGGAGGTCGAACGAACTTCCGAGTCTGCCCCGCAGCCAGTCGAAGGTGCTTCCCGCGGGCCAGGCGTCCGGCGGAGTGAACTCCTCCAGCCAGGTGCAGGGTGTGGCAAGCACCAGTTCGCCACCCGGTCTAACCAACTCGGGCAGCCGATCCAACAGCCTGACCGGATCGGGCAGGCGGCACAGCAGGTTGGCGGCGTGAACGCGGTCGAACACGCCGATGTCCGGGCGCAGGTTCATCGCGTCGCCCTGTTCGAAGGCCACCCGCTCCGGACGGGCGTCCGGAGGCGCGGATGCGGTCAATTCGGTGAATCCGTGACCCTCGTCGTGACGCCGATAGGGGAGTCGGCCTCCTTCGCGCAGGTGGATGGCGGCGCGGACGAACGAATGGGAGAAGTCCACGCCCAGCACCCGTTCGCACCGGAGGGAAAGCTCGAATGACGAGCGTCCGACGGCGCACCCGAGATCCAGCGCGGAGCCGGCGGTGTCTGGCCCGAACCACGCCGCCGTTCTAACCGGGAAACCCAGCGCCGGTTCCATCGCGGCGAGCCATGGCGGGCGAGAGTCGCCACCATCCAGCGCCGGCAGGATTTCCCCGGCGGAGCCGTAATGGAACAGCAGGTATTCGTCCAGCAGCCGCCCGGACTCGTAGATATCAGGCGGTAAGTGCATCCATCAGATAGGCGCAGGGCCGGAAATTCTCGATCAGGATCTCGGTTTTGCCGCCGCGATGCATGCGCACCTGGCGGATGTTGAAATTCGGCGTCTTGTGAGGCGCGAAGAGGATGTCGTCGTGGGTCGAATTCTCGTGTTTTTTGAACATCGAGGGCACGATGTCGCCGCCGAGATGGTCGTCGCGTCCGGTGGCCATGTGGCAGGTGCCCAGCACCTTTTCGTCCTGGATATCCGCGCCGGAAACCGGGAGCACCTGGGTGCCGAAACCGAGTTCGCCGAGCGTGCCGGTCATCGGATCATCCGCGAGCCGGGCGTTGTGCGCCGCGATGGTTTCCGGATTTCCTTCGATCAGGGTGGAGCGCACGATGCAGCGGTTTTCGACGTCCAGCACTCCCAGCGTGCCGTCCTCGTATTTCATCGGGAAATGGCCGCGGGCGTCCACCGGCACGAAGTACACCTCGCCGGCGGGCAGGTTGGCGATGTCCGGCGTCTTACCGTGGCACAATCCGTGGGATTTTTGCGCCTCCTGGCCGTTGAGGCCAAGCCATGCGGTTAGGATCCGGCCATCCTCCAATTCGAAGTCGATCTCCACCGAGTCCGCTTTGGTCAGGGCGAGGCGCAGTTTCTCGGCATCGCGCGAGACCTCGATGTAGTCCACCGCGAGGCCCGACGAGAGGATCACGTCGTTGAGCCCGTGCATGGTCGCGCCACGGAAGCCGAATTCCTTGGCCTTGGCGGTGAGCGGCGCGGTGGCGGAAAACGTGGAGATGCAGAGGATAATGTCGTAGTTCGGATAGATGTCGCGGTCGAATGACAGCGGGTTTCCGGCGGTATCCCAAACCTCGTCGGCCAGGTCGAGGTTGGAGCCGTAGGTCATTTTGTAGGCGAACATCTCGCCGCCGGACATCCCGAGTTCCGACATCACGCGGTCTTTCAGTGCCTGATAGAAATGCTCGTGGGCGCGTTTCTGGATTGGGAAACCGTCGTGCGAGAGGAACGCGAAATCCTTGATCAGCGGCTGCGGATCATCGAAATCCACGAGAATGCACACCCGGCAGCCTTCGGTGGGCTCGAAAACGGTGCGCAACAAACGGGCGGCGTCGAATTCCGGAAATTTCCGGCGTTCGGGGTGCAGCAAGATCTCTTCCTCTAGGTAATCCGGCAGTGGGGCGGTCGTCGTTGTCATGGACGCGCAGGTTAGCACCTGTCGCAAAATATGCAAGAAACCAATCCGTCACTCTTTGTCCAAAAAGCTCTTGCGGCAGAGTTCGGCGTATTTTCCGTCGCGGGCCAGCAGTTCGTCGTGGGTGCCGGTTTCTATCACCTCGCCGCGTTCCAGCACGTAGATCACGTCCGCGTTCTGGATGGTGGAAAGCCGGTGGGCGATGACAAACGCGGTGCGGTTGGCCATCAGGTGGTCCAGCGCATCCTGGATCAGGCGCTCGGTTTCCGAATCCACCGACGCCGTGGCCTCGTCGAGCAGCAGGATCGGCGCGTCCTTGAGGAGCGCCCGGGCGATCGAAAGCCGTTGTTTTTCGCCGCCGGAGAGCTTGACCCCGCGTTCGCCGACGTTGGTGTCGAGGCCCTTGGGCAGCGCGCGGACGAATTCCGCGGCGTGGGCGGCATCGAGCGCGGTCCACAACGCGTTTTCCTCCGCGCCGCGCCGGGCCAGCAGCAGGTTTTCGCGGACGGTGCCGTTGAACAGGAACGGCTCCTGGGTCACGTAGGCCAAGTGTTCCCGCAACGAGGCTTTGGAAACGCCGGAAATGTCCTGTCCGTCGATGGTGATCCGGCCGCTGCCGACTTCGTAAAATCTGGCGAGCAACGAAAGCACCGTCGTTTTTCCCGCGCCGGTGGTGCCCACCAGAGCCACGGTCCGGCCCGGCTCGGCGATCAGATCGACGTTTTTCAGCGTCGGCTGGTCTTGGTAATTGAAGGAAACGTTTTCAAACCGGACCTCGCCGGCCAGTTTGTCCGGGAGCGTCTCGCCCTCGGTGGCGTTCGGCTCTTCGGGCGCATCGAGGATCTGGAACACCCGGTCGGCGGCGGCTTTTCCCGAGAGGATCATCTGGTTGAGCGAGTTCAGGCGGTCCACCGGCTCGTAAAACAGCGAGAGAAACAGGAGGAAACCCACGAAGTCCCCGTGTTTCAGCGTGCCGTCCATCACCGCGCGTCCGCCCATCGCCAGCACCAGCACGTAGCCGGTCATCCGCAGGAACGACATGCCGGGCGAGTAGATCGCCCACCAGCGCATCATCCGCAGGGTGGTTTGCCGCAGGACGTCGGAAAACCGGTTGAAACGCCCGTGTTCGGCGGTTTCGGCGGCGTAGGCCTTGATTTGGCGCACGCCGGAGATGTTGTCGTGCAGAAGCGCATTGAGATCGGACGATGCCTCGCGCTGGTTCTTGTAGCGGTCGCGGCCGCGGGTGGAGTAGATCCACGCGGAAACCGCCAGCAGCGGCACCGGCAGCGTCGCCCACGCGGCCACCACCGGATTCAGGTAGAATAGGAACGCCCCCACGCTGAGCACCTGAAGCGCGGCGACCAACCCCTGCTCGATGCCGTCGATCAGCACTCGCTCCATATTGGTCACATCCTCCACCACCCGCGTCATGATGTCGCCGGTCCTGCGTGTATCGAACCACCGCAGCGGCAAACGCTGGATTTTCGCATACAACTCCGAGCGGATGTCGAAGATCACCTTCTGCTCGAAGGTGTTGTTGATGAGGATTCGCGCCGCGTTTAGCCCGTCCTTGACGAGGAATCCCGCCAGCGCCACGGCGATCCACCAGCCGAACTCGCCGTGGCGGGCCGGATCGGGCACGATTTCGTTGATCACGTGCCGGGTGGCGTTCGGAAACACGAAAATCGCCAGGGTCATACCCACCGCGCACCCCAATTGGGCGGCGGCCAACCCGGGATAGTGGCGCAAATAGGAGAAAACTCGGACGACGGAACGCATGCTGGCGGGGGAAAATCCGCGTTTGTCGTTGCTTTGTAAAGCCAGCACGGAAGAAAGTTTTCAACTTGCCGAAAATTGTGTTTGCAGGGGCGGGGGATGACCCCCTAGTCTCCCGCCACACGCACAACCCAACCGTCCAACCATCAAATCCCCATGGCCAACGTCTTCGGAATCCTAACCGCAGTTCTGCTCGCGCTAGCAGCATTCGTCGCCTTTAAAAACAAGGACGCCTACCAGAATGAGGTGGACCACCGCCGGGCCGAGCAGGGCAAGCTCGCCGCCAGCCAGGAACGCCTCAAGACGGCCCAAAACAATCTGGCCGCCACCCAGAAGGAACTTTCCGACACCCGAGCGGAAGTGGCCAAGCTGAAGGAAACCGAAGCGGCCCAGAAGAAGACCAACGACGGACTCAAGGAGCAGATCGAAACCAAGACCGCCGAAACCGCCACCAACAAGACCAAGCTCGACGAGATCAAGGCCAAGATCGCCGAGATCGGCAACATCGGCGAAATCGTCGGCAAGGTCAAAGCGATGAAGGATTCGGTTGAGGATTCAAACCAGCAGATCGCCGCCAACACCACCAAGCTGGCCAACCTCACCAACGAGAACACCCGGATTGAGGCGTTCATCGAAGTGCTCCGCAGCCAGGAGAAGATGGTTTCCAACAAGGAGTCCTATTTCAAGAGCGCCAAAATCAGCAACATCTACCCGAACTGGGGGTTTGTGACGCTTTCCGCCGGTAGCACCTCGGGTGTCGTCGCCGGCTCCAACCTCGAGGTGGTGCGTGACGGGCAACCGATCGCCAAGCTGCTGGTCTCCGCCGTTGAGAACAATACCGCCTCCGCGAGCATCGTCCCCAACTCGCTCGCTCAGGACGCCGTCCTGATGGTTGGCGACAAGGTGGTTCCCACTTCCAAGCCCGTCGAGCCCGCGAAGCCCGCCGCCACCCCGGCCGCCGCTCCCGAGGCACCTGCCGCAGTCCCGGAAGCGCCCGCCGCGGAAGCCGGAAAGGAAGCCGCGCCCGCCGGTGACAAACTGGACCTCGGAGCGGATCCCTTCGCCGAACCCGCCAAACCCGCCGAAAAGGAAAACTGATTTCCCCACCGCCCCAATCCAACCCCACTTTCCGGAATCCCCATGAAAATCGTTCTCTACATCGTCTCCATCCTGGCCATCGGCGGTGCCGCCTACTTCTCCTACGAACATTCGGTGAAGTTCAAGGAACAACAGAATGTCCGTCTTGAAACCATCACCAAGAACAAAAACGTCACCGCGCAGGCCGAGAGCACCGAGAAGGACCTCGCCGACGAGAAGAAGTCCTTGAAACTCGCCCAGGACGAACGCGAGGTAACCACCCAAAGTATCTCGGCGCTCAAGTCGAACGAGACCGCCCTCAAGCGTCAGCTCGCCGAACTTGACGCCACGCTGGAAGAGCAGACCAAGGAACTCTCCGATCTCAACAAGGCGATCGAGGAAGCCAAAAAAGCTCTGGCATCCGCCGGCTTGGGTAGCGACATCACGCTCGAGAACATCGGTGAAAAGCTGAAGGAACTCGAAGACACCAAGAAGAACCTCGAGCGCCAGCTTGAAGAGAAGCAGACCCTCGTGGCCGCCGCTGAGAAGCGCCTCGCCGGCAATCAGGAGGAAGCGAACCGCCTGACCGGCAGGAAGGTGCAGCGCGACGTCCGTATCGCCCACAACGCGATCGAGTCGGTCATCACTTCCGTCAATCAGGATTGGGGCTTCGTGGTGATCGGTGCCGGCACCAAGACCGGATTCACCCCCCAGACCACTCTTCTGGTGAAACGGGATGGCAAACTGATCGGCAAGGTCCGCCCGACCGCGATCGAGCCGACCCAGACCATCGCCGACATCGTGACCGACAGCATGGCTCCCGGCGTCCGCCTCCAACCCGGCGACCGCGTGATCCTCGCCAAGACGGAAACCCGCTGATTCGGAAATTTCCACTTTCACAGGCTCCGCGGGCTTGCAATCCGCGGGGCCTGTTTTACAATCACTCCCAGCCATGCGTGCGACCCTGCTGCTCCTAGCCTCCACCGCGTTCATCACGGCGCCTCTCGTTTCCTGTGTCCATAAGGACCCGGAAGACCGTCAGGGTGTCCCGCCGCCGAGCGCCAACAGCAAGATCCCCTGGAACTCTCAAGGCCCATCCGGCGGCGGTGCCCAGTTCGGGATGATGCCGCAGAACAAATACCGGCGCTAATCCCGGTGATAGGGACTTCCCGCCCGCAGGGACGCCACCCGGTAGAGTTGCTCCATCAACAGCAGCGCGGCCATCTCGTGCTGCAGCGTCAGCGCGGATAGGGAAAGCAGCCAGTCGCATTGATCCCGCAATTCCGCGGTGTGCCCGTCCGAAGCGCCTATCAGAAACGCCAGGGTCTTCACGTCTCCACGCCGCTCCAGCGCAGCGATCCGGTCGGCAAACCGCCGGGTGGTGAGACTCTCGCCCCGCTCGTCCAGCGCCACCCGGAAACAACCCGTGGATTTATCTAATAATCTGGCGGAAACCTCCTCCGGACCGCCCGCTTTGACCACCACCCACTCGCAGCCGCCAAACCGCGTGAGGCGTTTCAAATACTCCTCAACACCGTCCCGAACAAACCCGAGCGCCGGCTTTCCCGCCACAATGATCCGCGTGTGCATGGCCGCGAAGGCTAGGTGTCCGCTCCCTCCGAGTCAACACCCGGCGGATTGCTGGGTGCATGAACGAATCCGGCTGTCCGCGCCGTTATGGGCGCATGAGAATTTCCATCTTGCTTGCCACTGTTCCGCTACTCGCGGCGGGTTTCCTGTTTGCCGCTCCTCCGGTGGTGATCGATGATCTTCAACTGACAAAAAATCTGGCCGATGGCATCGGCGCCTTCGCGGACGCCAAGACCGCCACAAATGGCGAGGCGTTGGTCAAGCAACTCCAAGCAGCCCCGGCGTCGGCGGCTATCACCCTGCCGACCGATCTCCCACCCGCGAAGACCTACGAGGACCGCCTCAAAAGCGTGTTCGTCATCGGCTCGGTTTACAAATGCGGCAAATGCGAGCACTGGCATCCGCGGGGCGTCGCAACCGCCTGGTGCCTCACGCGGGATGGCTTGATGGTGACGAACTACCACGTGTTTGAGAAGGCCTCGGGTGATTCGTGGGGCGTGTGCGGCGCGGATGGCAAGGTCTATCGGGTCACCGGCATCGTGGCTGCGGACAAGTCCGCGGATGCCGCGGTTTTCCGAGTGGACGCCAAAGGATTGGTGCCGCTGGCGCTGGGCGGCGACGCCCCGGTCGGCGAACCGGTTTCCATCATCAGCCATCCGGACGGCCGGCTGTTTTTCCAGACATCCGGCGAGGTGGCCCGCTACGCCAAAGCCCCGCGCCGCAAAGGTCCGGCGGACACGATTTGGATGGATGTGACCGCCGAATACGCCAAGGGATCGTCCGGAGGACCGGTGACGACCCGCGAAGGCAGGGTGGTGGGGATGGTTTCTAACACGCAATCGGTCCAATACGGCCCTCCGGGCAAAAAGGGCGAACCCACCGGCCCGCATCAGATGGTGATCCGCAATTGCGTGCCTGTTTCCGCCATTCGCGCGCTCACGACGGGGCCAGCCAAGGACGCTTCGGGGCGGTGATGTGCGGCGGTTTCAGATAGATCGGTTGTGGCGGCACCGCCGACCAAGCCTCGCGGGTGGCGGCGTCCGCACGTTGCCATGCCCGCCACAGACCGCGGGCCGTGGGAATTTCCACGCGCACAAAACCGGCCAATCCGTCCGGCAGATTGAAGCGGTCCGGCGGTTCCAGTGATACCACAGGGCATTGCCGGGCCACCGCCGTTTCGAGAATTTCCAACAGTCCGGCGTGGTCGGTTAGGGACGGGTCATCGGCCAATCCGGTCCCATTCATCCACGCCGTCCAATAGGTGCCGCGCCGCGCATCGCCGATCGCGAGACATTCGCGCCCGGGATCTTCCTCGACCGACGGCACCGCCAGCATCGACGGCACGGCCACGGTTTGGCAACCGGACACCATCGCCACCCCTTGGGCGGCCGCGATGCCCACCCGCGTGCCGCTGTAACTTCCCGGCCCGCTTCCGACGAGAACCAAACCGATTTCCTCCGGGTCCTTTCCCTCTATCAATTCCGCCAACGGTCCGAAAAGCAGCGCGTTGTGGTTGCGATCGCTCTGGAAACCGGTCCCGGTAAACCCGCCGATACCATCCGCCAGCCCCAGGGAGGCGTGGGGCGTGGAGGTTTCCAAGACCAGGGTGAGCGGCGCGGGCACGCCGTAGGCTAGAGGCACCGTCGAGGAATATCCACACAAATTCCCCGGCTGCATGGGTTGGGATTAGGTCAAAATATTTCAGGGTGCGTCTCGCAATGAACCTCGGAGTCTGGGGGGCGATCAAAGCGGTGGCGCCGTCGGTTCACGGAGGATTGCCAGCGGCCGTGGTGTCCGCCTCGGGGCGGAGGCAGGATGCCGTTTGATAGACGGAACGGTTGATCTCCTTCATCCGGTCAACCAGCGGTTGATGCGGGACGAATTCCCGGCTGACCAGCCCCTTGTGGAGATCGGCCTCGTCGCCGCCATACTTGAACCAGTGCCAGCCGACGCAGCCCGCGTCCTTGAGCAGGCCGAGGGTCATGTTTTGATAGAACAATCCGCGCTCCGCATCGGTTCGCACGCGGAAACCCGCTCCGCTTTCGGGAATCCGGTCCGGCGACACGCTCATCGCATACCACTCGGAAATGATGAACGGACGACCGGACTCCTTCACCCAGGCCGCCATGCGCTCCGCTTCCGGCGACCACCGGTGATAGTAATTCACCGTCACCACGTCGAGCGGCGCGCTGCCGCGCAGGACGGCGGGGCAAATCGTGCGCCCGTGAATCCGGCTGCCGATCACGAGATGGTTGGGGTCGTGCTTGCGGATGGCGGTCACCACCGACGAATAGTACCGCCGCGCCGTCTCGGTTAGGAAATCCTCCTGATCCTTCGGAGTGACCGCGTTGGGTTTCACACCGCGGTCGGTCAGCCATCGGAGCGCCGCCTTTTTTCCGGTGTCGTTGTCCGGAAGGGCGAGGAAATTGGATAGGGAATCCGGACGGAACGGCAGCTCGTTATCCGTAAAGTGGCCTAGCAACCATGGATCGTCGCGGTTGGCTGCCAGCCCGGCGGCCAAGCGGTCGCAGAATGCCGGAAACTCGGAGTCGAACACCGGCATGCACTGGTTCGGGAAGCCGCGTTCGCCGTTGGCAGCCGCCCGGTTCTTGGCGTAGCCGGCCATGAAGCTGAGAGAGGTCGTGTAAGGCATCGGATTCCGCGGGCGGAACGCTTCCCACGACGACCACCGTCCCAACGTGTTGAATCCGGCGGCTTTCAGCAGCGATCCGGTTTGGTCCGCCCACGCTTCATTGTCAGAAAATTTCCGCGCCACAACGGCGGGATCGAAGTTGCTTAGATTGACGCTGCACAGGCCGACGCTGAGAAAGGCACAACCTTCCGGATCCACCAACCACCACCGATCCGGCGCGTGTTCGACCCGGAAATAGCCGGTGGCCCGGAATTTCCGCTCCGACCAACCACCGTAGCGGCTCGGGGTGACTTTCGGTCCGGGTTTGGCCAGAGGAAGATCACCCGGCGTGAGCGCCTCCTGCTTTTGCCACTTGCCTCCGATCCAGACCTGGGCTTGCTCGGCCGTTGCCGGGATCGGAACCAACAACAACAGGGCCGAACAGCGCGACAGAATTCCGCCGAGGGTGGAAGATGATTGGATGGTGTTTCGGTTATTCATGTGATAGGCTCAGCATTTGTCCGGTTGTTAGGGTGAGTTCGGATTCCAGTGTGACGAGGAGACGGCCATCAAGCCAGGTGTGGCGGCAAGGCACGGCGTTATCCCCGACGGTTGCGGTCACCGATTTAGCCTGGCGCGTGGCTAACGAAATGGTCTTCACTTTCAGCCGACCCCACAGCAGCATGATTTCCAATCTGCCGGCGGCGATTGCGAAGGATCCCCATCCCTCGGCGGCGGTGAAGGCGGCTTTGAAATCCGATGGACTCAGGCGCGGGGCAAAGCCGATGTGGCCCTTGGGGCCGTGATAATCGAATCCGCAGGCCGCGAGAAAGCTGCCGTAGCTGGACATCGCCCGCGTGTAGTGGTCGCTGCATTCGACTTCGTTATACGGATTGCGGCGCGCGGCGTGGTGGCGGTCGTGAAGTGCGCGGGTGACGGCAAAACCCTTCTCTATCAGCCCTTCGGCGATCATGTGGGCGGCGAGTTGGTGTTCCTGTCCGGTCCACACCTCGTTCAGATAGTAGCCGAAGGCTTTCCCGGTAGCGAGGTCGGCTCCGCCGCGCGGGAAGGTGGTCATCACCACGCCGCCCTCGCCGGCCATGGCATACCAGCGTCCGCCCTTGACGGGCGATTTCGCACGGAACGGACCCACGTCAGGAGCGAAATTGAAACGCCAGATCGACTCAAGCGCCGTGATGGTCTCGCGTGGCGGTGTCACCCGCGGCAGACCGACCTGGAGCGCCCAGGCCTGGCCCATCAACTGGTCGATGTGGCAGCCGTCGTTGGAGTTGGGGCTGTCGGGTTTTTTCGGATCGGGCTTGTGGATGAAGTACTCACCGTTGAACAGATTGCTAACCAACAATTCGCTGCCGCGGGCGGCGATCTTCGCGCATCGGTCCGCGAAATCCGGGTCGTTTTGTTCGCGCGCCATGGCTTCTCCCGCCCGCAGCGCCGCGATGTAGAACGAACTGATCCAGGCCATCGGTCCGAACCAACTGGCATCGAGCGTGTTATATTGTTCCCCTTCGATGATTCCGTTTTCGTCACCGTCTTGGGCGATGAGAAACCCGATGGACTTGCGGATCCGGGGCCAGCAGGCGGACAGATAACCGCCGTCGGACGCGGTTAGATGTTCGCGATAGGCGCGGAGGATCACGCCGCACATGCCGTCGTGGGCCACCGAACGCGCGGCTTCGCCCCGGTAGTCGATGGCCCCGTTCTCGTGCCACGCGGTGCCGAAGTCGGTGCGTTGGCGCAGGTCGCGTTCCAGTTCGGGAAAGAGCCGGCCCACGGCCTGGGCGTAGTTCCAGACGTGCTGGCAGGTGCCGGCGCAGCAGTACACGCCCTCGAAGGCGTAGAACCGCCCGTTCTGGAAATGGTAACAGGTGCTCGTTGCCAGCGTGCAGATCGGGGCCAGGGTGCGGTCGAGAAACCAGTAGGGCAGGGTGGAGTCATACCAAGTGCGCGTCCACAACCGGGTCTGCCCGGCTAACCGATCAAAATCCTTCGCCACATGACGGGCCACGGCCGCCGCGGAGTCGAAGCGGTTCGAATAGGATCGCCTGAGTGAATCCGCGCCTTCCAGCTCTCGGAAGTGATCGGGCATCGGTCGCGGAAAAAACCAAGTGATGACGAACACGAACTCGGCATCCTTGCCCGGCTCGATGGACATGACCCGGCCAAGCGAGCCGACGAGTTTCTCCTCCAGCGGCACGGATGCGTCGCCGCTGGTCCGTCCGGTGGGATCTCCTAACAATGATAGGGCCATCGACCCGTAATCGGGCCGCGATTTCAAACCGGTGACCGCAGGCGGTTCGTCGGTGAAGACGATCTGGTCCACGTTGATGTGCCCCCAAGGACCCGTGGCGGCATCGATGATCTCGATGTGCGCCGGCTTTCCTTCGAGTTCGGCCACCTCCCAGGCCGCGGGTTCCAGCATTTCCCTGGCCCGCCCGGTTGCGGAGCGCGCGACGCGTCGATCAACGATGAGATTCACGCAGGTCTGTTCCGCAAAATCGCCGCCGCCAATGAGGAAACCGATGAACCGTCGTTCGATTCGGAAGGGCTTCGAGATGAGTTTTCCGGTGGTGGCATCACCTCGCAGGAAGCTGTTCACCAATCCTTTGCCCAGGAAGCCGGACACGTTTTGCTGGCCCGAGAGGGTGCCGCCGGCAGGCGCGTCGCCGAACGCCTCGCCCTCGCGATTCCAATTTCCGTAGCCATTCTCGAAATCCTCGAAGATGATGTTAGGACGCCTTGGTCCGGTGTCGGCGCGCGGGTTTTCCTCGGCCGTGCAATGGAGTAGGGTCAGCCCGGTTTCCTGACTGATGTGGTTGGTTTTTCTCCACAGACCGGCCGTTCCGCCGCCTAGGCAGACCGCATTTTCGAGGGTGCCTGAAAGCTCGACCTCCACGGCTTGCGGACCGGTGTTTCTAACCAAGAATCGCATGACCGTGGCGGGCAGCGACGAGTCCGGCACATTGAGCGGACAATACGGCGTGAAGGCTTCCAGTGTGACCGTGACCGGCCAATCGGCGGCGCGATAATCGACCGTAGCCATCGGATATTGCCCTCGGAAGCGCATGTCCCTGAATCCCCGGCGGTCCAGAAACCGGGTTTCCTCTCCGATCCGGATGGAGAATGATTGCTCGATGGGAAAGTGGGGCTCGGGCGGCTTGGCGTAGTTGTCGCCACTCGACGAGGTAAAATGGGGGGGCTGCCGGAGGTTGAAGATGTCCCAGTGCCAGAGCCTGCCGTCGCCTCCCAGATAGAGCTGGCCGGTCCCGATGCCGCCGATGGGCATGCCGATTTTGTCCAGCTCCGCGCCGGTGTATTCGGTGGGAGTGCCGCGTTCGAAGAGGGACTTGATCCACTCCGGGCGCAGCTTCTTGTCCGAGGGAATGAGGTTTACGAAGTCGGCTCCCTCGAAAGGCCCGGCGAAGGCGGTAAAACGACCGCAAAATGCCGCAACGGCCCCGCTTCCGGCGAGTTTCAGAAAACTCCGGCGGAGCAAGGCGTGTTCGCGGCTGATAGGGTGATCCATGGCGGGAAAAAGGGCGGTCCGACGGTTGATACGCCGCCTCGCGCCAATCCCTTGCGCACCTGATTTCCCGTCTTCAGGTGCCTTCTTGGCCAGGGAATTCGGAGCGTTGCGAAAAAAATGAAAATTTTGCTTGCATACTAAGTTTGTATCTATACTCTTTTGTTCGCGTTCACGACTCCACATTAACGAAACAACAATCTCTAATATGGCAACGACCCCCGAAACTTCAGACACCCCAACTGCCGAGGAACTCGAGTGGTTGGAGGTGGTGCGCCAGAAAGTGGCGAAACTCCGGTTCGGCTCGGTGCAGATCACCGTACACGACGGCAGGGTGACCCAGGTCGAGAGTATTGAAAAGACCCGTTTCGCGCCGAAACCGAGGGATGCCAGAGAATCCCAAGCCTGAATTTCCCCACCGTGCCAACGGAGGAATCGATCCGCCGCGCCCTTCCACCGCAGCAAGGAAGAGGGAGCGCATGATAGAACAAACGAATGTATCAACCCCTTGAATCCAAACAACGATATCGCACCATCCTAACCAACATCGCCCCGCTGGGGCTCGCCTTGCTAACCTCCGCCCCGCTCCGGGCTCAGGAAAGCGCGACCGAATACCTCGATCCCACGCCATTCGACAAGACCTGGGCGCTGGCCACGCTCTACAAGGACGATCTGAATCCCTGGCTGGAGGAGTTCAAACTCCGCGGCCGCTACCACGGACAATATCACGACACCGACGCCGACCGCGGCGACGCCAGCGGCTGGGAAGACCGGCGCTCGCGGTTCGGCTTCGACGCCAAGCTGCTCGATAAGAAACTCGAGGCGCGCTTTGATTTCCAAAGCGACAACGGCTTCGATCACTTCTACGACGGCCTCGTGGATGCCTATCTGAAGTGGAAGCCCAACGAGCGGTTCGCGCTGACTTTGGGCAAGACCAAGCCTCTGATCGGCTACGGCGATTGGATTCCGTCCACCAACGACACTCCCACCTTCGAGCGATCCCAGATCTTCAACCAGCTCGGAATCAACCGCGCCACCGCCCTGACCGTAGAAGGCGAGAATGCCGGAGTGCTCTGGCAGGCGGGGATCTACGCCAATGACACGCCGGCCACCACCGGTGGTACCGGAGCCTGGGGCGACGGCGAGTTCGGCCATCTCAACGGGGGCATCTCCTACGGGTTGGGCGTCGGTTACAATTTCCACCACGAGCTGGACATCGAAAAGGCGCTATTACGGCTCGATTGGCTGCACAGCGACCGCGAAGCGACCGATGTGGTGCTCAACCGCTACGATGACATTCTGGCGCTCACGTTTCTGGCGAAGACCGGCTACTGGAATCTAACCGCCGAGGCGTTCGCTGCCTTCGGCGGCGACGGAGCCAACGGCGATGTGTTCGGATTCTATCTCCAACCGACCTACGATCTGATTCCGGACAAGCTCCAACTGGTGGGCCGCTACACCTTCGCCACCGGCGACGGCCCCGCGAGCCTCCAGGCCCAAAGCCGCTACGAGCGGGAGACGCCGATCCCCGCCATTCCGGGCGTGGCCGGCAGCCGCAACCGGGGCGAGGAATACCATGCCATCTATCTGGGCGCGCAGTATTTCATCTATGGCAACAAGTTGAAACTGCTAGCCGGCGCCGAATGGGCGCGCCTCGGCCGCGGCGGCCGCGATCCCGGCTACGAAGGCGTGACCACCTTCACCGGAATCCGCTTCTCGTTCTAATACCTATCAAACCTCAAATCAACCATTCAACACAATCATTCCATGAAAATCACCACAACCCTCATCTCCGCCGCATTGGCCACCTTCACCCATGCCGCGGAACTGCTCAACGTTTCCTACGACCCCACCCGCGAGTTCTACGCGGAAATCAACGATGTCTTCGCCGCCAATTGGAAAGCGAAAACCGGCGAACCCCTGAAAATCAAACAATCCCACGGCGGCTCCGGCAAACAGGCGCGGTCGGTGATCGACGGACTCAAGGCGGATGTCGTCACCCTCGCGCTCTCCGGCGACATCGACGTGATCGCGGAAAAGGCCAACCTCCTGCCCCGTGATTGGCAGACAAAACTGCCTAACAATAGCGCGCCCTATACCTCCACCATCGTGTTCGTGGTCCGCAAGGGCAACCCGAAAGGGATCAAGGATTGGGGGGACCTTATCCGTGACGGCGTCAAGGTTATCACGCCCAACCCGAAGACCTCCGGCGGCGCGCGATGGAACTATCTGGCGGCGTGGGCCTACGCCTCGCGCAAGAACGGCGGCGACGAGGCGAAGACCCGCGAATTCCTCGCCGCGCTCTATCGGAATGTGCCGGTGCTGGACACCGGTGCCCGTGGATCCACCACCACCTTCGCCCAGCGTGGCATTGGCGATGTGTTCATCTCGTGGGAAAACGAGGCCCACCTGATCGAGAAGGAGTTCCCCGGTCAGACGCAGATTGTCATTCCGTCGATCAGCATCCTTGCGGAACCGCCCGTGGCGGTGGTCGAGAAGAACGCCCAAAAGCGCGGCACCGAGGCATTGGCAAAGGCCTATCTGGAGTTTCTCTACACACCCGAGGCCCAGAACATCGCAGGCAAGCATTTCTATCGGCCCCGCGACAAGACGGCGTTGGCGAAATGGTCGAAGAACTTCCCGAAAATCAACCTGGTGACCATCTCGGACTTCGGAGGCTGGGGCAAGGCCCAGGCCACCCATTTTGCCAACGGCGGCACCTTCGACCAGATCTACAAGAAGTGATCCGTTAGCCAAACCATCATATCCGATCCGGCCCGCCGGCATCCCCGCCGGTGGGCCGATCCATCAACCGACCACCCACCTCCGCCATGAGCACCACCTACCTGACCACAGGCGAACTCTCCCGAACCCTCGGCTGGAGCCCGCGATTCATCGACGGGCTCGTTCGGACTAACAAAATCCCCAGCCGTCTCGTGGACGGTGAAGCCCGTTTCGCGCGCGAAGCACTGGTGGAATGGCTGGAGGACAAACTGCGCACGCTGGACCACGACGGCGTGGTGGCACTCGACAACCAGATCTCCCCCCCTGCCGCCGAAGAGGCCGACACCGACCCGATCACGCTCCAGATCACCCGGCAGGGACTCCTGTGGGGCGCCTCGGCCAACGGGCCGGACGGGGTGTTGGAGATTCTGGCGGAATTCGCGCAAGCCACCGGAGCGGTGACCGACGCCGGAGTGTTGCGCCAGTCCCTAGCCGAACGCGAGCGTCTTTGTAGCACGGCTCTGCCCGGCGGCGTGGCGTTGTGCCACCCGCGGCAGCCACTTCCCGAAATCATCTGGAAGCCGTTCGTCCGGGTGGTTTGCCTGGCCGAACCGGTGCCCTTCGGCGCCGAGGACGCGCTTCCGACACGGTTGTTCTTCCTGTTGGGCTCCGCCACCGATAGCGGCCACCTGAAATCGCTTTCCCGTCTAGCTAGAATTCTCGACGACACCACCAAAAGCGCGCTCCTGCGAGCACCTTCCGCCGATGCCGCCCATCAGATCATCTCATCGCGGGAAGTGCAGATCCACCGCCGCCGCCAGGCGTTGCTCGCCCGCCATGAATCCGGAAATCTATCCGGAGATGGCATATGATATCGATCAGGAGGCGTTTCATGGAATCCAACGTCGGATACGATATTGTCGGTGATGTTCACGGCCATGCCGGGGCGTTGTTCGGTTTGTTGGATCGCCTCGGATATCACCGGACAGGCGGTATATGGAGGCATCCGGAGTGTCGCCGCGCGGTGTTTGCGGGCGATTTGGTGCAGGGTGGGGAGGATTCGCTCGCGGTACTTGCCACCGTCCGGGAAATGGTGACGGATGGCGCGGCGCTGGCGGTTCTCGGCAATCACGAAGCGAACCTGTTCCATCACTATATCGTGGGAGACAGCGGAGAACCGCTGCGGGAGATGACCTCTCGCCAGTTGGAATCCCACGGTCCGGACCTCGGTGTGTTTGGCGCGGCCGCGCCGCAGGCATGGGCCGATTGGCTGGTATGGTTGCGGACACTGCCCCTCTGGCTCGACCTCGGTGGGTGCCGGGTGGTGCATGCCTGCTGGCATGAACCTTCCATGCGACATTTCCCCAACGGATTGTTGGACGATGCCGCGTTGCGCGCGTCCGCGCCCGACGGAGAGATCCGAGATGCGTTGGAGATCCTTCTCAAGGGGCCCACCCTGCGATCGCTAAAGGGCGTTGGGGAACGCCCGTTGCGCCGCAACTGGTGGAAACCCACGCGCGGAATCGTGGAATTGGCCGGAGTTGATCTAACCGACATCTCGGACGATGAGTCACTACCGCTCATTGGCCGTGATGTGGATTCGTTTGCCTATCCGTCTGATGCGCCGCCGCTGTTCATCGGTCACTATGCCTTGGCGGGCGACGCGGCGTCCGCTATCCTCGCTCCGAACATCGTCTGCGTGGACCTCGACGTGAAGTCCGGCGGACCTCTGACCGCCTACCGCTGGACGCCGGAAGAAGCCCTCGGCCCGGGGGCGTTTGTCAGGTTTCCATGAGCCAATTCGCAATATTTCAACACCCGCTCACGAGCAGTTTTGGAATTTGTCCGAAAAGTACTTGCAAATCCCGGTTTAATCCATACTTTTTTGTCGAGACAACATAATGCACCTTTCCAAAAAATCCGAATACGCCCTACGGGCATTGATCAATCTGGGTATCGCCGCCCAGATGGGGAGATCCGCCTTGCCCGGGGCGGAGTTGGCGGAGGCCAACCGGCTGCCGCTGAAATTCGTCGAGCGCATTCTGCAGGAACTCCGTGACGCGGGCCTGGTGGAGACCTACCGCGGCAAGAACGGCGGCTATTCGCTGACCGAAAAGGGCGTGAACTCGAAAATGGGCGACATCGTCCGCCTGATGGACGGGCGTCTCGCGCCGATCTGTTGCGCCAGCGAGCATGCCTATCAGAAGTGTTCCTGTCCGGACGAGGCCCATTGCGGGCTGCGCATGATCATGATTGACGTCCGCAACGCGATCGCCAACATCCTCGACCGCTATAGCCTGGCTCAGGTGGTGGAGGTCACCATCCGCAAGATGCGCCAGGACGGTGTGGCGATGCCATTTGCCCTTCCCGACCGCGACGGATTCTCCAAACCGCCCCGACCTCGGGTCGATCCGTCCGAGGGCTTCCTCGCCGGCCTTTCCCAAATCCATCCGCCATCCGCGGCCAACCGCTAGCCTGACATTTTCCGGCCTACCCGTCACCGGGAGGCTGTTTAGCCATCCACTGCTGACATCCACCGGACCACCGGAGAAGGACGCCACGCAGACCCCATGATCCATCCAACCATCCTACGTTTCCATCCGTTTCGCATCCGCCGCCATTCGATCCTTGCCGTGTTCGGCATGGTATGTTTGTTAGGACTCGCCGCATGCGGGAAGAAATCCGCGCCCGGCGCCGACGGTCCGTCGCTACTGAATGTTTCCTACGATCCTACCCGCGAGTTTTACGCCGAGGTGAACCAGGCGTTCGCCGCAAAGTGGCAGCGGGACCATGGCGTGAAGCCCGCGATCAAACAATCCCACGGCGGATCCGGCAAACAGGCCCGCGCGGTGATCGACGGACTCGAGGCTGATGTGGTGACGCTCGCGCTGGCCGGCGACATCGATGCCGTGGCCAAGGCCGGTCTGCTGCCCTCCGACTGGGCGGGAAAACTCCCGCAAAACAGCGCGCCCTACACCTCGACCATTGTCTTTGTGGTCCGAAAGGGAAACCCGAAGGGAGTGAAAGACTGGGGTGACCTGGTTGGAGACGGTGTCCAGGTGGTCACACCCAATCCGAAAACCTCGGGTGGCGCCCGCTGGAACTACCTCGCCGCATGGGCGTGGGCGGACAAGCAGTTCGGCGGTGATGAAGCGAAGGTTCGCGACTACATCGGCCGGTTGCTGAAGAACGTGCCGGTGCTGGATTCCGGCGCGCGTGCCGCCACCACCACCTTCGCGCAGCGCGGGATCGGCGATGTTTTCCTTTCATGGGAAAACGAGGCCTATCTGATCGAGAAGGAGTTTCCCGGAAAAACCGAGATCATCTATCCGTCATTGAGCATTCTCGCCGAACCGCCGGTGGCGGTGGTCGAGGCCAACGCGGCCAAACACGGCACCGCCGAGCTGGCGAAATCCTATCTGGAATTCCTCTATACGCCTGAAGCGCAGACGCTGGCGGCCAGGCACTTCTACCGCCCGCGGGATTCCAAGGTCTCCGTGAATTTCCCCGCATTGGAACTGGTGACCGTTGACGGCAAGTTCGGCGGATGGGCAGCCGCCCAGAAGACCCACTTCGCCGATGGCGGCACCTTCGATCAGCTCTACGGCAAGAAATAACCCGAACGCCTTCGCGATCATGTCACGCCGCCGCGTCATTCCCGGATTCGGGCTATCCCTCGGATTCACCATCGTCTATCTGAGCCTGCTGATCCTCATCCCGCTCGCCGCTTTGTTCATCAAGGCGGCGGGTGTCGGCTGGCGGGAATGGATTTCATTGTTAGGAAACGAGAGGGTGCTGGCCGCGGCCAAGCTCACTTTCGGGGCGAGCGGTTGTGCGGCGGCTGTGAGCACCGTAACCGGGTTGCTGGTCACTTGGGTGCTGGTGCGTTACCGGTTTCCCGGCCGGCGGCTGATGGACGCGATGATCGACCTGCCGTTCGCCTTGCCCACCGCCGTGGCGGGCATTACCCTAACCGCAATCTACGCGCCTAACGGTTGGATCGGTTCCCACCTGGAAAAGCTCGGAATCAAGGCCGCCTACAGCCCCATCGGGGTGTTTCTGGCGCTCACTTTCATCGGGTTTCCGTTTGTGGTGCGCACCGTGCAACCGGTGTTGGAGGATTTCACCCGCGAGACCGAGGAGGCTGCAGCCACTCTTGGCGCGGGGCGTTGGACCGTGTTCCGCAAGGTGGTCTTTCCGGCGCTGGTGCCGGCCCTTGTGACCGGCTTTGCGCTCGCCTTCGCTCGGGCGATCGGTGAATACGGTTCGGTGATTTTCATTTCCGGAAATCTTCCCTACAAGACGGAGATCCTGCCGTTGCTGATCGTTTCGCAACTGGAGGAGTTCAATGTCCCAGCCGCCTCCGTGATCGCCTCCGGCATGTTGATTGTTTCGTTCCTGCTGTTGTTCGGCATCAACCTGCTGCAGCGCCGCCTCAATGTCACCGCGTCCTGACCCCACCGCCATGTCCCACCGGGAAATCACCACCGAATCAAGACCCGTCCGCGTTTTGTTGATCGGCGCGGCATGCGCCGTGGTCACCGTGTTTCTGCTGCTGCCGCTCATCGCGGTATTCGTCGAGGCTTTGCGCAAGGGTTGGGAAGTTTTCTTCGAATCGCTGCGCGATGAAGCCGCCCTGTCCGCCGTTAAACTTACTCTGACCGCAGCGGCGATCTCTGTGCCGATGAATACCCTTTTCGGTGTTGGCGCCGCCTGGGTACTAACCAAGTTCCGCTTCAGAGGCCGGGCGCTGCTGGTCTCGCTGATCGACTTGCCGTTCGCCGTGTCGCCGGTGATCGCGGGGTTGGTGTGGGTACTGCTGTTCGGCAGCCACGGATGGTTCGGCGAATGGTTGGACGCCCGGGACATCCGGATCATCTTCGCGCTGCCGGGAATCGTCATCGCCACCGCGTTTGTCACCTTTCCATTTGTGGCGCGGGAACTCATTCCGCTGATGGAATCGCAGGGCACCGACCAGGAGGAGGCCGCCGTGACGCTGGGTGCCAGCGGATGGAGGATCTTCCTCCGTGTGACGCTGCCTAACATCAAGTGGGGCCTGCTGTACGGGATCCTGCTGTGCAATGCCCGCGCCATGGGCGAGTTCGGCGCGGTCTCGGTGGTTTCCGGCCACATCCGCGGCGAAACCAACACCCTGCCGCTCCATGTGGAGGTGCTCTACAACGAATACCAATTCAGCGCGGCCTTCGCCTGCGCCACCCTGCTTGCCATGCTGGCGCTCGTCACGCTCGGCATCAAGACCGCCATCGAGCACCTCACCGGCCACACCTCCGCCGGCAAACATTAACCGCTCCATCGACAAGCCGCCCCAATTTCAGCCTTTCAGCATTTTAGCCTTTCGGCTTTTCAGCATTTTCCCAAACCATGTCCATCTCCATCCAATCCATCCACAAGACTTTCGGCAATTACAAGGCGCTCGACGATGTTTCGCTGGAAGTTCCGAACGGGTCGCTCACCGCTTTGTTGGGCCCGTCCGGCTCCGGCAAGACCACCTTGCTGCGGATCGTCGCCGGCTTGGAATCCGCCGATGACGGACCCGGCCGCATCTTGTTTCACGGCGAGAATGTCGTGGGCATCCCGGCGGGAAAACGCCAGGTGGGCTTCGTGTTCCAGCATTACGCGCTGTTCCGTCACATGACGGTGGCACAGAACATCGCCTTCGGTCTAACCGTCCTGCCGTGGGGAAAACGCCCGCCCCGCCGTGAGATCGCGGCGCGGGTGGACGAGTTGCTGGGATTGGTGAAACTCGACGGACTTGGTCGCCGCCGGCCGCACGAGCTATCCGGCGGCCAGCGCCAGCGGGTGGCCCTGGCCCGCGCCCTTGCGATCCGTCCGAAGGTGCTTCTGTTGGACGAGCCCTTCGGCGCGCTTGATGCCCAGGTGCGCAAGGACCTCCGGCGTTGGTTGCGCCATTTCCACGATGAAATCGGCCTAACCACCCTGTTCGTCACCCACGACCAGGAGGAGGCGCTCGAACTCGCCGACCAAGTGGTGGTGATGCGCAACTCCCGGATCGAGCAAGTGGGGCCGCCCCAGCGCATCTACGATCATCCGCGCACGCCGTTCGTTTATGAATTTCTCGGAAACGTGAACAAGCTCACCTTGCGGGATGGCGGCACTAGATATGTCCGGCCGCATGAGATCGAGGTGAAATTCGCGGCCGAGTATGATCCCGACTTCGACCGTCTCGCCGAGGTGCAGCACCTGTTTTCGGCCGGTCCGGTCGCGGCTCTTTCGGTTAGGACGGAGCCCGGCGAGTTCATCGAGGTGGAGATCTCCCGCAAGCAGC
Source organism: Verrucomicrobiota bacterium (assembly GCA_017301995.1). Taxonomy (GTDB): domain Bacteria; phylum Verrucomicrobiota; class Verrucomicrobiia; order Verrucomicrobiales; family Akkermansiaceae; genus Luteolibacter. Next base: position 18,208 of record JAFLEH010000003.1, on the reverse strand, counting down.
TTGACGAGCTCGCGCTGAGCGTGGGCGACCAGGTGGCGCTATCGTTTCCGCCCGACCCAACCGATCCGGAAGGCGACTGGACCGGCGACGGAGCCGCCCCGACGGCCGCCGCCAATGACCACGCCGTGGAGTGGAACATCTAGCGAGGCTGTGCCTCCGACTCCGGAGACCAGACAAGAGTTTGACTCAAACGGCACAAACTTCTCGTTTCAAGGATTCCAGGCCGAGATGTCCGTGGCGCCAAAGGCGTCGTGAAATTCTGGCTTCCGATTGAACCCCGGATGCCGAGGATTCGGGCTTGCGTGGGGGACGGATTCGGGCATTCTTCCGCTCCGCACCATGAGCCGATTTCCCTCCGCGTACCGATGCATTGCCGCAGTTTGTCTGATGCTGGCCGGATGTGCCGCGCCCAAAGCCGATGTGGTGGAGGAGCCGAAGGCGAAGTCGGAACGGAAACCCGCCACCGAAGAGGTTTCCGAAACCAAACTTCCGGATCATGGTCTGCGGGTTGGAAACATGCTGGAACTTCCCAAGGACGGCGAGTTCAGGGCCACCAACCCCAACGCGGCCCGCTCCGGAACCGGTGGCGGGGCGGTGATCGTCAGCCCGACCACCAAGCCGTCCGATTCCGCGAAGCCGGATCCTTCAGCGGAAGAAGACGCGCCGAAGCCCACCGGATCGGAAAGCAAGCAGTGATTTCCGGAACGTCTCTCCTTTGTTAGCTCGCCGGATGGCCATCGAATGCATCCCTCACGATGCCGGACAGATCGGCCGCGCCGAAGGGTTTCGGCAGAAAGCGGGCCTCCTCGAATTCCGGACAATCTTTGCCTGCCGTTTCCGGATTGTATCCGCTCATGAACACGACCCGCAGATCCGGTTTGGATTTTCGGAGGGTCCCGGCCACTTCGATGCCGCTCATGCCGTCCGGCATCACCAGGTCGGTTAGGAGGAGTCCGATTCTGCCCCGGCATTCGTCCCACTTGGAGAGAGCCTTGACGCCGGTGGCGGCCTCGCATACCCGGTGGCCTTCCCGTTCGAGCACCTTGCGGATGAGTTGCCGCAGCGAGGCGTCATCCTCAACCACCAGAATGCAATCCGGTTCGCAGCAGCCGGTTGTCAACGGAGGCTCTTGTGCCGGAGCCTCCGGTGCCAAACGGGCGAGCAACGGAAAGTGCAGGCGGAAAACCGTACCTGATCCCGGCTTGCTGGAAACGTCCAGCCAGCCTTCGTGTTGCTCGACGATGCCGAACACGGTGGCCAGCCCGAGCCCGGTGCCCTTCCCGACATCCTTGGTGGTGAAGAACGGTTCGAAAACGTGAGGAAGGTGTTCCGGGCTGATGCCCATGCCCGTGTCGGCGACCGTTAGACAAGCATACCGGCCCGCCTTCGCGCGGGGGACTCCCGCAGCCTCCGCCGCATCCGGTTCCACCGCCTGTGTCGAGATCTCCAACACTCCGCCGGCAGGCATCGCGTCGCGGGCGTTGAGTGCCAGATTGACCAGAATCTGGTCGATCATTCCCGGATCCGCCCGAATCATCAGTGGCTCGGCAGCGCATGCCACACGCACTTCGATCCCATCGCCTAACAGTCGCTCGAACATGCGGGTGATGCTGGCCACGTTGGCGTTCAGGTCGATGTCGCGCGGGCGCATCGCCTGGCGGCGGCTGAAGAGCAGCAGTTGGTTGGTTAGATTGGACGCCCGCTCGGTCGCCTGCTCGATTTCCCTCGCGCATGCCGCTTGCTCCGGGCCCAGATTGCCGCTCGTCCGCAGGAGATCGGTTTGCATCCGGATCACCGCCAGATAGTTGTTGAAGTCGTGGGCGACGCCTCCGGCCAGTTGGCCGAAGGCTTCCATCTTTTGCACATGGCGCAACTGTTCCTCCAGCCCCTTCCGGCCGGTGATGTCCTCCTTGACTCCCACGAAATGCGTGATCTTCCCGGATTCGTCGGTCAGAGGGGAAATCGAGGCGAATTCCCAATAGACCTCACCGTTCTTCCTTCGGTTGCTGAACTCCCCACGCCATTCCCCGCCTTGGCTGATTGTATCCCACAAATTCCGATAGACTTCCGGCGGCGTGTCTCCGGATTTCAGCACGCTTGGGGTCTTTCCTATCAACTCGTCCTGGGTGTAGCCGGTCACGGCGGTGAACCTGGGATTGACATATTCGATGAATCCGTCGGGATCGGTGATGACAATGGAGGATGTGCTCTGCTCGACCGCATGGGACAGCTTGCGGAGTTTTTCCTCGCTCTTTCGCAAGGCGCTTTCGACCCGATGCCGTTCCGTCCGGTCGCGGCAGAGCGCGACCACGGCATTGGAGCCATATGGGGCGAGTCGGGTTTCGAAGTACCTTGTCTCACCGCCGCCATCCAATTGATAGGACTGGAACTCGGTTCCGCGGGAAGCCAGAACCGATTTGACCTTGGCGATTGCCTCAAGGGCGATACCCTCCGGCATGATCTCCGAGATGGGCTTGCCGATGAACGCTTCCGGCGGCAGCAGTGTCACACCGGACGGACCACGGTAATCGAGGAACTTCCCTTCGGAATCCAGCACGAACAGCATGTCCGGGATGGCCTTCAGCAGGGCCTCGTTGCGCTCGTTGGCGGCGCGCAGCGAATCCTCGGCCGCGAGCCGCATGACCGTTTCCCGGTCCCGCCGCCGCAACGGTCCCAGCATCGTGATGTATAACAGAAACGCGGTGACTCCGACGAATGCGAGACCCTTGATGGTCTGGAAATGCGAGATCGTGTGAGCGTCGGGAAACAGCAGCTTCGCCGCCGCGTCGGACAGAAGGATCCACGCCGCCGCGAATACCAGATAGATCCCCATCACCCGCAGTGCCAGCGCTCGTGAGTTTCCGGACATGATGGTGGAAATGGAATCGATCGGGCGGGCGGATCGCTTGTTCTCTAACTCCTCCGCGGGCGGAAGCCCATGGCGAGGCGGATGGCGGCCACCGGGAGAGCGGCGATCAGGCAGGCGGCGAGGGCGGTTTTGAGACCCGGATAGACCCTGGCGCGGGTGCGCGAGAGAGCCTGGAGCGATTCCGCGACCACTTGCTGGCGGGGAACGTAGAATTGGCGGTAAACCGGCATTTCCGGGCCTCCGCCGTGGCGTTTGGCAACCTCGCCGAACCCGGTGGATACCGGCCCCGGGCACACCGCGAGCACCGGGATGCCGTGTTGTTTCAACTCGATCCGCAGGGCTTCCGAAAAACTCGTGACGTAGGCCTTGGTGGCCGCATAGACCGCGAAGTCGGGGATCGGCAGCAGGCTGGCCAGCGAGCTGACATTGACCACCGCGCCGCGTCCGCATCGGATCATCGCCGGCACCAGCGAGTGGGTCAGATAGGTGAGCGCCTCAATGTTGGTGGCGAGCATCGCCCGGATTCGCGCCCAATCCGCGGTCACGAACTCGCCGTAGTCGCCGAGGCCCGCGTTGTTGACCAGCAGATCCGGAATGAATCCCTGGATGATCAGGTTTTCCACCAGATCCTCGCGTTCGGACGGATCGGTCAGGTCCGCCGGATAGACGAGAACCTGCAATTCCGGATGGGTTTCCAGCAGAACGGAGGCCAGTTGGCGGAGCTGGGGTTCGCGGCGCGCGACGAGGACCATTTTGTCCACGCGGCCGGCGAGTTGGAGGGCGAATTCCTCACCGAGGCCCGACGAGGCGCCGGTGATGAGGGCACAGGAATACGAAATGGAACGGGGCATGGCGTGAGATTACACCATGCCCCGGAAAGATGCTATCGCGAATCCGATCAGGCTTGCGGTTGGCCGTCCTGATTGACCTGCAGGATGCGCAGCGGCAGGCGGACGAGGATCTCGCCGTCGCAGCCGATGTCGATCGAGTAGATGCCCTGTTTCGGGAAACGGAGGCCCTGGAGGTTCATCACGATGTTGCGGGTGAGGAACGGCACGTTCTTCGGAAGCTGCACTTCGAACTCCGGCTCGATCGGCATGTTGTTCGGGTCGAGCGACTCGCCGTCCTCGTCGATGATGTTGATGGAGAGCTTGTGGCGGCCGGCGTCTTCCGGGGTGAAGCAGACGCGCATGGCCAGCGCGCAGGCCGGATGCACGACCGGCATGGCGCGGGCGACGAGGGTGTCAAACGTGCCGGAAATAACCAGCTTGCCATTGTAGTCGGCGGCGAAGTCACAAAGGGTGGCGATTTGGATATCCATGATTCTTGGGATGGTGGGATGTGTTTTTCTTGGCCCGGAGGGGCGGTTCGTCCGCCGCGGGGCACCTTCTCTGAAGCCTAACCCGCCCCGCGTCCAGCCAAAAATCCGGCGAAACCGCAGGATTATTCCACGTCCATCGACTCGTCGATCACCTCGTCGTCGTCCACGGGGAGCCTTCCTCACGGAAAAAGTCTCCCCAACACGGTTCCGACGGGTGCTGTGCCGCACGGACGGTATCGCCTCGGATATTGCATCCATTGGGCAGGGCACCGGACAAACAGGCATCAAATCACACCGCGTCCGCTGGGTGCCGGATGCCGCAGTGGCAAGCCGAGCCTCGATTTCTCCTGCATTCTTCCGGTTTATCCTTGCCGACCAGCACGGTGAAACGCTAGTTTAGTAGTGTTGCAGGCCATTTTTCCCTGTCCTATATTTCGTCCTACCATCGCCACCAAATCCCCCGCCATGCAAGCACACGTTGTCCGCACCATCCACTCATGAGCCCAAACGCAGATAGCTCTGGGGATGAAAACACAGAGAATCACTCCCGGTTCCCCAAAACCCAATGGACCACGGTCCGCCGATCCATTGACGGACAGGCGCCTGGGGAAGCGCGCGGGGCATTCGCTCGATTATGCCGGGATTACTGGAGTCCGCTCTACGCTGACGCAAGAGCCATAAGGGGGTGAAGATGGACGGCCAAACTTGGGAGCACTTGATTGCCGACGACTTCGGCAAACTGCGCAAAGCCGGTATCGACCATCCCGACATGAAACGGGTGGAACACCTGCTGGGCACCGAAAACGGTCCGACCGACCCATAGCGCCTCACCGCCGGGCAGCGGTTCCCATGGTGGGGGCGCGGGATAGGCCGAATGCCCGGAAAGGCACCGAAGCGGAAAAGATTGGGGGAAATCAGAATTTGTGTAACACCCCACGAAGTTCTGGCGAGATCCCCTTGAACCGACCGGACATTCATGGCCCGGCGACCCAGAAACCACCCACAGAATCAGAATACCCATGCGACCGCACCGGCACAGTAGTTGGCTTGGAATGGCCCACCACACCCTCTCCAGCGCCCGCCATGGCCGCACCGGAATTTTTCACGCATCCATCCGGATTTTTCTTGCCATCCCAGCGGCGGCTCGCTAGTCAGCTGGTATCTCTAGCCGAAAAACACCCCATCCCCCGAATTTTCCCTCGCCAACGCCCACTTTAACAACCTCCAAAACCTCCACCACCATGCAAACGACCGCCATCACCACCGTCCGCCCGGGTCTCTCGCAAACACGCGGATTTCTGACCCCGGTTCTTTTCATCGCCCTCGCATCCCTTGCCCCGGCCGCCATTACCGTGCCGGGGGCCGACGGCTCCGACGGCACCCTCAATATCACCGCCAACACCGAGATCGACCTCTCCCAGGCCGTCACCGGCACCTGGGACCAGAACAACGCCGCCAACGCCGGCAAAGGCGTCTATGACCCCGCCAAGTGGGCCGTCGTCTTCAAATACTCCAGCGTCACCGTCGCCACAGGTGCCACCGTCACCTTCAAGAACCATGCCTCCCGCGCCCCCGTCGTCTGGCTCGTGAATGGAAATGTGACGATCAATGGGACGGTGAGTTTGAATGGGCAGGGCTCAGTTTCGGCACCGGCACTCTCCGAGGCCGGCCCCGGAGGATTCAGGGGTGGCACAGGCAACAATGTTGGCTTAACTATTGGTTCTGGATTTGGGTTGGGCGGAAGCGGTTCCAGCAATAGAATCGTCAGCCCCGGAGGAAGCTATGGTTCTAATGGAGAGGTGTATAGCAATGGCGAAGTTCTGGGTGTCACATATGGCAATGCTTCAAATATTCCGCTCATCGGGGGTTCGGGTGCAGGTGGCACCGCAAACTCAGCACCTTGGTCTGGAGGCGCTGGAGGAGGGGCGATACTTATCGCCTCCTCTGCGTCTGTCTCAATAGATGGATATCTCCGAGCAAACGGAGGCACGGGTGGTTTAGATGCCGCAGGAGGAAGCGGCGGTGCCATTCGGATTGTAGCTGAGACCCTCAGCGGAAATGGAAATCTTGCCGCCCTTGGCGGCGGTAGTCATGTTGGAATTAGGGATGGAGGTGTTGGACGAATCCGTCTTGAGCGAACGGCAAATCTAAACAGTATTTCGGTTATGCCTGCCCCCAGCACGGTTGATCTTGCTGCGGGCGCGACCGCTCTGCTATGGCCTCCGACGGGTTCGCCTGAGGTGAAGGTTATGTCGATTGGCGCGGTGAGTGCTCCAGCGGATCCCCGCGCGGCCTTTGGAACCTATGGCCCCGATGTGGCGTTGCCACTGACCTCATCCACCCAAGTGGTGGTGGAAACGGTGAATGTCGAGCAAGCCTCGCAGGTCAAGGTGCGCATCACGCCAAGGGACAGCGCGAATTTCACGGTCGTGGACGCGGTGTATTCCTCGACGGTGAGCACCGAGCCGCTGACCATCCGTTGGACGGCCACGGTTCCCACCAACATGGGCTATTCGGCGGTGCAGGCGCATGTGATCCGGCCATGAGGCGGGCCATTCCCCGTCCGCTCCCGCCATACGCATCGTTGATCCGATGACCCTCGCGCGCTTCATCCTGCTTGCCGGCTTCGGCCTGGCCCTGACCCTTCCGGTCCGCGGCCAGGGTGAGGTGCTGATGCGCGAGGTGGTGAGCCGCGAATACGGCATCAATGTCGGCGCGGTGCAGGACCCGGCGATCAAGTCGTTGGTGTCGCGAGAGGTGGGCATCTTCGTAGGCGAGGAACCCGCGCCGCCCTACCGTCAGGTCGTTTCCCGCGAGGTCAGCCTGGCCGTGGCCGACGAATCCGCGCCGCCGCGCATCGAGGAAATCGCGGTCACCGTTTCTCCGACCGGCAACACCGTGACGCTGGACTGGAGCGGCTACAACCAGTGGCAGGTCCGCGATGTGAAGCACTACGCGGTCTATTACTCCACATCGCCGATCGGCTCGGTGGCGGGCACTCCCTATCAGATTGTGCCCGGCGAGCAGCTCAGCGTGACCCTGGCCGGTCTCGTGGAGTGGCAGGACCATTTCTTCGCGGTGGTCCCCGTGGACGCGATGGACCACTTCGATCCGGTGGTGAACTATGCCGCCGCCTATGTGCTGATGCCCGAGGTGGTCTCGCGCGAGGTGGGATTATTCATCGGGGTCGAGCCCGACCCGCCCTACCGCCAGGCCGTTTCACGCGAGGTGAGCCTGGTGGTGGCCGATCCCGCACCGCCGCCACGAATCACGGACTTCACCGTGACCGCATCCCCGACCGGTTCCTCGGTCACGCTCAATTGGAGTTCCTACAACCAGTTCGCCGTGCGGGATGTGGCCCGCTACGACATCTATTACTCTACCTCCGCCTTTACCGACATCACCGGCATGACGCCCTATGCCACCGTGGGTGGTGAGATTTTCCAATGGTCGCAAAACGGCCTGCCAGAGTGGCAGGACCATTTCTTCGCCGTGGTCCCGGTGGACGGGATGGGCAACAAGGACCCGCAGGTGCTCTACTCGGCTGCCTATGTGCTGATGGGCCAGGTGGTGTCGCGGGAGGTGGGATTGTTCAACGGGGCCGAACCGGCTCCGCCCTACCGCGAGGTTGTCTCCCGTGAAGTGTCGCTTGTGGTGGCGGACGACACGGTGCCCGCGCCGGTGACCGGACCGACCTCGGGCTTCCTCGCCAACACCGCCGTCTCGGTCTATGGCGCAGTCACACTGGATTGGAGCGACTATCCGATCTGGACGCAACGTGATGTGGTCCGCTACCGGATCTACTCGGCGGACGCGTTCTTCGATCATGTGAACGCACCCGGCGTGGTTTTCCATGGATTCTCCCAGGACGGCACTGCGACCGCCACCATCGACGGACTGCCGCCCGAAACGATTCTCTATTTCGCCGTCGTGGCGGAGGATTCCTCCGGGCAGTTCGATCCGTCGGTCTATGCGGTTTCCGCAAAAACCTCGGTCGGTCAATTGGGCGATGTGGCGAATCTGGCGGCGGCGCGGAACATGCAGAAGATCAAATACACCTGGGACTTGGGTGGGGTGGGTGACGAACTGGCCGGCTTCGTCCGCGAGTTCCGCGTCTATTTCGACGGCTCCGGCACGCCGCTGGTGCTTTACAAATCGCTCAGGTCGTGGACCGCCACCGGCCTAACGCCTGGCACCAGCCACACCCTGCGCGTCACCACGGTGGACACCTATGGTCTGGAAAGCTCGGGCGCGGTGCTGCAAGCTTCGACTCATGCCGAACCGCAACCGGTGGCCTATTGGCGCTTCGAGGAAGGCACGGCAGGACAAAATGTCCCCGATTCCTCACAGAACACCGTCAGCGTGGATCCGGTGCTCGATTCCTCTCCCAGTGGCAATGTGCTGCGCACCTACAATGCGGCAAGCGCGCCGCTCTACTGGGCAAGCGTGGGCATCCCGGTGGTGCCGCGAACCGGAGCGAAGAACGCGCTGTGCCTGGATTTCTCCCCGAACGACGACCTGTATGAATTCGGGACCATGATCCAGAACCATCCGTTCCAGGAATACACCATCGAGGCATCGGTCGCGCTCGACTCGCTGAACGGCTGGCGGGCGATCATTTGCCGGGATGGAAACGCGGCCGGATCCGCTCCCGCCTTCCGGATGATGGTCCGGGGCGACAACAACCGGTTCATGGTGGCCATGGTGGACGATACCGGTGTCCTGCGGGAGATCCAGAGTACGACCGCAGCCGTGACCGGACGCTGGTATCACCTCATCGCCAGCTTCGACGGAACGAATCTATCCTTCTATCTGCGCGGACCGGACGATCCCGCTCCCGTCCTGCAAGGAACCCTCGCCACCGGCGGAGGCTTCAAGAAAACCAACGGCTGGGCCATCGGCCGGGGCTGGTGGAATGGCAACGCCGATTGGTTCGACGGCCGGATCGACGAGGTGCGCGTGTGTGACGAGGCCATTCCCGCATCGTTCTTCCTGCAAAGCCCCGCGCCCGCCGAATTCGCGGCCGATTCCGATGGCGATGGCTTCGGCGACGGAATCGAGGCGGCCGCGTTCGCCAATCCAACGGATGCGGGCAGCATGCCGACGGCGATGTTCTCCGGGTTGGCGGGCTGGTGGAGGTTCGATGGGGATTCGGCCACGGCGGTGATCGACCAGACGAGGTTCGGAAGGCACGGTTCACTGTCAGGCGGTTCATCCCATGCCTCAGGTTTGATCGGGACAGCCATCAGCTTGGATGGAGTTGATGACGAAATGGATCTGGGGGTGAACGCGTCTCTCATTGGAACCACCGATTTTACCATCGGGATGTGGATCAAGATCCCCATGGGAACCGCTTCGCCCATGTATCTGCTTTCCCAGCGGGAACCCGGCACTACCGGGTATGAGGGCAATTATATGGTTCAAGTGAACACTAGCGGTATCCTGAATTTCTCCCTCTACAACGGCGGCTACCAATTCAACTTGTCCTCCAGTGTAGCACTTAACGACGGCCAATGGCACCACCTCGCGCTCCAGCGACAGGGGGCCGCCGGTCGGATCTTCATCGATGGATCTCTCAACGCTTCCGCTGCCGGCACGGTGAAAAGCCTCGTCAGCCATCGCGTCGCGCTAGGCTTCAACTCGCGGATCGGGGGCAGCTATTTCAAGGGGGCTGTCGATGATCTGCGGATCTACTCACGCTCTCTCTCCGCCGGAGAGGTGCTCTCGCTGGCCAACCGTCCGCCACTTGCCAACCCGCTCAACCTGGCCGTCACCGAAAACCAACCCGCGGGAGCGTCCGTGGGTTCCGCCGCCACCACCGATCCCGACTCCGGACAAGTCCTGGCCTATCGGATCACGGCTGGCAACGAGGTCGGCGCGTTTGCCCTGGATCCCGCCACCGGTGCGCTCAGCACCACCCGCCCGCTGGACCGCGAAACGACGGCGGCCTACTCCCTGACCATCGAGGCCGCCGACAATTCCGACAACCGGCTCGCAACCGCCTACGCGGTGGCGATTTCCATTACCGATGTTCCGGCCGACGATTCCGACGCCGACGGCATCGACGACGAATGGGAGATCGCGTGGTTCCAAAACCCGGCGGCATGTGACCCGAACGCCGATCCTGACAACGACGGACAGAACAACCTCTTCGAGTTTCTCGCCGACACGATCCCCACGGGCGCGGATGGCATATTCCCGATGACCGTCGCCGTGGTTGGCGCGAATTTCACCATCCAGTGCAATGGCGTGCCAGGGCGCAGATACGGCCTGCAACGCTCGGTCAACCTCGCCACCGGAACATGGGAGGAAGTCGCCGCCGCCGGACCCGTCGCCGCCTACGGACCCGTCGTGCTGAGCGACCCGATGCCACCCGAACGGCCCAAGGCATTCTATCGGATCGCCATCACGAAGCCGTGATAGAAAGCTTTCCCAAACGCGAAAATGCAAACCCGTTGGAACCTTATCGGATGTATCGCGCTCTCGGTTGCGAGTCTCTGTGCCCAGACTCTGCCGGACACCCTGGTGCTGCAGGTCGATGCGGACAACAATGGCACCACCGACACCATGCGGCTGACCAAGCGATCCGTCCGCGGGCCTTATCTGAACTATTACCGCAGTCTTGCCAGCGGCAGCTACACCTCGGCGACACCCCCACAAGTTCGGACATTCCGTGGCACCATCGACGGAAGACCCGATATGCAGGTCTGCGCCGTGGTGCTGCCCAACGGGACGCTGGAGTATAGCGGATTCGACCACATCCTGGGCCGGAGCCACATCTTGAAACGATCCGGAGCAAATGTCTCCGGGCAACTGGCCCAAGCTGGCCCGGCCACTCCCAACCCGGCACGCCCGGCCGGTGGGTTGGCGGAGATGCCGCTCGGCGTGGATATCAACTACCAGCAGTTTGCGGTGGTCTGCGCGGGCTCGGCCGATCTGGCTTGGGCCAATCTGGAGCATCAGGTGAATATCTATGATCACTTCATGGCCCGCGATGCCGACGTGGCCGTCGCGCTCGGCACCGTGCTGACCCGGGAATGGGGCGAGTTGTATTTTCCCACCGGAACCGGCAACCACCTCGATATCGTTAGGAACCACTGGCTCGATACCCCGGACCTGCGGAATTCTCCTTGGGAACAAATCTTCACCTACGCCACCAGCACCGGATTGTTCGGAACCGGCGGCTATGCCTGGCAGAAGCAACTCGGCAAGATCGACACCATCGACCGGGCGCAAGGAGCCATCGGAGCCCAGACCCTTTGGCACGAGTGCGGTGGCCACAACTGGGATGCCAAACACTATGCCTATGGGCGCGACACCATGGGCGGAAACCAACCCCATCATGGACCGTGGAACATCGAGCGCGTCGTGGCATTGCGCGACGCCCGTCGCTCCGACGGCAGCCTGCTTTCCCCCGGGCAGCCCTATCCGGATCCCGTCCCACCATTTACCTACGTCGATCAGGCCATCACAACCGTCGGTTTGCCTATCCAGATCCAACCACTGGCAAACGACCGAGACAGCAATGGCGATTCGATCACCATCCGCGATTTCACCGCCACCACTGCAAATGGCGGCACGGTCACCCGATCCGGCGAAACGCTGACCTATATCCCGTCTCCCGGCTACATTGGCAAGGACATCATCGCCTATACAGCGCAGGACAACTCACCTTCCGCGCTCGGTGCCCGCGACTTGATTTTCATCGAAGTCATGAATCATGGACCAACCCTGCATTACGGGTTTGAGGAAAACTCAGGCAGGATCTTCGCCAACGCGACCGGCCTCGGTCATCCCGGGCGGATCACCACCTCGGACGCGCAGTTCCTGGCTGTCAGGGCTCCGGTTGGCTCAGGCCTGACCCTTCCTGCGGACGGTTTGTGGTGCGGCACCGAGAAAACCCTGCCCGACTACACTGGCGTTGGCGCCGTGTATTACCCGTTCGATGCGGAGAAAATGGAAACCGGTAACCATTTTGATCCGATGACCGGTGATTTTTCGTTTTCGCTATGGTTCCGCGCGGCTGACGTAACCAGCGCTCACAGCCTCGTGCGCAAGTTCGCCGACGGCGATGCCCGCACCGGCATTCGCCTCCGACTGGAAAGCGGTCGGCTCAACCTGGCCTTGCAGGCGCTCGATGGCACCAAACCCTACCGATCGTTCAACGGGAGCGCCACCATTCTCGCCAACCAATGGTATCACGCGGGGGTCGTCATCAATCGCAGTTCCCAGACCGCCGCCATCTATCTGAACGGCGAGGGCATCGGCTCGATGGTTCTCGGCGCGGGAGAATCCTATTTCAACGGCCGCGAACCGCTCAAACTGGGTGGCGACGGACCGACCGGATTGCTCGTGGACGAGTTCCGACTATTTACCAGCGCGATTTCGGCAACCACGTTGCTCGCATTTTACCAAGCCGGCGACCCTACGGCCGACGGCTTGCCATTCACCGACACCGACGGCGATGGAATCGCCAGCACCACCGAGGCCACCCTTGGCACCCAACCCGCCATCGCCGACACCGACGGTGACACCTTCAAAGACGGTTTGGAATGGTCGTCCGGCAGTAACCCGTTGGACCCTTCCTCCACCCCGCACGCCCTATTCCATGGCATGCACGCCTGGTTGACTTTCGACGAGCCTTCTGGTGTGCTCGCTCTCGACCAATCCGGCAACGGCCGCCACGGTGTGCTCGGCGGAGACGCCGTCCGCTCCAGCGGTCAAATTGGCACTGCCATCGGCTTCGATGGCGTGGATGATACGGTCGATCTCGGCACCACCGCCTCCCTCACCGGCACCACCGATTTCACCATCGGCCTCTGGATGCGTGTCCCTGCGGGAACCGCCACCCCCATGTATCTTCTCGCCCAGCGGGAACCCGGCACCACCGGCCATCAGGGAAGCTACGCGGTGCAAATGAATACGAGCGGAATCTTGAATTTTTTCCTCTACAACAGCGGCTACCAGTTCAATCTGTCCACCAGCGTCGCGCTCAACGACGGCCAATGGCACCATCTCACGCTCCAGCGCGGAGGATCCGCCGGGCGGATCTTCGTTGATGGAGTGCTGAACGTTTCCGGCACCGGCACGGTGAAAAGCCTCACCTCCCACCGGGTAGCTCTGGGGATCGATCCCCGGGACGGAGGTCGCTACTTCAAAGGGGATGTCGATGACCTGAGGATCTATTCCCGCGCCCTGACAACCACCGAGATCGTTGCCCTTGCCAACCGCGCGCCCCAAACGAGGAATTTCAATCTCTCGGTTACCGAAAACCAGCACGCCGGAAGTTACGTTGGCAATGCGATCACGGTTGATCCGGATGCCGGCCAAACGCTGTCGTACCGGATTACCGCCGGCAACACCGACGGTGCCTTCTCAATCGATCCTTCGGCAGGCGTAATCACCACTACGCGCCCCCTTGATCGCGAAACCACCCGTGCCTACCAACTCACCGTGGAGGCTGCGGATGACTCGGAAAACCGCCGCGCCACCGCCTGTCCCGTGACGGTCACCGTGCGGGATGTTCCGGCCGATGATTCCGATGCCGACGGCATGCACGACGAATGGGAATTGGCGTGGTTCGGCGGTCCCGCGCTGTCAAATCCCGCCGCCGACCCAGACCACGACACCCAGAACAACCGAATGGAATTTCTAACCGGCTCCTCCCCCAACGATTCTTCCAGCGTCTTCCGTCAGACACCGTCGTTCAACGGAGTGTTCTCGACCCAGCTTGCGGGCCTCGCCGGACGCCGCTACGTCCTGGAACGCAGCGCCAACCTCGCGGGCGGAGTCTGGACGGAAGTCGCCGCCACCGGACCGCTGGCCGCCGACCTCCCCGTAACCCTCGCCGACCCAGATCCGGCACCGCCACCCGCCGCCTTTTATAGGATTGCCATTTCCTTGCCATAAGGCAGCATACCGAGGTGTCACCGTGTTTCGAACCATGAGCCAGCCATTGACCCGCCGTAACTCTTCGCTCAATGCCTGCCTCCCCCTGGCGGTCGTGGCGATTTCCCTGCCACTGCGCGCGGATATCACCCTTGTCGATTACACCACCAATCCGGCAGCGGCGGGAAGCCCGGCGAGGCAATCGAATTCTAGCGGAGACGTCAGCATGGCGAATGTTTTCGGGGCGAGCGGCGCGGTAACGATTTTCACTCTCGATCTGAACGCCGTGACCGGCCCCGTGGTGATTTCCAACTTCTCCGTCCTGACCGCCTCAAGGAAGCACATCGCCGGGCCAGGCACAGTCGAACTGACAAAGCAACTGTTTGAGAACTACACCTACACCATTGCCGTGGTCCCCTTCACCGGAACAACCGCCGATGTGGCCCCTACCTTGGCGTCTCCGGCATACGCATACGACACGGGTGTCCATTTGAAGATAACGCCCAATACTACGGTTTCGGGCGCACCCATCACAACGACCCTGGCCGGCCAGCAATATGACGTGCTGACGATCTCCCCGTCTTCCGAGTCCTTCACCGGACTTGCCGTGAATGGCGGCCGGAAATACAGCATCATTTTTCTCAACAACGGTTACATTGACAATGGCGGCATCACACACAACGAGCTCCCCTTCATATTGACGGTTCCCGAGGCGGGAGTGGCCGATTCGATCTATGGGACATATTTCAACGGGTCCGTTACCTCGACACAAAGTGTCAATGCGAGATTCGCATACAAAATCGAGTATCACCTCGCGCCGTCCACCCCCTATCAAACCTGGGCACAGGCCGGGTTCTCCGATCTATCCGGCGGCTACCAGCATCCGGACGCGGCGATCACCGCCGACCCGGATGGGGACGGGCTGCCCAACGGCATCGAATACGCCTTCGGCAGCGACCCGCGTGATCCCGCCTCCGGGCGCGGGCGGGCCCCGCTCGCCACAGCTACCGGCTTTTCCTTCCTCCTGCCTTCCATCGTCCCTGAAGGCCTCCGACTACGGGTCGAAGGCTCTGACAATCTGACCGGTTGGACCACCCACGCCACCCGTCCGCCCGGCGGTCCGTGGACCGGCCCGGTGGTTCTAACGCCGCTGGGCACCCAAACCTGCCACACCTTCACCGATCCCGCTCCCTCCACCCGCCGTTTCTTCCGTCTCGCCGCGGAGGAGCCATGAGACTCATTCCACCATGCCGACGACCATGAACCACCGAATTTCAAGAACCCTGTCAGTAATCGCGCTATTCGCATCGTTGAAAACGGCCGGCGCATTTACCTTGGGGTTTTCCGACAAGCAGCTTTTCCTCGATCTCACAAAGTCATCCGATGCCACCGGAGAACTACCGAATCTTGGCTACAGAGGCTATCAAGCTACCACCTTGGGCGGCATAACCCTGTTGCCGGTGCAGGTAGGCGGGCATGGTCTCCATGTTGGAGGTCTTGTGGTCAGCCCTCAATACGATTGGACATCACTCCTGGCAGGGCATGACATTTGTTTGGATGGGTCTGAGGATATTGATGTCTCGTTCGCACCCTGTCATGCGTTCGGGTTCGATATTGCCGAACCAAACGGCTACAATTACGGGGAATTCGTTGAATCGAAATTCACGATTACATTGTTCAGCAACGGGGAACAAATCGGTCAAGTAACCTACGAGCCACCGAATGGAGTTTCGGCGTTCGTGGGGGTGTGGAGCGACACGCGGTTTGACCGAGTTTCAATCCGCGAAACGATCGGAGGAGGTGAAGACGAATATTTTGGTCATTTCTACACCGATCACAAAACCAATCCGAATGCCCGCGTCCCGATTGCCGGGCTATGGAACACCGGGTTCAATGTTAACGGGGCGCGCCTTGCCAACGGTGCGGTCGATCCACATTTCAAAGCATATATGGGGTCGGACATGAGCCAATGGCAGGCATCCAATCCGAGCTGGGCCTGGCTCGCGAATTCCGACTTGTCGGCATGGATCACCCCGACCGGTAACGGAAACGACACGCATCCGGCTGGTATCTACGACCTCGAACAAACGGTAGATCTTTCCGGATTTGATCCGGCCACCGTGGTCGTCGAGGGACGATGGCTGGCGGATAATGCCGCTGAGTTGGTTCTGAACGGGGTTACGACTGGAATCTCTCTCGGCGAAGGTCACTTTTCGAACTGGGGACAATTCAAAGTGGAATCCGGGTTTCGTTACGGGCAAAATTCACTGCGCTTTCGGGTGTCGAACTACAGCAGCTCGGGCATCAATCCAGTCGGACTGAGGGTCGAGTTCACCAGTGTGTCCGGTGCTCCGGCGTCCAATCTCTCCCAGCGAAAGTTTTTGATAGATCCTTCGGCAACCTACTTGCGAGTTTCCGGGGATCCTGACGCCAAAGACGCGAAGCCGATTGATTTGGCAGCCAACAACTTGAGACCGGGGGATCTTGTATTGCTGGAAAGACGCGGACTGTATGGATTCGCTCCTGCTATCCCCCAGGATTATACCGGCGTCCAGATGATCGGTGTGTTCAGCAGAAACTCAACATTGGATGAAAATCCCGGCACTCCTCCACTGCGAGTCCCCGGTCGCACCGCTTCAAGCGCGCAATCATTTGCAACGCCCGAAACATACTTCGGTGACCACACAACCGACATTGAAAGTGATTTCTACATCAGCCAAGTCCTTGTCCGCATACCCGCAGATGCCACCCATCTGTTCGTTTCATCCAATGACGTGTTTTTCGGCGACAATATAACGCACCCAACGGATCCGCTGCGCCTCAGCGTTACGAAAATTTCAGACCCTAACCATGACTCCGATGGTGATGGCTGCTCCGACCTCTGTGAGATTCTAACCGGAACCTCGCCCGGCGATTCTTCCAGCGTCTTCCGTCAGACACCGTCGTTCAACGGAGTGTTCTCGACCCAGCTTGCGGGCCTCGCCGGACGCCGCTACGTCCTGGAACGCAGCGCCAACCTCGCGGGCGGAGTCTGGACGGAAGTCGCCGCCACCGGACCGCTGGCCGCCGACCTCCCCGTAACCCTGGCCGACCCGGATCCAGTTCCGCCACCCGCCGCCTTTTATCGGATTGCGATTTCCATGCCATGAGGCAGCATTTCGATGTGACACCGTGTTTCGAACCATGATCCAGCCATTAGCCCGTCGAAACTTCTCGGTCAATGCCTGCATCCCGCTGGCGGTCGTGGCGATTTCCCTGCCACTCCGCGCGGACATCACCCTTGTCGATTACACCACCAATCCGGCAGCGGCAGGAAGCCCTGCGATTGAATCAAGTTCCAATGGGAGCTCACCATCGAACATTTTTGGAACAAGTGGCGGAGCTGTTTTCCTGGACCTCGATTTGACATCCCACTTGGGCGCAGTATCCCTTACTGATCTGGAAGTGCTTGTCGTCTCCAAAAAGTATCCTTCGGCAACAGGTTCTGTGGAGAGAACGTTAGATCTGCTGCGGAATACACGATATATGATCGGCGTTGTCAAGCATGTCAGCTCGGTTGTTGATGTTCAATCAGCATTGTCTTCAACACCATACGGCGTTGACCTTGATTTGGAGCTCGATGTTGAATCGACTTCTCATACGACAGTGCTCAATTCTGGAGTTGCTTATGACGTGATGAGAATCTCACCATCATCAAACACCTTTACCGGGCTGCCCCTTGCGGGTGGTTGCAAATACAGCATAATTTTTCAAGAAAAAGGATTTATTGACGAAAATGGAGATGTTTACTCCAACGGGCCGCTTGTCCTAACAATGCCACAGCCGGGATCGAATGTGATTTTTAGCGCCTACGAGTCTGGGGAAAGCATCTATGAATATAACTGGAATGATGAGCAGTTTTGCTATAAAGCCATTCACAAGTGTCCGGTTATAAGTTATTGAACATCAATTGATTAGGATTCGCGTTATGCATGGTTCTGTGCTCGGTTTCCATAAGTAGTTCATTTACGATTAGGACATCTGTCCTCTCCCGGTTGAGTGCGGGCCGCAGGCCCTGCAACCGGGGGGTGGTGGTGGCGGTGTTGTTGCTGACCCGGCGGACGATCCGGTTCATGGTGTGTTTGCTACAA
>JAFLEH010000029.1 GCA_017301995.1 Verrucomicrobiota bacterium | reverse complement strand
GCGTGAATCCAAGGATATATCAACCACTGGCAAAAAAGTCGCAATCGCCATTTTCCAAAAACGAACCCAAGGCCTTGTCAAATCAAGGCTCAGGACGCACCGCGCCCAGTCTGTGGGACGGCAGTGATCTTGATTCTTGCCTCCGGTTTCTGGTTTCTCACGGATACCTTTCACCTTCGATCCCCTTCGTGGCCTTGGCGGCTTGGCGGTGGGAATGGGGTTATTGGCTATTTGTTAATGGTTATTAGGGGGGTGCGCTTTTTCATCCACGATCCCCGATCTTCAATCCCCTTCGCGATCTTTGCGTCTTGGCGGTGAATATTTGCGGCAGGGGATCACCTGGGGTGCCACGCTCTCACGAGCGCGGCTACGGTGCGCCCTTCATCTTCGATCCACGATCTTCAATCTCTTCTTGGCGAACTTGGCGTCTTGGCGGTGAATATTTCCGGCCGTGGAGAAAGATGTGGGCAGGATGCCCACGCTCCTTGAGGGGGGGCGAGGCGGCGGGGATTGGGCTTCCAACGCGGAGCGGGCTAGCGGCGTTGTCCGCCGTTGCCGCCACCGGTTGGTCCGCCGGGTTTTTCGCCACGGCACGGACGCATGCGGAACCCGCACCCGCTCCTGTCGGGGCGGATCCAGAATGTCCAGTCCTTGTAGGCGTATGCTTCAGATCCATCCCTGTCATTTTCCGGGGTCCGGGTAAGATGGGCGACGAACGCATCGTGATCGGACGGAACAAACCGGAAGGTGCCGTTCGATAGATTGAGATCGAGATCATTCTTCATCGTGATCTCCCTGCTTGACGCCGGGATGATCCGAGGAAGCCAGCCGCGCGCGAAAGGACGGTCGGCTTCCGCCTCCGCTCTCGTGGAGTAGCACAAGGACGCCGAATCATCGCAGCCCACCAGAAGCGCCGATGCCATCGCAAGGATTGTGACGAGTCGCGGATTCATCTTTGAAGCGGAGATTGAGGCTTGCCAACCCGGGAGCGCCCCTCCGGTTTGGGTTGGGGTTTGTCGTATAGCTTAGATAGCTCGGTCGCAAAATCGCAAATTTTCACCGAGTATGGCTCGGCATCTTCGATGTGAACATCGAGCTTGCCGTCGGTTGTTGTGAATGTGAGAGTCTGGCCCATGAAATCCGTGGCTCTTGCACGCTTCCCAATCTTGGGAAAGTCCTGATCATCAGAAGCCAGAAGTGCGGCGAGGAGCGCCTTTGCGGTTGGATCCAACTTCTCCACAGCCAACGCCTCGCGCAACTTCTGATTCTCTTCTTTGGCTTCTTGGATCTCCGCATCAGTGATCAATGTTCCTCCGTCCGCAACCGTCACACAGAACCCACTGAACCTAATTTCGATCTTTCTTTCCTTCCGCGAAATCTCCGGCTTGGCATCTACGGTCTCATCACCGATGGCAAACCGCTTGGCCAATTCGACAGTTAGCTGCGCGACGAGATGCTCCGCAGACTTACCAGTCACCTCCGCGCCGAAGCAGCATGAGGTAAGGGCGAGTATCAGTATGAGGCTTTTCATTTCCGGGTTATAGAGAACCGGCGGGAAGGAAGCTGGAATTCAGAGAGGGATGTCAATGCCGGATCGGTGCCTCGTCTGATCGTTCTATTTGGCGTCCGATGCCGATGAATAATGCTCATCAGAGCGCTCTATCTTGCTGGCGGTGAACAGCACAAGGCCACAATTCCGACACAACTCCGCATCTGTCTTATGCCATCCCGAGTCCCCAATTCTGCGGCAAAGCGATCGCCACCCAAAAAAGCGTTCACTCCATCTAAGCCTCTTCCCAACCTGGTGCCAGAAGATATTCGCGGTATCCGACAGGAGACCGGACTCCAACCGCGACTTGCATCGAGGGCATGTGATTAGGGATGTATGCGGCATAGCCGATGTGGGTAATTCGATTATTTGTCCGGGAGGTCCAGCAAGTCCTTCAGCGGGGCGTCTACCGCGATGGCTGACGTGTGGTTGGAACTGGAGTAAGGGTTCATATTGCGGATAATGCCGCAGGCAGGGCGGCTGGCGGTGGTTGCGGTGTCTTGTCTTGTGCGCTTCTTTGATTCAGGGTTAGATGGTGGTTCTCACCATCACGCATTCATGGGAGTTCACGTAGAGAAACAGGATTCGTTTCCGAGAGAAAAAGTATTTGTCAAACCGGTTTGGATCAAAGCCTGCCGTACGAATCGCCGACTCGGAAATCTCATCCGCATTCCCGGCTGGAACCCCACGGTGAAACCCAAGCCGATCAATCATGTCCTCTAGCGCTTCATCGCCACGAGCTCTGAACGAAATCACCGTTTCGTCACCGACCCTCGTATGCTTGACACCCGAGAAGTCGGGCCAATCGCCGGCGGCAATCCCGTGAAATGCAAGCCGGGGCGACAACCAGAGGACCCACACGACGATAAGAACGATCCCGGTGGGAACCGCGGCAACAATCAGCTTCTCGCGACGCTTGAGCATTTTCGAGCAAACAGTTGAATTAGGGACCGGAACACCATGCGCGTGATGCGTGCGCGCGGACGGCACGGGGGCGGGCGGGATGCACCGGGTTCATGGGGGGATTCGTAGCCGTTCAGGGATGGGGTGTCAAGGGGGGGGATTTCGTTATGGGTTATTTGTTGTTGTTTATTGGGGAGCGGTTCTGCGCCTTTCATCCACCATCCACGATCTCCAATCCTCGATCCCCTTCGTGATCTTTGCGTCTTGGCGGTGGGAATGGGGTTATTGGTTATTTGTTAATGGTTATTAGGGGGGGGCGCTTTTTCATCCACGATCCCCGATCTTCAATCCCCTTCGCGATCTTTGCGTCTTGGCGGTGAATATTTGCGGCAGGGGATCACCTGGGGTGCCACGCTCTCACGAGCGCGGCTACGGCGGTTCTGCGCCTTTCATCCACCATCCACCATCCACGATCCTCTATCCCCTCCGCAATCTTCGCGTCTTGGCGGTGGATTTTTCCGGCTGTGTGCGATGCCGGAAGTCCATGCTTGCCAAACGGGGAGGCCGGGGCGAGCATCCGGGGCGGGACCGTTTCCAGCGGACGATCCGCCACCGACACCATGCAATTCATCGGAATCGAACTGAGCCCCGCCGGAACCCGCGCGGTGGTTTTGGATTTGGAATCGGCCGCCATCCGCGCCGAGGCCTGGGTGCCGCACGCCTGGATCGAAGGCCTGCCGACCGGCTACCGCGAGCAGGATCCGGCCCGCTGGATCGAGGCGGTGGACCGCGCGATCCGGCAATGCGTGGCCACCTTGGGCGACGGACGCAGCGAGGTGGCGGCGATCGGCGTGACCGGACCGCTGCGCGGACTGGTTTTGCTAGACGAGGGGAACCGGATCGTCCGCCCCAGCAAACTCGCGGGCGATGTTTCGGTGAAACGCCAGGCCGACGAGATCGCGCGGGCGTTCGGCGGCGCACCGGGACTGATCGAAATGGCGGGCCAGTGCCCCGGCGTGGAATCGGCGGCGGCGGAATGCCTGTGGCTGAAACAACACGAGCCGTATTATTTCCAGCGCGCCTCCAGCCTCCTAACGGTCCAGGATTTCATCGCCTACTGGCTGACCGGCACCCAGGCCTGCGCGCCGGCCAGTGCGTCGGCCACCGGGCTGTTCGATATCCGCAGGCGGATGTGGTCGGCGGAACTGATGCGGTTCATCGACTCCAATCTATCCGAGGTGTTGCCGCCGATCGGCGCTCCGGACCAACCGCGGGGCACCCTGCGGGCCGCGCTGTCCCGCGAGTGGGGTCTGGCGGAACAGGTGATGGTGGCGGCGGGCGGCGCTTCACCGATGATGGCGGCCTTCGCGGCCGGCTGCGTGGAGCATGGCGCGGTGGCGGTGGACCTCGGAGCGACGGCAACCCTGCTGGGGTGCGGCGAAGCACCGGTGATCGACCTGCGGGCCGAACTGGCCGCCTATTGCAACGCCACCGGCGGTTGGCTGGGAATGGCGAGCACCGCGAGCACCGCGGTGGCGCCCGAGGTGGTTAGAAGACACTACGGATGGTCGGCGGAAGAATTCGAAGCGATGGCCGCACAGGTCGCGCCGGGTGCCGACGGACTGTTGTTGCTGCCGTATTTCACCGGCGAGCAGGTTCCGCGCTTGCCCGAGGGGACCGGCGTGCTCCACGGCATCACGCCGGCCAATTTCACCCCGGCCCATCTGGCGCGGGCCACCATGGAGGGAGTCGCGCTGGGCTTGGGCTACGCGCTCAGCCGCCTGCGGGATCTCGGGTTCGACCCGCCGGAAATCCGCCTGTCCGGCGCGGGCGCGGGCAGCCGCCTGATGCGCCGCCTGCTGGCCGATGTCACCGGAGTGCCGGTGGCCGCCCTGGCCAAACGCCTCGATGCCGCCGCAGGCGCGGCCATGCACTCGGCGGTGGCGTTTTTCCACCAGAACGGCGAATCGCTGGGCTTCGATGAAATCGCGAAATATCTCGTCGTCACCGAGGACGAGCGCCCGACCGAACCGGACATGCAGGTGCATCCGATCTATCAGGAAATGGTGTCCCGGCAGCAATACCTGGTGGACACGCTCCATCCGGCCGGGTTTCTCTAACATCCATCTGACCGTTCCATGCCGCCCGACCGCCGCACCGAGATCCGCGACAGTCCCAAAATGGTCGTCGCCGGGACGCTCGTGGGCTGGATGATGCGGGTGTGGTCGTGGATGCTGCGGATGGAAATCGAAACCCGCTGGACTCCGGCGGCCGACGAACCGGCCGGTCCGGTGATCTTCGCGCTGTGGCACAACCGGTTCTTCACCGTGCCGCCGGCGTTCCGGAAAGTCTTCGGGAAAAAGCGCAACTGCGTGGTGCTCACCAGCGCCAGCCACGACGGCGCGATGGTCGCCCGCGCGATGGCGGTGTTCGGACTCGGTTCGGTTAGAGGTTCCTCCTCCCGGCGCGGCGCGGCGGCGCTGGTCACGCTGACCAGGGCGGTTAGATCCGGATCCGACGCCTGCATCACCCCGGACGGCCCGCGCGGCCCGCGCTACGAGGTGCATCCGGGCATGATCAAACTCGCCGCCGCCACCGGCGCGCCGATCATCCCGATCCACGTGACCTTCGCCAACGCCTGGCGGCTGAAAACCTGGGACCGATTCGTGATCCCCAAACCCTTCAGCCGCGTGAGGGTGGTGTTTGACACGCCCATTCCGATCGGCGCGGACGACGGATCGCCGGAAGACCAGCGCCTCCGCGTCGAACGCGCGATGGTGGCCGGAGTGGACGATTTGTGACGTCGATGCCGGCAGACCCTATCCGAATCCGTTTGAAAGCCCGATTTCATAACAAGCACCCTACCCTATGAACGCTTCCGCTTCTCTCGTCCTGAGCATGTTCGCCATCGCCCATCCGCTCCGCGCGGCGGCGGACGCGGTGGTGGCCGCCGACGGCACAGGCGCCTATACCACCGTGCAGGAAGCGGTCAACAAGGCTCCCCAGAACACCACGCCCGACAAACCGTGGACCATTTTGGTCAAACCCGGAACCTACCGCGAACGGGTGTACGTGCAGCGTGAAAAACGGCATGTGCGGATCATGGGAGAGGATGCGGCCAAAACCGTGATCACCTACGGCCTTTTCGCCTCGATGAAAGGCCCGGACGGCAAGGAAATCGGCACGTTCCGCACGCCCACCGTGCAGATCGACGCGGATGATTTCGCGGTGGAGGGAATCACCTTGGAGAACAGCGCGGGGCCTGTGGGACAGGCGCTGGCATTGCGGGTGGATGGCGACCGCGTGGCGTTCCGCAAGTGCCGGTTCACCGGGTTCCAGGACACCATCCTGCTCAACCGCGGCAGACAATATTTCAAGGACTGCACGGTCACCGGCGCGGTGGATTTCATCTTCGGCGGCGCGACGGCGTGGTTCGACCATTGCTCTATCGAATGCGTGCGCGACGGATATGTCACCGCCGCCTCGACCCCGCCCGACCAGGCGTTCGGCTTCGTGTTCGCCGATTGCGTGATCCACATGACGAAACCCGGCCTCAAGGTCTATCTGGGTCGCCCTTGGCGGCCCCACGCCTCCACGGTTTTCCTCCGCACCGAGATGGCATCCGGCATCCGTCCGGAGGGTTGGCACAACTGGAATGACCCCGCCCGCGAGAAAACCGCCCGCTATGCGGAAATCCGCTGCTCAGGACCTGGAGCCGCAACCGCTAACCGCGTGGCATGGGCACGGACCACCGACTCCGACCAAGACGCGCCCACAATTTCAAAAACGCTCGGCGACTGGAAGCCGGAATGACATTTCAAATCCGGATCAGTCGAACACCCCCAGGAAAGCCGCGATGGCGACCATCAGCACAATCCCCGCGAGAACCACCATCCACGCTCCAGCCTCACGGGCCCTGGCATTGTAGGTCGGAAACACCCCATCGGGCGTATTCTCTTTCATATAACAAAGCGACAGTCCGATTCCGAGCCCGATCAAGCCTCCCATCAACGAGCTGACCCAACCTAACAACAATAGCGTTGGCGGCGCCGGTTTGCCTTTGCGCATTTCCTCAAGCCAGGCCTCCTTGCGCTTGGCGACGGCTTGTGTGGCAATCCCGCGTTCGGTTAGCAACCGTCGGGCGTGGGCGACATCGAAAGGACTCCATTCCGACTCCTTCGCGAGAATCTCCTCGAGTTCGAATGTCTCGAATTCCCTGAGATGATGGTCGGCGGGAAGATCCGTGGCTAGCGCGTCGGATTCCAGAGCCGCACGCGCCCGCCGGAAGTCGTTCCGGCCCACACTAACAATCACCTGTGCCTCGTGACCGGAGCCGATCGAAGCGATATCGAAAACCGGAGCCGTGGATGCCAGGCGGTAGGGAATTCCGGCTTCATCGAGCACACGCTTCAGGTTTGCGAGCGATTCGCCTTCACGGCAACGCAGGAGTTCGATGGTGGTTTCGTTCATGACATTTCATCAGGGCACCTTCGGCTTCACCGGATTTCCCTTCCCGTCCGTCGGATAGAGCGCGTTCATGGACTCCAGGGATTCCGCCAGTCCTTTCATCATCGCCGAGAGTTCGGCGGGATGGTCGGGCGCCAGATCATGGGATTCGTAGGGATCGTCCGAGAGGCGGAAGAGCTGATAGTGCGATCCGGACGACGCTTTGCCGGGAAAGTAATGATAGACGACTTTCCACTCGTCCCTGAGGAAGACGGTGAAATAGTCCGAGCGGTGCGGAGCGTGCGGATAGTGCATGACGAACTCCCGCGGCCGCGCGGGATCGGGCTTTCCGGTGAAGAGGGTTTGCAGCGGCTTGCCGTCCACGGTGTGGTTGGCAGGCAGGGGAACATCCGCCGCGGCGAGCAGGGTTGGGAAAATATCGCACACCGAGGCGATCTGGCCCTGGATGGCTCCGGCCGCGACGGGAACGCGTTTCTGATAGGAATTTTCGGGGTCCGGAGCCGCCCATGCGGCGATGAACGGCACCCGCGTGCCCCCTTCGTAATGGGAACCCTTCTTTCCGCGCAGCGGTGCGGCGCTGGCCACTTCGTGCGGGCCGCCTAGCGGAGAATCGGAACCGTTGTCGCCGAGGAAAACCACGAGCGTGTTCTCCGCCACACCCAATTCGCGGAGATGCGCCATGATGTCTCCGAGCGAGCGGTCCATGCCCTCTATCAGCGTGGCGAACGCCTGCGCCTGCTTGGGTTTGCCGGAGTTGGCGTAGTTCGCGGCATATCTCGGATCGCTATCGAACGGGGCGTGAACGGCGTAGTGCGCAAAGTTCAGATAGAACGGTTTGCCGTCGGCCACCGCCCGGCTCATGCGGGTTTTGGCCTCGCGGGTCAGCGCATCGGTTAGGAAAACGTCGGTTCCGTGATAGGCATCCAGCCCCGGCACCGCGTGGGCGCCACCCTTGCCGTAATTCTTACTTCCGTAGTAGCTGCCGGGCTGGCCGGTCGCCGCGCCGCCCACGTTTTCGTCGTATCCGAGCTTGAGCGGATCGGCGCCCGGCGATCCCTCCGGTCCGAGGTGGCCCTTTCCGACGTGGATGGTGCGGTATCCGGCGGCATGCAGGACCTTCGGCAGGGTGACCGATTTTTCATCCAGCCCGCGCCAGTTCCATTCCGGCGGGCCTTTGGGGCCGCGGTTGTCGGATTTTGGATCGATCCAGTTGGTGGTGCGGTGGCGGGCGGCGTTCTGGCCGGTCAGGATCGAGACGCGGGTGGGCGAGCACACGCTCATCGCCTCAAACCGGCTGAAACGGATCCCAGACGCGGCCAGGCGTTCCATGTTGGGCGTCCGATAGAAGCGGTTCAGCGGATGGATTTCCGGTTCGCCGGCCGCGTTGGTTAGAAACGGGACCGAGGTATCCATCACCCCCATGTCGTCCACCAGAAACACCACAAGGTTGGGTTTTTCCGGATCGGATTTCGCGAAAGCGGCGGTGGAGACGGATAGGGCGGCGAGCAGCAGCAGCGGGCGCATGGTGATTGGGATTATTTTTTCGGTCGTTCGAACGGAGCGGGGACCCAGTCTTTGGGCATCGGCTGGATGGGTGATCCGGGACTGCCGGGAGGGCCCGCGGGCGGCGTGCCGGAAGGTTTGCCATCCTTTGCGGGCAACGGTCCTCCCGCGCCCGGCGCTTGAAATGACGAGCGGCCTTTGGTATGCGTTGCCAAGCGTTTCGCGATTTCCTCTTCCGGCAGCACTCCGAGGAAACGGTCCACCTGCTTTCCATCCAGATACATCCGGACCTCCGGAATGCTGCGGATGCCTTCCTTGGCGGCCAGATTCGGGCATTTGTCCACGTTCACCTTGCCCACCACCACGGTGCCGAAGTACTTTTCCGCCAGCCGGTCAAGCACCGGAGACAGTTCGCGGCAGGGACCACACCAATCGGCGTAAAAGTCGATCACCACCAGCCTTCGCGGCTGGGTCAGAAACGCGGGATAGGTGCCCTCCGTGAGCTGGCTGACCACTTGAGGTTCGTTCGCCACCGCCGGGGCGGTTGTCGTCTTGTCGGGCTGCTTGCGAAACCGGTTGACCACGGATTTCACCCGGTCGCAGGAACAAAGTCCCACAACCGCGGCCAGAATCAGCGTGAAACACGATTTCATGCCGGACGGATACCCCCCTTACCAACCCGATTCAAGCCGGAATCCGCTGTCAGGATACCGCCCTGCGCGGAAATACCCCCGATTTGGCCCATTTTGCGCGTTTTGGCGCATTCGGAGCTTGCCAACCCGCTCCCAAACTCCTATCCCGGCCCCCCGCACACCATGGCCAGCACTCCAGTAATCAACCTCCGCAAGGGACACGCCGTCCGCCACAACAACGAAGTCTGTATCGTGATCGATCACGAACTCAAGACCCCACCGCGCATGGCGTCCTACGTCCAGATGTCCATCCGCAGCGTGGCGACCAAGAAGGTGTTCAACCTCCGCCTCACCTCCAACGACTCGATGGATGGCGTCCTTCTGGAGCGCGTTCCCCACGAATATTCCTACAAGGACAGCGGCGGCTATCATTTCCTCAACCCGGACACCTACGAGGACACCGTCATTTTCGACGACCTCGTCGATCCGGTGAAAAACTACCTCATCGAAGGCCAGCTCTACACGATCATGCTCGCCGACGGCGTGGTGGCCACCATCGACCTGCCGCCTTCCATGGTGATGACCGTCACCGAGTCCTCGGAAGGTGTCAAAGGAGACTCCGCCAACAACGTTTACAAGCCGGCGACCATGGAAACCGGACTGATCGTGCAAGTGCCGCTGTTCATCAATGTCGGTGAGAAGATCAACGTGAAGACCGAGGACAACTCCTACCTCGGCCGCGCCTGAGGCCGTCATTCATCCGGTTTCTCCCTTCCGCGGGCGGTTCGGCAACGGACCGCCCGCTTTGTTTTTCTACCGAAAAACACCCCGGAAACCTCGTATTTCCAAATACTAAAGAAAAATTAAATTAAAAGGTTGACAAAACACCGTTTTTTTGAAAATTCATTGCGCATGCCGATTCGCACCCTGCTAACCGCAGTCACCCTTGCCCTGGTATCGCCGCTGGCGATTGCCAAGAGCGAGTTGGAGACGCTGCGGACCCGTTGTGCGGAGCAGGAGCGCCAAATCAAGGAACTGGAGGAGGAAAACTCCAAACTCCGCCAGATGAACGGGCTGAATTCCAAATATGCCACCCGCCCGGTGACGGCGACCGCCGCGGCACAACCCGGCGCGGCTTCCGCTCCCGTGGCGGAAACGGCCACCCATTCGCCGAAAGCCACCGGAACCGCCACTTATACCGTGAAAAAAGGCGACAGTTGGGAACGGATCGCCCGCAAATTTGGCACTCGCGAGGACAAACTCGCCGATCTCAACGGCACGAAATCAACCGCCATGCTCCGGGAAGGCCAGCGGATCAAAGTGCCTTCTTCCGCCGCGCAGGAAGCGCCCGCACCCCAGACCGCCCAAACGCCCGCGCCCGCCGCGAAGACCGGGATCTATCAGGTCAAGCAGGGCGAAACCTATTACAGTATCGGCAAAAAACTGGGCATTCCCCCTGAAAAACTTGAGGCCGCCAATCCCACCATCAAGGCCACCGCGCTCCGGCCGGGGCTTGATATCAAACTTGGAGCCACGGCCGGAACGCCTGCCGCAATCTCCACGCAGCCTGCCTCGGCGACCAAAACCCCGCCCGCCACTTCCGTTTCCGCTCCTGCCCCCACAAAGGCTCCCGCGCATGCCACCACCGCCACCCGGCCAACCCCAGCGACTTCCACGCAGCAGCCTCCGCGCAGCTCGCCCAAGCCGATCATGATCAATGAGACCATCTCGGTCGGCGAGTTCGCTGCAAAACACAACACCACCGTGGCTCGCCTCAATTCCCTGAACAATCTCGACCTCGTCGAATCCACCGTCCTGGCGGTTGGCTCGGAACTATACGTCCCCGCCCAGCCATAAGCGAAACCAACCCCAGAACCCGCAGCCCAAGCGCGCACAGGCCCGTCCGGAATCCCCACCGGACGGGCCGCATTGTTTGGATCGCAGTCGGACCATCGCCGGGGCGGATCAGAAAGGAAGATGGAACCGCAACCGGAGCGAAGATAGACCGCCTCCATGTCCAACTGATGCGGTCAAATGGGCGCCAATTGACGCGAGTTTCCAATGGGTTGGCGAGATCGGACGGGTCAACCCATCAGGTGAACGGCCCAGCCGTCAGAACGCATTATTCTTGTTTGTTCAAACGACGAGCACATGAAGGTGAGATTAGGGTTTGGTTTGGACGACCCACACCCACTTTCCCTATCATCAGTGATTTCAGTCTCAAGCAGTGCCTTCATTGATAAGCCGCCTTCCCTATCCACCTTGAACTTCGGATTTCGGATTTCGGACTCCAAAGTGAACGGGTTACCGGGGACCCTCGCGGCGGTCCTCCGTCGCACCCCGCGGGCATCCCCATGAAATTGAAAATTGCGTGTTCTGCCACGGACGGGTTATCCATGCGCCTGCCATGACCGATTCCACACAACCCGCCCAGGGCGGCTCATCACCTAACAGCGACGGGCTGCGTCCCATCGCCGCGGTGATGGCCACCGGCATTTTCGCCACCACCTTCGTGCAACTCCAGGGGCTGGGTTCGCTCCCTATCAATTCACTGCTGATGAAGCAGATGCAACTGGACAGCAACCAAGCCGGCACGTTTGTGGCGTTCAGCACGCTACCGTGGACGTTTAAGGCGGTGGCCGGATTGCTGGTGGACGGCGTTCCGCTGTTTGGTTCCCGGCGACGCTCCTATCTGTTGCTCAGCGCGGTGATGGCGGCGGTCATGTGGGGACTCATGGCTCTGGTGTCAACGAACTACAATCTGCTGTTCCTCTGCGCCATCGGCATGAACACCGCGCTGGTCTTCGGCAGCACCACGGCGGGCGGCTTGCTCGTCGAGGGCGGCCAGCGGTTCAACGCGAGCGGCAAGCTCAGCTCGCTGCGAGCCTTCGCGCAGAATCTCGGCGCGGCTCTCGGTGTTCCGGTCGGCGGCTTCCTGGCGGGACACGCGTTCGGATGGACCAGCGCCGCGGCCGTGCTGCCTCTGGCGTGCATGTTTCTGACAACCTGGCTGCTCCTGAAGGACGAAACTCCGGTGGTTGCGTCCGGCAGTACGGGTGATCCGTTTATGGCGCGAGGTTGGAAGATCATCACCTCGATCGGCACGCAAATTAGCAACGTGGTAACCCCGAAAATGCTAGGGCCGGCCCTACTGCTGCTTTTCATCCAGGCGGTGCCGACGTTCCGCAGCACCTCGTTTTACGAATATCAGACGAAAACGCTCGGATATTCGGACGTCACCCTCGGCATGCTGAGTCTAGCCGGATATGGTGCCGCGCTGTTCAGCTCGGTCGTTTACGCGTGGGTGTGCCGCAAGCTGCCGCTGCGTGTTTCGCTTTACGCCGCGATCATCCTGACCTCGCTCTCGGCACTGCCCTATCTGATCTATCCGTATTGGGCGGACGGCAAATACCTGGCTCTGCTACTGGGGATCGAAGGCGTGGCCACCTTCCTGATGTGCCTGGCCTACGTGCCGTTGTTTGATCTGGCGGTGAGAGCCACTCCGAAAGGCAGCGAGGCGCTCGGGTACTCGGTGCTCATCAGCGTGTGGAACATCGGCCTGATGATCGGTGGAAAATCCGGCCCCTGGCTCTATCAGCACGGTGTGGAGCGCGCGCTGGCCGCCGTGGGCAACACCGCCGACTCCGCCGTCCAATACGCGATCCGCCACCAGGAAATCAACCAACTCATCTGGATCAACGCCATCGGCACCCTCGCCGGCCTGGTGATCGTCTGGTTCCTGCCGCAGGCATTGGTGGGCAAACCGGAAGCAACGGGCGAACCGGATGCCGGAAGATAACAGGCTTGTCATCACTTCGCCTCGAAGCGCCAGCGGTCGGCGGTTTCCATCACCGCGCGCGGGCCTTTGCCTTGCAACCACGCCAGCGCCGCGGCGTCGCCGTTCAGATAGGCGTCCCAAAAAGCCGTCGATAGGGCAAGGATCACGCGGTGGTGATTGGGGTTCCGCCCGTTCTTGTCGCCCGGCAGAGCGCGATCGGTAAACGCGGAGTGCTCGGCCCCATCCAACACCAGTTCGTATTTCGGCGCGCCTTTCAACGCCGGATAGACCGCGAGCCGCGATGCCACATCCGAGTTTCCGATAGGCGAGGTGTCGTTGGTGCCGGTCATCAGCATCCATGGGACTTTCACCGAGCCGAAGGCCCTATCCACGCTCCCCGCACGCGGGGAACTCGGGCTGAAGGCGATCGCCGCGCGGATCCTCGGGTCGGTCCATTTCTGTCCGACCAATGGCATCCACTGACCGCTGACCGCCTGGGTGGTGACCGCGCCGAACGAGTGCCCGGACATGCCGGTTTTCTTCATGTCGAGTCGGCCCGACAGGGCATTCTTGGCGTCGGAGTTCCAAGCGGCCAACTGATCGAGCGTGACCGGAATGTCCTTGATCCGGAGCTGGAGGTTCTCCAGCGACGCGGCTTCCCGCATTTCGTTCATCCGGGTGCCGAGCGGCTTGTCTTTCCATACCGAATCGTCGCTGCCCGGATGTTGCACAAACACCGCGACATAGCCCCGTGCCGCCCAGTGGTTACCGAGGTATCCGCCCATGTTCCGCGTGCCCCCCAGCCCGTGGCTGAACAAAACCACCGGCGCGGGCGTGGATTTCTCCGGCAGATAGACCAGCAGTGGAATGTCCCGCTTCCTCGCAGCGTCTTTCACCGTTAGATCAACCTGCTTCGCCTTGAATCCGGACGGAACCGCCAACGGATTGTAGTCCGCGGCCGCCAACACCCCCGCGCCACCGGCGAGGAAACAACAAGTCATCATCACGCTTCTGAAACTCATGACCGATGAAACCCTCCATCGCCCGGTTTGTTTTGGGAAAAATTCGGCTAGTCCGCGCGCCCGCTATCGCCGACCTTCCTCATTTCCTTCACGGCCCGGTCCGCGACTTCACGGAAATTGCTCCGGTGCTCGTAGGTCACCTCGAGATCCGCGCTCATCCGTTTCCACGCCGCGCGCACCTCCGCCCGTTTGCCGGATTCAAGCGCCTTGACGCTTTCATCCAGCAGGCCCTTCGCCGACACGCCGTACCACAGGTTTTGTTCGAACGATTCGGCAATGCCCGCGACCACGAATATCAGGCAAGCCCACGCGAACGCGCCGATGCCGAAGCCCAGCCTCACACCTTTCGATTCGCATCCAACCGCACAAGCGAGCAACCCGGCGAGGACCCCGAAAAACAAGACGATGATTACCATGGACGACATGCCTGATCCTACCGTCCAAGATGGCCGCTTCTTTCCGCGGTAAACAGAGCGATATGACTGTCCTGCAAACTGTCGGGCGTTCGCCCTTGAGAAATGGCTCCCGCAGGGCGAATGATTGGTCCCGCTCACCCGAGGCAAGACCAAAGCCACCGGTAACCATCCCAAAATGAAACAATTGCCCGCCTCAACAAATGGTTTCGCCAGTGCCCGCAAATGCGCCGCGTTGGCCATTGCCCTATTTTCGGCTTCTGCTCTATCCGCCAATGCCGCGCCTCCGACCGAGGCGCGGGTCACGGTCACCACCGACGGCTCCGCCAAGAAGATCAGTCCGGACCTTTTCGGGATCTTTTTCGAGGACATCAACTACGCGGCCGACGGCGGCCTCTATGCGGAGTTGGTCCAGAACCGATCCTTCGAATACACTCCCGGCGACCGCAAGGAATGGAACAACCTGACTTCATGGGAGTTGGTCGAGCGAGAAGGAGGAAAGGCAACCCTATCCGTGGAGACCGCCAAGCCCTTGCATGATAACAACCCTCATTACGCACTGGTCCATGCCACAGAGCCAATTGGGAGAGTCGGGCTCGCCAACCCGGGATTCGACGGCATCGTTCTCAAAGCGGGCGATTCCTATGACTTCTCCGTTTTCGCGCGCCAGATCGAGGGTGTTGGCGGCCCGCTTGAGGTCCGTTTGGAAGACCCCCAAGCCGGCATTCTCGCGGAAGCGACTCTCCCAAAACCGGGGTCCGCATGGGCAAAGTTCGCCGTAACACTCAAGGCCGCCGGGGATGCCAGTAAAGCGCGCCTCGTCCTAACAACAATGGGTGCCGGAAAGCTCGGCCTTGATATGGTTTCCCTGTTTCCGAAAAATACTTATAAGAATCGTCCGAACGGACTGCGGCGGGATCTCGCCCAGGTGATCGCGGATCTCAAACCGAAGTTCGTGCGGTTTCCCGGAGGCTGTCTGGCGCATGGGGACGGGCTGGATAACATGTACCGATGGAAGGACACGGTGGGTCCGGTCGAAACGCGCAAGGCGCAGCGGAACATCTGGCGCTACCACCAGACGACCGGCCTCGGGTATTATGAATACTTCCAATTTTGCGAAGACATCGGGGCCAAGCCGCTTCCGGTTGTGCCGGCCGGCGTGTGTTGCCAGAACGCGGGGAACTACATTCCCGGCGCACCGAAAGGCCAGCAGCACATCCCGATGGCCGAAATGGCGGCCTATATCCAGGAAGTGTTGGATCTGATCGAATGGGCGAATGGCCCGGCTACCTCCAAATGGGGCGCGGTCCGCGCCGCAGCCGGGCATCCCCAGCCGTTTCATTTGGAATATCTCGGCGTGGGCAATGAGGACCAAATCACCGCCGGATTCGAGGAGCGCTTCGCCATGATCCACAAGGCGATCAAGGCCAAGCATCCGGAGATCACCGTCATCGGCACGGTGGGACCATTCGCATCAGGCGAGGATTTCGAGAGAGGATGGAAGCTCGCCCGCCAACTGCGTGTGGCGATGGTGGATGAACACTACTACATGCCGCCGGATTGGTTTCTGGCCAACCAACACCGCTACGACACCTATGATAGAATGGGCCCGAAGGTCTATCTGGGAGAATACGCGTCGAAGGGCAACACGCTGTTCAACGCGCTGGCCGAGGCGGCCTACATGACTTCGCTGGAACGCAACGGCGATGTGGTCCATCTCGCCTCCTATGCTCCGCTGCTTGCCAAAACCAGCCACACCCAGTGGAACCCGGATCTCATCTACTTCGACAACACCACAGTCATGCTTACCGCAAACTATCACGTGCAGCGGCTGTTCGGCGAGAATCCGGGCGATGTGTGGCTGCCGAATTCGATCGAAATGCAACGGCCCGTGGAGCCGGATAGAACAGCCGGAGTTTTTCTCGGAACTTGGGAAAGCCAGGCGGAGTTCGACAACGTGCGGCTCGAATCCGGCACCGCGAGGCTGTTGGATGAAACCTTCACACGCGATTCCGGCAACTGGCGTGGAGAATCGGGCGACTGGAAGGTTGCAAACGGAGTGTACAAGCAATCCGCCAACCTGAGTCCGGCGTTGGCGAAAGCCGCTGCGAAGATACCAATCAAGGCCGGCAACGCGCGATACACGCTATCGCTCCGCGCGAAGAAAACCGGCGGCGCGGAAGGATTCCTGATCGGCTTCGGATCCACCTACGCGGACAACTATTACTGGTGGAATCTCGGCGGCTGGGGAAACCGTTCGCACGGCGTCGAAAAACGCCGCAATCGGTCCATGGCACCGGTTGGCGGCCAGGTTCCCGGCCGGATCGAGAGCGGACGCTGGTATGACATCAGAATCGCCGTCGAGGGACCGAGGATCCGTTGCTATCTGGATGGCAAGCTGATCCATGACGTGACCGATGACCCGGCCTCAGCGGAACGCCTTGCGGTGTCCTCGGTCTTCGATACCCCATCCGGAGATATCATTTTGAAAGTGGTGAACGCGTATCCGTCGGAGGTGACCACACGGATTGAGCTGAAAGGTCCGCGTTCCACGGTTCAACCATCGGCATCCTGCACCGTGGTTGGAGGCGATCCCGCGGCAACCAACAGTTTCGCCGACCCGTATCGCGTGAGTCCGAAGACAACCGATCTCACCGTTGGTTCATCGTTTATCTATCCGGCCCCACCCAATTCGCTGAGTGTCATGCGGCTTAAACCGCGCAGATAGACGCAAATCCCAACAACCCGCAGAATCCATGAAACATCCACCCCGATTGGCACATATTTGGACATTTGGCATCCTCTGCGGCCTTGCCGCGCTCATCGTGACATCCGTTGGCGCGCTCGCCCAATCGGAGGAAACTCCGCCATTGCCTCCCGCCAAGCCCTCGGGTGAAACCGGCGCGAAACCGTCGGGTGTTCCCACCGAGAGAGACTTTTCGGCCTATCTGTTTGTTTTCCACAAGGACGACGATCACAGCCTCCATTTCGCGCTGAGCCGGGACGGTTACACCTTCACCGACATCAACCGCGGCAAGGCGGTGATGAGCGGCCGGGATCTCGCGGATCAGAAAGGCATCCGCGACCCGTACATCGCCCGCGGACCGGACGGCGGTTTCTATCTCGGTCTAACGGACCTGCATATCTACGCCAAGCGCGAGGGCTTGAGGGACACCGAGTGGGAGCGGCCCGGCGAGCAATACGACTGGGGCAACAACCGCGCGCTGGTACTGATGAAATCGTTCGACCTGATCAACTGGACGCACACGATCTATCATGTGGGCGAGAAGTTTCCCAAGTTCGGCGATGTCGGATGCCTGTGGGCGCCGCAGATGATTTTCGATCCGGCGAAGCGGCGGATGATGGTGTCCTTCACCACCCGCTTCGGCAAGGGCCGTAACAAACTCTATTACGCCTACGCGGACCCCGCGTTCACCAAGTTCGAAGCCGAACCGGAGGAGCTTTTCCAATACCCCCGCGACCGCAACATCATCGACAGCGACATCACCAAAGTCGGTGATAAATACCATCTGTTTTACGTCGCCCACGATCAACCCGGCGGCATCCGCCACGCGGTTTCAAACCGTCCCAACGGCGGCTATGTGTTCGACGGGACAAAGATCGATCCGGAGAAAGTCGCCTGCGAGGCGCCCAGCGTGTGGAAACGCACCGGAACCAACACCTATGTGCTGATGTACGATGTCTTCGGTGTCAATCCGCACAACTTCGGGTTTTCCGAAACCACCGATTTCAAGACCTTCAAATCGATCGGCCGGTTCAACGAGGGAGTGATGAAGACCACCAATTTCACCTCACCGAAGCACGGCGCAATCATTCCGATCACCGCGAAGGAGGCCGAAGCTCTTGCCGCCCGCTGGAAATGCAGGTATTAATGGGGCCGCAGCAGGTATCATCGATCACCTAGCCATCCCCATGCGATTCAAAACCCAACTCCTCGCCGCGGTTCTGCTTGCCGCCCATGCGCCGGCCGGCGATGCCGTGCCCGCCACCTATCAAAACAGCGCGCCGCTCGAGTGGTCCGGCCGTCTCGCCAAGTCCGAAATCGCGCGGCGCGGGAAGACTTTATTCAAAGGCGGTGGCCCAAAGGCGCGCTGGGAATACACCAGCGGACTCTTCGCCCACTCGCTGTTGGAACTCGGCAAAGCGACCGGCGATGAAACCTACTCGCGCCATGCGGTCGCATTGGTTTCTTCGTTCATCGCGGAGGACGGCACCATCGCCACCTACAGGATGGAGGATTACAACATCGACTTGCTGCCTCCCGGCCGTGTGGCGCTCGATGCCTGGGAAACCACCCGCGATCCGCGCTACAAGACCGCGGCCGCGACGCTCCGCAAGCAACTGGAAACCCACCCGCGCACCAGCGACGGCGGATTCTGGCACAAGCAGCGCTATCCGTGGCAGATGTGGCTCGACGGACTCTATATGGGTTCCCCGTTCCTGGCACAATACGGCAAAACCTTCCAAGACCCTGCCGCGTTCGACGAAGTGGTTCGCCAGATCACGCTGATGGACAGGCACGCCTACGATCCGAAATCCGGGCTCTTCCATCACGCTTGGGATGAGAAGCGCGTACAACCCTGGGCCGACAAACAAACGGGCCATTCCCCATGTTTCTGGGGCCGGGCGGTCGGTTGGTATGCGATGGCGCTGGTGGATTGCCTCGACCACCTCCCGCCGACGCATGAGGGTGTTGACCAAGTGAGCGCGATCCTGCGCAAGCTCGCCGCCGGAGTGCTGCGCCATCAGGACCCGAAGTCCAGCCTCTGGTGGCAGGTGATGGATCAGGGCGGCCGAGAAGGGAACTATCTGGAGACGACCGCCTCCGCGATGTTCATATATGCATTTGCGAAGGGCATCAATCGCGGTTATCTCGACCGCGCCACATTCCTCGTGCCAACCGTGAAGGCTTACGAGGCCCTTGTGCGCGATTGCACCCGGACCGACGATGCGGGCGCGCTCCACCTCACCCGGTGTTGCGAGGTCGCGGGACTCGGTTTCACATCCGCATCCGGCCGTCCGCGCGACGGGACGTTCGAATACTATATCAGCGAACCCATCATCGAGAACGATCTGAAGGGTGTCGGGCCGTTCATTCTGGCCGGAATCGAGATGGCGCGTCTGGCGGATGCGCAGCAGGCGGATGCGCCAGTGCGTGGATGGGATGATCTTGAGCGTGTCCTGTCCGCCATCCGCGCGCCGGAGTTTTCCGGCAAGGAGTATCCGATCACTGCTTACGGCGCGAAGCCCGGTGCGGATGCCGCGGATGCCATCCGCTCTGCGATTGAAGCCTGTCACGCGGCGGGCGGCGGCCGCGTGGTCATTCCCGCAGGCGAATGGCTAACCGGCCCTATCCATCTCAAATCGGGAGTCAATCTGAGGGTCGATAAGGGCGCGATCGTCCGATTCTCCACGACAAGCAAGGACTATCCGCCCGTTTTCACCCGATGGGAAGGCATGGAATGCATGAACCATTCCGCGCTCATCTATGCGCTCGATCAGGAGAACATCGCCGTCACCGGTGAGGGCACGCTCGATGGCGGCGCCACCTGGGATACCTGGTGGGCGTGGAATGACAAGAACAAGGGCAAACCGACCCGGCAGGTGGCGGCGCGCGAACGCCTCGCCAAAATGGCCGAAAGTGACATGCCGGTGGAGCGCCGTGTCTTTGGTGAAGGCTCGTTCCTGCGCCCGAACTTCATCCAATTCGTCCGATGCCGGAACATTCTGATAGAAGGCGTTGCCATCGAACGCTCGCCGATGTGGATCCTCCATCCGGTGCTTTCCGGGAATATCACCGTTCGCAAGGTGAGAATAACCAGCCACGGACCCAACAATGATGGCTGTGATCCCGAGTCCTGCCAGAATGTGCTTATCGAGGATTGTGTTTTCGACACCGGCGACGATTGCATTGCGGTCAAATCCGGCCGCAATCGCGATGGACGGCGAGTGAACGCACCCTCGGAAAACATCATTGTCCGCCGCTGCGTGATGAAAGACGGCCACGGCGGAGTGGTGCTGGGCAGCGAGGTTTCCGGGGGCGTGAGAAACGTGTTCATCGAGGACTGCGAAATGGACAGCCCCAATCTCGACCGCGCGCTTCGTTTCAAATCCAACGCGATGCGCGGCGGAGTGATTGAGAACATCTTCATGCGCCGGGTGAACATCGGCCGGGTCACGGAGGCCGTGCTGACCATCGATCTGCTCTATGAAGAGGGCTCTAACGGCGATTTTCCGCCAACCATCCGCAACGTCGTCTTGCGGAACATCACCAGCAAAGCCAGTCCGCGGGTGTTGTGGGTTCGGGGATTCGAACGAGCGGTCGTCGAAGGAATCTCGCTTGAAGACTGCCGCTTTGAAGGCCTCACCCAAGCGGATGTCATCGAGCATGCCGGATCCATCCGCATGAACCACGTCATACTGATCCCCGGAACTCCTCCGGAAGGACGGAATTCGGTTGGGAGGCCGTAATGGCGGATGAAGGGATACGAGATGAATGCCGGGATTTCCATCCGTGCTATCCGGTCATTCCATGCGGTTCAGAATCAGCACCCAGTCTTCCGTGTCAGGCGGCGCGGGTAGAGGCAGGGCCGATTCCCTAACCACGATGGTTTCCGCCGGAATTTTCGCTCCGGTGCGGGGATTGTGCCACACGGCGCGGTAGCGGGCGGAGTCTGGCAAGGGTTTGAGATTCCAGCGGATGGCACCCTCGCCGGCGGCGTAGTGGAGCAGGATGACACGGTCGCCATCGGCCTTGGCAAGCACCTGCCTGGGAGGAGGACCGGAAATCTCCGCGCGCATTGGATCGGATTGCCCGGCGGGGACGCGGACGATCACGGGCTGGCGGAACGCGGCGTGGTCCCAGTTCATATTGCCATCCGCATTGGTGCCGAGGGTGATCGCCACGAATTTTCCGGCCAACGCGGTCAGATCGACATTCTGATAGATCCAGGTCTTTCCGTGGTGTTTGGCATTCGCCAAATCCTTGCCGTCGGCCCGGATCGAAAATCCAACGCCATTGCTCGGATTGTCCGGATCGTCGAGGCGGGCACCGGGGTTGAAACCGAATGCGGTTAGAAAACGCAGTTGTTCGCCGGGTTTCACTTCCGGAAGCCGGATGGGCGGAAACTCAAGCGTTCCATCGCCGGATCCGGGAGGATGGAGTTCGATCCGGGGTGGTTCGCCATCGCCGAGGCGGCACCAGTGGGCGTTGGTGGCCTTGGCCTCGCCGAACCGTTTCATCAGATCTTCCAAAACCACAACGCCACCCGTTCCGGCAGACGGCGACACCAGATCGGGGCGCGGCGCGAGCTTCCACCAGGATGTGGTTTCGAGAATCTTCCGCAGGTGCCCGAGTTGTTCCGCGCCGGGCCTCCCGACGGCTTTCCACCAGACCAGCGGGGTGCCCCATTCGTCGGTTTTCCGATCCGTTTCATTCTGGGTTGGATACCACAGACCTTGCGAGCCGTAGGTGAAACCGAACGATCCGGATAGAATCGCGCGCCACGCGACCTCACGCACCTCGCGGTCGGTGAAGGTGTGGATGCCTTCGTAGCGGCACTCCGCCTCCAACAGCGGCTTGGCCGGTTGGCGGGCGTGGGTTTCCTGATAGAGCCGCGCCGGCGGCGGCGCGCCGTGCCCACCCTGGAACATGATGAAGTCATACCACGGCTCGGACCACGCCTGCCGCTTGTCGCCCTCGAAATACCACGGGTGCGCGGTCATCGCGCGG
This sequence comes from Verrucomicrobiota bacterium, assembly GCA_017301995.1. Lineage (GTDB taxonomy): Bacteria > Verrucomicrobiota > Verrucomicrobiia > Verrucomicrobiales > Akkermansiaceae > Luteolibacter. Next base: position 79,080 of record JAFLEH010000029.1, on the reverse strand, counting down.
TGATAGGGATCTGTGTCGCGGATGAAACGTCCGAGCCTGAGGGTGTCGGCCACTCGGTCCTCCGCGCCGCGCACGTTGTATTCGCCGCAGATCAGCCAGGTGACGGCGTGCGCGCCGTAGCGCGCGATCACATGGCGCCACAGCCGCCGCCAATCGGCCGGATCCAAGGGACGTCCGCACCAACCGAGGCCGATCACAGGAACCAATCCGCGGGTGTTGGCCTCGTCGATATAGCGGTCCACTTTCCGCCAATAGATGGGATCCAGCCCCGCGCCGCGTGCCGGTTCGTCGAACGGATTGTAGCCGCCGATGGTCCCGAGAAACGCCATGTGGATGGCGGTGAAGCCCTGCTTCGTTCTAACATTCAACAGATGGAGATAGGCCGACGGAATCTCCGGGTTGGTGGAGCCGTCGATGGGCACCAGATCCGAGGGACAAAACCACCAGGTGTCGCCCAGCCAGAAAAACGGCGTGCCGTCCGTGTAGGTTAGAGAGTGTCCGTCGGCGCTGGTCCTGAGAAATCCCCCGTGGCGGTGGAGCGGATTGTCACCCGCCGCCGGACTGGCGTGAAAGCTCCCGCGCCGGTTGTCGAGGCCCGGATCGCGGCGGCCGATCTGCGCTTTGTTAGAACGGATTCCCAGCACTTCGAACCGGACGCTGCCGTGTTTTCCAACCCGTGAGTCCACTCCGACCGTGGCGCGGAAGCGCGCTTCGGCCCCATCCAACCGATAGCTGATCCGGCCGGGCGAATGACTTCCCAACCCGTGGAAAAACGCCTTGCCCCCGATGGTTAGATCGGTTCCGAACAGGTTTTTTCCTTTCGCGAGTTCGCCGTGTCCCTGCGTCGCCCTGAGGGGCGCGAGGGTGTCCATCCCAACTTCCACACCATCCTTCCGCACGAACCGGGCGTCCGCCCAGTCGGCGTGATCGTATTCGCTGCCATCGTCCGCGTCTCTAACCACCAATTCGATTTCGGCGCAGCCGGAGACCGCCACATCGATCTCCTCGCCCGGATCGCCGCCGCGCAGAATCTTTCCGGAGTAAAGCGTTTCCACCACCCGCGCCGCCTCCTCGACGGCGTGCGTTTGATAGGTCCATTCGCCCGGAGCGGTCGGAGCGAAGCGTATCTTCCACGACTTGTTTCCATCCCAGAATCCGGGCACCGTGAACCGCGCGCCATCCGGCCCGTGAAACTCCGCCTCCAATCCAACGCCATCGGGTTGTCCCGCGTAATCCAGTTTTCCCTCGAACGAGAACTCCGCGACACGCCACTGCACCGCGGCTGGTGGTGCGGCCGCCAGCGGCATCGCAAGCGCGAGCGGAATCGTCGGGATGAAGTGCCGGATCATCGTTCGGAGGTTCACGGTGATACTACGTGTCCGAGGGGGCGCATCATTCGGTGATTCGGCGGGCACTGGGTTTGCGACGCACCCGAATGGGGCGTGATGGATGCGCGAATCGGGGTTGTCGGATGCGCCCGCGCGAAGGTAGCATCGCGTTGGGAGATGAAGATGGAGACGATGATACACGGTTTCATTCCGGCGCTGTTGCTCGCCGGATGGGTGATGACGGCCCATTGTGTCGGTGCGGAAAGCGGTGGTGTGCCTCGGCAAAACGTGTTGCTTGCCGCCACGCCGCGAACGGTGGCGGACTTCGACGCCGGCTGGCTCTTCAGCAAGAGCGATCCCGCGAGCGCGGCGGGACATGGTTTCGACGACACCGCCTGGCGGCGCGTGGATGTACCGCATGACTGGAGCATCGGTGAGAAATTCGATCCCTCGCTCGCAAGCTGCACCGGGTTTCTGCCGGGAGGCATCGCGTGGTATCGCAAGCATTTCTCCGTGGCCGACGCCGCGCGCGGGAAACGCGTCCATTTGGAGTTCGACGGGATCTACCAGAACTCGCGGGTTTGGCTCAACGGGTTTTACATCGGTGGCAGGCCCAATGGTTACTCGAGTTTCGAAGTCGATCTAACTCCCTATCTGAAGTTCGGCGGACAGGACAACATCGTGTCGGTGCGGGTGGACCACTCCCGGTTCGCGGATTCGCGCTGGTACACCGGGTCGGGAATCTATCGCCACACCCGCCTGCGAATCACCGATGCGCGGCGCATCGCTCCGTGGGGCGTGTTTGTGACAACTCCGGATGTCTCGGCGGAACGGGCGTCGGTTCGAGTGGAGACCACGGTGCTCAATGGAACGACCGAGGCGGCCGGTTGGTCATTGACCACCGAAATTCTCGATCCGGATGGCAGGATCGCGGGCACCGTGGCCACCGATCAAAGGACCGACGCCGGCGCCGAGTCGCGGACGGTCCAGCTTGCTGAGGTCAGCAGACCGCGATTTTGGTCGCCAGACGAGCCGCGGCTTTACACCGCGCGCAGCCGCCTGCGGATCGGCTCGGCGCTGGTCGATGAATCGGTCACGACGTTTGGCATCAGAACCCTGCGTTTCGATCCGGACAAGGGCATGTTTCTCAATGGCAAGCCGATCAAAATCAAGGGTGTGTGCGTTCATCACGACGCCGGATGCCTCGGCGCGGCAGTGCCGGATGGCGTCTTGGCAAGACGGCTGCGCATCCTGAAGGAGATCGGAGCCAATGCGATCCGCACCAGCCACAATCCTCCGGCGCCGGAATTGTTGGAGTGTTGCGACCGCATCGGCCTGATGGTCAAGGACGAGGCGTTCGACGAATTCCATCCGTCCAAGAACAAGTGGATAGCAGGTTGGAACAGCGGCACCCCGGCGCGGTCCGGATATGCGGAGGATTTCGCCGAATGGTCGGTGCGCGACGCCGCCGACATGGTGCGGCGCGACCGCAACCACCCATCGGTGATCATGTGGAGCATCGGCAACGAGATCGACTACGCCAACGATCCGTTTTCGCATCCGGTGTTGGGGGGTGATTACCGTCCCGACCATCCGCGCGCCGAGGAGATGGTGAAGCTCGCCCGCCCGCTGATCGCCGCGGTGAAGGCCGCGGATCCCACGCGACCGGTGACGATGGCGCTGGCGAATGTGCCGATGTCCGACGCGGTCGGGCTGGGGGAATTGTTGGATGTCGTCGGTTACAACTATCAGGAAGCCCGTTATGATGCCGATCACGCCAGATTTCCGAAGCGGTTTCTGTTTGGCAGTGAAACGAGCCACCGCCATGCCGACTGGTTGGCCGCGCGTGACAGGGATTTCGTGGGCGGGCAATTTCTGTGGACCGGTGTGGACTATCTGGGCGAGGCCGGACGGTTTCCGACGCATGGCAGCCGCGCCGGATTGTTGGATATGTGCGGATTCAAGAAGCCGCTCGCCTGGTTCCGCCAGAGCCTGTGGAGCAACCGGCCGATGGTCTATCTGGCGGTGTCGCGCGGCGGCGGGGGCGGTTCCGGACGTGGCTGGCGCATGCCAAGGGAATCGTGGAACTGGCCGGAGGGAAGTCGCCTAACTGTGCAAGCCTATTCCAATTGCCCGGAGGTCCGCCTGACTCTGAATGGCCGCGATCTCGGCACGCGGAAAGCTCGGGACGCGGCGGAGGGAACGCTGGTTTGGGAGGTTCCGTTCGAGGCCGGCACGCTCAAGGCGACAGGACTCGGCGGTGGCGGGAAACCGAGCGAGTTCACCCTCGAAACCGCCGGACCGCCCGCTCGTGTCGAGTTGCATGCCGATCCGGCGGATCAGGCCGGAAACGTCCGTCACATCGGGTTCCGGGTTGCGGATGCCCGTGGTGTTCGCGTGCCGGATGCGGGCAATTTGGTGAAATTCTCCATTGCCGGCCCCGCGGTTTTGCTAGGATTGGAAAACGGCGATCTCAACACTCCCGATACCTATCAAACGGAAAGCCGCAAGGTTCTCCAAGGCCGCGGCCTGGCAATCGTGAAACTCACGGGCCAGCCTGGCGAAGTCACGCTGACCGCCACCGCGGACGGACTCGAAAGCGCCTCTCTAACCATCCCGACCGCCAACTGACCGGACGGATGCCACCGGGGATTTCCGGCAGCACCAACCCTCACCAACCCACCGTCCCCTGATTCAACGCGTGAACCGGATCCGCGGCGGGTGCGTTAAACCCGTAGGAGTGCCGCAGCGTGTTGGTTAGATAATCTTTCGCGGCGGCCACCGCGTCCGGCAGTGAGTCGCCAAGCGCCAGGGCGGCGGTGACGGCCGCGGACAGCGTGCAGCCGGTGCCATGGGACCCCGGCACCTCAAGCCGTGGCGTGGAAAACCGGAAGACCCGATCGTTTTCCACGAGCAGATCGAGGCAGTCTCCGCCATCGAGGTGCCCGCCTTTCAGCAACACGCTGGTGCCGTAGCGGACGGCCAGCGCCCGCGCGGCCGCCTCCAGCGCCCCAATGTCGGTGATGCGCTCGCCCAGCAAAGCCTCGGCTTCGGGCAGGTTCGGCGTGATGAGCCGTGCCAGCGGCAGCAGACGATCCTGATAGAGCGCGATGGCCTCCGGCTCCAACAACGGATCGCCGGTGGACGCGATCATCACCGGATCCACCACCAGCGTCACGCCGGGCCGCTTGGCCAGAAGATCCGCCACCGCCCGCACGTGCCCGGCGGAAAACAGCATGCCGGTTTTCACCGCGGCCACCGGAAACGCATCTAGCAAAAGCTCCGCTTGGTCCGCCACCACCGCGACCGGCACGGCATGCACCGCGCGGACGACGTTCGCCGTTTCCGACACCACGCAGGTCACGACGGTCAGCCCGTGGACGCCAAAATGCTGGAACGTCTTCAAATCCGCCTGCAGCCCCGCTCCCGCGGAGCAGTCGGAGCCGGCGATCGTGAGGGCTACGGGTGGCGCTGGTTTCATGCGGCCCCGGTGATACCCGCCCGCCGATCCGGCGTCCACCACGATCACGCGAGATTCGTGCTTGGCAATTCCGCCGCGGGGCGGAAACATCCGGCGCATGGCGGACCCCATCCACGAATTTCCCGAATTGCGCGTCAGCGTGGACGACGTGGTGTACATGCCCGGCTTGGAGACTCCGCCGGGCAAGCCGCATCCGTTCGTCTATTTCATTTCAATCCACAACCGGTCCCAGTCCCCCGTCACCATCCTCGCCCGCAAATGGGTCGTCCGCGAACAGGATGGCGAAACCACCGTGGTGGAGGGTGCCGGCGTGGTCGGCCAAACCCCGATCATCCCGCCCGGCCAACATTTTTCCTACAACAGCTACCACGTCGTCGCGCACGCGGCGGTGGCCACTGGCGCGTTCTTCGGGGAAACCGCCGACGGCACCCGCGTTTTCACCCGGATCCCGGAATTCCAGCTCAATCCGCCGTAGGAAAAACACGAAAACCCGAACGCGAAATCCGGAATTTGAGGCGGTTTGGATGCCCGGTCTGCCGCCAAAGCGCTGATTTTATTTTGATTGGAAATCCCCGCGTGGTGGCGGATGCTCCGGGCATGCCGCAGCCGCACATTGATGTCCGCTATGTCGCCAACCTCGCCCGCCTCGCGCTGAGCGAGGAGGAGGTGGCCGTGTTCCAAGGACAGCTCGACGCCATCCTCGGGCATGTGGAAACGCTCTCGCAGGTCGATGTTTCCGGGATCGAACCCACCGCGCATCCGAGTCCGGTTTTCGGCCCGATGCGGGATGATGAGCCCCACACCAGCCTGCCCGCCTCGGGCTTGCTGCAAAACGCCCCGGACCAGGCGCAGGACCAGGTCCGCGTGCCGAAAGTCGTCGCCGATGCATGACCCGATCCACCCCGATTTTTCCACCTATCCAGCCATGACCATCAGCGAATTACGGCAACGGTTTTCCGAAGGCACCCTAACACCCGCGGCGGTGCTCCAGCAGCTCGCCGGGCGGATTTCCGAACGCGACACCCGCACCGGAGCCTATCTTTCCTATCAGTTGGACACCGCTCTGGCCGAGGCGGAGCGCGCGGACCTCAGTCTGCCGTTGGGCGGCATTCCCATCGCCATCAAGGACAACATCAACACGTTCGGCCTGCCCTGTTCCTGCGGCTCGAAGATTCTCGCCGGAAACTACCGCGCTCCCTACGACGCCACGGTGATCCGCAAGCTGCGCGCCGCCGGGGCAATTCCGTTCGGCCGCATGAACATGGACGAGTTCGCCATGGGTTCCTCCACCGAAAACTCGGCCCTGCAAACCACCCGCAACCCGCACGACCCGGAACGCATCGCGGGGGGGTCGTCCGGCGGCAGTTGCGCCGCGGTGGCCGATGGCACCGCGGTCGTCGCCCTCGGGTCCGACACCGGTGGGTCCATCCGCCAACCGGCATCGCACTGCGGCGTCACCGGTCTCAAGCCGTCCTACGGCAGGGTCTCGCGCTTCGGATTGGTCGCCTACGCCTCGTCGCTCGACCAGATAGGTCCGGTTGGAACCTGCGTGGAGGATGTGGCGCGGGTGCTGCAGGCCATCGCCGGACATGACCCCAACGACTCCACCAGCCTGAACGCCCCGGTGCCGGATTATCTAACCACCGTGAACGACGGCGTGAAGGGGCTCAGGCTCGGCCTGCCCAAGGAATACTTCGGCGACGGAATCGACCCCGGCGTGCGGCGTTTGGTAGAGGCCGCCGTGGCAAAACTGGCGGCCCAAGGCGCGGAAATCGTGGAAATCTCCCTGCCGCACACCGAATTCGCGGTGGCCACCTACTACGTGCTCGCTCCGGCCGAGGCTTCGTCCAACCTTTCGCGATTTGATGGCATCCGTTACGGCCATCGCGCCGCGGCTCCGGCGGACATTCCCGATCTCTATCAACGGTCGCGCGAGGAAGGTTTCGGCCCGGAAGTGAAACGGCGGATCATTCTGGGAACCTATGTGCTTTCCTCCGGTTACTACGAGGCCTACTACGGCCGCGCGCAAAAGGTCCGCACCCTGATCCGGCGCGATTTTGAACAGGCCTTCGCCGGAGTGGACGCCATTCTATCACCGGTGGCCCCCACCCCCGCCCGCAAGCTCGGCGGATCATCCGTTGACCCGCTGCAGGAGTATCTATCCGACATCTTCACCCTCGCGCCGAACCTCGCCGGATGCTGCGCCATCTCCGTGCCCTGCGGCACCACCGCCTTCGACGGCGCCGCCGCCCTCCCGGTGGGCCTGCAAATCATCGGTCCCCATCTGGGCGAGGCGATGCTCCTTCGCGTCGCCAAAGCCGCGGAGTGATTTTCAGACGGCTTCGGAAGCGGATCACCCGGCGAGGCTGGGGTCGGTCCGAATGCCGTGAAAAGCCAATTCAGAGATCCTGATCCGAGGCCTTGTTTTCCGCTCCACTGCGTTTGCCGGTCGGAAAATGGTTTGGCACCATCGGGCCAAGAAGCCAGAGACCAGAATCCGGAAACCAGAAAGAATGCACCATTCATCGACGTGGCTGTCGCTGCGAATTGTGCCATATCATTATCCGGCTGGATCAGGATCTCTGCAATTGGCCGGAAAATCGCGTGCCGATTGCACTCCGGACAACGGTTTCCCATGCGGGTCACTTCCGGACATCCTCCAGCGCGCGGGTGAGTTCCGGTTGGGCGGTTTCCTGCACCGTGTTGTGCCGTCCGCCGGGGATCTCGCGGAGGGTCGCGATGTTAGGTTGGCCGGCGGCGAGATCGCGGCCCATGGCAACGGGGATCACCTCGTCATCGGTGCCGTGGAGGATGATCACCCTGGCGTCGCTCCGGGCGGCGATCTCCGCCAGCCTGGCGCGGTTGTCGAAACGGTGCCAAACGAGAAAACCGACCGGCAGGCCGACGACTTCGCGGGCCATGTCCATGGTGCTGGTGAACGGCGCAAGCAGCACGCCCTTCTGGATGTGGTGGTCGCTTGCGGCGATGAGCACCGCCGCGGCACCGAGGCTGTGGCCGAAGAACCGGAGCTTGCCGGAGTCCGCGGGGAGGGACCAGCCGAGTTCCTTGGTGGCGGCGGGCAGCACGGCGTTGAACGACTCGCGGATGTGCCCCGGCGAAGGACGGCCCTCGCAGTCGCCATATCCGGGGAAATCCACCAACAGCCAGGCGTCCTTTCCGGGCGCGTGGGCGCGCAGCCACGGCGACCATTCGAGCGCCAGCGTGCCGTTTCCGCCGCAAACGACCCACAGCCGCTCGGGGTTCTCGCGGTTTCCTAACAACCACGCGCGCTGCCGCCCCTGGCTGGTGGAATACCCGATCGGTTTGCCCTTGGTTTCGGCGGTCCAGCGCGCCGGCACGCCTTCCGGATAGGGACGCGGAAAGTAGATCAGCTTCGATTGGCAGCTTGTGAAAATCGCCAGAGGGGTGAGCGCGAGCAATCCCAGTGCGGCCAGCAGCCGTCGTAGAAACCGGAAAACAAAGGAGCGGGTTGGCGGGGATGAGTTCATGGAACGCGCGGCCACGCGGGTGGCGGCTTGGATGATAGACTGGAATCCGCCGGAAAACAAGCCCGCAGACCCGGCATTCGGGCGTTGACCTCCGCGCCGGACCGTGCAAAGTCCGCGCCCGATGATTTCCGTGCAGTCGTTGCGAGTCGAATTTGGCGCCAGGGTGCTTTTCAGCGACCTGTCGTTTTCCGTGCAACCGCGGGAGCGGATCGCCTTCGCCGGCCACAATGGGGCGGGAAAATCCACGCTGATGAAATGCATCGCCGGGCTGTTGGAGGCCAGCGGCGGCCTGGTGAGCGCGCCCAGAGGCACGCGGATCGGCTACCTGCCGCAGGAAGGCATCCACGTCGGCGGACGCACGCTCTGGCAGGAAACGGAATCGGCCTTCGGCGAGTCCATCACCCTCCGCGAACGGATCGAACGGCTGTCGCACGATCTAACCCAACTCGATCCGCGGTCGTCGCCCTACGCCGAACTGCTCGATGAAATCGGCGGCCTCGAACTGCGCCTGGAAGCCACCAACCCCGAGCGGATGAAGCCCCGGATCGAGTCGGTGCTGCAGGGACTCGGTTTCAAGCGCGATGATTTCACCCGCGATTGCGCCGAGTTTTCCGGCGGCTGGCAGATGCGCATCGCGATGGCCAAATTGTTCCTTCAGGAGCCGGAGGTGCTGCTGTTGGACGAGCCCACCAACCACCTCGACCTCGATACCCAGGTGTGGGTGGAGAATTATCTAACCGCATATCCCGGGGCGATCCTGCTCATCTCGCACGACCGCGGGCTGCTGGACGGACTCTGCACCCGGACCATCGCCTTCCACCATGGGCGCGCGGAGGAATACGCGGGAAATTTCTCGTTTTTCGAACGGGAATCCGTCCTGCGCCGCGAAACCCTGCTCAAGCAATACCAGGCCCAACAGCGCGAGATTTCCGACCACCAGCGGTTCATCGACCGCTTCCGCGCGTCGGCGAACAAGGCGAGCCTGGTGCAATCGCGGATCAAGCTGCTGGCGAAAATCGAGCGGATTCCCGCGCCGGAGATGGACGACGCGGTGATGAATTTCAAGTTCCCCACGCCGCCCGCGTCAGGACATCTGGTGGCCAAACTGGAGGGCGTCGCGAAAAGCTACGGAGCCATCCGGGTGTTCGGTGGGTTCGATTTCGAGATCAACCGCGGCGAAAAAATCGCCATCGTCGGACCTAACGGAGCGGGAAAATCCACGTTCTGCCGGATCATCACCGGACGCGAGGCGCCGGATGCCGGGGAACACGCCTTCGGCCACAAGGTGGCCTGCGCGTTTTTCTCCCAAAACCACGCCGACGAACTCGATCCGGATCTAACCGTCCTGGAAACCGTCGAGCGAGCCGCGAGCCGCGAGAGCCTGCCGCACGCGCGGAATCTGCTAGGCTGTTTCCTGTTCCGCGGCGACGACGTTTTCAAACGGGTGGGCGTCCTGTCCGGCGGCGAACGCTCGCGCGTCGCGCTGGTCTGCATGCTGCTCACACCCGCCAATTTCCTCATTCTCGACGAACCGACGAACCACCTCGACACGCAATCGCAGGATGTGCTCCAGCGGGCGCTGATCGACTACCCCGGCAGCGTGCTGATCGTTTCCCACAACCGTTCGTTTCTCGACCCGCTGGTCCAGAAGACCCTCGAATTCCGACCCGGCCGCCAACCCACGCTCTATCACGGAAATATCAGTTACTATCTGGAGAAAACCGCGGCCGACGAGGCCCGCGCGGCATTCACCAAGCCGCCGGTGCGCTCCGCCGGCCAGGAAACACCGGGCGCGGTGTCGCGCAAGGACCAGCGCCGGCTCGACGCCGAGGCCCGTGAGCGCCGCACGCGGCTGCTCAAGCCGCTGGAAGCCGAACTCGCGGCGCTCGAGGCCAAAATCGCGGAAATGGAAACCGCGCAACACACCCTAACGAGCTTCCTGTCCAGCGAAGAATGCGCGTCGGACTCCGACAAACTCCGCGAAACCTCAACCGCCATCGAGCGCATGATGCAGTCGCTGGAAAACGCCTACAGCCGCTGGGGAGAGCTCTCCGACGAGTTGGTCACCGTCCGCGCCAAACTCGGCGTGGCGGAGGAGTAGCCGGATCCATCTATCAAAGGTGCCATGTGTTCCCGCAAAGCTGGCGCGCTCTCTCAGGTGGCGCGCTCTCGCCGAGAGCGCATGAGAATGAACCGGCGAATAACCGACCGCGGACGCCCCACCCATTCTCCCCTCATTCTCATGCGGCCCCGGCGGTGCCGCGCTACCTGGCATCTCATGCGCTCTCGCAAGTGGCGCGCTCTCGAAGGTGGCGCGCTCTCGCAGGTGGCGCGCTCTCACCGAGAGCGCATGTGAATGATCCGGCGAATTCCCGACCGCGGACGCTCCACCCATTCTCCCCTCATTCTCCTGCGGCCCCGGCGGTGCCGCGCTACCTGGCATCTCATTCTCCTCCCAAAGCTGGCGCGCTCCCGCATAGGTGGCGCGCTCTCGCCGAGAGCGCATGAGAATGATCCGGCGAATAACCGACCGCGGACGCTCCACCCATTCTCCCCTCATTCTCCTGCGGCCCCGGCGGTGCCGCGCTACCTGGCATCTCATTCTCCTCCCAGAGGTGGCGCGCTCCCGCATAGGTGGCGCGCTCTCGAAGGTGGCGCGCTCTCGCCGAGAGCGCATGAGAATGACCCGGCGAATAACCGACTGCGGACGCCCCACCCATTCTCCCCTCATTCTCATGCGGCCCCGGCGGTGCCGCGCTACCTGGCATCTCATTCTCCTGCGGCCCCGGCGGTGCCGCGCTACCTGGCATCTCATTCTCCTGCGGCCCCGACGGTGCCGCGCTACCCGGCATCTCATGCGCTCTCGCAAGGTGGCGCGTTCTCGCAAAGGTGGGGTGCTGTTGACGAGATCGCATCGCGGAGGATGGCGGTCAGTTCCTCGTCGGTCAGGGTCACGGGGTTGGCCCGCATGCTGCTGGCGGCGCGGGCGTGCCGGACCAGTTCGGATAGATCGTCCGGGCCGATGCCGAAGGCGGACAGCGGCCGGATGGCGAGGCGTCCGGCCAACTGGCGGACAAAGCGTGCGCCGTCCTGCGGGCGGGCGTCCGGCCGACCGGTCAGCAGGGCCGCGAGTTCCCCGTAGCGGCGCAGGGCGGGGCTGTCGGCGGCATTGTTTGTTAGGGATGCGATATTGGCCTCCATCACCGGAGCGAGGAGCGCGGCACAGACCGCGCCGTGCGGTGCGGCGAACCGCCCGCCAATCGGCGCGGCGAAGCCGTGGACCGCGCCGAGTCCGGAATTGGCCAGGGCCATCCCGGAAAAACAGGCGGCCAGCGCCATGTCCTCGCGGGCCGGTCGGTTGGGATCGTGACAGGCCCGCTCGAGCGATCTAACAATAAGGCGGATACCCTCCCGGCACAATGCGTCGGTGAACGGGTTGGCGCGGAGAGAGACGAACGGTTCGATCAACTGCGTGAGGGCGTCCATGCCGGTGGCGGCGGTGACGGCCGGCGGCAGGGTGAAACTGAGTTCCGGATCCACCACCGCGAGCCGGGGCAGCATGAGCGGGCTGCGCAGGCTGACTTTCACCTGCCTATCCGGGCAGCGCAGCACGGCGTTGCGGGTGGCTTCCGCACCGGCGCCGGCCGTCGTGGGCACGGCGATGAAGGGCAACGGAGGATGATCCAGTGGCAGCGCCGCACCGATGACTTCCAGGTAATCGACGAGCGGGCGCGGATTCGGGACCAGTGCGGCGATCGCCTTGCCGGCATCGATCACGGCACCACCGCCCACCGCGAGGACGGCGGCGCATCCGGCCTCGCGCGCGATCCGGCAGCCGGTGGCGATGGTTTCCGTGTCCGGCTCGCCCGCTACCGTTAGATGAATGGCGGACCAACCGGAAACGGCGGTGGCGAGGCGGTCTTCCAGTGCCGCGGCGCGCTCCGGATGGTTGGAAGTGACGAACAGCACGGGCCGGCCGAAGGCCATGGCGGCGGCACCCGCTTCGGGAAATCTTCCCCAACCGAACAGCACCCGCCCCGGAGCCGCAAACTCGAATTGCGCTGTCATGCGCTCCAACCGGAATCATCCGGGAACAGATTGTGAAACTTCTCGGAATAGCGGGGCGCGGCCATCATCGGCGCCACCTGATCCCGCCAGATGGCGTAGTGGGCGGTCTCCTTGTGGGCGGCCACCGCCGCCGCATCCCGATAGATCTCCACCAGCACGAAGCGCGCGGGATCATCCTCCCGCCGGATGATATCAAACCGCGCCACCCCCGGTTCGAGGACGCTGGCGCGGGCGTTGGCAAGAGTGGCCTCGCGGAAGGCGGCTAGACATTCCTCCTTCACCTGGACATGGACATGGACGATGATCATGGCTGGGGCCAGACTAAAGCGCGGCAGGTGGTTGTCAAGGTGGCTGTCCCGCCCGACGCATTCATCCCGAAATCCGAAGTTTGGGGTAGTTTGGACGCCCGATTTACCACTGAGAGACTGAGAACCACTGAGGAAACTGATTTATCGGAGGAAAAATGGGGAAGCGCCGATTGATGAATGGGATCGATTTCCACCCTATCAAAAATCGTTTCGGAGGGATCAGTGCTTTTCAGTTCCTCAGTGGAAAAACGGATGCGCGGGTCATTCCAACTTCGGATTTCGGGTTCATGAAAGGCGTCATCCGGCAGTTGGGTCTATCTCTTCCACCGCGCCTTCGCGCGGGCGATGATTTGGTCGTAGCGGGTGATTTGATCCGTTTTCAGGAGGTTGCGGATGTCCTGTTCGGCCTGTTTGAAGGCCTCGTCCACTTTCGGTTGGGCCTCGCGGCGGGCGTCGCCGAGGGTTTGGCGGGCGCGGGCGATGATGCGGGAGATTTCCTGGCGCTGGGCAGGGTCGAGGTCAAGGTCGCGGTTAAGGCGGGTTTCGACGAACGCGGCCACGGCGTCGGGTCCGCTCTGGAGGAAATGGCGGATGCGGCTTTCGATGATCCTGGCGGTGAGCAATCCGCCGACGGCCATGCCGGAGGCGAAGATGAGGATCAGTCCGAGGATGGCTTTCCAGTTTTTCATAACATTTCACCGGTTAGATAGGAGGCGAGGTCGAGGTCGTCGTTACCGCCCGCCGGGGTGACCGGCATGAGATCGGGCGGCTGGAGGATCGCCCACAGTACGCACGCGGCGGCGGGGGCGGCGAACCACAGCCACAGGCGCCAGACCAAGGGAGTCCCGCTGTCGCCGGCGCGTTCCTCCCGCAGGCGCGCCATCAGGCGGGTCTCGAAAGCGAGTTCGGCGGCGGAAGTGTCGGGCGGGTTGTCGCGGGCCCGGGCTAACAGGAGGTCGAGATCGGAGTCATTCATGTCGGGATTCCAGGATGTGTTTGAGGGCGGATCGGGCGCGGAAGGCGCGGACTTTGACATTCGCCTCGCTCCAGCCGGTGGCCTGGCTGATTTCGCGGACCGAGTGGCCCTCGAGTTCCAGCAGGGTGAGGACGAGGCGTTCGGGTGGGGATAATCGGGCAAGCCCGCTGTGGATCAGGTCGCGGGCGGACGCGTTGGTGGTTTCGGATAGGGCGGCCGCCGCGGCTTCGATCGGCGCGGTCGGCGGTTGGCGTCGGGATTTGCGGAGGGCGTCATAGCAGGCGCGGATGGCGATGCGCGAGAGCCAGTGCTCGAACGGGGCACCCGCCCGATAGGTGCCGAGCGCGCGCCAGGCCTTGATGAACACCTCCTGCGCGAGGTCCTCGCGGTCGGAGGGATTGTCGAAAAACCGAGCGGCCATACCGAAGATTTTCCGTTTGTGACGCCCCGCCAGCACCGCAAACGCCTGATCGTCCCCGCGCAGGGCGGAGGCGACCAGGGTTTCGTCATCGGGATCGGCGGGGCCGTTCATGGATTCGCCCTTGGCGGGCTACGGCGGGCCGATCAATTGCCTTCGATCCAGCGGCCGAGTTTGCCGAGTCCGTCGTTGATCTTGGCATGGAATTCGTCTTCCATGCGACCGAGTTCCGAGAGTTGCTCAGGGGTGAGGATCGGGCGGACTTTTTCCACGATTTGCGCGCGTTTCACGGCGAGTTCGGCGTCGATGGCGGCGACTTTGGCCGATTGGGCGCGGATGGCGGCCTCGTTGACCGGGGTGGCGCGGATGGCGTCGCGCAGCGCCTTGCGTTCCTGGATCGATTGTTTCACCAGCGGAGCGACCTCCGGCATGAAGCTTTTGAGGACCTCGCGGACCTGGTCGCGCTGTTCGGCGGTGATACCGACGTGGATCAGCCGTTGTTTGATGCGTTCGCGGATGCCGCCGAGCGGCCCGCCTTCTCCGGCCGCGAAAACGAGGGTGGTTCCGAGGAGGGTAGCCGCGGCAAGCGCCACGGCCCGTTTGAGCAATTGATTGGCTTTCATCACCCCCGAGAGACGCTGGAAACCGGGGAAAGGTTACACCGGAATGAAGTTCCTGAAATAATGGGCGCGTGATTGGCGTTATGGCCCGCGATGAAACCGATAGCATTCATGGCGGCGATGGTGGCGGCGGCGGGCATGGCCCTGGCCGAGGAAGCCAAATGGGAATCCCTGTTCAACGGCAAGGATCTCACCGGCTGGACCCCGAAAATCCGCGGCTGCGAGGCCGGCGACAACTTCCAGAACACCTTCCGGGTCCAGGACGGCGTTCTCAAGGTGGACTATTCCGAATACAAGGAGTGGGGCAACCGGTTCGGCCACCTGTTTTACAAAACCAAATACTCCAACTACAAGCTGCGCGTGGAATACCGGTTCACCGGCGAGCAGATCAAGGGTGGCCCCGGCTGGGCGCTGCGCAACAGCGGCATCATGATCCACAGCGAGTCGCCGCAGATGATGGAGCTGAACCAGGATTTCCCGACCTCGCTGGAGGTTCAGTTGCTAGGTGGCGACGGCAAGGCCGAACGGACCACCGGCAACCTCTGCACGCCGGGGACCCATGTGGAATACGAGGGCAAACTCGACACCCGCCACTGCATCACGTCGAAATCCAAAACCTTCCACGGCGACCAATGGGTGACCATCGAGGTCGAGGTCCATGGCGGGAAGCTGATCAAACATTTCATCAACGGTGAGGAAGTCATTTCCTATGCCAAGCCGGTGTACGGCGGCGACGCGCATGCCGACGGGCTCGCCAAGGTGGCCGGATCCAAGGATATCACGGAAGGATATATCTGCCTGCAATCGGAAAGCCATCCGGTGGAGTTCCGCAAGGTGGAAATCCAGGTGCTCAAGCCATGATCCGGGGCATGGGGTCGGTTAGTTCCGCGCTTCTGGCCTGCGGGCTGGCATTCCTGATAGGCCGGGCCGCGGGCTTCGAACTTCCGCCGGACAGTACGCAGTGCGTGGTCGGCCTGGCGGAAGGATGGAATGCATCCGAAGCGAAAATCTCGATCTACGAGAAGCGCGATGGCGCATGGCGGCGGATCGGCGAACCCTGGCGCGCCCGGCTTGGCAAGAGCGGGTTGGTCTGGGGTCTCGGCCTGCATCCGGTGCCGAAAGGCGCGACCACCAAAGCCGAGGGCGACTGGCGCTCTCCCGCCGGCGTTTTCCATCTGGGCGGCGTGTGGGGCTATCCGGACTCCATCCGCAAGCACCCGAAGTTATACTATCACAAAGTCACCCCGCGCGACCTTTGGGTAGAGGATCCGGCATCGCCCGACTACAACCGGCATGTGGTGCTGGACCACGAACCGGCCACCGCATGGGAAAAGAAGCAGCAGATGAAACAAAGCGACCCGGCTCACGCGCTGAAGCTGTTCATCGCCCACAACGCGCCGCCCAAGCCGGTGCCGGGCGCGGGGTCGTCCATTTTCTTCCACATCTGGCGCGACAATGGCGGCCGCGTCACCGCGGGCTGCACCACCATGGAAAAAGCCCGCCTGCAAAACCTGATCGCCTGGCTCAATCCGGATCGGAAGCCGGTCTATGTGCTGCTCCCGAAGGCCGAATACGACCGGCTCCGCGGCCCATGGAAACTGCCGTGAACACCGGCGCATCGTAACCGCCTTCGTGAGAAGGCGGATGGGAGTTGTTGGTTATTTGTTATTGGTTATTAGGGAGGTGGTGCACTCCCTCATTTTCAATCCACGCCCCCCGATCTTCATCCCGGAATCCGAAGTTCAAGGTGATTTGGACGGTCGGTTTACCACTGGAAAACTGAGAATCACTGAGGGCACTGATTTGTTGAGATAATCAAGACAAGAAAGCGCTTTCGTGTGGCCGATTCCGTGGCGGCCACGCTCTCACGAGCGCGGCTACGGGGGAGACATGGCGGATAGAGGGCGCAATGTTCCGCTTGGAGTCAGATCATCTCCCGGAAATGTGGAAGACATCCAACAGCATGCCGCCCGTTTTGTGACCGAGATACACCGCGGCAAGTCCTAGCAGCACCGAGGCCGCCACATTGGCGGACGCGCCAAACGCGGGGCCGTGGTGAAGCATCCGGTGGGTATCCTCCGCAAATGTCGAAAACGTGGTGAAGCCGCCCAGAAAACCGGTGACCAGCAGCGAGCGCCATACCTCTTCCGGCCGGAACGTGCGCAGCCCGCCGAAGAACACTCCGATCAGAAAACACCCCAACAGATTGCAGGCCAGGATGCCAAACGGGAAATTCCGAACCCGAACCGGGAGGTGATGGACGATCGCGCTGGACAAAGCCCATCGCGCGACCGACCCGAGTCCGCCGCCCACGAAGATCACCAGCGCGTGGGCGGCATGTTTCATGTGATGTCAGAGGATCGGTCCAGCATCGGAGGATGTCAGTCCATCAGGTCTTCCATCACATCCGGATCCTTTTGGATCTTCTGCTGGGCGCTCTGAACCTTTTCGAGCGCATCCTTCATCCGTTCCAGATAGGCCTTCGGCTTCTCATCCGCCTTGGGGCCGTCCACATAGACCTCGCAGGTTTCGATGATCACCTTGGTGAACTCCTTGAGCTTGGGATCGATCTTTTCCTGCATCTTCTTGAGCGTCTCAAGGGATTCCTTGGCGTCCTTCTTCTGCTCGTCGGAAACCTTGATTTCCGGTTGCTTGTCGTCGTCTTTCTCATCATCGCCGCCGCGCATGCGATAGATCATCATGCTCATCTGGCGGAAGATGCCGTTGGACGCGCCTTGGATTTCCTTGAAGGATCCGCCGATGCTGAGCACCTTCGGATGGGTGTCTTTGCCAAACTCCATCAGCAGTTTCGCGGAGAGATGGTTGGGCATGCGGTCCACGATGCCTTGCAGGCGGGTCTGCACCTCGGAGTTTTTCAGGGTGTCGAAGCCCTTCTCCTTGACCACGTCGGCGATCTTCGCGAAAGCGTCCAGCACGGTCTGCACCTCGCTGGTTTTGGTCTTGCGGGAAATCGCGTGGGCCTGGGCGAAGTCCTTCATGGTGAAGATCTGGATGTTGAGAAGCTGCTCCGGTCCATCCATCAGCAGGACGTCGGCCACTTCCTTGCCGTTGCCTTCCGGGATGCCCACGATCTTGCAGCCGCGTTTGGTGGCGCCGCGGATCTTTCCGGCGGTGCCGCCGATTTTCTGGACCATGCCGTCGGCGGTGATGTCGCCGGTGCAGGCGAAACCGTCATCGAGTTCCTCGCCGGAGAACAGGGAATCCAGCACCAGCGTGAAGAGCGTGGCGGCCGAGGGGCCGTCCTTGGGCACGTATTTGTCCTGGAAGCCAAGCTCGATCTTGTAGCCGCTCGGGATTTTCTCGGGAGTGGGTTCGTAGCGGACGCGGAGGAACTTGATGACCTCCTCAAGGCTGCCGCCCATCATTCCGCCGACTTCCTGATTGAAGGTGAAAAGCAGGCCGTCCACGCCCTTTTCCGCGAGCGCGGTGGCGTTCACGGTGGAAGCGGACCCCGCGAAGTTGCCGCCTTCGAGCTGGCGGACGACGAGGCCGTTGGCGTGGCTTTGGTTCTTGGCGAAGGTCTTGGCCGTGCCGCCCGGCATGGTGACCTCTTTTTTCTCCATCTTTTCCTCCGGTTCGTCCATGCCAAACGGGTTCTGCTGTTTCGGCGGCACGATCACTTTCCCGAGCATGTCTTTCCAATCCGCCTTGTGGCCGGCCTTGGAGACGGTTTCCTGGTACTCCTTGATCTTGGAAACGGAGTCTCCCTTGGGGTCGAACCGCAGCGCGAGATCGCAAATGTAGGCCGCGCAAACCATGTTGGCTTCGACATCCTTCTTGCGGATCAGGGTGCGAATGCCGCTGGACAGGCGTTTTGAACAACGTTCCTTGTCATTGGACTCCATCTGGGTCTCGCCATCCTCCTTGAGCTGGTCCAGAACCTTCTTGATACGGTCGTTGTCCTTGTCGAGGCGGTAGGCGATGGCAAGCGCGTGGCCCCGGACCTCATAATCCACCTTGTCCTTGTCATCGAAATCCCGCGCCACGGCAATCAGCGCGCTGACCAATCCGGAACGGTCGAATTTGTCCAACGAGATCTTCTTCACGTCGAAGATCTCCTTCTCCAAATTCGGCGGCCGGTAGCCGGCGGCGGCCTTGGCAAGCATCGGAAACGCCACCAGCGCGATGGCGAGGAACGACAATATACGGACTGAGGCGGTGCGAATCATGCGGCACGGCCTAGCACCGCCGACCCACCCGGTAAAGCAAAATCGTCGGAAAACCGAAATTCGGAAACGGGGGGGACGCCCTAGAATTCGTCGCCACCACCGTCTGGGATCGCTGCGTTCATTCGCGCCCTTTTTCCGGACGACGCGCGCGCCTCAAGCACCACGGCCACGAGCAGCCCGAACAGCAACCCGGCGGCCGTTCCCCAGGCGGCGTTGCCGGGCACCAGCGACAACGCCTTCCGGTTCTCCCGATAGGTCCGTCTCGATGGCACCACCGGAGCCTCGATCACCCGCACCCTTCCGGGACGTAGTCTTGCCTCGGCCTCCTCCCGGTTGAAACGCGCTTTCAGCGCACCCAGCCAGACCGTCTCCGCCTCGAAAGTGTCCTTCGCCTCTTGATAGTCCCGACGGTCCATCGCTTCGGCGGATTTCTCCTTCCGCAATTCCCGCACCTCGTCGATCAGGCGGAATTTCTCGATCTTAGCGAGTTCCAGGGCCGCCACCGCCTCGGTTCGCAGGCGTTTGACGCCGTCGGCGAGTTGGTTGGATAGCGATTCCAGTTCGCGCGCGGCATCCTCGCCCTTGTTGTCGGTTTCCGACCGGGACCGCAAGGCGTTGTATTTCGGATAGATCGCGCGCACCGGATTGTCCGGGGTGTCGATTGCCAGGGCCAGGCTCGGGTCCGCCGCCGCCTTGTCCAGCAACGCCACGCGTGCCTCGAGCATCCGCACCCGCGCGGAGGTCTCGGCGGTGGACGGTGGGTTCCATTCGACCGAATCGCCCGGGTAAACGATGTCCTTTACCTTAACGATAGTGGCGAGGAGTTTCCGCGACTGCTCCATCGAGTCCTCCTGGATGCGGATCTGTTTCCTGAGTTCGTCCAGTGCGATCTCGGTCTCCCGGACATCGGATTCGGCACAGACGCCGCGAAACTCGCAAGCGATCGCCTCGGCAATGTCCCGCGCCATCACGGGATCGCGCCATTCCGCCGTGATTTCCACCAGACCGCCGTCCGCCACACGGGAAACCGTGGTGTTCTCCCGCAAAACCCACACCAGGGAATCCCTATCAAGAGCCATCGACTTCGTCAGATCGAGCCTGTCCACCACCCGCCCCAACACCCCGTGCAGCCTGATCTTCGCCATCTCGGAATCCAGATAGACGGAATACGGCAATGGCGGACGCGCCGCCCCCTCGCGCCCGGCGTCCACCGCCGGCGGATGGATCTCCAAAATCGCGGTCGCCCGGTAGCGCGCGTCGGCCACCAACCCCAGCCACGGCGACCGGCCGCCCGCCACCTGAAGCAGCGTCAGCGCCAGCCCGCAGGTGAACCCGACGAAGCCACACGCCAGAAACACCCGCCACCGGACCCGGAGCAAACGGACAAAACCTGATAGGCCGGCGGAAGGTGCGGGATTCGCGCTCATGATGGTGGATTTCTGATAGGTTCGGATGAATGATCTGGAAAACGGTCTTTTCTAGCGAAACTCGGAAACCGGAGCGGATTGCCGCGCCGCGCCGCCTCCGCGCGCCACGATCTCCAACAAATGCCGGAGTTCGTCCTCGGCATCGGCCTTCTCATATACCGTGGACGCCACTTCGGCAAGGATCAATTATGGGATCACTCCCTCAGGCGCGAGAAGGCGGAGGGCGAGATGCCCATCATCCGCTTGAAGGCGCGGGAGAAGTGGAATGGGTCGGCGAAGCCGAGTTCCTCCGCCACCACCGCTACGGGAACGCGGCCGCCCCGCAGGCGCGCGGCGGCGTGGCGCAGCCGCAGGCGCAACAGGAGTTGATAGGGCGTCTGCCGGTCGAACCTCCGGAACAGCCGGCACAGATAGGCGGGGTCGAGATGGCAGGCACCGGCGATTCGTGTTAGGGAATCGAGTTCCATCCAGTGGTCGATGATATATTGGCGGCATTTCCGATAGGTAGCGAATGCCGGCGAGGCGACCGGACCGTCGGGCAGGGCGGTTTCGGCGATCTTGAGCAGCAGGTGTTCCAACAGCACGGAGGTGATGCGGGCGCTGAACGGCGTCTGTCCCATGCCATTGCGCAGCAGTTCGTCGAACACCGCCATCACCTCGCCCGGTTCGGAGATCTGCACCACCGTTCCCGGAGCGGGGCCGGGATCGCGCAGCAGCGCCGCCGCCCGCGTCCCGGTGAAATCGACGAAGTACTTGACCATCGGCGCCGCGCGGTCGGTCACGATGTCATGCGGCGTCCGCGGATCGTAGCTGAACACCGATCCTACGGTTAGGGAAAACGTCTTGCCTCCGAACCCGACGCTGCCCTTTCCATGCGCGACGAACTCGACGGCCCGGAACGGAAACGTCCGCCGGTGGATTTCGTAATCCGGCGCGCAATGTTCGCAGCCCGCCGAGACCACCGCCAGCGCCCCACCGGTCGGCAGATGGTCGAGGTGAAACCGCCGCGCGTCCGCGATCTGGCGGGAAAAAAATGCGGGGTCTTTGGAGTCGGCCATGCGCGAATAGGCAATATGCCCCGCTTCCGGAAGTCAAGAATCTTCATGGATTGGCCAACATTGTCCATTCCACCCGTTCGGGCGCCGGTTCACACTTTCCGGGTCATGCACGCCATCTGCCACACCGCCGCCAGCCTCGCGCTCGGTCTGATCGCCGGCACGGGAATCCTCCGCGCCGAACCCGCCAAACCGTTCACGCCCGAATGGGAATCCCTCAAGCAATACCGATGCCCGGACTGGTTCCGCGACGCGAAATTCGGCATCTGGGCCCATTGGGGACCGCAATCGGTACCGATGTTCGGCGATTGGTATGCGCGGCATCTCTACACGCCGGACCATCGTGACTATCAGCATCATCTTGAGAACTACGGGCATCCGTCGGAGCACGGCTTCAAGGACATCATCCCGCTTTGGAAGGCGGAAAAATGGGATCCCGAACGCCTGATGGGGCTCTACAAGGAGGCGGGCGCCAGGTATTTCGTCAGCATGGGCGTCCATCACGACAACTTCGATCTGTGGAACTCCAAGTACCACAAATGGAACGCCGTGAACATGGGACCCAAGCGCGATGTGGTGGGCGATTGGCAGAAAGCGGCGAAGAAATACGGCCTGCGTTTCGGGGTTTCCGAGCATCTCGGCGCGTCCTACACCTGGTGGGCCGCCAGCAAGGGAGCGGACAAGACCGGCCCCAAGGCGGGAGTGCCCTACGATGGCGCCAACCCGGAGTTCGCCGATCTCTATCACCCGCTGCCCGAACCGGGCGACAAGGGATGGTATTCCACCAACCCCGTTTGGCACGCGGAGTGGTCCAAGCGCATCCACAACCTGATCGAAACCTATCAGCCGGACCTGCTCTATTCCGACGGCGGGCTGCCGTTTGGCCTAACGGGAAGAAAGCTGCTGGCGGATTACTACAACTCCAACATGGCCGCCCACGGCGGAAACCTGGAGGCGGTCTATAACTGCAAGAGCCACCACGGAAACACCGAGAACAACCAGTTCGTGTCGGAGTCCTGCGTCCACGACATGGAACGCGGCGTGCTGGACGGCATCCAGCCGCTCCCCTGGCAGACGGACACCTCCATCGGCGACTGGTTCTATAACAAAAACTGGAAATACCAACCGTCGGGCTGGACGATCCACATGCTGGTGGACATCGTTTCCAAAAACGGCAATCTCCTGCTCAATGTGGTCCAGCGGCCCGATGGATCGCTCGATCCGGAAGTCGAGATAACCCTCGCCGACCTGGCCACTTGGAACAAAATCCACGGTGAGGCGATCTTCGGCACCCGCCCCTGGGAGATCTACGGCGAAGGTCCGGTTAGAGCGAAGGGCGGGCCGTTCAAGGAGAAGTTCGACTATACCGCCAAGGACATCCGTTTCACCACCAAGGGCGGCGCGCTCTACGCCATCGCGCTCGGTTGGCCGGAGGATGGCAAACTCGTCATCCGCTCGCTGGACAAGGCCGCGGCCGTCAAGTCCGTCGCGCTGCTGGGATCCGCCGCCGTCCCGCAGTGGAAGAAAACCGATGAGGGACTCGAAATCTCGCTTCCCGCCGAAAAAATCTCGCCGCACACGGTGGCGGTCCGGATCGAGGGCGAGAACCTGCACGCCGCGAAACCATGAGCGCGTCCGCCACCCACCGGCCGTTAGGACGCACCGGACTATCCGTGCCGCCGATCGTCTTCGGCACCAGTTGCCTCGGCAATCTCTATCAGACCGTTCCGGACGCAACCAAGCGGGCGCTCGTTTCCGAAATGTTCCGCCATTGTCCCGCGCCGGTGGTGCTGGACAGCGCCGGAAAATACGGCGCGGGCATGGCGCTGGAAGTGATCGGAAACTGCCTGCGCAAGCTGGAAATCCCGCCGGACCGGGTGGTCATCAGCAACAAACTCGGCTGGTATCGCGTGCCCCTGCGCGGACCGGAACCGACCTTCGAGCGCGGCGTGTGGGCCGGCATCGGCCATGACGCGGAATCCCGCATCAGCCACGACGGCATCCTCGAATGCCACGCGCAGGGCCGGAATCTGTTAGGTGACGGCTACGGCATCCGCGTGGTGTCCGTGCACGATCCCGACGAATACCTCGCCGCGGCCCCGACCGCCGCCGAGCGTGATCGCAGGCTGGCGGAGGTGTTGGACGCCTACCGGGCGCTGTTCTCGCTGAAAGCAAAGGGCGAGGTGGCCGCCGTCGGCATCGGATCGAAGGATTGGCGGGTGATCGGCGAGATCGCGGAGCATGTGGATCTCGACTGGGTGATGTTCGCGTGCAGTCTAACCGTCCACACCCATCCGCCGGAGCTGTTGGATTTGATCGCGCGGCTTCACGCGCGCGGCACCGGCATCATCAACTCCGCGGTGTTCAACGCCGGTTTTCTAACGGGCGGCGAATGGTTTGACTACCGTCGGCCCGATCCGGTGGCCGACGCGCCGCTTTTCGCGTGGCGCGAGCGGTTTCTGGCGGTTTGCGGACGCCACGGCGTCACGCCTGCGGACGCCTGCGTCCAGTTCGGCCTCGCCCTGCCCGGAGTGGTGGCGGTGGCCCTCAACACCGGCAACCCGGAACGCATCGCGCGGAATGTCGCCAGTGCCGCCACGCCCATCCCGCAGGCGTTCTGGCACGATTTGAAAACCGAAAAACTAATCGCTTCGGGTTACCCGATTGGCGGTTGACCGTTCCGCACACCGCAATTCATCATCCCACCAACCGACACCACGCCATCATGATCATTCGCAAAAACACCTTCGGAATGGGCGACCGCTTCGCCCATCAGGGACACGCCCAGCTCAAAGCCGTCACCAGCGCCCGCGAACTGGGCCTCGATATCCATCCGGTCTGGAACAAGTCCAACCGCGAGCACCTGCTCGTCGGCACCAAGCCCGACGACCTCCGCGCCGAGGCGGACGCCGCCACCGCCGCCGCCGGATGGACCGACGCCTATTATGTGGACGCCGATCACATTGGCATCAAGACGGTGGACTGGTTCCTGGCCGGCAGCGATTTCTACACCCTCGACGTGGCGGATTTCACCGGAAAGCCCGCCGCCGCGGAGGACATCGATGCCTTTGCCGCGGACATGGCCCGCTATCACGGCGACCTAACCATTCCGGGGATCGCGGCGGCGGTGCGGATCGATGACGCCACCATCCGCGCCGCCGCCGGAAAGTTCCTGTTCGCGATGCAGGAGGCCGGCCGCATCTATCGGTATGTCGCCGAAAAAAAGGGCGCGGACCATTTCATCACCGAGGTTTCGGTGGATGAAACCGACGCGCCGCAAGGCCCGGTGGAGCTGTTGCTGATCCTCGCGATGATCGCCCGCGAGGGTATTCCCGCGCAAACGATCGCGCCGAAATTCACCGGACGTTTCAACAAGGGCGTGGACTACGTGGGAGACATCGCCGCGTTCGAACGCGAATTCGACGAGGACCTCTGCGTGATAGCCTACGCCATCCGCGAATTCGGATTGCCCGCGTCTCTCAAACTCAGCGTCCACTCGGGCAGCGACAAGTTCTCGCTCTATCCGATCATCAACCGCCTGATCAAAAAACACGGCGCCGGCCTACATGTGAAAACCGCCGGCACCACCTGGCTGGAAGAGGTCATCGGGCTTGCCGAGTCCGGCGGCGACGGTCTGGCGCTTGCCAAAGACATCTATGCCGGAGCCTATCCGCTCGCCACCGATCTGATCGCTCCCTACGCGCCGGTGGTGGACATCGATATTCCGTCTCTGCCTTCGCCGGACGAGGTCGCCGGATGGAGCGCGGAGAAATTCGCCGCCACCCTGCGCCACGACCAAAGCCATCCGGACTACAACGTGCAGTTCCGCCAGTTCATACACGTTTCGTTCAAGATCGCCGCCAAGATGGGCGACCGCTACACCGACGCGCTGAAACGCTTCGAGCCGGTGATCTCCCGCAACGTCACGCACAACCTGCTGGAGCGGCATATCAAACCGATCTTCGGCTGATAGAACAAACAAGCGGCGAAGCTGGAATCGCACTTCTCCGCGAGGCCGCAAGGAGTCGGACCGCGGTGTTCCCGGTGTGCTCCGACGCGAAGGG
This sequence comes from Verrucomicrobiota bacterium, assembly GCA_017301995.1. Classification (GTDB taxonomy): domain Bacteria; phylum Verrucomicrobiota; class Verrucomicrobiia; order Verrucomicrobiales; family Akkermansiaceae; genus Luteolibacter. Next base: position 53,636 of record JAFLEH010000029.1, on the reverse strand, counting down.
CGGAAACACCGGCAAGCGGGCGCTCCTACCGTTTTGGCAGAGGAATGGCGAGCGTCAGCCGGGTTCCGCCGCCCGGCGTGCTATCCACCGCGAACTCGGCCCGAAGCGCCTCGGCGCGCTGGCGGAGGGCGTGCAGGGTGGCGGGTCGCTCCAAGCGCTTGGCCTCGATCCCCACACCGTCGTCGGAGATCGTCAGGCGGAAACGGCCGGCGGTTTCCTCGACGTGAACCTCCACCTTTCCCGCCTTGGAATGGCGGATCACGTTGTGCAGCGCCTCGCGGAAAAACAGGAACAGGTGCCGCGTGGCGTCGTCGGGCATCTCGACCTTCCACGCGCCCTCGTTGGCGGTGAATTTCCAGTCCAGACTCTCCAACATGATCGAGCTGGTCTCGCGCAAGTGCTCCACGGTCCCGATCCGGTGCTCGCCCTCCGGCCGCAGCAGCCACACGATGTCGCGCACGGCGCTCACCGTTTCCGCCGCAATCCGCTGGATCCGCTTGAGTTCCTCCGATTTTCCGGACCGGCTCGCCGCCAGATCCGCGAACATCTGGATGCTCCCGAGATTGCTGCCCACCTCGTCGTGCAAGTCTCCGGCGATCCGTTCGCGGACCTTCACCAACTCCCGCCGCGCGTGCCGGCGGTAGCGGATCGGCAGCACCACCATCAGAAATATCCCGATCAAACCGAGTACCGACAAGCCGATCAGCGCACCCCGGCGATATGAAAAAACCAATCGGTCGGTTTCTTTTTGCAATTCATGGACCCGCGTTTCGATCCGAAGTCGTTCGCCGAGGGCCGCGAGCCATTCCCGCGAGGAAACCAGGCGCCCGTCCGGCCCGAAACCATCGCACAGCGCCGCACTGCTCCAGATGCGTCCGCTGGAGGCGATCACATTCGACATGCTGTCCGGGGAAAACGCCGGTTTACCGACGGCGCGGTTCACGCCGTCCGACGTCACCTCCACCTCGCTGAGCGCGAAAAACGCCGGGTAGTCGTCGAAGGCCCGCCACAACTCGGCGGCCTCGATCTTTACATACCGACCGGTTGTTTTTTCGAATGAAACCAGCACCGGATTGTGTCCGGGATTGCGGTAGGACCGTTCGGCGACGGTCTTCCAGTTTCCCGCCTCGCCGGCTTGGCCGTTGTCCGAAATCATGATGCGGAGTCGCTGCGGGAAGCCGAATCCGCTCGGGAGGTCGGCGGTGGGGCGCTTGGCGGGCAGCAGGCGCACGGCGTCCACCCCGATGGATTCCCCCAGGTCAACGGTCAGGGATGCACCATCGGCGGCCTTGGCGCGGCCCTCGGTCATCCACCCGATGTTTCCGTGTTCTCCGGCGGGCAGTTCCGGCAATCCGAGCGGCGTTTGGCCGTCCACCAGAAACGCCGGGCTCCAATGCCAGGGCGACGGCGGCACCGAACCACCGAGATTGCGGACTTCTCCCCCGAGCGCGACATCCCGCTGGCCCTCGAATGCGAAAACTTCAGCCCAAGCGTGGACGAAAGCGCCATCCGTCTCCGAATCCGGGCGCAGCCGGCCGGCGGAAATCCGCAAACCGGCGGCCTCGACCGGCGGGTCCACCGGATAGACGAACGGATGCCCCCGGCGCACCGGATGGGACCGGACGCCGTGTTCGCTCGCGACGTTGGAGACGACTTTTCCCTCGCCATCCAACAGCTCCACCATGAAATCGTCCGGCAGTCCGTATTGGGCGTCCAGCCCCGTGGCATCGTATCGCCGGGCGGGCACAAGGGCCACGAGGTCCACCTTCGCCGGTGCCGGCCATTTGATTTCCACCGCGCGCCGCTCTCCGGGCGCCGGTGCGGCGGTGGTCTGCATGGCCGAGAAGCCGCCGGTGCCGCCTTGGTCATTGACGGGAACCTTGGGCAGATTCTCAAGGCGGGGCCGCAGATCGGCCAGCTCGCGGTCGATGCCGCGCAGGCGTTCGGAAAACGTACGCGCGAGATCCTCGTCCCACGCGGTGCCGGCGGATGCCAGCGGCGCCGCCAGCGGCAAAGCTGCGGCGATGGCACGAATCCATGGCGGGCTGCGTCTCATCCGCGGCCAGCCTACCGCGTCCCGGTGGAAATGGGGAGCACGGATTTGTGAAACGAAAAAATTTCGTCCGTCCGTAACCCGCAAAGGGTAGTGGACAGGAAACGCCCCGGCGGCGAGACTCGGGTTTCCTCCGAAATCCATGTTTCAAGCCATTCTCCGAGTGCTTCTCACCTTCGGTCTGGCCGCCTTGGCGGCCGCGCCCGTGGCGGCCCAGCGGCAGATGGAGTCGCTCAATCGCGGCGTGGTGACGGTTAGAAAGAACTCCACCCAGGTCTATGTCGGCTGGCGGCTTTTAGGAAACGATCCGCCGGATATCGCTTTCAACCTCTATCGGAGCACCAACGGAGCCGCGGCGGCCAAGCTCAACTCCGCGCCAATCACCGCCACCACCGATTTCACCGACTCGCCGGGATCCACCAATCTCACCAACAACGCCTACGCTTATTCCGTCCGCCCGGTGGTCAACGGCATCGAGCAATCCCCTTCGGAAACCGTCACCCTCCCGGCCAACTCCGCACAGAAACAATTCCAGACCATCCCCTTGCGCGCCGACACCGGACCCAACGGTCCCTATACCGTGAAGTTCGGCTGGGTGGGCGATCTCGATGCCGATGGAGACTACGATTTCGTGGTGGACCGGGTCTCCACGCTCGGCGCCTTCGAACAGTTTCTCGAGGTGTACCGAAACGACGGAACTTTCCTTTGGCGGATGGCGATGGGTCCTAACAGCGTTAACCAGGATCACATCGAACCCGGATCGTCCGCGATCAGCGTGGGCGACTGCGACAATGTCACCGTCTATGACCTCGATGGCGACGGCAGGGCGGAAGTGCTCGCCCGCACGGCGAACGGCGTCACCGTCACCAACGCGGCCGGCACCCAGGTCGCCGCGGTTTCCGCCGCCACCGAAACCGCGCAGTTTCTATCCGTCTTCGATGGCCAGACCGGTGTCGAACTCGCCCGCGCCCCGGTTCCTAACAATTGGGCCGTCCATGGTCCGATGAACTGCAAGGCGCTCATCGCCTATCTCGATGGCAAACGGCCGAGCGTCGTGCTTCACGGCAGCAACCGCGCCGACACCCTTGAGTTCTACCGGCAGGTCACCGCGTGGGATTTCCGCGGCGGGTCGCTCACCCAACGCTGGACCTGGGCGCAGAATCCGGCCGTTACTCCGGGATCCGAAGCCCATCAGCTCCGCGTCGCGGATGTGGACAACGACGGCAAGGACGAGATCTGCGACATCGGTTATGCGCTCGATGACAACGGAACCCAGCTATTCACCAACATTCTAACGCACGGCGACCGGTTCCACATCGCCGATATCGACCCCGACCGTCCGGGATTGGAAACCTACGCCATCCAACAGAACAACACCACCATGCTGGCCACCGCGCTTTACGAATCCGGCACCGGCACGATGGTCAGGAAATGGTACTCGGGAGGCACGGTGGATGTCGGCCGCGGGATCGCGCTCGACATCAGCGCCGCCCACAAAGGCTATGAAATGTACTCCACGCAATCGGGCATCTTCAATGCGAAGGGCCAGCAGATTTTCGCCAACAGCGTTTGGCCCCCCGAAGGCTTGTGGTGGGACGGCGACCTCGGGCGGGAGTTCATCGACGGAGCGGGTTCGGGCGCCTACAGCCCGGTGATCAACAAGTTCAATGCGACCACCGGCGGCGTGGATCGCGTGTGGTCCCTCTACAACGACTGGGGCTCCAACAGCGTCCGCCAGGCCTATGGTGGCCGACCGGCGTTCTGGGGCGACATTCTCGGCGATTGGCGCGAGGAACTGGTGTTCGTCCAGTCGGATTGTACCGCGCTGCGGATCTACACCACCGCAATACCCGCGACCAACCGGCTCTACACGCTGATGCACAATCCGCAATACCGTTGCCAGACGACGACGAAAGGATATGTGCAGGCGAGTTATGTGGATTACTATCTCGGATTCGGCATGCCGGCCGCGGTGCCGCCGCCACCGATGGCCGCCGCCGAACTGGCATGGAACGTCGGGCCGGTATGGGATGTTGGAACGTCGGCTTCCTGGAAAAACGCAACGGGCGCGGCAGCCGCATTCTCCCAGGGCGATCGCGTGCTGTTTGATCTATCCGGATCCAATGCCGCAGCCGTCTCCCTGTCGGGTTCGCTGGCACCGGGCGCGGTTTCCTTTTTCAATCCGCAGGATTTCACCCTCGACGGATCCAACGGATCATTGGACGGATCCATGTCGCTGACAAAATCCGGACGAGGAAAACTGACTCTATCTGGAACGCACGGGTTCATCGGCCCCACCACCGTTTGGGACGGCGCGCTGGTGGTGAACGGTGTTCTAACATCGAGTCCGGTGACGGTGTGGGGAGGCACGTGGGGCGGTTCAGCCGCCAAAGGCCTGAGCGGAGGACGCCTGGCGGGAACCGGGACCGTCAGCCAGTCCGCAACCGTCGGTTATCGGGGCGCGATCACGCCCGGCGCGGGGATGGGCGCGGCAGGAACGCTCGCTTTTGGCTCGGACCTATCACTGGCCGACGGTGCGGTGCTCGCCTTCGACGTTTCCGACGATCCATCGGGAAACATGGCTCCGAGCGACCGGATAACGGTCGCGGGCAACCTCAACCTCAGCGGCACCGTGCATCTGGTGGTCAATGCGCTCAACGGCACGCTGCCCGCGGGCAGCTACACCCTGCTCACCTATGGCGGCAGCCTTGCCGGATCAGCCTCCAACATTTCCCTAACCCTTCCGGAAGGAACTCCACACACTTTGTCGATCACGGGTGGCGCACTCACCCTAACGGTTCCATTGATGCGCGCTCCGGCCAATGTCGCGTGGACCGGCGGAAACGGCGGAAACGGCGGAAACGCGTGGGACCTCGCCACCACCGCCAATTGGTCGCGTTCGGGAAGCCAGGATGTTTTCGTTTCCGGAGATACAGTGACATTCGATGCCGTGGGCGTGGCCAATCCGGTCGTCAACCTGAACGACGTGCTTCCGGTAGGCGGAATCACGGTTTCAGCGGATGCGGATTACACCCTAACCGGATCCGGGGCGCTCGCCGGGACCGGGGGAATCACGAAGCACGGCGGGGGCGCACTGACCATCGCCACCACCAACTCCCACACCGGACCCACCATCGTCACCGGCGGCATCCTCGCGGTGGACAACCTGGCGGAAGGCGGAGTTCCCAGTTCGATCGGCGCCTCCGGAAACTCCGCCGCCAATCTGGTTCTGGATGGCGCCACCCTTTCCATCACCGGCGGCCAGTCCAACACCGACCGATCACTCACTCTCGGCACCAAGGGCGGCACCATCCACACCCCATCGGCCACCGTCACCATATCCGGCAAGGTCACCGGCGGCGGTCGCCTAACCAAGATCGGCGCGGCCACCCTGATCCTCGCCAACGCCAACACCCACACCGGCGGCATCCAGATCAACGAGGGCAAACTGCTGCTTGCCACCGACTCCGCGAACGTCTCGGGTATCGGCCCAGGATCGGTCATCCTCAACGGCGGCACGCTCGCCATGACGGAGGACGATTCCATGGACTCGTGGGCCACCAGCGCGTGGCCGATCCATGTACCATCCGGAGCGACGGGACGCCTCAACGCCGATACCCGCTGCAATCTAACTGGAGCGCTGACGGGCAGCGGCGACTTCACCATCCACATCCCCTATGTCCGCACCGAACTGTTGGGCGACTGGTCGGCATTTTCCGGACGGATCAGCGTGGTCACGGACGATGATGGCGGCGAATTCCGGCCCCAGAACGCCGCCGGTTGGCCGTCCGCCCATCTCGATCTCGGAGCGGGGGTCTCGGGTTCTTATAACAAAACCCTGTCGTCCGCCCTGACGATTCCGGTGGGCAATCTGTCCGGCGACGCCACCAGCTCGCTGCGGGGCGGTCTCAGCGCGGGCAAAACCGCGACCTATCAGGTTGGAGCGCGCGACGAGGACGGCGTGTTTGCCGGGACGCTGCGCGACGGCACCGGCCCCACCGCGCTAACCAAAGTCGGGTCCGGAACACTGACCCTGGCCGGAGCCAACACCCACACGGGTGCGACACTCGTTTCCGCCGGCCGGCTGAGAGTTACCGGAAGCACCAGCGGTTCCACCATCACCGTGCAGGCCGGCGGCACGCTCGGCGGCACGGGAACCGTCACCGGAAACGTGGTTGTTCAGGCCGGAGGCGGCATCGAGTGGAGCGGCACTCCGCTCGCGATCGACGGAAACCTGACCTTCTCGGGAAATGCCACCATCCGCGCGGGGGCCGGATGGGTTCCCGCGGTTGGCACACTAACCATCTTGACCTACACCGGCACCCTAACCGGAACGCCCGTCTTCACCTGGGAGCCGCCCGCCGGATCGACCCTCGTGGCGACATTCGACACGGCGACCGCCGGAATGGTCACCATGACCCTCGTGGAGCCGCCCCGTCAGCCGGGGCCGATCGTCTGGACCGGAAATGTCAGCTCGGATTGGGATGAAACGACCTCCAATTGGCAGGCGGGAGCGGCAACGACAACCTATCAGACGGGTGATTCGCCGGCATTCACCGACGCGGGCGATGCGACCGTGGCGATCAATCTAACCACAGACGCGTATCCGGCGTCGGTAACGGTGGATTCCGCGAAAAACTACACGTTTTCCGGAACCGGCATGATTTCGGGCGGCGCAACGCTCGCCAAATCCGGAACCGGCACGCTCGTGATATCTTCCGCCAACACGTTCACCGGCGGCACCACGATCCACGCGGGCACCGTTTCGATCGCCAACGCGGCGGCGCTGGGCACGGGCACGGTCACGCTCAACGGCGGCACATGGGCGACCGGCTCGCTTTCCCCCCAGAACGCGGTCATGGTGGCGGCCAACTCCACCATCACCGGAGGTGACGCCGGCGGCACCCATGCGGTGAAGAACATCTCCGGTTCGGGAGTTCTCACCCTGAGCGCGACCAGCGTATTCGACATCGAGGGCGACATCTCCGGATTCACAGGCGGCATCCATCTATCCGGGACCGGCTCGTTCCGATTCATGACCACCACCTATCATGGAAGCGGCGGCGCGGCATTCGATCTCGGAACGCGGACGCTAACCGCCCGACAGGGTGGCGCATACAGCCTCGGCGCGCTCTCGGGGCAGGCGGGAAGCGCATTGGGCATGGCCGGCAACAATAGCTCGGCGGTCTGCACCTACACCATCGGCGGCGCGAATCTCGACACCAGCTTCGCCGGGGTGATCGCCAACGGCAGCTCCACCAAGAAGGTCGCCATCACCAAGACCGGAACCGGAAATCTTATACTAACCGGTGCAAACACCTACACCGGAAACACCTCCGTTTCACAGGGAAGACTTACGGTAAACGGATCGCTTGCCGCCACCGCGACGACCGTTGGCCCCGACGGAACACTCTGCGGTGGCGGTTCCATCGCCGGGGCGGTTATTTCCAATGGGACGCTCGCCCCGGGATCACCCTCCGGAACGCTTTCCCTCGGCGGCGGCCTGGTTCTATCAGCCACAAGCGTGCTGGATTGCGAACTCGGGACGGAGTCCGATCTCATCGCGGTCACCGGCAACCTCACCTTGGACGGAACCGTCAACGTTAGAGCATCGGCGGGCTTCGGCCCGGGTGTTTTCACGCTGTTGACCTACACCGGAAGCCTAACTGACAACCAGGTTCAGATCGGTTCGGTTCCGCCGGGCTTCACCGCCTCGGTCGATACCGCCACCACCGGCCAAGTCCGCCTGACCATAGTGCCCACCGTGCTCCCGGCGACAGTCACCCTAACCAACCTCGGGGCGGTCTATGACGGATCGCCGAAGCCCGTCGCCGTCACCACTTCACCCACGGGGTTGGCGGCCAGTCTGACCTACGATGGATCTCCGACACCTCCATCGGTTCCCGGTTCCTACGCGGTGAACGCTTCGGTCACCGAGCCAGGCTATCAGGGTTCCGCAACCGGCACGCTGGTGATTTCACCGAGGAATTTCGCCAACTGGGAGACATCCCGTTTCACGCAGCAAGAAATCCTGGCGGGTATATCCGCTCTTGGCGCCGACCCGGATCGGGATGGCCTCGCCAATCTCGCCGAATACGCGCTTGGAACCGATCCGCACGCCTTCACTCCGCAACCGACGGTCACCCGGACCCCGTCGGAGTTGGCACTCACTTTCCAGCGCCCTGCCCACGTCGGCGACGTGATCTATCAGGCCGAAACTTCCCGGGATCTGGCGAACTGGCAACCGGTCGCTCTCGATGTCCTCAATCCGGGTGCCGACCCCGAAACCGTGCGTGCCGTCATGGATCCTGCCGGAAGCGGAACGCACGATCAATACATCCGAATCCGTTTCACCAAATGATCACCCCGATATTTTCCCGTATCCGTCATTGGCGCGTGTTTGTGGCACATCCGGCAATGGCGGCCGCCGTCTTCCTGGGCGCCTCCGTTCCGTGCTCCGCCGCCAAACCATCCGCCCCAACAATCCATTTGATAGGTGATTCGACGATGGCCGACAAGCCGCGCGCCGATCTGCCGGAACGCGGATGGGGACAATTGTTTCCCGAAGTGGTGATCGCTCCCGCGAAGGTTGACAACCAGGCGCGCAACGGGCGCAGCACGCGCTCGTTCATCGCCGAACGGCGCTGGCAGCAGGTTGTTGCGTCTCTGAAACCCGGCGATTGGGTGATCATCCAGTTCGGCCACAACGACCAGAAAGCGGATAACCCGAAAGTTTTCGCCGCCGCCGACACCGACTTCCGCGCGAATCTCCGGAAGTTCGTCGCGGAAACCCGGGCGAAGTCGGCGCATCCCGTTATCGCCACGCCGGTCGTGCGGCGGAGATGGACCGCGGACGGCAAGTTTGCCGATACCCTGGGTGCCTATCCGGCCGCCGCCCGCGCCGTCGCGGAGGAAACCGGAACCCCTTTGTTGGATCTCCACGATCTAACCCTGAAGATGGAGTCCGAAGCGGGCGTGGAGGGTTCCAAACGCTTCCATTTTTCCGGCGACGACACCCACTATTCGGAGACGGGTGCCCGGGAAGTGGCCTCTCTGGCAGCCGCCGAGGTCCACCGCCAGAAGCTGCCATTGGCCCGCTGGCTCGCCCTGCCGGTCACCGCCTGCGGTGCGGTGGGAGACGGTCGCATGGTGAACACGAAATCCATCCAATCGGCAATTGACCGCTGTCCGGACGGTGGTGTCGTGCGCATTCCTGCGGGGGTGTTTCTCAGCGGCGCGCTGTTTCTCAAAAGCGATATGACGCTGGAGATCGCCAAAGACGGCGTGCTGAAGGGCTCCGCGTCTCCGGATGACTACCTGCCGCTCGTCCGCAACCGGTTTGAGGGATGGGAAATGGAAACCTATGCCAGTTTGGTCAACGCGGGCAGGCTGGATGCCGGGGGACAACCTAACATACATGATCTCTCGATCCGCGGCGAGGGCCGGATCTCCGGGGGAGGAAAAGAGTTGGCAAACCGCATGATCGCCGCCAAAGGCCTGCGGGGCCGCGGCAGGCTGGTCTGCCTGATGAATGCGGAGCAGGTGGATATCACCGGACTCACGCTCGATGAATCGCCGTGCTGGACCCTGCATTACATCTATTCGCGGCACGTGAATTGCCGCGGCCTAACCATCAGGAGCAACGTCCGCAATGGCGATGGTATCGATCCCGATTCATCCTCCGACTCCCTCATCACCGACTGCGTTTTCGACACGGGAGACGATTGCATCGCGATCAAGTCCGGAAAGAATCCGGAAGGAAACAGGATCAATCGGCCCACCGAACGGATCCGGATCAGCGGTTGCCGGTTCCTTCGCGGCCACGGGATTTCCATCGGCAGCGAAATGTCCGGGGGCGTGCGGGATGTGGTGATCGAGAAATGCGTCGCCGGCCCGCTGCTTCACGGCCTCCAGATCAAGGGAACGAATGACCGCGGCGGCGTGGTGGAGAATCTAACCGTAAGAGACTGCGAACTCCGCAAGATCAGCATTCTGACCAATTTGAACTACAATAACGACGGCGCGCCAGCCCCGGACCAACCGGTCTTCCGCAACTTCCGCTTTTCCAATCTGGATTTGACCAAGGCCGATCCATCAAAGCCGCTGATCATCGTGAACGGATTCCCCGCCGAGGGCCATCGCACGCGGCAGGTCGCCTTCGAGAACCTCAGCCTGCCTGGCAAAGCCATAATCGAAGTCGATCAGGCCGAGGACGTTTCATTCTCCCACATCATCACCTCCGGAGCACGTCCGGTCTGGAAGATCACAAGATCGGAGCGTGTCACGGGCGTGGGGCGATAGCCAACAAACCAACAAGACCAACCTCGCGGGTGAGGTTATGGCACGAATGGATACTTACTGGTTTCGATCCAGAGCGGCTTCAAATGCGATTGATACGGCGCAACCGCAGCTCGTGGAAAACCACCATTCTGCCCAGCGTGCACCATGCGGCAGCAAAAATTGCGGAGTTTATGATTGGATCCGCGTTGCACTCCTGTGGAGATTTTGCATTATGGAGAATGAATGACCTTCGGGCAAACTGTTTCGGCGGCAGTGCCACGGAACCGAAGTCGCTCCAGAAGGTAATCCGCAAACGATCGTGGAATTCCGATATTCCTCAATGGCGCCCCGTACGGGCCGATGAACAAAAGACCGACCAACCAAAAAACCGCAAAGCTATGAAAGCACATCTGATTTTCCGCAACTCCCGCCACCTCGCTGCTATTCTTTCCATCGCCATCACCACCCCGCACGTGAAAGCGGTTACTTGGGATGGTAACGGGACCGCCACTCCCTCGCCTTCGAATTCGTCCGGTGTGTGGAGCAACGACACGGCCAACAAAAACTGGTGGGATGGATCGACGAATGTCAGTTGGACCGCTGGCGGTGACGCAATCTTTGGCACCGGTGTTCACGCATCGGGTAGCGCTCAAGTAACCCTTGGCTCCTCCAGCATCCAAGTGAATTCCATCACATTCAACGACGGTCCTGTGTTTCAAATCATTGACCCGGGCAGTTACACGCTATCGCGTTCGTCCGGCACCCTTGTGATCACCAACAACCGCACCGACGGGAGGACCAATTATAACTCGCATCCATCGCTGGAGCCGACCATCACCGGGGGCTCGGTTACCTTCAAGGGCAATGGAAGCAGCGACCTTCTGGAACTTTCCTATCCTAACTCTTTCAGCGGCGTGGTAACTCTCGACGGGGCGGGTATCTATTTTAGGGGAGATGGCGCGCTTGGCAACTCCTCCAACGACCTGTCCATCACGGGATCGAGTTCCATCACCTACGGAGCGGCGGTGACCCACGGCGCGAGCCGCACCATTTCCCTCGCGTCCGGGTCCACGCTGACGCTGTTTGGAGATGACGCCTCCCGGCCAACGATCCAAGGTGAGGTTCGGACATCCAGTGGTAGCGCGACCCTCCAGATCGGTGATTATTCGGTTCTCACGAATTACACCGCCACCCTCGAAGGGTCTGCCACATTTTCCGGCAGCCTCCGGCTTTACGGTTACCTGCGGGTGCCGTCCCTAACCAATCTCTCGCCCAACGCGGAACTTGTGTTTGGCAACGGCGGCAATCATACGGGTGCCAGTGGCGACGCCGGCAGCATCCTTGAGGGCACGGGCACTTTTGACCGACCGGTGGGCACCGGAGCCGGCAAGGTGCGCTGGCTGGATTCCAACGGATCGGGCAGCGGCGGATTCGCCGCCGTGGGTGGCGATCTCACCCTCCGCTTCGGCGGCAACACCGATCCGCTTACATGGGGGACCGGAGGGTTTCTGCCGAACGCCAATTCCGTGCTGGCGTTGCAAACGAACAACAGCACCGGCAAACTCTATTTCTCCAACGGCATCGCGCTGGCCGGCGCCCAGCGCACCATCCGGGTCAACCTGAGCAGCGCCCGCCCCGACGGCTTTCGCGCCGCCCACCTCGATGGCGCGCTTACCGGCAACGCAGCCTCCGGGCTGAGGAAAACGGGCGAAGGCACGCTCTTCTTGAGGGGCGCCAGTACCTACGGAGGGACCACCACGGTTTCCGGGGGGCATCTGGTGGCGGATTTCGCCACGGCCCTTGGCGCCACCACCGGCGGCACCGTGGTGGAATCCGGTGCTGCGCTCGCCGTGGGCGCGGGGCGCACCATCGCCGACGAGACGGTTACGATTCACGGCAACGGTCCTTTTGACATGGGGGCGCTGCAGGTGGCGATGACCGGAACGACGGTTGGCGCCGTGGGCGAATGGCAGGGGGATGTCCGCGTGGGCAGCGATGGTGCCAGGCTCGGCTTCGCCGGTGTGCAGTCGCGGATCCTGCGGATCTCCGGGCGCGTCGTCAACGATGCGGCACCCGCCGCCGACACGCGCCTCTCCGTGCGCGCGGACTACGGCACGGTGGAACTAACCAACGACTCGAATTCATTCGTGATGCCCAAGGGGATCCGGGTTGCGGTTGGAAAGCTGTCGTTTACATCCATCCGCAATTTGGGTGGCGGCAATTCGGCCCTCGGTGCGCCAACATCAGAGGATGAGGGACGCATCGAACTCGGTGAAGGATCGGGCGGCGGAAGGCTGATCTACACGGGCACCGGACATTCGAGCAACCGGGCGCTGCATCTTTCGGGAACCACTGGCGGCGGCACCATTGAAGCTTCAGGATCGGGTGCGCTGGTGCTCAGCGGACCGTTCACCCTCGCCTCCGGAGGCGCGAAGGGCCTGACACTCGGCGGCACCAGTGGCCAGGCCAACGAAATCGCGTTTTCCCTAACCGATGGCCCGGATGGTGCCACCACCCTGTGGAAGTCCGGCGCCGGGCGATGGATACTAACCGGTTCCAGCTCCCACACCGGAACCACCTACATGAACGAGGGAAATCTGGAAATACGGGGTAACTTGACGGCCAGTCCGGTGAACGTCGCCGCCAATGCCAGCTTATACGGCACGGGCACCTGCGGAAAGGCGGTCACCGTGGCGTCGGCGGGACGTATCGTTCCGGGAAGCGCGACGGCCACAGGCAACCTCACGGTCAACGGAGGCACACTGGCAGCGGGTTCCAACTTTATTTCCGCTATCAATCAAGGAGATAAAACCTGCTCCCGTCTCACCACCACCGGTCCGATGACCATCACGGGCTCCAATTTCTATCCGGATGTGGTGGGCTCGCTGGCGGTGCTGCCGACCAACACCCGCTTTGTTGTAGTGAGCCATCCGGGAGTCACCGTCACGGGGACATTCGCCGGCCTGCCCGATGGCACCCTGATCGAGCATGTGGGAAACACCTACCGGATCAACTATGGAGTGGATACCGATGCCAACGGACAACCTGACGCCATCACGCTCACCGCACTGGGCGATACCTACGATGTGTGGGCCTACAACCAGGGTCTCTCGCCTGCCGAGTCATCGCCGGATCTTGATCCGGACCACGATGGCATTCGCAATCTGATAGAATTCGTTCTCGGCAGCGCGGCGAATGTGCCAAGTGCCGGAATCCTCCCCAAGGGCACCCGCGAGGGAGGGTCCCTGATCTTCCGTTTCAACCGGACATCCGCATCCCGCGCTGTGACCACGCAGGTCTGCGAATGGAGTGTCGGAGGCTTCGTGCCTTGGAAACAGGTTCCCATCGGTTATGACAGCTATGGCCCCAATGCCGATGGCGTGACGGTTGAAATCGGAACCGGAGATCCTCACACTGTCACGGTGCGGATACCGGCCACATCCCCGGAGGTTTTCGCGCGGCTCAAGGTTTCGCGACCGTAAACCATCGCCCCAGCCATTCTAACGCACCGGCACCAGTTCGAGCTGATCGAGACGGGTGCCGTCTTCCCTCGGCAGGATTTCCATCGTGGTGGTGCCCTGGGGCAGATCGAATACCATCGGCTTGCGGGTAGAAGGATCGTTGAGCCAGACCCATGCCCATTCCGGATGGACTCCCACACCCCAATCGGCCGTGCGCGGAGATCCGCCGACCGGCGGGACCACCCGTAGCCTGAACGAGTCGTCCGCGGGCGTGGGCGACTTGACACGCCCGCGCAATTGATAGCCGCCGCCGGAGGTCAGTCGGATGTTCCATGAGACCGAGCCAAGGTCCGCGCCACCGGGCTGGCCGGGCTCGCCCGGCAGCCAGACGAATTTTCCACCGGAAGCCCGCGGGTCCTCACCGACCGCGAAAAACGGCACAATCCGGCCGGTTTCCGCTTCCCAACGGATCGGTTTGCCGGGTTCGCCCCGGATCGGCAGTGGAGGCGGCTGCGCGACCAATGATCGAACCGGCTCAACCCGCCGGAGGATCGGCGCTCCGATGTCGCGTCCGTCATGTTCTATCAACGCCGTGGTGGGCAATGGCAGGGGAACGCCGGCCTGTTGGAAGGGCGCCTCCGCGCGAATCACCAGCGCATCGCCGCGGCGGGCGGTGATGCCGCGTGAATTGGCCGAACAGGCCACACGCTCGGCCGCGAAGTTTGAACGCCATGCCTCAGCCGCCGCATTGTCTGCTAGGCCGCTGGCCACCCGCACCCAGAGCACCGCCGATGGCGGCAGCGGGGTGTCGCGAAGCGGAGCGCCACGGTGGTTCACGGTGAGTCTAACCGCGCCGTGGGCATTGCCGTCGAACACCAGGCGGGCAGGCGCGCCGTTGGTCCACGGCAGGCGGATTCCCAAGGCCCCGCCACCCAGCCGGAGCATGACCTCCTCGTTTTCCCCAATGTCCACCGAACGTGGCTTGTCAGATGAGAAATCCACCGCGCGGCCGCCGATCGTAAACGCGGCCGCCCTCGTCATGACGAAGTGGGATTCCAGCGAAACCGTGTCCGACGGGATATCGCCGGGCCGATAGACCACCATCGCCAGCGCCTCGCCCTGCCGCTGGGCCGCCGTCCAGAACGGCACGAGATGCAGCGCCTTCTGATGGGCCTCCGCGGCCACGCTCTCGGCGACCTTGTTTTTCCCGTAGGGATCACCCCGGCCATCGGGAACGAAATAGCACCGGACCGAATCCCGTGTGCCCTTCAGATCGGCGGTTAGAAGAAAATCCATCCGCCCGCCGTAGCCGGTGGTGGCGCTGCCCAGACTGATGTCGCGATCGAGAAAATGCGTGCGGGTCTGCAGCGGGTCACTGCCCCAGACCTGACGGACCTCGCGGGGAAAACGGTTGGCCAGAGCGCGATAGGAGTCCGAAGGCGACCATTGCCCTAACAAATGGAAAACCAGCGCGCCACCGGATGGTTCCGGCCGTTCGATCCAACCGTTCAAATACAGATGGGTTTCCAGTCCACCCCAGCCGTGGAGATAGTCGTAGTTGCGGCTGTAGGCGCCCGCATAACGCCCCGCCGCCGGATGGAAATTGAGCGCAATGTCCGTCCAGAACAACTCCAACAGGGCACGCGCCTGTTGGCGGCCGCGATCTTCCCGGCAGAATGCCTCGATCATCAGCAGGTCGTCCAGATCGACCCCGTAGTAGGTGGGGCTTCCGAACTCGTGGATCCCGGCCTGTGAGGTGTAGAGAACGATCCGGTCAAGCCTGCGGTAGCCTTCTTTCGCCGCCGCCGCATTGCCCAACGCCTCTCCCAACAATATAAGATTTCCGGCATTCATCAGGGCGATGTTGGTATAATTTTCCCGCACCCGGTGGCGCAGGCAGCCTTCGGTTCCCAACTCGAGAATCGGCCGCAAGCGGTCACGCGCCGCGGCGGGCATGCGGTCGCGATGCCTGATCCATAACAGCGCGCCACCCTGCATCGAGAACTCCACCGCGTTGCGATCGAAAACCACCGCGTGTTTCCAACTCCAACGGAAATTCCCGTATCCGGGACTCGCCGGATCGGTGTCGTGCATGCGGGCCGCCGTTTCGAACAAACGCTCCAGGCGGTCGGCATGGATACCCGCCTCGCACCAGGCCAGCGCGCCGGTGAACAGCTCGCGGGATGATAGATCGGGCGACGGCCCATCCAGCTTCCGCCACGTCGATTCCGCGCTTGCGGCGGCTTTGCCCGTCAGCGCGGCACGGTCCGCCGGCGCGGCCGCAAGGCCCGCGGTCACGATGGCTAGAAAAAGAACGGCGCGCACGGATTCACACTACGCCGGTCCGGGCACTCGTCTCTCAACCGGTCAACGGAACGACTTTGGGAGATTGCGCCCCTATGACGCGGGTGAAACCATTCTGGGCTGTCGGAATTTTGGCTTGTTTGGAACGGATTATTGTGTTTGCCTCTTCCCCGCAATGAAACGTCGGCAGTTTTGCGCATGTTTGAGCCTGATAGGCGTTGTATTGGTTTTCGTGACTCTGGTCCACAAGCAGCCGCCGCCCCAGCCGGATTCGACATTTTCTCCGCCCCAGGTCCACGCCGAACCGAACCCGGTCTCCCAAACAGCGGAACCCTTCCAACCGGATTCCGCGAGCGCGGAGGCACCCGGGCCTAAAGCCCCTCCCGTGCCTACGGGCGGCGCCCAGCCGGCGGCCAGTGCCACCGCCAGCACGGCTATTCTTCCACCCGCTCCGCCACTGCCCCATCCTTCCGAAGCCGCGATGGCCGCGGCGCATCTGATTCAGGAGCGGTGGTCGGCATCCGATCCGCTGGGTAACCGGGAGCGCACCGCCATTATCCGTAACGAGGCATTCAAATATCCGCTGCTGCGCGTCGTCGAACGCTGGTCCGGCAAAACGGGCAACCTCACCTCGCGCGTCGTCATGGTGGCCGATCATGTGATGATAACACCCAAGACGGGCAGCAACCCTGCGGATTTGGAACGCCGACTCGCCACCGAGGGCTTCACGATCCGCGCCATCGAGCCGGGCGGTTTCCTATTGGCCGCCTTCGCCGATCAACCCGATGCGATTGGCCAATTGACCGCCAAAATCGCAAAAGTCGCCGCCTGGCGTGATCTTGTCGCGTTCGCGGAGCCCGACCATTTGGTATGGCCCTGCGTCATCCCGAATGATCCGGCCTTCGCCGCTGGCCAACTTTGGGGACTGCATAACCTGGGCCAGGTTGGTGGCTATTCCGAGGATGCCGATATTGACGCGCCAGAAGCCTGGAGCATCCGCCACGACGCCCCGGATGTGGTCGTTGCCGTCACGGACACCGGTATCCGCCACGACCATGAGGACCTCGCGCCCAACATGTGGACGAATGCCGGAGAAATCCCCGGCGACGGAGTCGATAACGATCACAACGGTGTCATCGACGACATCCACGGCTACGATGCCATCACCGGCAGCGGCAATCCGATGGACGATCAGGGCCATGGCACCCACTGCGCCGGCACGATCGGCGCGCGCGGCGGCAATGGAATCGGCGTGTGCGGGGTGGCATGGCAAGTCCGGTTGCAGGCGTGTCGGTTTCTTGGCCCGGCTGGCGGCACCACTTCGGACGGCATCAAGGCGATCAACTACGCGCGCCGGATGGGGGCGGATGTCATCAGCGCCAGTTGGGGAGGCGGGCCGTACAGCGAGGCGCTGCGCCAAGCCATCGCCCAGTGCGACGCGGTGGGTATTCCCTTTGTGGCCGCGGCAGGCAACGAAGGTACCAACAACGACTCAATCCCACATTATCCATCAAGCTATGACGTGCCTAACATTGTCGCGGTGGCGGCAACGGACGCGGCCGACCGCCTCACCAGCTTCTCCTGCTACGGCCGGGACACGGTCGATTTGGCCGCGCCCGGCTGGCAGATCTGGTCCTGTCACAAAGGCAGTTCCACCGATTACAAATACCTGAACGGGACCTCGATGGCCACACCGCACGTGGCTGGCGCGCTGGCTTTGGCCCGCGCCCAGTTTCCCGGAGATTCCGTCTCACAACTCATCGGCCGTCTCTATCAAACGGCCGATGCGGTGCCCAGCCTGTCGGGCAAAGTCAAAACCGGAGCGCGGTTGAACCTTGCCCGGCTGTTGGGCAGCGGACCGCCCCCGGCAACCAACGATGCTTTCGCCGGGCCATTCGTCTTCGAAGGAGACTATGGCACTTGGACCGGCTCCAACGCCACCACAACCCGCGAGCCGGGGGAAGATGTCTGGCATGGGATTCCGGGAGCGCGCACGCTGTGGTTCTCATGGACAGCCGGCTTCTCCGGCTTCGCGCAACTCATCGCCCGCTCCAACGGCGCCGGCCAGCGGGTGGTCGTGTTCGAAGGAGATGAACCGACAAATCTGAGGCGGGTCGATGACTCCGGAGCCGATTCACTGGTGAATCAGACACTGGCCGTGCGGTTCACCGCGGAACAGGGCAAACGCTATCGCTTTCTCACATTGAGTGACAGCCCCGTCGGCGAGTCGTTCAGCCTAGCGCTCGCGGTGGCCGGCCTGAATGATAATCTGAACCAGGCGGTTGTGCTGGAAGGCGGCAGCTTTGAAATCGCCGGCAGCAACCGCGGTGCCACCGCCCAGCCGTTTGAGTCGGGCCGTCCCCATGCCGGCGTGGGTGCCGGGCACAGTGTTTGGTACAGTTGGAAGCCGAACGCGGCGGGGCCCCTGTCGCTTTCCACCGAGGGCAGTGATTTTGACACCGTGGTCGCCGTCTATATCCCTGACCCCGGGCACCCGGGAGAGTTGCTGGAAGTCGCTGCCAATGACGATGCCAGCGCCTTTGCCATCTGGAGCGCGGTCCAACTGACAGGCGTGGCGGGTACCACCTATTACATTGCGGTGGATTCCGCCTCCGGTGCCGCCACCGGTTCGTTCCAACTGCGCGGCTTCCGGCCCGAGCCGCCGGTCATCGCCGCCCAACCCGCCGCCCAACGGCTGCCGTTGGGTTCGCGTGCGATGCTCACAGTGGGCGCCACGGGAGCTCCTCCCCTCCATTACCAATGGTTCCGCGATGGCATCGCCCTCCCGGGCGCATGGGACCGCACGCTTGTCATCGACCCGCTCAAACCGGGTGACTTCGGAGACTATCATGTCGCCGTCCGCAACGCCTTCGCCACCGTGACCAGTGCCACGGCCGCGCTCACGGAGCGGCGGGACCCGCCGGTGATCGTGTGGGAAACCGGCGACCTCTCGGCCCTGGCTGGCAGCGCCGCCGTGCTCGGTGTCCGCGCCGAGGGCAGCGAGCCGATGACCTATCAGTGGACCAGGAACGGCCAGATTTTAACGGGAATAACCCAGGCATCTCTCTCCTTCACCGCCCCCACCACCGCCGACAACGGGGTTTACACCTGCTCCGTCAGCAACGACCAGGGAAACGCTCTCGCAAGGATGACCTTAACCGTGGTCACGTCGCCCTTCGAGGCCTTCGCCTGGGTGCGCGAGAGCGCTCCCAACAGCCCGATCACCGATCTCAAGGTGATCGACGGCAAATGCTATGCGGTGGCCGGCGAACGCGTCCTCGTCTCGACCGACGGCCGGGGCTGGACGCCGTGGATATTGCCGGCCGGCTTCAGCGGTTCCTGCCTCGCCAAGCTTGGCACCAAGTGGTACTGCGCCGGTTGGCGTTACGATGGCGTGCTGGCGATGGCCATTTCCAGCAATGGAACGAGTTGGGCCCAACCGGCGGCGATGACCGAATTCGATACGGGCGGATCGACGGTCCCGCTGGCCAGCCTGACATCGTTCAACGGCGTGCTGGTGGCGGCCACCACGCCGGACGTCTGGGGCAGTCTGTTTTACTCCACGAACGGCACCACCTGGACGCCGGCCAAGGCGCAGTTGACCGGTGGGACACTGATCGACATGACCACCAAGGGCCACATCCGGCTCTGGAATGGCAAGCTCTACGCGCCGAGCGACCGGGACCCCGCCAGCGTGTTCGCCACGAGCGATGGCAAGACTTGGCAGGAAATCGCCCTCCCGCCCAGGAGCAGCGGAAACTTCCACGCCGCACAGTATTTGGGCGTTGCCGGTGATCGGCTCTATGTGAATTGTCAGGGCGGCATGTGCTCCACCGCGAACGGGACCACCTGGCGGGTGGAGACCGAGGAAACCTTGAACCTGGCCAACGGTGACCTGATGGTGGTTTCGCTCGGCAATCAGACCTACGGATTTTCCACCTGGCTGCCCCGGGAGACCTATCTGACCGGAGTCTCGCCGGTCGTGTGGAAACCCTTTAGCGTGAATCCCCCGGGCCAGAAGTTCTCCGCCGCCGTGGAGTTTGACGGGGCGATCATCTGCGGCACCACCGGCGGGCGATTGCGGCGGATCGACAGCCAGGAGGATTTCACCGGAACCCCGGAACCGATCTATCCGATCGGATCGGTCACCTTCCTGAACGACGAATTCCTGGCTTACCGGCCCGTTGAATTCAACAGCATCCCGGGTCCGGTGATGATTTCCGGCGACGGGCGCAACTGGCGGACCGGCCGTTCTTTCAACACCTCGGCCACCAACCCGGAGGCGCTGGTTCCGGCCCGGCAGATTGCCAACGGGCGCTATTTTTCATCGTTTTACAGCAGAGACTACAGCGGCTGGCTACCCGGTGCCATGCCCGATTCCCTGCCGGCGGGCGTGCCTTCCAAAATCAATGCCGCTGCCAGCGATGGCACCCGCTGGCTTGTCCTGACCCAGGGGGATCCACGGGCCTGCTACTCGGCCTCTCTGGATTGGACCACCTGGACCAAGCTGACCACCACCGGGCTGGATTTGGGCAGCGCGATCGGGATCATCCACCATGCCGGCGCCTGGTATGCCTATGACCAATTCATGCATGGCGGCACGTTGCGCCGGTCCACCGACGGCATCACCTGGACGTCGATTTCCGGCGTCAATCCGAACCTCCTGGCGGCGCTGGACGGGAAGCTTTGCGGCGTCTCCGCCGACGGCAACACCTACTTTGTGTCCAACGATGGCATCACCTGGCAGTCCGGTGCCACCGGTGCCGCCGTGGGCGCGGCGGGAGCGGTGGTTTCCGTGACCCGCTTGCTCACCTTCGATGGCAAATTCATCATGCTGAAGCGGGAGAACATCAGCGGCCGGGCGTATGTGTTTTTCTCCGCCAATGGCACCACCTGGTTCAGGGGAAATGTACCCACCACGCTGACGGATCTGGCCAGCGGCAAGGGTCAGTTGGTCGGCGTCACCGCCAATGGCGGGGTTCTCGTCACCGGTTCCGGCAGCGGCGGGGCCGCCCCGCTCGTCCGGATCAGCCTGCCGACCCACAATTCAGCCCATGTCAGCGGCTCGACGGTCGAAATCACCGGCACCGCCACCGACCCGGAAGGCCGAGCCGTCACCACCGAATGCATCATCGATGGCGTATCGGCCGGCACCACCACCGATCCCCATTTCCGCTTCCGTTTCCAACCGACGCGGATCGGAGGGCATGTGATCGCGGTGCGCGGCCGCGATCCGTCCGGCCTGGTGGGCTCCGATGAGCTGAGGATCTCCGCCGTTCCGCCGCAACTGGCCAACAGCATCGGGACCCGGGAAGGAAGTTCCTATTTGCCGATTACCGCCTGGACGAGCTTCGGCGGCCGGGCCTATGCGGCCGGCGGCAGCGCGCTTTACCGCACCCGCGACGACGGATCGTGGGAAACCGTGCTGCTGCCCAGCCTCGCCACCGGAATCACCAACATCGTCGCCGGCAACGGCACCCTTATCGTGCAAACGGAAACCGAAGCCTTCGTGACCCGCGACGGGTTCAACTGGAGCGACATCGGCAAGTCCCTCGGGACCGGAATCGTGTTCCGCGACGGCTGGTTTTCGGGAAAGTACACCGATGCAAGCAACTTTGGCATCGAACGGCTGATCCTGTCGTCCGACGGCCTGAACTGGACCGTATGCTCCACGTCCCCTAACGGCTCGGCGGCCTATCCGAAGCCACCGCTGGTGACCCCGGGTGGCACGGTGCTGATCTCGCCGCCTTTCCGCTCGGTGGATGGTGGCATCAATTGGATCGCCATCCCGGATTTCGGGGCTGTCAGTTCCACCCGACTCGAATTCGCCAACGCCTTTGGGACGACCTTCGCCGGTCTTGCGGACGGGCGGGTTTTCCGGACGCCGGACGACGGCAGATCCTGGCAAGCCGTCGTCCAACTCCCGGCCCTGCCCGCCGACCACCACGTGCGTCTCGCCTGCCATGCAGGGCGCTTGTTCTGGGGCGGTGGCGGCTTGTGGTTCGCCACCAGTTTCGACGGAATTGTCTGGCAGTCGCTTCAAGGCGAGCCGGTGCAATCCGCCACCGTGACCCGGCTCGGCGGACGTTTCGTGGCCTTCGGACGCTCCGGCATGGTGTGGAGCGCCGACGGCATCACCTGGCAGGCGGCGGTGGCCGGACCGGGCAACCCCGCCCGCGACATCCTCGCGGAAGATGGCACCGCCCTGATGTTGGGCGATACCAACGGCGGAGCCTGGCGCAGTGTGGACGGTTGCGAGTGGCGCCAAACCATGCCGGGCAAGGCGCTGCAGATTCCGGCCGGCTACTCGCTGAGTTATTCGGCCCCACGCATCCGCGTTGGCGATGTCACGGTGTTCGGTGGTTCCCATGACGGTCTCACCACCACTTCCTTCCTGGGCTATGCCACGGCCGACCAGCCCGGCGCGTTCCCATGCAGCTATCATGGCGGACTGCCCAGCGGTGTTTCCATTTCCAAGTTGTGGTCTAACGGGCAAACCGGATTCGCGGCGGTGGAGACGAACTTGCCGGAGAACCACTATCTCAACGGGCTGTGGCGAAGCGCGGATGGCCGGGATTGGCAACAGGTATGGACTTGGCCCGGCCAGGGCGTCCGGGACATGGTGTTTCACGATGGGACATGGCTCGCCCTTGGGGTCAACGGCGAAATCCGTCGTTCCACCGACGGGGGACAAACCTGGGGGAGCGACATCCGCCCGCCACAGTTGCTGGGCGGTCGGTTGCTGACCCGTTTCGACGGCGCGTGGATCGCCTTCGGCACCGAAATGGAAAACCTTGATGGCCCCAACTTCGTTTATGTGTCCACCGACGGCGCCACCTGGACCCGGCATCCCGCACCGGGCGGGGAAGAGTACTCGCTGACGTTGGATTGTGCCGTCTCCGCCACCGCCCTGGTGGTGAGCAGCAACTCCGGCATGGTCTATACGGCCACCGACCACAACCTCGCGTGGACCGCCACCGCGACGCTCGGCCCCATTTTCTCGGACACCAGCGAGGTGAACCTCATCGGCGGGAAGTTCTGCCTCACAAACCGCTTGGTCTCGGACGACGGCTTCACCTGGACCGCTCCTGCCTTGATCGGTGATGCCTCGATCACGCCGGAAACACGGTTCTCCGGAGTTTACCTTGCTTTTCCAAATTCCGGAAAACCCTGCTGGAGCGCGGACGCGCTGAATTGGACCGAGGCCACGGGCAATTCCGGCACCTCTCTAACCATGTTCACCCAGGAACCCGATGTCCTCCGCGCCCGCGACGCCAGCGGCGCAATCTGGGAAACCCGCGATGGCAAGGTCTGGTCCCGCGTGACCGACATTCCGCCGGATGCCACCCAGACCGGCATCGCCAGGCAAATCGTCCGCTTGGGTGACAGGCTGGTGATCGGCGGCACCGCCGGCCTGTTCATGACCAGCGCTGATGACGGCCGCTCCTGGACGGACTGCCTGGTCGGTGGTAAGCCGCTGCCGGGCAATCTCACGCTGCTTGGCCTGGCGGCCAGCCCAACGGAATTCATCGCTTGTCACGAGGTGGAGTCTAACACTTATCCGACGGTCTATCGCCATTTCCGCTCGACCGATGGACTGAACTGGACGGAAATCCCCACCTTGGCGGGAACCGGAGCGGTTGATGTGGCCTGGTCGGGCGGCACTTGGCTGGGCGTGTGCGCCAATGGCGGACTGGCCTCGTCCACCGATGGCGGCCTCACATGGACTGCGGCGGGAGCCGTGCCGAGCGTGTATGCCGGCACCCACATCGTCCGCCATCAGAACCTGTGGGTGGTGGCGGGAACCCTTTCCTACACGTCCTCGGCGACCCATCTCTTCACCTCGCCGGATGGTGCCGCATGGACGTCTCGCGGCGCCACTGGATTTGGATGGGGCAATTTCTTCACCGGCCATGGGTTGCTGTTTTTCGGCTACGGGCCAGCCTCCAAATGTTCCGCCGATGGCATCACCTGGACCTCGCTGGCCAAAGGTGGCAGCTACGCCAACACGTATTGCACCGCCTCGGTCATGGTCGCCGTGCCCGAGGGATATCTGGCATTCGGCTTGGCTTCCGGAGCGGCCGCCGGCAGGGCCTACTCGTGGGAGGCTCCGACCACGGGCGGCTCCTGGGCCGAGGCCAGGATCTATCAAAATCAATACAACGGAATCGCTTCGCTGGACGAGTCGCGGGTGTTTTTCTTCGGACCCGGGACCATCCGGGAATGGACCCGTGAGGATCTGGAACTCACCGTCGCCGACCCCGCGCCGGTGGTCGCCGGCGTCGGCGACGCGGTAACGGTCAGCGCCAGCATCCGCAACGCCGGTACGGCGGCGGTGGCTGGCCCGCTTGAGATCGATGCGTGGCTGTCATCCGACCGGTTTTTCGGCGATGGCAACGACATCCATCTGGGCCGCACGGCCTGGACCGGGGACACGCCCGCGCCAGGGGCCACCGGTACGGCGGAGTTGTCGTTCACCTTGCCCGACGCCATCCGGCCCGGCACCCATTATGTGGTCTGCGACCTGCGGCCACCCGCGACAGTTCGCGAGAGCAATCGGGCAAACAATACGGTGATCACCGGCACGCCCGCCGTGACGATTCCCCAGCGCCAACTGAGCCTCACCACCAATGGCGACGGCTCGGTGGTGACGGACCAGACGGCCGAATACTATCCGCACAAAGCCCGCATCTCGTTCATCGCCCGGCCGGGCAAGGGCGCCCGCTTCGCCAGTTGGGGCGGCGACGCGCTCGGCACGCTCAGCGAAACCCTGGTGATCCTGGATTCCGACAAAGCGGTGGTCGCAAACTTCGTTGCCACCGTCCCGCTCACCACCTTCGCCCGCGGCGGCGGAGCGGTGGCCCTCGACACCGCGGACGGATCCTATCCCATGGGTGCCACCGCCACCCTGCGGGCAGTGCCGCTCCCCGGCTGGACCTTCGCCGGCTGGAGCGGAGCACTCAGCGGTACGATGCCGGACGCCACACTGGCAATGGACGCCCCGAAAGCGGTGACCGCCACCTTCACCCAGGCGTTCGCCGATTGGGCGGCCCTGCGTTTCATGGCGACGGAGTTGGCCAACCCAGCCGTTGCCGGTTCCGAGGCCGATCCCGATCACGACGGCATGCCCAACTGGCGCGAATGGCTGCATGGCAGCGACCCGAAAGACGCCCCAACCACCGGTCTATCAGAATTTGAAAGGGAAGGACGCTGGCTCGTGCTCACCTATACCCGAATGGCCGCGATGCCATCCGGCTACTCGACCCGCTGCGTGGCATCCGCCGATTTGGCAACTTGGACGCTGCCTCTCACCGAGCGGGTGGTGGAGACCCGCGATGGCATCGAAACGATCGAGGCGCGCGTCGATACCACCGTGTGGCCACGGGCATTCCTGAGTGTGGCGGACACCCGTCCGACGCCACCGGATCCCTACGCCGCCTGGTGCGCGTCCCGTTTCACCACGGCCGAGCTCGCCACGCCTGCGGTTTCCGGGCGCACCGCCGATCCTGACGGCGATGGCGTGCCGAATTGGCGGGAATGGCTTCACGGCAGCCTTCCCAAAGACCGGACTTCCACCGGAACCTCGGGACAACGGACCGCGGGTGGCACCACCTATCTCACCTTCACCCGCCTTTCGAGTCTCCCTGTGGGCCACACCCTGAGAGTCATACGGAGCACCGATCTGATTAACTGGTCGGTCGTTGGTGTCACCGAGACTCTACTTTCCACGGCGAACGGCGTTGACACAGTGGAAGCGTCGTGGAGCGGTCCGGGATCCGGCTTCCTGAGGGTGGAAGCAACGGTTCCCTAACAAGGATCCGTCGCCTGGGAATTTGCGCGGATAGAGTTCCGCCTGACTCCCAACGGTCCACCGCCCCCCGCAATTGCAGCCCGATCGATCACAAATTGGGATCGCCAAATTGCTTGACCCCACCGGATCCCGGCTTACTGGTGGGCCTTCCCATGAAACCCTCACTTCTCGTTTTCGCCGCCCTCGTCGCCACCGCCGCCGCGCATCCGGTGGACGGAACCCCACCCGGAAAGGACCATGCACATCCCGTCGTCGTCGGCAACGGAGAGTGGACCTTCGAAACCGTGCCCGGCTGGGGCGCTCTGCCGGATGGAAAAAAACTGGGGCCCACCCACGGCAGCGTGCTCACCGGTTCCGACGGAAAAATCTATTTCAGCACCGACGCGGCGCTTTCCGTAATCGTATATGAACCGGATGGAAAGCTGGTGAAAACCATTGCTCCGGAGTGCGCCGGGTTTCATGCCATGACCATCCGCAAGGAGGACGGAAAGGACGTGATTTATGGAGCCCAACTACCCAAGGGCCGCGTTTGCAAGATCGACACCGACGGCAAGATTCTGTTGGAAATCCCCAACGTCGGCACCGCCCCGGTCCCCGGCGGATGGAACGGCCTAACCGCCGTCACGGTCGCCCCGGACGGATCGGTTTTCGCCGCCACCGGCTACGGCGCGCAGATGATCCACAAATTCGACGCCACCGGAAAGCTCCTCAAATCATTCGGCGGAAAAGGCGCCGGCGACGGGCGGTTCAACACCTGCCACGGGCTCGCCATCGACACCCGATTCGGAGAACCGCGGCTCCTCGTTTCCGACCGTGGCAACCGCCGTCTTGTCCACACCGATCTTGAGGGCCGTTTCATCGGCGTCCATGCCCGCGGCCTGCGCTTGCCCTGCATGGTGGACATCCGCGGCGACTATTGCGCCGTGGCGGAACTCGAGGCGCGGGTAACCATCCTCGGCAAGGATGGCGTCCCCGTGGCATTTCTCGGAGACAACCCCGACAAGAACCAATGGGCGAAGTTCGGCGTGCCCCCCGAGGAGTTCAAGGAAGGGGTTTTCACCGCCCCGCACGGGCTTTGTTTCGACCAAGCCGGCAATCTCTACGTCCAGGACTGGAACGCCACCGGCCGCGTGACGAAACTGGTGAAAAAGTGATCCCGCCGCGCCGGGTCACAGGAAATGGTCCACCACGACGCTGAGCAGGAGCCCCGGCCACAGCACGATCAGGGCCAGCCGACCGGTTAGATTCCCGCCCTCCGATACGGCCTGGGAGAGAATCACGAAAACATGGGTGAAACCTAGCAGAAGGATCACCACTCCGCTGCAATATCTGCCAAGCCAGCTAAGGAATGCGCTGTTGGGTTCCGCCAGATACGGCGAGATCCAATACAATGCGAGCAGCGCCACCGCACCGACCATCGCCAGGCTCCCCCATAGTGCCCCCACGTGGGTCTGTATCTTGTTCATCGACCGCCCCGCGAATATTCCGAATTCCCGTTCATGCTCGGGAAACGCCATCCGTTTGGTTCCCGGAAGCGGCGCTTCCCGCCGGGGTATCGGCGTACTCCGCCCCACTCCGGGTATTCCGTCCGTGTTTCCGGGACCCGGCAGATCTTTGGTAAATGGCAGCTTACCCACGCGCCGAAAATACCGGATTTACGCGCCTCGGCAAGCGGAAAGGGACGGAAGCCTACGGTCCGGCTCATCGACCAAGCGGCTGAATTGCCTGATTGTCATCGCAGGGCGGCGATCCCGGCCCTAACCGTCCGTCACTCCAGCGTCACCAGAGTGTGGCAGAGGCCTTTGACGACTTCGGCCATCGGGGAGAACGAGAGGGTTTCCGGGCGGTCGGTGGGTTCGTGGTAGTTGGGATTCCGATAGAACGCGGTATCGGTGAGCATGACGGCCGGGTAGCCGAAACGCCAGTAGTTCCGATGGTCGGAAAAGTCGATGCCGGGAATGGCGGATGGGGCGAGGATCCGACGGGCGGGCACCCGTGTTTCGGATAGACCGGCCATCACCTCGCGCGCGAGGGAGGCGCTGGCGAAGTTTCCCACCACGGCGATGAAGTTTCCTCGGGACGGATAGAACAGGCCGAGTCCCGGAAGCGGATAGTTCTGCGATCCCGGCGCGTCGGTGAAATATCCGATCATGTCCATGCAAATCATCGCGCGCACGGGAATCGCGTCGTTGTGCAAGGATTTCGCGTGATGGAAACTGCCCATGCGCGTGCTGCCGAAGTGCGGCGGTTCTTCGAGCGCGTATGCCACGAAGTCCACACCGAAGCGCAACCGGTCCGTGTTATTGGCGGCAAAGCGGGCGCATTCCAACAAACCCGCGACCGCGCTGGCGTTGTCGTCGGCTCCCGGTTGGTCGCCGCAGACATCGTAATGGGCACCCACGATCACCCTGCGGCCGCCGGATGGACCCGCGCTCGCGATCACGTTGGCGTATCGGACGCCATCGACCTCAAACTCCTGATAGGACGGGCGCAATCCATGCTCCCGGAAACGCCGGGCGATGAAATCCGCCGCACGGCGCATTGACGCGGGATTCCCGGCGTGGCGCGGCGGTTGGATCGCGCACAAGCGGTTCACTGTATCCCGCAGGTTTTCCGCGCGGACGCCGGGATCGGGTCCGATGGGCCGGGTGTCCGGAGCGCACGCGGATGCTAACAAAACAGCGCAGGCAAACAGATGGCGGATGGGCTTGGCATTCATGAAACGGGATGGCGTTGGGTTCATCCGATGTCCCAATTTGGTGGAAACGAGACCCCGGGAAAGATGGTGGCGGCTTCGTCGAGCATTTCCAACCATTCGTCGCGGCGGTAGCGGTCGGATAGATGAAAGAGGACGAGCTTCCCGGCGCGGACCCGCCCGGCGAGCCGGGCGGCCTGGACCGAGGTCATGTGGTGGTTCCGGCTGGCGAGAGCGACGTCGGCGTGGCAGTATTGCGACTCGCAGACGAGCGTGCCGCAGCCGTCGAGAAACGGTGTGAGGCGTTCCAGCGCGGCATCATCCAACAGAAAATCGGTGAGATAGGCGATCGAATCCCCCGGTGTTTCGGTTAGCAGGCGTTCCCTGAGCGCGGCCACCGGGTGGGAGGTGCCGTTGATCTCAACCGCGAGGGCGGGATCATCGGCGTCTTTGACCGCTTTCAGCCACGGGCCGGGAGCGAGCCCGAGTTCGGCTAGGCGGACGGGATCCACGTTCATGCGCGGTTTCTCCCGCACCAGATAGGCGACGGACGGCGTGCGATGATCCATCAGCCGGGCCTCGACGGTGAAATCCGGGGTATCCAGCACGATACCGGGCCGGGTGATCCGGTCGTCCGGATAGGCATGGGCGAATGCCTCCGCCAGTTCGTATCGCCAGACGGTGGCGCCATCATCGCGGATGTCGCCCACTCGCCAACTGCCCGACATTTCGTGGTGCAGATTCCACAGAAACGAGCGGAACCGGTGGTGGAACGCCTCCGCCGTGCCCGGCGGACCCCAGATCCGGTTAGGTTGCGCGGAGCGGTTGAAGACGGCGCGGAAAAATCCGTCAAACCCGGCCACGTGATCCATGTGCAGGTGGGAGAACAACAAGTGGTCGATGGCCAACAACTCGGAAAGCGGCAACGCGTCGGGACAACCGCCGCCGCAGTCAAACAGCAACCGGGTTAGGGATTTTCCGGTGTCCACCCGGACGAGCAGGGCGTTGTCTCGTCCCGGTCCGCCGAGGATTTCGTGATGGATCGCCATGGTTAGAGTTTCCAGACGCCGACGCGCGCCTTTTTCGCCCCGGATTCGAGGGATTGCAGCCGCTGGCGCTGGGTGGAAACCGGGGTGCCGTCGGGCAGATCGGCGGGTTTGGTTTTGATCCGGGCCAGTCCGCGTTCGATCAGCAATTCGTGGAGCCAGCGGGGCTTGCCGCCCTGTTCGACGCGGATGAACGCGTGATAGCGGTTGTCCTGATAGGGGCTGTCCCAGACCGTGAACACGGTGAACGGACGTGCCGCCAAAAGGCCCAGGGTGAACGCCTTGCCCTGCTTGCCGATTTCGACCGCCTGTTCCGGAGTGATGCCGCCGAGTTCCGCGGCCTGCTGGCGGATCCGCTCGTGATTGGTTTCGCCGCCTGCGTAGCGCTTGAACGCGCTCTCCGGCGTATCGACGTAGTAGAGCCGCAGCTCCTTCTCGCGGCCATCCGGCAGTCGGACCATGAACGAGTCGCCGTCGTTGTTGCGGGCTTCCACCAGCACGCAGTTCGGATAGGTCTCGTAGTTTCCGGTTAGGGATGACTTCCGTGAAGGAGTGACGTCGGATGGGGATTCGCGGCGCGCTCCGCGAGAGTCGCGCGAATCCGTTGCCGACGGGTGGCTCTTTTCCCAATCGGACGGTTTCTTCCCACCGTGGGAGAGCGCATTGTATTGCTGGAACACCCAGATGCCCGCGGCGGCAATCACCAGCAGGATCACGAACCAGGATTTGTTCCCCGAGACCGGACGATTAGAGTCCCTTGCAGCCATGGTATTCCTGATAGGTTCCGGTGGGCAGCGGAACCGCGCGCCACTCGCGGTTGAGGCGGCGGTATTTCACGATGAACTGGGTGGGATCCGCCCAGTTGGTCATGTCGGCGGGAACGCTTTCGCGCTGCATGCCGATGTGGATGTTGTGGCGCACTTCGAAATGGAGGTGGACCGGATACATGCCGCGGTTGCTCCCCATGGTGCCGATCTGCTGGCCGCGTTTCACCTTGGCTCCCACCTTGGTCAGGATCGTATTGAGGTGCCCGTAAAGCGAGTCGCAGTATTTGACCGCACCGGTGGCGGGGTCCCGATAGGCGTGCCGGATGATCACCACGTTGCCCCAACCGTTCTTCACATCGTAGGCGAAGGTGACCACGCCGTCGCCCATGGTGTAAATGGGGTCTCCCAGGTCGCTGTCGCCGCCGGCCCGGCCGTTCCAGTCCTCTCCGAAGTGCTGGGGCGAGCGGAGGCGAAGGCCGCGCGCCTTGTAATATCCCGCGGCATCCGGCTTTCCGACCGGATAGTCGAAGCCGTCGGCGAGACTGATTTTCTCCTCGGCACGCGCCTGCGGAATGGCGGCCCCCATCAACAGGGCGGCGGCCAATATCAGGAACTTCAACGGGGTGACAGCGCGGGCTACAGTCATGCCAAGCGGCGGATGTTCGCCCGCCGGACCGGGCTTCGCAAGCCAAAAATCCACTTGAAAATCAGGATGTCCGTGATGTCGGCATCCGGAATGATGGTCTAATTTTTCGAAAAACCGGTTGAAAACGGAACATTTTGCGCGACGGATCCGCGTTGCCCGGCGCGTGCCGTGCGGCGGATTCATCGAACTCAATGCCCCATCCCTCCAATTCCATGATTGCCCGGTTACTCGTTTCCCTGTCGCTGCTGCCGATTCTAACCGCCTGTGCCGAGCCCCCGGCGGGTCCGGCCGCGCCGCCCGCCTATGTGAGCGAGGCGCCATTGCCCAAGGGCTGGCCCCAACCGGGTCCCTACGACCGGGTGACCGAGAAGTCCTATCCGGCCTATCGGGCCGCGTTCACCAGCGGGCGGGGCGAGACCGGATCGTTCTGGACGCTCTTCCTGCACATCAAGCGCAACGACATCCCGATGACCGCACCG
The DNA here is from genome assembly GCA_017301995.1 of Verrucomicrobiota bacterium. GTDB lineage: Bacteria > Verrucomicrobiota > Verrucomicrobiia > Verrucomicrobiales > Akkermansiaceae > Luteolibacter. The sequence continues at coordinate 22,094 of JAFLEH010000029.1, read as the reverse complement.
GTGGAGATGGCGGTTCAACCTAACGAAAATGGCGTGGCGAGATCCAACATGGCGTTTCTCTATCAAGACAGCGCGGTCGGCAAGACCGGCCCCGACGGGCGCTCGGTGGAGGTCCGCGATGTGCCGATGGCCAAAGCGCTGAGTTACACGTGGCAGGGCCCCGACTCGGATCAGAATGTGGCCAAGGCGCGCGCCGCGCTCGACGAGGAACTCGGGCGGAGGAAAATCACCGCGGCGGGGTTCCGGTTGTTGGGTTACAACGGTCCGGCCACGCCGCGTGCCAAGGCCACTTGGGAGCTTCAGGCCATCCTGCCGCGCTGATCCCGACGCGGACTTGCCAGCCGCGGCGGGATCGGGCACGCTGGCGGCATGCGCGCGGTCATCCAACGGGTTTCGGAAGCTTCGGTCGTCATCGGCGGACGGGAGGTGTCCGCGATCGGCGGAGGCCTGCTTGTTTTGTTAGGAATCGAAACGGGAGACACGGCGGAAGACGGTGAATGGCTGGCGGGAAAGATCGCGCGCATGAGGATTTTTCCGGACGCCGAGGGAAAAATGAATCTATCCGTCGCCGAATCCGGCGGCGGCGTGATCGTGGTGAGCCAATTCACGCTCCACGCTTCCACCAAAAAGGGCAACCGTCCGTCATTCATCCGCGCGGCTCCCCCGGAGGTGGCGGAGCCGCTCTACGGCGGGTTTTGCGAATTGTTGGAGGGCGAACTCGGCACGCCGGTCGGCCGCGGTGTTTTCGCGGCTGACATGAAGGTTTCCCTCGTCAACGACGGGCCGGTCACGATCGTCATGGACACGCGGGCGAAGGAATGACCGCTGGAATCTATCGGAAATTGGATCCTCACCGGGGGATGTTGATCCGGCCGCCGGGATATTTCGGGCGGGTTCCTAACACATGGATGTCCAGCCACATCAGGGAGCGCGCGCCGATTTCGCGGAGGCGGGTTTTGAAACCCATCCTGGTGGTGACGTCGCGGGCGTTGAAACCGTGGGCGTCGATACCGTGGGCGCGCGCGATGTAGATGGCGCGCTCGTTTTGGAAGCGCTGGCTGATGAAAACCACCGAAGTGAGTCCGCAAACCTCCCGCGCGCGGACGACCGAATCCAAGGTGCGGAGCCCGGCGTAGTCGCAGTGGATCCGGTCCTCGGGTATGCCGCGGGCGATCAGCGCCTGCCGCATTTTTTCAGGCTCGTTGTAGTATTTCGTGCTGTTGTCGCCGGAAACGACGATCGCCCGGATGCGGCCGGATTTCCACAACTTCTCGGCGGCATCGATGCGGTAACGGAAATACAGGTTGTCCCTGCCGTCCACGCGGTCGGTGGTGCCGAACACGAGCGCCACCCGGTCCGCGGGAACGTCCATCGGGTTGTCGTGAAGCCGTCCGCGTGAGACCCATGCGGGCGCGATGTTGGCGTAGGCGATGATGCACAGGCCGATGGCGAGGCAGATCCCGGCAATGCGCTTCAACCGGCGCCAGCGGCCGCGGACGGGGGCGGTTTGGTCGGGTTTGTTCATGGGGTGGACCGGGGTTCTGCCGGACGGCGGGTCCAGCCCAACAATCCATGGACCAATCCACCGGAGCGGACTTCGGCCGCCTTTTCCGGGGCGATCACCCGCAGGCGCTTCGACGCGGGCGCAAACCTCGTTTCGGCGAATCTTCCTAACAATTCCCCGTCCACCTCGACGGGAACCGGATCGGCGGCCCGCACGATGAAACGTTCGGCCTGCAGATAGGCCGCGTTGGAAACCTGGTCGATGCCTCCTTTCACCAACCCGCGCAGCGAGTCGAGCACCAGGCGATAGCCGGATTCCTTGTAAACCAGCACGTCGAGTTTCGAGTCGCTGTTGTCGGCGCGGTGGAAGAACCGGAACTGGCCGCCGTAGAGGGCGCCGTTTCCGGCCAGCACGGCGACCCCGGTTTCGGTCCGGCCGTCCTCGCAGATGACTTCCAACAACGGCGGCCGTTCGCCGAGCACCCGCACCGCGGCTAACAGATAGGCGAGCGGACCCAGCACTCTTTTCGATTCCCAGGTGGTCTCCTCGATCACTTTGGCATCGATGCCCACGCCCGCCATTTGCACGAACGGGGTTCCGTTCGCCTCGAAGAGGTCGATTTCCCGTTCGAAGCCCTCGCGGATCACGCCGAAGCAGCGTTCCAAATCGCCGTGCGGCAATCCCAGCTCGCGGGCGAACACGTTCATCGTGCCGGTGGGAAGGACGGCCAGCGCGGTGTTGGTTCCGGCGAGTCCGCCGACGACCTCGTTCACCGTGCCATCCCCGCCCGCGGCGATCACCACTTCCTCGCCCTCCGCCGCGAATCGGGCGGCCAGATCGCGCGCCTCGCCGCTATGGTTGGTGGCGTAAAGCACGAAACGGTTGGCGTGCTCCATCAGAAACCGCAACGCCCGTCGGCCCCGCTGGCTGCGGGCTTTCGGGTTGAAGATGAGCGGATAGCGTTTCTGCAACGGCATGCCGGACTTTGCACCGCCGCGGGCGGACCCGCAATCCCATTCGTTGGCCGGAATGGAGTGAACCGGGACGGAAAATCCGCCGTCAAGGGGTCCATGCTGGCAAAGCGAGGCCTCGCCGTGTAGCATCCCGCTCATGGACGGACCGACGGATGCTTTGGAAACGGACCGGATGATTGCGGCCGCGCTGGGCGGCGAATTGTCGCGTTCCCGGCCAGTGGGCGGCGGGTGCGTGCACGATGCGCGCCAGTTGGAGTTGTCCGGAGGGACAAGGGTGTTTGTGAAATCAGGCCGCGGGGCGGCCGCCCAATGGCTGGCTTCGGAGGCGATGGGACTCGAACTGCTCGCGCAGCGGATTCGGACGCCGGAGTTGTTAGGTTGCGGTGAGTTGCCGGGAGGTGCCCGCTGGTTGGCCATGGAGTGGCTGGAAATGACGCCGTTCGACAAGGTCTCGTGGGAGGATCTCGGCCGCCAACTCGCGGCCCTGCATGGCGTTGGATCGGACCGCTGCGGATTGGACCATGACAATTTCATCGGCGGCACGCCCCAGTCCAACGGTTGGATGGACGGATGGACCGGGTTTTTCATCGAGCGCCGTTTGCGGCCGCAACTGGAACTCGCGAGGAAAAACGGTCACGCCGTGCCGGAACGCGACGCACTCCGTCTGGCGGAGTCCGCACTGGCCGGACACGAACCGGCGGCGTCCCTGCTGCACGGCGATTTGTGGTCGGGCAACGCCGCCGGGCTGTCGGATGGCCGTGCGGTGGTGTTCGATCCCGCGCCCTACCACGGCGATGCCGAAACCGATCTCGCCATGCTCGAATTGTTCGCCGGGCCTCTTCCCGCGGCGTTTTTCCGCGGTTATGGGCAGGTGGATCCGTCCAGGGAAACGCGTCGGCCGGTGTACGACCTCTATCACGCCCTCAACCACCTCAACCTGTTTGGCAGCGGCTACGCCGGCATGGTGCGCCGGTGCTTGCTAGATGGTTAGGGCTGTTGGACGGTGCCGGCGGTGTCTCCGGTGGTCGGCGCCGGGGTCGTTTCCGGCTTGGCGCTCAATAGCGTGCGCAATTGATCGCTCCAGTCCTTGGCCTTCGGATGGGTGATGTGTTTCTCGAGGTGGGCGATCATCCGCGGCGCGGCGCCGCGCTGGTCGCCGCAGCGGAAAAGATCCAGTTCCATCTGCCATTGGAGTTCGGGCAGCACTTCATTTTGAAAACGCTCCTGGGCTTCGGAAGGATCCGGCGGTGCCATGCCTTCGCGGCCGTTTCCGCGGGTGGGTCTGGCGGGCGCGGACTCACGGCGCTCGCTTTCCAACTGGATGCGGTGGATCCACGCGGCGCGCAGGCTTTTGGTGTCGCCGGTCGTGCGGTATTTCGGAAACACGATGTTCTCGTAAAACGACGCCACGTCCAGCGGGCTGGTGGGCCATTTGTCGGTTTTGACACCTTCGATCTCGTAAGCTTTGGCGAACACGGTTCCCAAAACGCTCTGGCCGACGATCTGGCGCTGGGTGAGCAGGGTCTGCTTGTCCTGATAGAGCGCGTCGATCGCTTCCTTGCCCTCATCGGCGAGCTGCACCATATCCGCCTTTTCCGACGACGCCCGGAGGGTAAGCACCAGCCAGCGCAACTGATGCATCAGCGCGCGCCGCATCGCGGTTTCCTCCATCCGTTCGTCCTCGCGCTTCTTCCACTCGCGGAAATCCGCGGGCTTGCGGCCGACATCGAGGAAATTCACCTTTTCGGTGCATTTCAGATAGAACGCGAGCGCCTCCTCCTGATCGACCATCGCGGCCCGGTAGGCGGCGATGGCCAACCGGTAGCGGGAATCCACGCGGTCCGTCACGGTGCCGCGGATCTTTTCCAGATTCTCCAACAAGGCCTCCCGATCCGCGGAGGAAAGGGCGTCCGCCCCAAGAGGAATGGTGGAGAGGGCGAAACACAGGAAGGCCTTGAGCGTGCGCATGGGCGGAACATGGCAGAGAAACGGCGGCCTGCCAAGCGGGAATCCGAGGAACTCCAAACTACGCAAGCGCGGCGAGCATTTCGTCCAACTGCGTGAGCTTGGCGCGCCAGTCATCGAGGCGGGCGCGCTCCTGCTCGACCACCGCGGCGGGCGCGCGGTCCACGAAGCTCGGATTGGAGAGCTTGCTTTCGGCCCTGGCCACCTCGGCGCGGATCTTTTCAATCTCCTTGGTGAGGCGCAGGCGTTCGGCGGCGACGTCGATCAGCCCTTCCAGCGGCAGATAGATCTCGCCGACCGGGGTGACGGATGCCGGAGTCCCCTTTGGCGCGTCGTAGGCGTCATCAAGCACGATTTCCGAAGCCCCCACCAGCAGGGCGAGCACCTTGGTTTCGTTAGCCAGCCATCCGGAGGCGCCTTTGACGATGAACTTCACGTCCTTGCGGGTGGCGACCTTGTATTCGGCTTTGAGATTGCGCAGACGTCCGGCGGTTTCGTAGATATCGGCGGCCTGCTGTTGGGCGGCGGCGACAGCTTCCGCGGGCAGTCCGGCCAGCAACGGCGCGGCGGGCAGCGGACGCGTCATCAGGAAATCGCCTTCGGCTACGTAGCCCATCCGCGCGGACAATTCCTCGGTGATGTGCGGCATGTAGGGGCTCATCAACTGCAGGTAGCGGGCCATCACGGTGTCGAACACCCCCAGCGCGGCCTCACGGGCTTCCGCGGTGGCGCTCTCGCGGAGGTCGAGTTTCACCGCTTCGAGGAACTTGTCGCAGAACTCGCTCCACAGGAACTCATATAACAATTGCGCGATTTCTCCGAATCGGTATTCGGCATAACTCTCCTTCAGGTCCGCCGCCAGCTTGTCCAGCTTCGCCATGATGTCGAGATGATAGGGAGGCAGGGCTGCGCCATTTGAAATCTCAAATTTCAAATTTGATATCTCCCCGCCCATCTGGCGGAAGCGGCAGGCGTTGTAGAGCTTGTTGGCGAAGTTGCGTCCTTCCTCGACCGAGGTTTCGTCGAAACGCAGGTCGCTGCCGACCGGTGCGATCCTCAGCAGGCCAAAGCGCAGGCCGTCGGCGCCGTATTTCTCCATCAGGTCGATGGGGTCCGGCGAATTGCCGAGCGACTTGCTCATCTTGCGTCCCTGCAGGTCGCGGATGATCGAGGTGAAATACACGTTGCGGAACGGCAGTTCGCCGGCGAAGCGGTAACCGGCCATGATCATGCGCGCCACCCAGAAGAAAATGATATCTGGCCCGGTGACAAGATCGGCGGTCGGATAGAACTTCTTCAGCGTGGCGCTGGAATCGCCCACGTCGGACATGGTGGCGAACGGCCACAGCCACGAGGAGAACCAGGTGTCCATCACGTCCTCGTCGCGGACCCAGTTTTCCGGATCGGCGGGCGGTTCGACTCCGACGTATAGGTCGCCATGGGTCTGATGGGACGTATCGAGCGATTCCGCCTGGGTCAGTTCCCCGAGCTTATCCTTGCGATACCACACCGGAATCTGGTGGCCCCACCAGAGTTGGCGGGAAATGCACCAGTCCTGGAGGTTTTCCATCCAGTGGGCATAGGTCTTGGCCCAGCGTTCGGGGCGGAATTGGATTTCGCCGTTGGCCACGGCGTCGGCGGCTTCCTTCACGCAGGGGTATTTGAGGAACCACTGCATCGAGATGCGCGGCTCGATCGGCACGTGGGCGCGTTCCGAGAAGCCCACATTGTTATCATATTCCTCGGTTTTTTCCAGCGCGCCCATATCCTCCAGTTTTTTCGCGGCCACTTTGCGGGCGGCGAAGCGCTCCATGCCGTGGAGATCCGGGCATTCGGGGCAATTGATATGTCCGTCAGGCGTTAGTACGTCGATGATCGGCAGATTGTGGCGCGCGCCGATCTCGAAGTCCGCCTTGTCGTGGGCGGGGGTGATTTTCAGCGCGCCGGTGCCGAATTCCATGTCCACGTGGTCGTCGGCGATCACCGGGATTTCGGCGTGCGGGAACGGGCGGACCACATGGCGGCCGATGTATTTTGCGAAGCGCGGGTCCTTCGGGTTCACCGCCACGGCGGTGTCGCCCATCAGGGTTTCCGGGCGGGTGGTGGAAATCCGCAGGTATTCGCCGGGCAAACCGGCGACCTCGTATTTCATATAATAAAGTTTCGACCGCTGCGGGGTCATGATCACCTCCTCGTCAGATAGGGCGGTTAGAGAAACCGGGCACCAGTTGACGATCCGTTTCCCGCGGTAGATCAGGCCCTCCCTGAACAGGTCCACGAACACCTGCGAGACCCACTTCGAGTAGGCCGGGTCCATGGTGAAGCGCTCGCGGCTCCAGTCGCACGAGCAGCCGAGCCGTTTCAACTGCTGGATGATGATGCCGCCGTGGTGGTCCTTCCAGTCCCACACGCGTTTGAGGAACTCCTCGCGGCCGAGGTCGCGGCGGGTCTTGCCTTCGGATTCGCGGAGTTCGCGCTCGACCTTCGCCTGGGTGGCGATGCCCGCGTGGTCGGTGCCGGGGAGCCAGAGGACTTCTTTGCCTTCCTGGCGGGCGCGGCGGGCGAGGATGTCCTGCAGCGCGTTGTTGAGGACATGGCCCAGATGCAGGATGCCGGTGACGTTCGGCGGCGGGATGACGATCGAATACCCGTCCTTGGCGGACACGGGATCGGCTTCGAAACATTTTCCATCCAGCCATGCGGAATACCATTTGGCTTCCACGGCTTGCGGTTCGTAGGCTTTGGGCAACTCGGACATGCGGCGGCCAGCCATGCCAGAGCCTCCCCGCTTTGTCCAGCATGGATCAGAACCGCCCGAAATTTCGCCAAACGATTTCTTGACCCGCCCCGGACCGGGCCCATAGGCTAAGCCCGCGCCCGTTAGTCACGCCGATTTTCCACCACCAAAGCCTTGTTTTATGAATATCCACGAATACCAAGCCAAAGAGCTTTTCGACAAATTCGGCGTGCCCAGTCCAAACGGCCGGGCCGCGTCCTCTCCGAAGGAAGCCTACGACGCCGCCAAGTGGCTTGACGTGAAAAACCTGGTCGTCAAGGCCCAGGTCCACGCCGGCGGGCGCGGCAAGGGAGTTTTCAAAAACGGCTTCAAAGGCGGCGTCCAGCTCGTCGAATCCGCCGAGGACGCCCGCGAAGTGGCCTCCAAAATGCTCGGCCAGACGCTCGTCACCAAGCAAACCGGCGAGGCCGGACGCCTCGTCCGCAAGGTGATGGTCACCGAATCCGTCACCATCAGCCGCGAGATCTATCTGGCCATCCTGCTCGACCGCGAGTCGCGCCAGCCGATCATCATCGCCTCCACCGAAGGCGGCATGGACATCGAGGAAGTCGCCGAACGCTCGCCGGAGAAGATCGTCCGCGAACGCGTCAATCCGCTCGCCGGCCTCCAGGCCTATCAGGTCCGGAAACTGTGCGAGTCGCTCGGGTTTGACACCACCGCCCGCCAGTTTGGCCGCCTGCTCCACGCGCTCTACAAGCTGTTCATCGAGTGCGATTGCTCGATGGTCGAGATCAACCCGGTGGTGGTCACCACTGACGACCACGTCTATGCGCTGGACGCGAAATTCAACTTCGACGACAACGCGCTGTTCCGCCATCCGGAGATCCTCGCCATGCGCGACACCGACGAGGAGGACCCCCGCGAAGTGGCCGCCTCGGAAAGCGGGCTGAACTACATTGGCCTCGATGGAAACATCGCCTGTCTGGTCAATGGCGCGGGCCTTGCCATGGCCACCATGGACATCATCAAACACTACGGCGGCGAGCCGGCCAATTTCCTCGATGTCGGCGGCGGAGCCACCAAGGACCAGGTGGTCGCGGCTTTCCGCATCATCCTCGGCGATCCGCAGGTGAAGGGCATCCTCGTGAATATCTTCGGCGGCATCATGGATTGCAACGTGATCGCCTCCGGCATCGTCGAAGCCACCCGCGAAGTGGGCCTCAGCCTGCCGCTCGTCGTCCGCCTGGAAGGCAACAACGTCGAAGCCGGCCGCGCCACCCTCGCCGGATCCGGAATCGCCGTCATCAACGCCTCCACCATGGCCGACGCCGCGCAAAAGATCGTCGCCGCGGTCGCTTGATTTTTCCGGGCTTGACCGCTCGATCCGACCACCCACCGATGACACTCCGGCAATTCTACGACTGGCAAACCGAAGGGGGCGCAAAGGACGTCTCCCGGATGGTCGCCGCCTTGGAGGAGCGGGAGATATCCTGGTGCATGATCGGCGGCCTGGCGGTCAACCACTGGGCGCAAGAACCGATGGCAACCGCCGACGTCGATCTTGTGATCGTCTCCGAGAAAGTGGATGAGGCGGCGGAAGCTCTGAAAAGCATCGGTTTCACGGAGAACCGGTTCGAGTGGTCGATCAATTTCAAGGGCGAGTCGAAGGTGTCGATCCAAATCAGCACGGAGGAAATGTATATGACGTTTCCATCCCGTTCCGTCCCCGCTTGTGTCCACGGCATCCTGATGCATGTCGCCTCTCTGGAGGATACTCTTGCCGGAAAACTGGCGGCATACATGGATCCCGGCAGGCGGCGCACGAAGAAACTCAAGGACCTTCTCGACATCGGACGGCTCGTTGACACGCACCCGGAACTGATCGCCCTGATCCCCGAACAAGTGATCGCCAAACTCAACAATCCCTGATTCAATCTAACCAATTATATAATATGTCCATTCTCGTTGATGAAACCACCAAGGTCATCGTCCAAGGCATCACCGGTGCCTTCGGCGCCCGCCACACCCAGCTCAGTATCGACTACGGCACTCAGATAGTCGCCGGCGTGACTCCCACCAAGGGCGGCCAGGTTTTCGAGCACAACGGCGCGAAGGTGCCGGTGTTCGACACCGTTTCCTCGGCCGTTCGGGAAACCGGGGCCACCGTTTCCGTGATCTTCGTGCCCCCGGCCTACGCGGGCGACGCGATCCTCGAAGGCGTGGACGCCGGGCTCGATCTGGTGGTGTGCATCACCGAGGGCATTCCGGTGATGGACATGATGCGCGTCCGCGCCATGATGGACCAGAGCAAGACCCGCCTCGTCGGGCCGAATTGCCCCGGCATCGTCACCCCCGGCCGCGGCGAGAAAAGCCACGGCGGCTGCCGCATCGGGATCTCCCCGGGTTACATCCACCGGCGGGGAAATGTCGGCGTGGTGTCGCGCTCCGGGACCCTCACCTATGAAGCGGTCTGGCAGCTCACCGAACTCGGCTATGGCCAAAGCACCTGCGTCGGCATCGGCGGCGACCCGATCAACGGCACCTCCCATCTCGACGTGCTCAAGATGTTCAATGACGACCCGGAAACCGAGGCGATCATCATGATCGGCGAAATCGGCGGCAAGGCGGAGGTCGAGGCCGCCCGCTGGGCCAGTGAAAACTGCAAGAAGCCGATCGCCGGCTTCATTGCCGGAGCCACCGCCCCCGCCGGCCGCCGCATGGGCCACGCCGGCGCCATCGTCGGCGGCGTGGACGACACCGCGGCCGCCAAGAAACGCATCCTCGCCGAGTGCGGCATCGCCGTGGCCGAAACCCCCAGCGAAATGGCCAGCACCCTGCTCGCGCGGTGGGGAAAGTGACATGAGTCCCCGTGCCGTCGGCCACCGCCGACCGTACGACGCGGGTATGGCATCCGCCTCCTTGGCACGCGACGGGCCGTACAGCCGGAAACTCCGGACCAACGTGCCCCACCACGCCCGCCCCGGTATTCCGGCACCCTACGGCACCCACCCCGGTAGTTTGGCGGCTTGCTCCATCCAGTTCGTTAGAAGCGCCTCATCGATCGGCTTGTCCTCGTAAATGTCGATCCACCGCGCCTCCTTGCTCTTCGGCGTGCCGCCCGGCGGCACCGGCCGGAGTTCCGTGCCGCGGAAAAACGTGACCTTCACATAGCGCGTGAGCACATGGAACGATACGAACCACCCGTTTCCCTCCACTCCGTAGAACGGCGAATTCCATTTCACCGCCTTGAGGACTCCGGGCACGCTCCGTGTGATGAGCGCGTCGAGTTTCCTGCCGACGTCCGCCTTCCACCCCGGCATCGCCGCGATGTAGGCTTGCACGGGTGCGTCGCCATCGGCTTTGGCGATCTGGGGATTTCCTCCGCTCAGGAGCTTCACGGTTCCGGGTTTTTCTCGCATGATCCGCGGAAACTACGGGGTGCCCGCCCCGCTGTCAAATTTCCTCGATTCCCGTTCCGCGCCCCCCCCGGCGGTCAGCAGGCCCGTCTTCTCGCGTCGGCGGCCTCCGGATAGGGAACGGAACTCAATCCGAAATCCGAAGTTGATAGTTAGAATGTGGTCCCATTTGACCGCTGAAGCGCTGAGTACCGCTGAAGCCGCTGTAATGGAAACTGCAAAAACCAACAGGAACCCGATTCACCATCCGGTGTCTTCTTTCTGATCAAACAAAACTCAGCGAAATCAGCGGTTTTCAGCGCTTCAGTGGTAATCCGAGCGTCCAAACTGTCCTGAACTTCGGATTTCGGGCTCAATCCTTCCATCCCCTAACGAGCGCGGCCAGGGGCGGGCGGCGGATCCACGGACGGGCTCCCAGGCTTCTGCCGGCCACGGGTTGCGGGAAGAATCCCTCCAACCCGGTCCGGTTTGTCAGATCGGCGAGCGCTCCGGTTAGATCCGGCCATTTCCAGCGGAATCCCTCCTCGCGCAGCCGCAGCGGATCCGCCCAGCGGCTCTTGAGCATCAGCTCGGTCTCGGTCCGCAGCAGCCGCGCGCCAATTTCCAACAGCAGCCGTCCGGCGGGAAGTCCCACGGGCATTCCCACCCAGTCGCGGAAGGCGGTCATCATCCCGCGGTTGGTGGGATGGGTCGGAGCGGTTAGGTTGAAAATGCCGTCCAGCGCCGTATTATCTATCAGAAAGTCCGTCGCGCGCAGGAAGTCTTCCATGTGGATCCAACTCACCCGTTGGTTGCCGTTGCCCATGGTTCCCCCAAGCCCGGCCCGCGCGAGTCGGCGCAGGATTTCCACCACGGTGCCCGGCTCCCTGCCGAGCACCATCCCGATCCGGAGCGCGATCTTGCGGGTTTCACCGGGCACCGCCGCGGAGAAGAACGCCTCCTCCCACGCGCGGGCGACCTCGCAGGAGAATCCCCCGCCCGGTTCGCCTAACCATTCGTTCTGCGCCTGGTCCTCGGCGTGGCGGTACCACGTCGCGGTGCTGGCGTTGATCCATGCGGCGGGAGGCTCCTTGCAGCGGGCGATCGCCTGGCCGATCACCAGAGTGGGTTGGAGTCGGGAAACGGTGATCTCCCGGCGGTTGGCGGGTGTGTAACGGCAGTTCACGCTGCGCCCCGCCAGGTTGATCACCGCAGCGGCGCCCTCCAGCGCGGCTGTCCAAGGGGCATCATCCCGGCCATCCCATGTTAGAAACATGCCGTCTCCGCCCCAACCCGCCTTGCGCCGCGCCACCGCCACCACCTCCCGGCCCTGCCGGACGAAATGCCGGCACAGATAGCGCCCGAGAAAGCCGTTGGCTCCTACGATCACCACATGCCCCGCGCTCATGGCCGTCCGAATGGGTTAGGGAGTGCCGGCGGCGCGCCCACCGTCCGCTTGCGCATCCGGGTGAACAGCGCCACGTTGAGGAAGTGCATCGCGCCAAGCACCAGCAGCACGACCCCAAGCTTGCCGCTCAGCGCCTCAAACACCCCACGCGCGGCCACCACCTCGTCGGCCAGCTTCAGATACATCGACACGAACCCGAAGTTGATCAGATAGAATCCCACCACCAGCAGATGGTTCACACTGTCCGCCAGCGGCTCGTTGCCGTGGAAGCAGTCCACCAGAAAAATCCTCCCGTTCCGGTGCAGGGTGCGCGCCACCCACACCGTGAGCGGAAGACTGAGGGCCAGATAGAGTCCATAGGTTGTTACCGTCGCATTCATTTTATTTTGGTTTCCTTTCTATTCAGGATTGTCGTTTCTTCTGTTGTTTTCTGTTGTTTTCGGGTTTTCAGGAAAAAATGAAAGTTTTCATCAAAAAAACGGGTTATCCGAGCAATTTGGTCGCCATTTGCACCGCAAATCCATGTTTCATGCCGGAAATCCGGTCGGCCATCTTGGAGGCGAAGGCCACGAAATCCTGCAACTGCCGGACCTGATCGTGAAAGGCCTTGCCCTCGGGAGTGGTCATTTCCTCGCTGCCGTCGGCGCACTGGCTGAGCACGGTCAGGGCGGGTTCGATCTCCCGCCGTTTGCGCTCGCGGGCCACCGTGGTGAAGATCGTCCAGACGTCCTTTTCCGCTTCGAAAAAATCGCGCCGCTCGCCCTTGCGAACCACCATCCGGACCAGCCCCCAGGCCACCAATTCCTTGAGATTCGTGTGCGCGTTGCCCCGGCTGATCTCCAACTCCTCCATCACCTCGTCGGTGCTCAACGGCGTCGGCGAGGTCATCAGCAGCGCGTGGATCTGGGCCATCGTCCGGTTGATCCCCCACTGCGTGCCCAAAGCTCCCCACTGGGCGACGAACTCACCCCGGATCTGCTTCAGTTTTTCGCGCTCGACGCTCATCTGGTTTCAATATTTCCTGAAAATTCGAAACCCGCAAGAAAAAAATCGGGATTTCCGGAAAAAACTTCATTTCGCGGGTGACAAATGCGACACAAACCGCGCCTTGCGATCCCCCGGATCCCGGCGATGGTGGGCGGCCCTTGCCCACCGAGACCTCCATAAACCACAATCCCCATGAGAACCTCCGATTCTTCCCTCATCCGCCTTGCCCGCGGGGCCAGGTCGGCTCTATCCGCCTCCAAACGTGCCGTCGCTAGAATAACTGCCGCTCCAAAGGCACTGGCCGCCCTGATTCTCACCGGGGTCGTGAGCCATGCACAGACCACTACCACAATCGCATTCGACACAGCCGCGAACTGGATTCAGGATGGGACCACGTCGTTTACTTCGTACGCTGCACACGGTTACAGCGAAAGTTCATGGTCCTTCACCAGCGCACGAACGCTTAGGAACACAACAGCAGCCCAAGATGGAGCGCCGGGAGCAATTGGCACCTACGCATGGAGGTTGGAAAACACGGCGAGTCCTCTTCTTACAGCTACTTACAACGGTTCCATGACGATCGCCGGATTTGGGTTTGATGTTCGGCGCTGGGATGGATCTCCCGATACGACATTCACTGTTGAATACAGCACCGACTCGGGTGCAACATATCATACAACCGGGATAGCCATCAATAGCGCGTATTTAAATAATGTCAGTTCATGGAAGACGCTCACGTACACTCTCCCCGCGCCCGTTGCCGTTAGTGCCGGCGCGTTCAAGGTTAAGGTTTACCCTTCGACGGCGCCAACAGAGCGCATCATGATCGACAACTTCCAGTGGACCACTGGTATCGCCGGCCCCGACACTACCCCGCCGGCCATCACCACTTATTCCCCCGCCGACAACGCGACCGGTATGGCGCTTGACTCCAACCTCGTCGCGACCTTCAGCGAACCCGTGGCGGTCGGCACCGGGACGGTCCGGCTCTACGCGTCGGGCAATCCGACGCCCGTCGAGACCTTCACTCCCACCGCGGGCAACATTTCCGGCGCGGTGGTGACGCTGAATCCCACCGCCGATCTAGCCGCGGGGACCTCCTATTACGTGCAGATTGACGCCGGGGCCTTCACCGACCTCGCGGCGAACCATTTCGCCGGAATCGCGGACACCACCACCTGGAACTTCGCCACCGTGGCGGCCGACACCACTCCGCCCACCGTGGTCATGCTTTCTCCCGCCAACAGCGCAACCGGTGTCGCCGTGGACGCGAATCTGGCGGTGACTTTCAGCGAACCCGTGCTGGCCTCCACCGGCAGCGTGAACCTCTACGCCGTGGGCAATCCGACCGCGGTTGCGACCTTCGCCGCGAGCAGCGGCTCGGTTGTTGGAAACACGGTCACGTTCGATCCTCCCACCAATCTCAACGGCGGCAGCGCGTATTACGTGCAGATCGAAGCCACCGCCTTCACGGACACGGCCACTCCGGCCAATGCCTTCGCCGGGATCACGGATACCACCACTTGGACATTCACCACGGCCGGCGCGGACACCAGTGCCCCGCTGGTCACCGCTCTCTCGCCCGCCAACAACGCGACCAACGTGGCGCTGGGCACCTCTCTAACCATCACTTTCAACGAACCGATCACAGTCGGTTCGGGTACCGCCAGAATCTACAAGGCCGACAACTCCTTGGTGGACACCTTGTCCCCCCCGACAGACGTGAGCTTCGAAGGAAACGTCGCTTACATCTACCCAACCAGCGTTTTGGCGGTCAACACCAGCTACTACGTCCAAGTCGATGCGGGTATGTTCACCGACGTTGCCGGAAACCCGATGGCCGCCATCACTGGCACGACTTCGTGGACCTTCACGACGATTCCTCCCGACACCACCGCGCCGCAAGTGACGGAGGTAACGCCTGCGAATGGCACCACCAACGTCCCCCTCTCGCAAAACCTCACCGTCAGCTTCGACGAACCGATCGCTGTCGGAACGGGCAACATCCTGATCAAGAAGACCTCGGACAACTCCACGGTGGCCACGCTGGACGTGACCAACGCGAGCCAGGTGGTGATCTCCGCGTCCCAGGCGTCGCTGGTTCCCGGCAATCTCCCGCCCAATGCCACACTCTATGTGGAAATCCCCGCCGGCGCCTTCACCGATACCAGCAGCAACCCCGCCCCGGCCTACGGTGGCAGCGGTGTTTGGAGCTTCTCCACTGTCACCATCCCCGAACTCACGCTGTCGGGTCCCTACACGCAGGGCTTTACAGGGTTCTCCGTGGAAAATCCAACGCTGCCAAGCGGGTGGAGTCTAGGGGGCCTGGTCACCACGTTCAATGCGGATCCCGCCCACGTGGTTTGGGGCGAGGGCTTCAACAGCGGCCTGCGCGGCGGTGCGAATCTGCTGGGTTTCCAACACACCGGCAGCACGGGAACCTTGGTGAAAACCCTTACCTTGGTCAATTCTACCGGCGCGCCGATCACTGATCTGACGATATCGTATCAGGGACGTGCTTCGCGGTTGGATCTGGTTCGCTTTCCTGCCTATTCGGTGAGCGTGGCAGGATCGCCGGTTTCCATTCTTGACTATTCAACGAATGAAGGTGATAACATCACTCGCGCAGCGAGCCTCTCGGGACTCTCCATCGCAGCCGGAGCTTCATTCACCATCACCTGGACTTCCAATAAGGATGGCCAGGGCACCGGGGCTTCTCGCCAGATCGGATTTTCAAATGTCAGTGTCTCAGTCGGTGCCTCGCTATTGCCTCCATCGGTTGTGGCAGTCATCCCAAATTTAGCCACCCTGACATCCAGCGGCATATCCACATCGTCATCTGTCACCTATGATGGCGGCAGCGCTCTAACCGAACGCGGTTTCGTATTTGCGGAAACAGCGGTGAACAACGCGCCGCAAATCGGTGGCACCGGCGTGACCACTCTGCCGGATGCTTCCGCGGTCGTCGGAACAATGAATGCGGCGCTTTCCGGTCTAGCGTCAAGCACTCAATACAGCGTCCGTGCCTATGCGACCAACGCGCAGGGAACAACCTACAGCTCCGCACAGACCTTCACCACGACCGCTCAACCGCCGTTGCTGGTGACCAGCTACACCCAGCCGTTCGACGCCTTCACCGGCACACTGCCTAACGGATGGAGTCTGGTTTCGTCGGGCGGTGCCACCGCCTATAAGGGAGCCTGGACATCGGGCATTTCCGACGGCGGCACCTACGGGGCGGTCTCCAATCCGGGTGTGCTCGGCTACCAGCACACCTCGGGAACCGGAACCGTCACCACCACGCTCACGCTGCAGAATGACACCGGATCCACGATCAGTGATCTTTGGGTTTCCTACCTTGGCCGCGTCGAGCGTCTTGGCAACAGCCGTTTCCCGATCTGGTCGGTCAGCGTGAACGGCACCGCGGTTCCCGAGTTGGCATACACCACCGAAGCGGGTGAGGATCAAACCAAAACCCATCAGGTGACGGGACTCTCCATCGCTCCGGGAGCCAACGTCACCATCACTTGGGTTTCGGACCGTGGTTTGCCGACCGGATCCTCGCGCCGTATCGGCATCGGCGAGGTTTACGTCGGTCTATCCGCCCCCACCACCGGTTACTCCGGTTGGGCTGGCACCAACGTCGGCGGGCAGACGCCGGACCTCGACTACGATGGCGACGGCATCGACAACGGCGCCGAGTACTTCATGGGCACGGCCGGCAACGCGTTCACCACGAATCCCGGCATTGCCGCCAACGGCAAGATCACGTGGCCGATGAACCCGGATGCCACGGGTGTCAGCTACAAGGTGATGACCTCCGAGAACCTGACATCGTGGACCCAAGCCACCTCCGGCGTGCAAGTGGTCGGCGGAAACCTCGAGTTCACCGTGCCCACCACGACGACCAAGCTCTTCGTGCGCCTGGAAGTGACTGTGAACTGATAGAGCGGTGCCAGTAGCCGCGCCCGCCTCTCCGTGGCCGCGCCCGTCTCTCCGTGGCCGCGCCCGTCTCTCCGTGGCCGCGCCCGTCTCTCCGTGGCCGCGCCCGTCTCTCCGTGGCCGCGCCCGTCTCTCCGTGGCCGCGCTCGTGAGAGCGTGGCGGGGTTAGGATCCGTCCTGCCTTGGCGGGCCACCTTCTCACGAAGGCGGCTACATGGAGATGGCGCGTTTTCAGTTGCTGCCCGCTCGATTCCGTGATCGCGCCCGTCTCTCCGTAGCCGCGCTCGTGAGAGCGTGGCGGGGTTAGGCTCCGTCCACCCCTGGCGGGCCACCTTCTCACGAAGGCGGCTACGTGGAGATAGCGCTTTTCCAGGCTTGAAAACGCGAGCCTGGCTTGATCGGATTATCCCCATGAGCGAGCACTCCAACCTGCCACGATTGCCGAAATCGCACTATCGCGGAAAGGCCTGGGTTCACTGGTGCATGTCCACTCGCGCCCGCGATACCGGCTGGCTCGACGACACCATGCATAATTCCGTTAGGGAGTTGCTCCTGCATGTTCTCGGAAGGTATCGGCTTCATTGTCCGGCCTACTGCCTGATGCCTGACCACGCGCATTTCCTATGGATGGGAACGGGCGGCAACACCTGCCAACTCGATGCGGCCAAGCTATTCAGGAAGTGGTGGAACGTTCGTCTGGCGGAGCGGGGAACGGGTCTGCAAAAGCAGGCTTACGACCACGTTCTGGCCGAAGATGAGAGACATCGGGATGCGTTTGAAAACGCGGAGATTTACATTCTTCGGAACCCGCAACGGGCGGGATTGGTGGAGGAATGGCATTCGTGGCCCTACCTCGGCGCAATGGTCCCCGGCTACCCCGAAATTGCAGTTCATCCGATTTCCGCATACTGGCCAAAGTTCTGGATCATCCATAACCGAACGACGACGGTTGAGAATGGGAATATTGGGATGGATTGACTCCGTAGCCGCTCGGGTTTCCGTAGCCGCGCTCGTGAGAGCGTGGTGGGGTTAGGCTCCGTCCACCCCTGGAGGGCCACCTTCTCACGAAGGCGGCTACGTGGAGATAGCGCGTTTTCAGTTGCCGCCCGCTCGTTTCCGTAGCCGCGCTCGTGAGAGCGTGGCGGGGTTAGGCACCGTCCGCCCTTGGCGGGCCACCTTCTCACGAAGGCGGCTACGCGCGGCGGATTGTGGTTAGGTCGTTATTGATACTGAGTGTCGCGAATGAAAATGCCTGTTTTCCGCATGGGGTTGACATAACATCCCGCGGACCTAGCTTGGCCGCGTGGACCACGACGACTCCGAACCTTCCTGGCAGATCCTTCTCATTTCCGCGGCCGGATGCGGGCTGTGTACCGTGTTAGGGATTTGGTTCGACCGCATTCCCGGCATGCACAATCTGGCGCACGCGTCGTATGCGGCCGCGTTTTTGCTAGGTGGCTGGGACGCGGCGGTGGACACGTATGACCGGTTGCGGAAATTCACCTTGGACATCCATTTCCTGATGCTGGCGGTGGCGATCGGCGCGGCGGCGATCGGCAACTGGTGGGAAGGCGGCGCATTGCTATTCCTGTTTTCCCTGAGCAACGCGCTGGAGGGCCTGGCCCAGGCGCGCACCGAGCGCGAGATCCGGAGTCTGTTCAACGAGGCGCCGAAGACCGCGGTGGTGGCGGGACCCGATGGCGGCGAGCGACAGGTGCCCGCCGATTCGCTGGCTCCCGGCCAATTGATCCGGGTGCTGCCGGACCATCAGTTTCCCGCCGACGCCAGGGTGGTGAACGGACAATCCGCGGCCGACGAATCCTCTCTAACCGGCGAGTCGGAGCCGGTCGAAAAGAATCCGGGCGACACCGTGTTCGGGGGCACGCTCAACACCTTTGGTCCGCTGCTGGCGGAGGTGCTGCGTCCGCCCACCGAGAGCGCCCACGCGCGGATCATCCGGCTCATCCGCGACGCCCAGGCCAGCAAGGCGCCATCGCAGCGGTTCACCGACCGGTTCGGCACGCGGTACACCGTGGGTTTGCTAGGGTTGACGGTGCTGATGTTCGGCGTCTGGCACTGGGGCATGGGGGTTCCGGCGTTCACCGCGCCGGAGGGGATCAAGTCGGCGTTCTATCGGGCGATGACGCTGCTGGTGGTGTGTTCGCCCTGCGCGCTGGTGATTTCGATTCCCTCCGCGGTTCTAACCGGCATCGCGGCCGGGGCGCGGCGCGGCATCCTTTTCCGGGGCGGCATCGCGTTGGAGAATCTGGCGACCATCAGCCGGTTGGCGGTGGACAAGACCGGCACGCTCACCAAGGGCGAACTCGTTCTAACCGACATCGAAACGTCCGTCCCCGGTGCGGAAGACGATCTGCTCCGGGTGGCGGCGGCGCTGTGCCGGCAATCGACCCATCCGGTGTCCCGCGCGGTGGCCAATGCGTGGCTGCAGCGCCATGGCTCCGACGCGCCGGTGGCGGAGGGGCTCGCGTCCCTTCCCGGCCAGGGACTGCGAGCGGAGCTGGATGGCGCGACGGTTGTGTTAGGCCGGCGCGCCTTGTTTCCGGACAACGCGTGGATCATTTCCCGATCCGACCCGGCGCCCGGACTCACCGAAGTGCTGGTGGCCCATGGCGATCTATCGGGCAGAATCCTCCTGAGGGACGCGCTGCGGCCGGAATCCGCCGGACTGGTGGACCGGCTCCACCGGCAGGGAATCCGCGTGACCATGCTCACCGGCGACCGCCAGGAAGCGGCGAACCTTGTGGCGCGGGAACTGCATCTGGACGATGCCCGCGCGGGACTGACGCCCGAGGGCAAGGTGGCCGCCATCCGCGCCTGGCGCGACGGCGGCGAGCGTGTCGCGATGGTGGGCGACGGCGTGAACGACGCGCCCAGTCTCGCCGCGGCGGACGTATCGATCGGCATGGGGCTGCGCGGGTCGGACGCGGTGCTGGAGCAGGCCGATGTGATTCTGACCCAGGACAAGCTCGAGCGTGTGTTGGAGGCGTTGGTGCTATCGCGGCGCTGCCGGGCGGTGATCCGGCAGAACGTCGCCATTTCGTTAGGCGTTGTCGTGTTGCTCGCGCTCTCGGCGGTGGCGTCCTGGATTCCGCTTCCGCTCGGGGTGTTAGGGCACGAGGGCTCCACGGTGGTGGTGGTTCTCAACAGCCTGCGCCTCCTATGGCGGAGGGAGTGAGACGGACGTTCCGAACCCCGTATGCCCACTGGATTTCCACAACACTCGACCTTTGCGCGCTCACGGACCCGAATCCGCCGTCAATCTTGAACCCGCGCCAGATGGGAATTCGGGATCCCGTCATAAGCACCGGCTTTCAGAAGCACTGGGGACCACTGAGACAACTGAAACGGATGTGTCCCATGGCGACGTACCAACGCCACGCCATGCTCCGCCTCCCATCCATCATTTTTGCCACCATCGCCGTCGCATCGTTGCCGTGTGCCGCGGCCGTCATTTCCGTGGCCGACTTCGGAGCCAAGCCAGGAGACGGGATCAACGACGCGGATGCCTTGCGCAAAGCGGTGGCCGCCGCGCGGAGCCAGCCCGGCGCCACCCTGCTGCTTCCGCCCGGTGTTTATGATTTCCGCGACGAAGCCGCTGTCAGGATCCAGAACGATTGGATGACCGGGAAACTAACCGGCAACCCGGAAAGGACCCTCTTCGCTCCCTATGCGCCACACGTCAAGGGACTCGATTTCACCGGCGCCCGCGATCTAACCATCAAGGCCGTGGGTGCCACGCTTCTTTGCGACGGTTGGATGGAGCCGGTGAGTCTCATCGAATGCACCAAGGTCAAGCTCGAAGGCCTGACCATCGACTACAAGCGCAAGCCGTTCAGCGAGGGCGTCATCAGGGAGGTTCGCGGCGACTCGTTCGACCTCGAGTTCGACGAACGATTTCCGCTCATTCCCGAGCTTCCGTTGTGCCGCATGATGGTCTGGGACAAGACCCGGAACCGTGTGACCGGAGACGCGGCCTACAATCCGAAAGGAACCATCACCGCGCCCGGAAAAATGACCGTCCAAGGAAGCTCCCTGGGCGGCAAACCGGGCGACATCGCCCTCATCATCCACGGATTCCACGCGCGGCCGGCGATCTTCATCCATCGGTCGGAAACCATCGTGCTGGAAGGCGTGACCATCCACGCGCAGGAGGGCATGGGCGTCGTGGGTGACCGCGTCCACGATTTGCATGTTAGAAAACTCCGCGTGGTTCCCGCTCCGGGATTCCATCAGTCCACCAACACCGACGCCACCCACTATACCAGTTGCACCGGACTGATCCGCTACGAGGATTGCGAATTCCAGGGACAGGGTGACGACGCGATCAACGTCCACAATTACTATCAGACCGTCACCCGCAGCCTCGGAGACAACCGCTATGAAGCGAAGTGCCCGCTCTGGTATTCCCATGGCGGCGCGTTGGACCACTACGACGCGGGTGACGTCGTCGAGCTGGTCGCCCGCGACACGCTCAAACCGGAACGGCGATGCAAAGTGGTGGCCGCCACTCCGTTTCCAAAGGAATGGCGGCAGGAGATCACGCTGGACGCTCCGCTCCCGGAAGACACGGCCGCGTATTATCTGGCAAACATCACCCGCTTTCCCCGCGTCGAGATGGTGCGCTGCACGATGAAAAGCCACCTAGCCCGCAGCGTTCTTCTGAAAAACCGCCATTCGGTCATCGAGGACTGCGTGTTCGACCAATGCACCGGCACCGCCATCCATGTGGGCGCCGAAGGTGACTGGCATGAATCGGGACCTTGCGAGGATGTCGTGATCCGCCGGTGCAGGTTCATCCGCAACGGCCGCGGCGTGCCCGGCATCCACGGGCGGATTGTGATAGAAGACAACCGCATTGAGGGAGAGAACGCCGCCCGAGGCGTTTATATAACAGGCGCCACCGAGGCCGTGGTGCGCCGGAACACCATCACCGGCTGCACGGAACAGGTCAAGGTGGAGGCGACCCACAGGACGGATGTCTCGGCCAACACCCCCTGAGTGCGAGCGTGACGGAGAAGGTCCGCATCCGATTGGCTGAGCTACTGACGGAAAATTGGACAGGTGGCTTAATTAGTAAGGACACCTGAAATGAACGAGAAAACACGCTCCAAGCGGCGCACGCACAGCGCCGAATTCAAGACCCGCGTCGTGCTTGCCGCGC
>JAFLEH010000028.1 GCA_017301995.1 Verrucomicrobiota bacterium | reverse complement strand
ACCGAGGGTCAAGAAAAAAGTGTTCCCATGAACATTTTTATTCACCGAGCCGGACATCAGGCGTCCCGGCCTCCCTGCCTTCCGGCGTCCACCCCCGTTATATCTGCTAGGCCGGCTCGCCCGGAAAACCACCCGCCACTCCCGCCTGATATACGCACGTCGGGAGAAAAAATCCTTGCCAAATCAAGGAAAACCGACCACCTTCCACCCCGAGCACCCGTCCGGATATCACGTCCCGACATGCTACGAATAAATACTGTTGGGCCCATAAATAATCCTCATCCAATGGCCTCAAGCCGGACAGAAAATGCCCTGATCATGATCGTCGGAGTGCCTGTGCTGGGCGTCCTGATGGGTGGCATCTATTCTCTCCCAGCGATGAAGATCACGGACGAACGCGATCCGTGGCTGACAATCCTGCTGGGATGCGGATTAGCGATCACCGTGTTCGGAGTTGGATTCTTCACAGGGACTCCGATGGCCTGGTCAAGTGCGCTGTTTGGTCTAGGTCTGCTTCTCGTGCTTGGCGCGCGGATGCTCTACGGGTCACTTGGCCACAATATCGAGCGATTTGGAATGGTTCACATGCTTGTCCTGATGCTTGCCTTGGTTCTAGCCTCTGTAGCCATCGCGAAAAGAGAGAAGCCCAACAAGGCGGCACTCTCAACACCTGCCCCGCTGCGAGTTCAATCCGTCATGGCCGTTCAACCCTCAACCCACAGTCGAAGCCTCGCCCCCAGGCAGGTGTGAGAGGCCTTCGACGTTCTGCCAAAAATATGAAACACATTCTCGCCACCCTGATCTTCCTCACAATGTTGGTATCCGCCGACGATCTGGAATCGCTCGATCTGCTCAACAATCGTCTCATTATCTCGGTGCCCAAGGGAACGAAGAACGAAGCGCGAAGCCAAAGCATCATGGCCGCACCCGAGGCAAACGAAAGCGAGGCACGTCTCGTATTCGAGGATGGAGAGAAGAAGCTAGTGGTGATGGCTTGGGAGCTGTTCCGGCGCGCCGGAGCCAACTACAAGGAGGAAGTGCCGAAAGCCCTCAAGCAGTGGTCAGAGAGCGAGTCGACACCGTTTAAGATTTCGACGATAGGAGAGCACATCACACTGGGCATCCCTGACGAGCCAAACGCAGACGACGACGCGATTCTCTACTCAGCGGCGTTCTTTCGCCACGAGGACGGCACGATTCAACGAGTCGCGGTCTATTTCAATCCTGAGTTCCACAAGACGCCGGATCATTGCGCAGACCTTGCGAAGAAGATTGTTGGGTCGATCAAGGGGGGTAAGAGATCTCTCGATCTGGAAGCAGGAGATCGGCATCTCGACGTTCTGAATGAAGGATTTCAGATGACCATCTCGGTCCCCGAAGGTTGGACTTACACCACGCAGCAAGGTGTCGATTTTCTAGTGCACAACCTCGAGAAGGTTTCGGATTTTGGCTCTTCATCCGCCAGTATCGGTGTGTATATTGGGGGGCACCCAGGTTACCATCACTCACGGATTGACGAAGACACACTTATAAAGGGCACTCGGAAAGCGGCGCTTTTTGGTGAGCCTCGGGAGTGGTTCGAGTATTCCACTAAGGATTCTAAGGGTTGGAAAGAGCTAGAGATTATCACCGGCATTCCCGGCATTGATGACTACTGGAAGACCCACATTTTCACGGGAGGTTCCGATGACAAGCAACGCGATCAATTACTGAAGATCATATCGACCGCCAAGATCGAAAAGCGGGCAGAACAAGGCGGTGGTGGACAACCGGCTACCCGCCCCGAGTCGAAATGACCCTCTTGATCACAACCTGTATCCCTGTTGCGGAGTGGCGCTCCCGGTAGCCGGTGCCACACCTTGACGTTCGGCAGTGATAAAGACCATGACTGACCGCTATCCATGCCCATGTTGCGGCCATTTGGTCTTTAACGAGCCGTCTGGGAGCTACGACATTTGTCCAATCTGCTTCTGGGAAGACGACGGATTACAGCTTGCCTTTCCGATGATGGAAGGGGGTGCCAATTCCAATAGCCTCTTTGAGTGTCAGCGAGATTTTGCTCGAACAGGAGCCTGTGAGCCTCGTTTCGTCCGGAACGTGAGGGCCCCGAAGGAAGATGAATCGCGTGACCCGCGCTGGCGGGAATTTGATCCATCAGTTGATCCTCACTTGGACTGGGATTCGCCCGACGACGCCGAGTTGTGGAAGGCCGCCACACCCGAAGCCAATCTATACTACTGGCAGCTTGGTTACTGGCTGACTGGAAGAGAACCAAAAGCCGAACAAGCCGCGCCGTGACAACTCCTACCAGCCGTCCAGTTTCGATGTTTCACCCTGACTGCAACCCCAACCCCGTGATTGACGTGCGCCGCCGCTGGTAGGGGTGCACGCGCTCATCGTTCTCTTCCTGACCGTCCGACTTTCCATCATCGGGCGCGTCAGCGGTTCTTTGGCTTTTCAAGAATGTGATCCAGTGCGTTTTCTGCTGTTTCCCGCTCTTGTGCCCGATGAGCGGACGCTCGGGCGTGAGCGCAAGGATCTGCGACACCGGGATTTCATCGGCGCACCATTTGAAGATGAGCGTTCCCTCGGGCTTGAGCACTCGGAAGCATTCCGCGAATCCATCGCGGAGCATTTCCCGCCAGTCGCCTTTCAGTGTGCCGTATTTCAGCCCCACCCATCCGCTTGCGCCGTTTCTCTCGAAGTGCGGCGGATCGAACACCACCAGCGCGAATGACTCGTCAGGGAATGGCAGCGCAGTGAAGTCGCATTGTAGGTCGGGATCAACCACAAGTTCGCGGCTTCCCCCCTTACTTGAGATGTCCGGCAGTGTGTGGGATTCGCGGCGTTTGTCCACGAACAGGCCGCGAGGATCGCGCTTGTCGAACCAGAACATCCGGGACCCGCAGCAGGCATCCAGCACGGGCGGAAGAGATGACGGAAGATGATGGGAAGAGAACAAGGGCATGCAGGCGACAGGTTACAGCTTTCCAGTTTCGTTCGATGGCATCTCAGGCGCTCCCTGCGCCTGATGCCTAGCGTTCGCCAGAAAATGAATCCGATTCGATTAGCCCTCCTGTTCGCGCTTACATGGCTCTTTTCGGCATGTTATGCGAATATCCGTTCGTCCGTCTTGGAGTATGAAGCATTATTGGGCGTCTCCCCCACAATCACCAGGAAGCCGAACAAGGCGTCCCTCCTAACGCCTGACCCGCCTCCAGTTCCAGCCGTCATGACCGCTACAACCTTAACCCCGTGTTCAACCCTCGCCCTCGGTCAGGCGTAGGAGGACTCGACGTTCGCCCAACTTCGCACTCATCCCGTGACCAATTGTCCAGACATCATTGATGGAGCGACAGTCGTTTGTTCTGTGCTGCTGGACACGTCGAAGCATAGCTACACTGGCGGCATCATCCTGCGGCACGGCGACACAGAGCAGCGGTGGTTCCACGGACTGGCCATAGCCCAATATCCGAACTCGACAGAGACATATCTATTCTACTGTGACAGCGACTGGGAGACCGAGAATGACAGCCTTTACTCGTCCGTGGCCGAGGCAGTCGCCGAGGCTACTCGACAGTTTGACGTTTCTGCCGCCGACTGGTATCCATCGCCATAATGACCGACTCCGCAACCAACCAAGGGCGAACAAGGCGTGGTAGGCAACCCCCGCTTTCTCTTTCCGTTTCCATGCTCACCATAACTCGAACATCCACCGTGTCGTCCACCCGCTCTCTCGGCGGGGTTGCCTACACTTAATCGTTAGGACAAAAGCAATTGCGCCCGCATGGAGACCGATTTTGACCTAATGCGCGAAGCCCTCGAAGCGTCGTGGGATCGGAGCACTTCATACCAGATGGCATTCGAGGAGAATAACCCTGCTTTAGGGCAATGCTATTCAACTTCCCGTGTGATTCAGATCCTGTTCCCCAAGGCCGAAATAGTTGAAGGAGAAGTCTGGACCGGGAATCGTATCGAGAAACACTTTTGGAATTTGCTGCTCGCTGACGGAGTTGAGCGGCACGTTGATCTCACTTGGAAGCAGTTTCCTGGCAATTCAGAGATTCGGAACTGGAGTGTCAGGACACGTGAATCACTTGGAGATAGCCCGGAGACAATTGATCGAGTCAATCTGCTCTTGGAGCGAGTCAATGCTTATGTCTTCCACCAGAAGCAGGAAGCCAAAGCAGCAGAAAGCAAAGCGCACTAACAAGGCGTGAGTGGCAACCGGCGGTAGCGTCTCTAGTTGAATCGGAGCTTGATCTCGCCGGTGCCACCACTCATCGTTCGCATGATATTCCCGCCCATGAACCTTGAAGGAGAATACGCGGTCGACAAGAATCAGAGAGCACATCGGATCGCGTCATGCATCGTGTATGCGGTCTGGATCGGGCTTTCTTTCCACACGAATGGAATGGGTCAGGCATTCAAGACCGCTGCCTACTACATTCTCCCGATGGCGTGCATTTGGTTCCCCGATGCAATGGCTTCATACACTGGCATCATGTGGGGACGAGGTAGGTTTATCGAGGAACGGTCCCACCCAGTGTTCTTGCGATGGAGTGGTTGGTTTTTGCTTCTCATCGCGCCGCTATTTCTCATCGTGATGTTGGCGCTCAGTCGATAAACACCAATGCGAACAAATCATGCATGTCAACCGCCATCAGCTCTCCAATTTCATTCCATACTCTACGCAATGACGCGGTGACATCACATCAATCGTTCGCCAGAAAATGAGAAGAGACGACATGGTCGGCACGGAGTTTGATTGGGTTGCGGCCGATCAGGCGGACCGGATTGGAATCTTCACGACTGCGGGATACGGGTCCATTCCTGGTGGCATCTTGGAGCAGCGAGACCATCACGCGAGAATCATCGAGAGCATCGAGGATCTAGCCGAGATTCCCGGCTGGGCTGATCTCCTGACCTACACCGGCTCCGTCCCAGTGTTCGTTTACGATTGGACACTTCATGCCGGTCCCTACCGACGCTCGCAATCCTCTCGTGGTGCTGGTTCGCTGAAGCTTCATGACCTGCCAGTGCAGCTTCATCCGTTCATCGTCCGCCTCGATCTGTCGTTCGACACCGCTGAGACTTTTGACGTCCCAGAAATCAAGAACAAAGGCGAACAAGACGTCCCTCCTAACGCCTGACCCGCCTCCAGTTCCAGCCGCCATGACCGCTACAACCTCAACCCCGTGTTCCACCCTCGCCCCCGGTCAGGCGTAGGAGGACTCGACGTTCTGCTTCAAGAATGCCACCCAATGCGTCTGAGCTTTCTTTCCGCTCCGGTGACCGTAGAGCGGTTTTTCCGGTGTCAGTGCCAGCACGCGAGCCAGCGGCACCTCCACCTCACACCATTTGAAGATGAGCGTCCCGCCCGGCTTGAGCACCCGGAAGCACTCAGAGAATCCGGCGCGGAGCATTTCTTCCCACCCCGGAGCCAGCACCCCGAATGTCTGCGAGACTTTCCCGGTTGCCTCCATCCTTTGAATGTGCGGAGGATCGAAGACGACATGGAAGAACGTCTCATCCGCGAACGGCATTTCAGTGAAGCTCGCCAGCAAGTCGGGTTTGATTATCACGTCTTTCCTTCCTGCGGAGGCTGGCCCCCATGCGCCTTTCACTACTTGCTCGCGGCGATCCATGTAGATTGCGCGGGCGTCGGCATTGTCGAACCACATCATGCGAGGGCCGCAACAGGCATCGAGCACCAAAGCAGAACAAGGCATCGCACCCAATGACTGCCCGGCGGCAGTTTGGGGCGGAATCGAAGCGTCAGGGCGGGCAGTCATGGGTGGATTTGATCGTTCGCGAGAAAACAAGCCATATGAACTCAGATGCTCCACGCCTAATACGAGCAGCTCCAGCGACCGTGATCATCTTCTCGGTGCTCTTTTCTCCAGCACTCCTTCTCGGAGTTCTGCTGATTGTCCGTGGACAACAGATTCCCGAGGCACTAGGTCTCATTGCTCTTTATGCTGGAGCAGTCTATTGGGTGTGCTCACCTTCTGTTGAACTTGGCACGAATCGCTTGATCTATCGATCTCTTTTCAAGCGGGCAGAGATCGATATCTCGCAGGTGAAGCGTGTTACGATGAGCGCTAATCCCGCTCCAACGGTAACCTTGATGCGGAAGGACGCCGGGACACCGCTAGCCTTCATTGTAAAGCCATTCTCAAAGCCGGGACTTGTTGCGATGTTCAGGCATATTCGAGAATACTGCCCGGAGGTTCAATTTGATGGAATCTCGCATGACATGAGCGTGGGAGATTTTGAGTCGATTACCATGGAGGCTATCTCCACTCGGAACCTGATTCGCATTGCACTGACTGTCAGCGGGTCTGCCCTTGCGGCTGCGTTGGCGCGAGCCGTCTTCAAACATTAAAAGACGCGAACAAGTCGTGCCTCCTAACGGGCCATAAGCACCTCAATCTCATTCCTTTCTCCATACAATCGCTCCCGTAGGAGCACTCAAACGTTAGCGGGAGAAACCTTCCAGTCGCCGCAAAGATGGTGTTCAGCCGCCCCCCATGTCCCGTCCTTCTTTCGGGGATTTCCCTTGAGCCACGGCCTGCTCCATGATGCGGAGATAGCGGTTACTCGATGCTCCACGCCATCGCGGCTGATTACAACGGTTCCGATGGTGATGCCGTGCTCCACCTCTACCGTTTTGATTTCAAGATCCTCACGGGTTTTCGCAGTGGCGGCGAGCGTTTCCCGAAGTCGGGTTTCTTCCTTTTTGCAGGCTTCAATCCGCGAACGAAGATCCGCTAACAAGTCGCTGGTGGACAACGGCAGCCCGCCGTTCCGTTGGTGTGTTTCTGGTAGTTTCATATATTTGCGTTGTATCGGCACGCGCTATCGGCTGCCGTGCCACAGCTAGGCGTTCAGCGGAGGACGAAGACGCGATCCTGTCCGGCGCATCGTTCCTGTGGGATTTCCCGGATCTCTCCGAGTTCGACGAGGCGATCCACGCACGCGAGCATGTTCCATGAGTCGCCGCCACCCGCTCCGGCCATCATTTCTTGGCATCGGGCCGCGCCAGCCTTCGCCAGCAGCTCCTTGGTGTGGTCGCGGATCTTGAGAAACATACGTTGTCCCGCCTCACTGAAGATGGCGGATTTCTGTTCTTGGTAGTCGTATGGCATATTGGTGTTTGGTTGGTGATTCGGAAGACGCTGAACAAGCCGCCGCATCTAACGGGCTTCAACGTCTCAATTTCAATTCAGGGGCTTTCCTTGGTCGCCCGTAGATGGGCTGTGGCGTTCGCCTCAGCAAACAACACTAACCGGTCATGACAGCCAAGGAAATGCGAATGAGGACGGTAATCCAGGAGACTATTAAGTCTGCGGGCAAGGTTCACTCTCCGATGCGAGTTGGCACCAGAACTCGCATCATGTATATTGAGCGCAAGGCCGGGTCGTTGACTGGTGATGCTCGCATCGGCCGTGTCACTTTCAATAAGTCGGGACGGACGATCTTCTATCGAGATCAGGTCTTCCGGCGAATTGTAGGTGGCGGCTTCAAGTCCAACTACTGCGATGACGCCACAGGTGAGGAATACTGGATTTCGGGAGCAAAGAAGAAGGGTGGTGATCGGCTGTATGGCGAGAGACTTCCTATCATCGTTGATGACGATGTTCGAGAAGAGTATTGGACATCCATCCGTGGTATGCCCGAGCGCATTACCGATACCGACGCGCAACGCTAACTGGCCGCGCAAGCAAAAGGCGAACAAGACATCCCACCGAATGACCGCTAAGCCCAACAACCGCAATTCCAACCGCAGCCCAATCGCCGGTCATCGGTGGATTTGAGCGTTCTGTGGATAAAATGACCATGCGGTGTCGCCTTGCCATCCGCGCTGGAAGTGGATCGCGCCGCACACGAATCCCACGTCGAGCCCGTAGTCGCGGCTCCGTCCGTAGATCCTGATTTCCTTCATCCATCCCCATTTCCGAAGCTCCGACATACGCGGCCAGCTTCCGAATGGTTTGTGGAGTGGGATCAGCCACACGATGTTTTCAGCTACCGTCATCGCGTGCGCGTGGAACTCCGTGAAGATGCTGTAAGGCGGATTCGAGACGATCCAATCCACGGGAGCTTTCCATGCGAAGAAGTCGCGCCCCTCTCTCAGCTCGCACCAGTCACAGCCAGGCATTGCGCGGACGAATGCGCCATCACCTTTGCAGGGTTCGAGGCGGCGGCCAGTTGCCCCGAAGTGATTCACCATATCAGCGGCGATGTCATCGGGGGTCATCCAGATGTCGTTCGGATTCACACGAGCCACAGAACAAGCCGCCGCACCTAACCGCTGCCAGCCCCGCAGTTCAGCGGGAGGGAGGCCAGGGAGTTCAGGGTGTAGCGGAGTGGCGTTCACGGCAGCGGTTAGGTGGGCTCGTCGTTCGGTGAAAGAATATTATGAATTCAACCATATCGAAAGATCTCCTCGTCGAGCGAATAGCTATCTTGCGCAAGGTTCATGCTCGCCGTATAGAGTGGTTTGGAGACGCAATTTCTGACCAGCAAATGTTGAGGCGTCGCGAGCAAGGTTGTATTAGCCTTCTATTCTTGGTTGTGATATTTTTCATTCCTTCGAGAGGACGTATATTGGATATGTCCGGTGCTCTAAGAGTTCCAGCGATGATTTTTGGTGTATTCATGCTTATGGCCCTTTGCTACCTTTTCACGAGAATCTATCGAACTCGAAAGCTTCTGGAAGTTTTTGAGATGTATTCGCCACAGAATGTGGACGATCTAGAATTGGAGATTTCGACAACACCGAACAAGTCATGCGAGGCAACCGGCGATAACGTCGCTAGTTGAATCGGAGATTGATCCGCCGGTGCCTCCACATTTAACGTTGTGCGCCGAGCTAAGCAAGGCGCTTCTTATATGGTGAAAGACCAGATATGACAAAACCTAGCCAGTAGTCATTACCGAGTGTTGCAGTTATGTTAGCTAACCCATTGGAACTTCGCGGGAGGCACCGCGTGAACAACATGAACCCGGAGGCTGCCTGGGAGGCCGATGGATGGGGAACCGGAGCGAAGCGGAGATAGCCCGCCTGACTTCCTTCCAATCTGCGGGCAACCGGAGCGAAGCGGAGATAGCCCGCCTGACTTCCTTCCAATCTGCGGGCAACCGGAGCGAAGCGGAGATAGCCCGCCTGACTTCCTTCCAATCTGCGGGCAAACAGCATGATTGAAGCGTACACAGGGAATCACGCAGGCCACAGGGCGGTTCGCACCCGCCCGAAGACTAATGCAGCCCCGTAATAGTGACGTGTGGAAGGAGATCCAGTAACGTTATGGAGAACCCAGCAATGAATGGCGCGAAATGGCAAGTGCCACAGATTCCACCGGGGTCGTCACAGGTCGTGGCATGTGTGAAGAGAAGCGAAAAGATGAACCGATTTTCCACAGTCGGCACCTTGAACTCGGGAGGCCCGGAATGTGCCCCTTCGGCTGCCGCAAGGTGGCCGGAGGCCATTGGCGATCGACCCAAAGAAGACGCCAGTCGGACAATCCGGGAGTCAGATCCATCCATAGTAGTCAGAGACGGTAGCGCCGGTCACACGGCTTCGCATCGCTTCGCCGGTGCGAGCACGGCAAAGGGGTGGACAGGAAGCAACGCAAGCACAGGTATCACCTCGGGACACGAATACTCCCGCTCGAATGGTGTCAAACTCCCTGCTTGCAATGGGGACCGGTTCTGGCACTCTGTGCCTGAGCCGGTTCCGCGTGCGCGCTATCCTGAGGAGCCCGGTGCGGGAATTCCGCACGCCGGGATCTGCGAGGGGGGCACCGGGTAACCGGTGTCCCTACCTCAATCGCTCAAAGAAGACTAGATGAAATCGGCACCGAAAAGCAACACATGGGTGGTCTTCACACCAACCATGCTGTGGTTCGGTTTCGCATTCGCTTACACTCAATGGTGGCAGTCACCACAAAACGAACACTACGACTATCTTGTGGCGTCAGGTCTGGGCATTCCTTTCATCGCAACGGGAGTGGCTCAATGTCGAAGCCGTTATCTATGGCAGAACCTGAGTCCTGGAAATCGCGGATCACATCAATCTGAGAGACCCCAAAAGTTTGTTGTTTCAACAGTCTTCAATCTCATTCTCGGTCTTGGGATTGTTTTTACCTTCGTCATTCTGTCAGCAAACGAAAGAGCGAACAAGGCGTCGCTCTCAACACCTGCCCCGCCGCGAGTTCAATCCGTCATGACCATTCCACCCTCAACCCACAGTCGAAGCGTCGCCCCCAGTCAGGCGTAGGAGGACTCGACCTTCGTCTAAGAAACAGGATGCCAAGCGAGAAGATCATCATGGTGCATAGAGCACGCTTCATCCGCAGTGTAATGAGAGCAAGCCTTGCCTCGGGTTCATCCAAGGCTCAACAAATGGGCGTTCTATTCGTCACTCCATTGATCTCATGAAACCCAAGCGCTCCATCCTCGCCGCTCTCCTGCTTGGCATGATGGTTTCCGGCTATTGGTTTGGTTTGCACAAGAGTGACACCGTGGGCGGTGATGCGTCCGGATCGACCAAAGCCTTGTCGTCCGGGCCGACGATAGGCGGCGACGAGAAGAATGGCATCCGGGCTCGGCGGACTCGCGCGGCAGATCTTGGTGCATACAAGCGGGTCTTGATGGATCCAGAGGCGATCGCCGCCATGGACTACGATGCCCGACTGCGCTTGCTGGAGGAGATTGGGAGACTGGGCAATGCCAGTGAACGGGAGAAGGGCTGGGCAGCCTTGTTGCATATCATCGCGAGCCTGGATCCGGATCAGGCCATCGCACTGGCCCGCAAGCTTCCCCCTGGCGGGCACAACGAGGTGGCCAAGTGGGTCGGAATGCCGCTCATGCATACCCAACCTGCCAAAGCCGCCGCGTTCATGATCGAAATGGCCGATCCGAAGGATCTCGGCAGCACCTACACGGACATCGCAAGTAACTGGGTGGACCGGGATGCGAAGGCGGCCGGGGAGTGGCTCAACACCCTGCCGCAGGGCCCGGATCTGGATCGTGCCAGCAGGGCCTATGCGATCAAGGCAGCCGATCAAGACCCGGCCGTAGCCATGGCATGGGCCGCCTCTATCGGCAATGAATTCCTGCGCGCCGAATCACTCCTCGTCGTCTACCAGACGTGGAAAACAGAGGATCCTGCTGGCGCCGCCGCCGCCCTCAAGGCGCTCGGGCTTACGATGGAGCAACTCAATGCCGACCTCAAAATGCCAAGGCCTAAGTTGACCAATGGCGATGATGACGATTGACCGCTGCGGAGGTTTGTAGGGGGCCAGATTTCAACCGAGTTTCCTCGGGGCTTACCATGGAATTGGCTTCCGGAACCTACCGCACATCCTCACATCAAAGGATAAGCAAACCGAAGTCGTGACGTACCAACCGTCCATGAGCTTTCCATTTCCATATCAAAAACCCTTCAATCGCGCGGTGTGCGTACATCAAACGTTCGGCTGAAAACAGAACTGCAAAGATGAAGACTCGTAAGACCTGTTGTTTGAGCCCGCTGGTGGCGGCGGCCCTGGTTTGCAACTCGATGGACTGCCAAGCATACGAGGTGTGGATGGGGACTCTCGGGTGGCAACAGAAGATGCATGAGCATCCTAAAGACTGGGCCCGAACAGCGGCTATGGTCGAGGGCCTCAATGTCAATTGGGCCCGCGGACAAACGGACCCCGATAGGCTCGACCCCGAGTTCAGGGACGAGGTCATCGCGTTGTTTTCGAAGGCGAAGTTGAATGCCAGCCAGGTGGTTCCCCGTGGGAATGAGCCGATTGCGGAAAAGAGCGAATGGAAACAGCCGTTCGAGCGAGCTGAGAGCATGGGCTACAAGCTGGAACATCTCTACACTTACAACGGTGGGAAGGGCAAAACCTGGTCGGAGGCCGATCATAAGCTTTTGCGGGCTTGGCTGGATCGCAATGGTCATAAGGATGTGAAAATCGCGTTCAATGCACGCGCGGGCCATGGACAGCTAGAGAGGTCGGTGATCCAAGGCGGCGGAATCGAGTGCGACCTGCAATCGTGGAAGGATAACAAGGGCGGACGGCACGAGCTTCTACGCTGGATGGCCAATCCAAACAATCCCGCCATGCGGGGTGAGAAGACGATCATCCATTGCCACTTGAATTTTGGTGATGCGAGCGATGCCAAGGATCTTGTGGACGTGTGGGCGGCGGCGCGCCTTATGGTCAGGGATATCGGGCGAGATGTGATGAATACCCCCGAACTGAAGGAGGCTTTCCGATCGGACAAGGTAGTCTTCGCTTTTTTCGGAGGGAACTGGACAACGCCCGAGATCAGTCTGCTTCCTGAGATCTCGGATGAAAGCACGTATGCGGAAAGCTACACGGGGTTGTTGCTTTCGCTTCTCGAGCAGCGTGATCTGTTCGAGGGGCGTTCGGGTGAGTTTCCGAGCGATGAGCAATGTCAGAGTTTCAAGAGAGATTCCGAAGGATTGGGGGCCGCCGAACGGAAATCGGGCGAAGACGGCGCTAACCAACCCGCCACCGCTCCGAAGTCCAAGGCCGAGGGAAAGAAGAAGACCAAATCTGAGGCGGAGGTGCGCTCCCGGTAGCCGGTTTCCACGCCTCGACGTTCGGTGAAGATATGATGCGCCGCAGAATCGGAATCATCTTGAAAGTGACCGGGGCGGTTTTGCTTCTACTTGTTATTGCCGTGGCATTCGTGTCCTTGTTCGTGGCTCCGGGGGGAGGGGGGTGCGGGCGTGGTGTTGTCGTAGCCCTCCCAGCCGGCTGGGGCGGGGAGGTGGGGGAGGATGACTTCTTCCGAGGCGGCGCGGCGGGTGCGGGCGAGTTCGGCGATCTCCTGGCGGAGCGCCGCGGTGTAGCGGGCCTTTTCGTCGGCTGAGAATCGGTGGGTTCTGCCGTCCTCGCCGGGGTTGGTTTCGCGGACGGAAGACCAGTCCCGGATGGCGGCTTCGCAGAGGGCGGATTGCATGGCGAAGAGCGGCATGCGGGAGGCGTGCCAGTGCGCCTCGTTGGCCAGGAACTCGCGTTCGGGATGGAATGTGGCGGGAAGGCGGCCGGGAACGAGAGGAAGGCGCCGGACGAAGCACAGGCAGAGCCGTGCGTCCGCCAGATCGCCACAGATCATGCCGACGGTGAAGTTGCGCGTTTCCGGGCCGCGCGAGGCGGTTAGGACATAGCGGTTGTCGCGGGAGTGTTCGCGAAGGAGCCACCAGATGGCGTCCGGATCCGCCCGCATGAGGGCGTCCAGCGCGTGGCGGACGCGGTTCTGTTCGTTCCAATCGTAATCGCCGGCGAATACGGGCGTGGTGGTGTTTCCCGATTGGCGAAGGGAGGGGGGAGGGTTTGAGCTGGCGATGGCGTCGATGAGTTCGGCGAGGCTTTTTTCCGGCGGGTGGAGGGCGTCGAAGCGCAGCAGGTGTTCGGGATCGATGGGCGCGCGGACGCGTTCGATGGTGAAACGGGAGGGATCCACTGACGAGGGGTCCTCGCGCAGGCAGGCCTGGACCGAGAAGTTGTCGTCGATCATGTGCTCCCTGAAGCGGGCGAGGCTGTAGATTTTCTTGGTGAACACCAACTCGTGCGGGGCGGGGGAATCCGCGGGGGTTCCGCGAAGCGGGCCGCGGAACGCCCGGACGAGCGAATCGGCGCCGAGGATGAAACCGTCATCTCCCAGATAGAACGCGTTGCTTCCCTCCTCGCCGGCGGTGACGGCTTCGGCACGCGCGCGGGCCTCCGCGGCGGCGGTGTCCGCGGATTTTCCCGCGTGGAGCGCGTCCTGATGATAGCGTTGGCGGAACAGCTCGCGGCCGCGGTCGAAGAACGGATTGT
This sequence comes from Verrucomicrobiota bacterium, assembly GCA_017301995.1. GTDB lineage: Bacteria > Verrucomicrobiota > Verrucomicrobiia > Verrucomicrobiales > Akkermansiaceae > Luteolibacter. The sequence goes on along the minus strand of JAFLEH010000028.1, from coordinate 89,672 downwards.
CGAACCAAACCTGGTCGCCGGGCAGCAGGTTGGCCGGATCGAAGTGGCGCCGCCAGAGGATGTTGTCGCCGCGGTTGGGGAGCTCCTGGGGGATGACCTTGCGGCCGATGATCCGGTTGAGAGCGGCGAGGCCCTCCGTTTGGCCGGTTTCCCGGAAATGTTGGATGACGCCCTGGATGAGGACCAGGGTGGTGTACTTGAGGCAGCGGATGCGCGGAACGGGGATGCCGTCGGGGCCGTGGAGGGTCCAAAGGTCCGAGATGGCATCGACGGGTGCCATACCGGGAGCCACAACGAAGCGGTCGTTGACGAGGATCCAGTATGCCGGGTTGCGCATTTCCGGGGAGTCGTCGGACGGGCGGATCACCGTGCCTGTTAGAGCGGCCCGCAGCACCTGGAGGCGGACCTGCCGCTCGCCACGGGGAATTTCCACGCCGTCGAGGATGGCCGCGGCTCTGGCGAGGATGGCCTCTCCGGCGGGAGTCAGGGGCAGGGGGGCGGGTTCGCGGGCGGCGGCACGCGGAAGATCCGGTTTCGGGCGGCTGGTCTGTTGGGATGCCGGAGGATGGCCAGGGGAAATCATGGGGAATCGGACGAGTGGGGCTGCGGCGAGGCAGACTGACCCGTAGGCCAATCCGGCGATCTGTCAAGCGACCGCGGGACGAAAGCCAGTCAGGCCGGAGGCGCGGCGACCTGGGTGAGGGCCTCGATGATCACCGCGACGGCGGCGGGCGGCAGCGGGTCGGGCACGACGGCGCCGAGGACCAGCCATCCGTAGGCGGTTTCGACGGGAACGACCTCGAGGGTGGCGGTGGCGCCGATTTTCACATGGACGTTGCCCGCCGGATTGCCGGGGCGCCGGGAGGTGAGAGCCAGGCTGCGGGCGAGGAAATGCAGTTTTCCGTGTCCGCTTTCATCGAAGATCACGAAGCCCTCGCGATCCAGGATGAACACGCCCGACGCGCCGAAATGATGGTGCAGCCAATCGCGGAAACGGCCGATACGGTCGAGGAAGGGGCCGCGCACGGAGGACAGCGGATCGGCTGAAGGCAGCGGGGCCGGCGGTGCCGAAGGCGGCGGCGGAGCCAGTGTGGCGGCAGGCTGGGAGGGGGGCGGGGAAAAGTGCCCTTGCGGCTGGGGAGAGGTCGGCGCGAACCCCACGAAGGCCGAGTCGAATCCCGCCTCCTGGGAGCGTGGATCGGCGGCGGCCGGTTGGCGCGAAATCAACTTGTCCGCCAGACGGCGGACTTCGTCGGGATCGAGCCATGGAGTGATCGGGTTCATCAGCCGAAGGCGTTGGGACCGCGGGTGTAGGTATCGAGTTTCTGGTCGATTTCGGCGCGGAGCGAATCGAAGACCGCGAGCGCGCCGGCACCCTCCTCGAGTACGCCGACGGGGAGGCCGCGGGCGCTGGCCCTGACGAACAGCGGATCGCGGGGGATCTGGGTCTGGAACACCAGTTCGGGCGGCAGCAGTTGGCGGAGGGCGACGGCCACTTCGCGGCTTTCGGCGAGGTCGTGCTGGACCATGGTGAGGCACACGCCGAGCACGTTGAGGCGCGGGTTCATGATCCGCAGGCGGTTGAGGCCGTCGAGGAGTTTCGGCACGGAGCGGATGCCGAGGGGCTCTGCCTGCTGCGGGATGAGGATGGCGGAACTGGAGGAAATGATGTCGCCGGTGACGCCGAAAAGCCCGCCCGCGGTATCGATCAGGCAGAGGCCGAATCCGCGCTCCGCGGCGAGGCGCAGGAACGTCCGGACGCGGGCGAGGTGGGTTCCGGGACCGCCGCCTCCGGCCTCGTAGTCGCTGGCCTGGCCGCAGGCGACCAGCGAGAAGGTGCTGAGCCGGGTGGGGACGATCAGGCGTTCCAGCGGGGTGCCGGGGTCGGCCAGAAAATCGTAGAACCCGGTGAGCAGGCGGGATTGGCGGGTGAGAGAGAGTCCCACGGATCCCTGTGGGTCGGCGTCCACAAGCAGGGTGTTGACTCCGGCCCGCGCGAAGGCGTGGGCCAGATTGATGGAAAGGGTGGTTTTACCGACACCGCCCTTTTGGCTTGATATGGCAATGGTGATCACTCGGAGATTGGAGGCGCGGGGAAAAAATAGCGAATCCGGTCCGAAGCGGAAGTTTTTTCTTCGATTCTTCGAAGATGCTGGACAAAGGGGCGGGTGGCTTGGAATCTCCGGGTTTATGATGACCGTGACGGAGAGATATGGGCGAGGCACCGCGGCCGCGGTTTGCCTTGCCGTGTTGTTGCTGGGAGGCGGATGCCGGAAGCGGGATGATTCCGCTAACAGACAATCGCCCCCGGTGATAGCGATTGAACTGGCATCCAACAGGGTCGCGGGATTGCCTGGTCCGGTCTATCGGCATCAGGCGGATTCGCCGGTGCACTGGCAGCCGTGGGAGAAGGCCACGTTCGAGAGGGCCCGCGCGGCGCAGCGGCTGGTATTCGCGGTGATCGCGCTGCCGCAGTATGGTTCCTATCAGACGGTGCTGGACCAGTTGGAGCGGAGCCCGGCGCTTGTGGCGACGATCAACCGCGACTACGTGCCGGTGCTGGTGGACGGTGACTCGGCGCGGGAAATCGGCCTGCTGACGGCTGATCTGGCGGTGGAGATCAAGCGTCCGGTGCAACTGCCGATGTTCGCGTGGTTCACTCCGGATGGGAATCCGGTGGCATGGATTCCCGTGTCATCCACCGAGACCGGAAAGGTGGCGGAGTTGTTTGACAAGAGCCACTCGATGGTTTCGGAGTCGTGGAACCACAAGCGGGAGTATGTGATTTCCAACAGCGAACTGGACAACGCCAACCGGCGCGAGCGGATGGGCAAGCGGCGCAATCTCGACATCGCCAGCCAGGATCCGGCGGGCGATGTGGTGCGGTCCGTGCGGCAGATGACATCGCTCTACGATCCGCTTTCCCGTTCGCTTGACGATGCCGGCGGACTGTTTCCCACCGGCGGGATCGAGGTGCTGGCGCACGCGGCGCTTTGCAAGACGCTGCCCGACGAAGTGCGCGCGCGGTGCGTGCGGACGTTGCGGGAATTGCTCATCGACCTGCTGCCCAGTCCGATGTTTGATCCGCTGGACGGCGGGCTGTTTTCGTCGCGCAGGGCATCCGGATGGTCGTTGCCGGTGTTTGAGCGGGATGGCAACCGGCAAGCGTTGGCGGTCGCCGCCCTATGCCGTGCCTATCAGGCTACCGGTGAGCCGAAAGCGCTGGAGCGGGCGTTGGGAGTGCTGGCCTATCTGGAAAGGGAGCACGTCACTTCCGACGGGCTGTTCGCGATCGGGCTCAGACCGCCGCGACCAGCGCGCGACTGGCTGTGGACGGTGGAGGACGTGCGCAAGATCCTGCCGGAGGAGGACGCCAAGTGGTGGATCGAGGTCACCGGGATGCGCGGGCTTGGAAATCTGCCGTCCGAGGCCGACCCCAAGCGCGATCTGTTCCGCTGCAACTCGTTCGGAATCGGCAAGTCGCTGGCGGAAATCGCGGCCGGACTGGGGCTTTCCGCGGAGGCATTCGCGCCGCGCTACGAGGCCGCATGCAAGAAGCTGTTGGCCGCACGCACGGTCAGGCTGGGCAATGCGCCGAAAGACGACGAAGGCCACGCCGTGACGACTTTCCGCATGGTTTCCGCCTACGCGGCGGCGTACACCGCCACCGGAAACGACGCATACCGCGACAAGGCGGCAAAGCTGCTCAAACGGGCGCGCGAGGCGTTTTCCAACGGACCCGATCTATGGAATTACCAGACGCGGTCCCAACTGTCGGTCTCGGGCGGTCGGGCGTTCCTCTTCAGCCTCGCGCTCCAGGCTTGTCTGGACGTTGCTGACGTGACGGGCGACCCTTCATGGATGACGTGGGGGGATGATCTGGCCACCACTGCGGCGGAGCGGTTCGCTTGCGATGAGTTTCTCAAGGAATGCCCCGACGAGGCCCGCGTTCTCGATTTGCCGATCACCGATCTGGTAATGCTCTTCGACGAGTCCACCGCGGGTTTGATTTCGTCCAACGAGACCCGGATGGCGGCGCGCGGGCGGCCCTTGGTGGAGTCGTTTGTCACTTTGGCGACTCCGCTGCCGATGGTGACGCTCGACCGCCCGGTGCTGCACACCGACCTGATCGTCGCCACGCTGGGAAGGCACTACCTGCCGACCGCCCTGGTGGGCAAAGACGCGCCCGCGGATCTGAAGACCGCGCTTGCAAGGATGCCGCTACGAACGGTCCATCGCCGTCCTGCGGATCCCAAGGATGAAGTCCCGCCGGCCGCGCTCAAAATCGTCTGGCCGGACGGTCAATCCGAAATCGTGGAAAACGCGGAACGATTCCGTGATGCGCTCTTGCCAACCCGGCCGAACCGTTGAATAGTCCGCCCGCATCCAAACCATCCATCCAACCCACATTCCATGAAAAACCACATTTTCCCGTTCGCGATCGCTTCCCTGTTGCTTTCCACGCTTCCCGGAACCGCGGACACCATCACGCTCAAGGACGGCAAGGTCCTAGAAGGCAAAATTCTGAAAAAAGAGGCCGACGCCTATGTCATCGAGTATAAGGCCAACGCTTCCGGCTCGATCAAGGAAACCAAACGGGTTCTGAGATCCGACATCGAAAAGATCACCGAAGTGCGTCAGGACGAGGTGGCGTTCGCGGAACTCGCCAAGCTGATGCCCACCCCGGATTTGCTGACCGCCGAGGATTACGCGGAGCGCATGCAGCAGGTGCGGGCGTTTCTGGCGAAATACCCGACCGGCACGCGCATCAAGGAAGCGAAGGAGCTGCTCGCCAAGCTTGGGGACGAAGCGAAGGTCATCGAATCCGGTGGCCGGAAAATAGGCGGAGCGCTGGTGACTGGCGCCGAATATCGCGCGAATGCCTATGACATGGACGCCCAGGTTCTGGAGGCGAAGATCCGGCAGGCCGAAAAGGCGGGACGGATCATCGAGGCGCTGCGCGCTTTCACCACCCTGGATGCCGAGTTTCCCGGATCCGTCAGCCAGCGGGCATCGACCCCCATCGTTGTGAAAATGCTCCAGACGCTCCGCGGCCAAGTGACCGAAAGCCTGAATTCATACGATGCCCGGATGGAGAAGCGCACCGCCGAACTCGAAGGAATGAGCGGAGCGGATCGCGAAAACGTCAAGCAGGCGCTCGAAGCCCAAGCGGCCGAGCTTGAAAAGCGCTATCAGGCGGAAAAGGCCGCCGGGCAGCAGTGGGTCACCCCCAGTTCCAACCATCGGCAGTCGCTGGAGGATTGCTCTTCGCTGATCGATTCAGAGTTGTCGCGCCTAGCCGATCCGGGCGCTGCCGCGGCTCCGGCCGCCGACCCCGGCAAAGCATTCCGCACCGCCTTCAAAGCCATCAAACCCGGTGAAAAGGCGGAAGACGTGGAAAAGGCGATCGCCGACGCCCAGGCGGCCGGGCTTCCGGAGAAATACGTCAAGATGCTGGAGGACGCGGCCAAGGCCGAAGGTTTCAAGGTCGGTTCCGGATCCTAACATCAAGTCAATGTCCGCAGCCCGCACCGCCAGCCGCTCACGCGCCACCGCCGAGACCCGGATCGAGCTTTCGCTGGATCTGGACGGATCCGGAGCGTCCTCGATCGACACCGGGATTCCGTTCTTCGATCATATGCTAACGCTTTTTTCGCGCCATGGTCTGATCGACCTCCGGCTGAAGGCGGAAGGGGACATCGCGGTGGATTTCCATCACACGGTGGAGGACACCGGAATCGTGCTGGGCGACTGCCTGCGCGAGGCGTTGGGTTCCAAGGCGGGCATCCGCCGCTACGGCTGCGCCTATCTGCCGATGGATGAGACGCTGGCGCGGGTGGTGGTGGACCTCAGCAATCGGCCGCACCTTGAGTTCCGCGCCGCGCCGGGCACGCCGTCCGCCCCGAATTTCCCGTTCACCCTGGTGGAGGAGTTCTGCCGCGCCGTGGCGTCCAACCTGCGGGCGAACATCCACGTCGAATTGCTCTACGGCCGCGATGGCCACCACATCGCGGAAGCCATCTTCAAGGGACTGGCGCGCGCCCTGCGCGACGCCTGCGAGCGCGACCCGCGGGTCATCGGCATCCCGAGCACCAAGGAAGCGCTGTGAAAGTCGCGTTGGTCGATTACGGAGCGGGCAACCTGCGCAGCGTGGCCAACGCGCTGCACGCCCTCGGCGTGGAGCCGGTGGTGGCGGGCGGTCCGGACGCGCTCGCGGACGCGACCCATCTCGTTTTGCCGGGTGTGGGATCGTTCGGCGATTGCATGGCGGAACTCGCCAACCGCGGTTTGATAGAACCGGTGCGCGCCTGGCTGGCCGCGGGCAAACCCTATCTGGGAATCTGCCTGGGCTATCAGATATTGTTCGATGGCAGCGAGGAAACGCCCGGAGTGGCGGGACTGGGAGTGGTCCCCGGAAGGGTACGGCGTTTCACCGAGCGCGAAGGGCTCAAAATCCCCCACATGGGCTGGAATTCGGTCGTGCCGCGCCACCCCGACCGCGGACGCTGGGCCGGACTCGGCTGCGAGCCGTATTTCTACTACGTCCACTCGTATTTCCCGGTTCCTGACGACGATTCGGTGATCGCCGCCGAAACCGAATATGGCGGCACCCGGTTTGCCGCCGCCATCGAGCTGCCGCACGTTCTCGCCTGTCAGTTTCACCCGGAAAAAAGCCAGGACGCGGGCCAACGCCTGCTCCGGAATTTTCTCGGGGGTCAGTAGCGCCGTTCCCGTTTGGAATTTCGCGTTTATCCCGAAGTCCGAAGTTCAGGGTAGTTTGGACGCTCGATTTACCACTGAGGGACTGGGAACCACTGGGGAAACTGATTTTTGGAGAAAAATGGGGAAACTCCGATTGTTGAATTGGAACGATTTCTCCCATATTGAATTTCAGTGGGATCAGTGATTCTCAGTTTTTCAGTGGTAAAAATGGGTGAACGGGTCATGCCAAATTCGGATTCTGAGTTTATTGCATTCCCCAAAGGGGGTGCCGCTCCCCTGTAAGCCGGATTCTGTCCCTCCCGCCGGAGCGGGATTGTGCGGTCATTTCTCTCACCCCGCCGGAGCGGGGCGCCCCGCTTGCGCGGGATGCGACTATTACCCGGGGATCAACGGACGGGCCGCCCTTCCCCTGTTCTGTCTTGCTCCACGCGGGGTTTGCCGTGCCGCCACGGTTGCCCGGGACGCGGTGGGCTCTTACTCCACCGTTTCACCCTTGCCTGTGCCCTCGCGGGCCATCGGCGGTTTGCTTTCTGTTGCACTTTCCATCCGACGGTCTTGAAACCGCCGTTCCCTGCTTTCACAAGGCGCGTTGCCCTTCGGAGTCCGGACTTTCCTCGACCCGGCTTGCGCCGGACCGCGACCACCCGGGGAGCGGCAAGGGCAAGCTACCCCACATGTCGATCGGGCGCAAACCGAATCGGCGCGAAACGGAGAAATCCTTGCGGCTATCTCGCGCGCGCGAGTGCGCGGCCGTGTCCCCACAGGCCCCAGACCACCGCGAGCAGACCAACGGTCAGCATCACCGGCGGCAGCGTTAGGCACAATGTCACACCCGTGCGGCCGAGTGCGCCAATCACTTCGGGCGGCAGCAAAACCGGCGAAATCATGTGATGGACGCGCGCGAGCAACAGCACCGCTGCGCCAACCGCAATCAGCCGCAGACCCCAACCACGGGTCTCACGGGACATGCGGGCCGCCGCCAGGGCGAGAATCATCAGGCCGGCGATGCCTGCCAAACCGAACACCGTTTCCTGGACGGCGAGCCAATCAAACGAGGGGGTCATGGAAGTGAGGGGGTGGGGGATTCGGAAGACGGGCGTTTGGCGCGGACCTGGAGGGCGAGGCCGCTTCCCAACAGCAACCAGCCGGTATTCATGAGGATGCCTCTGGAAACCTTCCACGCGGTGGAGTCGGTAAGTTGCTCGTGGGAGTGACCTTCATGGCCTCGATTGAGAATGCCCGTGTCCTGCAAGGGCAGCACCACGGAGTAGCCAAGGCCTAACATGAGAGCTCCGGAGACAAGCAGCCCGCGCCCGCGCCGCGCGTGCGCGGCAAGCCGCCATGTGAAGACCACCAGCGCCAGACCAAGCGCCATCATCAACGGCACGCGACTCAGGTCAAGCGATGCGAACATCAGGGGGGAGTGAAGTTTCATCGCTCGGCAGAGTATCCGGTTAGATACGGAGCCTCAAGGAAAATCGGAAGTTATTTTCGCTAGATATATATGTGGCCGGATAGCAAAGATGGGCGAAATATCAAGTGATTGGCGGCGCGGCGGCAACTGTGGAGTGATGTCCGGACTTTACTTGTAGGGTGTTTTCCCCACATTGGGGCCTGCCCATGGAAAGCATGCCCGAATCCCCCTACGAAACACCCCAGAGCCAGATCGTGACGCCCTCGGCAGGGCCGCCGCCGATCGATGCCGGACCGCCCCCTTCGGCGATCAAGGTCTTCGGCATTCTCCATCTCATTCTGGCGGGTATCGGCATTCTATCCGGCGTATGGACGGTTCTAACCATCCTGTTTTTCAAGGACTTTCTGGGCTGGATGAACCGCGTTTCAGGCGGGCGCCAGCCGGAATACGTCCGGCAGGCCCAACTCGACTACATGACGGAGATGGCATGGCTCACGTGGCTGCAGCTTGCGGTTTCGGTGGTGCTGACCGTCTTTCTGGTGATCGCCGGAGTGCGTCTCCTCAAGCGCCGCGACAGCGGACGGGTTTGGTCGATCCGCTATGGCTGGACGAGCGTGATTTCGAAGGTGGCGACTCTGCTGCTGATGCTCCTCTATGGCCTGCCCGCCGCATCGAGGATGAACGAGGCGGTGATCGGCAACCGCGCTCCCGGGGCGGAGCAATTCACCGGCATCCTAACGACGGTTTCAACCCTCGTCGGAATCGCATCAACCATGATCTATCCGATTCTGGTGATCGCGATCCTGAACGGGCGGCGCGTGCGGGAGTATCTTGAGGGGCGCTAGCCGGACCGTCCGATGTGGCATGGCCCAGCACTGGGACGTCCGCCGTTCACGCGCCGGGCGGGAGCTACAGCAGGATTTCCAGCAGATTCGGTCCTTCGGTTAGCAAATCGCGGACGGCGGCGAGGGAAATCTCCCATCCGCCGGTGCGGTAGGGATTGTCGGTGATCCGTTTGGCGGTTAGTGAAACGCCGTTGAGCGTGACGGCCCTCGGGGTGTGGGTGTTTTCCAATACGGCGAAGTTGACGGTTAGATCACGGTTTTCAAACGGAATCCGCGCGGTGAGGCCGTTCCATGAACGGGGCAGAACCGGGTCGATCACCAGCGAGCCATAGCAAGTGCGGATCCCCAGCATCCGGGTGACCGCAAGGCTCAGATAGATGCCGGGGCCGCTGGAATAGATCCGCCAGCCGCCATCAACCGGGATGCGCCCGGCGACGATGTCCGGGTAGCGGTCGGCGGCCTCATAGCGGCTGTTGACCGCAGCGTCTGAGCTGGAGAAATAGGCGTTCGCCTGCCTTGGCAGCGCGTGGGGAACCGAGGCGGCCAGGCCGGCGGGGGTGATTTTGCCAAAGCCCTCGATCATCGCGTCCGCCTCGCCGAGTTGCGCCATGGCCTCGATATAGCGGAGGTGGGCGTGGGTGTAGAAAATGCCGATTTCCCGCGAGAAGCAGGACGCAAGTTCGGCGCGCTGGAAGATCTCACAAACCCCGCCGCGGTAGGCGGGCGGACGGTTCATCAGCCGTGCTCCATCCGCCGCGAGGAGGTGCTTGCGGATCAGCGCGAGGTGGTGGGAGGCTTCTTCGGCGGTGAATAGTCCGCCGATCATCGAGCGGGTCATGGGCAGCAGCCGATGGTTGATTCCGGTTAGGGTGTCGCGGGGATGCAGCAGCGGATGGCCGGACTCGCGGGAATTTTCGTCGAACAGGAAGAACCCGCACAGGGTGCCGTCGATGATGAGAATCCGGCGGAAATCGCGCGCGACGGCATCCGCGAAGCCGGTCAGACCGGGAATCTCCCGGCCGGACATTGCGGATAGCGTCTCCAACCGGCGGAGCGTCTGATAGCAGAGCGCCACGGTCCATGAGCTGACCAACCGGTCGCGAAGCTCGGGCTTCGCGGGCTGGAGCGAGTCGTTCCAGTCGCCGTCGCCATATCGGACCAGCGCGGTGCCGGGAACGCAGTGATCGCGCAGCCATGCCACGTTCGCGGTCACGTGATCCAACAGGGATGTCGGTTTCCCGGCGGGGCGCGAGGTTGACGGGTCGGTCCAATCGACCGGTTCCTCGAGGATGGCGAAATCGGAAGTGGCCTCGATGTAATCGCAGAGGGCCTTGAGCGGCCAGAGCGGGATGTCGCCGTGGCAGTGCGGGGTCTGGATCCAACCGAATGGATCGGTCATGAACCATTGCGGCCAGTGGCGCGCGCCGGCGAATTGGAAGCGATAGGTGCGCAGGACGATCTCGCGGCAGGTGGCGGTGCGGCCCAGCGCCAGCAGCATTTCCACCGAGCCCTGGGTGACATCGCGGGTTCCCCAGGCGCCGCCGTTGTATTGTTCGATCCCATGCGGGACCGTTAGGTGGATGATCGCGTTGTGAACGAACCACGGCAGGGCGTGGCGGATTCTCGCGGCAGCCGGATCCGGTGCGGTTAGGTCGAGACCGAGTGCATCGTCCTGCCACGGACGCGGGGACTGTGGCGGATCGGGTAGCGCGCAGTGGGCCTCGATTTCGACCCCGAATCGGTCGGTTTCGGTGGTTTCGAACACGACCATGGCATGGTGCGGCTCGCCGCCGGAAACGCGTTCGCCGCCGCCGATTGCCGCGACGCGCAACGGATCGTCGGCGGTTAGGGTGAAGCGCGCCTCCGGATCTTCTTTGCGGAACAGCCCGTCGGCGGCCGCGCGGACGGTGGCCATGCCCTTCGCGGAGTCGAAATCCACCGTGGCGGGGCTGTCGTATTCGTTGACACCCGCGATCAGGCCGTGGGTGACCAGCAATCGCGCCGGAGGTCCGGAACCGATTCTAACATCCGTGCGGACAGCCGCGCGCGCCGGGTCGGCGGCAACCGTGACCGTTAGCTGGCGGTCGGCCAGTTTGTAATGCCAGACGCTGCGGTCCAGCGCCATTTCGAAGCACGATGGCACGCCTAACAACGTCCATCCGCCGCCATCGCGCAGCCAGATCCGCTGGCCGGCGGCGGTGCCGAGTCCGCAGGCTTCCCGCGGAAACGCGAGCAACCGGTGAAACGAGGGATGGCCGCCGCTGAGCAGGGCGTTGAAAACCCCGGCCATGAAGGTGGTGGTGGTGAGCTGCGAGGCCGCCGGATAGTCGCCGCCACCGGAGCGGAGGATATTCGCGTGCGGACGGGAGCTTGCCGCTTCCTTGGACCGGGTCACGAAATGGCGGGATCCGGGGCATTGGAACCATGATCGGATTTCTCCGTCCGGTCCGCGCTCGACCAGTTCCCAATCGCCCGGCGCGATGGCGCGCAATTCGTCGTCGGTCATCTCCAGTCCGTGGGCCATCGCGGGGGCGTGCATCAGGGTGACCACCGTGGCCGGATTTGATAAATCCGGATGCCGCGTATCGCAGGGTGGAACAGCGGTTTCCAACAAGCCGAGATCCGCGTCGCCGGATGGAGCCGGATGGTCGGTTAGAAGAACGGCGACGAACGGGATGGTTCCGGATTCGCCCGGCGGGGTACTTGTTTCACGGCTCAGCAACGCCACGTAGGACGATTCCCCCTGGCGCAGGCCGGGAAGCGGAATGGCGTCCGGCCCGAGGCAACGGACGGGACGCGGCCGGTCGATGGCGGACCCGAACACATCGCGGGCGTCGGTGGCGAACGCGTCGCAGCCGTGAAGGCACGCTTGCAGAAGAAACGGATTGCGGCCGTCCACCGCGAGGTTCTGGCGGGAGGCCAGCACCTTGCCAAATCGCGGGTGGTCGAGCGGGCGGTGATCCACGTATTGGCTGGTGTAGGCCTCGTTGTTGCGCGCGCCAAAGGGCGAGGTGAGCCCCACGTCCAGGCCGTGCAGAACGCGCCACCGGATGGGATCCGCCGATTTGTTGGCAAGGGTGACCTCCACGCGCCACCGGGTGTTTTGGAAATCCGGAACCAGCGTGGCGGTTAGATCGCAATCCCCATCACGCAGCGTCCATTTGGCGAGCGTGCCGCATTCCGCGAAACCGGCGGCGCTTCCCGGCCCCACCAGCGTGATGATTCGGATTCCGCCCGGAGTTGTCAATTCCACCAGCACCCGATGCATCGAACCGGCGAGCGGGCATCCGAAAACGAGGTTCACCAGCACCCCGGGCCCGTGCCGGAGGGTGTGCAAATGCCCGCCGGGCATGAAACGGAAATGCAGTCCTGCGGGATCGCCCAGCAGAATGGGCGCGATGGCGGAATGGTCGGCAATTTGGCGGGTTGGGGGATGGCTCATGGCGCGGCCCGGCGAGGATGCGGAGCAGCCGACACGCGCGCAAGACGAAAGGGGTGCCTCATCGGTGTTGGATTCGGGTTGCAGCGGTGGGGGTTCTCATGCACAGTGCGCGCGGACCCGCCGGAGGTGTGCAAGGGTGCCCGAAGAAAGAAATCCACGCGAAACATGAATAATTCCAGCCCAGTATCGTCCAAGTCGTCGATGGGACCGGTCGGGCCGGTCGCGCTGGATGCCGATGATGGGGATTCAGCGGAGGACGCCCAATTGGTCTCACGTGCCCGGGAGGGTGACATGCGCGCCTATGATGTGTTGGTCACCCGCCACAGGGGGAGGGTATTCGCCATGATTCGGAACATGATACATCAGGAAGCGGAGGCATGGGACCTTTCACAGGAGGTCTTCATCAAGGCGTGGCAGGCGTTGCCACGCTTTGAGGCGAAGGCGCGCTTCACCACCTGGCTCTACCGGATCGCGCACAATGTGGTCTATGACTGGACCCGGCGGAAAAAGATCGAGAGTGTGGGCGAGCTGAACGACGAGATTTTCGAGCGGGACCGGATCGATCCGGCGTCCGCGACCACGCCGGAGGCCGGGGAAGCCCCGGACGAGGCCCTCGCAAGGGGCGAACTGCGGGTGAAAATCGAAGCCGCGCTTGCGAAACTCACTCCCGAACACCGCGAGGCCGTGCTGCTCAAGGATGTGCAGGGCCTCGCCTACAAGGAAATCGCCGATGTGATGGGAACTTCCATTGGAACCGTGATGAGCCGGTTGTTTTACGCACGCCAGAAACTCCAAACCCTGTTGAAGCATGAATACGAAAACCGATGAAACCCTGCTGGCCCGATGGCTGGAGGATGATCTCGAAGGCGCCGAACTGGCCGCTTTCGAGCGGGAAATCGCCGACGATGCCGGACGGTTCGCGGAACGGGAACGGATTCGCGCGCTGAAGCGCGACCTAGCGACCCTGCTGCCGTCCTCCGTGGAGCCGCCGTATCCGGATTTTTTCAACAGCCGGATCGAACGCGCGATCCGGGAGCAGTCCGGTCCGGTGGCGGAGCCCGCGGCGCGCCGCTCGGGGTGGCGGGCCTTCTGGCTGCCGGCCACGGCGGTTGCCGGTATGGCGCTGGCGTTTTGGCTGGGCACCAAGGCCGGAACCCGCACCGAAGTGGTGGCGGCTCCCGCTCCGTCGGCCGTGGAGCTTGCCGCGGCCCCGCAACCGGGACTCTACACGCCGGAACGCGGGGTGGACGCGGAGTGGTTCTCCAGCGAGGACGCCGAGGCCACCGTGATCGTGCTGGAAGGTGTGGACGCTATTCCGGACAGCATGGATTTTTCGGAAACGGTGTCGATTGGCGACGACAGCCAGGGGATGGCGGGTCTCAAGACGCCTGAAACCAAGGAGGTGCGCCAATGATCCGGGCCGGGTGGTTGGGCGGATGGCTGGCGGCGGCGCTGCTGTTGCTTCCGGTGTTTTCCCGTGCGGCCGACGATCCCGGGAAGGCCGTGCTGGCCAATGTGGCGGTCCGCGTGATTTACGCCACCGACGGCGATGTCGCGGTGGCCGGCGACAAGGCCGCCAAGCTCGGAAAGTCCCTAGAACAGCGGCTCCGAAGCGAGGAGAAGCTCCGTTTCAAGAACTATCGCTCGCTGGGCATGGAAGTTCAGCCGCTGTTCCGCAGCTATGAGAATTGGGCTCAACCGCTCAAGCCGTCCGACGAAGTTCTGGTCCGGTTCGACGCCAGCAGCCGTCCCACCGAGTCGGCGACCCGGCTGGATCTCGAACTTTGGCTGAGCCGCAAGAAGATTCTCAAGACCGATGTGGTGCTTGAGGGGGACCGTCCGTTGTTCGTGCTGGGCCCGGAGTGGCGGGGCGGCAGAATCATCATCGCGGTTTCGCTTGCGAACAAGGAAACCGCGCGTTAGGCTAGGCCGATGCGCGCGATTTCCTTGGTTCTGGCACTGCTGGCCGGCCTGCTTCAGGCCGGAGACCTCAAATTTGAAAAGGAGTTGGTCGAACTCAATCTCAAGCCCGAAGCCACCACCGCCGACGGCGACTTCGAGTTCACCAACGCCTCCGACCACCCGGTGACCATTTCCCGTGTGGAAAAGACCTGCTCCTGTCTCAATGCCCAGGTGAAGGGCGGCAAGCTGATCTATCAACCGGGCGAAAAAGGGGTCGTCAGGGCCGCGTTCGAGGTCGGCAACATCGTCGGCACGGTTGACAAAACCATCGCCATCGTTCTGGAGAAGCAGGAGAACAACCCGATCGTTCTCACGGTCCGCGCGCATGTTCCGGTGCTCGTCGAACTCGGCCAGAAAACCCTCAAATGGACGCTCAACGGGAATCCGGATCCCCAGAAGGTGACCATCCACATGAAATATCCCAAGCCGATCCGCATTCTCAAGGCGGAGTGCAATTCGGAGATGTTCAAGACCGAACTGAAAACGATCAAGGAGGGAGCCGATTACGAACTGTGGATCACGCCCGCCGATATGAAACGCACGACCATCGGGCTGGTGCGGCTGGAAACCGATTGCGAGATCGAGCGTCACAAGATCCAGCAGGTATTCGCCGTCGTGCGGGCGGACCGGCCTGGGGAGGGGGCGGCGGTGCGTTGAAGATCCGGGCGATCCTGCTGCGGACGGTTATCGTGCTGCTGCTGATGGCGGCGGCGGGATTTGTGGCGGTCAAATCGCGTGGCCCCCGTGAAACCGGACGCGATTCCGCCGGAAAACCTGCGGAGAATGCCGTGCCCGCCACCGCTTCCACGCCGCACGGGCTGGCCTTCGCCTCGACGGTGGTGGAGGCCCGCGTGGCTCCGGACGCCACCCACGCACAGCTCGATTTTCTTTTTGAAAACCGGACCGACCGCACCCTAACCATCTCACGGGTGGAAAAAAACTGCGCCTGCATGGAGATGTTGGTTTCCGGCGGCAAACTGGTCTATGCGCCCGGCGAAAAAGGCGTTATCCGCGCCCGATATGAACTGGGCAACATGATCGGAACCGTGGACAAGGATTTCATGCTCTGGCTGGAAGGTGATCCGGAGGAAAAACCCAGCCACGTATTGGTCTCCCGCCTCATCATTCCCGAATTGGTGGTCCTTTCTGAAAAAAACCTCAAATGGCAGATCGGCAAACCGGCGGATCCGAAAAAAATCGATATCACCATCCACGGCGACCAACCGATCCGGATTACCGGATCTTCCAGCACCTCCAATGACATCCGGATTGAGTTGAAAACGCTCGGGGAAGGTCGTCGCTACGAGCTGTGGGTGACCCCCGCAAGCACTTCGGAGCCGGGACTCAGCGCGATCCGGCTTGATACGGACAGCACCATTCCGCGCTGGAAAGCGGTGCAGGTCTTCGCCACCGTTCAGGACAAACCCATTCGCCAGCCATGAAAATCCCCCTGCAGATGGCAGCAATGGTTTGCGCGGCCCTGCTGGGGGCCGGCGCCACCTATCTGTTTCACGGACCGCCCGCGCGCGGAGTGGCCTGCGACCCCGCGAAGCTGAAATCCGACGAAGTCTGCCTGTCCCGCGTCATGGGCGAGTGGCACAATGATGTGGTGTGGGTGGACGCCCGGTCGCGCAAGGAATGGCGGGAACTTTCGGTTACGGGATCGGTGCTGTGGAATCTTGATACAGTCGAAGACATGCAGGCGTTCGAGGCCGCCGGGGCGATGCGGATGACGGACGGGCAGCGGGTGATCGTTTTCTGCACGAACGAGAACTGCGGCACCAGCCGGCAAGTGGCGGAGCGCATCCGGGCGCTCCAATTCGGCAACGAAGTGTTCGTGTTGCACGGGGGCTGGCGCGCGCTGGCGAGCGCCGGACCCGATGGTCCTCCACTTGGAAAGAACCCGTAAGAAACCGCCGCGCGGCTTCCGCTTCAGGGGTTCCAATCGAGGCGGGTGATATCGAGCGCCTCCACGTAAGGTTTATTCGGGTCATCACGGTTCCATTGGAGAACCACGGTGCAGTATTTGGGGGCTCCCCAGTGCATGCCGGATGAGGGATCGTCAAGCATCTTGCCGATCGGACCATTCACTCCGAAAATCGCCCAACCGATCACGCCCGGACTGGCGGAGTCCGACTGCAATTTGATGGACCCCTTGGTTTCCGCGGCGGGAACGCCGGCGGGGCAGTATTTCATGGGTGTTAGAACAACCTGGAACTTGCCGCTATCCTTTCCGGTGGATGCCATGAACTCCTTGAGACGTCCGCCATAGAGGTCGAGGAACGGGTCAACAACCACCTTGGGAGGAGCGTCGCCACGGATCCGGACCAGCATGGTTTGGACGTTCTCGGTCGCGTCCTCGGTTCTGAAGCGCACGCTGTAGTAGCAATCCACCACTTTTTCCAAATCGTTGCTTTCCTGAATCAGGGTGTCGAAACGCGCCTCGGGCAATTTCCCGTTGAGGCAGGATTTCTGAAGTTCTTCAGGGGTAGCGGAGGTTTCGATGATCGGCTGCCGTTCCTCCAGCGAGTTCGCCTTGAGAAAGGTTTCGAGGGTCTGCATGGCCCGGTTGCCACGGTCTTCGGGGGAAAGCAATGGAGCCGGCGGCGTGGGATCCGTTTTGGGAGGTTGGGTGACCGCGGCTTGGTTCGTGCCCGGGTTTTCGGTTGGAACCGGATCGTCGGTTAGGATCTTCTTCACCGGGGAGGGTGCCTTTTCAGGGGGGGGCTTGGACAAAGAAAGCAGATTCGGATTGGTGAGCAGGAGAGTAAGCCCGGCCACCAATGCCACCGTCGCGCCGAGAAACACGAACGGCACCAACGCACGGCGAAACGCTCCCGAATGGCGACGCCGGGGCGGAGGAGCGTATGATCCTTCGCGCGGACGGTCCGTTTCGTCGGAGATTGGGCGTGAGACGATCTCCACCGGCTCGCTGCGCTGGGGAAGCTGCCGGGGTTCGATAAAATAGGGATTTCTGGGTGAAGCCGCCGGAGCGCTCTCGGCGGTGTTCTGGGGCGGCGGCTGCGGCGCCACTTGGGAAGGCTGTGGCGCTTGGGGCTGCGGCGCGCCAAGCGCCTGGATCGGATTGTGGCCGGTCGCCTGCGCGTGCTGCATGAGGGCCTCCATGGTCGGAGCCTGGATCTGGGATCTGCACGACGGGCACGGCCCCACGACGCCAGCCAGACGCAGCGCGAGCGTGAGTTTGGCCCCGCAAGCGGGACAGAAGAAGGTAAATGTGTCGTTCGACATGGCCGGGGGTGGCTAGGGATAGTGATATCCCCCCGCTTTGTCAAGGCGCCATTTGGGAAACGCGGAATTTCAGGCGTCCATCAGGGTTTGGGCAAGTCCATCGGGAAGGCCGGATTCGGAGATGTCTGCTGGTTCAGGATTTCAACCGCCCGAGTGATCAGGTCGCTTCGGGTGGAGGATAGATCGTTGGCTTGGGCCGGATCCGCCGCAATGTCGTACACCTGCCAAGGGCTCGGTTTCTTGGTTTTCAGATTCTCGCGCAGCACCATGAAGTTCCCGATCCGCACCGCAACCTGCCCGCCGTATTCCGGATAGACCCAGACCATCGGCTTGCGGGTGGCGGGAGCGCTGTCACCGGTGATCGCCGGCCAGAGGTTTTCCCCGTCCAGTCCGGCGGGAGCGGTTAGACCGAACGCGGCGCACAGCGTGGGATACCAATCGGCGAAGTAACCGGGAACATCGCTCACCGCGCCGGCCTTTACGGACGCCGGGTAACGGATGATCATCGGCACACGCAGTCCGCCTTCCCGCACGCTGCCCTTGAAGCCGCTCAGGCCGCGGGTGGAGTTGAAAAACTCCGCGTCCACCCCGCCGATTCCGAACTGCGGGTCGCCGCCTTTGTGGGTGGTGCCGTTGTCGGAGGTGAAGACGATCAGCGTTTCGTCCAACAGATTGAGCGCCCGCAGCTTGTCCACCACCGCGCCGACATGGCGGTCGAGGTCCGAAATCATCGCCGCGTAGGCGGCGCGCGGGCGCGGATGTGGAAGGTAGCCGCACTGGCCGCGGTAGGGTTTGTCGTCCCATTCCTTGGGGTATTCCTCCACGCTCTTCACCGGCGGATGCATCGAGACATGCGGCTCGGTGAATGGCAGATAGAGAAAGAACCGGTGGTCTTTGTTAGCCTCGATGAAACCAAGCGCCTCCTCCAGAATCGGTTTGGAGGCATAGGTTTTGCCGATCCAGTCTTCCATCTTCACCGGGCCTTCCGGCTGTTTGGCATTCCCGGGCACCGGTTTTTCATTGATCAGGATCCGCTCGCCGTTGCGCCACAGGTATCTTGGATAGAAACTGTGAGCCACCGCCTGGCAGTTGTAACCGAAGAACAGGTCGAACCCCTGCTTGTTGGGATCCCCGGTGGATCCCACCGGGCCGAGTCCCCATTTGCCCATCGCCCCGGTGGCGAATCCGGCGGCTTTGAAGGTTTCCGCCAGAGTCGCCAAGCCCGCGGATATCGGATGCTGGCCTTCCTTGAACTCGGGAAAATTCACCTTCGCCTGGAGATTTCCCCGGATCTCCGCATGGCCGAGGTGTTTGCCGGTCATCAGCACGCAGCGGGACGGCGCGCACACCGGAGCCCCCGAATAGTGGTGGGTGAACCGTGTGCCCTCCTTGGCCAAACGGTCGATATGCGGAGTCCGGATTTTCTCTTGGCCATAGCAGCCGAGTTCACCCCATCCGAGATCGTCGGCCAGGATGAATACGACATTGCGCGGCGCGGCTTGCGCGGCGGCCAATCCCAGAATGGATGAGAGCAGAAGTGTCAGGGTGGATCGCATGGCGGTGTGGGGTTTGGAGGTTGGATGCCGGAATCTGCCCGGCGGATGCTGCTGGATCAGGTACGGGCTAGCCAAGAAGATACTTCGCCGCTTGCTCGACGTCCTTGTCGCCGCGGCCGGATAGGTTGGCGATGATGATTTGGTCGGACGAAAGGGTGGGGGCCACCTTGATCACTCCGGCCATCGCGTGGGCGCTTTCCAGAGCGGGGATGATGCCTTCCGTGTGGGCGAGTTGCTTGAACGCGGCGAGGGCTTCGGCATCGGTGGCGAAGTTGTATTGGACCCGGCCGGATTCCTGGAGGAACGCATGCTCGGGGCCTACCGCCGCGTAGTCGAGTCCCGCGGAAACCGAGTGGGTGAGCTGGATCTGTCCGTCGTCGTTGGCGAGCAGCCAGGTCTTGGTTCCCTGAAGGACGCCGAGTTTTCCTCCCTGAAAGCGCGCCGCGTGACGTTCCGGGATGATGCCGTCACCGCCGGCCTCGATGCCGAGCATCCGGACGTCCGGATCGCCGAGAAACGGATGGAACAGCCCGATCGCGTTGGACCCGCCGCCGACGCAGGCGACTAACAAATCCGGCAGCCGTCCTTCCTTTTCCAGAATCTGCCGCCGGGCTTCCAGACCGATGACCCGGTGGAAATCGCGGACGATCATCGGGAACGGATGTGAGCCGAGCGCCGAACCAAGGATGTAGTGGGTGTGGTCCACACTGGCCACCCAGTCCCGCATCGCCTCGTTGACGGCCTCCTTGAGCGTCGCCTGCCCGGCGGTCACGGCGCGGACTTCGGCGCCCATCAGGCGCATCCGGGCGACGTTGAGCGCCTGGCGCTCCATATCGACCTGACCCATGTAAACAACGCACTCCATGCCGAAGCGCGCGCACACGGTGGCGGTGGCGACGCCGTGCTGGCCGGCGCCGGTTTCCGCGATGATGCGGGTCTTTCCGAGACGCTTGGCCAGCAGAATCTGGCCGATGGCGTTGTTGATCTTGTGGGCGCCGGTGTGCAGCAGATCCTCGCGCTTCAGATAGATCCGGGCGCCGCCGAGCGCTTTGGTCCAACGTTCGGCGAAATAGAGCGGGGTCGGGCGGCCTACGTAGTCGCTGAGCAGGGCGTCGAGTTCCCGCCGGAATGCGGGGTCCGCTTTCACTTGTTCATAGGCTGCCGCGAGTTCCTGGAGCGGAGCCATCAGGGTTTCGGGCACGAACATGCCGCCGAACCGTCCGAAATGGCCGGTGGCATCGGGAAACTGGGTGGATGGGAAAGCCATGTGCGGGAGGAGTCTCAGGGGAAAACGCGGGTTTGGCAAGAGACAAGAGGGGGGCGTGCCGCCAAGCGTCACCGCGAATCGCTGCCAAGATCAAACCAGAGGCAGGTTCGGGTGGATATCCTCCACCAGAGCGGAATGCTCGCCGGCCAAGTGGCGGAGGAGCGCGGCGAAGGCGATCATCGCCGCGTTGTCGGTGCAGAGGCCGGGTGGGGCGGTTAGGAGGTCGATTCCGCGCGGGGCGCAGGCATTGCCGAAGGCGGCGCGCAGCGCGCCGTTGAGCGAAACGCCGCCGGATAGAGCGAGAACGCGTTTGCCGGAACGCTTCACCGCCTTGAGGGCCTTGCCGACGAGGATCTCGATGACCGCTTGCTGGAACGAGGCGGCCAGATCGGCCACGGGGACGGGCGCGGATTCCCGCTGGAGGGTGTAGAGCACCGCGGTCTTCAGCCCGGAGAACGAGAAGTCGAGATGCGGATCGTTCAGCATCGAGCGGGGGAACCCAAAGGCCGCGGGATTGCCGGTGCGTGCGGCACGCTCGATTTCCGGGCCTCCGGGGTAGGGAAGGCCGAGCATTTTCCCAACTTTGTCAAATGCCTCGCCGGCCGCGTCGTCGCGGGTGGAGCCAAGTTTCCGATAGGAACCGGGACCGGCGACATCCAACAAAAGCGTGTGCCCGCCGGAAACGATCAGCGCGACATGCGGCGGCACCGCCGTCAGGCCGATGAAGGGCGATAGAAGGTGTCCTTCCAAGTGGTTGATACCGAGAAACGGTTTGCCCGACGCGCAGGCCATGGCCTTGGCAGCCGTGCTGCCGATTAGCAGCGACGAGGCCAGGCCCGGTCCGGTGGTGGCGGCGAAGGCATCGACTTCGCGGATATCGGCACCCGCGTGGCGCAACGCCTGTTCGACAAGCGGACGCAGGTGCAGCGAGTGGTTGCGCGAGGCGAGTTCGGGAACCACGCCGCCGAATTCGCGGTGGAGGTCGATCTGCGACGCCACTTCGGACGCGAGCACTTCCGCGGCACGGCCCGGCTCGCCGCGGACAATCGCCACGGCCGTCTCGTCACAGGAAGACTCGATCGCCAGAATGAGGGGCACGCGCGGACGCTAGCGGGCCCAGGCGGAAATGCCCAACTGAAATCGTCGGCACCGGCGATTTTCCCAGCCGTTTACCCCTGCTCCATCGTCTCGCCCACGATTTCTTCGGGGTCGATGTCCGGGCGGTCGTAAGAGGTCATTGCGGCGCGCACCATGGCGACGGCGCTCTCGCGTTCGTCGTGGATCACCTGCACTCCTAACAAACGAAGCCGGGTGACTTCATCGGGAAACTTGGCGCGCGCGAAAATGCAGATGCCTTCGTTGCGTTCGCGCACCAGCGGCACGGCGGCGCAGGTGGTTTCCACGGCGGGAAACGTGAAAGCCACCAACCGGGCACGGCCGATGCCCGCCAAGTCGAGCGCCTCCGGGTGGGTGGCATCGGCGAAGAGCACGAGTTGCTCCTCCCGTTTCAGGGAGCGGACGGTATCCGCGTTGAGTTCCACCACGAGCGTCTGGACGCCGCAGCGTTTGAGTGCTTCGTTGAGCGCCCGTCCGACCGGTCCGTAACCGCAGATGATCGCGTGGTCGGTCACGGATTTGATCGCTTTCGTGGGATTCAGGGGTGCCTGCGGGAGTTGGTGGGCGGCAAGGATGCCGCGTCTTTCCAGCCACCGGCCCAGGGGCGAAGCGGCCCGCATCAGGGATGGCACCACCGCCATGCTTGCCGCCGTGCAAAACAGCAACGTCTGCTCCAGCGCGGGATCGAATGGCCGATATTCGCCGGCCCGGCCCAACAAAACCAGCGAGAATTCCCCCATGCTCGCCAGACTGCCCGCGGCCAGCAGCGCCGGACGCCCAGGCAGGCGGGCCAGTTTCAGAACCATGAACACCACCGCCCCCTTCGCCGCGAGGATCCCCGCGCTCAGAAGCCCGATCCGCCACCATTGCTCGGCCACGACCGATAGATCGACCATCAGTCCCACCGCGATGAAAAAGATCGCCAGAAACAGATCCTTGAACGGCAGGATGTCGGATAGAATCCGGTGGCTGTAGATCGACTCGCTGACCACCAGTCCCGCGGTGAACGCCCCCAAGGCCAGCGACAGGTCCAGCGCGCTGCCCGCGTAGGCCACCCCCGCGCACAGGCCGATCACCGTGAGCGTGAACAGTTCCCGGCTGCGGGTTCTCGCCACCAGATGCAGCAGCCGGTTGAGGCCATACTGACCTAACAGCCACGCCCCGGCGAGAAACAGCCCGCCTTTCATCAGCGCCATGCCGATCTGTCCCGCCACGCCTACGCCTCCGCCCTGATAGAGCACCGGCATCAGCAGGAAAAACACGATCACCAGAATGTCCTGGAACAGCGCGATGCCGAGGCTCGCCCGCGCGCCGGGATTGTTGTGCTGGCCGATATCATGGAAAGTCTTCATCGCGACGGCGGTGGAACTCATCGCCACCGCGACACCGAGCACCACGCATTCCGCCGAGCCATATCCCGCCACCGCTGCGACCAACCCGGCCGCTCCTGCCGTTAGAGCCATCTGCAATCCTCCGGTCAACAACGCCCTGCGCCACAAATGCCGCAACTCGCTCAGCGAAAACTCAATGCCCAGCGTGAACATCAGCAGGATCACCCCGATTTCCGATAGATGGGAGATCACCGGACTGTCCTTCTCCACGCCCGTGAGCCAGTGCATGCCAAAGTTGCCGATCAGCAACCCGCACAGCAGATACCCCACCAGCAGGCTCTGCCGGAAACGGATGGAGAGCAGCGACACCACCACCGCGAGCGCCATCACCAGCGTGAGCGCCGCAAACAACGGCGTCACTCCGGCTGAGGAAATCGCGAGCGTTTCTCCGATGGCTGGCATCGGCGCCAGCATCCATCGGAATCGCCGCGCGGGCCAAGCGGAAAATCATCCCGGACGCCGAATCGCCTCAGGTGGGAACGGTTGACTCCCTCTCCGCTCCCGCGTGACGATTGATCCAGCGCCCGCAGAGCAGCAGGCCGATCGGCGTGGGCAACGCCATCACACCGATCCAGAACCAGATCATCGCGTGATGGGGATGGGGGAGCACCGCCTTGGTCACCTCATCCACAGGTGCGTAGGCGTGCAGGAGAATTCCGGACAGAGGCCCCACCACCAGTTTCGCCGCGAACGACGGCAGCACCGCCAGCGACAGATAGGTGGACTCGCGGCCCTTCGGCGCGATCTCAGCCGAGAACTGCATCAGACGCGGCGACCAGATCGACTCTCCGATGGTGAAGATCAGAATGAAGACGATCAGCGGCCAGTAGGCGGGTGTCGGCGGCGCGGCCAGCAGCGCTTCCATGTTAGGTGCCATCCGCAGCCAGTTGACGAATATCATTTCCCCCAGCACCGAGTCGGTCAGGTGGCAGAAAACACGCGGCGGAACCAGCGCGATAAAGCACGAAAGCGAGGAGATCGAGGCCCCGATCAGCAGCATCCGGTAGGAAGACACTTTCTTGGTGAGCACCGAAACGAGCGGCACCAGGAAAACAATCAGCACGGGGTTGAGGACACCGTAGATATTGCCGATTTTCGCGTCTTCGCCCAACACCCGAAGCCCGTATTTCGGGAACGTGTAGTGGAAGTGGAAGAACACGAAGCGCACAAAAACCGTTAGTCCGATCAGGCCCATGAAGATCCAGAAATATTTTTCCCGGAACACCTTTCCCATCAGCGAGGCGGTGTCGCTGATCGAGGATTCCACCGTTTCCCACGCCGATCCCCGCGACTTGGGCGGATTGACCACCACCCCTTCCTCGGTCCGCTCCACGCCGTCCCGGATAGGCAGCAGCGTGAGCAGGCTGAGCAGGGTGGCCGCAATGCCGAACACGAAGAACAACTGATAGGTTGAGAAATGCACGCCCAGCCAGATCACCCCGCCATTGGCGTTGACGATCGCGCCCGTAGCGTCCTTGGTGGCGAACATCGCGCGGATCCAGTCAAAGCCCAAGCCCCCCACCGCGTAGCCGATATTCATCACCACGTAGAACAACGCGAATCCCATGGCCGCGCCCTCCCTGTTGGTGTAGCGCTTGATGCCCACCGAGACAACCGGAGCGACAATCGCGAAGCCCAGCGCGAGCGGCAGGAATCCGAAAATGAAAACCAGAATCGGATCGGTTAGCTTGGCCATGCAGATGCGGGAGAACAGCAGCATGGCGACCGAAAGCAGGCAGATCCGGCGGATGCCGACCGTGTCCACCAGCGCCCCCACCACCATGCCGATCGCGGTGAGCGCGAGCGACCATCCGGTGATGAACGATCCGGCCTTTATGTCGGAAAGACCGCAGTCCTTGGAGAGCCAGAGGATGAAAACCATGTTCATCGCCGCATAGGCGGAGTACTCGATGAACTTGTAAAGAATGATCAACCACAACTCCCGCGGAGAGCCGCGCAGTCCCTTGGCATAGTTCCAGATGATCACCCCCAACGCCAGAGCGCCACCCGCGACGAGGGCGTAAAACAGCCAGGATGCCAGCGTTAGGGACTTGAGATGGTCCGGACTGAGGAATTCGAATGGGGTCATGGGGCGGAGGAACGCTGGCGACTATCGCCGGATCTTTCCGGTTGGCAAGAAAACGCCGCGGAAATCGGCACGGCCGTGGGAATGTGCCGCCGCCGGGCCATCCGGTCTCGGGGAAACAGCGCTCAGGAGCAAGCCAATACCGCCACGTAGCCAGCCTTGCAGGCCAGGTGCATGATCTGATCCGCAAGGAGTCCGAACTTCCGCTCGCCCTTGGCAAGGTCGATCAAGGCGTGCAGGCCGAACTCGACGGCGGCGAAATCCGGGGATCCCGTGACGAGCCACACGCCGCCGGCCTGGATCGCACTGTGCGCGCAGAGGGCCACGATCCACTCGGAAGCTGAGGCGGCATGGCACCGCACCTTGTTCCGGGCCAAATATTCCCCCTGGAGGGGAAAATCGGCGACGAAATGAAGCACCGCGAATGCGGCGAAAAGCACCAGCGGCCCCTGTTGTACAAACCCGTTCACGCTTTGGGATCCGACCAGAAATTGTGCATGGACGCCCGTTGTTCGGCAGTGGCCAGCTTGTCGTTCATTCCACGGATGCGCCGGGCCATCTCCGCCAGCAGGCCCCGAAGCACGGACACGCCGGCTTCCGGGTCGTCGGCGACGAACTCGTCGAGTTCCTGATGGGAAAGCGCCCAAACCAACCCCGCGGTCCGGCAGATTGCGGTGGCGCTTGCGGTCGCGGGGTCAAACAGATTGATCTCGCCGATCGAATCGCCACCGGAGAGGGAGGCGAGAAGCATCGGCCGTCCGTTGACTTCCGAGGTGATGTGGACCGAGCCGGAAAGGATCACGTAGAGCGAATCCTGGGGTTCTCCCGCGGCGATCAGAACCTCGCCGGACTGCGGTCGGAGAAACCGTCCGAAGGTGGCGAGGAACGAGCGATGTTCGGAAGACACCTCGGCAAGGAAGCCGATCGCGGGAAGTTCTTGTTGGAGATTGCTCATGGGGAAAGAGCGTTAAGGCGCTTGCAAAACGCGGATAGCGGATAATTGGCTCGCGGGCAAGGAGGAAGTTTGAGAATCTTCGAATCGGGTGTGCATCGGCCTGCGGGGGAGTATCGCGCAATTGATCGAACGGCGCCAATCCCGTGCTTGACATGAGGGGGAGGGAAGGTTAGGAGCCTCGGAGTCATTTCACAATGAAGCGATTTTTGCCAGCCATTCCCGCTTTCCTGCTTTGTTTCGCGGGGGGGATGGCGCTTGGCCCGCGGCACGACGATTCGGCGGGAAAGGCGGCGCTTCAGGCCCAATGGCCGGGCGGCGGCCCACAGGAGGCCGGGATGAAACAGTCCTACGGCGACTGGGTCCGGAAAGGAAAAGAGCGGGAGAAGCTCGAAAGCGACCTCGCGGCGATCCGCGGGGAAATCGAGAGACTCAAGGCCGACGACGTGGCGATGTCCAAGGTGGATGAGGAAATCAAGAAGGCCGAGCAGGAGATCAAAAAGAGCGACGACGAATTGTCCCAGGTGGAAAAGAAACTCGCTGACCTGAACCTCAAGGGCTTGGGCGAGGCCCGGGACCGCAAGAATCAGGCTCGGAAAAAGGTGGACGATGTCGTCGCCGCGATGGCCGCGGGGCCGGACGGAAAGGTGGGGGAGAAGGATTTCGCAAAACGCCTGGAATGGGTGAAGGCCTTCAGGACAGCCAAGGATGCGTATGACAAGGAGGCCGCCGCATTCGCCGCGGAGGTGAAGAAACGGGCGGACGCGCTTGGCGGGGAAGGAGGCTCGCGATGACCCGGACCAATTGGATGCTGGTGTTGGCGCTGGCGTTTCTGCTGGGAATCGGCGCGCTGGGAGTTGGCCGCTTGCCCGCCCGTTTTGGGATGGCTTCCAAGGCGACGTTGTGGAAGCCGGCCCCGGTTGCGGCGCTGGCGACCGGCAAGATCGGATCCGCCGGAAGCAACGATGGCGGTTCGCTCCAGCGGGAGAAGTCCACTCTGGAAAAGAAGGTTGCCGACGCGCGGACAAGCGCGAAATCCCGCGTGGACGCCGTGGTGGGCATGCGGGTGGCCACCGCCGCGGGGGTGGCCGGGACGGATGTGGAAGAACTGGTCAAGGGCTGGTCGCCGGATGAAGCCGCCAAGGCGTTCGGAACCGTCCGTGACAAGGTGGCCAAGCACATCGCCGCGGAACGGGAAAACCTCAAGCTCGATGCCGGTTCGGGGACTGAAGCCGATCCCTACAAGGACTTTGATCCGGTGGCGCGCATCCTTCCCGCGCCGGGTGACGCGTTTTTCGTGGGGGAAAGTGCGGAAAAGGGAACGCGTTTCGTGTGGGTGGGCGATGCCGGCAAGGGGTTCTGGATGGCCACCGGCGAAATGGCGCAGCAGCCCGCCGCGCTCAAATTCGTGGCCGCAGGGATGGACTTGGGCCGAACCCTGAACTGCCGCATGCCCAAGGCTCAGGAATGGCTCGACGCGCTCGGCGCGAAAAACCCGGAGATCGGGGAACTCGACGGCGGATTCGGCGAGCGATTGGCAGGTGGACAGGTGATCGGACGGGCCGAAAAGGCCGGCCTAACCAACTTGGGGCCGGATTGGAACAAGCCGATGCCCGAGGCGGATCGGGTGAAAATGACCAAAGGCAAGGCGGCAACCGCGGTGGTCGGAGAAACCGGCCAACAATTGCTGGAAGCCATCGTCCGCGAGATTCCCGAAGCGAAAAA
This sequence comes from Verrucomicrobiota bacterium, assembly GCA_017301995.1. GTDB lineage: Bacteria > Verrucomicrobiota > Verrucomicrobiia > Verrucomicrobiales > Akkermansiaceae > Luteolibacter. Next base: position 61,944 of record JAFLEH010000028.1, on the reverse strand, counting down.
CGAAGGCCGGGCCCTGCCAGCGAAGATCAACTTCTACCGTGAAAAACTCCGAGCGAAACGCCAGGCCGAGGAAGACGCCAAAGCGGTCGGCGCGGGCGAAACCGAATTCCGTTACCGCTGGGTGATCGACCCACCCATCGCCAGCCTGAAACCAACTCCGTGATGAATCCACTTGCCCCCAACCCACTCGCCCGTTTAGGGTTTGTCTCGAAGAACTGACCCATGGCGGAAGTCGAATTCCATCTCCATAACGAAGTCGGAATCAAGTTTCCGCCGCTGCGCCCCGCATACAGCGACGGCGAGCTTTATTTCGGGCGTTTCCGCGGGTTGGTGGCGCGCAGCACCGGCACCAGCGTGATTGGCGAAGGCGGCACCGGGAGAATCCACCTGGTTAGAGACGAACTGATGGAGCGCGAGGTGGCGCTCAAGATCCCTCTCGACAGCATTCTGCGCGATCCGGCGGCCCGCGAGGACGTGATCCAGGAAACCCGTCAGGCGATGGACCTGACGCACCCCAACATCGTGCGCATCCACGATTTCCACGAAGGGCAGGGGAAGTGGGGGATTTCGATGCAATACGTGCGGGGAAAAAACCTCGACGAATGGCGCTACGATTCCGAAACCACCGGGTTCCGCCGGGTGATCCGGCCCTACACCGTGGAAGCGATCCGGGATTGGATCGCCCAGTTGTGCGACGCGCTGCGCTACGCCCATGAGGACGCGCGGATGGTTCACCGCGACATCAAGCCGAAGAACCTGATGCTCGAGAAGCGGGACGGCGGGGAAAAGGTATACATCACCGACTTCGGCATCTCGCAGCGGCTGCGGCTGCACACCATGATGCTTTCCCGCGACCAGACGAAAGTGGGGGAAAGCAAGGGCAACATGGGCACGCTGCCCTACATGCCGTGGGAGCAGATCGCCGGCGCGGCCGCCTCGCCGCTGGATGATGTCTATGCGGTGGGCGCGACGATTTACGAACTCATCACCGGACGTCCGCCGTTTTACGATGGCGGATTCGAGCAAATCAAGGTGCAGATCCGCGAGGTGCCGCCGCCCAGCATGGAGCAGCGGATTCTCGACTTGGGCCTGCACATGCCCCCGCCGCCCGACGAATGGGAGGCCGCCGTGGCCGCCTGTCTGGCGAAACGGCCGGAGGATCGCCCGCAAAGCATGCGCGCGCTGGCGGCGGCGCTCGGTTTCCAGAGCGGATCCAACACCGAACTCGAAGCCAAGGTTTCCAGCCAGTCCGAGAGGATCAACGAGCTGGAAACCCAGATCATCACGCTCAGCCACGCCCCGGCACCGGTGGCGGCCGCCAACCCGGAGTTGGAGGCCGATCTGGCTGCAGCGCGGGGCGAACTCGCGAGGCTGCGCACGGAACTGGAAGCGGCCAAAGGGGGGCAGGGAGCGCTGGAAACGATTCGCGCAGAACGCGACGCGGCACTCGCCCAGGCGGGGGAATTGGGCCCGTTGCGAGACGAACTGTCCGCCGCGCGTGCCGAAGTGGCGGCCCTGACCGCGCTCAAAGCCGATCTGGAAGCGGCCCGCGGCGAGCTCGGCGGCGCGGATGCCGCCCTTGCGGAACTCAACCGGCGAGTGGCGGACGAGGCCCGCCGCGCGGACGAAGCCGCGGCCGAGGTGGCCAGGCTCCGCCAAGCCGAACAGGACCTTGCCGCCAAGCTGGCCGCCACCGAAACCGAGCGGGATTCCGCCTTGCAGGGCGGCGACCAGGCACTCCGCACGTTCCAAGAGGAATCAGCCCGCAGGATCGCCCAAGCCGAAGACCGGGTGGCCGCCGCTGAGGCGAAACTCGCCGCCGCAGAGGCATCGTCCGACGAGGCCCTCCGCCAGGAACGCCAGGCGGCCCAGCAGCGCATCGCCGATGCAGAAGCCAAACTTCAGGCGCTTTCGAAAGAATCGGAAAACGCGCTGCAGCAGGCCCGCCAAGCTGCCGCAGCGGAGTTGCAGCAGGTCCGCCAAGCCGCCGCAACCGAACTCCAACAGGTCCGCCAGCAAGCCGACCAGGAAATCCAGCGCGCCCGGCAGGAAGCCGCATCTTCTTCCCAGGCGGCCACCGAAAAGGCCCGGCGCGAGGCCGAACAGGCGAACGAAAAAGCCCGGAAAGCCGAGGAAGCGAGCGCCAAGGCCGTCGCCCAAGCCCGCGAGGAGGGTGAGAAGCGACTGCAAAAACAGGCCGAGGAACTCGAAAAGACCCGCCAGAGCCTCGCCAAAACCGTCGATCAAAAGGAACGCCTCGAACGCGAGGTGGCCACCGAGCGAGAACGCCAGGGGGCATCCCTCAAACCGCTGTTGGTCAGTTTGGTGATCGCGATGGTTCTCGGGCTGGGTGCCGGGCTGGGGACCTCGCTGTTTACCGGCGGTAAGGCGGATTCGGCGTTGGATTCCAACATGGTGGCCTACCTTCCGCCTGAAAACAAGGTGGCCCAGGCAGCGGTTCCGTTTGATCTTTTCGAGCGCTACGCGGCAGCCGTTGGGGTGAAACCCGATGACTTGCATGCCACAAAAGGCCCTGACGGCTCGGTGCGCGGGGTGAGTGCCATGACCGCGATGAATTTCTGCAACTGGCTCACCGAAAAACAGCGTGCGGATTCGAAACTGGCTCAGGACATGCACTACACCCTGCCGGAATTCCCCGAGATCCAAGGCAAAGCGGCCGCGGGTTCCAAGGAATGGTCCGCCACCTGGGCGGAATCCGCGGCAAGTGGTGTTCTGAAAGTGGCGGGGGACGACAAATCACCCAAGGAAGGTTATGAGGTTCACGCCATCCACCATTCCGCGGATTTCACTTTCCGCGTGGCGCTCAGGAAAGTTCCTGCTGGCTGATGCAGCGCCCGTTCTTGTGGGTATCTCATGCGGTTGCGAAACGGTCCGCACACGGCCGATCCCGACACCATTGGGATCACCCCTCTTTCCGGGCCAAGCACGATACCCGAGTATAATAGTAAGGCTAGCAAGAATCTTCGCGGCTTTGTGAGATTTTTCTTTACAAGCCCAACGATTGCGGGTTGCTTCGGATTCACGGAAGATTCCGTACACTCGCCATGAAACTCTCAAGAACGATCCGCTTCAGTCTCAGTGTTGGTTGCACCCTGTACTTCACGATGACCGCCATGGTGGGCGCGAATCCGGAGGGTGCCCAAGTCGCCGTTGGTGGTGCCACGTTCGACACCGCCGGTAGCGCGCTGAACATCACCACCGCCACAGACCGGACGGTGATCGATTGGCAGTCGTTCTCGATCTCAAACGGGCAGATCACCAATTTCATCCAGCCGAACGCATGCTCCGCCGTACTCAACCGGGTGATCGGCAACATGCCGTCCGAGATCGCGGGGCAACTCGTATCCAACGCGCGGGTCGGCCTGATCAATCCGAACGGCATTCTCATCACCGCGTCAGGATCCATCAACACCAACGGATTCTTCGCCTCGAGTCTTGACCTTTCCAACGAACAGTTCATGGGCAATGGCGGCCTGACTTTCAAGGGCGATTCCGAAGCCGTCGTAAGTAATTCCGGCACCATCCTCGCCCGGCAGGGTGACGTTTTCCTGATCGGCCGCACGGTTTCCAACAGCGGCTCCATCGAAACCCGCGACGGCAATGTCGCCTTGGCCGCGGGCTCCGAAGTGACCCTCCAGAAAGCCGGCGACGGGCGGATGACCGTGACCGTGCCCGCCAACTCGAAGAAAGGGACCGTTTCCCAGAGCGGTACCATCAAGGCGGTGCAGCAGCAGCTCCGCGACAACGGCGGAAACCCATATGTGTTAGGGATGAACGTGGATTCCAACGCGGAAATGAGCCCGCAGGATTTCATGAACGCCCAGGTGGCGATCAACGCTGGCAAGGGCAAAGCCACCGTCTCCGGCACGATCACCGCCGGCACCCAGGCCAAGGGCGGCGAAGTCACCATCCAGGCCGACGAAGTGGAAGTCACCTCCACCGCGAGCGTGGACGTTAGCGGCGACACCGCCGGCGGTTCCATCAAGATCGGCGGGGGGTTCCAAGGCAAGGACGCCACTCTAACCAACGCCCAGACCACATGGGTCCAACCGGGCGCCGATCTAACCGCCGACGCGCGCGTCGCCGGCAACGGCGGCACGGTCATCGTGTGGTCGGACAAGGCCACGGCCTTCGGCGGCGCGATTTCCGCAAAGGGCGGAAGTCTATCCGGCAACGGCGGTTTCGCCGAGGTCTCCGGCAAGCAGTGGCTGTCATTCCAAGGCACGGCGAACACGCTGGCGGCCCATGGAAACGCGGGCACACTGCTGTTGGATCCCGCCGACATCACGATCAGCGCGGCACCCGATCTCGATATCACCGCCGCCCCTCCGTTCGGCGATTTGACGAACAACGGAGGCACCTCAAACCTCAACGTCGCAACGCTAACAGCCGCTCTGGCGGGTTCAACCGTAGCTGTAAACACGACCACTTTCGCCGGTGCGGCGCCGTTTGGCGGCCGCATCACCGTCTCCGCACCGATCACCTGGGCTTCGGCCCGGACTCTCAGCCTGAACGCGGATTCGAACGTGGAAATCAACGCGGCGGTAACCAGCACAGGCGGCGGAAACTTTGAAGTCAACGCAAACGGAGGGGGCATCAGCTTCGGTGCCGCGGTAACCATCACTGGGGGAGGCGCTCTCAGCGCTGTTGCTGTGGGTGGAGACATTACCCAGACCGCACCGATCGCGGTGACCGGTTCGTCGCTCTTCAATACCGGCCTTTCGAATTCGGTCCTGACCAATCCCGGCAACGACTTTGGCGGAGTTGTCATGCTTTCGGGAACCAACGTGGATATCGTTGATCTCGATGATCTGACATTGGGATCCCTCAATCTGTCTGGCAACCTGACAGCGACCTCCACCGGAGCCCTCAATTTGGGCGGCGGCACGGTGGGTGGCGCCCTGCTTGCCACCAGCAACGGATTTGATATCTCCCAAACAGGCCCACTCACGGTGATCGGCACTTCCAACGCGAACGCCGGCGCGGGTGGAATCAATCTGGCATCAGCCAACAATTTCGTGGGTGCCGTCACGCTAACGGCAACGGGCCCCGCCGTTTCCATCCGCGACACCAACGCGTTGTCCATCGCGGGAATGACGTTAGGCACCGGAACGCTCGGCATCAACGCGGTTGGCATCACCCAAACCGGTGCGATCACCCAGGCAGCGGGGGCTGGTGCGGTAACGATCACCGGCAACGCGGGTGCCGTGACACTCGACAACGCGGGCAACGATTTCACGGGGGCGCTAACGGTGACTAACAGCGGTGCGAACAACGTGGCGATCCGCGACATGAACGCACTGTCAATCGGGGGGATGACCCTCGGCACGGGCACCCTCGGAATCAACGCGGTGGGCATCACCCAGACCGGCGCCATCACGCAGGGTGCCGGCGCCGGGGCGGTGACCATAACCGGAAATGCCGGCGGAGTGACCCTCGACGATGTGTTGAACGACTTCACGGGGGCGGTGACCGTGACCAACAGCGGTGCGAACAATGTTTTCATTCAGGATGCCAACGCGCTGGAAATCGGCGGTTTGACGATCGGCACCGGCACGCTTGGCATCAACGCGGTGGGTATCACCCAAAGCGGAGCGATTGTCCAAACCGCTGGCGCGGGTGCCGTCACAATCACCGGCAACGCGGGTGCCGTGACGCTCGACAACGCGGGCAACGATTTCACGGGTGCGCTAACGGTGACTAACAGCGGTGCGAACAACGTGGCGGTCCGCGACATGAACGTACTTTCAATCGGGGGCATGACCCTCGGAACGGGCACGCTCGGGATCAACGCGGTGGGCATCGCCCAAAGCGGCGCGATCGTCCAAACAGCGGGTGCCGGAGCTGTCACGATTACCGGAAATGCCGGAGGGATTTCGCTCACCGATGCGGGCAACGATTTCACCGGCGTGGTGGCGGTCACCAACAGTGGTGCCAACAATGTCACGCTGGTCGATCTCGATTCCATCGCGCTTGCCGGATCAACGATCGGCCAGGCGCTGGATGTTACGGCCGTAGCGGGGATCTCGCTTTCCGGGTCGATCACATCCGGAACCTCACAGACCTATAACCATGCCGTCACGCTAACCGGAAACGCCACGTTGACCGGTTCGGCGCTCTCCCTTGCCGCCGGTCTCACCGGCGGTGGCAACGATCTGACACTCGATTTCACCACCCCGGTCACGCTGCCGGGATCCATCACTGGCGTTGACAACTTCATCGCCCAAAAGGCGGTGAACGTGAACGGTTCGTTCACCACCAGCGGCAGTCAGACCTACAATGGACTGGTTACCCTGACTGGCGACAGCACTTTGACCGGAACGACGCTGGTCCTGTCGGCCGGTCTTGCCGGTGGAGGAAACGATTTGACCCTTGATTTCACCACACCATTCACTCTAACCGGAGCGATCGCCGGAGTGGACAACTTCACCGCACAGAAGGCGGTCAACGTGAACGGTTCGTTCACCACCACCGGCACGCAGACATACAATGGCGGGGTGACGCTCACCGGAAACAGCGTGCTGACCGGATCATCCCTCGCGCTTGCCTCGGGAATCACCGGTGGCGGCAATGATCTAACGCTTGATTTCACGTCCGCGGTCACGCTGCCGGCATCCATTACGGGAGTACATGATTTCGTGGCCCAAAAGGCGGTGAATGTGAACGGATCGTTCACCACCACCGGCAGCCAGACCTACAATGCCGCGGTCACGCTGACTGGCGCCAGCACTCTAACTGGAACAACGTTGACGCTCGGATCCGGTTTGCTCGGAGGTGGCAATGACCTAACTCTCGACTTCACGAGTCCTGTCGCGCTCAGCAGCGCCATCGCCGGGGTTGACGATTTCATCGCCGAGCGCGCGGTTCTGATCAGCGGAGCATTCACGACGACCCGCACGCAGCGATACAAGCAGGGGGTTGAGACCGTTGTCGCGGGCGGATCCCTGACGGGAACGGACATCCGGTTCGATGGCAAGGTCAGCGTGGGCGGGGATGCCACCGCCGGGGCTTTGACAATCACCGGAAATGTCGAGTTTTCGGCGACTTCGACTCTATATGTTACCCTGAACGGAACTGCGGCCGGCACCTTCGACAAGATCACGGTTCTCGGTGCTGGAAATACCGTCCAGGTCACGAACGCGACCCTCGATGGAGAGGCTCCCTTCAGTTATAGCGTGGGCAACAGTGTCACGGTCATCGACAAACCCGTGGGTGCTGTTATCGGTACGTTCTCGGCCGGGAGTTCATTGGCTATTGACGGCCAGATGTTCAATATTGGCTACGCCGACGGAGCTACGGGAAATATCGCCCTGACCAGAGCGGCTACGACCTGGACGTGGGACGGCGGAGGCGGTTCCGACAATTGGAGTGATACCGTAAATTGGATTGGCAACGCCGGAGTCCCGGGAACGGGCGACATCGTGGAATTTGCCGGAGCGCTCCGGCTCACGCCGAATAATAACATCGTGGGTCTCGCGCTGGAGCGGATTGACTTCAAAACCGGCGCCTCCGCTTTTACCCTCGGCGGAAACGCGATCAGCCTGAACACCGGAATCGTCAACAATTCCAACAATCTTCAGACGGTCAACATGCCGCTGACACTGACCGCGGACCAGGCGTTCAATACAACCGGTTCGGGTGCTCTAACCATCGGTGGGACCATCACCGGCGCGTTTGATCTGACGCTATCGGGAACGAATGTGATCACCCTCGGCGGCGTGACGAATCTCGACACTCTAACCGCCAATTCCCCGGCCGGTATCAGCGCTTCCACCGTGACGACCACGGCCGCCGGCGGAATGGCGTTCAACGGCTCGCTCGCGATCACCGGCAACACGGCGCTGAACGCCGGTACCGCTCCAGTGCTGTTCGCGGGTACCGTGAATGGTCCGTCCTCGCTCGGTGTGATCACGGCCGGCACGGTTACCTTCGGTGGCGCCGTGGGCGGAGGGACACCTCTCGCGGGGCTGAATGTTTCCGCTGGATCGATTCTTCTCAACGGAGGCGCGGTAACCACAAATGGCGTCACTGGGCAGGTTTACACCGGCCCGGTAGTGCTCGGCGCGGTCACCGTGTTGAATGCCGGAGTGGGTCCGATCACCTTCGGCGGGACTTTGGACGGAGGATTCGCTCTAACCGCCAATTCCTCGGGTGCGACCACCTTTGGCGCGGCCGTGGGCGGATCAACCCGCCTTGCAAGCATTCTAACGGACGCGACCGGAAGTGTCGCGTTCAATGGCGGATCGGTGAAAACGACCGGGGCGCAGGATTATCAGGACGCGGTTTCCACCGGGGCTCTCCTTGCCCTTGATTCGGGAACCGGAGCTATCACGGCGACCAACGTTCTGAACGATTTCGCCCATACGGTTTCCCTAACCGGCGGAGTGGTCCAACTGACGGACTCCAACGCCCTGACTCTGGGAACCGTGGCCACCGGCAATCTAACCGTCATTTCGACCGGAGCGCTGGGGCTAGGCACCGGCACGGTGAGCGGAATCCTCATCGCCACCAGCAACGGTGGCCCGATCAGCCAGTCGGCGGGCGGTCTAACTGTAACCGGAGCGTCCACGATCAACGCCGGCGCCGGAACCATCACCCTGACGGATACGAACAACGACTTCCAGGGTGCGGTTTCCCTGACCGGGGCAGCCTCCCAGATCACCGATAAGAACGCGCTCAGGTTTGGAACCGGCAATGTCGCCAGCCTTGCGGTGATCGCCGGCGGAACGGTCGATCAAACCGGTGCTCTCACGGTAACCGGCGCGACCACGCTCGAGGTGACGACGCCCGGTACGGACATTCTTCTCCACACTGAGGCGAACGACTTCGGCGGTGGCGTTAGCGTTGTGGGCACGCAGGGCAACGTCCGCGATTTCGGACTGCGCAACGTGAATGCGGGAGCCACCGTTCCGACGCTTTCCGGCCTATCCGGCCTGCGGAATCTTTTCATCACCTTCAACAATGCGGCGGTTGACCTGCCAGCGCTATCGGCGAGCGGAAACGCGACAGTCCTTGCAGGCGGAGCGATCACCAATTCCGGGATCGTCGGGGTCGGAGGTCTGGCGGATCTGACCGGAACATCGATCAACATTGGAACGGCCAATGCCTTCAATGCGGGAACATTGACCTTCAATTCCGTTGGTGCGGTAACAATCAGCGAGGGATCGCAGATGAATATCGTTGGCGTCAATACCGCCAACAGTGCCGATCTGACTGCGACCGGCGCGCTTTCCGATGCCGGCGCCACCAGCGTGATTGTGATCGGGTTGGGATCGTTCAACGGAACTTCCATCGCCCTCGGGGGCGGGATCTTCAATGTCGGAACTCTAACATTCAACTCGGCGGGTTCGGTGGTGATCATCGAGGATTCGAATCTCGACATCGTCGGGATCAATACCGCGGGTAGCGCCCAGATCAATGCCACAGGCACACTTTCCGACGCCGGAGCCACAAGCGTGACGGTGGCTGGGCTCGGTTCGTTCGGATGCACCTCCATATCACTCGGCGGTGGCATCTTCAACGCCGGAACGCTAACCTTCAACACGGCCGGACCCGTCACGATTGCCGAGGATTCCTCGATGGATATCGTCGGAATCAACACCGGCGGGACCACGATACTCACTTCCACAGGCGCGATTTCCGACGCCGGCGCGACGAGCGTCAATGTCGGCGATCTAACCGTGAACGGCACCTCCATCGCACTCGGTGCCGGCGTCTTCAACGCCACGACGGTGAACTTCAACTCCGCCGGCGGCGTGACCATCGCCGAGGATTCGGATACGGACATCGTGGGCATCAACACCGCGGACAGCGCTTCGATCACCTCGACCGGCGCCCTATCCGACGCCGGGGCGACAAGCGTGACAGTGACCGGGCTCGGTTCATTCGGAGGCGCGTCGATTTCGTTGGGTGGCGGCACCTTCAACACCGGCACGCTGACGTTCAACTCGGCCGGAAACGTGACCATCGCCGAGGATTCCAACACGGATATCGTCGGCGTGAACACCGCCGGGAGCGCGCTGATCACATCGACCGGCGTTCTATCCGACGCGGGAGCGACAAGCGTGACGGTGACCGGTCTCGGTTCATTCGGCGGCACCTCGATTTCGCTCGGCGGAGGGACCTTCAACACCGGCACGCTGACATTCAATTCGGCAGGTTCCGTGACGATCGACGAGGATTCCAACATGGATATCGTCGGCATCAATACCGGCGGAACCACTACTCTCACTTCCACCGGCGGTATTTCCGATGCCGGTGCGACGAGTGTGAATGTCGGTGCTCTGACATTGAACGGTACGTCCGTCAGTCTCGGTGGCGGCATCTTCAACGCCACGACGGTGAACTTCAACTCCGCCGGCAACGTGACCATTGCCGAGGATTCCAACACCGATATGGTTGGAGTCAACACGGCAGGCAGCGCTCTGATCACATCGACCGGGACTCTATCCGACGCTGGCGCGACGAGCGTGACGGTGACCGGGCTAGGTTCGTTCGGCGGTACCTCGATATCACTTGGCGGCGGCATCTTCAACACCGGAACGCTGACGTTCAATTCGGCCGGATCCGTGACCATCGATGAGGATTCCAACATGGATATTGTCGGAGTCAACACCGGCGGTGCCACAACCCTAACTTCCATCGCCGGCATCTCCGACGCCGGCGCGACGAGCGTGAACGTCGGCGCCCTGACCGTAAACGGCACGTCCATCGCCCTTGGCGGCGGTATTTTCAACGCCACGACGGTGAACTTCAATTCCGCAGGAAGCGTGACCATCGCCGAAGATTCCAACACGGACATCGTGGGGATCAACACGGCGGACAGCGCTTCTATCACCTCGACCGGCGCTCTATCCGACGCCGGCGCGACCAGCGTGACGGTAACCGGGCTCGGTTCATTCGGTGGCTCCTCGATTTCGTTGGGTGGAGGCACGTTCAATACCGGCACCCTGACGTTCAACTCGGCCGGTTCGGTGACGATCGCTGAGGATTCCCCGATGGATATCGTCGGAATCAACACCGGCGGGACCACGATCCTCACTTCCACAGGCGCGATTTCCGATGCCGGCGCGACGAGCGTCAATGTCGGAGCGCTGACCGTGAACGGCACCTCGATCGCGCTCGGCGGCGGCATCTTCAACGCCACGACGGCGAACTTCAACTCCGCCGGCGGCGTGACCATCGCCGAGGATTCGGATACGGACATCGTGGGCATCAACACCGCGGACAGCGCTTCGATCACCTCGACCGGCGCCCTATCCGACGCCGGGGCGACAAGCGTGACAGTGGCCGGGCTCGGTTCATTCGGAGGCGCGTCGATTTCGTTGGGTGGCGGCACCTTCAACACCGGCACGCTGACGTTCAACTCGGCCGGTTCGGTGACGATCGCCGAGGATTCCAACACGGATATCGTCGGCGTGAACACCGCCGGGAGCGCGCTGATCACATCGACCGGCGCTCTATCCGACGCAGGTGCCACGAGTGTGACGGTGACCGGTCTCGGTTCGTTCGGCGGTACCTCGATTTCACTTGGTGGCGGCACATTCAACACCGGCACGCTGACATTCAATTCGGCAGGTTCCGTGACGATCGACGAGGATTCCAACATGGATATTGTCGGAGTCAACACCGGTGGAGCCACTACTCTAACTTCCATCGGCGGCATCTCCGACGCTGGAGCGACAAGCGTGAATGTCGGTGCCCTGACCGCAAGCGGAACCTCGATCTCGCTGGGTGGGGGCATCTTCAACGCCACGACGGTGAACTTCAATTCCGCAGGCAACGTGACCATTGCCGAGGATTCGAACACGGACATTGTGGGTGTGAATACCGCGGGCAGCGCCTTGCTCACATCAACCGGTGCCCTATCCGACGCCGGAGCCGCGAGCGTGACGGTGACCGGCCTCGGTTCATTCGGAGGTGCTTCAATTTTCCTGGGCGGAGGCACGTTCAATACAGGAACGCTGACGTTCAATTCCGCCGGAAACGTGTCCATCGCCGAGGATTCCAACATGGATATCGTCGGAGTCAACACCGGCGGTGCAACAACCCTAACTTCCATCGGCGGAATATCCGATGCCGGTGCGACGAGCGTCAATGTTGGCGCGCTAACCGCAAGTGGCACTTCCATCGCTCTCGGTGGCGGCATCTTCAACGCCACGACGGTGAACTTCAACTCCGCCGGCAACGTGACCATCGCCGAGGATTCGGATACGGACATCGTGGGCATCAACACGGCGGGTAGCGCTCTAATCACCTCGACCGGCGCTCTATCCGATGCCGGCGCGACGAGCGTCACGGTGACCGGACTCGGTTCCTTTGGCGGGGCCTCGATTTCGTTGGGCGGTGGCACGTTCAACACGGGCACGCTGACGTTCAACTCGGCCGGCAACGTGACGATCGCCGAGGATTCCAACACGGATATCGTCGGGATCAACACGGCGGGCGGCGCGCTGATCACCTCGACCGGCACCCTATCCGACGCGGGCGCGACAAGCGTTGCGATTGCCGCGCTCGGATCGTTTGCCGGCACCTCGATTTCACTCGGCGGCGGAACCTTCAACACGGGCACGCTGACGTTCAATTCGGCAGGTTCCGTGACGATCGCCGAGGATTCCAACATGGATATCGTCGGCATCAACACCGGCGGAACCACGACTCTCAGTTCCACCGGCGGCATTTCCGATGCCGGTGCGACGAGCGTCAATGTCGGCGCGCTAACCGCAAGCGGCACTTCCATCGCTCTCGGCGGCGGCATCTTCAACGCCACGACGGTGAACTTCAACTCCGCCGGCAACGTGACCATTGCCGAGGATTCCAACACCGATATTGTTGGAGTCAATACGGCGGGTAGCGCTTCTATCACCTCGACCGGCGCTCTATCCGACGCCGGAGCGACGAGCGTCACGGTGACCGGGCTCGGATCGTTCGGAGGCACGTCGATTTCACTTGGCGGCGGAACCTTCAACACGGGCACGCTGACCTTCAATTCGGCCGGAAACGTGACGATCGCCGAGGATTCCAACATGGATATCGTTGGGGCCAACACGGCGGGCAGTGCCACCCTGACATCCACCGGCGCGATTTCCGATGCCGCGGCCACGAGTATCGCGATCACGGGGCTTGGATCGTTTGCCGGAACCTCGATTTCGCTTGGTGGCGGGACGTTCAACACCGGCACACTGACGTTCAATTCGGCCGGAAGCGTGAATATCGCCGAGGATTCCAATACCGATATTGTTGGGGTCAACACGGCGGGCAGCGCGCTGATCACCTCGACCGGGGCTCTATCCGACGCTGGCGCAACGAGTGTCACGGTGACCGGTCTCGGTTCGTTCGGCGGCACGTCGATTTTGCTTGGCGGCGGTATTTTCAACACCGGCACGCTGACGTTCAATTCGGCCGGAAATGTGACGATCGCCGAGGACTCGGCGACGGCACTGGCCGGAACCAGCACTGCAGGAAGCCTGGCGCTGACATCCACGGGCGCTGTTTCCGACACCACGGGAACCAGTCTGACCGTTACCAATGGTTCGTCGATCGTCGCGGTTGGTTCATCCATCGTTCTCAATGACACGGCCGGCGATGTGTTGACTGTCGGTGCCAACGCCTCCTTCACGGGAACCACCATCACGATTGGCGCGGCCGGCACTGCCAATTTCGGGACTCTGACGGTCAACGGCACGGGTGCGGTTGATGTTCAGGAGGATTCGGACATGGTTCTGGCCGGTTCCAGCACGGGGTCCTCGCTGGCCCTCAACGCCACGGGTTCTATCGGCGACTCGGCGGCCACAACCGTTGTCGTGACAAACGGCGCAACGGTCACCGCCACCGGGGCTATCACCCTGGCGGATAACGCGGGCGACATTCTAACCGTAGGAGCGAACGCCGCCTTCAAGGGCACAAGTGTCAGCGTGGGAACCGCAGGCGCGGCGAACTTCGGTAGCCTGAACTTCGATTCCGCCGGGACGGTTGTCGTGCGCGAGTCGAGCGCCACTCAACTTGTGGGCACCAACAAATCCGGCGCCTTGAGACTGCAATCGGCGGCGGGTGCCGTTGGCAATATCGCCCTTGCGGGCAGTGGCGATCCCGGTGGTCCCGCGTCCATCGTCGCGACCGGCGACGCCTCATTGTTGGCCTCGGGCGGCTTGACCTTCGGGGACGGATCCACGGTGACCACCACGGGCACCCTGGACGCGGAGGCGTCATCGGGAAATCTAACGATGCTGGGATCGTCCACGGCTGTGGTCACCCAGAGCGCGAGGATCGCGGCGTCCGGAGACGTGGTCCTGAATACCGTGACCGCAGGCGGGACGGTTCGCGTCAAAGCGGGTGGCAATATCGTGGACGGACAGTCTGACACGGTCGGTCGTGCCTCCAACGGATTCGCCACGCTGATAGGGACCCGGGTTGCCAACATCACCGCGACCGGCGCCTATCTGGAAGCCGGCGGCCGGATCGGCGCCACGGATGACAACCCGATCGATGTCAGCGTTGCCTCGCTCGCCACCAAGTCGGGTGGTGACACGGGTGTCCTGGTGACATCGGACGTGACCCTCCAACAGGTTTCCACCACAGTGCAGCGGATTGGCTTGGACGGACTTCCGGCCGCATTGGCCGAGTCCAGTTCCCTGACGCTCGCAGGGGATTCCGCGACTGGCGATGTGCGCGTCGAAACGGTCAACGGAAATCTAACTGTCGCGCTTGGCATCTCCGCTGGATCGAATCCCGGTGTGACATCGTCCGATGCGCTTCTCCTGGCGAATGGCACGGGCAAAGCCCTTGCGATCAACGCCGGTGTAACCGCGGACGACGACGTCGGCCTCCGCGCGATGGGTAACGTGACCGCTGGCGCGATCGCAATCCAGTCCACCGGAGCCACCGCTCCCGGCCCGAATGGCGGAACCATCGACATCGAGTCGTTCGGCGGCAACGTCAACCTCGGTGCCGGATCGTCCGTTTCGACGGCCAACGGCAATATCCGCATCGCCGCCGAGTCGGCGGGTGGATCGGTGACCATCGCCAATCTATCCGCTCCTAACCTGGTGGCCCTGATTTCCGATGCCGACCTGACAGGCGGCCCGGTTTCCGGCAACGGGCTGTATGCCGAATCGAAGAGCGGCAACATCAACCTGACCACCACCGTGACGGAGCTGGCGGCTCGCGCCAACGGCAACATCACGATCACCGAGACCAACGCGCTCAGCATCGGTCTCACGGGCGGGCCAGGCAAGGTTGACCGGGTTGCTTTGGACAACAGCGAGGCTGAAGTGACTTCGCTGGTGTCCCTCGGTGCGGGTGTCGGCCTTGAAGCGGTCACCGGCAACCTCGCTCTAACTACCGGAGGAACGCTCTCGCAAACCGCCGATGTGAAGGTCGCGGGCCAGGCGACGCTGAATACCGGAGCCACTGGTGATATCAATCTGCCGCGAGGCAACTCGTTCAACCTGCTGACCGTGGCCAACGCCCGGAACGTGGCCATCCGCGACACCGATGGTGGAGCGGCCGATGGCGACAACCAAGGTCTGACATTAACCGGTTCCAACAATTTCACCGGATCGGCGTTCGTGGTTGCAACCGATGGCGGCATGCGCTTCGTGCCGGTGGTGACGAAGTTCACCGGTCCGCTGGGTTCGAAAGTCGTGCTGATCGGTGGCGAAACGAAGGGTTTGCCCGGAGTCAACGAGGTCAGCGGCAACCGTCAGCCGGACGAGGCGATCGGGGTGGTGAACCTCGACCCGGACCTTGATGTAGTGGGATCCGATATCTTCTTCATCGCGAACTCGCTCCAAAGCACATCCGCTCCGGCGGGAAGCTATATCCGGCTGATCCACGGTGTTCCGGCGGACCCGATCCGCAATCTGCGGTTCAACTACACCTTCGCCGCAGGCGGAGTGAACGGTATTCTAACCGACTCGGTGGATGGTGGCGCGTTTGGTGGCGCCGCGTCTCTTGGCGCGCTTTCCGGCCTAACCGGCGACACCGCCGCGTTCTTCAGTAGCGCGCCGTTCATCGACCTGGCGATTTCCGATGCTGCGGAACTTGCCCGCAACATGCTCAAGAAGGGCGTGGCCAAGACCGATCTGATGGGCAAGGTCAATTCGCTGATCGACAGCGGTGCCGTGGCCGCACCCGGTGTGAGCCTCGTGTATTTCGGACCTTACTGGACGATCGGATACGATTACGACCAATATGTGGGCAAACAGGGTGAGGTGCCTCCGCCCTTGTTCCCGCTCTACTACTACTTCGACGCGGACGGAAAGCCCGTGTACCTGCTCACGCAGCCGGTCTCGCCCGATCCGGTGCCTCCTGCCTTGCCCGAGCCACCTCCGCCCCCGGCGGGGGCTCCCGCAGTCCCGACCCAACCGGCCACCCCCTGATCAACCGCAAACCAGCCCTTCCCGATCATGAAACGGAAATATATGAAACTGTCCCCACTCGCGGTGATCCTGTTCACATTCCCCTGCGCGTCGCGCGCGGCGGACGAACCCGCCAAGCCGGCGGATGCCCCGGCGACGCCTCCAGCGGTTCAGGTGGCCCCGGCACCCGTCGAAAAGGCCCCAGCGGCGGAGGATCCCAAACCGGATCCGGCTCCGCCGCCGGCGGCTGACAAACCGGCGGCTGACAAACCGGCGGCTGACAAGCCTGCGGGTGAGGATCCGGTGCTGCCGCCGCTCGATCCGTCCGATCCGAAAAACTTGCCACCGATCGCTCCCGCTCCGCCCGTTGTTGGCGGTGATCCGATCACGATGAGCGTTGTGATGGACGACGCCTTCCAGAATGTCCCCTTGGCCGGGATTTCGCTGTTCCTCGACCGCCGTGTCAAGGCGACCGATCCCGCTCCCACCTGGGAAAAGGAGCAGAAGGACGCGCTTCGTGAGGGCGTTCAGGTCACGGACGGACTCATGACTCCCGACCCGGAGGGATTGCGGACGAATCTGACGAAGTTCATCGGGAAACTGCCGATGACATACGGGGACCTGCAGGAGGTCGTGCGCATCATTCAGGACCATTATCGGGCAAACAATCGGCCCATGACCCACGTTTACATCCCGAAACAGTCGCTGTTCAGCAGCCGCGTGGTGATTTCCATCGTCGAGGGCAGGGTGGGGGACACCTCGATTCTAACCGAGGCTGATCTGCTGAAAAAATCCCCCGACCAACTGACGCCCGCGGAAAAGAGTTTCCTGAAACGGATGGAAGGGGAGAAGACCTGGTGGAATTCGTGGTACAACAATCCCTACAAGGCGGAGGACGTGACCGCCGAGTTCCAGCCGCGCACCAGCCAGTTGCAGGGACGGATCGTGGATACCGAGGAAATCAAGGCGCAGATCACCGGCATGAACCGCAGCCCATGGGTGCGCCTCAACCGTCCGGTGGACCACCCGTTCCGCGATGTGACGGTGAATTTCTCGCAGCCCGGTCCCAACATTCTCGGCCAGACCAATCTGGTGTTCGAGGTGGACGACAAGCGCCCGCTCAAGTTCTTCGCGGGGGTGGACAACTCCCTAACTGAAATCACCGGGGAAAACCGGTTCTTCCTCGGCGCGGCGTGGTATGACGCGTTTCTGCTGGGCCGCAACCACCAGATGGGCGCGCAGGTTTTCAGCGCGCTGGAGCCGGATGAACTGCTCGGTTTCTCGATGAACTATCAGATCCCCTGGCAGGACGCGAAGTTCGACCAGTTCACCGAACTGTTCGTCAGCTACGCGGCATCCACCGCCGAGGTTACCTTGGGCGGCGTTCCCACCGACACCGTGGGTGGAAGCCTGATCGTCGGTGCCCGCCATTATCTGGAGCTGCCGGAACTCCTCGGTGCGAGCGATCTGACCAAACCGCTGCTGGACAAGCGCCCCAAACAATGGGCGAAACCGACCCGCGAGGCGCTCGGCTACCACCACGAAGTGGGAGCGGGCTTCGATTTCAAGAGTTCCGACAACGACCTCGAATTCGGTGGCAGCACGGTATCGGAGTCGCCGGCGGACATCGTCCAGCTCGTTCTGGAATACAACGCGCGCCAAACCGATCCCACCGGGGAAACCAATCTATCCGCCCAGTTGTTCTTCTCGCCCGGCGATGTGACGGATGACAATACCGACGAGGCGTTCTCTCCGCTGCGCGCCAATGCCGAGGCTTCGTATGTGTACACCCGTGTGCGCTTGGAACGCGAGCAGGATCTGCCGTTTGCGGGGATGATGGCCCGCGCCGCGATCACCGGCCAGTATGCGTCATCAAACCTGCTCGCCAGCGAGCAGATGGGCCTTGGTGGCTTCAGTTCGGTCAGAGGCTATCCGGAACGCGCGCTTCGCGGCGATCTCGGATGGATCATCAACCTCGAACTGCACAGTCCCGAGTTCCATCCCGCCAGGGATTGGTTCGGCTTTACCCGCAACGATATGCTGAAATTCATCGCCTTCGTTGACTACGCCCATGGCGAATCGGTGGATGAAAACCCGGCCGATCCGCTGGATGACGCCGCGGATCTGATGTCGGTGGGATTGGGGATCCGATATGAGTTCGAGGACTCGCTCAAGCTCAGGTTGGACTACGGATTCCGGATGGAAGATCTCCCGCCCGCTGCCGCCAATGGTGATGACGGAGCCATTCACTTCGGATTGATCTACGTTTTCTAACTTGATCGCGGCCCGCTCGGGTTTCGTTCAGGAGACGCCTCCGAAACCGGATGCTCCTCCTCGGCGGATACCCAACGATGCGGCGCCGAGAATCGAGACACTGAGGAAAACCATCGCCCACACGCCGAGCGCCGCGGCGAGTTCCGGGCCGTTTCCAAGGGTCCCCAGCAGGGTGTAGATCGCCTTGGTGATGGGAAAATGTTGGGTTTGTTGGGCGAGGATCAGGCTGTCGCTCACCTCCAGCATGGCGAAGGCAAAGGCGAGCAGGCAGCCGGCCGCGAGGTTCGCGCCGATGAGTGGCACGGCGATACGACGGAGCACGCGGTGGGGCGGAGCCCCCAGTGTCGCCGCGGCTTCCTCCAGCGCCGGATTGCTTTGCTGGAGCCCCGCCACCGCCGCACGCACGATGTAGGGCATCCGTTTCAGGGCGTAGGCGATCACCAGCAACGCGAACGGACTGCCATCGGCTCCTATCAGGAAATGGAACGGCCGTCCTTCCTGCGAGAGCGCCAGATAGCCGAACGCCATGACCAGGCCGGGCACCGCCAGCGGGGCCATCATCATCGCGTCCAGCAGCGCCCGGCCTTTGAGATCGGAACGGACGATCACCCATGCCGCCGCGAGGCCGATGGTTAGGGCAAGCGCCACCGCGCAGCCGGAGTAGAGGAGGCTGTTGCGGATGGATGGCACCACCAGACCGTTGCCCAGCGCTTCCACGTAGTGCCGGATGGTTAGTTCATCCGGCAGCACCGTTCCATACCAGCGCTCCGCGACCGAAAGCAGAATGACCCCAAGATGCGGCAGCGAGGCGATGGCGAATACCCCGCCAAACAGCGAGGCACAAGCCCATCCGCGCCAGCCTGCCAACCGCCGCGCCGTGGTCCGGCCCTTGGGGCGCGGAGTGTTGCCACCTCCGGAAATGGCGGTGACCGTCTTTGCGGTTAGGAAAACCAGAGTGGCAATGACGAGCAGAATCGTTGTCAGCGCGTAAGGGATGGGATTCCGGTCGAGCCCCTTCAGCCCATCGAAAATCTGGACCGGCGCCACCCTTGGGAAATCAAAAACCAGTGGCACCCCCAACTCGGTGAAGGCCCAGATGAACACCAGCGACGAACCGGCGAACACACCCGGCATGGCCAGCGGCAGGGTGATCCGGAAAAACCGTTTCCACGGCGGGCAGCCGAGGTTTTCCGCAGCCTGCTCCATCGCCGGATCAAGGTTGGAGAGCGCGGCGAGGATGTTCAGATAGAGAATCGGATAGAGGTGGAGCGCGTTCATCGAGATGATCCCCGCGAACCGACCCTCCGCCAACCAGTCGAACGGATGCGCCGAATCCATCAGCCCGAGGGATGTCAGAAGCGCGTTGGCCGCGCCATTCACACCGAGGATTTGTTTCACGCCCACCGCACCCACGAATGGCGGCAGGATCATCGGCACCAGCGCCAGACTTCCCAACACCCCCTTCGCGGGAAACGCATACCGGTGCGCCACCAGCGCCAGCGGCATCGCGATCAGCAGCGTGGCCAGCGTGCTGGAAAACCCCAGCGCCAGCGCGTTCCACAGCCCTTCACGGTAAAGCGGATTGGCGAACACCGCGCCGAGATAGGCAGTGGTGAAGCCGCCACCGGGCACCTCGAACGCCTGCCGGACCACCATCCACGCCGGATAGAGGAAAAACACCGCGAACAAGGCCACCGTTAGGATGCCGATCGATAGGGAGGTGCCGCGTTTCATGATGGCTTCAAGGATGTTCGCGGTGCTCAATGTGTTGCCGGGCGAGCGCCTCCGCACGGCGGTAGTTTTCCCGGAATCGGTTGGCCAGGTCGCTGGCGCGTTTCTCGGCGACCAATGGGTCGGGACTGTCAAGAAGAGGATCGCCGTGGCCGACTTCGGCATAGGGCAGGGCGGTAATGTCGTGAAAAACGGCCAGAGCGTCGGCGGGCATGCCCGCGCGGATGATCGCGGCCCAGGCGGACTTCATTTCCTCATGGGTATCGATGCACATGACCCGGACGATTTTCCGCAAGGTGCCGAAGGCGCGGCCGGTCAGTTCCCGGTCGTAGGCGAGCAACTCTGCGGAGCGGTAGGGATCCGTCACCGAATCCGTGGCCTTGGCCAGATTTTCCGGTGTGAAAACATCGCTGCGGATCGGCATGCGATGCAGAGCGCGGTTTCGCGGTCCGCCCTGGGTGCCGGGCTTACCGAACCACAAGGTTTGTCCCGCCGGACTGAGGCAGAATTCGACAAACGCCTGCGCCAGATCCGCGTTCGGCGCGCCCCGGAAAACGCCCACAGGGTCGGCGCTCACCGTGGAACCTCCCGGCGGCGCATGCCAGATCAGCCTAGGACCGCCGTCGCGCTTTCTTAGGTCCGTTTGAAACGATCGTCCGTAGAGGTCGATACACATGCCCGCAACCGCGTTTCCCTGCGCCACTTCCTGCGGAATCCGCGACGCGCTGTCCGTGAAATAGCGGGAATTCGCCGCCATCCGCTGCAGCAACCGGAGTCCTTCGTCCCATCCGGTAGCCGCCCCAGCAGCGCCGGACGGTTCACTCGAGCGAATCGATTGTTGCATTTTCGACTGGACCACCAGCTCAAACGACCTGGCCACCGATCCGCTCTTGGTCGGATCGGATAGGGCGATGTGCCCGAATAGCCTTGGATCGCCGAGATCGTCCCAAGTGACTGGTGCCGGGATACCCAGCCGCCCGATGCCGTCCGGATTGTGGCAGATGCCGAATTGGGCCAAGCAGGTTCCCACCCAGACCTTGTCCGGCGGGAAAAACCGCTCGCCGGAGAACGTCACACGGACTGGTCCCTCCGGCCCGAACCACTCCGGATGCCGGTCGAAAACCCGCAGCGGGACCAAGCGTCCCTTGCGCGCCTGTTCGGCGAAGTCCGGCTCGCCGCCGCCAAACAGCACGTCCGCGCCAATCCCGTCGCGCCCGGTTTCCGCAGCCGCCTGATAGCCGGCGTCGATCACCATCCGGATTTCCGACATGCCACCGGGCGTGCGCCAGTCGATGTAAACCGTGCGGCCGGTCGCGGCCTTCCAATGGGTGGCGAATGCCTCGCCGAACTCCCGCTGGATGGACTCGGTGTGCGGGGAAAGGATCACCAGCGTATCATCGGCGGCGGATGGGGATCCGGTCCGGGTTTCCTCACGCAAGGCGAGCGGCAGCGCGATGATACCGGCCAGCATCGAGGGAACCAGAAAATGGCGGACGGCGGGCATGGCGGGGCGGGGGAGTCAGGAAACCGCGAGCACCAGCACGTCCTCGCGGTTCGCGTGCAGCAGGACGGTTTCTCCCGGTTCGAGCAGCCGGTGGGGGTTGGTTTCGACGGCCTGCTGGGGGCCGAGCGCGGTTTCTATCCAATACTGGATGTGCTGCCCCAGATAGGTCCGGTCGGTCACGCGGCCGGGGAGGGGATTTTCCCCGTTCTCCCGATGCAGCCGCCATGCCTCCGGCCTGATGGAAACCGTGGCGGTGGTCCCCGTCGCGGGTGCCCATCCGGAATCCGGAATCCGCCCGGAAAACGCCCCGGCGGCTGTGGAAACGCGGGCTTCTCCGGCACCGGACGCGTCCACGGTGGCGGAGATCAGATTGGTTTCCCCGATGAACGCCGCCACCATCGGCGAGCGCGGTGAACGGTAGATTTCCTCCGGCGTTCCGGTCTGGGCGAGGTGTCCGGCATCGAGAATGGCGATGCGGTCGGCCATCGCCAGCGCCTCCTCTTGGTCGTGGGTGACGTAAATGGCGGTCAGGCCGTGGAGTTTCACGATCCGCCGAATTTCGCGCCGCATTTCGAGGCGCAACCGGGCGTCGAGATTCGAGAGCGGTTCGTCCAAAAGCAGGCATTTCGGCCTAACCACAAGCGCCCGCGCCAAGGCCACGCGCTGTTGCTGGCCGCCGGACATCTGGTCGATCGTGCGGTTGCCGAATCCCGCCAACTGGACCAAATCGAGCGCTTCCTCGACCCGGCGCTTGATCTCGGGCCTGGGAATTCTCCGCTCCTCCAACCCGAACGCGATGTTCTTGGCCACCGTGAGATGCGGCCACAGCGCGTAGCTTTGGAAGACCATCGCTGTCCCACGCTGGTGGGCGGGCAGATCGGTCACCACGCGTCCGCCGAATTTCACAATCCCCGAATCCGGCCGTTCCAGCCCCGCGATGCAGCGAAGCAAGGTGCTTTTCCCGCAACCGGAGGGGCCTAGCAAAAAAAACAGCTCGCCCGCGCCGATCCCGAGGCTCACGGCGTCCAACGCCCGGACCGTGCCGAACGATTTGCTGAGGCTTTCCGCGGTGATCGATTCCATGGCTCGCCGCCCATGGTTTCCCGCCGCTCCGCCATTGCAAGCCGGAACCCGAGAAAAATTTTCGGAAAAAACCGAAGATTTGCTTGCCAACTCCGGATTGGATCGCTACCAAAGCCGCCCCCACCCAACACGAATGCTCGGATGGCGGAATTGGTAGACGCGCTAGACTAAGGATCTAGTGGGGTAACCCGTGGAGGTTCGAGTCCTCTTTCGAGCACTTTCCCTTTAGTTTCAAAGAAATCCGGCCCCATCACGGGCCGGATTTTTGTTAGTCATGCAGACTTGTGTATTTATTGTGCACTTATTTTCCGGGACTGATAGAAACGATCGTCCCTCCCGCAAGGGGGGGAGCCGAGGGATCATCATATCAGGCATACTGCCGCAATGTGTCCGTTTTGGGCTCGGTTGGGTGAGTTTCCGATGATCTTGATTTGGGGTTGGAATTGACGCAGGAGTGTCAACCATCCGGCTACGATGCCCTCGCCAAACCCGCCAAACCGCAGTCCAAGTGGTCCGACCTCGGCCGTCCGCTATGGAACGACCCGCGGCAACTTCGTCCCGCCGGTGCCCCCGCAGCACTTTCCACGACATGGTGAACCGTGGCATCATCGTCCCAATGAAAGGGCTCAAGGGGGTTCTAAAAGCTCAATGAGTCGCTGTTCCGGATGGGACTGAAACCGGTCCCCCTCGCTTCCGGAGTCCCCCAGGAGCGCTCGCTGGAAGACATCGCCCGGCCGGTTGTCAGCCTGATCGACCCGACCGTCTTTTCCAACTCCATCATGGCTGTTGACGGTTTGCCACAGTGGGTTTGGATCGTTGCGAGAAACCCGCGCAGGGTGGACTTGTCCGTAGTGTTGCCGGACATGACCGGGACAGGATTCTCGCCGGAATCTTGCTCGGGGTTTGGAGAATAAGGGCAAGCCTCCACAGCACGAGACTAACAGTATTTGATAGGATTTCCGCAGGACGCCCGTAGTCTCCTAGCCATGATCGAATGGATTCACCACCGCCCGCCGAGGTCGTGCAATGAGACCGAAATCCGCGTGGCGGAACGGCTCAAGTGCTTGGCCGATTCGCCCGATACCTGGACCATCATCTGGGGCTACTACTATCGCGACAAGTTTGGGACGGAGCGTGAGGGGGATTTTCTCATTCTCGGGCCGACGGGAGGCTTGCTGGTGCTGGAGGTGAAAACATCCCTTCCTCGCCATTACCCAGAGACCGGACGGTGGGAGGGTGCCGGGGGCAGTGACCCGGCTGAACAACTCCACGCGGAA
Source organism: Verrucomicrobiota bacterium (assembly GCA_017301995.1). Classification (GTDB taxonomy): domain Bacteria; phylum Verrucomicrobiota; class Verrucomicrobiia; order Verrucomicrobiales; family Akkermansiaceae; genus Luteolibacter. The sequence goes on along the minus strand of JAFLEH010000028.1, from coordinate 37,696 downwards.
TGGCAGGGCGTGATCCAAGGCATTAAGGACAAGGGCGACCCGCCGTTCGTCGAAAAGGCGCTGTGCGTTCCCGGTGCGACGGCTCCGCCCGATGTTGAAACCTTCCAAGGCATCCCGCGCCACTGGCTCGTCACCGGGAACAATCTGAAAAACTGGATCTCCACTTGGCGGCGGATCTTCGGGCGCCTTGCCAGCAAGCCGGTTGAACCGCAGGCACGGCGGGCCGTCCTGGCGGCATTCGGCCAAGGTTCTCTACCTAAGGAAAAGCGCGCGTTCATCGATCACACCGAGCAACTTTTCAAGCGCCAGTTCGAGAGCCGCTTCGTCCTTCTCGACCAGCTTTCCGCGAACCGGCAACTGCTTGTCAGCGGCGGCACCGGAACCGGCAAGACCTGGCATGCGCTGGAGCAGGCAGCCCGCTACGCCGCGCAGGGGAACGGACAGCGGGTGCTTTTCCTCACCTACAACAAGGCGCTGACCGCCCAACTGCGGCGATTGGTCGCCCTCCGGCACATCAACCCTGGTGAGGTTGTCGTCAAAGGTTGGGAGGAACTCTTCTTCGAGTTGCTCGCCCTCACAGGCCGGAGAACCACCGCGCCGCCACCGGGTTCGGTCACGGAAGTGATCCGTGCTTTTTACGAGATCGAACTTCCACGTCTGGTCCTTGAAACCTCGCGCGATATCGAGCTGCGGTCGATGTGGCCGGTCTTCGACGCGCTGGTGGTGGATGAAGGACAAGACCACGACACATGCTGGCCGGTTGAAATTGATGCCGGAGAGACCGAATCCGGCGGATGGTGGTATATCTATAAACTGCTCCTGGGGGGATACCGGGATTCGCTCGCCAGTATTTTCTATGATACGGCCCAACGCCCTCCTTTCCGGGTTGCCGAGCGCTTTGACCCTGTTGTTTTCACAACCATTTGGTCCCAGCCCGCGCATGTGCGGCTCCAACCCGCCGTCCGTTACACCCGCCCCCTGTGGCAGTTCATCTGCGATCACCCGAGTCCGGCCACCCTTGGCATGATCGGGGCGCTCGGCCATGGCGATCACCTCCCGGAAGGTCCGGAGCCGGTCATCCATACCCTTCCCGCTGGGGCGGATGCATGTGCCCTCGTGGAAACCATCCTCCGGCAATGGCAGAAATCGGGACTGTGCCATCCTGAGGACGTGCTGCTGCTACACGCCCAGTCCACCATCGCCAAGAGCCCGCTAGGTGACCGTCGGGTCATCCACGGCCGCAACCTCCGCGAATGCACCGAGGAAGATGATGCCCCCGGCACCATTCGCCACACCTCCATCCACAAGGCCAAGGGCCTCGACGCCAAGGCGGTCATCCTCATCGGTCTGCCGTCCCACCGGGACATTTCCAGCGACTACGACCACTACTCATGGTTCATGGCCGTCAGCCGCGCACGGCAGTTGCTCGCGGTGGTAGAGTGCAAAACCTGAAGTCCGAAGCTTGAACTCGGAAACGGGAGACACGCGCGCCGCAGCCATGGCTGTTGACACGGAGTGTCACTACCGTTAGTAGGACGCCTTCTTGCTCACCCCATGCCTGCGGATGCCCGTGCCTCCCTTCGCCAAATGACCACCGGGTGCGGGCGGCCAAACAGACCTAAGCACCAGACGAATTCGGACCATCATTCAAACCACCCAGTTCATGTCACAATCACACGACACATTTCTCGCTTCCATCAGCGATGCCACGGCGCTTCTCGAACTCTATAGCACAAGAGAAAAGGCAACTCCCGAAGAATTGGAGGTTCTGAAGCGGGCCGGACTCATCATGGCGTTTACCGCATGGGAGACCTACGTGGAGGATCGCATCACGGAGGCTGTCATTCCTCAGTTGAAACTCCTCGAAGGGTGCCAGTTGGGAAAGTTCATGAAGGCCAGGCTGGATGAGGAACTCAAGAGGTTCAACAATCCAAATTCGGACAAAACCAGGAAGCTGTTCCTCGACTACACCGGCATAGACGTGACGGCTTGCTGGAGGTGGAACAACTTCGATCCTGCCGGAGCTAAAAAACAACTCGACACATGGATCGGCATCAGAGGCGAGGTGGTGCACCGGTCATTGGAAGGAGGGGCCAGAACGATCAAGAAGGACGATCTCAGAAAGGTCATCAGCTTTTTGACGGAACTCGCCAGCGCCACCGAAAAGGCGCTGGATTGACCCCATGATCGCGGTAGTGGAGAATTCGTCAACTCCTCCTGAGGAATCCGCAAATCTTCCCCGCCAGATCCCTCAGGCATTCGGCCACCACTTCGGCACCGTTCATCGTGTTGGCAATGAACTTCTCAACCTGGGGAGTCGTGAGTTTTTCGTCCGGACACCGCGCCAGGAAGGACAGCACGGCTTTGGCCATGGGTGGTTCGATTCCCCGGTTCCAGCCGCTCCCGGTTCCTTGGTCAAACACCGATCTGGGCGCCGGGAGTTGATACGTTTCAAGCTGGTCACGGAGTTCAACCACATCCCACGAGTCGCCCTGCTTCACGATAAGAGTGGCCTCGCCGGGCCGGGAACCCCAGCCCGCCCTGCCGGTCATTTGTTGGAGCACGGCCACAGGCAACGGATAACCCGGACCATATGGTCCTGCCGGAACTGCAACGCCCAAACAACCCGCCCTGACCAATTCCGAGCCAATTCGAAGAATTTCAATTTCTCGTTTTTCTACCTTGCTAATCTGGCCATTGAACCGCATTTATTGCTCAGAGAGCATGCCTGCTACACCGCCATTAATCTTGATCACAAACTGCTCGGCCACCAAACAGGTGGCCGCCGGGGAACCGTTGATGCTCAGAAAGTGGACCGGGACAATCCGCCAGAGATTTAGATGGTGGACTCAGGCAGTCGAACGAAAAGTGGACCTGACACCAGCGCGACATTGCTATGGCGGAGATGCTTGGACACAGGTTCTTGCAGGTGAGAGGGCAGCACCCGATAACAGACGTTTGTGGATTGTTTCGGCTGGAATGGGACTCATTTCAGCGGATGTTCCCATTCCAAACTATTCCGCTACCTTCGTCAGTGCAGATCCTGATTCAGTAGGTTCCGAAAACCACAGCAAAGTTGAGTGGTGGAACCTCCTTGTCAAATGGCGTCGAAAATTGACAGGTATTGGATGCGTTACTGATCTAGCAATAAGAAATCCTGAATCGGTATTCATCGTGGCCGTAGGATCTACTTATCTGTCAGTGATCAAAAATGATCTTGTGTCAGCGCGAGAGGCGCTAACTTCTCCTGATAACCTCCTGCTCATCTCGTCTGGAACTCGGCAAATGCCAGCTTTGGGATCTTCACTTCTGCCAATCGACGCGAGATTCGAAAACCTCGTAGGGGGAGCACGTGCAACTCTCAACGCTCGAATGCTTCGTCACATCGTTGAGAAGTACAAATCACAAAGAATCAGCGCGCCTCAGGTTTCAAAATATCTGTCCAATCTAACATTATCCCTCGCGCAGCCTAGATCATTCAAAAGGCAACCATTGACCGATGAGCAGATCATTACGTTCATTCGGAACCAATCGGTGTTGCTCCAGCGATCAAGCGCTTCCGGCCTCCTGCGAGTTCTGAGAGACGGTGGTTCAGCATGCGAGCAGAAACGCTTTCATCGCATCTACAAAACCCTCAATCCAAACCAAAATGAGAAAAGTTCCCAAAAAATCAACTAAAAAGACCGTGAGAAGGTCATCCAAGCAGATCGAACGAAAGGCTCTTCGAATCGCACAACCATCAGGGACTGACCTATTTCTTTTGACGCTGAGCGGACACGAATTACTCGAAATCGCAGGCATTTCCCGGGTTTCTAGAGATGATGATGGTAGGCTTCTCGGCTATCAGCGGGCTGAGGTTCGCAAGCATGTCCGAGAAATCTCAGAATACCTCCAAAGCCCAGGAATGATCTTGGCACATCCAATCATCTTATCGTTCAATTCCTCTGTGCGATTTGTTTCAAGCAGGGGAGCCAAGACAAGTGATGGTCTGGCAGTCGCAGGAACGCTCGAAATTCCCGTTCCGAAAGGAGACAGTGCAAAGCCGGCTTGGATCGTAGATGGCCAACAGCGGGCTCTCGCTATCAGTCTCTGCGCTGAAAAGGACTTTGCTGTTCCGGTGTGCGCGTTCATCGCAGACGATGTGGAACTTCAGAGGGATCAGTTCCTTCGGATTAACAATTCCAGACCACTCCCCCGAGGTTTGGTGACCGAATTACTCCCCGAGGTCAGCACCAATCTCCCGGCTAACCTAGCCATGAAGAAAATACCCGCAGCTCTCTGTGATTTGCTAAACCGCGACGACGCTTCGCCGTTCAAGGGCCTCATCCGGCGTTCATCTACCGAAGCCGCGCAGAAGAAGACATGTGTAGTTACGGACACAGTAGTAATCAAGATGCTGGAGGAAAGTCTCACGCAGGCGTCAGGTTGCTTTTTTCCCTACAGGAATATTGCCACGGGAGAATGTAACCACAACGCAATCTGGCACCTCCTTGTCTCCTATTGGACTGCCGTAAAGGAAACTTTTCCTGATGCATGGGGACTTTCTCCATCGCGGAGTCGCCTGATGCATGGAGTCGGTATCCGCTCGATGGGAAAGTTGATGGACCGAATCATCTCATCAGGAAACGGACTGCATAACAACGCGATCAAGGAATTCAAAAGGGAACTGGCGCTCGTGGCACCCAGTTGCCGTTGGACCTCAGGAAATTGGGAGGAGCTTGGAGGCATCCGCTTCGACGATATACAGAATGTCCCCAAGCACCTCTCTGTTTTGGCAAACTACCTGGTCCGCAAGTACTTGGAGAAGTCCTCTCATAGATAAGTTGCCATGAAGTTTTATTTCCCTGATAGCCATGATCTAGTCGATCCTTCGTTCGATTTTGAATCGGAGCAGAGAACCTACAACGGGAGTCGTCAGAGGTCCCAGCAGTATGCTCACGAGGCACTTGACGAGCCTCCGTATGATGGAATGCTATTGTCAAAAGCGGTCGTGGATGGAAGAAACAAAAATACCCGCTACAGTTTCGGTCAGGTTCGGTCACTAATGGACAACGGAATCCACAAGTTTCTACGTCTCGAAGCGACTCAGCAGCGGGCAAGACTGTCCGCGATGGGCGACTGTGGATCGTTCAGTTTCGCCTCAGAAGATGAACCGCCATTCACTGTTGACGAAATCGTTGATTTCTATGGTCAATGTGGCTTTGATTTGGGAATATCACTCGATCACGTCATTCTTGGATACCAACCAGATCCCAAGAAAGAAATACCAGACGATTGGAAACGACGGCATCAAATGACCTTGGATCTCGCTGCGGAATTCAGAAACAAATCTAGAACACTCAAACACTTCACCCCACTTGGGGCCGCGCAAGGCTGGGATCCAGCGAGTTACCGGGACGCAGTTCAGAATCTCCAGAAAATGGGCTATGACTATATTGCAGTAGGTGGTCTAGTGCCGCTCAAGACGAAAGAAATCATCGATGTCTTAGCCTCGATCTCAATGGTTCGAAACAAGAAGACCAAGATTCACCTCCTTGGAATTTCACGGCTAGAGCGCTTTGAAGATTTTGCGAAGCATGGAGTTGCCAGCTTAGACAGCACGGCACCGCTCAAACAGGCTTTCATGGACGATAAGAACAACTATCATACCCATGATGAACTGTTCACTGCGGTAAGAATTCCTCAAGTAGATGGTAATCCACAATTAAAGAGAAATATTCTCGCGGGAAGAATCGACCTGTCAGAAGCCCTCGGCATGGAGCGTGCTTGCATGTCATCAGTAATCGGATTTGCCCGGGGTAATGGCAGTTTAGACGCGGCTATTAGCGAACTCCGGGCCTATGAACGCCTATGGAGTGGTAAGAAAGACGACTCGGAGCGTTATCGCCACACCCTTGCGTCACGACCTTGGGAGAAATGCCCGTGTTCGATCTGCCGGCAATTGGGCGTTCATGTCGTCATCTTCCGCGGGGCCGATCGCAATCGAAGACGCGGCTTTCACAACCTTTTCGTGCTTCACCAAAATCTCTCCAAACTTCGACCAAACTGAAATTCAACATGAAAGAAACACTACGAGTTCCCTGCATTGCAATTCGGCAGGGAAAGGACCACACCCTCTACACTTTCGCGATTGACGGGAAACAACTTCACTCGATCGCCCAAATCTCCCGGATTGGTAGAGGCGAGGATTTTGAATTGGTTGGCTATCAGCGACCGGAGGTTCAGTCGCACATTGCGGAAATCCGCAATTATCTTGAGTCGGATAATCCGATGCTTCCCAACGCCATCGTCATCGCGTTCGACCAGACCGTGAGATTTCACCAAACCGGGAAATCAACAATTTTCGCCGAATCGGGCGAACTTGAAATTCCAATACCTTCCGATCTTGAAGCAAAGCCCGGATGGATTGTCGATGGCCAACAAAGGAGCGCAGCTCTCCGGGACGCTCGTGTGGATTCCTTTCCCGTTTTTGTCACGGCGTTCGCGACCAACAACCAGCATGAGCAGCGTGAACAGTTCATTCTCGTAAACTCCACCAAACCACTTCCCAAGGGCCTGATTTACGAACTTCTTCCTGGGACAGATGCTATTCTATCGCGTTCGCTGGAGCAGAAAAGGTCTCCGTCAGTTCTGCTTCACAAACTGAATCAGAATCCGAGATCCCCGTTTTATCAAACGATCAAGACTCCCACTGCCCCGGACGGATATATCCAAGACAATTCCGTGCTTAGGATGATTTCAAGCAGTCTTCAAGACGGTGCGCTCTATCGGGTATCAATTTCGACGCCAGAAGAGGCGAAAGAACAGGTTATGCTCGACTGTGTATCTGAGTTTTGGCGGTGCGTGGCCCAGGCGTTTCCGGAGGCATGGAACTTGCCTCCCAGAAAGTCACGGCTTTCTCACGGAGTGGGAATCACCAGTTTAGGATACATTATGGATGCCGCATATGATCGTCATGTCAAAACGCACCAACCACGTGCTGCTGTTTTTGCGGAATGCATTGAGGCTATTCGTGACGACTGCGCCTGGACAAGCGGTTTTTGGGATTTCGGAGGAGGGGTCTCGCGAAAGTGGAACGAAGTTCAGAACACTCCGAAAGATTGCCAACTGGTGGCAAATCATTTACTTCTTAAGTTGCGCCAAAACTGGCGGTAGTGAAACGCAATTCATATTCCAGTCTTTAAAGTGCCACTACTCAACGGTGCTAACCCGAAAGTCCTCATTAAGGTGGGTCAAAAGTGACCTTCGACTACTCGCGTATTCAGGATTATCGAATGCGAAAAAAAGAGCGTTCTGACGTTGCAAGTGAAGTCCACTATGTGTGTAATTGGTGCTTCCGGTAATAACCCCAAGGGGGGTTATGACGCCCTTGGCGTGCAAATCAGGACAGAGATAAACTTTGGAACCGCTGTCTAGTAGCAATTTGAGTAGATTTCGTTCATGAGTGAAATTCTTCGCTTCCTTTCTCAGACCGGAGAAAGATTGACCGTATTTCAGTACACCAATGCGAACATCACAACCGTTTTCGCAAAATCGGCGAAGGCACTCTCCGAATCGCAATCGTGCTGCCTCGGGTGCCGCACCGAGTTGACCGTGGCGACCGCTCGGATGAAGGGCAAGTTCGACATCCGAGAGCCATGGAGAGACAACCACGATTTCTGTCTGATTAGGATTCTCGGCATTCGACTCGAAGTTGCGCAATGTAAGTGCGAGCAAATCGACAAGGATCTGTGGTTCTATCGAAGATACATTTGGCATTGTGAATAGAGTCAAAATTCCATCCGCACTCGAACCTGCGCCACAGGATAATGTGTGGGTGCCCAGTCTGTTCGGAAAACAATCGCGTCACCGCCGTAGGTTACAGAGGGTGTCACGAGCGACACGGTTTTCCCGCCGTCGCCTGCGGACAATATCAATTCGGCGCTGAAATCGCTAACGTCCCGCCCAAGGGCGGTTGCGGCAACTTGCATTTGTTTGCCCCATTCCACAGTCCGTGCCGGTCCTCTAGCTGGATAGCACACGTCACAGACAGATCCACATTCACTAACCACACATCGATAGAACGCATCGAGAATCAACTTGTTCACGCTCTCCTTCGCATTGAGGCTGCCGTGCAAGTTGGTTTCGGGCGATAGCAGACAAGAGACACAACCAGCGAAGCAAAACCCGAGTGCCGACTCAAGCGACTGGTAAACTGGCAATTGCGGGCTGCCAACTATCGCCTGCCCATACTCGTCACTGATCTGTGCAATGAATTCCGGGGATTCGCGTAGCACGCCAAGGTGATCGAACGACTGGATAGCGAGACCATTGCGGAGAAAGTCATAGAGAACCCCCGCCCGGTCGCGCTCGCCGCGGCATTCACTCCGGATCGAGCGCCATGCTCCGCCGCCATCGGAATCGATGGCATGAAAGGCAAGGTGGGCGGCGTGACTGCTCGAGCACTCCTGCATGCCATCCTCAAGGCACTGCGCAAAGTCGCGGCTTGGCAGCGGATCTTGGGGTTGGCCGAGCATCCGCAGGCGGTCCACCAGCGCGCGCTCGGCGTTCGGGATGAAGAGATGATGACGCAAAAGTTCAGTCGTGCCATTGCCCTGCGCGTCTGTGTCGAACAGGAAAAGTTCGGCCGCTCCGTCGCGCTCCTTGTAGAAATAGCCGAGGTTCTCGCGCTCCGCCCCGGAAAGCCGCAACGCGGCATCATGCAGGACCAGGCCGAGTGAGTTGAGTAAGAGATCAAGTGTGACCTTTCTGAAGAAGGCCACATCGAACTGAGCGGCCTTTTCGCTTGCTGCTTTGAAATGCGGGTGGGCTTGGCGCAGGGTCGCCGCATGATCGGGCACCGATGGCGGTTCGTGGATTTCTGCGAGGCAGTTGCAGATCGACAGGAAATCCGCGTCGTGCAGGAAATTCGCGTGGCCTTGCTGAAAGCAAGCAGCAAAATCCTCGATGCGAAACACTGGTGGTGCCGAGGGTCGCTGCGACGGACCACCCTCCGGATGCCAGTGCCGCAGAAGATGGAAAAGCACAACCGCCTTCAAATTGCGCACGACGAAGACGGATGGCCTGGCATCTCCCATCCAAGGTGCATCGGGGTCCCGCGGCAATCTTGCGTGCTCATTCAAGAAGGCACCCAATACCTGTGGCAGCAGCGCTTGGAAAACCGCAGACTCAGGATGCGCGATCAGTTCATCGAGGAAATTTCCGATCGCGCTGCAAGGACCGGTGTCGAGCGTGAAGATCATCCCCGGAGTGGTGTAGCGATGCCCCATGGCTACAGACCCAGTGCCACCTTCGATTTTCGCCCCACGATAAACCAGACGCGCCCCATCAATCTGACGTGACATGAATTGCCGGTCTAGTCCCCAGACAAAATTGGTGACGGCCAACTGTGGATCAAAGCGGATGGCCGAAAACATTGCGAGCACCGGAGGCAGCGGAAACTCCGGCACGGGATGCCCGCCGGCCAACTGAGCGAGTCGATCTTGGAAACGCGGCTTGGCCGCTACCGCCGCATTCATCCCCACCCGGAACCACTGCAGCGGGTAGCAGCGCGCGGGCGTCATCACTTCCTGCACATCCTGCGCTTGAGCACCAGTCGGTAGGGGCCGGCTATCGTTGTCAGCCATCATTCCTTCGGAGCGGTAGACGAGGGGTTGGCTGTGCGAAGATTCCACCACGAGTTGCCGCGGCGTGAATACCCGTACCGGTGCCGCGCCGAAGAAGTCTGGTGGCAGATCCTCGCTTTCGATGTCCTCACAGTTCGCCGCGGACTCGAAAAATTGAGCCTCATCGACCCGCAGCAAGACGCGTTGGATGCCCGGCGCGGCGAGGGTCGGTTGGTCCTGAGCATGGTGGCGACTCACCAGCACTTTGCATGGCCGGTCGCCATATCGATAGGTTACCGTGCCCGGTGCGAGCAACGCGAGGGCCGTGGAGACACTCTCGAAACGCAGCGGCTTGATCCCGTTGCCCGCAGCCTCAGAAATGGTCACCGTCTCGGTGCCGACAGACTCGAAGAAATTTGGCGTCCACACGAAGGGGTGGTCACTCGCGATGCCCCTCTCCGGCAATCCGCGACGGAAGAGCGGCCAGCAGAGTATATCGCGCAGGTAGCTGCGGCGTATGAAGGGCGGTTCAGGCGAGCGCAACTCAGTTAGAAAAGCCTCGTGTCGCGGCAATTTTCCGCTTCCACGTATTACTGGAGCTTCGAAGGGTACCGAAGCGAGTTGGGCAAGCGTGACCTCGTGCCCGTTCTCTGTGGAGAGCGCCGTGAGAAGGAAATTCGGACCGAACTCGTGTTCAAACACGTCGATCACACCCACATCGCGTGCGCAGGGCGAGTCAGCAGGGGTGAGACCTGCTTTGGTCGAAGCATTTGTAAGATCGCTGGAATCTGCTCCAAGTGCCTCAAGGAAGCCGTGTAGGTTCCCAAGGTTTTCACCTTGATACTTGTGGCCGGCGAACAGGAATTCGCGAACCGCGGAGACTTTCAGATGCCAACCGCTGAAAGACTTCGCCTGCACGTGATCGTTGATCAATGCGAGCCTATCCCCGCTGTCTGCGATCCTGCGGTCTCCTGGCTCCGCTCCTTGTAAAGCGATGAAATCGACGATCGCCATGAGGAAATGGTGACGAGCCACGATGCGGTTGTCCTCGTGGAGCGGCAGCGCCTGAAGGTAGTCAGGATCGAGTGCGATCTGTGGGTTGCGGAAGTAATACTGGTCGCGCGCGTTCAGGGTGACAAGGTGAACAAGTAAGCTGTCCGAACCGAGTTCGCGCCCGACACGACCCACTTTCTGCTGGAGACTCGAAGGATCGCGCATCGCCCGGTAGGTGATCCCGTCCATCACGCGGCTCAAGTCTACGCCGACCTCAAGTCGCGGCGAGCCAATCACGAGGACTGCGCTTTCCTCTTGGGCGGGATGATATCCGCGGTCGCGTAGCACCTCGTTGCCCTTTTCCTGGTAGAGATGATTGATCGTGGGCAGCGCCAGGACATCAAGGTTCTTCTGCGAGGTGAAAGACAGGAGGCGCAAGCCGTTGACGAAGTGGTGCTGCCAGTCATTGCGCGGACCGGCCATTTTTACACCGTTTAGCGGATCAGTCGGAGACGGGGGCCCGGGAGCATTGCTGCCCGCGTGATCCATGGACCACCACCAGCAGAGACCCATCTGGAAAAAGGCGCAGCCATCGAGGTTCTCGATACGGTCCGCCGCCGCTGCCACCTGCAGCGGCGCAAACCAACTCGCATCGTAAAAATCCGGCCCGATCCCCAACCGGTGCAGATACGAGTCCTTGGAGGCGCGGTCCGCACTCCAGAGTTTCTCAACCTCTCGGCGCCCGGCATCATTCAACGTCTGCGGGACGCGTGGCACCGAGCAGCGGATCCCCTTCTTACAGTTGCGGCACACGCTACCATAATACCCTCGAAGTTCTTGCTGCCAGCGCATGGGTTGCGCAGCGAAGGAGCGCTGATGCACCACGCGCCAAAGCGGCTCCTGAAAGCGCGCGAAATATGGATAGCTCCCGCCGGGACTCGCGTTGGTAAGCCCGGTCGATTTGGTAGCTTCATTGTCGGCGACTAGATCGGCCCAGCGTCCCACGCCATCGAGCGAATCACAAAAGCCAATAGTCTTGTGAATGTGACCGGGGGAACGCGGCACCACCGGGCCGCCCCGGACTTGAATCGGATTCGGCAAATCATCGAGCGCGATGGGGTGTGGCGCATCACCATCGGCTCTCTGGTAATACTCGCGGAAAAGCCCATCGCGCCGGTTGTGCACCAGGCAGGCCGTTGCGTTAACCAGTGCCGTCATCGTGCTGACCTCGGGCTTCTGTCGCAGGAAGAAGTGATGTACCCACCCGGTCTCCACTGGGTCGGAGATCTCCACTATCATGACGCGGCGCGTCTCGGTCTCGATCAAGCGGGCCATATGCTGGGCCGGTTGGGCGATGGTCGCGCTGGCACCCACGATGTAGGGTCGGGCCACGCCCTGACGCCGCGCAAGCAAGTGCGCGAAACTAGCATTCGGGTCATCCGCTCGCAGGCGCCACAGTTCGCGCAGGAGTTGAAGTCTTTTGAGCAGCATTCGCGCGTGCGAGCCGTAGAGACCGTTGAGCAGGTGAACCTCGTCGCACACAATGAGATCGAGATTCTCCACTAGGCCGCGCGTTGCCTCTGGGTGACTGATGCGATTGGCAAGCGTGTCAAGATTCGAGACAAGGATCGAGAACTCGCCCGAGCCATAGGCACGCTGGATCGCATGAAAAAGGCCGCCCTTCTCCGCCTCAGTGATGCCCATCTGACTGCTGAGTTGGCCGCCTGCATCCAGCACTGGCGGCCTGAGCGGAATTTGCAGTGCCAAGGCCACCTTCTCCACGATGACTTCAAGATCCTGGAACTGGTTCGCCGCGAGAACAACGCGTGGATAGACCAGCAGCACGCGTAAGCCCCGGCCACCGGTGAGAAGCGTGTAGGCACAATGGATCAGCGCGCCAATCTGGAACGCATACGATTTTCCCGAGCCCACTCCCGCCGTTACCACGTGCGCATCGAAGCGCTGGCGATAGTCCGCAGAGTAGAGTCCCGCCAGTGTCGCCATCACGGAGGTGGCCTGAAAGCGGGCAAGCTTGTCCCTGCCCGGCCCGAGCGTCTCGGCTAACGCCCGCATCACTGCTTCAGTGGCTCGCACAAGCTTCTCGGGCTGCACATCGGGGAGGAGTTTGTAGTCCACGCTACCCGCGGGTGTAGACACAGTAATTCGGCCGGCGCTGATATCGTCGCGCCATTGTCTGATCAGGTCAGCGATCACGAGATACCTCGCCGGTCGCTCCTGCGCCCGGCGTTCGTAGCGCAAGACGCCTGTCGCCGGTGCCATGCGGAAACGCTGGTAGTTTCGAGACAGCAGCCAAGCGACTTCAGCCACACGTGAGCGATACTTAACCTGGGTCTTTGCGTCGTAGAGAGCCACTTGGGCGAAGTCCGAGTTATCCTTGCCGCGCACGTCGTTGTTCTCAAGTCGCAACTTACCATTCTCGTCCCCGTGCCTGTCGAGGCCGAGCAGTTCCACGTCCCTCAATTCTGCTGGTCCCGGGGCCTCTTCAGGAAGCTGCATGACCTTGCGTGCGATCCACAACCGTTCGAGTTGCTCCCGTGCCCATAGCTCGTCGCCCTTCCGGGGATGTTCCGTCGGCAAGGCGGCGGCGACTTCTCCGGGAGTCGTCCATTGCTGATAGTCGCTGCGCAAAAGATTTTCATGTTCCACGGAGTAGAGCGCATCCAGCACTTTGATCAGGTCATCATTCATGGGCGAAACGAGTTTCTCTGGTTCAATACGTTTTCATGCACTAGGCGCAGGGCAGCGGTATGCTTCTTGTCTTGAAGCCACTGGGCGAGTTTCGGACTTGCGAGCACCTCGCCGAGGGCTACCCCGCGCGGCCCGCGGGCCTGCTCGAGAAAGCGCAGCACCTCCTCGTCGTACCCGGCGGCGAGCAACCGGTCTCCCAGTTCTCCGATCTCTTCCTTGAGTCGGACCACTTCGGCAATGTCCGTTTCGCTGCCGGGCACTTGCTTCGCGCGGGCATCGAGTTGCTGGCGCAGGGAACGCAACTGGTCCGCATCGGGATCGCCCTCCAGCGCTCCAATCGCTACTTCGCGCGGCGGCTTCGCGAACTTGCGCCAAGCATCAAGCACGACAGCTTCGGCTTCACCCAAGGCCTCGTAGAAGACGCTTGGATCGAGGGCATTCCGTTCCGTGAGCTTCTTAATATCGCTGACTACCGCAGCTTCGAGCCTCTCGATACTCTTCACTCGCAGGCGCAAGCTTTTTTTCGGAAGCTTCAGCGCGGGGACGGCAACCGCGACGACATCGCGGCTCCGCTGGAGATTGCTGGCACGGTCCGTGATGGCCGTGATCTGCTGCAATCGTTCGCGCAAATCCTCCGCGAGTTCCTTCCCCTGGCGGGCGCGGTCGAATCGCTCGGTCTTGGATTGGACGTCGGCGGCGAGGTCAAACAGCGACATTGTCTTCAGTGTCTCCCAACACGGTTTCGAGTTTCTGGCGTAAGTTTCCCAGCGCAGCACGGGTGGATTGTTCGAGTTGATCAAGTTGATCCATGCCGCCGCTGAACTGTCGATCCAAGTATTCGTTCGCAGCAGTGAGTTCCATTTCGGCCAGGCGAAGAGTTTCAGCCGCCTCATCCATTCCGGCGCGGTTGACCTGGGCAAGGAGACGTAACTGCTTGTTCCGGGCCACATCGACGGCGGTCACACTGCGCGCCAATTGCGCACTTTGCTCGACCTGCCCGTTGATGAACACTTCGCAGCGAGGCGGCAGGTCGCTGGCACGCCCTTTGTCGAATATAGGCGCGCGGATCCCGGCCTGGATCGCACTTTGAAGCTGCGTGCCGAGTTGCCGTGTGGTGTTCCCGCCACATGCACCTTCGAGCAGCGTGAGCCATTGCCGACAGTAACCGACTTCCTGCTCAATTGCAGGTGGCAGGAACTTGGCCACGCGCCGACCGAGTTCGATCACCGGTTCATAAAAACCTTCGTCCCACTTCGTTCCGAAGTCATCGCCGAAATCGGTTTGCACCCGCCGCGCCGCCGCCTGCACATCGTCGATCACCAGCGCGACGTCGATCATACCAGCTCCGATCTGGCCTCCCTTCGCGCCGCCGATTTGGCGGAGAAGCCACTCCCGGAGTTTCGGCCCCCATCTTTGGAATGCCTCCTGGAGCTGATTCCAACTCGCCGAGCGTTCCGTCACGCGAGCGGGCTTCTCGGGCCAAGGTGATAACAAGGCCGCGAGAAAGCCCTGCGGATCACATTCCTCTGGTACCGCGCCGCGTAGGAGCGCCCCAATGGAGAGGAGGTTTACGGCGGAGGTCAGCGGCTTCGGTTGGCCGGATACGCGGGACAATTTCCTCAATTTGTTGCACACCTCTTCGGTCCATTCTTCGACGAGTTGCATGGCGAGCAAAAGGCCCCTCCGACTTCCGGAATCAGTCACCAACTGGCGCAGTGCTTCCGCGTTTTCGGGAGTCCGCTTGATCACCAACTGCACGTCGCCGGCACGCGATGTGTGCTGGCCGTCGAAATGGATGAAGCGCTGGTTGAAATGCTTGAGAAAGCACGATTGCAGAGGGTCTGAATCCCAATCACGGCTGCCGCGCATCGCCCTGAAAACGGCAATCCGCCATTCGTTTAGATTCCTGTCTTCGAGTTGGCCTCGGTTGAGCCACAGGCTAAAGACATTGTCTGCTTGTGGCGGGGGGACGGGTGGCTTATCCACCTCATGTCCCGGCAACGTCTCTGGCAGTTTGACCTTTCCGGTCACTCCCTCATGCTGCAGGCCGAAGGTCTCCGGCAACCCATCCGGAAGCAGTCCTGTGTTCGGGCTCTCCGCATACATCTCTAATGCCGTGCGGATGCGGCCTGCATCGTATTCACCATGCTTCTCCCGCAGTTCCACCTGAACTTCGGGTGCGACCTCGGCGAGCTTGAACCATTCGAGGAAGTTCGTCGCCGGAAAGCCTTGCCCGGGAATTTGCGTCTCCGCCTCTTCAAGCATATACTTGAAGACGCCGCTAACAAGCAGTCGCGGATTGAAGGCTCGCTCTTCCCCGCAATTTTGACCACGGTGCAGATTCCGGTAAAGACGCGCGACTGCCGTGGGGTTGAAGGGATAGAGCCCGCGATCATCCACAGCTCCGAATCTCGCGTGGCATTCCGTGCGATTGGGGCAAGCTGACTCAACGCAGAAGCTTCCCAATTCCGACTTGCCACGCGTTTCCTTATACCATTCGTCGAGCCCGCCGAGGGTATAACGGGCTGCGTTCAGATAGCGCGACGTGAAGTCGGCGATTTCGCCATCACTGAATCCCTCAACCTTGTGCTCGGCCAGCGGCATGTCGAAGGCGACCGCCAGATCGATGCGCCCGCGGATGTTGTCGAGCATCTGCTGGAAGTCGTCGTTGGTGACCCCAACCACGCTGCGCAACACGCAGAGATCTGGGCCACCATCCCCCGGTGCCGGCGTAACCAACAGGCTCTCGATCAACTCCGCATCCATGCCTTGCGAGACGGAGAGGTCCTCGATGAAAAGCAGCAACTCACGCCCGACGTTTTTCAGTTGCCGACGAATCTCCAACATGGCCTCGCCCAAATTCCCGTGCTTGAGGCCCACCAGCGCCGGACCGGCATCTTCAAACGCGCGGTTGAGCACCCCGGCTGTCAGTTCACGGAGTTGCTTGTCATGCAGCAACGTGGAAGCCAAGTCCTTGGCGTCGGCACCCGCACGCGCGAACGCTGCCGCAGGAATTGCGAGATTCTGCTCGGTCCACCTTAACAGCGCGGGATCGCTGCGCCGGTCCCGTGTACCAATGACGTGATGAGCCAAGCGCTCGACAACACCACAGGATCCCTCACCGGTGAAATGCTTCCGGATCGCGCTGTCGCGGAGCATTGCGGGGAGAAGCGGCAGAATAATCTCCTGGTGCTCCACGTCATCGGGAAACTGAAGACGCGAGCGCTCGCGATTGTGCGGATCGAGAACAAAGGCGAGTTCGTCGAGCACGCGCTGCATCGCGCCAGTCGGGGTGAGATCCGCGGTCTGCTTTAACTCTTGGCGAATACGCTCGACCTCCTCGCCATGAAAGTCCTCCGCGAGGATATAATTCAGGACAGCGGCGAGGTTTGCGGCGTGCCGCGGCACACGGACGATCTTATAGTCCTGTTTCGCTTCGTTTTCGATTTCTCGCCAGAGCCAGCGAATGAGGTGTGACTTGCCGGTGCCTGAGTCACCCTTCACAACACAGAAGATCCGCTCAACGCCCGCCCTCTGGAAATCCCCCGCGAATTTCCTCTCGGAATACGCGACCGCCGTCGGCGGGTTGGTCTGCGGATTGAGCGCCAGAATTGGGCTCGGAAAGTGGGTGGCATGGAACACGGATTCGCGCACGCGTAACGCTTCCGCGCTAATGACCTGCTGGCGCGTATCGCCGTTCCAGCAGACGACATGAGGGAATGGCAGCGGGGGGGTCATCGGGCAACAAAGGCGATCGGTTTGCCTGCGGGGGTGAGGAGGAAGATACGCTGGTCGTTCGGACACCACCATCGCAGTTCATTGGTTCGAGCCAGGCGTTCGAGGGCGAAGGTTAGCGCATCGGAAAGCCGGTCGGCGGGCCAGTCCGGCGCGACGCGAGCGAGCATTGCGGCGCGTGCGGCACCGCCATCGAGCACGGGGCACAGTTCACCAATCCGGCTGCGAAACACAGCGGCGCTGATATCATCACCATCCAGCAGTAAGTCCGAGAGATGGCGTCGGAGATAGCCCGTCGGGTCTGGAACCACACCGCCACAGGGTTCATCAAACCTTTGGCGGACAAGACCAAGGTAGCGTGCCCAGTAGATCACGTTGTCCCAACGTGCGTCGCTCGCGATCTGGAGTTCTTCGAGGGTGAATCCGCTGGTCTTCAGCGCGGCTTTAAGTCCACCCCGGTTTGATGGTGTGTTCTCTACCGGGAGCTGCAAGAGCCATGCGCAAAGTGTCGCGAATCCGTTAGGCTCGCCATCGATGGTGGGTTGGAGCAAGAGTCGGGCGAGTGTCTTGGGCAGCACCTCGTCTAGTTCGTCCGGCTTGGTGCCAAGTGGAATCACTCCTGGCACCAGGTCAAAGCTGTCGCCTTCCCGCCGAACGAGCTTGCATTCGATCGCAGCATTGAGGGTGTTCTCGGCTAGGTTGGTTTTGTCACGCCCCGGCTGTAGCAGCGCGATCACCTCGTCCTTGGGCTTCGGGCCGGTTGCAGCCAGCAGGCGTGCCACCGCGATCATCCGGCTCGGGACGGCTTCGACTGTTGTATAGATCTTCATGCGACGAAACGGTTTTCCCACTGTGCCAAATCCATGGTAGAGCCGTCCACTAGATCGCGCACCATACGCGTTCGGACATCGGGGCAGCGCAGGTCCGCCGGGGCAAAAACGATGGAAGGTCCCGGCCGCGTGGCAATTTTCGCCCAGAACTCCGGCCACCAGCTTGGTTCCGGGCGGGTGAGGAGCACTGCCGTCGCTTGCGCGGCGACCACGTCAAGGTTGCGGGGCGGCTTCTCGTGCCAGAATAGTGTGGCGTGGGGCGCTTGCGCGGCAGTCCTCCAGAGCAAGGGTGTCAGCCAGGGCGGGGCCACGAAATTCTTCACTCCATGCGTGGCAAGCCACCACAAGGGTTCTGCCAAGATCCCGCCCAAGGCGTCATGGAAGAAATCCGGTGGATAGAAGATGAAGGCGGAGCGCCGCCCCCCCAAAAGGCGCTCGAGTTCCACATCGCCCGCGCTCGGAGAAACCGGCCCGGAGGGATTGCGCCGCGCGATGATGCGACCGCAATCCGGCACACGTCCGGCACGGCGGCAGGCAGGGCAACCGCCGCAAGCTTGGACCGCAGTGATGTCGAAAGTTTCGCTCCGGTAGCAACTGGCGAAGACGTTCGCCAGGCACTCGTCGTTGTCACGGAGCATCCGTCGCAACAGTTCGCCACTATGTGCATAGTCGCCCCGGAGTTCGCCGCGGAGTTGCTCGATGGTGGTGTTCCAAAAATCCTCGTCGAGATGGCGGTAGGCTTCCAAACGCACCGCAACCTGGCACGCTGTCACGGCCCTAGCGGAATGCACAAACTCAAGGGCGCCCACGCGCTGCAACAACTGCAGAGTGCGGAGGTTCCATGCGCGGTTGTAGTCGCTCGCGCCCATATCGAGTTCACGGCCGGTATTGAGGTCGATCAACCGTTGGTTGCTTGCGGGATCGAGCACCTCGGAGGCGTCGTGCATCCGCCGCCACCGCTGGAGTCCGAATGCCGCGCTGATGAACTTCGGGCGGCCAATTCCACCGACGGCGCGCCAGTCGTATCGTGTATTCACCAGCAACGAAATTGAAGCGCAACCGTCGCGCCCCGCGCGTCCAACGTCCTGATAGAACCGATCCACGGTCTCCGGCAACTGTGCGTGGATAACCGTGCGCACGTCCGACTTGTCGATGCCGAGCCCGAATGCCGACGTTGCAACCATGAGGTCGATTTTGTCCGCTGCCCAGCGATCGAGCAACACACGACGCTCGTCGGGACTGGTATCGCCGGTCATCATGCCGAGGCGTTTAAAACCCGCCCGTGCGAACAGATCATGCCAGCGAGTACAATCGTCACGCCGCGTCGTGTAGACGATGCACGGCCGAGGAAGATGGAAAGCAGCCTCGACAATCCAACGCTCGCGTTCCGCTTCGGTCGCCGCGCATGCACGCCAAAAAGCAGGCTCCGGCCTTAGCCGTGCAGCATGGAGAACGGTGAATCGCGACCCTTCTTCCGAGAACATCACTCGCAGCCAGCGCAAGTGATAGTCGGTCAGCGTTGCGGAAAGCAAGAGAGTGGCGAAACCGCGAGAACCGGCGAGTTGCTCGAACTCGCGTCGGGCAGCCGAAAGCTGTAGGAATGCAGGGCGGAATTCATCGCCCCAGCTCAAAACCATGTGGGCTTCATCTATGACGAAATAGCGCAGCCAACCTCGCCGAGCAGCGGTTTTCAGCGCGGGGTAAAGATTTCCCACGAGGGCCTCGGGCGAGACGATCACTGGCCCCTGCACGCCGGACTCGCAGCGCGCCCGGATGGCCGCTGCTGCCTCCTTCTCTTCCGGCCTATAGGCGATTGCGTGACCGACACGTTCTTCCATTCGCTTCGCAAGATCAAGAGCAAGGGCAACAGTCGGAACTATGATGATACTCACACCAAGCTCTTCCCCTTCCGCGGAGACCGGCTTCATGCCGGGGAGAAAGGCGCAGAGACTCTTACCTGCGCCAGTTGGCAGACAAATCGCGAGCGTGTCTCCGGGTTCGGCGCAAAGCGACGCACGCAATGCGTCCCGTTGGGCTGTGGAAGTGTAGTGATCGAGTCCGAGTGCAGTGAGTACTGGGTCACCGGGGCAGGACTCGGGCGGTCGGCGCACATTCGGGCGAATGCAATCGTCCACCGCAAAGGTGTCACTACCTTCCAACCACGCAGGTTGCCACGATACGGCTCGTATCCACGCTGACTCGCCCGCAACTCGTGAGACGAGTTGTGCGGGCGGCAATGCCGGTCTAATTCGCTCCAAGAGCGAACTCGGCACTTCGAGCTCAAATGTAGAGCGGTTCGCAAGTTCTTCCCAGCGTATCACACTACGCAGGAGCACCGCTAGATCTGCGGCACCGGCGGAGTCGCTCGCAACTGCAAGTGCCAGCCTCCGGTGAGGCATGTGTTCCCCTTCGGAAGGAACCTCCAGAGTCGGAGGCGACATTTTCAGCGTCTCTTGAAGCCAATCCACTGCTTTCATTTAGCTTGGCTCCAGAAAGGTTGCTCAGACAAGAAATACGCACCGATGGTGTCAAGACGCACCACCGGGTTTGCGAGAATCTTGCCGACTAGTTTTTCGATCATCTTCTCCTCTTCGAGCGCGGCGACGGCCTGAATCGTGTTTTCAATACCAGCCTGTTGCCTGGCACCGGTCCGCGTGTGCACAAGCGCAAAGTGTTCCGAAGCCTCAAACTGCGCTTGTGCGCAGGCTCTGGCGAGTTCTTCACCTTCTCGCACGGCAGTCAACACGCTCTCCGCAGCAGACAGGCACATCTCATGCCACGTATTCGCGCCGAATGCTTCCCGAATATGTCTTGCGCGGTCCTTGCCGAGACTCTTGTCATGTTGATTGTATGGTTTCCGGCACGTTTCCACGATTGCCGCCGTCTGCAATGCACCATGCTCGTCCACAAAGGACTCGGCGAGGAACTCCGGAAACCAACCGCGCGCTAAGCGCAGCAATCCGCCGCAGCGAATTGCGTCCCACCGCTCCTCCTCCAAGGCCGAGCGTACTATCGCGAGGTCGACTGAAACGTGGACGATGCAGCGAAACGCCACTCGCAGATGCTTGGCACCGGTCATTTGTCGCCACATGGCAAATGACCGGCCGCGATCATCCCACGCGAGCAATTCTCGGCAACCTTCCACGCAGGGGTGGCCCGGCCGCAGGAACTGCAAAGAAAAGTCTTCAATTGCCACACTTCGGTAAACGGTGAATGGCGCATTGCAGAGTTGGGCCAATGTCTCCAATCGGTCTGCAGGAATGATCGGATCCATATCGCGCGGAAGACGGAACGTGAATGAGTTGTCGTTTTCGTCCCACCACTGCTTCAGGCCCACGTTTTCCTTGAGATAATGAGTGAGGGCTTTACCGAGATTTTCGGCATCTCTGTCGGCCTCCGCAAGATCGCGATAGAGAGACGAATTTGGCGACAGCGAGTGCATTCCATCGATAACATCCTGCTCTTCGATTTCCGCGCGCTCTATTTTCACCGCCGCGGCAAGGTTTTCAATATCTTCTAACAATACAAACGGGCCTCCGATAAACGCACGGTCGCGCAACTGGGGGACTTCAACGTCGATGAGGTGTTGGAGATCGGAAATGGATGCATCGAAGAGGCCTAACCCCTCGGAGACCACGCGCCGCCAAGCCTCGTCCAAGGCGATTGTATCATCCTCACCCGTGGTGAGAACAATGCAGGAAATCTTTCCGGAGCAGTCGATACGATCCAATCGGCCGAGTCGCTGCTCAAGGCGCATCGGTGACCAAGGCAGATCGTAGAAGATCACGGCTCGCGCGAACTGTAAGTTGAAACCTTCTTCGCCAACTGCATCGGTGATAAGAACGTGCATTTTCCTGTCGTCCGCAAATTTTGCGAAAACATCACCCGTCTCGCCCCAATCCAGGATTGAGTCAGCGATGAAAATGCCGCGTGTTGGCAGATGCGTTATGAGATGTTTACCAAGACGCGCACAAATAGCTGGAGTCGGGCAGAATACCAAATACTTGGCGCTCGGACCGTCGTGTTGAAGGCGACGCCGGAGTATTTCCGCTAGAAGTTCTAGGCGCGCAGCGATGAGTTCCTCCACAGGTGCTTCCTCCCCAAGTCGCAAAAGCAAGTGGCGCTCGGACTCGGTGGCGTTCGTCCGTTCGGCGACTTCCAGCGCGAGTTCCTCAAGGCGGTCTGGCTCTGCGGCAATGGCCTCTGCAAGGCGAACGTAATCGGCCGCGCAAAGCGATCGGAGGTTGGTGTCGCGATGCACCCGTGCAGCTGCCTCGGTTCTCCATTCGTCCAGAATGCCCCAAAGGCGGGCATGCGGTTCTTCTTCGAGTTCATATTCGACAATCTCCTTAATATTGCGCACAAACCGCTCCTGGGCGTCGGCGAGCCAGCGACGACGGGTGCGCAGCATTCGGCGATGGAGACGGTAGGTCTCGGAAATGTGCAGATGAAGCGCACGTTGGAGAGACCGAATTTCGGCGTTCGGTTCCGCAATGCATCCAGCCAGTTCTCGGAGCGTGGCATCGTTTGGGAGCAGATTGGAGAGCGCTACCGCATTTCGTTTTACCAGTGCCGGGACTGTAGCACTTCGCAGGGCGAGGAGGGCACGCCCCAGTTCAATACGTTTGGCCGTGCGGAACTGAAAGGCGACGAGATCTTCACGCGAATAGTTGTCGGGATCAAGCAACTCAAGAAGAGCGAGGAGTTCTGCATCGTGGTGGATTGCCGGAGTGGCCGAGAGAAGGAGGAGATGGCTTGCTTGCCTCGCTGCATTCCGCGCGCCGCGAGACAACGCAGTGTCGCTAGCCAGGTCACTCGCAACCACGCGGTGCGCCTCGTCAATTACGAGCACATCCCATTTGTGCGTGCGTCCATTTTCTGCAAGTTCCGTGTGCGGAAATATTTCGACGTCTGCTAGGCCGAATCGTTCCGTTATTTCAGTCCGCCATTGCCGGACGAGGACGTCAGGCACTGTTACCCCAATCCGGATACCCGGCGCATCAAGCCACAGTTGTCGGAGAATGATCCCAGCCTCGATGGTCTTGCCAAGTCCGACTTCATCGGCCAGCAGATATCGAATGGTGGGGTCGCGCAATACGCGCGAGGCAATCTCCGCTTGGTGCGGAAGCATTTCAATTTTCGATGATGCCAATGATCTCAAGCCGTGGCAGAGTCGGTCTTGCCGGAGCAGTTCCCGCAACAAGGCGGATCGATGTGCGAAAAAGAATGGAGTTTCATTTGCCAAGGCCGCCAAAACCTCCGCCGGATCGTCAGCCGGTAGATAGGACCGGACATGGAAATCTTCCTCTCGCAGTCGTTCAATTTCTTCATGACCTCCAAATTTAACAAGGTATTCTCTGGCCCCGTTCTGGGAAGCACAGGAGAGGACACGACCATATTGGGTGATTCCATCTATCCGTCTAAAGCAGCGAGTTTCAGACGGAAGGACTGCATGTTCGATAGCGTCAGGAGACGAATCAATTTCCAGATACCGAATAGGGTTTGTGAAGAATCGAATCACGGCCATCGCAACAGACGGATTGTAGCTAGCCAAGTCGCCGTAGCCTAACTGCGGCTGTTTTAATATTGATACTTTCTGGCCTTGATTCATGGGAGGGGATTAAGCATGCTTTCCGGGAAGTTTGCTCGACTGCTTGCTATTTCATAACCTGACGCGGAACAATGGTAGCACGGTGGGACTCCAGTGCCGCAAACGCGTTATGGTCGTGAATGCTTTCATGGTTCACCGCCCTGACACTGAAGGATGCGACCCGTGAATCTGCCGTGAGCAGAGCGGCGGCGTTGCGGACCACGTCCTCGACAAAGACCGGATTATCGAAGGCCTGCATGGTGACATGGCGTTCATCCGGGCGCTTGAGGAGGGCATAGATCGGGGCGGAACCGGATTTCTCCGCCACCTCGATGAGTTCCTCGATCCAGATCAGTTCCCAGCCTCCGCCGGACTTCGGTTTGGGAACAACCTCCAGGGTGACATAGCCCCGCTGGTTGTGGGCGCCGTAGTCGCTGATCTCCTTGCTGCACGGGCACAGGGTTGTGACGGGCACGGTGACCCGCAGGGCGAAGTGATCCTTGTATCCGTTCGAGGTGCCGAGGAACACGCAGTCGCAACCGACCTTGGCAGGGGCACCGGAAACCGGGGCCTTCTTGGTGACGAAGTAGGTGAACGCCACTTCGATGTGCGCTTCCTCTGCGTCGAGGCGCTGTTTCAGGTCGTGGAGAATGGCCGGCAGGGTGTTCATGGTCACTTCGCCTTCGTGTTTGGACAGGACCTCCAGAAAGCGGCTCATGTGGGTGCCCTTGAAGTGGTGGGGCAGGTGGACCGACATCGAGATCTGGGCCACGGTCGGGAACGGACGCCCCTCGCTGTCGAGCACCTGGATCGGGTAGCGGAGGTCCGAGATGCCGACCTGGTCGATGGCGATGCCCCGCTCGTCGGGGGTGGCCTGGATGTCGGGGAGTTTGGCGGATGGATCGGACATTTTTGAATCAGATGGAATACTCCGCCCCGGACGAGGATGTTTCCCACACACGGACGGATAGCAGGCGGACTTCCGGACGAAGCGGGTAGCGGGCATGGGGTGATCCCGCATATTCGGCAAGCGCGGCGGACGTGTAATCGAAAATGGTCCGGGCCATGAGTTCCGTGGTCGGGTCCTGGTGTTCGAAACCGATCACCCGGTCGCCGAAGCGGGCCTTGAACTCGCCGTAGGCCGGGTCGTCGGTGTTCATGCAAAGGGCGTGGTCGAAGCGGTCAAGCCATTCGCCGAGCACCTCCTTGATGACCTTGAAGTCGCAGACCATCTGGTTTTCATCGAGTTCCGACGACTCCATGACGATTTCCACCTTCCGGGTGTGGCCATGCGGGAACTGGCACTTGTCCGGATGCTTAGAGAGCATGTGGCCGTTTTCGACCTCGATGGATTTACAGATGCGGTAGGGCATGTAACGGGTTGCGTGTTAGGGGATGAGGGTGGCTGGGTCAGGAAGGTCAGGTGCCGCGGGTGTTGCCGAAGAGGTCGATGTGGAGTCGGTGGCAGAACCGGTAGCCGTGTAGCTTGCAGACATCGACTAACCAGCCCCGCCGGGACTCCAGGACCTCCGAAGTAATACCCTCAGGCATGATGAGCACCTTACAGGGATGGACCGGTCTATCAAGGAAAAACAATAAACGCTCGATTTCCGCGAGTTCATGCGGAGTGGAGACCACGAACTTGAGCTGGTAGGGGTAGTTGTCCAGCCACTGGCGGAGGATTTCGGGCTGGAGTCGGAGTTTTTCGTGGCGTTCGACCCAAGCGGCACCGGCCAGTTCCATGGATGGCGTGGAATTCGCCAATTTCGGGCTGAGGGATGCCAAATCGCAGGCGATGCCGTCCGGCGCGATGGTGCCAGCGGTCTCGATGGTGATGTGTTTTCCAGCATCCTTGAGGATTGCCGCCAACTCGTGGATGCCTTTGGCTACCATCGGCTCTCCGCCGGTGAGGACGACATGGGAGCAAGAGTAGGCAAGGACCCGCTCGGCAATGGCTTCGACCGGCATTTCCTCGCCCTCCGGATTCCAGGAGGTGTAGGGGGTGTCACACCAGGAGCAGCGGAGGTTACAACCGGACGTTCGGACGAACACCGATGGGACACCCGTCAACTCGCCTTCTCCCTGAATGGAATGGAAAATCTCGGAAATCCTCATGGAATCAGGGTGTCGCCGGCGCGGCCGGGAGTGGTGGGGTTTGTTCGTAAAGCGTCGGATCCGGCACGGCGGCCAGCAGGAACGCTTCGCGGCGCTCGACGCAGGTGCCGCAGACCCCGCAGTGAATCTCCCCGCCCTTGTAGCAGGACCAGGTTTCGGCGAAATCGATGCCAAGATCCGCCCCACGGCGGGCGATTCCTGCCTTGTCCGTGGCGATGAAAGGGCGGAGCAGCTCAATTCGGGCGTAGGTGCCTTCCCTCATGGCCTGGGCCATCCCATGCATGAACGGCTCACGGCAATCCGGGTAAATGGCGTGGTCCCCGGAATGAGCGGCGATGACCAACCCCTCCGCCTCGACACTCTCGGCGTAGCCAGTGGCAACCGCCAGCATGATGCCGTTGCGGAAGGGGACGACGGTTTTCTTCATGTTCTCCTCCGCGTAATGCCCTTCCGGGATGTCGCCGCCGGACTGGAGCAGGTCCGATGCGAAGAGTTCGTTCATGAAACCGAGGGAAATCGTGTGATGGGGCACCCCTTGCCGCTCGGCATGGAGCCTGGCAAAGGGGATTTCACGGTGATTGTGCTTCGAACCGTAGTCAAACGACAGGCACCCGACCACCTCATGGTGGCGCAGGGCATCGTAAAAGGCGGTGACGGAGTCCATTCCGCCGCTCAGGAGAACGCAAACTTTCATTGGATGGGGCGGTTACGGGCGAGAATGCACGGAAAGAGGTGCCGGGTCGAGCTTTTTGCAAGAGGTGGGCAGGACAGGCAGAGTGACCGGTTGAGAAGCCCCAAATCCGGCGGTCGTGCATGGCTTTTTTTTTGGGGGGGGCACCTCCATGTTCGATTGCCCAGTTTCCCTACATAGCGGCGAAGGGTCTGTCAAATGCCGTCCGCCGCCGCGATACGCTCGAATTCAATGAGCATTTCCCCATGACGGGTTCCGAGGAAACGCGTGACTTTTGGGTTGGAAAGAAGTTTGCGGACGTATCCCCGCAAGACCGTAAGATTGAGCATGTTGTCGCCATAGTTCTCCTCGATGGGCTTGTAGTCGCGCTCCAGCGTTTCCATTTCAAGTTCCATTCGGGCAAGTTCATCGCGTGAAATACGGGTTCGCACTTTGGCCACCGTCGGATCGAACAGCATGTCCTTGGGCGTCCCCAGCAGCAGCGCCTCGGCGTAACTCTTCGTGTAATTGTTGGCGCTGACCATCAACTCGGCGATCTCAATCTGGCGCATGGGCTTCACCTTCCGCATGACCTGAAGTGCTTTTGGACAAATTTGCTTGTCCTTCAGAAGATCCACGGCTTCAGGCCCGATGCCACTTAGCATGTTGAGGCGCGCCTTAATGTTCCTCACGTTTTGATGGAGGGCCGCCGCGATCCGCTCCACCGGCACACCGTCATTCACCGCCTTGGTGATCATGGCGTGTTCCTGGATCGGGGAAAGGCGACTGATCCGGGCATTGTAGGTAAAGCTCTCGTCATCGGTGGCGATGAGGCATTCAACTTCGGGTACTCCCAACTCCCGGAGAGCATGGAGCCGGAGGTGCCCGTCCATCAGCAAATGAAACCCCTCATTTCCGCTCTGCGGAAAGACCATCAGTGGCTCGATCACCCCGATTTCCCTGATCGACGCAAGGATGGCGTGATAACGGGTCACGCTCTTTCCGGGATCCTTGACGACACGCACCGGCAGGATTTTGTCAAGCGGCAGCACGATGCTCATTCGGCCGAATCCGATTTTGGGAGGATTCATTCGGGACTCCTTTCCATGCCGATTTTTTCCGCCAGGAAGGTGGGCATCGTTTCGAGTTTCTCCGCCCGCAGCAAATTGGTGAAATCCTCGTCGGTGGTGAGGCGGCGGAACGCCGTGGTGATAAAAACATGGTGCGCGTCACAAAGCTTGGCCTTCCGGATCAGCAGTTTCTGCCGCTGGCTTTCCTTCTTGAAGGCATTGACGAGACCATCAGCGGTCGTCCACTTTTTGCGCTGTTGGCCGCCGCCGGAGTGAAGTCCTTTGCCAAAAGCCCTGCGCTGCATGAACATTCGCCGAACGACCCTGATTGACGCCTGGTTGAGCTGCCCCCCTTCGTAAGCCTGCAAAAGTTCACGCTGGGCCTCGGGAGTCTCGGCTTTTGCGATTTCGATGGCGACGCCCAATGGGATGGTGCCTTTGGAGGCCTCAACAAGAAGCCGCTCTTCACCCGCGTTGCGCAGGGACAACAGTCCGCCCACCGTAACATCCGCAATGTCGAGTTTACGCCCGACCGCAACATTGCTGTAGCCCGCCTGCTTGAGTCGCTCGATTTCGGCAATGAGGTCGCCAGGCGCGGAGAATCGGCGTGCCATGTTTTCCACGAGGCTCATGACCAAGAGATCCTCCTTGGGCGCTGCAATCACCAAAGCCGGAATTTGGCGGTAGCCGAGTGATTTATAGGCCTCGATGCGCCCCTGTCCGCAAACCAGGTCGTACGCTGGTTGCCCGTCGGGCAGCGCACCGGGTCTCAGGCTGACTTGAATGGGCTTCTTCAGGCCGAGATTGCGGATGCTCTCGACGATCTTCTCGAATTTCCTTCGGTCACGGGACCTCGGGTTGGCGATGCGGATCCTGTCCAAATCAATGAATATGACTTCGTTTTTCATGGCGTGTGTTTGTTTTCAATTTCTTCCGACGCAGGTTCGTTGCGCGAGGCTGAAGAAGTGCCGGAGATCGTTGAAACGGTAACTGTCGAGACAGACGCCGTTCGCTTCCGCAAGTCGCAGCTTGCCTGCCGCCACATCAATCGATGGCAGCAAATAGTAATCGCGAATACCATCGTTGGCGGAAGCGAGCCTGGCGGCAATGGTAATGTCCGGTCGCTCGGCTTGGTCCAGCACAATGATCCAGCGTGATGCGCCTGCCCCCGTGCCCCAGTGGCGGCACAACGACACCGAGACCCGGATCTCGTCATTCACGCGCAGCACCTTACCCGTCTCCTCCAGCTCCACGCCCGCTCCGAACCCGCGCAAACTCTCGGCAACCGAATCCACCAACACGGGATGGTTGCCGCGGATCCAGCGGCTGGTCTCGATGAATCCGAGGTCGGTGGGAGGAGTGTAGCCGATCCTGGCGTAGGCACTGACCAAGCTGCCAAAACGGTGGCGGAAGGCGGCGCTCGACGGCAGGTCGTCCGCCTCGTCGATCATTGTCCCCGTGATCCGGCCACGGCTTTCAAGAATGCGTTTCAGCGCCTCCAGCATTTCCGCATCGGTGAAGCGCCGACTGCGAGCGATGATAATGCCCTGCGCCGCCTCAAATAAGGACACCTCCACGACCTGGGGCCATGCTCCGTCGGCCCGCACCCACTTTTCGGGAGGATTGTGGACATGCTTCCTCTTCAGTTTGAATGAGGTGCGGTGATAGACGTTGTTACCTATGTATTTCTCGTTGGTGAGCACCTGGTGGACGGTGGCCCGCGTCCACTTGCGACCGAAGTCGGTAAGCGTTCCACGGGCGTTCAGAATTCCGGCGATCTCCGCCTCAGAGCGACGCTCCGCCACGAACTGCTGATAGATCCAGCGGATGTCGGCCTGCTCGTCATCGGGACCCGGAATGAGCACGACCCGATCAGTTTGGATGCTCTTCTGTTCCCCGTGGGCCAGCACGCCCTTCGGTTGACCCGCCTGATCGACCAGCATGCGGCGCAGTCCGTAGCCGGCGGTGCCACCCTGCTTGTATCCCAGCGTGATCAGGCGGCAGGCTCCCTGAAACACTTTGGAGGACAGTTCGCGGCTATATTCGCCCGCCATGGCCCGCTTGACGCCCTTGACGATGGTGGAAACCGGGCTGCCGTCGTTCTCAAACTGTTCCGCACAATAATGAACCAGGATTCCGGCGCGGCGGCAGAGGTATTCATAATAGGCGCTTTCGTCGGCATCCTGGAATCGGCCCCAGCGGCTCACGTCATAAACCAAGATGCACGAGAAATCCACGTCGCCCGCCTCGACATCAGCGATCATTCTGGCCAGTGAGTCCCGCCCTTGGATGTTGAGACCGCTCTTGCCCTCGTCGGAGTAGATTTTGACGATGTCGAGGCTTCGGTGTGCGGCGTATTCACGAATGGCATCCATCTGGTTGCTGGTGGAATACTGCTGGTATTCGGTGGACATGCGGACATACACGGCGGCATTTTGGGCCGGCATCTCGTGATCGGAGACCTGAAATCCTGTCTCGGCTAGCTGGGTTGGTGTCATTGGTTTCTTGTCGGTTTGAACTTCGTCGCCTTGGCACAGTCCCGCGACCGGAACCACCGGGTTCCGTCTTTTCGTTTGTCTGTCTGGTTACCAGTAACCGAAGTTGCTCGTCACCGGTTCGATTCGCGTGTTCAGCGGGTGTTGTCATGCGGACCGGCGAAGTATGGCGGATCCCGCACACCGGGAAATGAATCAGGTGTGTGTATTTGAAGATTTCCCATCGGTCGGTGGCATTTGTAGATGCCAAACACGGTCATACCCAGATCGTGCGCAAACTGGGCCGTGAACTGGCGAGCATCACCGAAATATTGGCATGCGCCGGTCCACATGCATTCGGCTACGTTAGACAGATCCCTGATGCTGTATGCTGAGGATAGCGCGTGCCAGGTTTCCGGAAGCCTGGCCTCAAAGCGGTCCTCATAGGATTCAAGCAGATGCTCCCACGTCGCCACCCCATCGCCGCTTCTGATTCCACCCAGATATTGGCTGACCGTGTCCGTCGCAACTAGTCGGTGGGGCTGAGCGAAATCAGGCAGCATGCTCGTCGTTCGTCGGCACAGTTGGCACAGAAATCGCCGGACGCTGATCAGAATCGAATCCCGACCTTTGCTCGCGGACACGTATCGATCATAATAGCCGTGACAATCAAACTGCCCTGGCTCCCGACAATTCGGACAAACCTCCGGACGGGCAACCCTGCGGTGTGCTTGATCTCGCACGTAGTCCTCCGGGCCACCGTGAATTGGGATGATGATCTGCATGGTCCACTGGATTGATGGTCACCGCTGACACGATAGAATCTACCGCCCTGCTCCACTATGGACGATTTTGAAATCATGACCTTTGCCAATTTCTTAACCAGTCTCTTCCGAATTTCAGAAAGGACCACATTCCAGGTGAAAGACCGCCGTGCCCGCCAATAGCCGGCACCCAAGCACGTTCGCCATCCGATTTTCGCAACGGCTCTTCGGTAGAGCGCCGATCCGGAGCCGACGAGTTGCCGGTTGCAAATCAAGTTGTAGTTGTTACCCGGCACCCCATCTCAATCCGTTTCGGAATCGGAAAAGATATACAATCGTAAATCGGACTGTACTTGGCACTCCGCTTTTGGTTGAATTCCCGCAACGGCGATGGACACCGCGGCAGGGTGCCGGAGTTTCCATGCCGCCGCAAACCAATCAACCACCACCGATCATGACTAACGAGATCCAACCCGCACCTCCTAAGAAGGAAAATACCACCGACATGGCCAAACTCATCGGAATCAGCTCGTGGGCGACCTTGCACCAGATTGACACCGACGCGGCTCTTGTGTTGATGGCCTCCGTTCTTGCCGGGGTGGCGGGTCCCGCATCTGTCCTCAACCTGCCTCTGGGGGGGTCCCCCCCGCCGCCGGTACATCTGTTGATTGCGGAAGGCAGGCTTAGCCGCGCGCTGGAATCACTGTTGGCGCCGGTTAGGGCATGCAATATCAGGTCGGATGCTGACGCCGCGTTGGCCGCGGGCGCTCCGTCGGGGCCCCAACGCAACCTTGAGAGCACGACCACGACGAATGCCAAGCTCGTGAGGAAAATGAATGCCAAACTCGCCGAGTCCCTTGGAAAGCACTTGCCCTCCAATCCCCTAAGCGACCCGCGGCAAGCCGAGTCGCCTCCTTCCGCCAGTTGCCGGCCATCCATCCTGCTGGAGGGCAACACGGCGGCCGATTTGGCAGAGCTTCTCCACGGGTGCCACCAGCACACGGCGCTCATGTCGATGAAGCTCGCCCCGTTACTTGAGTCGAGGCACCGCGCGGAATTGCTGGCCAGCCTGGCGGACTTCATGGATGGCCGGAACGTTCCCAACTCGAGGGGGCGCAAGGACGCGGCAAACGCCTGTAGCTACCCAGCCAGGATTCACGCCATCTTCACCTTTGACGCAGGTTCCCGCAGTCGCCTACGCACGACCGCCCCGGGAATCGTGGCGCGAGCCATGCTGCTCGAAAGCCAGCCCAAGAAGCCGGACATCAACGAGACGGAGGTCCTTGCAGCGCACGCACCTGCCGCCCGGTTCCTTTCCAACTACGAGCGTCTGGTTTGCGAACTGATCGCCGCAAGACGCGGGGGCCACACCCAATTCACCGGAATCACCACTCCGGGTGTGTCGGGTTTTTACTCTCTCCTGTCGCACAGGAATCAAGGCAAATGGGACGAGTGTCATCTGGATCTGGGAGCCATGTTCCGCAAGTTGCCCGACACCCTGCTGTGGAGTCTCCTCACATGGTGCGACTTCGCGGGGGTAAGATCGGCCGATACCGAATTGGCCTCAGCGAAACTCGCCCATTTAAGCACCTGTCATGTGGCAGACTATCACTTGCGCAAGCCCCCAACGGCAGCAGTGGCGGTCGGCGGGAAGGACATGCTGTACATTGCCACCCGGATCGTCCAAAAGATCAGCCTCAAACAACCCGTCAGCGAACGGGATCTGATCCGCAGCTTCGACTGCCAGCAAACCTCGATCTACCGGCCGGTTCTCTCGAAGCTTATCGATGCCGAGGTGATTCTGCCCACTCCCGAGCGCAAATACATCATTGGCTCGAGACCGTTGCTTGAAATCGCCCCATCCCTTGAAAATGGATGAGCTGCAGACGCACTGCATTCACTGACTGGACCCGCCATCGGGAACGCTTCAGCGATAGGTTCTGCCGGAAAAGCCCTTGAAATATAGGCAATATCATAAGGACGACCGCCATCCGATATCAGTCGCCTGCTTCAGTGTCCTGTCAGTAAAACCCAGCCAATACCACTGCGGGCACTGACATGGCCGGAATGAAATGCGGCGGAAAGGCCGTGCTTGTCCCATCGCTTCCTCGCTGACGGTCGCAGACCGGTTGAGTGGTTAGGCTGGAAAGACGATTGCGGCAGGCCGAAGGTCGGGCAGATAGGTCCTTGTGACGGATCGCGGATCAAGGGAAGACCCAAGAGAATTCCGTCGTCTTGTGCGGCATGCAGTTGGCGGATCGCCGAGTGCGTGATCGCGCAGCTTGCGGTCGGCGGCGAGCAGGGCACATTGATCCGTGAGCAATCCGGTGGAGCGAGCATCTTTCTTGCCGCGGGGTCCGATCGCCCGGTTCTGAATTACCATGCGACGGCAACACCGGACATCATGGCGAAACTTGGATCCCGGATTACGAAACGCGGGAGCCTGATGCCGCTGGTCGGGAGTGTCGTGGCGATTTATGGCGAGCCTGCGGATGATGATCCGATTGTGTCGGCCGACGAGTATTCCGGTCTCATGGAGCGCAAGCAGTGCCAAAACGGATGTCGCATTTTCTAGACCAGGGGGTCGTTTTGGGACTGAAAACGGGATTTTTCTCCAGCGCCTTTTGGGACGGGTTTTCATTGATTTTCCAATGGGTTATGAAGATCCGTAGTCCCAAATATCCGGGATTACAGAAACATGATGCCGCCGCGAGTCCCGGCGGTTCCGGATTTGCCCTGATTTCGCGTGTCGTTTCCGGGCATTCCGGGCAATACCAATCGTATCGTCACGCGCTGTTCAAAGCAGGGCTCAGCGCTAAGAGCCTGGCCAGACTCCCGGCGTATATCGAAGCGTTCGAGAGAGCCGATATCGCGGGCGACTACAAGCGGTTGGTCGGGTCGCCCTGGCAGACCTGCCGGATAGACGCTGCCACAAACCGTTGAAAATAAATGGTTTTCCACACTCCTCAGTTCTGAGGAGTGTATGAAATCTTGCACAAAATCCACCACACAATCACATGATTCAAACACTTGCTCGAACACTCGGTGAAGTCGGCTTTGCCACAACGACCGCGCTGCTTGGCGCCGACTTGCTCGAAGCTCCGTGAGCTTACCGGCGCTCCTGTCTTCCAGGTCCAGACCGGCTTCGGAGGAAACCCGGAATACGCCGTGTGCATCCGCTCCGGGGCCCGGCTTGTCATTGCGGCCCAGGAGCAACGGCTCCGCGATCTCGAAACCGAAGCGAAAGGGCTCCGGATGTGCAGCACGGACGCGTAACAGGTGACGGAGGTGCGGATCGCCGCGCCAGCCGCGTCCGCCACGGGCTTGCCGTATTTGATCTCCGCCTGCCGGACAAAAGAATCCCTCAGTTGGACGATGTTGGTCGTTGTCACATCCGCCGAATGATCGGGGTTGCGCAGATTGGTATTCTCCAATTCGCGAATGCACCCGTCGATCAGTTGCCGGAACACGCTCTGGACGGGTTTCTTTGAAACCGCGGGTGAGGCACCCGCCTGATTCATGGCTTCGCGGATGTTGGCTAGGACCGTGGCGGGATTTGGAAAAAGCTCGCAGTTGCCACTGCCCATGATCGGATTCACGGTGGTGCCGGCCCATTGGATCTTGGTGTTATCGGACATTGGCAATTCGGTTTGATGGGGCCAACAATGCCGGATCGGGCGCGCACAGCCAAATAGCAGGGAAGGCGGAATCGCAAAATAGGCGGGAAAGACCCCGGATGACCGGCGCAAAGAACCAGCGCCTGGACGTGGGCGGGAACCGCCATGGATCACAAACGAGCAGGGATCGTCCGCCAAAGAGCGATTTGCCCAACCTTAGGAAAAAAACCGCGGCCACGGCCCTCACGGAACGCCCGCGCCTTTCTCCGTTGCCGGATAGGGCGCGGGCGTTCCGGGTGGCTACGGTCGTTCACGCGGCTGTCGGGGGGGGGTCCCATGAGACGAACACCGGGGCCTGGCAGGCGTGGCGTTCTCGGGCGCAGCGCAGCCCGCCTTCCCATTCGGGACGCATGCCGCCCAACAGACGCCGGATCAGCGACTCGCCGAAGAACTCCAGCAGATCGGCGGCGATCCGCTGCTTCAGGTTTCGCGCGGCGCTGTCCTTGATCCCGCAGCGTTTGCCGGCTTCCCGCATGGTGCCGCCCTCAGCAAGAGTAAGGATAGCCTGGCGGTGGCGCGGCGGCTGGCTGGCCAGAAACGCCTGCCAGTCCAAATTGCGCGCGGCTTCTCCGGCAGGGTCCATCTCGTGGTCGTCCGGGCTGAACGGATGGATGACGTCGTGCAGCGTGCCGCAGGCTTCATCATCCACCTCGACCTCGGCGTCGAGTGCTTCAAATCGCGCGTTGCCGTCTATCTGGCAGCCGGGGGAATAAACATCGCAACGTCCCGCATACCCACTGCGGCGTCCGGAACGGACACCGCGCAGGGTGAAGTATGAGATGTTTCCAGCCGTGAATACATGACCGGATTTCTCCGCCGATTCCATCATGCGGGCAGCCATCAGCGTGGCTTCCTGGATGATATCCTCGTCGTCCTCAGCGCCGATTTTCGGGATGGTGCGCAGACCCGCACGGAGGCGGGGCACAACCTCATTAACTAGCATTACATCAAACAGGGGGCTCATAATGTCGGGCGTCCTTTCGTGGTGGTTGGTGTTGTAAAGGCACCGTCAGGCAGGCCCCCACACGGGAACCGGCCATGGCGGATGCCAGGGGCTCCCGTTTCCGCCACCGTGGCGGATGCGGGGAGAGGGATGGATCGGGGAAATCCCGAACGGCGGGATTAAACCGAAACACCCGGCGCGAATGGCCGGGTGCGGGGTGGGTCACGGAATTGCCAGTGTGGTTTTCACCGGGAAGGCAGCGCGAGCCAAGACGACGGCCAGAACGGCTGCAATAGCCAGCGGACGAAATCTGCTGACGGATTTGGGTATCAGGGGTGGATCATTTGATGGTAGGATTGGGTGGGGATGGTTGGAAACGAAACATCCCGCCACGGCAAAGGGCCGGGCGGGATGTTGTAGTGACGTTAGGCAGAGTGCCTAGGTCAGTATATTATGACGCCGGAAATTGGGGAATTGAGCGGGTGCCGCAGGCACCCTCGTAAAACATATGCAAAGCCTGATAGATCTTTACTTTGCAGGGCGTTTATCGTATCATTCTTGCGGAGGGAACGGGCTTCGCGGCAGGGTGCCGGCGACCCATTCCGCATAAACGTCAACCACCTGCCGACCATGACCGTCCGCGAACGTAAATGCCTGCATGCCGATTTAGTCTGTCACCGGAAGGTGCCGTTTCCTATGGGTCTCCTGCTCCGGTTGATCCCGTTCATGGACGAACCGCACTTGGACCGGCCCGACTTCGGGGCGAGGATTGCCCTGCGATATGCGCTTGAGAGCACCTATCCGAAGTTGCTGGACAAACCGCCGTATCGGTGGGTGCGAGCGGCCTTCCGGGTGCTTGTGAAATCGCATGCCGGACACGAACCGGATCTTTCCGCCGCCCGCCAGGCCATGCATTGGCATTCGCGTCCCGAATTCGCGCGACCGTTGAATGCCGCCCTGCTCGCCCGCGACGCCACTGCCGAACGCGTGGCGGCGGCGCTGGATATCCCGGAACCGCCGGTTGAAGCCTACGCCTCGCTATGCTTCGACGTGCTGGACCGCAAGGAGGACAAGGCCTATCTCCAAACGGCGGCGAGGGTGGGCATGCTGACCGAACGGTGGCGGCGCGTGCCCCCGGAATTGGACCCGGTGGCAGGCGAAATCTTCGTCATCGCACTCAACGGCACATTGGCGAATGTGATGGATGCCGTCCGTCGCAGCAGGCCGGCTGCCTGATACACAACCGGTATTGGTTTCAATGCCGGTTCTTCAACCGTCACCAGGCCCACGCGGAACAGTCGGCCGCAATCGTGGTCAGGCGGAGACATGCCGTGCGCAGTTCGCGGGGGCGCCAAATCCACAGACAGTTCCGGTGCATTATCGGCCGACGCCACGTGCCCGGTTACAAGGTGGAGACTACGTGAGACACGCCAGCCAGAAGATGTCTCCCGAAATGCCGGTGGAGCCTGTCCACCGCATCGGTGATGCGACGGGCTTGACGCGCATCATTGGCGGCATACTCGAACTCGACCGACACTCGGGTTCCGACGCAGGGATTCCGGATCTTCAATATATTCTCATCCTGCTCGACAGGATGTTAGGGGTCGCTCTTGGTCACAAGCCGAACCTTTGTCTCATCGCCCTCGGGAGTCAGTTCATGAACCAGTTGGACGAACTCCATGAAATTCTTGATCTGCCAGAATGCCCGAAGATATGGATCGATCACTGTGATTTCATTGGGACCCGCGCAGGTGATTCACGAAGATCGACCGGTAACTGATGTTCTTGTTGTTGCCACGATCAACAGATGGCCGGACTTTGGCTTCGGTGTCGATACCGGCATCCGTTTCCGGGTTCGCCGCTTCCGGCACCGGATCCGGTGCCGGAAATCAAATTGCCGATACACCGCGTGCGAGATTGGGGTATTGGCGTTCTTCCAGGGCGAGAGCTTCAATGACGAGACCATTCGGTTGGCCGCATTTCTGACTGCTTAAGCCGGGCAAGAACCTCCGCCGTGTCTATGATAACGCGCTCTTCGTCTGCCACAGACGGGGTCAACGGTCTTTCCCGCGGTGAGTCGGGGGGCTCCGCGTTGGCAATCTCAAACTGCGGCAACAAACGGATGGTCCGATATCGGCCATTTCTGGTCTGAAGGGTCTCGATCATGGAACCCTCCAAGTTGTCGAGCGCCCAATTCAACTGTTTTGGTGACAGTTGGTTGGCCTTGGCGATACCGGGGTGGATGAAGAACACCGGCTTTCTTGCGCTCCGACGCGCATGGTAGATGGCCAAGATGGCCCGGGTCTTGCGGTCACCGAAACGACGGATGGCATCCCGCTCGGCAATCCACGAGGGGGACTTGGCCGGCAAATTCAGGGGTGGACCTTTCTTTGAGCTAGTGCAACGTTCGCGAAATAACTGTGCATTTGGCACAGTATCTGCTATGATCCAGTCATGGCCCGGATTTCCCAACCTCTATTGCTGACAACCGATCAAGCCCTTC
The DNA here is from genome assembly GCA_017301995.1 of Verrucomicrobiota bacterium. Lineage (GTDB taxonomy): Bacteria > Verrucomicrobiota > Verrucomicrobiia > Verrucomicrobiales > Akkermansiaceae > Luteolibacter. Next base: position 18 of record JAFLEH010000028.1, on the reverse strand, counting down.
ATCTTGAATCACTGCTGC